>NZ_JARUBL010000001.1:4436250-5730000 GCF_029626155.1 Solwaraspora sp. WMMD1047 | reverse complement strand
ACGGTGAGAGTCCGGTAGGTGAAAGTGGCTGGTCTTCTGTGGGTGTTCCCGAGTAGCGGCGGACCCCTGTAATCTGCCGTGAATCTGCCAGGACCACCTGGTAAGGCTGAATACTTCCTGGTGACCGATAGCGGACGAGTACCGTGAGGGAATGGTGAAAAGTACCCCGGGAGGGGAGTGAAATAGTACCTGAAACCGTTCGCCTACAATCCGTCGGAGCCTTTAGGGGTGACGGCGTGCCTTTTGAAGAATGAGCCTGCGAGTTAGTGGCATGTGGCGAGGTTAACCCGGGTGGGGGAGCCGTAGCGAAAGCGAGTCTGAACAGGGCGTTCAGTCGCGTGTCCTAGACCCGAAGCGGAGTGATCTAGCCATGGGCAGGCTGAAGCGCGGGTAAGACCGCGTGGAGGGCCGAACCCACCAACGTTGAAAAGTTGGGGGATGACCTGTGGTTAGGGGTGAAAGGCCAATCAAACTCCGTGATAGCTGGTTCTCCCCGAAATGCATTTAGGTGCAGCGTCGCGTGTTTCTTGCCGGAGGTAGAGCACTGGATGGTCTAGGGGGCCCACAAGCTTACCGAAATCAGCCAAACTCCGAATGCCGGTAAGTGAGAGCGCGGCAGTGAGACTGCGGGGGATAAGCTTCGTAGTCGAGAGGGAAACAGCCCAGATCACCAGCTAAGGCCCCTAAGCGTGTGCTAAGTGGAAAAGGATGTGGGATCGCATAGACAACCAGGAGGTTGGCTTAGAAGCAGCCACCCTTTAAAGAGTGCGTAATAGCTCACTGGTCAAGTGGTTCCGCGCCGACAATGTAGCGGGGCTCAAGTACACCGCCGAAGCTGTGGCATTCACACAGGTACTTCGCATGATCTCTTCGGGGGTTGTGTGCAGGTGTGTGGGTGGGTAGGGGAGCGTCGTGCCGGGGGTGAAGCAGCGGGGTGACCCAGCTGTGGACGCGGCACGAGTGAGAATGCAGGCATGAGTAGCGAAAGAAGGGTGAGAAACCCTTCCGCCGGATGACCAAGGGTTCCAGGGCCAGGCTAATCCGCCCTGGGTGAGTCGGGACCTAAGGCGAGGCCGAGAGGCGTAGTCGATGGACAACGGGTTGATATTCCCGTACCCGCGAAGGAGCGCCCATGACGAACCTCATTGTGCTAACCATCCGATCCTGGTGTGGTCTTCGGACTGTGCTGGGGGAGCGTGGGAACCTGGTGGGTAGTAGTCAAGCGATGGGGTGACGCAGGAAGGTAGCTGATCCCGGCCGGTGGTTGTGCCGGGGTAAGCGTGTAGGCCGCACCATAGGCAAATCCGTGGTGCATGGGGCTGAGACGTGATGCCGAGCCGATTCAGGTGAAGTCAGTGATCCTATGCTGCCGAGAAAAGCCTCTAGCGAGCTTCTAGCGGCCCGTACCCCAAACCGACACAGGTGGTCAGGTAGAGAATACCGAGGCGATCGGGCGAACTGTGGTTAAGGAACTCGGCAAATTGCCCCCGTAACTTAGGGAGAAGGGGGGCCGGAGACGTGAAGCCCCGCGCGGGTGGAGCGTTGTATGGCCGCAGAGAGCAGGGGGAAGCGACTGTTTACTAAAAACACAGGTCCATGCGAAGAAGTAATTCGATGTATATGGACTGACGCCTGCCCGGTGCTGGAACGTTAAGGGGACCGGTTAGCTCTTTCGGGGGCGAAGCTGAGAACTTAAGCGCCAGTAAACGGCGGTGGTAACTATAACCATCCTAAGGTAGCGAAATTCCTTGTCGGGTAAGTTCCGACCTGCACGAATGGCGTAACGACTTCCCCACTGTCTCAACCACAGGCCCGGCGAAATTGCATTACGAGTAAAGATGCTCGTTACGCGCGGCAGGACGGAAAGACCCCGGGACCTTTACTATAGCTTGACATTGGTATCTGAATTGAATTGTGTAGGATAGGTGGGAGCCGGTGAAGCTCGTACGCCAGTACGGGTGGAGGCAATCTTGAAATACCACTCTGTTGAATTCGGGTATCTAACTTCGGACCGTGATCCGGTTCAGGGACAGTGTCTGGTGGGTAGTTTAACTGGGGCGGTTGCCTCCCAAAATGTAACGGAGGCGCCCAAAGGTTCCCTCAGCCTGGTTGGCAATCAGGTGTTGAGTGCAAGTACACAAGGGAGCTTGACTGTGAGACTGACAGGTCGAGCAGGGACGAAAGTCGGGACTAGTGATCCGGCACTTGCGAGTGGAAGCGGTGTCGCTCAACGGATAAAAGGTACCCCGGGGATAACAGGCTGATCTTCCCCAAGAGTCCATATCGACGGGATGGTTTGGCACCTCGATGTCGGCTCGTCGCATCCTGGGGCTGTAGCAGGTCCCAAGGGTTGGGCTGTTCGCCCATTAAAGCGGTACGCGAGCTGGGTTTAGAACGTCGTGAGACAGTTCGGTCCCTATCCGCCGTGCGCGTAGGATACTTGAGAAGGGCTGTCCCTAGTACGAGAGGACCGGGACGGACGAACCTCTGGTGTGCCAGTTGTCCCGCCAGGGGCACGGCTGGTTGGCTACGTTCGGAAGGGATAACCGCTGAAAGCATCTAAGCGGGAAGCTCGCTTCAAGATGAGGTATCCCACCCTGGTGACAGGGGTAAGGCCCCCAGCTAGACGACTGGGTTGATAGGCCGGAAATGTAAGCCCGGTAACGGGTTCAGTTGACCGGTACTAATAGGCCGAGGACTTGACCTACAAAGCTGCTACGCGTCCACTGTGCAACTCACGACAAACGAACACGACCCCCGACGTGTCGGGTGCGGGTGTGTTTGATAAGTCGATAAGGTTACGGCGGTCATGGCGGAGGGGAAACGCCCGGCAACATTCCGAACCCGGAAGCTAAGCCCTCCAGCGCCGATGGTACTGCACCCGGGAGGGTGTGGGAGAGTAGGACACCGCCGGACACACTTCCGGTCAAGGGCCACCCAACAGGGTGGCCCTTGACTGTGTTTCCGGTACGGGCTGTGTTTCCGGTACGAGCGGCTCAGTTCCGGGTCTGGACGGCGTCGCGGATCTCCCGCATCAGCTCGCCGGCCTGGTCGACGTCGCGGCCCGGGAACATCGCCATCGCCACACTGCCGTGGTCGGCCCAACCGCAGACCGGCAGCTCGCCCTCTGGCGTATCGGTGGTGCCGCACTTCAGCACTCCGCCGAACTCGCCGGCAGGCATCTCGCGGAGCCCGGTGACACCGGCATCGTCGTCGGCGACCAGTTCGAAGAGTCGGTCGAGGTCCCGTTCCGGCTGCCAGATCAGGGTGGTGCCGCCGAAGAGCAGGACGCTACGGTCCGGCGCGGCGGGGTCGGCGTAGACGGCGCCGACGGAGCGGTCCAGGGCGATGTCGGCGGCGAATCCGGTACGCAGGTAGTCAGCCGTGGCCGCCGCGCGTTCGCTGTCGTCCAGGGTCAAGCCGGCCACCGTCGCCGGAGTCCGCAGCTCGGCGTCCTTCTGGGCGGCGATCCGCCAGCCCGCGGTGCCCAACGTCGCCGCGCCGGCCAGGCCCACCAGCAGGGCTGCCCCCAGCACGATCACCTTCCGCCGCGACGGGCCGCCGGTCTGCGCGCCGTCCGGGCCCGGGCCGTCACCTCCCCGAGCCGGCCCCGTCGGTCGGCCCGGATCCGCCGGTCGGTCCGCGGTCGCCGGTTGGTCCACCCCCGGAAGCGTCCGCCACCCGGTGTACCGCTGCCGGGGCGGCGGCTCGTCGCGGCTCAGGTCGATCAGCCCCGGTTCGTCACCCGTCGGCGGCCTGGAGATGTGCGGATCGGACATAGCCGCCACCGTACCGCCAACCGGTGGTGGCTGATGTCGGGTACCGCAACGGGCTCCGTAGACTTTGCGGGTGACCGAGACACTGGATACCCGACGCGCCGCGGCCCCGACCCTCTCCGCCCAGTACCAGCCGGGCGAGGTTGAGCAGCGACGGTACGAGCGTTGGGTAGCCGCCGGGTACTTCCGGGCCTCGACCGACAGTGACCGGCCGCCGTTCACCATCGTCATCCCCCCGCCGAACGTCACCGGCTCGCTGCACATGGGGCACGCCTTCGAGCACACCCTGATGGACGCCCTCACGCGGCGCCGCCGGATGCAGGGCTACGAGGCACTCTGGCTGCCGGGCATGGACCACGCCGGGATCGCCACCCAGAACCTGGTCGAGCGGCAGCTCGCCGCCGAGGGCCGGTCCCGTCACGACCTGGGCCGGGAGCGGTTCGTCGAGCGGGTCTGGCAGTGGAAGGCCGAGTCCGGCGGCGCCATCCTGGGTCAGATGCGCCGGCTCGGGGACTCGGTCGACTGGAACCGGGAGCGCTTCACCATGGACGAGGGCCTCTCCCGGGCCGTCCAGACCATCTTCAAGCGGCTGTACGACGACGGCCTGATCTACCGCGCCGAGCGCATCATCAACTGGTGCCCGCGCTGCCTCACCGCGCTGTCGGACATCGAGGTCGAGCACACCGACGACGAGGGTGAACTGGTCTCCATCCGCTACAGCGACGACGTGGTGGTGGCCACCACCCGGGCCGAGACGATGCTCGGCGACACCGCGGTTGCGGTGCACCCCTCAGACGAGCGCTACCGGCACCTGATCGGCACCGAGGTCGAGCTGCCGCTGACCGGCCGGCGGATCCCGATCGTCGGTGACGAGCACGTCGACCCCTCGTTCGGCACCGGCATGGTCAAGGTCACCCCGGCGCACGACCCGAACGACTTCGAGATCGGCCAGCGGCACAACCTGCCCGCGCTCACGATCATGGACGAGCGGGGCGTCATCACCGCGCCCGGCCCGTTCGTCGGCCTGGACCGGTTCGAGGCGCGGCCGGCGATCGTGGCCGCCCTGCGCGAACAGGGCCGGATCGTGGCGGAGAAGCGCCCCTACACGCACGCCGTCGGGCACTGCTCGCGCTGCAAGACCACGGTCGAGCCGCGGCTGTCGCTGCAGTGGTTCGTCAACACCGGGCCGCTGGCCCGGGCCGCCGGCGACGCGGTCCGCGACGGGCGGGTCCGGATCGAGCCGGCGGACATGGCGAAGCGCTACTTCGCCTGGGTCGACAACATGCACGACTGGTGCATCTCCCGGCAGCTCTGGTGGGGCCACCGGATCCCCGTCTGGTACGGCCCGGACGGCGAGGTGCGCTGCGTCGGCCCGGACGAGCAGCCCCCCACCGGCGACGGCTGGCGCCAGGACGAGGACGTGCTGGACACCTGGTTCTCCAGCGCGCTCTGGCCGTTCTCCACCCTCGGCTGGCCCGAGCAGACCGCCGACCTGGCCAAGTTCTACCCGACGAGCGTGCTGGTCACCGGCTACGACATCCTCTTCTTCTGGGTCGCCCGGATGATGATGTTCGGTCTCTACGCGATGGACGGGCGGCAGCCGTTCGACGTCATCGCCCTGCACGGCATGGTCCGCGACGAGCACGGCAAGAAGATGTCGAAGTCGTTCGGCAACGTGGTCGACCCGCTGGACTGGATCGGCCGGTTCGGCGCCGACGCCACCCGGTTCACCCTGGCCCGCGGCGCCAACCCCGGCCAGGACGTCCCGGTCAGCGAGGAGTGGTGCCAGGGCTCCCGCAACTTCTGCAACAAGCTCTGGAACGCCACCCGGTTCGCCCTGCTGAACGGCGCGCACGTCGGCGGCGACCTGCCCGAGGCGAGCCGGCTGTCGACCGTCGACCGGTGGATCCTCTCCCGGCTGCAGCACGTCGCGGCCGAGGTCGACGAGCAGTTCGAGGCGTACGAGTTCGCCAAGGTCTGCGACCTGCTCTACCACTTCGCCTGGGACGACGTCTGCGACTGGTACGTCGAACTGACCAAGCCGGTGCTGGCCGCCGGCGGGGAGCCGGCCGAGGTCACCCGCCGGGTGCTCGGCCACGTGCTCGACCAGCTGCTGCGGCTGCTGCATCCGGTGGTCCCGTTCGTCACCGAGGAGCTCTGGATCGCGCTGACCGGCGGGGACACCGTGATGACCCAGCAGTGGCCGGCGGCCCAGCCCGCGCTCGTCGACGACCCGGCGGAGGCCGAGGTGGCGGCCCTGCAGCGGGTGGTCACCGAGATCCGGCGGTTCCGGTCCGACCAGGGGCTGCGGCCGGCCCAGCGGGTCGCCGCCCGGCTGGACGGGTTGACCGGCGCCGGGATCGCCGCCCACGAGCCGCTGCTGCGCGCCCTGGCCCGGCTCGACGACGCCGGTGCGGACTTCCAGGCCAGTGCCACCCTGGCGGTGACCGGCGACGTCACCGTGGCCCTGGACACCCGGGGTTCGATCGACGTGGCGGCCGAGCGGGCCCGGCTGGAGAAGGACCGGGCGGCGGCCGAGAAGGAGGCCGCGCAGGCCCGGGCGAAGCTCGGCAACCCGGCCTTCGTCGGCAAGGCGCCGGAGCCGGTGGTCAACAAGATCAGGGACCGGCTGGCGGTGGCCGAGTCCGACCTGGCCCGGATCTCCGCCGCGCTGCAGGCTCTGTCGTGAGTGGCGCCGCCGATCGGGCCGAGTTCGCCGCGGTCGACGCCGAGCTGAGCCAGCGCGGCTTCACCCGGATGGTCTTCGACCTGGGCCGCATCGAACAGCTGCTCGACCTGCTGGGCAGCCCGCAGCGGGCGTACCCGTCGATCCACCTGACCGGGACGAACGGCAAGACCTCGACCGCCCGCATGATCGACTCGTTGTTGCGGTCGTTCGGGCTGCACACCGGCCGCTACACCAGCCCGCACCTGGAGACGGTGCGGGAGCGGGTCAGCCTGGACGGGGAACCGGTGAGCGAACAGCGGTTCGTCGGCGCGTACCGGGAGATCGCGCCGCTGGCCGAGCTGGTCGACCAGAAGTCGAGCGAACCACTCACCTACTTCGAGATGACCACCGCCCTGGCGTTCGCGACGTTCGCGGACGCCCCGGTCGACGTGGCCGTCGTCGAGGTCGGCCTCGGCGGCGCCGAGGACGCCACGAACGTCCTGCAGGCCGGGGTCTGCGTGCTCACCCCGATCGGGCTCGACCACACCGAATGGCTCGGCGACCGGCTGGAGGACATCGCGCTGGCCAAGTCCGGCATCATCCACTCCGGGGCCACGGTCGTGCTGGCCGCCCAACCGGAGGAGGCGGCCCGACCGATCCTGGAACGCTGCGTCGAGGTGGGCGCCACCGTCGCGCGGGAGGGCGCCGAGTTCGGGGTGCTGCGGCGTTCGGTGGCGGTCGGCGGCCAGGTCCTCACCCTGCAGGGGCTGGGCGGCGCGTACGACGAGATCTTTCTGCCGTTGCACGGCGCCCACCAGGCGCAGAACGCGGCGATCGCGCTGGCGGCCGTCGAGGCGTTCCTCGGCGCCGGCGCGAACCGGCAGCTCGACGTCGAGTCGGTCCGGGCCGGGTTCGCCGGCGCCTCCGCGCCGGGCCGGCTGGAGCGGGTACGGTCCGCTCCGACGATCCTGCTCGACGGGGCGCACAACCCGCACGGGATGGCGGCCACCGTCACCGCGCTGCAGGAGGAGTTCGCCTTCAGCCGGCTGATCGCGGTGGTCGGGGTGCTCGCCGACAAGGACGCCGCCGGGCTGCTGGAGCTGCTCGAACCGGTGGTCGACGCGGTGGTGGTGACCCGTAACAGTTCACCCCGGGCGATGCCGGTGGCGGAGCTGGCCGAGCTGGCGACGGAGGTCTTCGGACCGGAACGGGTGGAGGTGGCGGCCGGGATGCCGGACGCGATCGAGGCGGCCGTCGGGCTCGCCGAAACCGACGTGCAGGGCGAGCTGAGCGGCGTGGGGGTGGTGGTCACCGGTTCGGTGGCCACCGTTGCCGACGCCCGGCACCTGCTGAAGCGATGACCGGGCCGGCGCCGAGATCCGGGCTGCGCGACCCGGTCCGGGCGGTCCGGGGCCTCGGCGCCGGCTCGCTGGTGCTGGAGGCGCTGGTGCTGCTGCTGGCGATCCAGCCGATCCGGATGCTCGGCGGCGAGCTGACCGGACCGGCGATCGGGGCGATCGTCGCGCTGGCGGTCGGCGCGGTGCTGCTCGCCGGGCTGCTGCGCCGCCGGTGGGCCTGGCACGGCGGCACCGCCCTGCAGGTGCTGCTGCTGGCCGCCGGCCTGCTGCACCCGGCACTCGGCGCCCTGGGCATCATCTTCGGCCTGGTCTGGGCCTACGTGCTGCACGTCCGGCGCAGCATCCTCGGCTAACGTCCCCGCCGCCGCACCCCGGTCAGCGGGGCTGGCGGTCGCGCCACTGGGTGAGGGCGATGCCGTGGCCGTCGGGGTCGCGGAACGCGGCGGCCCAGAGCTCCAGCTTGGCGCCCCGGTTCACCGCGCGGGGGGCATACGTGAACCGGACGCCCTTGGCCTTCAGCTCGGCGTGGGCGGCCTCGACGTCGTCGACATCGAGGTTGAGGTGCACCAACCGGCGGTTGATCGGCGCGACGTCCCGGATGGCCCGCAGCACGATCCGGGTGGCGCCGGAGGCGAGCACCGCGTTCCCCTCGCCGCCGTCGATCTCCAGGAACCCGAGCATGTCCCGGTAGAAGGCCACCGACCGGTCCAGATCGGCCACCAGCAGGGTGATGCCGACGCCGTGAATCGGGCGGCCGGTGTCGCCGGCCGCGCCCCCGGGGGGAGCGTCCGGCAGCCCGGCCAGGATCGGATCGTCGTCCGCGGCGTCGCCAACAGGCTCACCGCCAACGGGGTCCGGCCCGCCGGGACCGGGCGGCGGGATGTCCCCGGTGGACTGGTAGCTGTCGGTCACGTATGGCGACGGGCCGGTCGGGTCGGCGGAGGACGGCGCCGAGCCGGACCGAGGGGAGTAGGCGGCCGGCGGGCCGTCGATGTCGATGTCGATCTCGTCGAGCGGCGGGGCGGACGCCGAGGCGACCGGGCCGGTCGATCCGGTTGCCGCCGGAGTGGCGACGTCAGGCATCGCGGCGTCCGGGTCGCGGTCCGACTCCGAGCCGGACGGACCCGGGTCGGGCTGGGCGATCGTCGGGCCGGGGCCGGGCTGGGCGACGGTAGCGGCCGGGCCGGAATGGGCGGCAGCGGGGGCGGGGCTCGGTCTGGTGACGGAGGGGCCGGGGCTGGGCTTGGCGCGGCGGGGTAGCGGCGTCGCCGGGGACGGCTCGACCACGGTGCCCTCCAACACCAGGGTGCCGCCCGGCGTCTGGCGTACCACCACCGGCTCCTCGTAGCGGCGACCGCCCTCGGCCGGCAGGTCGGCGGCCATCCGCTCACCGGCGGTCGGCCCCAGATAGTCCTCGTCCGGCGTCCGCTGCTCCCAGGGCGGGGCGTCCTCCTCGATCAGCAGGTCGTCGGCGGCCGGGTCGTAGTCGTCGAACTCCGGCGGGAGCCCGCCCCGGGCGGCCGCCTCCGCGTGCGTCATCACCTCGTCCCAGAGGATCCGGACGTGCCGCTGGTCGTCGATCGCGACCATGATCGGCAGGGTGGCGCCCGGGTCGGGCCACTTGGCCACCGGCACCCGGGGGTCGCGCACCTTTATCGAGCGGGGCGGCAGGCCGGGCGCGTCGATCACGATCTGCAGCTCGCAGCGGCCGAACGTCGATGACGCGGGCGGCTCCGACACGCTGTGCACATGGCCGATCCCGGTCACCCAGGCGCGCGCGCCGCTGCGCACCGACGTGACGAGCACCAGGGCGACGGAGAGGACCAGCAGCGCCACCCCGAGCGCCACGATGGTCCAGCTCGACATGCCGGCGCCGAACAGCACGATGAAGGTGGCGACCGTGCCGAGCACGGCGGCGACGAGCTTGCGCACCGGTGCGACCTGTCGACGGGTGCCGTCTGCCACAGTGGACCTCCCTGGTTAGGGCCAGGCTAGGCCCGGTCGCCCGGGAATGGGAAGACCGGAGCGTTGACACGGCCGGCCACGGATCCCGCCCGGGGGCTCGCTAGGCTGACCATGCCCGTTAGTACCCGGCCCTGTCCAGGAGGAATCAGCGTGTCCAGCAGCAGTCCGGTCGAGCGTACCCTCGTCCTGATCAAGCCCGACGCCGTGCGGCGCGGCCTGGTCGGGGAGATCCTCGGCCGGTTCGAGCGCAAGGGCTTCACCGTGGACGCGATGGTGCTACGGGCGATGGACGGCGCCCTCGCCGACGCGCACTACGCCGAACACCTGGAGAAGCCGTTCTACCCGCCGCTGCGCGAGTTCATGACCGGCGGACCGCTGGTCGCGCTCGTGCTCTCCGGAGACCAGGTGATCGACGTCGTACGCGGCCTGGTCGGGGCCACCGACGGGCGCAAGGCGGCGGCCGGCACGATCCGCGGCGACCTCTCCCTGTCCAACCGGGAGAACCTGGTGCACGCCTCCGACTCGGTGGACAGCGCCAAGCGGGAGATCGCCCTCTGGTTCCCCGACCTGGGCTGACCGGCTGGCGTTCGCCAGCGGTTCGGGAAACGGTCACCGGGAGCCGGCCGGCGCGCCACGTGGGATCGATACACCACAGGTGTCTCATTTCCGCGTTTTGCCGGAGGACCCCGAATGACCGCACTTGATCGACGTACCCTGCTGCGAGCCGGACTGGCCACCGGCGCCGGACTGGCCGGCGGCGCGCTGCTCGGCGGCGCCGGCGCCCCCGCCGCCGGACCGCTCGGCTTCCCCGGCTGGCGACCCGCGGGGCGCCCGGTGCTGACCCACGGCATCCAGAGCGGCGCCGCGACGGCCGACTCGGCGGTGGTCTGGACCCGGGCCGACCGGGCCGGGCGGCTGCGGGTGGAGATCAGCTCCCGCCCCGACTTCCGCGGCGCCCGGCAGATCCGCGGACCGGTACTCGGCCCGGACAGCGACTTCACCGGCAAGCTCCGGCTGCGCGGCCTGCCACCCGGCCGGCGGCTGCACTACCGGGTACGGGTCGAGAGCACCGAGCGGTACGGCCTGGTCAGCGAGACGCTGACCGGTGAGCTGACCACCGCGCCGGCCGCCGGCCAGCGCCGCGACCTGCGGTTCGTCTGGACCGGCGACATCGCCGGCCAGGGCTGGGGAATCGACCCCGCGTACGGCGGGATGCGGATCTTCGAGTCGATGCGGGCGGTCCGCCCGGACTTCTTCCTCTGCAGCGGCGACACCGTCTACGCCGACGGCCCGCTCACCGAGACCGTGACCCTCCCGGACGGGCGGATCTGGCGCAACCTGGTCACCGAGGAGAAGAGCAAGGTCGCCGAGACGCTCGGCGAGTTCCGGGGCCAGTTCGCCTACAACCTGCTCGACGAGCACCTGCGCGCGTTCGCCGCCGAGGTGCCGCAGATCAACCAGTGGGACGACCACGAGGTGACGAACAACTGGTACCCCGGGGAGATCCTGACCGATTCCCGGTACGCCGAGACCCGGGTCGACGTGCTGGCCCGCCGCGCCCGCCGGGCCTTCCACGAGTGGCTGCCCACCCCGTCCGACGACCGGCTCTACCGGCGACTGTCGTACGGGCCGCTGCTCGACGTGTTCGTGCTGGACATGCGGACCTACAAGGACGCCAACGACGGCAACACCTACGCCGACCCGCGCCGGGGCCTGCTGGGGCGTGACCAGCGGGCCTGGCTGACCCGGGAACTGACCCGGTCCCGGGCGACCTGGAAGGTGATCGCCGCCGACCTGCCGCTCGGCCTGGTGGTGCCGGACGGCGCCGCCGCCCAGGAGGGGATCGCGCAGGGCGACCCGGGTCTGCCCGCCGGCCGGGAACTGGAGTTCGCCGAGATCCTCACCACCGCCCACCGGCGCGGCGTGACCGGGATCGTCTTCCTCACCGCCGACGTGCACTACACCGCCGCCCACCACTACGACCCGGCGCGCGCCGCGGTGGCCGACTTCACCCCGTTCTGGGAATTCGTCTCCGGGCCCGCGCACGCCGGCGCGTTCGGCCCGAACGCCCTGGACGGCACCTTCGGCCCCCGGGCGGTCTTCGTCAACGCCCCGCCCCGGGCGAACACCTCGCCGGCCGAGGGATTCCAGCACTTCGGCGAGGTGAACATCGACGGCCGCTCCGGTGCCTTCACCGTGCACCTGCGCGACCGCGACGGCACCTCGCTGTGGTCGGTGACGCTGCCGGCACCGACCCGGCGGTGAGCCCGGGGGGTGCCGGCCGCCGGGCTGGCACCCCCCAGGCTGCGGGGCGGCCCGGCTGCGGGGACGGTCGACCGCGCGTGACGGGCGGGCGTCGGTTACCGTGACAGCCTCCGTTCCGCACCCCATCCCGGAGGTTCCGTGCCGCTGCTCTACACCATCGGCAAGCTCACCGTCGGCAACGGGCTGCTGTTGGGCTGGCGCCCGAAAGTGGAAGGGCTGGAACACGTTCCCGCGACCGGCGGGGCGATCTTCGCCGGTAACCACCTGTCGGTCGCCGACGAACTCTTCCTCGGTGCCGTGGTACCCCGCCACCTCGCGTTCTGGGCCAAGGCCGAGTACTTCACCGGCACCGGCTTCCGAGGTTGGCTGAGCCGCTCGGTGATCGGTGGGCTCGGCGCCATCCGGGTCGAGCGGGCCGGCGGGCGGGCCGCGCTGTCGGCGTTCGACGGCGCCGTCCCGGTGCTGCGCGGCGGCGACCTGGTGGTCATCTACCCGGAGGGCACCCGTTCCCCGGACGGGCGGCTCTACCGGGGTCGGACCGGGGTGGCCCGGCTGGCGATGGCGGCCGGCGTACCGGTGATCCCGGTCGGCATGATCGGCACCGAGAAGATCCAGCCGATCGGCACCCGGGTGCCCCGGCTCGGCGCCGGGCGACCAATTGTCCGGTTCGGCAAGCCGATGGACTTCACCGGCCGCGCGGAGGACCGCAGCTCGCTGCGGCAGATCACCGACGAAGTGATGATGGAGATCCAGAAGCTGACCGGCCAGGAGTACGTGAACCGGTACGCCCCGGCCCGCGAACGCCCGACCAACGGCGACCCGGCAGCCTGACCGGCCCGCCCCGGCGTCACGGCGCGCGGGAGCCGCGCTCCTTCTCCTGCGCCACCACCTGCGGCAGGTCCTCCAGCCGGTCCAGCTGCCGCAGCGCCCGGTTCATCCGGACGTTGCCGTGCAGCCGCTCCCGCGAGCCGGCCAGGAAGGCCCAGTAGCCGGCCGTGTACGGGCACGCCTCGTCGCCCAGCCGGCGGCGCGGGTCGTACCGGCAGCCGCCGCAGTAGTCACTCATCCGATTCAGGTACGCCCCGCCGGCCGCGTACGGCTTGGTGGTGATCCGGCCCAGGTCGGCGAACTGGCTCATGCCCACCACGTTCGCGGTCATCACCCACTCGTAGCCGTCGACGAAGCAGCGGTGGAACCAGTCGACCAGGTCCGACGGGCGCCAGCCGCGCTGCAGGCCGTAGTTGCCGAGCACCATCAGCCGGGGGATGTGGTGCACCCACCCCCGATCCCGGACCCCGGCCAGCACGTCGGCCAGGCAGCGGGCACCGACCGCGTCGGCGTCCAGGTCGGCGAACCAGGCGGGCAGCGACCGGCGGGCGGCCAACCGGTTGGTGGCCCGGTAGCCGGCGTCGAAGTACCAGTAGAGGTGCCAGACGTAGTCGCGCCAGCCGAGCAGTTGCCGGATGAACCCCTCGGCGCTGGCCAGCGGCGCCGCGCCGGACCGGTGGGCCTGCTCGACGGCCCGCACCGCCGCCATCGGATCGAGCAGACCCAGGTTGAACGAGGACGAGAGCGCGCTGTGCGCCATCAGCGGGTCGGCGGCGAGCATCGCGTCCTCGTAGGGCCCGAACATCGGCAGCCGGTGCGCCACGAAGTGCTCCAGCCGGGCCACCGCCTCGGCCCGGGTGGCCGGGAACCGGCGCGGCCCGTCCCGCCCGACGAACCGGATGCCCTCCCCGGCCCACCGGTCCAGGTCCCGGCGTACCGCCTCGTCGATCTCGTCCTCCTGGATCGCCGGCGGTGGCGGCACGTCCAGGCGGGCGGCGCCCGACGGCGGGGGCTGCCGGTTGTCGGCGTCCAGGTTCCACCGGCCGCCGAGCGGACCGCCCTGGTCCATCAGGACGCCGTGCCGGCGCCGGGCGTACCGGTAGAACTCCTCCAGGCGCAGCGTGCCGCGCCGCTCGTCGGCCCAGCCGACGAAGTCCTCGGGGCTGGTGATGAAGCCGCGCGGCGGCAGCATCCGCACCTCGGGTAGCGAGCGGACCAGATCCCGGGCCCGGCGCGAGGTCGGGTGGCAGACGTCGACCGACTCGCCGAGCTGTGTCAACCCGGCCCGGTAGGTCTCCACCCGGTGGTGAACCGCCTGGTCGCCGAGCTCGGCCGCCCGGTGCCGCAACGCCGAGAGCACCAGGTGTGCCTTCTGCCGGTGGAAGGCCCGCCGCCGGAAGACCCCCTTCGACTCGATCAACAGCACCGGCTGGTTCGGGTCGTCGAGGAAATGCGGCCCCAGTTGGTCAGCGAAAAGCCAGCGCCGCAGCAGCATCACCCGATTGTGCACCGCCTGACGGTTTTCTTCCCTGCCGAGCGGGCCTGTCTGGTGTGTGCCGGATCACAACGATCAGCTGGTGTTGGCCGTCAGCCGCGCTGCACGATCCAGGTCCGCAGCTCCGCCAGTAGCCTGGCGCTGTCCTCGACCGACAGCCGGGTGAAGACGCCGGCGGCGATGCTGCCGTGGTCGGCCCAGGCGCAGACCACCACGTCGGTGCCGTCGATCCGGCCAGTGCCGCAGCGCTGGTATTCGCCCCGGATGCCGGTCTCGATCGCCTGGACGCCGGTGAGTTCGAACTGCTCGCCGAGCCGGGTCATCTCCGCCTCGACGTCGGACTCCGGGCTGAACCGGAAGCCGGTGGCGCCGAAGACCGTGATCCGCTTGTTGCCCGGCGCCGAGTAGACCCCGGCGAAGGTGTCCTCGGCGAACAGGTGCGCGGCCCGCATCTCCCCGGCCAGCCGCTGCGCGTCGCTGCCACTTGCCGCGTCGTCGCGCAACTGCAGGTCAGCCACCTCGGCCGGCAGGCTGGCGCTGGCCGGATACTGCTCCCACATCGGCTTGCCGAAGTAGGCGGGCACGCCGCAGCAGCAGGCGACGGTGAGCAGCGTCAGGGTCAGCATCACGCCCGGCCAGGTGCGGCGGCGGCGCGGCGGCGCGGGAACGTACCCGGGCGGCGGCCGCCAGCCCGGCGGGGCGCTCCGGCCCGGCCCGGCCTGCCATCCGGCCGGCCCTCCGGCGGCCGGTCCGGCGGGGCCGCGTCCGCGCCACCTGGGGCGGCGGGGCGCCTCCCGGCCCGGCTGGGCCGGCGCCGCCGGCTGGCCGACCGACGCCGGCCGGGCGGGCGCGGCCGGCAGCGCCGCCGGCGGCGGGTACGCCCGATGGTGCGGCGCCGGTTGCTGCGGCGCGGGCTGGTGCGGCGCGGGGTAGGGCGGCGCGGGGGACCGCTGCGCCGGGTAGGAGGGCACCGGCGAATGTGGCGGGGCGGGGGAGTGGGGCACGGCGGTGCCCGGGAAGTGGCGGGTCGGCGGCAGTGGGGGTGCCGGCGAATACGGCTGGTGCGCCGCCCACAGGCCGGCGTCGGCGCCCGCCCACGGGTCGACCGGGGTACGCGTCTCCGGGTCGTGCAGCTCGTCGGCCGGCAGGTGCAGGGTGGGGTCCCGGGGCGGCGGTACCACCGGGCCGGCCGTGGCGTCCTCGGCCCCGCGCCAGCGCCGCCGCTTCGGAGTCGGCGGCGGGACCGCCGCCGAACCCGTCCAGCGGGGCGGCACCTGCCTGGTCGGCGGCGCCTCGTCCGGTTTCGCACCCACCGGATCCGCGGGCCCGGCGCCCGCCGGCTCGGCCCGGGTGGGCTCGGCCCGGGTGGGCTCGGGCCTGGCAGGCTCGACGGGTGGGCCGGGCGGGACCGCCGACTGGCCGGGTTGGCCGGCTTGCGGCTGCGGCTCCGGCATCGCGGACGTCTCCTCTCCCACCGGACCAAGATTAGTACCGCCTGGCCACCCCGCCGCCCGGCCCAGGTGGCGCCCACTGGTCCGGTTGCCCGGCTGGGCGCGTACCGTTGGGGGTTGGTTTTTGTCTTCGGTGGGGATGGCTCCGGCTGGGGCGTCCCGGGAGGTTTCATGAGTGCCGTGACCGGCGCCGCGCGTACGCCCGCGGCGAACTCCGTGTGGCCCCGGCTGGAACAGCTGCTGCCGAGGGTGAGCAAACCCATCCAGTACGTGGGTGGCGAGCTGGGCGCGGTGGTCAAGGACTGGGAGCAGGCGACCGTCCGGTGGGCGCTGATGTATCCGGACGCCTACGAGGTGGGGCTGCCCAACCAGGGCGTGCAGATCCTCTACGAGGTGCTCAACGAGCTGCCCGACGTGCTGGCCGAGCGGACCTACGCGGTCTGGCCGGACCTGGAGGCGCTGATGCGGGAGCACGGCGTGCCGCAGTTCACCGTCGAGGCGCACCGGCCGGTCGGTGAGTTCGACCTGTTCGGCATCTCGTTCGCCACCGAGCTTGGCTACACCAACCTGCTCACCGCGATCGACCTGGCCGGGATACCGCTGCTGGCCGCCGACCGGACCGACGCGCACCCGGTGATCGTGGCCGGCGGGCACGCCGCCTTCAACCCGGAGCCGATCGCCGACTTCATCGACGCCGCGGTGCTCGGCGACGGCGAGGAGGCGGTCCTGGAGATCACCGAGATCGTCCGGGCCTGGAAGGCCGAGGGCAGCCCCGGCGGCCGGGACGAGATGCTGCTGCGGCTGGCCCGCACCGAGAGCGTCTACGTGCCGCGCTTCTACGACGTGGACTACCTGCCCGACGGCCGGATCCAGCGGGTGGTGCCGAACCGGGCGGACGTGCCGTTCCGGGTGCACAAGCGCACGACCATGGACCTGGACGCCTGGCCGTACCCGAAGAAGCCGCTGGTGCCGCTCGCCGAGACGGTGCACGAGCGGTACGCCGTGGAGATCTTCCGGGGCTGCACCCGGGGCTGCCGGTTCTGCCAGGCCGGCATGATCACCCGGCCGGTCCGGGAGCGGTCCATCACCACCGTCGGGCAGATGGTCAAGGAGGGTCTGGAGTACTCCGGCTTCCACGAGGTCGGGTTGCTGTCGCTGTCGTCGGCCGACCACTCCGAGATCGGCGACATGTGCTCCGGCCTGGCCCAGCAGTACGAGGGCACCAACGTGTCGCTGTCGCTGCCGTCGACCCGGGTGGACGCGTTCAACATCGAGCTGGCCCAGGAGCTGTCCCGCAACGGGCGGCGCACCGGGTTGACCTTCGCGCCGGAGGGCGGCTCCGAGCGGATCCGCAAGGTGATCAACAAGATGGTGTCGGAGGAGGACCTGATCCGCACCGTCGTCACCGCGTACGGCAACGGCTGGCGGCAGGTCAAGCTCTACTTCATGTGCGGGCTGCCCACCGAGACCGACGACGACGTGCTGCAGATCGCCCGGCTCGCGCACGAGGTGATCAAGGCCGGGCGGGCCGAGACCGGTTCGAAGGACATCCGCTGCACGGTCTCGATCGGCGGGTTCGTGCCCAAGCCGCACACCCCGTTCCAGTGGGCGCCGATGGAGCGCCCCGAGGTGATCGACAACCGGCTGCGCCTGCTCAAGCAGGCGATAAACGCCGACCGGTCGCTGGGCCGGGCGATCGGCTACCGCTACCACGACGGCGAGCCGTCACTCATCGAGGGGCTGCTGTCGCGGGGCGACCGGCGGGTCGGCGCGGTGATCCGGCGGGTCTGGGAGAACGGCGGCCGGTTCGACGGCTGGAGCGAGCACTTCTCCTACCGGCGCTGGGTGGACGCCGCCGCCGAGGTGCTGCCCGCCTACGGCGTGGACCTGGACTGGTTCACCACCCGCCAGCGCGAGCAGCTCGAGGTGCTCCCGTGGGACCACCTCGACTCCGGGCTGGACAAGGACTGGCTCTGGCAGGACTGGCAGGACTCCCTCTCCGAGTACGAGCAGGACGACTGCCGGTGGACGCCGTGCTTCGACTGCGGGGTCTGCCCGTCCATGGACACCGAGATCCAGATCGGGCCGACCGGCCGCAAGCTGCTCCCGCTGACCCCGGTCAACACCGGGCTGCGGGTGCCCGCCGGCACCCAGGGGTGATCCGGATGGCCGCGAAACGCCAGCCCGAGGGGGGCCAGGACCCCGTCGTCCAGAAGATCCGGATCCGGTACGCCAAGCGCGGTCCGATGCGCTTCACCTCGCACCGTGACTTCGCCCGCGCCTTCGAGCGGGCGCTGCGCCGCGGAGGCGTGCCGATCGCCTTCTCCCAGGGCTTCACCCCACACCCCAAGATCTCGTACGCCAGCGCCGCCCCCACCGGGGTGGCCAGCGAGGCGGAGTACCTGGAGATCGGCCTGCGGGCGGAGGTCGACCCGGCCGCGCTGCGGGCCGCGTTGGACGCGGCGCTCTCGCCGGGCCTGGACGTGCTCGACGCGGTGCGGGCCGGGCCGGGCGGGCTGGCCGACCGGATCGACGCCTCGCACTGGCGGATCGAACTGCCGGGCGTGCAGCCGGCGGTGCTGCGGCAGGCCGTGGCCGCGTTCCGGGCCGCGTCGGAGGTGCCGGTCGAGCGGCTGACCAAGCAGGGACGGCGCGTCTTCGACAGCCGGGCTGCAGTTACGCGCATCGATGTGATCGAGTCAACCGGGGCACCTTCCGAGGTCACGGCCGTACCGTGTGCGATACTCGACCTAGTCGTACGGCAGGTCACCCCGTCCGTACGGCCCGATGACGTCCTAGCTGGCCTCCGCGTGGTGGCCGACCTGGAGCCGCCGGTGCCGCCAAGCGCGACCCGGCTGGCGCAGGGCAGGCTGACCGCGCAGGGGGAGATCGTGGATCCGTTGGAGGCGGACCGCGACGGGGCAGTCATTGGTGAACGCTAGCCGGCCATCGGCGAGCGCTCAGGTAGGCAGACTTCGGTGGCCCGGGCACCACGACGCGTCACCGGAAACACTTTTGCGGCAACCCTGCGTGGCAGCGCTCACCCGCGCCCGGGGCGGCCAGAACTGGAGATCGTCCAATGCTCGACAACGAGCCCGAGGGCGGGGAGCGGAACGGCGCGACGCCGACCCCCGAAACCGCCGACACCACACCCACCGGCACCAACCTGACGGCTGACGCCGCGCCGCCCGCCGAGGTCGCGACGCCGCCGGTCCGGCGAGCCCGCGCCACCCGCCGCCGCACCTCTCCGGCGGCGGCCGAGCCGGCGCAGGCCGGCGCTCCGGTGGAGGCGCCCGCCGAGACCACGATGGTGAGCGGCGAGGCGCCGGACGGCGACGTCCTGGCGCCGGTCGCCGGCGACACCGAATCGGCCCCGAAGACCCCCCGCCGGCGTCGCAAGGCCACCACCGCGGACAAGCCCGAGTCGCCGGCCGCCGAAGCACTCACGCCGGCCGCCCCGGCCGAGCCCGAGGCCCCCGCCGCGGACGCCCCACCGGTCAAGGTGACCCGGACCCGCCGCCGCAAGGCCGCCCCCGAGGCCGCCCCGCTCTTCGACGCCACCCCGGCCGGCGACGCCCCGACCGGCGGTGCCACCCGGACCGGCAGTGCCGCCCCCGTCGGCGGTGTCACCCCCGAAGGCGAGGTCGCCCCGGGTGGCGAGGTCGCTCCGGGCGCGGCGGTCGTCGGGTCAGCCGGCCAGGCGCCGAGCCCGGTGGTACCCACCGCCGAGCCGGTCGGGCCGGCCGGCACCGAGGCGGACCCGCAGGCCCCACCCACCGAGGAGGAGCCGCCCCGGACCCGCCGCCGCCGGGCCGCCATCACCCCGCCGACCGTGCTCTTCATGGCGCCCGAGCCGGAGACGCCGCCGGTCCGGGCAACGGTCGAGGCGCAGCCCGCCCCGGCGGCCCCGGCCGAGGACGAACCGGTGGAGGAGCCGACCGAGTCGTCCCGGCGGCGCCGCCGTGGCCGACGTACCGCCGAACCGGTCGCCGCCGAGGCCGAGGTGACGGCCCCCGCGACCACCGACGAGGAGACCGACGAGGACGAGGACGACGACGAGGAGTCGGCCGCCCGGCGGCGCCGCCGCCGGGGCCGCCGCGGCCGTGGCCGCGGCAAGGGCACCGCCGAGGACGAGACGGACGACGAGGAGACCGAGCCGGCCGCCAAGGCCGCCGACGCCGAGCCCGCCGACGGTGACGACTCGGACGACGGCTCCGGCGACGGAGTCACTCGGCGACGTCGCCGGCGGCGCCGCAAGGGCGCCGGCGAGGCCGACGGTACGGCCGACGACGGCGTGCCGACCGTTGTCAAGATCCGCGAACCGCGCCGGGGCAGCTCGGACGAGGTGCAGGGCGTCTCCGGGTCGACCCGGCTGGAGGCCAAGCGGCAGCGCCGGCGCGACGGGCGCGAGCAGCGCCGGACCCGGCCGCCGATCCTGAGCGAGTCGGAGTTCCTGGCCCGCCGGGAGGCGGTCGACCGGGTGATGGCGGTCCGGCAGCGCGGCGACCGCACCCAGATCGCGGTGCTGGAGGACGGGGTGCTGGTCGAGCACTACGTCACCCGGGCCTCCGCCGGCACGATGGCCGGCAACGTCTACCTCGGCAAGGTGCAGAACGTGCTGCCGAGCATGGAGGCCGCCTTCGTCGACGTCGGTCGGGGCCGCAACGCGGTGCTCTACGCCGGCGAGGTCAACTGGGACACCACCGGCCTGGAGGGGCGGGCCCGCTCGATCGAGCAGGCGCTGCGCTCCGGGGACTCGGTGCTGGTGCAGGTCACCAAGGACCCGATCGGGCACAAGGGCGCCCGGCTGACCAGCCACATCGCGCTGTCCGGCCGGCACCTGGTCTACGTCCCGCACGGCAACGCCTCCGGGATCAGCCGCAAGCTGCCCGACACCGAGCGCAAGCGGCTACGGGACGTGCTGAAGAAGCTGGTGCCGGACGGCGCGGGCGTGATCGTCCGGACTGCCGCCGAGGGCGCCAGCGAGGACGAGCTGGCCCGCGACGTGAAGCGGCTGCAGGCGCAGTGGGAGGACATCCAGGCCAAGGCCGCCGGTGGCGGCGCCCCGGTGCTGCTATACGAGGAGCCGGACCTGGTGATCCGGGTGGTCCGGGACCTGTTCAACGAGGACTTCCGGGAACTCGTGGTGCAGGGCGAGAACTCGTACGAGATGGTCGAGTCGTACCTGTCGCACGTCTCGCCGGACCTAGTGGCCCGGCTGCGCCGGCACACCGGCGCCACCGACGTCTTCGCCGAGCGGCGGATCGACGAGCAGATCCTCAAGGGCCTGGACCGCAAGGTCTTCCTGCCGTCCGGCGGTCACCTGGTGATCGACCGGACCGAGGCGATGACCGTCATCGACGTGAACACCGGCAAGTACACCGGCGCCGGCGGCAACCTGGAGGAGACGGTCACCCGCAACAACCTGGAGGCGGCCGAGGAGATCGTCCGGCAGCTCCGGCTGCGCGACATCGGCGGCATCGTGGTGATCGACTTCATCGACATGGTGCTGGAGTCCAACCGTGACCTGGTGCTGCGCCGGCTGACCGAGTGCCTGGGCCGGGACCGGACCAAGCACCAGGTCACCGAGATCACCTCGCTGGGGCTGGTCCAGATGACCCGGAAGCGGATCGGCGCCGGGCTGCTGGAGGCGTTCAGCGAAACCTGCGACTGCTGCAAGGGCCGCGGCCTGATCATCCACACCGAGCCGGTGCCGGAGAAGCCGCGGGCCGGCGCCAACGGGGGCGCCGCCGAGAAGGTGAAGGCGGTCGCCTCCGCCTCCAACGGCGCCGCCGTCGTGGAGACGACGACCACCACCAGTACCGGCCGCCGCCGGGGTCGGCGGGCCGCCGCCCCGGAGAAGGCCACCGTCGAGGTGGTCGAGGTCGCCGGGGACGACGACACCATGGGGTACGACCTGTCGCGCTACGAGAACGCCATGGCGACGCCGGACCTCGACGAGGCGCCCGAGCTGGCCAACGGGGTCGAGACGGAGCCGACCGAGCCGATGCGGCTGGCCGGCGCCGACGACCCCGACGCGCTCGACGAGAACGGCGACCTGGACGACGAGGGCGAGCCGGCCGGTGCCGGTGGCCGGCGTCGGTCCCGGCGCGGCACCCGCCGGCGGACCCGTCCCTGACCGCCGCGCCCCGACCGGGCCGGCGGCGGTGCGGCCGCTGACGGGTACCCGGTTTGGGCGGTGGGCGGGCGATGGCGTACCCTTGCCTGTGGTGCGGATTTCCGCGCCGTGTTCCGCCTGCCCGCCCCCGCGTCCGCGCGGCCGTGGCGAGCGCCGCGGACCGAACCCGTTAGACCGCACCCGTTAGTAAGCCTCAGTAAGCCTCAACGACAGGGAGTCCGCGTCCGATGTACGCGATCGTCAAGACCGGCGGCAAGCAGTACAAGGTCGCCGAGGGCGACGTGATCGAGGTCGAGAAGCTCACCGGCCAGCCCGGTGACGCCGTGACCCTCGCCGCGGTGCTCCTGGTGACCGACGGCGACGACGCTGCCTCCCGGGTCGTCACCGACGCGGCTGAGCTGGCCAAGGTCGCGGTTTCCGGCGAGATCGCCGCCCACACCAAGGGCCCCAAGATCCGCATCCACAAGTTCAAGAACAAGACCGGTTACCACAAGCGGCAGGGGCACCGTCAGCCGCTGACCCAGATCAAGGTCACCGGCATCTCCAACGGAAAGTAAGGGCACCTGAGATGGCTCACAAAAAGGGTGCGTCCAGCTCGCGCAACGGTCGTGACTCCGCGGCCCAGCGGCTCGGCGTGAAGCGGTTCGGTGGCCAGGTGGTGAGCGCCGGGGAGATCCTGATCCGGCAGCGCGGCACCAAGTTCCACCCCGGCGACCTGGTCGGCCGCGGCGGCGACGACACGCTTTTCGCGCTGGCCGACGGGGCGGTCCTGTTCGGCACCAAGCGCGGTCGCAAGACCGTCAGCATCGTACCGGCGCAGCAGTAACCTCGGTTTCGACGTAGCGTTAGTTTCTTCGGCGAAGCGGGCCGCGGACCTGGTGTCCCGGCCCGCTTCGGCGTTCTCTGCGGAAGGTGTACCACCGTGACCACGTTTGTTGACCGGGTCGTCCTGCATCTGCAGGCCGGCGACGGCGGGCACGGCTGTGTCTCGATCCACCGGGAGAAGTTCAAGCCGTTCGGCGGGCCGGACGGCGGCAACGGCGGGCACGGCGGCAGCATCTCGCTCGTCGTCGACCCGCAGGCGCACACCCTGCTCGACTTCCACTTCCGGCCGCACCTCAAGGCGGAGAACGGCAAGGGCGGCGCCGGCTCGAACCGGGACGGCGCCAACGGCAGCAACCTGGTCCTCAAGGTGCCCGACGGCACCGTCGTGCAGACCACCGACGGGACGGTGCTGGCCGACATGGTGGGCGCCGGCACCACCGTCGAGGTGGCCCGCGGCGGCCGCGGCGGCCGGGGCAACGCCTCGCTGGCCAACGCCAAACGCAAGGCCCCCGGCTTCGCCGAACTGGGCGAGCCCGGCGACCAGCTCGACGTGGTGTTGGAGCTGAAGAGCGTCGCCGACGTCGGGCTGGTGGGCTTCCCATCGGCCGGGAAGTCCTCGCTGATCTCGGTGCTCTCGGCGGCGAAGCCGAAGATCGCCGACTACCCGTTCACCACCCTGGTGCCGAACCTCGGGGTGGTGCGGGCGGACAACCACACCTTCACCGTCGCCGACGTACCCGGCCTGATCCCGGGTGCCGCCACCGGCAAGGGCCTGGGGCTGGAGTTCCTGCGGCACATCGAGCGGTGTGCGGTGCTGGTGCACGTGGTGGACACCGCGACGATGGAGCCCGGCCGCGACCCGCTGGCCGACATCGACGCGATCGAGGCCGAACTGAGCGCGTACGGCGGGCTGGCGGACCGGCCGCGGCTGGTGGTGCTGAACAAGGTCGACGTGCCGGACGGCCGGGACCTGGCCGAGATCGTCCGGCCGGACCTGGAGGCCAAGGGCTGGCCGGTCTACGAGGTCTCCGCCGCCACCCGGGAAGGGCTACGGGAGCTGACCTTCGCGATGGCCGAGGCGGTCGAGCGGGACCGGGCCGCCACGCCGGTGGCCGAGCCGACCCGGATCGTGCTCCGGCCACTCGCCGTCGACGACGCCGGCTTCACCATCGAGACCGCCGCCGACGGCGCGTACGTGGTGCGCGGGCAGCGGCCGGAGCGGTGGGTGCGGCAGACCAACTTCGACAACGACGAGGCGGTCGGCTATCTGGCCGACCGGCTGGCCCGGCTGGGCGTGGAGGAGCAGCTCGCCAAGGCCGGCGCCGAGCCCGGCAGCCTGGTCCGGATCGGGGAGCGCGAGTTCGACTGGCAACCCACGCTGTACGCCGGGGTCGACTTCGTGCCCGGCAGCCGGGGCACCGACGCCCGGCTGGAGGAGAGGTCGTCGCGTCCGTCGGCCAGCGACCGGTTGGCCGCCCGCAAGGCCCGCCGCCAACGTCCGGCCGACGAGCAACCGGCCGCCGGGCAGCCGGTGGACGAGGAGCCGGTGGACGAGGACGAACAGAGCACGGTCGGCGGGACGCCGTCCGACGAGCACTGACGTCGACAATCCACACCGTGGGTGCGGAGAGAGTTGACTGGCCGTAGCGTTCGGCGACCACGTGGGAAAAATCGGGGCGACGGGGCCCCATCCGGCCCAAGATGGTGCAACGATGGCGTCTCATGAGCGAGTCTCCGGTTCTGGACAGCCCCGAGGCGATCGACGCCCACCTGATGGCGTCGATCGAGCCCTGGGAGCGCGGCAACCACGGCGTACGGTTCGTGCTCTGCGACGCGGACAACCAGGTTCGCGTGCACTGCCCGGTGGACCACCTGCCGCCGGACCCCGATCCGGCCGACTGCGCCCACGCCATCTCCGTCTTCGCCACCGCCCTCGCCGAGCGGGAGGGTGACGGGGGGATGCTCGTGGTGCTGACCCGGCCGGGCTCGTCGGCGGTCAGCGACCCCGACCGGGTCTGGTTCCACGAGTCGTACCGGGTCTGCAACGAGCTCGGCGTACGGCTGATCGGCGTACACCTGATGACGCCGGCCGACCAGCGGCGAATCCTGCTCGACGACGCGCTCTAGCCTGCGCGGGGCCGCTTCAGGCCAACAGGCCGATGGCCCGCTTGGCGCGGTGTACGGTCCCGGCCGCCGAGTCCCTGGCCCGCTCCGCGCCCTCCTCAAGAACCCGGTTCACGTACCCGGGGTCGCGGGCCAACTCCTTGTACCTGGTCCTGATCGGACGCAGCAGGCCGTCGACCGCCTCGACCACGGCGCGCTTGAGTGGTCCGTACGACGGGAAGTCGCCGGCCAGCGCGGCGGGTGTCGAACCGACGCAGGCCGCCAGGATCGTCAGCAGATTCGCCACCCCCGGCCGGAACTCCGGTTCGTAGCCGACGGTGCGGTGCGAGTCGGTGATCGCCCGCATGACCTTTCGTCTGATCACCTCCGGCGGATCCAGCAGGAAGATGACGCCGGCCCCGTTGCCCGTCTTGCCCATCTTGCTCCTCGGCTCGGCCAGGTCCATCACCCGCGCGGCGACCTCGGGGGCGACCCCGACGGGGACGGTGAAGGTGGGACCGTAGCGGGCGTTGAACCGGAGCGCGATGGTACGGGTCAGCTCCATGTGCTGGCGCTGGTCCTCGCCGACCGGCACCTCCTCGGTGTCGTGCAGCAGCACGTCGGCGGCCATCAGTACCGGGTAGCTGAGCAGGCTCAACCGGACATGTTCCTGGGCCGCCGCCTTCTCCTTGAACTGGATCATCCGATGCGCCTCGCCGTAGCCGGTGGCGCATTCCAGCAGGAAGTGCAGCTCGGTGTGCTCCGGCACCTGGGACTGCGCGTAGAGCAGGGCACGGTCCGGGTCGAGTCCGGCGGCCAGCAGGGCGGTCGCCTGTTCCAGGGTGCGGGCCCGGATCGCGCCGGGGTCGTGCTCGACGGTCAGCGCGTGCAGGTCGGCCAGGAACGCGATGGTGTCGGAGCGGTACTGCTCCTGGATCATCGGCCGGATTGCGCCGAGCAGGTTGCCGAGCTGCAGGTGCCCGGTCGGTTTGAGGCCAGTCAGCCGGCGCTTCGGGCGGGTTGGTGCGGTCACGGTCATGGTGGCTCCTCCGGGAGGTGGTCACCCGTCCCGGGGATCTGCCGACACGAGCAACGGCCGCCCTCCGGGAGGGCGGCCGTTTCGGTCTCTACGGGTACGCGGATGCGTCAGGGGCCGCCCGTCAGGGCGCCCGCCAACCGTTGCTCGTCGTCATCCGCACCGGTTCACGGTAGCAGTCGGCTTCATGATCGCGGAGCACGCCGCTGCTCCCGCTTGGCGTGCGGTTCCGCCTGGCGCGCGCTCTCTCACCGGGCCGTGTGTGCGTCGGCGGAACTGCCTCTCGATCGAGGCGCAGCCAGCCGTTAGATAACGCCGTTTTCGACGGCTCGGTGCGCCTCGATAAAGGAATCGTGGTCCGCGTTCCGTTGCAATAGCGGTGACGGCCGGCCCTTCGATCGCGGCTTTGCGACTCTGCCTGCGCCTGATCTGCGAGCAAATCGGTCATACCTGGGCAGAAGTATGCGGTCCGGCGAGACATTCTCTTTGTTGATTATGCCTCTCCGTCATAATTATGACGGAGAGGCATAATGCGAGTTCAGAGATTGGTGCGGGGTGCCGGTGCGCCGGGCGCGGCGGCAGTGCGAGTGCGGTTGGTGCCGGGCGGTCAGGAGCGCTTGCTACTCAGCGTGGCGACGAAGGTAGTCCAGGCGGCGGGGGCGAAGGTCAGGATCGGACCGGTCGGGTCCTTCGAGTCCCGCACCCCGACGACACTGGCGACCGCACCCCCCACCGCAGCCACCGCGACCTCGACGCAGTCACCACCGTTCTCGCCGCTGCGGGCGCTCTTGCGCCAACTTGCGAATGGGGTGTGGGAGGGTCCATGGGGCTCCTTCGCGGCTCAGCCGTGGCCCTGTGCCACCTCCGCGATCAGCTCGACGGATGCCTCATCGGGTGTCGTGCTCGCCGGTTGGCCGCGGTGCTCGGTGATTCCGGCGGCTACGGCGTCGCCGGCCGGTCGGGGCGCGGCGGCGTCCGGCAAGGTTTCCGCGCCCCGACCGGAGTCAGACGACCGGCTCCAAACAGGGCTCAAGGGGAGGGCGCGAATGGACCGCAGCCACGACAACAGCTCGCCGCACTGGCCGGCGCCCGGCGACGTGCGTCGACCACCGGTCCGACCGGTCTTCGACGCCGTCGCGGGACGCTGGACGGGCGGCTCCGACAGCAGATGCCTCAACGCCCGGGCCGGCACACCGGCCCACCTGGTCACGTTGCCCCGGCGGATGCCGGTGCTGCCGCCACCTTCACCGTGCACCTCAGCTTTGGCGCGGTCACCATGGACGACGCCCGGGCGCAGGCGATCAGCTACACCGAGGCGCTGAGCATCCTGCGGACCGAGATCGCGCTCGGCGCGAGATCGCTGTCGTACGCCGACGAGTGGCACCGGGCCGAACGACTGTTCTGCGCGGCGCGCGGACCGGACGGCGGGACCTGTGCCGGCGTACTACGTCATGCCGGCCCGCACCGGGCGGACGGCCCGGGCGGTCTCACCTGGAGCGGCGGCGACCCCGGCCCCGACTCGGGACCGGGGTCGCGTTGACGCGCGGCTACCGGCGGACTGGGATCCGGGGCGGTGACTGGCCGGCCGCCGACCCGCCGCCCAACGATTTGCGTGGGGTCGAAGCGGCGGCGAGGGTCTGGCCGGTGGTTGGTACGACACCGACGTTCAGCTCGGCCACCGAGGTCCACGGGTTGCCGTTGACCTCACCGAGCGCGGTCAACCGGACGTAGCGGGCCGTGGTCGGCGCGATCGTGACGGTCTGCTCCGCGGTCGAGTTCGGGAAGGTGCCGCCCGCAACCGGGCTGCCCCAGGTGGTGCCGTCCGAGGAGAGATGGACCTGGTAGCTGCTGATCCGGCCGTTCGCCATGTTCTGCCGTGGCAGGTAGTACAGCCGGTTCACCTGGTGCGCGGCGCCCAGATCCAGGGTGATCCAATGCGGGTGCGGCGGGTCGGCGGCCTGCCACTGGGTGTGCCAGATCGTGGCGGTGTTGCCGTCCAGCACGTTGATTCCCCGGCCGTTCTCGCCGGCCGTCTCCTGGCTGTCCTGCCCGGTCACCGTCAACTCGGTGCGGGACAGCAGCACGGTCGCCGGCGTACCGGTGAAGGTGGCGACGTAGCTGGCCGGCGTCGCGGGCGCGGTGATCACGTGCGACTGGGCGCCGCCGTCCGACCAACTCGCGTACGTGTACGTCGTACCGCTGAGGGTTTGGGGTGTCACCGCGCTCACCGTGTTGCTGGACCCCTGGATGACGGTGCGGGTGAACGGGGTGACCTGGGTGTCGGAGCCGAAGGCGAGCTGCAGGCCGGACGGGCTGGAATCGAAGGTGATGTCGACGGTCTTCGGGTCCAGCCGGACGCTGCTCTGGTGGCTGAGCCCCTGCGCGTCGGTCGCCGTGAGCACCAGCTCCAGATAGGACGGGTACTCGTGGTCCGGGGCGAACATGCTCCCGCCGGCCACTCCGGTGAAGTCCTGCAGCGCGTGGGTGTGGCAGTTGTCGAGGGTGTAGCAGTGGTGCAGCAGCATCCGCCAGTGCAGCGCCGACGCCGGCAGGGTGCCCTGGTCCGGGTCGGTGGCGTGCCCGCTGAACGTGATCGTGTCGTTGACCGCCCAGGTCAGGCTCGCCGCCGGGGTGTCGATGACGGCGGTGGGCATGCTGTTGCCGGTCTGGATCGGCACCGTCTCGGTGTCGGCGGCGCCGAGGGTGTCGACGACCCGCAGCCGGGCCGTGTATGGGCCGCCGGCCGGGTACGTGTGGCTGACCGTGGCGGCGGTCGAGTCGACGGTGCCGTCGTTGGTGAAGTCCCACTCGTAGCGGAGCTGGCCCTGGTCGGCGGGGTCCGGGTCGGTCGAGCCGGTCGCGTCGAAGTTGACGGTCAACGGCGCCGCACCCGAGGTCGGCGACGCGACGATGGACGCCTGCGGCGGCTGGTTGCCGGGGAAGTAGCGGATCCGGCGTACGTTGCCGCCGTGGTCGACGTAGTAGAGGTCGCCGCCTGGGCCGATGGCCAGGTCCACCGGGTTCGACGCGGCGGAGGCGAAGGTCTGCCGGTTCGCCGGGTCCGGCAGCCCGCCGGGCGCATTCGGCAGCATCGCCCAGATGCAGTCCCGCGAGTAGTCGGAGAAGAACAACGCCCCCTGGTACGTGGCCGGGTAGCTGCCGCCGCTGGCCGGCGAGAACGCCAAGCCGCCGACCGAGGAACTGCCGCTCGGGCAGGCTTCCCCGCTGACCACCTTCACCGCGTGGTCGTACGCGTAGTAGGGGGCGGTCTGGCCGGCGCCGGTGTAGAGGTTCTCGCAGATCGGCAGGTTCGCGCCGTCGTAGCCGCCCTGCCGGGCGGCACCCTCGTAGCAGGGCCAGCCGAAGTTCGCGGGGGAGGCGGCGGTCGGGTCGACCACCCGGTTGATCTCCTCCCACTTGTTCCAGCCCACGTCGCTGGTCCAGACCTCGCTGGTGCCCGGCCGGACGGTCATCCGGAACGGGTTGCGCTGGCCGTCGGCCACGATCCGGCGGGCGTTCACGTCGGTGCTGGCCGCCAACGGGTTGCCGGCCGCGGCGGCGCCGGTGGTCGGGTCCAGCCGCAGCACCGCGCCGTTGAGCTGGGTCGGGTCGGTCATCGTCCGCAGGTCCTGGGACCGCAGGCCGCCGCCCTCGTTCGGCGGGTCGGCGCACGGGTTCGGCGGGTTGCCGAGCTGCCCGTAGTCGACCTGGTTGTAGCTGGCGCCGTCGCCGGAGGTGGCGTAGAGCATGCCGTCCGCGCCGAACGCCAGGTCGCCGGTGGCGTGGCTGGCCCACTGCTGGCACCAGTCCTGCACCAGCACCTGCTCGGTGCCGGTCATCGTGTTCGCGGTGCCGGTGCCGGCCGGGGTGTTGCCGGCGGTCAGCTTGGACAGTCGCCCGGTGACGATGCACCGGCCGCCGTTGGTGCCGCCGACCGCCGAGCAGTTGTCGTTCCAGTACGGCGCGGTCTCACCCGGCGGGGCGTCGTAGGCGTAGAGCACGTAGAGGTACGGCTGGGCCGGGAACTGCGGGTGGATGGCCAACCCGAGCAGGCCCCGGTCGTGCTGGCTGTGCACATTCGCGGTCAGGTCGGCGAAGATGGTCGGCGTCGGGTCGGAGAGGCCGTCGTACACCTTGACCCGGCCGGCCTTCTCGGCGACGAAGATCCGGCCGTCCGGCGCGAACTCGATGTTGGTCGGCAGGTTGAGCCCGCTGAACACCACCTGCTCCTGGAATCCGGCCGGCAGCGTGACCGCCGCCGCCGGGGCCGTGGTGGTGACGATCGGTGTGAGCACCGCCGCCACCATGGCCATCACCAGGCCGATCCGGCTTGATCTCTTGAGTCCCGGCATACCTATCCGCCCCTAACAGGTCGCAGCACCAAGGGTCCACAGTGATTCGACAGGCTAGAGGTTGATTGGATGTGAGACATGCTCGGGGTGCCGGGAGTGAGCATGACGTGAGTACGGTCCTACCGCCCGTCACCGGCAAACCCGGGGAGAACGATCAACTCACCCGATCGCACTTCAGATCGCCGTGAACCTCGCTGCTACCGGCCCACTGCTGGCAATGGCGGCGATTCGCCGAGAATAAAGGGCAAACGTGAATACGGTGAAGCGGCCCGGGACCGAAGCCCCGGGCCGCCGGCACGGCATAATCTGATCAGTCGAGGTCGAACTCGCCGTCCTGGGCGCCGCCGACGAAGGCGTCCCATTCGGCCTGGGTGAAGACGAGGATCGGGCCGTCCGGCTCGGCGGAGTTGCGCATGCCGATCAGGTCGTCGACGAAGGCCACCTCGACCGCGCCCTCCGAGTCGTCTCCCTCGGCCCGTTGCCAGACGGCCCGGGACAGGTCGAAGTCACCCTTCGGGTGGTGCGCCACGGTCTGTTCCTCTGCTGCGGCATCGCTCATGTGCAAAGGCTAACGCCAGGCAGGGCCGATCATCGGGCAGGATGGGCTGATGTCGAGTCTGAGTCGTATCGAGGCGGCGCAGCGCGCCGCGCTGCTCGCCGTCGAGGCGTACGAGATCGATCTTGATCTGACGGTGGGGGACGAGCGGTTCCGGTCGACCACGACGGTCCGCTTCCGGGCGGCCACCCCGGGCGCCGCCACGTTCGTCGAGGTCAAGCCGGCGCAACTGCTCGGGGTACGACTCAACGGCGCTGATCTGGACCCGGCCACGCTGGTCGACAACCGGCTCCCGCTGACCGACCTGGCGGCCGACAACGTCCTCGTCGTCGAGGCCGAGATGGCGTACTCGAACACCGGGGAGGGGCTGCACCGGTTCGTCGACCCGGCCGACGCGCAGACCTACCTCTACGCGATGTCGTTCCTGGACGACGGGCAGCGGATCTTCGCCTGCTTCGACCAGCCCGACCTGAAGGCGCCGGTCACCCTGGCGGTCACCGCCCCGCCGGAGTGGACGGTGGCCGGCAACGGGACCGTCGCGGACCGGCCGGCGCCCGGCCGTTGGGTGTTCGCGCCGACCGCGCCGCTGGCCACCTACTTCATCTCGCTGATCGCCGGCCCCTACCACTCCCGCCACGCCGAGCACGACGGCATCCCGCTCGGCATCTACTGCCGGCGGTCGCTCGCCGAGCACCTGGACCGGGACGTCGACGAGATCCTCACCGTCACCCGGCAGTGCCTGGACCGGTTCCACGAACTCTTCGAGGTGCGCTACCCGTTCGGCAAGTACGACCAGGTCTTCGCCCCCGAGTTCAACGCCGGGGCGATGGAGAACCCGGGTCTGGTGACCATCCGGGACGACTACGTGTACCGCTCCGCGGTCACCGACAGCGAGCGGGAGACCCGGGCCACCACGATCGCCCACGAGATGGCGCACATGTGGTTCGGCGACCTCGTCACCATGCGCTGGTGGGACGACCTGTGGCTGAACGAGTCGTTCGCCGAGTACCTGGGCGTGCGGGTGACCGCCGAGGCGACCCGCTTCGACGGCACCTGGACCGCCTTCGCGATGCGGCGCAAGGCCTGGGGGTACGCCGCCGACCAGCGCCCCTCCACCCACCCGGTCGCCCCCGACGAGGTGATCGACTCCGCGCTGGCGCTGCTCAACTTCGACGGCATCTCGTACGCCAAGGGCGCCTCCGTGCTGCGCCAACTCGTCGCCTGGCTCGGCGACGAAGCCTTCCTGGCCGGGCTGCGGGCGCACTTCGCCGCCCACCGGTTCGGCAACGCCACCCTCGCCGACCTGCTCGGCGCGCTCTCGGCGGCCAGCGGGCGGGACCTGTCGAGCTGGGCCGACGGCTGGCTGCGCCGCGCCCAGGTCAACACGCTGCGGGTCGAGACCGCCCTGACCGACGACAACCGGTACGCCGAGGTGGCGATCGTGCAGACCGCGCCGCCGCAACACCCCGTGCTGCGGCCGCACCGCCTCGGCGTCGGGCTCTACGACACCGACGGGCCGGTCACCAAGCTGCGGGACCGGCTGGAGGTGGACCTCGACCCGACCGCGCCCGACGGCCGGACCGTGCTCACCGAACTGGCCGGCCAGCCGGCCGCCCGGCTGCTGCTGCCCAACGACGGCGACCTGGCGTACGCGAAGGTGCGGCTGGACCCGGTCTCGGCCGGCGCCGTCCCGGCGGTGCTGCCCGGCCTCGCTGATCCGCTGGCCCGGGCGGTGCTCTGGGGGGAGACCCTGGACGCGGTCACCGACGCCGAACGGCCGGTCGCCGACCTGGTCGCGTTGATCCTCACCGCCCTGCCGGTGGAGACCGAGGTGGTGGTGGTCGAGGACGTGCTCGGGCTGTCCCGCTCGCTGATCGACCGCTACCTCGACCCGAAGGCCCGGCTGGCCGCGCTGGGACACGTGGCGCAGGCCTGCGACCGGCTGCTCACCTCCGTGCCGGGCGTCCGGCTGGCGGCGCTGCGCGGGCTGATCGGCGCCACCGCCGACACCGCCCGGTTGGCCGGGCTGTTGGCCGGCGAGGACCTGCCCGACGGGATCGTCCTCGACGCCGACCTGCGCTGGACGCTGCTGCGCCGGCTCTGCGTGCTCGGCGTGGCCGGCCCCAAGCAGATCGCCACCGAGGAGGCCGTCGACCGCAGCGCCAAGGGCGCCGAGCAGGCCGCCACCTGCCGGGCGGCGCTGCCCGACCCGGCCGCGAAGGCGCGGGCCTGGGAGATCATCGTCCGCGACGAGGAGTTCTCCAACCGGCTGCTGGCCGCCACCGCCGCCGGGTTCTGGCAGCCCGAGCAGGCGGAGCTGACCGAGTCCTACGTGGAGTGGTACTTCGCCCAGATGCCGGCGATGGCTGGTCGGCGTACCCCGTGGGTGGCCGACGAGGTCGCTCGGCTGGCGTTTCCCCGCTACGCCGTGGCGGACGAGACCCGGGAGTTGGCCGCGGCCCTGCTGGCCCGCGACGACCTCGCGCCGGGACTGCGCCGAGTGGTGGCCGACGCCGACGACGACCTGCGCCGCGCGTTGGCGGCCCGCGCCGGTGCCGGCCCTGTGCCGTAACGGGGTGTTTGTCAGCGGCGTCCGAACTGCGATCTACGTCATGCTCCAGCGGCGGACGGGCCGGCTGGTCCTACGATCAAGGCGTGGACGGCGAAATCCGGCGAGTCGGGATCATGGGGGGCACCTTCGACCCGATCCACCACGGGCACCTGGTGGCGGCGAGCGAGGTGGCGGACCGGTTCGGCCTGGACGAGGTGGTGTTCGTCCCGACCGGGCAACCCTGGCAGAAGGCGGACGAACCGGTCAGCTCGGCCGAGGACCGCTACCTGATGACCGTCATCGCCACCGCCTCCAACCCGAGATTCCAGGTCAGCCGGGCCGACATCGAGCGCGGCGGCCCCACCTACACCGTCGACACCCTGCGCGACCTGCACGCCGAGTACGGCCCGAAGGTCCAGCTCTTCTTCATCACCGGCGCCGACGCGCTGGACAAGATCCTTTCCTGGAAAGACCTGGACCAGATGTTCGAGCTGGCCCACTTCATCGGCGTCACCCGGCCCGGTTTCGAACTGACCGACGCCCACCTGCCCGCCGACACCGTCAGCCTGGTCGAGGTGCCGGCGATGGCGATCTCCTCCACCGACTGCCGGGCCCGGGTCGCCAAGGGCGTACCGGTCTGGTACCTGGTCCCCGACGGTGTGGTGCAGTACATCGCGAAACGCGGCCTCTACCGCGAGTAGTTTCGTCACGTTGATCCGCTAACGGCAGCAAACTGCCGGGTCGTTCCGTCGCCAGGTGTGAGACGCTTGTACGCGTCCGACGGATCATCGTAAGGAGCAAGGTGACAGCTTCCGAACGCGCACTCGAACTGGCTCTCACGGCCGCCCAGGCCGCCGCCGACAAGAAGGCGCAGGACATCGTCATCCTCGACGTGTCGGACCAGCTGGCCATCACCGACGTCTTCCTGCTCGCCTCCGCGCCGAACGAGCGGCAGGTGCTCGCCATCGTCGACGCGATCGAGGAGAAGCTGGTCGACCTCCCGGAGAAGGCCAAGCCGGTCCGCCGTGAGGGCGAACGCGCCGGCCGCTGGGTGCTGCTCGACTACGTCGACATCGTGATCCACGTGCAGCACAGCGAGGAGCGCGAGTTCTACTCGCTCGACCGACTCTGGAAGGACTGCCCCACCATCCCGTTCGTGGACCGCGACCTGGTCCAGGCGGAGGCGGGCACCGCCGAATGACCCGGCTGATCGTCTGGCGGCACGGCAACACCGACTGGAACGCCGCCAACCGGGTGCAGGGCCAGCTCGACGTACCCCTCAACGACCTCGGCCGCCAGCAGGCCGGCCGGGCGGCCGAACTGCTCACCACCCTGCGACCCGACGCGCTCTTCGCCAGCGACCTGCAACGCGCCGCCGACACCGCGCGGGCCCTGGCCGCCCTCACCGGGCTGCCGATCCGCACCGACCCCCGGCTGCGGGAGCGGTACTACGGCCACTGGCAGGGCCTGACCATGGTCGAGGCGGCCGAGCGGTTCCCGACCGAGCACGCCCGCTGGCGCTCCGGTGACCAGGACCCGGGTTGCGAGATTGAGAGCCTCGACGACCTCGGCAAACGGGTCGCCGCCGCGCTGCAGGACGCGGCCGATGCGGTGCCCGGCGGAACCGTCGTGGTGGCCACCCACGGCGGCGGCGCCCGGCAGGGCTTCGGCCACCTGCTCGGCTGGGGTCCCGAGGTGATGGCGAAGGTCCGCGCCCTGCAGAACTGCCACTGGACCGAGCTGCGGCACGACGAGATCCGCGGCTGGCACCTGACCGCGCACAACGCCGGCCTGATCAGCCAGGAACTCACCCCCGCCTTCTGATCTTCTCCGTCGACGGGCCGGACCCGCGATGATCGGCTACCGTGCCGGCATGCCCGTCGCGGTCGTCACCGACTCCACCGCCTACCTGCCGGCCGAACTGGCCGGCCGACACGCGCTGACCGTCGTGCCACTGGTGGTGGTCCGCAACGGGGTGGAAGGGCTCGAAGGGGTCGAGGTGTCACCGGCCGACGTGGCCGCGGCGCTGACCGCCCGGCGGGTCGCGGTGAGCACCTCCCGGCCCGCCCCCGAACAGTTCGCCGAGGCGTACCGCCGGTTGTTCGACGCCGGCGCCGACGCGGTGCTGTCGGTGCACCTGTCGGCCCGGCTCTCCGGCACCCACGAGGCCGCGGCGCTGGCCGCCACCGAGTTCGGCGACCGGGTCAGCGTCGTCGACGCCCGGTCGACCGGCATGGGCCTGGGGTTCCCGGCGCTCGCGGCCGGCGCGGCCGCCGCCCGCGGCGAGGACCTGGACGGGGTACGCCAGGCAGCGCTCGACACGATCGCGCGCACCCACACCTTCTTCTACGTCGACACGCTGGAGTTCCTACGCCGGGGCGGCCGGATCACGGCGGCCGAGGCGTTCCTCGGCACCGCCCTGTCGGTCAAGCCGATCCTGCACGTCGTCGACGGCACCATCGCCGTCCGGGACAAGGTGCGCACCGCCGGGCGGGCGCTGGCCCGGCTGGTCGACCTGGCCGTCGAGGCGGCCGGGGACGGCGCGGTGGACGTGGCGGTGCACCATCTCGGGGCGCCGCAGCGGGCCACCGACCTGGGCGACGTGCTGCGGCAGCGGCTCGGCGACCGGCTACGCGACCGCTATCTCACCGAGGCCGGCGCGGTGGTGGCGGCGCATGTCGGTCCGGGTCTGGCCTGCGTCGTCGTACACCGCCGCCCCTGATCCAGCGGCCGGCGCCGCCGGCATCCCGCCGGCCGTCCCGGTCCCGCCGGCCGCCTGTGGTCCGGCGGCTGGCGGCGCGTAGTCCGCTGGTTAGCAGGCCGCAGCCGGCGGCGAAGGAGAGCACCGCCAGGCAGGAGGCGAGCGCCGGGTCACCGACCGCGGCGAAACTCAGCACGGCCAGCAGCAACAGGCCGAATCCGCCGGCGAGCAGGGTACGGGTGGCGCCGGTGTCGGTGCCGGACTGCCGGCGTACCCGGGGCGGGGTGGGTCCGTCGGACCCGCCGTCCGCCTCCGGCGCCCGGCCCGGCGCGGTGCTCGGTCCGGCCGACGGCGCGCCCGAACCGGCTGGCCCGGTCGGCCGGGTGGCCGGTTGATCGATCAGCGGCGCGGCGGCCGGTCGGAAATCCCGCAGGGGTACGCCGACCTGCCTCGCCCGGTGCCGGAGCAGCCGCCAGGCGTCGGTGTCGGTCGGGGCGAGATGCTCGGTGAGCAGGGTGAGATCGTCGCGGGTGAGCCGGTCGAAGTCGGCCCGGTCGGCGATCACCGAGAGCGCGGCGGGCGGCTCCACCCGGGCGGCGTGGTAGTGGTCCTGCCGCACCACGGCGGCGAGCACCGGGCCCAGTACGGTCGTGCGGGCGGCCAGCAGGTGGTCGGTGACGGCGGCCACCTGGGGGTTGGCCGGCGCGGCGGCCAGCAGTGCGACGGCGGTGGCGCCGTGCACCTCGGCGCGGCGACGCAGATCGGCCTGGCCGGCCGGTCCGGCCGACACCTGGGCCCGGGACAGGTACTCCCGGAAGCACCGGACCGCGTCCGGGTAGGCCCGGCGGGCCAACCGCTCCCAGCCGGCGGTGTACCAGGCCGTCGCATCGTCGGGGGGATCGTTCTCGGCTCGGTTCGGGCGGTCGGTCCAGGTCGGGCGGTCGGCCCGGGTCGGGTTGCCGCCGAGGGCCGGCTGGAACCGCCCCTGGCCCGGGATCGGTGACCGCACCCCCGGTTCGTCGCCGGGCCTCATGGTGTCCCACCCGGCGGCGATCCGGCGCTGCGCTGGCTGCCAAAAGTCTGCAAGACGTCCTCCCGAGCAAGCTCCACTTGTCGGTCCCCGATCGCGATGCGACGGTGGTTCTACCTAGGGTCAGGCTACGTCTACTTAGAGTCAGGGTGGGTGGCGTGCCCGGCAATGGGCAACTAGGGCGGCTGTCACCGTACGGAGTTGTCCGACTGCGCGACTATCGGGCCGAGTCGCGGGGCGCAAAGCCGGCCAACTGCACCGAATGGTCGAAGGCCCTGGCCGATGTGCCGAGATCGGCGGGTTGACCTGCTCCGTTGAGGACGGTCCGGCGGCAGATCATCTTGTTATGCTCGCGGCATGACCACCCCGGCGGCGACGGGGAGCAGCCCCGACCTGATGTTCCTGCTGTCCTGGGCAAGCCACGTGGTCACCACCGAACACGCCGCAAGACTGGCCGAACTGGGCATTTCGCCGCGGGCCTACTGCGTACTGGTCAAGGCCGTCGCCGGCGCACTGACGCAGAAGCGGCTCGGCGATCTCTGCGGCATCGACAAGACGACGATGGTGGTCACCGTCGACGAACTGGAGCGGGCCGGTCTGGTCGAGCGGCGGTTGTCCAGTGCCGACCGTCGGGCCAGGATCATCACGGTCACCGCCGAGGGCGAAGACGTCCTCGCGCGGGCCCGCGCCATCGCGGCCCGGATCCAGGACGACGTGTTCGCCGCCCTCTCCGACCGGGACCGGACGGTCTTCCTCGACGTGTTGACCGGCCTCGTGGACGGCCCGCTGGCCACCCCGGCGCGGTGCGACCGGCCGGTGCGGCGGCGTACGGCCTAGCAGAACCGGCCAAGATCAGGGCGTTTTCCACAGCCGGGCCGGTTGTCCACAGTAGGTCGGCCTTCGGCTGATCCGGCGGCGGTTCGCGGGGCACGCTGCCGGTTGTGCCAGATGACGACGAGACAGCGGTGTGGGAGCGGTTGTCGCGGCTGATGCCGGGGGCCGTCGAGCCTTGGTCGCCCGCTACTGACGTGGGCCGGCCCTCGGCGATGCTGGCGGAAGCAACGCCGGCCGCGCCGACCGGAAGCCGACCTCGGCCGCTGCCGGACCAGGGAAGCACGGGGCCGGCGCTGCCTGCCGGTCCGGTGCTGTCGGGGTCGTCGCGTCCGGTGGGGTCGTCGCGTCCGCTGGGGTCGTCGCGTCCGGTGGGGTCGGCGTGGGCTGCCGGGCCGACGCCGCCGCCGGTGGAGCCGGCACGAACTGTCGAGTCTGCGCTGCCGCCGATGGAGGCGGCGCGGGCTGGCGAGGGGTCCCGGTTGCCCGGTCCGCGGGCGTTCGATCCGGGGCGGCGGGGAGTTCGGGCGCTGGCCGTGGTGGCCGTGCTGGTGGTGCTGGGGGCGGCCGGTTGGGCCTGGCAGTCCCGGCCCCGGACCGAGCCGGTGGCCGCCGAGCCGCCCGTCGTCTCGGTCGATCAGAGCGGGCCGTCGGATCCGGACGTTTCAGGCGGGGCCGACACCGCCGGGTCACCCGGCGCGGGTCCCGGCGGTGAGGTGGTGGTCGCCGTCGCCGGCAAGGTGCGCCGCCCGGGTCTGGTGCGGCTGCCGCCCGGCGGCCGGGTCGCGGACGCCATCGAGGCGGCCGGCGGGGCGTTGCCCGGGGTCGACGTCACCCTGCTCAACCTGGCCCGCAAGGTGACCGACGGCGAGCTGATCCTGGTCGGTGTCACCGCCCCGCCCGGGTTCGGGCAGCCCGGCGCCGCTGGGCCGGGTGCCGCCGGGCCGGGCGCCGCCGGGCCGGGCGCCGGCGGGCCACCGGCCGGGAAGGTGAACCTCAACACCGCCACGCTGGCCGAGTTGGACGCGCTGCCCGGGGTCGGTCCGGTGCTCGCGCAACGGATTCTGGACCACCGCACGGACCGCGGCGCGTTCCGCTCGGTGAGCGACCTTCGCCAGGTCAACGGCATCGGTGATGCCCGGTACGAGGATCTCAAGGACCTGGTGACGGTGTGAACCCGAACCGACCGGTCCACCGGGACGACGACGTGACCGAGCCGGCATCCGACGACTCCCGGGCCGAGCCGCCCGATCTGCGGCTGGCCGGTGTGGCGGTCGGTGCCTGGCTCACCGCGCTGGCCGGCCTCTGGCTCGGCACCGACCTGACGGTATTGACGACCGCCCTGGTCGGCGGTGCCGCCGCTGCCCTCGCCGGTTACCTGATCCGGACCCGCCGACGCGCTCGCCCCATCGAATCCGGGCCGTCTACCCGGTCTGATCGGGCCGGGCTGGTGGCTCGGGCCGGGCTGGTTGCCGGGTATGGCTGGTTCGCCGTGTCGGTGTTGATCGGTGCTGTCTGTGGCGGGGCGGCGACCGGTGCGCGGCTCGCCGTCCGGGACGCACCGGCGATCACCGCCCTGGTGGCGACGGGTGCCACGGTGACGGTGCGCCTGGTGGTACGCGACGACCCGCGCGCCGTCCGTGGGGCCGCCGGTCGCCCGCCCAGCTACCTGCTCTCAGCCGAGCTGATCTGGCTGCGAACCGGGTCGGCCGCGCCGGTAGTGGTGCCGGCGCGGGTTCTCGTGCTGGCCAGCGACGCCCGATGGCAGAACCTGTTGCCCGGCCAGCGGCTGACCGCCGAGGGACGGTTGCTGGCACCGCGCGGCGGCGACCTGACGGCGGCGGTGCTGTCGGCCCGACAACCACCGCAGTTGACCGGCGAGCCGTCCTGGGCGCAGCGGGCGGCGGGAACCCTGCGGGCCGGGCTGCAACGGGCCTGTGCGCCGCTGCCGATCGAGCCGGGCGGCCTGCTGCCCGGGCTGGTGGTCGGCGACACCAGCCGGCTGGAACCGGCCGTCGAGGAAGACTTCCTGGTGACCGGTATGACCCATTTGAACGCTGTATCCGGCTCCAATGTGGCGATCGTGGTCGGCCTGGTGCTGTTGCTGGCCCGGTGGGGTCGCGCCGGTCCCTGGCTCGCGGCCGGGCTCTGCGGCGTGGCGCTCATCGGCTTCGTGATCCTGGTCCGGCCCTCGCCCAGCGTCGTGCGGGCCGCCGCCATGGGCGCGATCGGCCTGCTGGCGCTCGCCACCGGGCGCACCCGTGCGGCGCTGCCGGCGCTGGCCGCCGCGATCACCACGCTGATCTGCCTCGACCCGGCGCTCGCCGGCGACCCGGGATTCGCCCTCTCCGTGCTGGCCACCGGTGGGCTGCTGCTGATCGCACCCTGCTGGCGGGACAGGTTGCGGCGGCGCGGGATGCCGGCCGGGCTGGCCGAGGCGTTGGCGATTCCGGCCGCCGCCCAGCTCGCCTGCGCGCCGGTGGTGGCCGGGCTCTCCGGGACCATCAGCCTGGTGGCCGTACCGGCGAACCTGCTCGCGGTGCCCGCGATCGCGCCCGCCACGGTGCTCGGCGTCGGGGCCGCCGTGCTGTCGACGATCTGGCCGGCCGGCGCCGAGTTCACCGCCTGGCTGGCGAGTTGGCCGGCCTGGTGGCTGGTCCTGGTGGCCCGCCACGGCGCCCGGCTGCCGGCCGGCACCCTGCCCTGGTGGGACGGTGTCCCGGGTGGACTGCTGCTCGGCGCGCTCACCGTCGCCGTGCTGGCGGCCGCCCGCCGCCGGCTGCCGCGCCGGTTGCTGGCCGTCGCCGCCGTCGCCGCCGTCCTCGGGGCGCTGCCGGTCCGACTCGCCGCGCCGGGCTGGCCACCGCGCGACTGGGTGGTCGCCGCCTGCGCCGTCGGGCAGGGCGACGCGGTGGTGCTCCCGGTGGCCGCCGGGCGGGCGGTGGTGGTCGACGCCGGCCCGGAGCCGACCGCGGTCGACCGCTGCCTGCGCGGGCTCGGCGTACGGGCGGTGCCGTTGCTGGTCGTGAGCCATTTCCACGCCGACCACGTGGGCGGGCTCGACGGCGCGCTGCGTCGCCGCCGGGTCGGCGCCATCCTCACCCCACAGTGGCCGGAGCCGGTGGCCGGACGGGACGCGGTCAGCCGGGCCGGCGCGCTGGGTGGGGTGCCGGTGGGGGTGGTCCGGCCCGGTTGGCGGTGGACGGCGGGTCCGCTGACGGTGCGTTCGGTCGGGCCACCGGCACCGCTGCGCGGAACCAGGTCGGACCCGAACAACAACTCGGTGGTGCTGCTCGCCGAGGTCCGCGGCGTGCGGATCCTGCTGGCCGGCGACGCCGAGTCCGAACTCCAGGACGAACTGCTCACCGATCCGACCGCCGACCTGGCGGTGGACGTACTCAAGGTCGCCCATCACGGGTCGGCGTACCAGAGTCCGGCCTTCCTGGACGCGGTCTCGCCGGCGGTGGCGCTGGTGCCGGTGGGCACCGACAACGGGTACGGGCACCCGAACCCCGCAGTGCTGGCCCGGCTGGCCCGCAACGGCGCCCGGGTGCTGCGTACCGATGTCGACGGTGACGTCGCGGTGGTGGTGCGCCCCGGCGGCGGGCTGGGGGTGGTGACCCGCGGCCCGGGGGAACGCAGGTGACCACCCAGTAGAGCTGACCGAGGCAAATGTCTGGATTTGCGCCAAGTGCGGGGTCGGCCGTGGGAACGGGGGTGACCAGGTCCAATGCGCACTCGGCGCGTGCGACTATGGGCGGCGTGAGCCCCGCCAGTCCCGCACCGGTCGTCCTCGTCCTCGGCGACGAGGAACTGCTCGCCACCCGCGCCGTGGCGGCGACGACCGAGGCCGCCCGGGCCGTCGACCCCGGCGCCGACGTACGCGAGTACGAGGCCGGCTCGGTGAGCCCCGGGGAGATCGCCGAGATGCTCAGCCCGTCGCTGTTCGGCGGACGGCGGGTCCTGATCCTGCGGTCCGGTCAGGACGCCCGCAAGGACCTGGTGACCGCGCTGCTGGCGTACGCGAAGAATCCGGACCCGGAGGTCCACCTGGTGGTGACCCACCTCGGCGGCGCCAAGGGGAAGGCGTTCGCGGACGGACTCCGGGCGGCGGGCGCGGAGGTGGTGCCGGCCGCGAAGCTCAAGGGCCACCGGGACCGGGTCGCATTCGTCCGCGACGAGATTCGGCGCGGCGGCGGTCGCTGCACCGACGACGCGGCCGAGGCGCTGCTCGCCGCCGTCGGCAACGACCTGCGGGAACTCGCCTCGGCCTGCTCCCAGCTGATCGCCGACACCGACGGCCGGATCGGCGTCGACACGGTGGCCCGTTACTACCGGGGTCGGGCCGAGGTCAGCGGTTTCACCGTCGCGGACGCCGCGGTGGTCGGCGACGTGCCGGCCGCATTGGAGGCGCTGCGCTGGGCGCTGCACGTCGGCGTCGACCCGGTGCCGATCGCGGACGCCCTCGCCGACGGGGTACGCACCGTCGCGCGGGTCAGCTCCGCCGGACGCGGCAACGCCTACCAGCTCGCCAGCAGCCTCGGCATGCCGGCCTGGAAGATCGAGCGGGCGCAGCGGCAGGGTCGAGGTTGGACCCCGGAAGGGCTGGTCGAAGCGATGCGGGCGGCCGCCGACTGCAACGCCGCCGTCAAGGGCGGCGCCGAGGACCGCGGGTACGCCCTGGAACGGGCCGTGTTCGCGGTGGCGGGCGCCCGCCGGGGCGGTGCCACACCGGCGGGAGGTGGACCGCGATGAGCGTGCCGGCCTGGTTCGGGCGGGTCGCGGTGCGCCGCGCCGCCGCCGGCTTCCCCGAGCCGATCGGATTCCTACCGGACCCGGCCGGCATTCCCGCCGACGAGGACCGGCTCCGTCCGCTCTACGCCCGGGTGCTCGGCCTGAGCCACCTCGACCCCGGCGGACTGCTCTGCTTCGCCTTCTTCGAAGGCACCCTGATCCTGGCGTTCCTGCTCGCGCTCGCCGAACTGATCAGTTGGTGGGGGCTGCTCATCCTGCCGGCCTCGGTGGCGGTGATGGTCAAGGTCAATGACCTGGTGGCCGCGGCGGTGGCCCGCTCCGCGGCCCGGGTGCCGGAACTGGAGCAGGAGCGTTTCCGGCGCGAGTTGCAGCCGGTGGTCGGTCGGGCCACCGTGCCCGGCGCGCTGGCCTACCCGATGACCGTGCCGGTCCCGACGGGCCGGCAAGCGGACCGGGCCGGGGTGGCTCGGTTCGACGCCGACCGGGCAGCGGCGGGGGCTGAGCCGGGATCGGCGGCGGTGGCGCGGGTACGGCCAGAGCTGGCCACCCCCCGGACCCGGCCCCGACCGGTCGCCGACGCGGCACGAACCGGAGCCCCGCCGGCCGTGGAACCTGCCGCCTCCGGGCTGGCCGCCGCCCACTCCGGCCGCAGCGGCCTCAACGCCCACTCGTACGGGCGATTGGATTCCTACCGCCGGCCAGATCAGCGGTCGGCCCGGATCGACGCCCGGGCGCACTACCCGGCCGATGCCGCCGAGCAGCGGTTACGCCAGTCAGCCCACCGACGCTACGAGTGAACAGCCGTCGGGCACCGCGTGGAAAGCACGGCGCCCCGGACAGCGCGACGGGCGCCGACCCGGCCGGTGGCCGGTCGACGCCCGATCGAAGATCTGCGCGCCCGAGGCTCGCTCGACGGGCCGAGGCCCGGGTGCCTGGTCAGGCGGCGAGCGACCCCATGCGCTTGGCGATCGCCGACTTGCGGTTCGCCGCCTGGTTGGCGTGGATCACGCCCTTGCTGGCGGCCTTGTCCAACTGCCGCGAAGCCGCCCGCATCAGAGCGGTGGCCTGCTCGGCGTCGCCGCTCTCGGCGGCCGCGTTGAACTTCCGGATGGCGGTCTTCAGCGACGACTTGACCGACTTGTTGCGCAGCCGGCGCTTCTCGTTCTGCCGGTTGCGCTTGATCTGGGACTTGATGTTCGCCACGCGACAGCCTCGTCCTGGTAGCTAGGGTTTCTGGTTTGCTGACTCGAGTTCGCTGGTTTGCTGACTCGAGCTGAGTCCGTGCTTGTACCCGTGCCGGGTTGGGCACGTGAAAAGCCAGGCTACCAGGTCGGCCGACCGGGGCCAAAACCGGTCAGCCCGGCCGGCTTCAGCGCCAGCCGCGGCGTTCGGCGAGCCAGCCGAGCGCGATCTCCCCGCTCCACTGCTGGTGCGCGCCGAGATGCGGCGAGCCGCTGCTCGGGCCGGCGGCGGCCCGGGTCAGCCAGTGCCCGGCGAGGGCAGCCAACGTCACGTCCAGGGCATCCGGCGGTGCCTGCCGGGCGGTCGGCGACTCCGCGAACAGCCGATCGGCGTCCAACCCGGAGGCGTACGCCGTGACCAGCAGGCCGGCCACGTCGAACCAGGCGGGTCCGTAACAGACCCAGTTCCAGTCGCAGAACCAGGCGTCGCCGGCCCGGTCGATGAGCACGTTGTCCACCCGCAGGTCGCAGTGGATCACCGAGCCGGTCCGGGCGTACGAGGGTAGGAGGGCCTCCAGCGCCGCCAGTTCCGGCAGGTGGCCGCGGAGCCCGGGCCCGGCGAGCGCCCCGGCCGGCCCACGCACCGCGACGGTCGGCAGCGGCTCGACCCCGGCGGCGATGTCGCGCCACCAGCACAGGTCGGTCCGGGCGATCTCCGCCAGCTCGGGCAGGCCCAGCGCCACCAGCTCGGCCGGCGGGTTGGTCAGGCTCGCCGCGACGGTGGCGTAACCGGCCAGCGTGGCGTCCAGCTCCGCCGGGTCCCACGGCAGGGTCGGCAGGCGGCCGTCGATGGCGTCCAGACAGATGACGTAGTACCCGGCCACGGTGAGGGTCCACCGCGGTCGGGCCACCCGCAGCCCCGCGGGCAGGACCGCGCTGATGGCGGCCTCCCGCGCGTAGTAGTCGCTCAGGTGCCGCTGGTCGGCCAGGGAGGCCGCCTTGACGAACACCCGGTCCCCGGCCTCGGTGTCGAGCACCGCCGCGAAGCCACGGGTGAACCCGCCGTGCGCGGTGGTCGCCCAGACCACCGGGGAGTGCAGCCGGGCGGCGATGGCGGTCCGCAGCTCCGCCGGCAGCTCGGCCCAGCCCGGACGCACGGCCGTCGTGCCGTAGGGGACCGGCGGGACACAAACAGTGGGCATGGAACCATCCTGCCTTGATCATCGCAACGACATCATCCGGCCGACATCAGCTGGCCGACTCCCGCGGCGGCTGGCCGCCGGGCGCCGGCGGACCCGCCGGCGCACCCGGCCGGGCCGGGCGGGAGGAGTGATCAGACCCGGGGCGGGGCGGCATGGGAACATAGGTGTCGGGCCGGCGCCAGCGCCGGCCGTCCTGCCACCACCAGCCGATCAGGATCCGCCAGCCGACAAAGCACCACCAGCCGGCGAGCTGACCGGAGCCGACCGCGACCCAGTACCGAAGACGAGCCACGAGCCGATAACGAGCCACGACCCGACCAGGCCACGACCGACCAGGCCAGGGCTTGACCGACCAGACCCGGGCCGACCCCGGACCCGAGCCGATCAGAACGGACTGCTGTGCCACCGACGCCAGATCCCGGCGCGAACGCGCCTGGTACGACCGATCCCGGTCGGATCAGGAACTTCTGCATCATCGCCCACATCGACCACGGCAAGTCGACGCTGGCCGACCGGATGCTGCAGCTCACCGGGGTGGTGGACGACCGGCAGATGCGCGCCCAGTACCTGGACCGGATGGACATCGAGCGGGAACGCGGCATCACGATCAAGAGCCAGGCGGTCCGGATGCCCTGGACCGTGCGCGACGGCGAACGGGCCGGCGAGGCGGCCGTGCTCAACATGATCGACACGCCGGGGCACGTCGACTTCACCTACGAGGTCTCCCGCTCGCTGGCCGCCTGCGAGGGCGCGGTGCTGCTTGTCGACGCGGCGCAGGGGATCGAGGCGCAGACGCTGGCGAACCTCTACCTGGCGCTGGAGAACGACCTGCACGTCATCCCGGTGCTCAACAAGATCGACCTGCCGGCCGCCCAGCCGGACAAGTTCGCCGAGGAACTGGCGCACCTGATCGGCGGCGAGCCGGAGGACTGCATCCGGGTCTCCGGCAAAACCGGGGAGGGCGTACCGCATCTGCTCGACGAGATCGTCCGGCAGTTCAAGCCGCCGGTCGGCGACGCGGCCGCCCCGGCCCGCGCGATGATCTTCGACTCGGTCTACGACGTCTACCGGGGCGTGGTCACCTACGTGCGGGTCATCGACGGCCGGATCGAGGCCCGGGACCGGATCAAGATGATGTCCACCGGCGCCGTGCACGAACTGCTGGAGATCGGGGTGATCTCCCCGGAGATGCTCAAGTCGACGGCGCTCGGCGTCGGCGAGGTGGGCTACCTCATCACCGGTGTGAAGGACGTCCGGCAGTCCCGGGTCGGTGACACGGTGACCATCAACAACCGGCCGGCCACCGAGGCGCTCGGCGGCTACAAGGACCCGAAGCCGATGGTCTACTCCGGGCTGTACCCGATCGACGGCTCGGACTACCCGGACCTGCGGGACGCGCTGGACAAACTCAAGCTCAACGACGCCGCGCTGAACTACGAACCGGAGACCTCGGCCGCGCTCGGGTTCGGGTTCCGGTGCGGCTTCCTCGGCCTGCTGCACCTGGAGATCATCCGGGAGCGGCTGGAGCGCGAGTTCGGCCTCGATCTGATCTCGACGGCCCCGAACGTGGTCTACCGGGTGCTGATGGAGGACGGCGCGGAGGTGACCGTCACCAACCCGAGCGAGTACCCGACCGGCAAGGTCGCCGAGGTGTACGAGCCGGTGGTGCGGGCCACCGTGCTGACCCCGAACGACTACGTCGGCGCGGTGATGGAGCTCTGCCAGGGGCGGCGGGGCACCCTCAAGGGGATGGACTACCTCTCCGCCGACCGGGTCGAGCTGCGCTACACGCTGCCCCTCGCGGAGATCATCTTCGACTTCTTCGACCAGCTCAAGAGCCGGACCAAGGGGTACGCCTCGCTGGACTACGAGCCCTCCGGCGAGCAGCAGTCCGAGCTGGTCAAGGTGGACATCCTGCTGCACGGCGACGCGGTGGACGCGTTCAGCGCGATCGTCCACAAGGACAAGGCCTACAACTACGGCACCACGATCGCGGCCAAGCTGCGCAAGCTGATCCCCCGGCAGCAGTTCGAGGTGCCGATCCAGGCGGCGATCGGCAACCGGGTGATCGCCCGGGAGACGATCCGGGCGATCCGCAAGGACGTCCTGGCGAAGTGCTACGGCGGTGACATCACCCGGAAGCGCAAGCTGCTGGAGAAGCAGAAGGAGGGGAAGAAGCGGATGAAGATGGTGGGCCGGGTCGAGGTCCCGCAGGAAGCCTTCATCGCCGCCCTCTCCACCTCCGACGGCGGCGACGGGAAGGCCGGCGGGAAGAAGTGACCCTCCGGGCGTACGGGCCGGCGGCCCGGTTCTGCCCGCGTTGTGCGGCGCCGCTGTCCGGACCGCCGCCGGTGGCCTGCGCCGGCTGCGGCTACCAGCTGTTCGTCAACGCCCGCCCGACGGTCAACCTGGTGGTGCTCGACGGGGACGGCGACCGGCCGCACTTTCTGGCGCTGCGCCGGGTGGCCGAGCCCCGGGCCGGCCGGTGGGAGACCCCCGGCGGATTCTGCGACGGCGCCGAGCACCCCACCGACGCCGCGCGGCGGGAGGCCCGCGAAGAACTCGGCGTCGATGTCACCCTGGGCGACCTGATCGGGATGTACGTGGGCAGCTACGAGTTCCAGGACGAGGCGCTGCCGCTGCTGGAAATCTTCTATCTGGCCACCATCCCGCGCGGAGAAGTTACCCTTGACCCAAGCGAATCGTCCGAAATGAAGTGGTTTTCCGTCGCCGATCCGCCCGCTTTGGCGTTCTCGACGATGAATGCGGCCGTTGCCGACGTTGCGCGACGTCTGGGGCATGGATCGGTTTGAGCGTCGCTGCGGCCGGGAATCTAGCCGTCACCACAACAACAGCGTGTGACACTTCTTGGAGGAGGACGGCCGTGGAATTCACCGTCATGGGCATCATCACCGCACTCATCGTTGGTCTGATCATCGGGGCGCTCGGCCGTCTGGTCGTCCCCGGCCGGCAGAACATGCCGCTCTGGCTGACCATGCTCGTCGGCGTCGGTGCCGCGCTGCTCGGCACCGTGATCGCCCGGGCCGCCGGCATCGCCACCCAGACCGCCGGTATCGACTGGACCGAGCTGCTCATCCAGGTGCTGGTCGCGGCCATCGCCGTCGCGCTGATCGCGGGCGTCGGCAGCCGCCGCCGCGGCGTCAGCCGCTACTGACCGGGTTCCGGCGCGAGCCGGGACCTGACCACAACGCCGATGGGGCGCCCGACCACCCGGTTCGGGCGCCCCATCGGCGTTGTCGTCACCGGTCGGCTTCCACTGGCCGGCGTCCGCCGGTCGCCGTCGTCACCTGTCGGCGAAGACCTCCGCGAACACCTGGCCGGCGGCCGACTCGTCGTCGGCGACGGTGGACCAGTTGCCGGCACCGGAGGTCCACTCCAGAGTGCCGAAGCGCACCCGCCGTACCCCGTGGTCCTTGGCGTGCGAGACCAGCCAGTGGGCGTACCGCCAGCCGGCCCGCTCGTCGGCGGCGGTGACGGCCAGGCCGGACAGCTCCGCCGCGACGGTGGTCTCCAGCCGGCCCCAGTCCAGCCGCAACTGGTCGTCGAGCGCGCTGGCCGCGGCGCTGCCGCGCAGCGCCGGATCGCCGACGCCCCGGCAGGCCACCGCCCCGGTGGCGTTGCCGACCAGGGCCCGGGCCAGCACCGCCGACTCGTCGGCCCACTGCTCGTACGCCTCCGGGAAGGCCGACCGCTGCACCGCCTGGGCGGCGTCGGTGACCCGCATCCGCTCCCAGCCGCGCACCTTCTTCAGCCCGGCGTAGAACTTGTTGGCCGCGTACCGGGGGTCGCGGATCTGCTCCGGGGTGCCCCACCCCTGGCTGGGGCGCTGCTGGAACAGGCCGATCGAGTCCCGGTCGCCGCCGGCCAGGTTCTCCAGCCTGGATTCCTGGTAGGCGGTCGCCAGGGCGACCACCACCGCCTGCTCCGACATCTTCCGGCGGATGCCGACCGCGGCGATGGTCGCGGCGTTGGCCATCTGGCTGGCGGTCAGCTCGACCCGGCCGTCGGCCTCCACCGTGCAGCCCCGCATCCCCAGCGTGATCGGCAACGACCCGGTGAGTTCCCGGCCGCCGAGGTAGACCCCGAAGCCGGCGACCAACGCCAGCGCGGCGACAATCGCGATCACCCGAGCACGCACGGTCACCCCTCAGTTCGACTGTGGAGCCGACCCGGCATCGTCGGCGCGCTCGGCTCCGCAGCCAGCGTACGTGCCGGCGTCAGTCCACCGGGATCCATCGGGCGGGCCGCTTCTCCCGGAACGCCGCGACCCCCTCCCGACCCTCCGCCGAGAGGAAGTAGCCGGTGGAGAGCGCCGACAGCTCGGCCAGCTCGGCCCCGATCGAGGCCGGCGTCGGCCGGCGCAGCAGCTCCTTGGCGCCGGCCAGCGCCCCGGGCGCCCCCCGGACCAGCGCCGCGCAGTAGCCGGCCACCGCCGCGTCCAGCCCGTCGGCCGGCACCGCCGCGCTGACCAGGCCGATCTGCGCCGCCCGCCGGCCGTCGAAGGTGTCGCCGGTCAGATAGAGCTCGGCCGCGGCGCGCGGCTGCAGCCGGGGCAGCACGGTGGCCGAGATCACAGCGGGGATCACCCCGAGCCGGACCTCGGTGAACGCGAACGTCGCCGGTTCGGCGCAGACCGCGATGTCGGCCGCCGCGATCAGGCCCAGCCCGCCGGCCCGGGCCGGGCCGCCGACCCGGGCCAGCACCGGCTTCGGGCACTCCCAGATCGCGGTCAGCACGTCGCCGAGCATCCCGACCGGCACCCGGCCGCTGGCGTACGCGGCGGCGGTCTCGGCGAGGTCGGCGCCGGAGCAGAAGACCGGGCCGGTGTGGGAGATCACCACCACCCGGACGGCATCGTCGGCCACCGCCGCGGCCAGGCCGGCCAGCAGCTCGGTCATCAACGGGGTGGAGAGGGCGTTGCGGTTGTGCGGGCTGTCCAGGGTAAGGGTCCGCACCCCGGCGGCGGTCGAGATCCCGACCAGGCCGGTCCGCTGCTCGTTGTCGCTCATGCCGGGCACACTAGTGGGATGCCCGGCGTACCCCCAGATGGTGAGCCCGTCCCGACCGACGGTGCGCTGCCCGACGGCGCCCGCGCGGCGGTGGGCGCGCGGGGGTTCGGCGTCTACCTGCACGTGCCGTTCTGCGCCAGCCGGTGCGGCTACTGCGACTTCAACACCTACACCGCCGCCGAGCTCGGCCCCGGCGCCAGCCGCCAGGAGTACGCCGACGCGGTCCTCGCCGAATTGGCGCTCGCCGCCCGGGTGCTCGGCGACGCGCCGCCGCCCCGGGTCGACACCGTCTTCGTCGGCGGCGGCACGCCCACCCTGCTGCCCACCGACGACCTGGCCCGGATGCTGGACGCCATCGACCGGACCTGGGGGTTGGCGCCGGACGCGGAGATCACCACCGAGGCCAACCCGGAGTCGGTCACCCCGACCTCGCTCAAGGAGCTGCGGGCGGCCGGCTACACCCGGATCTCGCTCGGCATGCAGTCGGCCGCGGCCGGGGTGCTCGCCGTGCTGGACCGCCGGCACACCCCGGGCCGGGCCACCGCCGCCGCCGCCGAGGCCCGCGACGCCGGGTTCGACCACGTCAACCTGGACCTGATCTACGGCACGCCGGGGGAGAGCGCGGACGACTTCGCCGGGTCGCTGGCGGCCGTCACCGCCGCCGGAGTGGACCACGTGAGCGCGTACGCGTTGATCGTCGAGGACGGCACCCGGCTGGCGGCCCGGATGCGGCGCGGCGAGCTGCCGTACCCGAGTGACGACGTGGCGGCGGACCGCTACCTGGCCGCGGAGGCCGCCCTCGACGCGGCCGGCCTGACCTGGTACGAGGTCTCCAACTGGGCGCGGACGCCGGCCGACGAGTGCCGGCACAACCTGCTCTACTGGCGCGGCGGCGACTGGTGGGGCCTGGGGCCGGGCGCGCACAGCCACGTCGGCGGCGTCCGCTGGTGGAACGTGCGGCACCCGGCGGCGTACGCGGCCCGGCTGGCGGCCGGCGAGTCACCCGGGCAGGGCCGGGAACTGCTGACCCCGGTGGACCGGCACATTGAGGACGTGATGCTGCGGCTGCGGCTGCGCTCCGGGCTGCCGCTGGCCGCCCTCGACCCGGCTGGGCTGGCCGGCGCGGTCGAGGCCCGCGACGCCGGCCTGCTCTCGGCCCCCGAGTACGCGGCCGGCCGGGCGGTGCTCACCCTGCGCGGCCGGTTGCTGGCCGACGCGGTGGTCCGCGACCTGCTGCCGTGACGACGTCGGGCCGGGCACCCCAGGGGGTGGCCCGGCCCGACGAACAGCGCTGGTTACTTGATCATTTTGATCGACATGGGGTAGTTGTACAGCTCTCCGTTTGTCGCCTTGAGCCCGGCGATCACGCCGAAGACCGTGGCGATGATCCACGCCGCAAGGGTGATCAGGAAGCCGATGAAGATGCACATCGTGATGTAACCCACGATGGCGATGATCGACCAGAGGATCTGGAAGTTGAGCGCGTTCACCGCGTGCGCCCGGACGGTCGGGGATTCGTTCCCCTTGGCCAGGAGCGCGACCAGCGGGGCGATCCAGCCGCCGGCGCCGCCGCCGACCAGCGCGCCCGCCGCGCCACCGAAGTGGGCGACCAGGGCCCAGGTCTTCTCATCGTTGTTCGCGTAGCCGGCCGGAGCCGGGCCGCCCCCGTAGTAGCCGCCGCCGGCCGGCGGGTAACCGCCGCCCTGCGGGGGATAGCCGCCGCCACCGGGTGGGGGGTAGCCGCCCTGGTCGTACGAGGGCGGCGGGTAGCCGGGAGCGGGGGCCTCGCCCGGAGTCGAGTAGGACCCGGGGGGTGCGGGCGGAGAGGTCGGGTCCGACGGGCTGCCGGGGTAGCCCTCTCCGGGAGGGCGAGGTGGTTCAGTCATGGGGTCACGGTAGGGGCACGGGTCAAATGGCGCCAGACAACACCCGTGAAATCTGTGGACAATTACCGACCGAAGCTGTTAGGCGTCCGGAGGTATGGTCTGGGGGCCGGTCGTTCGGGGGAGGCCCGCCGGCCAGCCGGCCGGCGATCATCGCGCCTGGCCCGGGCGACGACGTAGACTGGCACTCGCTACATTCGAGTGCCAGGCGGGCGCAGCCAGCGCCGGCGCCACCCGCCGTCGGGGAGGTGAAGATGGGTCTGGACGACCGCAAGCTCGACGTGTTGCGCGCGATCGTCGAGGACTACGTCGCCACCCAGGAGCCGGTCGGCAGCAAGTCGCTCGTCGAGCGGCACCAGTTGGGTGTCTCGCCGGCCACGGTCCGCAACGACATGGCCGTGCTGGAGGAGGAGGGCTACATCCGGCAGCCGCACACCAGTGCCGGCCGGGTGCCCACCGACCGCGGCTACCGGCTCTTCGTGGACCGGCTCTCCCGGGTCAAGCCGCTCACCCCGGCCGAGCGGCGGGCGATCGAGCGGTTCCTGGTCGGCGCGGTAGACCTGGACGACGTGGTGCACCGCACGGTCCGGCTGCTGGCTCAGCTCACCCGCCAGGTGGCGGTGGTCCAGTACCCGAGCCTGGCCCGCTCCTCGGTGCGGCACCTGGAGCTTGTCCCGATCTCCACCACCCGGCTGATGCTGGTCATGATCGCCGACACCGGTCGGGTGGAGCAGCGGCTGGTCGAGCTGCCCGCCCCGGTGCCCGCCGACGACGTCACCGACCTGCGGCAACTGGTGAACGAGAAGCTCGTCAGCTGCCGGCTCTCGGAGACTCCGCCGCTGGTGCAGGCCCTGGTCGAGGAGGTGCCGCCCCGGCTGCGGCCGGCGATGACCACGCTCGCCACGGTGCTGCTGGAGACCCTGGTGGAGCGGCACGAGGAGCGGATCGCGCTGGCCGGCACGGCCAACCTGACCCGCGGCGGCCTGCTGGACTTCCAGGGCTCGCTGCGGCCGATCCTGGAGGCGCTGGAGGAGGAGGTCATCCTGCTCAAGCTGATCGGCGAGGTGGAGCCGAGCACCCTGCGGGTCCGGATCGGCGACGAGAACGAGATCGACAATCTGCGGGCCGCCTCGGTGGTCAGCACCGGTTACGGGCCGGGGGCCACGATCGTGGGTGGGCTCGGCGTGCTCGGCCCGACCCGGATGGACTACCCCGGCACGATCGCCACGGTGCGGGCCGTGGCACGCTACGTCGGCGACCTGCTGGCGCAGAACTGACCCCTGACGACCGGCGAATGGCAGCGCGAGACGGATATGAGGACACGGAACGCAGTGGCCAAGGACTACTACGGCATTCTCGGCGTCGGCCGGGACGCCTCCGACGACGAGATCAAGCGCGCCTACCGCAAGCTGGCGCGGCAGTACCACCCGGACGTGAATCCGGACCCGGAGGCGCACGAGAAGTTCAAGGACATCAACGCCGCCTACGAGGTGCTCTCCGACGATCAGAAGCGGCAGATCGTCGACCTCGGCGGTGACCCGCTCGCGCCCGGTGGCGGCGGTCCGGGCGCCGGTCCCGGTGGGGCCGGCCCGTTCGTCGGGTTCCAGGACATCATGGACGCGTTCTTCGGGGCGTCCGGTGCGCGCGGCCCCCGGCCGCGGACCCGGCCGGGGGCGGACGCGATCCTGCGGCTCGAGCTCGACCTGCACGAGACCGCGTTCGGGGTGGAGGCGCCGATCACCGTCGACACGGCGGTGCTCTGCACCACCTGCACCGGCGCCGGCACCGCCGCCGGCACCCACCTGGCCACCTGTGACGCCTGTGGCGGCCGGGGCGAGGTGCAGTCGGTGCAGCGGACCTTCCTCGGCCAGGTGGTCTCGTCCCGGCCGTGCGCGGTCTGCCAGGGCCACGGCACGATCGTCCCGCACCCCTGCCCGACCTGCGCCGGTGAGGGCCGGGTGCGGACCCGCCGCTCGCTGACCGTGAAGATCCCGGCCGGGGTCGAGGACGGGATGCGGATCCGGCTGGCCCAGCAGGGCGAGGTCGGACCGGGCGGCGGCACCGCGGGCGACCTCTACGTGGAGATCCACGAGCGCACCCACGACGTCTACTCCCGCAAGGGCGACGACCTGCACTGCCGGGTCACCGTCCCGATGACGGCGGCGGCGCTGGGCACCCGGCTGACCATCAAGACCCTGGACAGCGAGGAGCCGGTCGACGTCAAGCCGGGCACCCAGCCGGGCAGCACGCTGCGGCTGCGCGCCCGCGGAGTGCCGCACCTGCGCGGCACCGGCCGGGGTGACCTCTACGTGCACCTGGACGTGCGCACCCCGACCCGGCTCGACGCCGACCAGGAGCGGATGCTCCGCGAGTTCGCGAAGACCCGGGGCGAGGAGGTCGCCGAGCTGAGCAAGCAGGGCGGTTTCTTCTCCCGGATGCGCGACGCGTTCAACGGTCACGCCTGACCGTTGTCCGCGCCGTCGTTCCTGGTCGGGGCGCTGCCCACCGGCGATACCTGCACCCTCGACGGCCCGGAGGGCCACCACGCGTCCACGGTGGCGCGGCTGCGCGTCGGCGAGCCGCTGCTGCTCACCGACGGGCGGGGCGGCACGGCCACCGCGGTGGTCACGGCCGTCGGCCGCGGCACCCTCGACCTGACGATCACCACCCGGGGGTACGCCGAGCCGCCCGACCCCCGGCTGGTCGTGGTCCAGGGGATCGCCAAGGGCGATCGGGGCGAGCTGGCCGTGCAGGCGATGACCGAGGTGGGGGTCGACGAGATCGTGCCCTGGGCGGCGGAACGCTCGGTGGTGCGGTGGCGCGACGAGCGGGGGGAGCGGGCCCGGCAGCGCTGGGTGGCCACCGCCCGGGAGGCCGCCAAGCAGTCCCGCCGGCCGTGGCACCCGACCGTCGCGGCGGCCGCCTCGACCGGCGAGGTGGCCCGTCGGCTGACCGGCCCGGTCACCCAGCCCGGCGCGAGTGCGGCAGGCTCCGGCGGTGCTGCGGGCTCCGGCGGTGCTGCGGGCGCGGCGGGCTGCGGCGGCGCTGCGGGCTCGGCTGGTGCGGCCGGTGCGGCGGGCGTGGTCACCGGGTTGGTGCTGCATGAGGAGGCGGGGCTGGCGTTGTCCCGGGTGGCGTTGCCGGTGGCCGGCGAGATCGTACTGGTGATCGGGCCGGAGGGCGGGATCGCGCCGGGGGAGCTGGCGGCGTTCGAGGCGGCGGGGGCGGTGCCGGTGCGGCTCGGGGCCGAGGTGTTGCGTACCTCGACGGCGGGGGTGGCGGCGCTGGCCGTGCTCTCGGCGAGGCTGGGGCGCTGGTGAGGCTGGGGCGCTGGTGAGGGCGGGGCGCTGGTGGGGGCGGCGGGGGCTGAAGATCAGTTGATGAAAACGGTCGCTACCGGCTCCGGTAGCGACCGTTTTCATCATTTGATCAAGGGTTAGTGGGCCACCGCCGGTTCGGCGGGGGTGGTGGCCGGGTCGGTGGGTGGGTGTGCGGCGTCGCGGGGGGCGTCGCCGTGGCCGGGCCACCAGGCCTTGTGGCCGAGTAGGGCGGTGATGCTCGGCACCAGGAACATCGACATCACGAACGCCGAGATGGCGATGCCGACGGCGACCGCGAAGCCCATCTCGGTCAGGAACGCCACCCCGGCCAGCATCATCGAGGCGAAGGTGCCGGCCAGGATCAGCCCGGCCGCGCCGACCGACGGTCCGCCATGCTCGACGGCCAGGTCGGCGGCGGTGCGGGGATCGTTGCCGAGCCGGGCCTCCTCCCGCAGCCGGGCGATCATGAGGATGTTGTAGTCGGTGCCGATCGCCACCACGAACAGGTAGAGGATCGTCGGCAGCATGAACGACAGCCCGGGCCGGCTGCCGATGCCCTGGAAGACCAGGACGGTGGCACCCAGCGTGCTGAGGAAGCCGAGGAAGACCGCCGCCATCAGGTAGATCGGCGCGACCAGGCTGCGCAGCAGCAGGGCCAGCACGATCGCGATCAGCAGGCCGGCGATCGGCAGGATGACCCGCAGATCCCGGTTGTTGGCGTCCCGGATGTCGGCGAAGGTGGCGGTGACCCCGCCGACCAGCGCGGTGGTGCCGGCCGGGGCCTCGGCGTGGGCCAGGTCGCGCAGCTCGCCGCCGGCCAGGTCCAGCGACTCGGGCGAGTACGGGTTGTCGGCCAGCAGCAGGTTGATCTGGGCTGCCATGCCGTCCTGGCTCAGCCCGACCGGGCTGCCGTCCTGACCGGCGGGCATGGTGCCGCCGACGCCCGGTGCGGCGCCGAGGCGTTCGGCGTACCGCCGCAGTTCGGTCGGGTCGAGCGGGGTGCCGTTGTCGCTGCGGATGTAGACGGTGGTGGGGTTGAGGGCGCCCGGCGGGAAGCCGGCCTGCAGGTCCTCGAAGCCCTGGGCGGACTCGGTGTCCGACGGGAGCTGGCCGGTCTGGTCGTAGTCCCACTTCATGCCGAAGACACCCAGCGCGAGCACCACCATCAGGCCGCCGGAGACCAGGGCGACCACCCCCGGGCGGCGGCCGGTGAACCGGCCGAGCCGCTGGAAGGTGGTGCCGGTGGGCACCTTCTGCCAGGACTTCGACGGCCAGAAGACCTTGGTGCCGAGCAGCGAGACGATGGCCGGGACCAGGGTGAGGGCGGCGATCGCCATCACCACCACGGCGATCGCCAGGCCGGGGCCAAGGCTGGTGAAGGCGCCGAAGACGGCCAGCAGCAGGGCGCTGAACGCGATCACGATGGCCGCGGCGGCCGAGGCGATCACCTCGCCGACCCGGGCCACCGCGTTCACCAGGCCGACCTTGCGGTCGTCGCCGGCCCGCAGCCGCTCCCGGTAGCGGAACAGCAGGAACAGGATGTAGTCGGTGCCGACGCCGTAGAGCACGATGGTCAGGATGATCTCCAGGGACGGGTCGACCTGGAGGTCGGCGAACTTCGCCACCCAGGCGATCAGTCCCGGCGAGACGGCGCTGACCACGCTCACCGCGACGATCGGCAGCAGGGCCGCCACCGGGCTGCGGTAGATGATCAGCAGCAGGCTGATGATCAGGACGATGGTCGCGATGCCGACCACGACCAGGGCGGTGTCGAAGGCGTCGGCGTTGTCGGCGAACATCGCCACGTCGCCGGTGACGGCGGAGTCCAGGCCGGTGTCGGCCAGCGCCGTGTCGACCGTGTCGCGCAGTCGGGGGATCGCGTCGATCAGCGCCTGGTCCTCGGCGAGCCCGACCAGGCCGACGGTGACCAACTCGACCTGGTTGTTCGGCGATGGCGCGGGCGGGCCGACCAGACCGGTGACCCGCTCGATGTCGGCGGCGTCGATCGCCTGCGCCAGACCGCCGACGGTGTCGTGGTCGGCCTCGGTCAGCGGTTGGCCGTCGGTGCGCTTCACCACGATGGTGGCGGTCGCGTCGTTGGTCTGCGCGAACTGCTGCTGAGCCAGCTCCAGCGCCTGCACGGACTCGTAGCTGTCGGGCAGGAAGTTGGCCTGGTCCTGGTTGGTGACCTCGTCCAGGGTGGGGGCGAGCGCGAGGATCGCGCCGGCCACCACCAGCCAGGCGAAGATGACTTTCCACGGGTTGTAGACGACGAAGCGCCCCAACCGTTCGAACATGACTCCCCCTAGGTCGATACTTACCGTGCGGCAGGTAGATGCCTACCTGCCGCACGGTAGATAGACTCTGAGCGTACGGCAAGGCGATTTCCGACCGGGACCGATCCGCTGTGACCGCGCCCACTCACGGGTCATGATGCGTACCCGGGGCTGAGATCCCGCTGAGTGTGCGTTACGACTGAGTTGCCGGTTAGGATTGCGACCCCCTTGAGGAGGTGCGGAAACACGGTGGTGGCCGAGGACACCAAGGCCCGGATCAGGGCCGTCGCGGTGGAGCTCTTCACCGCCCGCGGGTTCGAACAGACCAGCCTCCGGGAGGTCGCCGACCGGGTCGGGATCACCAAGGCGTCGCTGTACTACCACTACCCGTCCAAGCAGGCGCTGCTGCTGGCCCTCGTGCACCCGCTCGTCGACGACCTGCGCCGGGCCGTGGAGCTGATCGAGGCGCGGCCGCACAACCCCGACTCGGTCCGCGCCGCGCTCGGCCAGTTTCTCGACATCGTGCTGCGGCACCGGGCCGCCTGCGCCATGTTCATGCGCGACACCCCGGCGGTGCTCGCCGCGATCGAGCCGATCTGGCAGGAGACCATCGGGCTCAGCACCCGCCTGCACGCCTGGATCGCCGGGCCGGACCCGACCGACGTGGACCGGATCCGGGCGATCGCCGCGTCCGAGGTGCTCGGCGCCGCCCTCTCCTCCGCGTCGGTCCTGCCCGACGTGGAACCCGCGGTGCTGCGCCAGACCCTGGTCGACTGCGCGGGAGCCGTGCTCGGCCTGCCGAGTTAAACGACTTCCGCGACAACTACTATTTGTGGGAAAGATCTGCCCGTGTTCGCGGATGAGGAGCAGCCAGTGTCAGGGTCGTCGCCGTTCAGTGCCGTACCGGCTCGGATCGACCTGCCGGCGATGGACCACGACATTCTCACCTTCTGGCAGAAGAAGGAGATCTTCCGGCGCAGCCTGGCCCAGACCAGCGGCGGCCCGCGCTGGGTCTTCTACGAGGGCCCGCCGACCGCCAACGGCAAGCCCGGCGTGCACCACGTCGAGGCCCGCGCCTTCAAGGACGTCTTCCCCCGGTTCCGCACCATGAAGGGCTACCACGTGCCGCGCCGGGGCGGCTGGGACTGCCACGGCCTGCCGGTCGAGATCGCCGTCGAACGCGAACTCGGCCTCTCCGGCAAGCAGGACATCGAGCGGGTCGGCATCGCCGAGTTCAACGACCGCTGCCGGCAGTCGGTGCAGCGCTACGTGGCCGAGTTCGAGGCGATGACGGCTCGGCTCGGTTATTGGGTGGACATGTCCGAGCCGTACTGGACCATGTCCCCGCAGTACGTCGAGAGTGTCTGGTGGGCGCTCAAGCAGATCTACAGCAAGGGACTGCTGGCCGAGGACTACCGGGTCGCGCCCTACTGCCCCCGCTGCGGCACCACGCTGTCGGACCACGAGGTGGCCCAGGGCTACGAGACGGTCACCGACCCGTCGGTCTACGTCCGGATGCCGGTGCTCGGCGAGGTCGCCGGCATCGGCGGCGTGGAGCTGCTGATCTGGACCACCACCCCGTGGACGCTGGTCTCCAACACCGCGGTGGCGGTGCACCCCGACGTCGACTACGCGGTGGCCCGCAGCGCCGCCGGCACCTTCGTGGTCGCCGAACGACTCGTCCCGGCGGTGCTCGGCGAGGACGCCGAGATCCTGGCCCGGGTGCCCGGCCGCACCCTGGACGGGCTGCGCTACACCCGCCCGTTCGACTTCGTGGAGATCCCCGACGCCCACCTGGTGGTGCTCGCCGAGTACGTCACCACCGAGGACGGCACCGGCCTGGTCCACCAGGCGCCCGCGTTCGGCGCCGACGACCTGCGGGTCTGCCGGCAGTACGGGCTGCCGGTGGTCAACCCGGTCGGCCCGGACGGGCACTTCGCGGCCGGCGTACCGCTGGTCGGTGGGATGTTCTTCAAGGACGCCGACGAGGTGCTGGTCGCCGAGCTGGAGCGGCGCGGGCTGCTGTTCCGGGCCCAGCGCTACGAGCACAGCTATCCGCACTGCTGGCGCTGCCACACCCCGCTGATGTACTACGCCCAGCTCTCCTGGTACATCCGCACCACCCGGATCCGGGACGCGCTGCTGCGCGAGAACGAGAACACCACCTGGTACCCGGAGACCATCAAGCACGGCCGGTTCGGCGACTGGCTGGAGAACAACATCGACTGGGCGCTGTCCCGCAACCGGTACTGGGGCACCCCGCTGCCGCTGTGGCGCTGCGAACAGGGGCACCTGACCTGTGTGGAGTCCCGGGCCGAGCTGAGCCGGCTGACCGGCACCGACCTGTCCGGACTGGACCCGCACCGCCCCTACATCGACGAGATCGGCTTCGACTGCCCCGACTGCGGCTCCGCCGCCGTGCGGGTGCCCGAGGTCATCGACGCCTGGTTCGACTCCGGCGCGATGCCGTTCGCGCAGCTCGGCTACCCGCACGCCGAGGGCAGCCGGGAGGAGTTCGGGCAGGCGTACCCGGCGCAGTTCATCTGCGAGGCGATCGACCAGACCCGGGGCTGGTTCTACACCCTGATGGCGATCGGCACCCTGGTCTTCGACCGTTCCTCGTACGAGAACGTGCTCTGCCTCGGGCACATCATCGCCGAGGACGGCCGCAAGATGAGCAAGCATCTCGGCAACGTCCTGGAGCCGATCCCGCTGATGGACAAGCACGGCGCCGACGCTCTGCGCTGGTTCATGCTCTGCGCTGGCTCGCCGTGGTCGGCCCGGCGGATCGGCGACGGCCCGATCGACGAGATCGTCCGCCGGGTGCTGCTGACCTACTGGAACACCGTCTCCTTCTTCACCCTGTACGCCGAGGCCGGCGGCTGGGCCCCCGACCCGGCCACGACCGTCGAACGCTCCCCGCTGGACCGGTGGCTCACCGCCGAACTGCACCGGCTGGTGTCGGTGGTCGACGCGGCGATGGAGGACTTCGACACCGCCACCGCCGGCCGGGCGATCAGCCAGTTCGTCGACGACCTCTCCAACTGGTACGTGCGGCTGTCCCGGCAGCGGTTCTGGGCCGGCGACCCGGCCGCGCTGGCCACCCTCTACGAGACGCTCGAGGTGCTGACCCGGCTGCTGGCGCCGTTCACCCCGTTCGTCACCGAGCACGCCTGGCAGGTGCTGGTCCGGCCCGCCACCCCGGACGCGCCCGAGTCGGTGCACCTGGCGAGCTGGCCGGTCGCCGACCCGTCGCTCGTCGACGAGGAGCTGCGGGCCGGGATGGCCACCGTGCGCGCCCTGGTGGAGGCCGGCCGGGCCGGCCGCAAGGCCAGCGGGCTGCGGGTCCGCCAGCCGCTGGCCCGCGCCCTGGTGGCGGTGCCGGGGGGCCGGCTGCCCGCCGACGAGCTGCTCGGCTATCTGCGCGACGAGCTGAACATCCGCGAGATCGCCCCGCTGGACGCGGCCGACACCGTCATCGACGTGACGGTCAAGCCCAACTTCCGGGGCATCGGCCGGCGGTTCGGCTCCCGGACCCAGCAGGTCGCCAAGGCGGTGAGCGCAGCCGACCCGGCCGCCGTCGCCGACGCGCTGCACGGCGGCGGCAGCTACCCGCTGGAGCTCGACGGCGAACCGATCGAGGTCGGCCCGGACGACGTGATCGTCAACCGGACCCCCCGGACCGGTTGGGCGGTCACCAGCCAGCGCGACCTGACCGTCGCGCTGGACACCACGATCACCCCGCAGCTGCGCCGCGCCGGCCTGGTCCGGGAGGCGATCCGGCTGGTCCAGGACGCCCGCAAGCAGGCCGGCCTGCAGATCACCGACCGGATCCGGCTCGGCTGGCAGGCCGACGGCGAGACCGCCGAGGCGCTCCGCGAGGGGAGTGCGGAGATCGCCGAGGCGGTGCTCGCCATCGAGATCGGCGAGGGCGAACTGCCGGCCGTCGACGCCACCAACGGCGACGACGAGCTGGGGCTGCGGGTCTGGGTCAGCCGAGTCGAGCGGTGACCGCGAGGCGCCGGTCGGCCAGACTGTGGGCGGCCTCCACCCGGTAGTCGGTCGGCGCGTCCCGCCAGTCACCATCGACCCAGGTCCGGGTGGCCCGGTGCGGCAGCGGCACCCGGGCGGTGACCTCCTCGCCCGGCGCCGCGGTCACCGTCGCGAACCCGGCCAGCCAGCGCTCCGGCCGCTCCGGGTCCGGCTCGACCGGGCCGACGTACACCTGGACCACCTCGCGGCCCGGTCGCGCGCCGGTGTTGCGCAGCCCGACCACCGCGGCCGGCTCGTCGGTGGTCTGGTCGACCCGCAGCGAGGTGTATTCCCAGTCGGTGTAGCCCCGGCCGTGGCCGAACGGGAAGAGCGGCTCGGCCCGCCAGCCCCGGTAGCCGACGAAGACGCCCTCCCGGTAGTCGAGTACGCCGTCGGTGGGGGTGACCGCCAGCGCCGGGCAGTCGTCGGCGGCGCGCGGCCAGGTGGTGGGGAGCCGGCCGCCCGGCTCGGCCACCCCGAGCAGCACGTCCGCGAGGGCGGCGCCGGCCTGCTGGCCGGGGAACCAGGTGAGCAGGATCGCGGCCACCTCGTCGGCCCACGGCATCAGCACCGGTGAGCCCGAGTTCACCACCACGACGGTCCGCGGGTTGGCCGCCGCGACCCGGCTGACCAGCTCGTCCTGCCGGCCGGGCAGGGCGAGGCTGGCGCGGTCGAAGCCCTCCGACTCGACCTCCTCGGTGGTGCCGACGACGACCACCGCCACCTCCGCGTCGGCGGCCAACGCCACCGCCTCGGCGAGCAGCTCGTCGGGCGTACCGGTGGGGGCGGCGTGCCCGAGGGTGAACGAGACGAAGCCGGCCATCCCCTCCGGCACCTTCTGGGTGAGCCGCACCTCGACCGGTTCGCCGGCGGTCATCGGCACCGGGAACCGGCGTTCGAGGGGGGAGAGGAAGACGGTGGCCCGGTCGGCGTCCTCGTCGATGATCAGCCCTTCGAAGATGTCGGCACCGGCCACCCGGAGGGTGAACATCCCGAATCCGTTGATCGTCAACACGTGTTCGCCGCTGGTCATCGGCGTACAGGTCGCGGCCAGCTCGATGGTGTCCACCTCGGCGGGGTCGACGCCGGCCGGCGGGGTGCCCATCCAGCGCACGGTGGCCCGGTCCAGTTCGGCCCGGTACAGCTCCCGCCCGCCGGCGGCGCGCAGCACGGCGGTGATCGGCGTCCACTGCAGGCCGGTGGCGGCCGGCACCTTGGGCCGGGGGTCGGCGCCGATCGCGTAACTGACCTCGGCCTGAGGCAGCGCCGCGGTGATGCCGGCCAGCGGGGAGATGACGTGCGGCGGGAAGACCTGGGCGCTGCCGCCGCCCTGGATCCGCGCGTCGGTGGCGAGTGCGCCGAGCACCGCCACCCGCCGCAGCGAGCCGGCGTCCAGCGGCAGCAGTCCGCCGTCGCTGCCGCCCCCGGCGTCACTACCGGCGGCGCCGGCGGCACTGCCGGCGGCGGCCTGGTCGGACCTTCCGGCCGCGAGGTTGTTGCGGGCCAGCACGAAGGAGCGGACCGCGACCTCGCGGGCCACGGCGGCGCCGTCCAGCGGCGCCGGCCGGTCGTCCGGCGCCACCGCCGGGGGTACGCCGTCGAGGATCCCGACCCGGGCGGCCAGCCGCAGCACCCGGCGTACCTTGTCGTCGATCTCGGCCTCGTCGACCGTGCCGGCGCGCACGGCCGCGACCAGCGCGGCGCCCCACGGGTCGCCGAGGGCCGGCATCACCACGTCCAGCCCGCCGGTGGCGGTCGCCTCGGTGGACCGGGCCGCCGTCCAGTCCGACACGATCATCCCGTCGAAGCCCCACCCGGTCTTGAGCAGGTCACGCTGCAGGGCCCGGTGCTCGGTCATGGTCGAGCCGTTGACCCCGTTGTAGGCGGCCATCACCCCCCACGCGCCGGCACGGACGATCCGCTCGAACGGGGCGAGGTACAGCTCCCGCAGCGCCCGTTCGGAGACCCGCACGTCGACGGTCATCCGGTCGGTCTCGGAGTCGTTGGCGACGAAGTGCTTGACGGTGGTGCCGACGCCCTGCTCCTGCACGCCGGTCACGTAGCCGACGCCGATCTCCCCGGTGAGCAGCGGGTCCTCGGAGTAGCACTCGAAGTGCCGGCCGCCGAGCGGGCTGCGGTGCAGGTTGACGGTGGGGGCGAGCAGCACGTGTACGCCCTTGCGCCGGCACTCCTGGCCGAGCAGCCGGCCGGCGGTGCGGGCCAGGTCGGGGTCCCAGGTGGCGGCGAGCGCGGTCGGGCTGGGCAGCGCCACGGACGGGTCGTCGGGCGCCCACCCGGTGCCGCGTACGCCGATCGGGCCGTCGGACATCACCAGCGAGCCGAGCCCGATCTGCGGGATCGCCGGCAGGGTCCACCAGTCCTGGCCGGTCAGCAGCCGCACCTTGGTCGGCAGGTCCAGGGCACGCACCGCCGCCTCGATCGCCGCCTCGCTGGCCGCCGCGTCCCGCGCCGTGTCGACCGTCGTCATGCCGGGGTCTCCCTTCGTTCCGTCCAGGGTGGACGTACATTGATCGGGTTCCGTCCCGATACTGCCAGGTTCATGATCGAGGCGCAGCCGGCCGCGATCGAGGTCCGAGCGGGTCGCCGCAGGTCCCACTACCATGCCGGGGATGACCACCGACTGCCTGTTCTGCCGGATCGCCGCCGGCGAGATCCCCGCCACCGTCGTCCGCGAGACCGACACCACCCTGGCCTTCCGGGACATCGGGCCGAAGGCCCCGGTGCACATCCTGGTGATCCCGAAGGCGCACTACGCCGACGTGGCGACGCTGGCCCAGGACGACCCCGGCCTGGCCGGCGCGGTGCTGGCCACGGCCGCCGTGGTGGCCGAGACCGAGGGGCTACTGGTGGACGGCTTCCGGCTGATCTTCAACACCGGGGAGTACGGCGGCCAGGAGGTCTTCCACGCGCACGCCCACGTGCTCGGCGGCGCCCCGCTGGGACCGATGGTCGCCGGCTGATGCCAGCGGCCCCACCCGCCCCCGGGCCGTCGCCCGCCGGGCCCACGGCTTCCCGGCCGGCTACCGCCGGGCCGACCGCTTCCCGGCCGGCTGGGCCGACACAGCGGTACGCCCGGCTGGTGCGGCGGGTGCAGTCGCAGGCCCGGGTGCCGGCCGTGTCGGCGGCCCTGCACCGGGCGGACCGGCCGCTGTGGACCTGCGCGGTCGGCGGTACCGGGGGGCCGGCGCCGCTCGGGCCGGACACCGCGTTCCGGATCGGCTCGGTCACCAAGACCTTCACCGCCGTACTCGTGCTGCAGTGCCGCGACGACGGGCTGCTCGACCTGGACGACCCGATCGGCCGACACCTCGACCTGCCGGCGCACGGCGAGCTGACCGTACGCCGGTTGCTGTCGCACACCGCCGGCCTGCAGCGGGAGCCGTACGGCGACGTCTGGGACACCCTGCGTACCCCGGAGTTGGACCGGCTCGTCGCGGAGCTGGCCCGGGCCGAGCGGGTACTGCCGGCGGCCCGGCGCTACCACTACTCCAACCTTGGGATGGCGCTGCTCGGCCAGGCGGTGGCCCGGCTGCGCGGCGGAAGCTGGGCGGAGGTGCTCGCCGAGAAGATCCTGGACCCGCTCGGGCTCACCGCCACCAGCACGACACCCGGTCCGGCGGCGGCGACCGGCTACCTGGTCGACGCCTACTCCGACCACGCCCGACCGGAACCGAACCTCGACCTCGCCGCCGTGGCGCCGGCCGCGCAGCTGTGGAGCACCGCGCCGGAGATGGCCCGTTGGGCGGCGTTCCTCGCCGACCCGGCGACGGTCGACCCGGCCGGCGCGGTGCTGGCGCCGGCCACCCTCGACGAGATGCGCTGGCCACTGACCGTCACCGACGAGACGGTCTGGGCGGCCGGCTTCGGGCTCGGCCTGCTCCTGCTGCCGCAACGCGGCGCCGACCACGCCGCCGGGCCGGGCGCGGCCGACCGGGTGCTGCACGTCGGCCACGACGGCGCCATGCCGGGCTTCCTGGCCGGCGTCTACGGCCGGCGGGGCGGCGCCGGTACGCCGGCCGCGATGGGCTGCGCGGTGCTCGGCTCCGCCGGCACGGCCGGCGCGTTGCTGGACCTGGTGCACGACCTGCTCGCCACCGCCGCCGCCGAGGATCCGGCCGAGATCGCAGTCTGGCGACCCGGCCCGCCGGCCCCCGACCGCTACCGGGGGATGCTCGGCCGCTGGTGGGGCGAGGGTTTCGAGTACGTCTTCTCCTGGCACGACGGCGCGCTGCAGGCCAGGGGTGCCGACGATCCACCGGGCAAGCCGCCGGCGGTCTTCGAACCGCTGCCCGGCGACCCGGACACCCTGCGCACGGTGGCCGGCCGGGAGACGGGCGAGCTGCTGCGGCTGACCCGCGACGGCACCGGGACGGTGGTCCGGATGCACTGGGCGACCTACCGGTTCACCCGCCGGCAGGAGACCTTCGACGGGTTCGACTTCCGGGCCGCCGACGGACCGGACACTCCGGCCCGGCGGTGACGAACCGCCGGCTCGCCGCGACCACCACCCAACTGGCGGAAATGGGCCGGGTGTCGGCCGCGTTGACCCGATACGATGGGAGCACCTCCGCACGTCACCGCCGCGAGGGCGGGACACCGAGATCGAGAGCAGGTGGCGCAGGGCCCGCCGGGCCCGACCTATGACCGGCACTCCACCTCCCGGCCAGGCCCGGGTGCAGACCAGGATCACGGTTCCTGACTCGAAGATCATGGTTAACCTGCTCGGCGCGGGCGACGAGATCCTGCGCCTCGTCGAACGCTCGATCAACAGTGACGTGCACGTCCGGGGCAACGAGATCACCGTGACCGGCGCACCCGCCGACAACGCCCTCGCCGAACGGCTCTTCGCCGAGCTGCTGGAGCTGATCGCCAAGGGCGAGACGCTCACCACCGACGCCGTCCGGCGCACCGTCGGCATGCTCGAACAGGGCTCCACCGAGCGCCCCGCCGAGGTGCTGACCCTCAACATCCTGTCCCGGCGCGGGCGGACCATCCGCCCCAAGACGCTGGGCCAGAAGCGCTACGTCGACGCCATCGACGGGCACACCGTCGTCTTCGGCATCGGCCCCGCCGGCACCGGCAAGACCTACCTGGCGATGGCGAAGGCCGTGCAGGCGCTGCAGGCCAAGCAGGTCAACCGGATCATCCTGACCCGGCCGGCGGTCGAGGCCGGGGAGCGGCTGGGCTTCCTGCCCGGCACGCTCTACGAGAAGATCGACCCCTACCTGCGGCCGCTCTACGACGCCCTGCACGACATGCTGGACCCGGAGTCGATCCCGCGCCTGATGCAGGCCGGCACCATCGAGGTGGCGCCGCTGGCCTACATGCGGGGCCGGACCCTCAACGACGCGTTCATCATCCTCGACGAGGCGCAGAACACCACGCCCGAACAGATGAAGATGTTCCTCACCCGACTCGGCTTCGGCTCCAAGATCGTCGTGACCGGTGACGTCACCCAGGTCGACCTGCCCGGCGGCACGACCAGCGGGCTGCGGGTCGTCCGGGACATCCTGGAAGGGCTCCAGGACGTGCACTTCGCCCAGCTCGGCAGCGCCGACGTGGTGCGCCACCGGCTGGTCGGCGACATCGTCGACGCGTACGCCCGCTGGGACGCCGAGCGGGAGTCCCAGGCGCAGAGCGTGCACGCCGTACCCGGACGTTCCGCGCACGGCGGCCGCGCCGGCCGGCGCCGCTAGCCACCGACCTCACCCCGTCAGGGGACCTCACTTCAGCAGGGGAAGCAGTTGTCCATCGAGATCGCCAACGAGTCCGGCACCGACGTCGACACCGACGCGGTGCTGGCCGTGGCCCGCCACGCGCTGGACGAGATGGGGGTCAACCCGCTCGCCGAGCTGTCGGTCCTGCTTGTCGACATCGACTACATGACCGAGCTGAACCACCGGTGGATGGGCGGCGACGGCCCCACCGACGTGCTCGCCTTCCCGATGGACGAGGGCAGCGTCGACCACGGACCCGGCGAGGTCAGCGGGGCCGAACCGGCGCTGCTCGGCGACATCGTGCTCTGCCCCGAGGTGGCCGCCAAACAGGCCGCCGCGGCCGGTCACTCGGCCGCCGACGAGCTGCACCTGCTCACCGTGCACGGGGTGCTGCACCTGCTCGGCTACGACCACGCGGAGCCCGAGGAGGAGCGGGAGATGTTCGCGCTCCAGGCCCGGCTGCTGTCGAGCTGGCGGACAGCGCGGGCCGGCTGATGCCGGCGTACCTGGCGGCCGGGCCGTCACCACTCGCGGCGGCGGCCGCCGCCGGCCTGCCCGACCTGCAACTGCTCTTCTTCGCCGCCGGCCTGGTGGTGCTCGCCGGCATCTTCGCGATGACCGACTCCGCGCTCGGTGCCGTCTCGCCGGCCCGCGCCGCCGAACTCGCCCGGGACGGGGTACGCGGTGCCGCCACCCTGCAACTGGTGGCCGCCGAGGCGGTCCGGCACATCAACCTGCTGCTGCTGTTGCGCCTGCTCTGCGAACTGACCGCGACCGTCCTGGTGGCGCTGGTCGCGGTCGACACCTTCGGCGCCGGCTGGACGGCCGCACTGGTCACGGCCGGTGCCATGACGGTGGTCAGCTTCGTCGTGGTCGGCGTGGCGCCGCGCACCATCGGCCGGCAGCACGCGTACTCGGTCGGGCGGATCACCGCGCCGTTGGTCCGCTGGCTGGGGCGGGCACTCAACCCGCTGGCCTCGCTGCTGATCCTGATCGGCAACGCGGTCACCCCGGGCCGCGGGTTCCGGGAGGGGCCGTTCGCCACCATCGTCGCCTCCAACTCCCGGCACGGCTCCGACGGCACCGTCGAACTGCGCGAACTCGTCGACCTGGCCGAGCAGCGCGGCGTGGTGGAGCACGGCGAGCGGCAGATGATCCACTCCGTCTTCGCGCTCGGCGACACGATCGTCCGCGAGGTGATGGTGCCGCGGACCGAGATGGTGTGGATCGAGTCGCACAAGAAGGCGCCGCAGGCGCTGATGCTCTTCCTGCGCTCCGGCTTCTCCCGGATTCCGGTGATCGGGGAGAGCGTGGACGACGTGCTCGGCGTGCTCTACCTCAAGGACCTGATCCGGCGTACCCAGGGCGGCGGCCCGGCCGCCGACGCGCTGTCGGTCGCCGAGATCATGCGGGACGCCACCTTCGTGCCGGAGTCCAAGCCGGTGGACGACCTGCTCTCCGAGATGCAGGCGGCCCGGACCCACATGGTGATCGTCGTCGACGAGTACGGCGGCACCGGCGGGCTGGTCACCATCGAGGACATCCTGGAGGAGATCGTCGGCGAGATCACCGACGAGTACGACGTCGAACGCCCGCCGGTCGAGCGGCTCGACGACGGTGGCGTCCGGGTCACCGCCCGGCTGCCGGTCGAGGACCTCGGCGAACTCTTCGACGTCCAGCTCCCGGCCGACGAGGTCGAGACCGTCGGCGGCCTGCTCGCCCAGGCGCTCGGCCGGGTGCCGATTCCCGGCGCCCAGGCCGAGGTGGGCGGGCTGCGGATGATCGCCGAGGGCACCACCGGCCGGCGCAACCACATCGACTCGGTCCTGGTCCGCCGGGTGCCGGTAGCCGACCAGCCCGACACCCCGGCCGGCTCGGGCCGGGAGAACAACCAGAGCGAGGAGAGGCAACCCGCCGATGTCTGATCCGTCCACCCCGCAGCTCAGCCAGGAGGACGCCAAGCTGGTCCTGCTGGCCCGGTCGGCGCGCGCCCGGGTGGGCGCCGTCGAAGGGGCGGCGGTACGCGACCAGGACGGCCGCACCTACGCCGGGGCCAGCGTGTCGCTGCCGTCGTTGACGGTCACCGCGCTGCAGCTCGCGGTCGCCGCCGCCGCCGCCGCGGGAGCCAGCAAGCTGGAGGGCGCCGCCGTGGTGACCGAGGCGTCGACGCTCGACGGCGCTGGCCGCGCCGCCGTGCGGGACCTGTCGGCGGAGGCGCCGATCCACCTCGCCGCGCCGGACGGCACCGTGCTCGGCACGGTGCGGGAATGACCGGGTACCGGGCCGGCTTCGGCTGCTTCGTCGGGCGCCCCAACGCCGGCAAGTCCACGCTCACCAACGCGATCGTCGGGCAGAAGATCGCCATCACCTCCAGCAAGCCGCAGACCACCCGGCACGTGATCCGGGCCGTGCTGCACCGGGCCGACGCGCAGCTCGTCCTCGTCGACACCCCCGGCCTGCACCGGCCGCGCACCCTGCTGGGTGAGCGCCTCAACGACCTGGTCCGGCAGACCTGGAGCGAGGTCGACGTGATCGGGCTCTGCATCCCGGCCGACGAGCCGATCGGGCGCGGCGACCGGTTCATCACCGGCGAACTCGCCGAGCTGAAGGCCGATGTGGTCGCGGTGGTGACCAAGACCGACCTGGTCGACCGCGGCAAGCTCGCCGAGCAGCTGCTGGCCGTCGGCGAGCTGGCCGACTTCGCCGCGGTCGTGCCGGTCAGCGCGGTCTCCGGACACCAGGTCGACACTCTGGTCGACGTGCTCACCGGCTATCTGCCCCCCTCGCCGCAGCTCTACCCCGACGACATGCTCACCGACGAGCCGGAACAGGTGCTGGTCGCCGAGCTGATCCGGGAGGCGGCCCTGGAGGGGGTCCGCGACGAACTGCCGCACTCGATCGCGGTGGTGGTCGAGGAGATGATCCGGGAGGGCCGGCTCATGAAGATCTACGCCGACGTCTACGTGGAACGCTCCAGCCAGAAGGCGATCGTGATCGGGGCCCGGGCCAGCCGGCTCAAGGACGTCGGCATCCGGGCCCGGCGGCAGATCGAGGAGCTGCTCGGCACCCGGGTCCACCTCGACCTGCACGTCCGGGTCGCCAAGGACTGGCAGCGGGACCCGAAACAGCTCCGCAAGCTGGGCTTCTGACCGGCGCCGGCACCGGCCGGCCCGGCCGGTTCAGATCCGGTCGACGGTGACGTTCCCGCTGCCGGTGCGCAGGTCGAGCAGCGCGGTGGCGGCCGGCACGTCGGAGACCCCGAGTCGCTGGTCGCCCGAGCCGGTCTCGACCCGGACCCGGAAGTCACCGGCCGGCACCAGCAGCTCGACGTCGCCGCTGTCGGCGCGGGCCCGCACCGAGGCGGCCGAGGTGAGCGCCAGAGTGATGTCGCCGGAGCCGGTCTCGGCCCGGACCTCACCGCCGCCGAGCCCGTGCCCGGTTATCGAACCGGAGCCGGCGCGCGCGGTCACGGCGGCCCGGGCGTCGCTGACGGTGATGTCGCCGGAGCCGGTCTCCGCCGTCACCGCCCCGGTCGCGTCGGTGATCTCGATCGACCCCGAGCCCACCTTGACGTTGACGTCGGCCACCCCGGCCAGCAGCACGTCCCCGGAGCCGTTCTCGCCCCGCACCGACAGCCCCGGCGGGACGACCAGGTCGTAGGAGACCCCGCACCGCCGGCCGCAGTCGACGTCGATGATCAACTCGGTGCCGTCGATCCGGTAGGTGGCCCCGGGCTCCGCGCCGCGGTAGCGGACCACCCGGTTGATCTCGACGCCCGGTGCGGTGCCGGTGCGGATCACGACATCGCCCGAGCCGGGGTTGATGGTGATCCCGGTGATCCGGGCATCCTCGGTGTGGCTGAAGTCGAGCCGGCTCTCGGCCAGCAGGTCGCAGCCGGCCAGCGGGACCAACAGCACCGCGCCGGCGGTGGCGGCGCCGGCTGAGCGGGCGAGGCGGTGGGGACGCATCGCCTGAGGCTATTGGCCGGGCGCCCGGATCCGCATCAGGGAATCCCGCCAGCCGTCCCGGATCAGACCCTGAGATCGGTCCGGGCGAGAATGGTCGGATGGCCGGGTACCGCAGGCAGCTCTACCGCGACGACGCGGTCGTGCTGCGCGTGCAGAAGCTCGGCGAGTCCGACCGGATCATCACGCTGCTCACCCGCCGGCACGGCCGGCTGCGGGCGGTCGCCCGCGGGGTGCGCCGGACCACCTCCCGGTTCGGCGCCCGGCTGGAACCGTTCGGCCACGTCGACCTGCAGATCGCCGGCGACCCCAAGGGCAACCAGGGCAGCTCGCTGCACACCGTCAGCCAGGTCGAGGGCATCGAGCTGTACGGCAAGCGGTTCCTGGGCGACTACCCGCGCTACACGGCGGCGAGCGCGATCGCCGAGACCGCGGAGCGGTTCACCCCGGTGGAGCGGGAGCCGTCGCTGCGGCTGTTCCTGCTCACCGTCGGCGCGCTGCGCGCGCTGGCCGAACGGGGGCACGCCAGCACGCTGGTGCTCGACGCGTACCTGTTGCGGGGGATGGGGCTGGCCGGCTGGGCGCCCGCGCTCGTCGCCTGCGCGGTCTGCGGCACGCCGGGGCGGCACCGCGCGTTCTCCGTACCCGCCGGGGGTTGTGTCTGCCCGGACTGCCGGCCGCCGGGAGCGGCGCACCCGGCCCCGGCCACCCTGGACCTGATGTCCGCGCTCACCTCGGGGGACTGGTCGGTGGCCGACGCCTCCGACGTCGGCCACCGGCGGGAGTGCAGTGGCCTGGTGGCGGCGCACCTGCAGTGGCACCTGGAACGCGGGTTACGCTCACTGCCGCTCGTCGACCGAGGCTCCGTGGAGGAAACCCAGTGACCCGGCCCACCCGGCCCACGCCGCATCCGTCCGGGGCGCGTCCGCCCGCCCTGCCCCCGGCCGCACTGCCCCGGCACGTGGCGGTCGTGATGGACGGCAACGGCCGGTGGGCCAAGGACCGGGGACTGCCCCGGACGAAGGGCCACGAGCAGGGCGAGTACTCCCTCTTCGACACCATCGAGGGGGCCATCGAGCTGGGCATCCCCTACCTGTCGGCGTACGCCTTCTCGACGGAGAACTGGCGCCGGTCGCCGGACGAGGTGCGGTTCCTGATGGGCTTCAACCGGGACGTGATCCGCCGCCGGCGCGACCAGCTGGTCGACCTCGGCGTGCGGGTGGTCTGGTCGGGGCGGGCCGGCCGGCTCTGGAAGAGCGTGATCTCCGAACTGCGGACGGCCGAGGAGATGTCCCGGCGCAACTCGACCCTGACCCTGCAGTTCTGCGTCAACTACGGCGGTCAGGCCGAGATCGCCGACGCCGCGGCGGCGATCGCCCGGGACGTGGCCGCCGGCAGGGTCGACCCGGCGAAGGTCAACGAGAAGATGATCTCGCGGTACCTGTACCACCCCGAGGTGCCGCCGGTCGACCTGTTCCTGCGCCCGTCCGGCGAGCAGCGCACCTCGAACTTTCTGCTCTGGCAGACCGCGTACGCCGAACTGATCTTCCTCGACACGCTCTGGCCCGACTTCGACCGTCGACACCTCTGGTACGCCTGCGAGCTGTACGCCCAGCGTGACCGACGGTTCGGTGGCGCGCTACCCAACCCGGTCGCACCCGCCCGATAGTCCGGCCTCAGCCCAGCAGTGGTCGGAAGGTGCCGAGCAGCACGCTGGTGGCGACCGCCGCGCCGGCCAACCCGGCCGCCCCGGCCACCAGCGCGCCGTCCGCCCCGGTGAACCGCTGCCGGCGGGCATGGGTACGCGGCGTGCCGGCGTCGAAGCCGCGGGCGTCCATCGCCACCGCCAACCGGGTGCCCCGCCGGATCGCGCCGACCAGCAGGGCGAACGCGGTGGAGGCGAAGAGCCGCAGCCGGGCGACCGGGTTGCGGCCGGCGTCCACGCCGCGCGCCCGGCGGGCCATGCTGATCATCTGCCACTCGCGGCCGAGCAGCGGCACCAGCCGGAACGCGGCCAGCGCGCCGATCGCGAACCGGGCCGGTGCCCGGGCGTTCTGGATCAGCGCGTCGGCCAGATCGGTGGGGTCGGTGGTGGCGAAGACGATCACGCCGGGCAGCGCCACCGCGAACAGCCGCAGGATCAGCCCGAGGGCGGTGAGCAGCACCCCGGTGGTGACCACCACCGGCCCGGCGGCCAGCAGCGTGGTGCCGTCCCGGTCGGCGGCGAACAGCACCAGGGTGACCACGATGCCGAGGGCTGCCAGCAGCAGCGGCCAGGCCCGTCGGGCCAGCGCCCGGTAACCCACCCCGAACAGCGGCAGCACGGCCAGTTCGACCGCGAGCGCGATCGCCGGGGCCACCGGATCGAGAGTGGCCACCAGCGTGAACGAGAAGACCAGCGCGGCGGCCAGCTTCGCGACCGGGTTGCGCCGGGCCAGCGGCGCGCCGGGCCGGGCGATCGGCGCGACGTCGATCACGGCTGCCGCGCCAGGGTGACCCGGCGGTCGGCCAGCGCCGCGACGAAGTCGGCGTCGTGGGTGACGGTCACGATCCCGTGGCCGGCGTCGCGCAGGCCGGCGAGCAGGTCGACCAGCTCCAGCCAGGTCCGCCGGTCCTGGCCGAAGGTCGGCTCATCGAAGATCAACAGGCGGGGGGCGCTGGCCAGGGCGGTCGCCACACTCAGCCGCCGGGCCTCGCCGCCGGAGAGGGTGTACGGGTTCGCCCCGGCCAGCCGGTCCAGTCGCAGCCGGCCCAGCAGCTCGTCCACCACCGCCGACACCTCCACCGCGGACCGGCCGGTCCGACGCGGGCCGAGGGCGAGTTCGTCGCGGACCGTGCCGGTGACGAACTGGTGCTCCGGGTCCTGGAACACCGACCCGATCCGCCGGGCCAGCACCGGCGCCCGCCACCGGTGCGGGGCGCTCCCGCCCCGCCCGCTCCCGCCCCGCCCGGAGGCGGACCCGTCGCCGGGACCGGCCAGCCCGGCACCGGCCGTCACCCGCCCCTGGCCGGGCTTGAGCAGGCCGCCCAGCAGCAACGCGAGGGTCGACTTGCCGGCGCCGTTGGGGCCTAGCACGGCGACCGCCTCGCCGGCGCGTACCGCCAGGTCGGTCGGGTCCAGCCGGGGCGCCAGGCCGACCCGGTCCGCGGTCAACAGCATGTCGCCCGGCGGGGCCGCCGCCCGGCGGGGCAGGACCGTCCGGCCGGGAACCCACACCCCGTCGGCGGCCAGCGCGTCGCCGTGCGTGCCGAAGACGACCTCCGGTGGGCCGTCGACCCGGATGCCGCCACCGGGCGTCAGGACCACCACCCGGTCGACCAGCGGCAGCCAGCCCCGGTGCTCGACCAGGATCATCGTGGTCCCGGCGTCCAGCGCGCCGGCCACCGCGGACCGCACCAGCTCGGCGCCGGCCGGGTCGAGGTTGGCCGTCGGCTCGTCGAGCAGCAGCAGTCCGGGTCGGGCGGCGAGCACCCCGGCCAGGGCCAGCCGCTGCTGCTCGCCGCCGGAGAGCGCCGCGGTGGCCCGGTCGGCCGGGTACGGGAAGCCGACCCGGCGCAGCGCGGCGTGCACCCGGGGCCAGATCTCCTCGGCCGGCACCCCCCGGTTCTCCAGCCCGAACGCGACGTCGTCGCCGGCCCGGGCCATCACCAGCTGGGTCTGCGGGTCCTGGAAGACGATGCCGACCCGCTCCCGGGCCTTGCGCGGGTCGAGCCCGTCGATCTCGACGGTGCCGACCTGCTCGCCGGAGTCCTCTGCCAGCAGACCGGCGAGCGCGGCGAGCAGGGTGCTCTTGCCCGCCCCGGACCCGCCGAGCAGCAGCACCCGCTCACCGGACTCCACCCGCAGGTCGACGTCGCGTACCGCCCATGCCCGGCGGCCGGCGTGCCGCCAGCCGAAGCCGCGCAGGTCGATGGCGCTCACGGATCAGATGGCGGCGCGTTCGCGACCGGCCGGGAACCGGTCCAGCACCCCGGTGCGGGCCAACGCCCGGGTCAGCGCCCACCCGCCGGCGCCGGCCAGCACCGCCGCGCTGACGATGGTGAGCAGGGCGTACGGGATCCGGTAGGACCAGAGCGCGTACTCGGGGTTCCAGACGAAGAAGTCGAACAACGCCGCGCCCAGGCCGGTCAACGTGCCGGCCAGCACCGCCACCGGCAGCCGGTACGACCGGTAGCGGAAGGCGAGGAAGGCCAGCTCGGCGCCGAGCCCCTGGACGATGCCCTGCGGGATGACCGTGCCGGCCCACTGGCTGCCGAGCAGCGCGGAGACCACGGCGGCGACGGTCTCGCAGTAGAGCGCCGCGCCCGGCTTGCGGATGATCAGGCCACCGAGGACGGCCGGCAGCAGCCAGATGCCGTACATGACGGCCTGTGCGGGTGGGAAGAACGCGAACGCGCTCTCGGTGGCGGACCAGACCAGGCCCCAGGCCCAGAACACGACGCCGAAGGCCACGGCGATCACCGAGCCGACGACGACGTCGACGGTGCGCCAGGTGGTGGGTTGACTCATGGTGGTGCCTCCCAGTCGCTTCAGCGGACCAGGCAAGACGCACGCCGCGGTCCGGTGGGCCCGGACTGCGGCGCGGCTGGAGGTCGACCGAACTCCCTGCGCTGGCATTACCCAGATCAGGTTCGAGGGTCTGCGGTGTCGTCCGCACTCTCAGCGCTGCGCGCTCCCCTGTCGGATATGCAGTTGTGCCGCCGACGCTAGCACCGGCCGGGCCGCGTGGGACAGGGGGATGTGGTAGCGGACACCCGGGTTAAGGTGGTTGCGCCCGATGATTGAGGAGGACCGCTGTGAGCGCACCCGGCCGGGCACCGTCCCGTCCCGACCGGGTCGACGACCCGCAGCGGCCGGCGGACCCGGCGCGGAAGCGGCTCTTCGGTGACCGGGTCGGCTCGGTCGAGGTACTGGCCGCGCTGCTCATCCTGCTTGTCGTCTTCCGGGTGCCGCTGGCCGAGGCGATCTCCAGCCCTCGGCTGCAGACCTGGACGACGGTCTTCGTCTCGGTGCTGGTGCAGGCGGTCCCGTTCCTGGTCTTCGGGGTGGCGCTGTCGGCGGTGATCGCGGTCTTCGTACCCCGGTCGTTCTGGGCGAAGGCGCTGCCCAGCCACCCGGCACTGGCGGTGCCGGTGGCGAGCTGCGCCGGGGTGGTGCTGCCCGGTTGCGAGTGCGGGGCGGTGCCGATCGCCGGCTCGCTGATCCGCCGTGGCGTGACCCCGGCCGCGGCGCTGGCGTTCCTGCTGGCCGCCCCGGCGATCAACCCGATCGTGCTGGTGGCCACCGCGGTGGCGTTCCCGAACAATCCGGAGATGGTGCTGGCCCGCGGCGTGGCCAGCCTGATCGTCGCCATGATCATGGGCTGGCTCTGGTTGCGGCTCGGCCGCACCGACTGGATCCGGCTGCCGCACCGCCCGGAGCTCGACGACTCGTCGCGGTGGCGGGCCTTCTGGGGGGCGGTCCGCCACGACATCGTGCACGCCGGCGGATTCCTCGTCCTCGGCGCGGCGGCCGCGGCCTGCATCAACGTGCTCGTCCCGGAGCGGTGGCTGCAGACGCTGGCGGACAACCCGGTGCTGTCGGTGCTGGCGCTCGCGGTGCTCGCCGTGCTGCTGTCGATCTGCTCGGAGGCGGACGCCTTCGTCGCCGCCTCGCTGTCGCAGTTCTCGCTGACCTCGCGGTTGGCGTTCCTGGTGGTCGGTCCGATGGTCGACCTCAAGCTGATCTCGATGCAGGCCGGGGTGTTCGGCCGCCGGTTCGCGGCCCGGTTCGCCCCGGCGACGTTCGCGGTCGCCGTGCTGGCGGCCGTCGGAGTGGGGGCGGTGGTCCTGTAGTGAACCGACAGGCACAGGGTGTGGTGCTGCTTCTGCTCGGCGGTGCCGTGCTCAAGGCCAGCTTCACCGACATGTACCTGCGCTACGTCAAGGAGAGCCTGCAGCCGTTCCTGATCGCCTCGGGGCTGCTGCTGGTGGTGGCGGCCGTGATGACGCTCTTCTACGACCTGCGGCGCCGGCCGGTCGCGGCCACCGGCGGGGATGACGCCGGGGACGACCACGGCCACGCCCACCACGAGCCGCGGGTCGGTTGGCTGCTCATCCTGCCCGTCCTCGGGTTGCTGCTGGTCGCCCCGCCGGCTCTCGGGTCGTACGCGGCCGGCCAGGCCGGCACCGCGCTGTCGAGCCAGCAGGTCTCCGACTACCCGCCGCTGCCCGACGGCGACCCGGTCCGCACCAGCGTGCTCGACTACGCGTCCCGGGCGCTGTTTGACAAGGGTGTCTCGATCGGGGACCGCCGGGTCCAGCTCACCGGGTTCATCGTCGACAATCCGGGCGGCGAGCCGTTGCTGGCCAGGATGATCCTCTCCTGCTGCGCGGCCGACGGACGCCCGATCAAGGTCGGCATGGACGGCAACCCGCCGGCCGGCTTGGCGCCGGACACCTGGGTGGAGGTGACCGGCCGGTACAGCGACCGGGTCGGCACCGACCCGGTCAACCGGGCCGAGATCCCGTACCTGACGGTGGAGTCCTGGCGGCAGGTGGAGGCCCCGAAGCAGCAGTACGAGTGACCTCCCCCTGTGGAGGGCGTCGAGTTAACCTCGCGTTTCGCCCAGTTGGCCGGAGGGAAAAGGTGACCGAAACTCGTGAAGAGATTTCGGAGGCCATGGGTGGACCGGGAGACAGAGAAGCAGCGTTGGCAGCGGAACTTCGCCGACCTGCTGCAGGAGTTGCGGGTCGCGCAGACCGGGGTGCAGATCCTCTTCGCGTTCCTGTTGACGCTGCCGTTCAGCAGCGGCTTCCCGGAGACCACCGTGTTCCAACGGGACATCTACGTGGTCGCCCTGCTGGCCGCCGCGGGCGCGACCGCACTGATCATCTCGCCGGTCGCGTTCCACCGGGCGCTGTTCCGGCAGGGCCGCAAGCCGGAACTCGTCCGGTTCGCCCACCGGATGGCCTCCGGCGGTCTGGCCCTGATGCTGATCGCCATGGTCAGCTCGGTCCTGCTGATCACGGATTACCTGCTTCCCCGGCCGTTGGCGTTCGTGCTCAGCGGGGTGACCGCGGTCTGGTTCCTCTCCTTCTGGGCCGGCCTGCCCTATCTGCGGCGGAACTGGGCCGAGGACGACGACGAGACTGACTCCGTTCCCGAGGACTAATGGGGCACGCCGGCCGGGTTGGCTAAACCTACCGCTGGGTAACGTCCCGGGGTAACGTTGTTGTAGCCGTACCCGGTCGGAGGGGGAACCATGACCACGACGGAGAACAGCACGGCGGCGGCGGGCGGGCGGCGCGAACCCGTCCCGCCGGCGAGCGACGGCGCCGGGCCGCTGCCCAAGGAAGCCGGCCAGGTGACCGAGCGGGAGGCCCGGCAGGTCGCCGAGGCGGCCCGGGAGTCCGAGTGGGGCAAGCCGAGCTTCGGCAAGGAGCTGTTCCTCGGTCGGTTCCGGCTCGACCTGATCGACCCGTGGCCGCGCCCCGACCCCGAGCAGACCGCCCGGGCCGAGGAGTTCCTGGCCAAGCTCGGCGAGTACGTACGCTCCGAGGTGGACGGTGCCCGGATCGAACGGGAGGCGTCGATCCCGGACGAGGTTTTTCAGGGCCTCGGCCGGCTCGGCGCCTTCGGCATGAAGATCGACCAGGAGTACGGCGGACTGGAACTGTCAAATTTGCACTACTGCCGGGCGCTCATGCTGGCCGGTTCGGTGAACCCGTCGATCGGCGCGCTGCTCTCGGCGCACCAGTCGATCGGCGTGCCGCAGCCGTTGAAGATGTTCGGCACCGAGGAGCAGAAGCGGAAGTTCCTGCCCCGGCTCGCCGCGGGTGAAGTCTCGGCGTTTCTGCTGACCGAGCCGGACGTCGGCTCCGACCCGGCCCGGCTGGCCACCACCGCCGAGCCCACCGAGGACGGCACCGGCTACCGGCTCAACGGCGTCAAGCTCTGGGCCACCAACGGCACGGTGGCCAGCCTGCTGGTGGTGATGGCCCGGGTGCCGGCCAGCCAGGACCGCAAGGGCGGCATCACCGCCTTCGTCGTCGAGGCCGACACCCCGGGGATCACCGTCGAGCGGCGCAACGCCTTCCTCGGCCTGCGCGGGCTGGAGAACAGCCTCACCCGGTTCCACGACGTGGTGGTGCCGGCCGAGAACGTGATCGGTGGCGAGGGGCGCGGCCTGCGGATCGCGCTCACCACGCTGAACACCGGCCGGCTCTCGCTGCCGGCGATGTGCGTCGGGGCCGGCAAGTGGTCGCTCAACGTGGCCCGCCAGTGGGCCGCCGACCGGGTCCAGTGGGGCCGGCCGGTCGGCGCGCACGAGGCGGTGGCGAAGAAGCTGGCCTTCATCGCGGCCTCCACCTACGGCATGGAGACCATGCTCGACCTCTGTTGCCTGCTGGCCGACGACGACCGCAACGACATCCGGATCGAGGCGGCCCTGGTCAAGCTCTACGCCAGCGAGATGGCCTGGCTGGTCGCCGACGAGCTGGTCCAGATCCGCGGCGGCCGGGGCTACGAGACGGCCGACTCGCTGGCCGCCCGGGGCGAGCGCCCGGTCGAGGTGGAGCAGATCCTGCGCGACCTGCGGATCAACCGGATCTTCGAGGGCTCCACCGAGATCATGCACCTGCTGATCGCCCGGGAGGCCGTCGATGCCCACCTCTCGGTGGCCGGCGACATCATCGACCCGGACGCCGACCTCGGCCGCAAGGCGCGGGCCGGGGCGAAGGCGGGCGCGTTCTACGCCCGGTGGCTGCCGACGCTCGCGGTCGGCCGGGGCCAGAACCCCGGCGGGTACGCCGAATTCGGCCCCCTCGCCGGCCACCTGCGCTACGTCGAACGGGCCTCCCGCAAGCTGGCCCGCTCCACCTTCTACGCGATGTCCCGCTGGCAGGGAAAGATGGAGCGCAAGCAGGCGTTCCTCGGCCGGATCGTGGACATCGGTGCGGAACTGTTCGCGATGTCGGCGGTCTGCGTACGCGCCCGCGCGGAGAAGTCCGTTCACCCCGAGGGGGTGGAGCTGGCCGACCTGTTCTGCCGGCAGGCCCGGCTACGCGCCGAGGCGCTCTTCGCCGCCCTGTGGGAGAACACCGACTCGGTCGACGTGCGGGCGGCCAAGGGGATCCTCGCCGGCCGGTACGCCTTCCTGGAGGAGGGCGTGGTCACGCCGGCCGACGACCGGCCCTGGGTGGCGGCCTGGGAGCCCGGCCCGTCCACAAGCGACGATGTCCGCCGTCGCGTACCCCGACCGGAGCGGTGACCGGTCGCTGCCGCGCCCGGCCGCTCCGCTGATGGGGGGCGGCCGGGCATAGTCATGATCGGGCGGCCGGGATCATAGTTGCTGCCCGTGCCCGCCGCAATCGCGGCAACCGCCTACCCCTAGGGGTGCCCCTTCTCCCGCCGGGTCAGCAGGATGTTCACATCTGGGCATCCCAGCCCGGCGGACAAAGGAAGGGAAGGCATGGACACTAGCCTGAAGGCAACGAGGGGCTCTGGCGCGCTGGCGACGGCCGCCGCGCTCGGGTTGACCGGACTCCTCTTCGCCAGCGTCAGCGTGATGTACATCGCCGGCATGTTCGGTCTGTCGACCGCGTTCGCGTCGCAGATCGTGAACGCTGTTCAGGTCGGCGGCATCGCCCTCGCGATCGTCATGGGCCTGCTGTCGGGCGGCATCGCCGCCACCGTCATCGCGACCGCCCGGTGGGCCATCGCCCGCTGGGGCTCCGCCGCCGCGGTGGCGTAGGCAGGTTCGACCCGTCCGAACACGAGGATGACGATGGAACGCAGTATGGCTAGGGGCGTCGCTGGGCAGGCTACGCTTACTCCCTTCCTGGCGTCCCTAGCCATACTGGCCGCGGGAATCTACGTCGGACACGCGAGCATGGACGCGGTCCCGGCCTCCGGAGCGGGCGCGGAGGACGCCGGCACGGATTCGTCCTTCCTGGCCCTGCTCTCGTTCTTTCTCCTGAGGAACCTCGGTGCCGCGCTGCTGTTCTTCTCCGGTGTCCTGACCGGCGGCGTATCGACCCTGTTGAGCTGGGGGATCACCGCGCTCTATATCGGAGCGACGTTTACCGCCGCGGCCGCGAACGTCGGCTTCTCGGCGGCGTTTGCCTCCATCGTGTGGTACGCGCCGCTGGAGATCCTCGGACTGGTGCTCGCCGCGACCGCCGGTCTCTACCCGATCAGCGCAGTGCTCCGTTCGACCTACGGCCGGGCGGATTCCGGCGACCAGTCGGTCGGCTACCTGACGACGTACCTGCGGGCGATCCGGGTCTCGGTCCGGGTGCTCGCGGTCGCGGTCGTCATCATCGTCGCCGCCGCGGTCATCGAGGCGACGACGATCAGCCTTCGCTAGCATCGATACCGATTGGACGGTAGCGACCGTGGATTCCGGCACCGAATCGAGTACCGACACCGTAGTCGCGCCCCCGGTCGAGGGGGCACCGAGGAAGCGCAACCGGACCCCGATGGTCACCAGCCGCCGGGTCTGGGCGGTGGTCTACCTCATCACCGCCGTCGCTCTGCTGCTGCGGTCGACCGGACTCCCGGCGTACGTGCGGGCCGAGTTGGACCGGCGTGACGCGAGCCGGGAACTGACCGACCAGAACCTGGAGAACCTGGCGGTCAACTCCGGGATCTTCCTCGGAATCCTTCTGTCGCTGTTCGTTCTCGCTCTCTACTATTCGCTCGCCTCGGCACTCGAACGACATATCTTCCGTCCCGCGATCACGGTCGCGGGCAGGACGCAGATCGGCCTGTTCTTCCTGGTGGCGGCGCTCTGCACGCTTCCCGTCCAGGTGGTGAGCCTGGTCTTCGGGATCTCGTCCCCCCGGAATCACGCGTTCTATCAGGGATACGTAATCGTCGCGGCCGTGGTCGCCACCTTGCTGTTCCGGCGGCACTGGATCGGGCGTCCAAAAGGGAAAATCACATTCTTGTTCGTGTGTACGCTGACCTTGGCCATCCTGTCGAGCGCCACCTGAGCGAGATTGCGGAGCAGCCGATGAATCTAGCCACCGTCTATCGATCCATACGGCGCCCGGCCGCCCTCGGGCTCGGGTTCGCCGCGCTGGTGACCGGGATCCTCGCGGCCGTCGCACCGCCGGCCGACGCCGATCGAACCCTGCTGTTCGCCGTCGCGGCCGCCCTGATCGTCTTCGGCGTCGGGGGCATCCTCGTCGTGGCCCTCCGCCCGGCGTCCCACCGGCGGGATACCGTCCTGTTCTTCCTGGCCGGTGCCGCGGCCGCGGCGCTGGCCGGATCGGGGCTGGCGAACCCGGTGGCCCGGACGCTGGCCCTGGTGGTGGCGGTGGCGGCGGTGCTGCTGGCCGTCCTGGCCACCCTGATGTCCGCCGAGCGGTCGCTTGATGATCCGCGGAGCCGGTTCTGACGTGGCGGACCGATGGCACGACCGGCGGCTGGTCTTCGACCTCTACTGCTTCGACCGGCTGATCGCACTCGGCTGGCGGATGCCGCTGCGCGTCTTCCAGATTCTGGTCGGCGGACTCTGCCTGCTCGCCGCCCCGGTCGTCCTCGCGGTCTCGCTGCTGGCCTCCCGGGCCCTGGCGTACGCGCTCACCCCCGCGTCCGGCGCGGAGCCCGGCCAGCCGGTCATCCCGGTGGCCGCCGGCACCGGGGCGCTGCTCCTCCTCGTCCTGACGAACCTCTACCTGGGCGTCCTGCAGCTCACCCGGGAGGCGATGTCCCGCCGGCGCTACGGCATCAGCCGGTCGCCGAACCTGGAGTTCTACCGGGCCTTCGACATCCGCCTGATCGACGTGTTCCTGGTCCACGCCGGCCTGCGCATCGTCCTCTTCTCCGGCGCGATCTGGCTGGTGAATCTCGGGTTCGTGGCCGTTTTCGGGGCGGTCGGCCCGCCACCGGCCCTGTGGTGGTCCGTCGCCGTGCTGCTGCCCAGCGCGGCCGCTATCACCGGGCTCGCGCTCGCCGCGCGTCACGCCAATGACGACGGCGGGAACCGCCGGGTCGGGCTCGGCCCGGTGGCCGCGGCCGCCGTCGCGGCCGGGCTGGCCGGATTCTCGTTGACGGCGCTGGCGACGGAGCTGCTCGCGGCTGCGTCGGCGCCCGCCTGGCTGCACCGGATCGACGCGACCGCGCTGGCCGCCGTGGCGGGCGCCGGTGCGTTCGCGGTCGCCGCCGGAGCGGCCATCTCCCTGGTCCGCAGCATCCGACGGATGCGTACCGAGTCCTTCGCCATCCCGGTGGTGTCGGCGGATCGACGGCCGGTCGGCAGCCGGCTGAGCCGACGGGTCCGGCCACTGCTGTGGAGGTGGACGCCGGTCGGTGCCATGCTGCACGGGGAACTACAAGGTCACCACGCGGCCGCCCTGATGCGGCGGATGTTCGGGTTCACCCTCGTCGGGGTCTGCTTCGCCATCGGGGTGGCCCAGGCACCCGCCGTCCAGCCCGTGGTCGACGCGACCAGCGGACCGCTCCTGCGCGTCTCGGCCACCCTCGCCTTCGTGGCCTGCCTGGTGTTGGCGGAGCTGACCATGTTCGCGATCGGACCGGCGACGCTCGGCCGGCACCTGCGGTACGTGTGGGAGGCCGGGGTGTCCGCCCGGGCGCTGACCGTCGGCGCCATCGCCTGCTATCTGGCACCCGCCCTCACCTTCGGGCTGCTGCTCTCGGCCGGGACCTACCTGACGGTCGGCCGGTGGCCACCGGCCGTCGTACCGATCGGCATCTCGATCGTCTGCGCCGCGGTGGTGGGGCAGTCGCTCACGGCCACCCCGAAGGAAACGGTGGACGGATCGGTCGAGGCGAACCTCTTCGTCGGCCTCGTGACGGTGCTGCTCTCCACCCCGGTGCTGATCCTGGCGCTGCGGGCGGGCGGGCCGGTCACCGCCATCGCGCTAGCCGGCTATCTGACGCTGCTGTTGGGAGGTGCGATCGCATGTCTGGCCCGCCGCGTTCAGGCGCTGCCGTCGACGTCATCGACGTGACGACCGGCTACCGCCAGGGACAACCGGTCTTCGACGGGCTCTCCGTCACGATTCCCGACCGCGGGATCACCCACGTGCGCGGCCGGAACGGCTCCGGCAAGTCGACCCTGCTGGAGCTCTGCAGCGGCTACCTGCGTCCGTGGTCCGGATCGGTGCTGGTCGGAGGTCTGCCGGCGGCGAGCCCGGCGGCCCGGGACCGCCGCCGGATCTGCCGCACCCGGACCGCGCTGTACCCGCACATGACCGTTCGCGACCACCTGATCTTCTCGGCCCGGTGCTTCCGGATCGAGGCCGAGGCGGCGACCGACCGGGCTCGGCGGTTCGGCCTCGAACCGTGGTTCGAGGCCGACAGCCGGACACTGTCGACCGGTAACGCCCGCAAGCTCTGGATCGTGCTCTGCACACTCGGCGACTTCCGGACCGTGTTCCTGGATGAGCCCTTCCTTGGGCTGGACGCCGACGGCGGTCGGATTCTCGCCGCGGACCTCGGCCGGTGGTCCGGGACCGGCGCGGTCATTCTGATCAGCCACGACCTGCCGGACGAGGTGGAGGTGGATCACCAGGTGGAGCTCTCCGCCGCGGTGGGGCAGACGAGGGAGTGTCAATGACAGTCATCGAAGCGGTCGGGCTGGGCAAGTCGTTCGGTGCCAAGCGCGCCGTCGACGACCTGTCCTTCCGGGTCCGACCCGGAAAGGTGACCGGCCTGCTCGGTCCGAACGGATCGGGGAAGTCCACCACCATCCGGCTCATGCTCGGGCTGACCCGGGGGAGCGGGACCACCACCTTCGACGGACGGCGTTACCAGGAGATCGACCGGCCGGCCCGGTCGGTCGGCGTGATGCTCGATGCCCGCGCCTTTCACCCCACCCGGACCGTTCGCGACCACCTCTCGATGGTCGCCGCCGGAATCGGAGTCCCCCCGGCGCGGGTCACCGAGGTGCTCGAACTCGTGGGACTCGCGGCCGAGGCGAGGTCCATGCCGAAGCGGTTCTCGTTGGGGATGAACCAGCGGCTCGGCATCGCCACCGCGCTGCTCGGTGAACCCGAGACCCTGATCCTCGACGAACCCGCGAACGGACTCGACCCACAGGGCATCCGCTGGCTCCGGCTGTTCCTGCGCCGGTACGCCGCGGCGGGGCGCACGGTTCTGGTCTCCTCCCATCTGCTCGCCGAGATGGAGCAGACCGCCGACGAGTTGCTCGTCATCGCCCGGGGTCGGCTGGTCCGCAGCAGCTCGGTCCAGGAGTTCATCGGAACCTCCAACCTGACCGTCGTGCACGTCCGGGCCAAGGAGCCGGATCGGCTGGCGACCCTGCTGCGCGGTGCCGGTGCGACCGTCAAGTCCGAGCCGGAGGACCTGCTCGTGGTGCAGGGCATGGGTCAGCGTGACATCGGCGACCTCGCCTTCCGCGAGTCGATAGCCGTGTACGAGATCGTCACCCGGACCGCCACCCTCGAGGAGGCCTTCCTGGCGGCATCGGACGGGCTGACCGACTACGACGCCCGGCCGGTCGACGCGAACGGGGCCCGGCGGTGAGGCCGGCGGTCGCCTACGAGTGGCGCCGGCTGCGGACGTTGCGCAGCACCTGGTGGCTGTTCGGGGTCTCGCTGGTGGTGACCGCGCTGCTGGGGCTCGCCTTCGCCGCCCTCGTGCTCGACCTGCGCGCCGATCCCGGGCAGGCCGTGTCGAGCAGCGAGACGTTCATTCTGGTCCTCACCAGGTCCGTCCTGACCCCGGTGGCGGCCGGCCTGATCGGTGTCTTCGCGATCGGCCACGACCTGCGCTACGGCACGGTCACCACGACGCTGCTGGTCACCCCCCGCCGGTCGGTCGCGTTGGCGGCCAAGGCGTTGGTGGTGGCCGGTGCCACGGCCGCGATGGCCGTGGCGAACCTCGCGGTGGCCTGGACGGTGGCGCTGGCCGTGCTCTCCGGCCGGATCCCGATGGACCTGTCGCCGTTCCATCTGGTCCGGGCGCAGGCCGGGTTCGTGCTGCTGGTGGTGGGTTGGGCGCTGATCGGGCTGGCTCTCGGCCTGCTGCTGCCGTCGCAGCCGGCGGCGATCCTGGCGCTCGTCGTGACCCCGTTCATCATCGAGCCGATCTTCCGGCTCTTCCTCGGCTCCTCCTCGTTCGGCCCGGTCCGGGAGGCGGCGCAGTTCCTGCCGTTCGCCGCCGGGGACGCCATGCTCAGCGGGGCCGACGCGTCCGCGTCGGCGGTGCTCGGCGAGAGCATGTCCGGCGCGGGTCCGCTGGTCGGCGGGGCGACCTTCCTGCTCTTCGTGGCGATCCTGTCCTGGGGCGGGGTCGCGTCGTTCCGCCAGCGTGACGTCTGACCGCCGGCGGGCAGCCGCCCGCCGACCGAGTTCGTCGAAAGGACAGTCATGACTTCGCAGCACCGCAACCCGGTGTGGATCCAGACGGTGGAGGTCGGCGGCCGGCACATCGGCTGGGACGTACCCGCCGGTGCGCCCGTCGACGACCGGCTGGGCGACATCCGAACGGGGGTGGACACCGTGGCCCGACTGGTCGCGGACGCGGTGCTCGCGATGCCCGCCGCCGGGGACTGGGAGGCCGATGAGGTGCGCGCGTCGTTCAGCGTGACACCGGTCTCCGGCGGCGGCGTGCTCCTGTCCCACGGGCGTGATCGCCCGGCGGCGGTCGGTGTGCGGGTCACCTACCGGCGGCGCGGGTAGGGGTCAGTCGGTCAGGTCCGCCGGCTCGATCAGGCCGCGTCGCAGTACCGCGCTGATAAGTCTTTCTTTGCGCCAACTACGTCGGTGACCGTCGGGTGTCTCGGGTTTGAGGTCGAGCTTCTCAACGAGGTAGGCGATCTGGGAATCCACCGCGATCGGGCTGATCGGAGTGCCATTACGTTGCAATTTCGCGGCGATCTGTGCGGATGTTGGTGGGGGAGCGTCGACGATGCCGCGCAGTCTCGGTTCGCAGAGTGCGACAAGCACCGAGAAATATGTGGCGGACCGGTCTAGTGGGCTCGGCTCATCCGGCCCGGCGGCGGGGCAGGTCGCGTCGGAAATATCGGCCGTCTCCGGTTCCGGGCCGTAGACGAGCGCGATCGTCCGGTCGGAGACGAGCACCCGGGCCAGTTCGAAGGGCATCACCACCTGCAGCGTGGCGGCGGGCACGCTGACCAGTTGATGGGCGTTCTCCAGGTCCTCGACCACGAGTGGGCGACCCTCGCTGAGGTTGTCGATCCGCCAGTGGTCGCCGTAGGCGGTCACCCGCCCGGCGACGGCGCCCTGCTCCGGGCGCAGCATCATGTCGAAATCGCAGTTCGTGCAGAGGCAGGTGCCGAAAGTGATGCTCTCGCCCAGGTGGAGGTCGTGAACCACTTGACCTCCGACTATTTCGTCGGCTGTTTGTACGCTGACCACCGGTTTCATGGTTGTATCACCACTGCTTCACCCCCGTTCGGCGTCGCCAATCGTGGCAGAGACGGGGATGTTAGTCAATGTTGTCAAGATATTGAATCGAGGTCGGCGACGATCCGAGGGAATAATGGCACCCGTCCGAATTGAGGGGATGGTCGGTTAGTTTCGGAGGCCGAGGGAACGCAGTTCGAGAGCCGCCAGACTGTCCACGGTGGATGGATCTGCCTGCCGCCAGGCCGCCGCGACATCCGGCGATATCTTGTGCAGCCTGGACAACGGCTGGGTGGCCAGCGCCCGCAGGGCCAGCAGGTCGCGGCCGGCGGGCGCCGAACGCAGTACCTTCGCGGCGGCGGCCCGGCGCATCCACCGCAGCCGCAGCGGCAGCCAGCCGAACACCACCAGGGCGATCGGGAAGACCACCACCGCCAGCGACAGCCCCAACGCCAGGTCCGCGACCAGGTCCTGCTGGTCGCGGCCGGCGTCGGCCATCGACCGAGCCGCCTCGGCGGCCCGGGTGAATGGCGCGGTCAGTTCGTCGCCGACGATCGGCACCCGGCCGACCTTGCCGCCGGCGTCGGCGAGGTTGTCGGCGAGACCACCGCCGGCACCCTCCAGCTTCTGCCCGGGTACGGCGAGCTTCTCGATCAGGTCGTGCAGCCACATTCCGGCCCGCACCCACAGGTAGACCCAGGCGACGGCGAGCAGGTCGGTGACGAATTGACGGGCGGCGGTGGGGAACCGGTCGGCGTAAATCTTCACGCCGATCAGCGTGCCTCAACCCGTCAGCGGGCGCAGTCCGGGCAGGTGCCGAAGATCTCCAGGGTGTGGCTGACGTCGGCGAACCCGTGCTTGGCCGCGACCCGCTCGGCCCAGGTCTCCACGGCCGGTCCCTCGACCTCGACCGTCCGCCCGCAGGCCCGGCAGACCAGATGATGGTGGTGGCCCTCGCTGCACCGCCGGTAGAGGTGCTCGCCGCCCGGCGGCCGCATCACGTCGACCTCGCCCGCGTCGGCCAGCCCCTGCAGGGTCCGGTAGACGGTGGTGAGGCCGACCCGCTCGCCGCGGTCGCGCAGCATCGCGTGCAGGTCCTGCGCGCTGTGGAAGCCCTCCACCTCGGCGAGCAGGGCGCTGACCGCGCTGCGCTGCCGGGTGTTCCGGACCGCCGTGCTGTCTCCGATCGTCATGTGGCCTCTCCCGCGTGGCTGACGGCATCCGCCACGATATGCGCGATGTGCTCGTCGACCAAGGCGTACGCGATCTCCCGGCCGCGTCGGGAGCCCCGGACCACCCCGGCGCCGCGCAGCACCCGCAGGTGCTGGGAGACCAGCGGCTGGGGCGCCCGCAACTTCTCCACCAGCTCGTGTACGCAGCGTTCGCCCTGGGCCAGCTCGGTGACGATGGCGACCCGGATCGGCGCGGAGAGGGCGCGCAACAGCTCGCCGGCACCCGCGTACGCCTCGTACCCGTTCGAGCTGGTCACCCTGCAACGGTAACCAATACCGCCAGGTCGCCGTCGGGCCGGATCGGACTCAGCGGTCCAGGACCACCTCGGGCGGTTCCAGTTCGGCGGCCGCCGGCCGCGGCTGGCCAACGGCACCGCCGGCGATGGCCGCACCACCGGCCCCAGCCGGCGCGGCGGCACCACTGGTCACCGGCCGGGCCGCCAGCCGGCGGCGGCGTAGCCAACGCCACACCGCCGTCGCCACGGAGACCACCAGGAACGACAGGATCGCCAGTACGACGATGGTGGCGCCGAGCGCGGTGTCGGCGGTGCCGGCCAGCCAGACCCCGGAGCCGGCGGCCAGCAGCCCGAGCCCCATCGCCGTCGCCATGGTGCTCACGAAGCCCTTGGTGAGCTGCTGGGCGGTGGCGACCGGCACCACCATCAGGGCACTGATCAGCAGCAGCCCGACCGCCCGCATGGCGATCGTCACGGTCACCGCGGTGGTCACCGCGAGCAGCAGGTTCAGCGCCCGCACCGGCAGCCCGGAGACCCGGGCGTACTCCTCGTCGTGGCAGATCGCGAAGAGCGCCGGCCGGAGCGCGATCATGGTGACCAGCACCACCGCGCCGAGCACCACGATGGTGACCAGATCCTGCGGCGACGTCGTGGTCAGCGACCCGAACAGGTACGCCATCAGGTTGGCGTTGCTGCTGTTGTCGGAGAGGCCGACGAGCATCACGCCACCGGCGATGCCGCCGTAGAAGAGCAGCGCCAGCGCCACGTCGCCGGAGGTGCGGCCGCGCTCGCGGATCAGCTCGATGGCGACCGCGCCGGCCGCCGCGACGATCACGGCGGCGATCACGGGGGAGCGGTTGAGCAGCAGTCCGACGCCGACGCCGGTGAGCGCCACGTGTCCGACCCCGTCGCCGATCAGGGAGAGCCGCCGTTGCACCAGGTAGATGCCGAGGGCCGGCGCGGCCAGCCCGATGACCAGCGCGCCGACCAGCGCCCGGATCATGAAGTCGTACTGGAAGAGACTCATCGGCCCCACAATCCCGCTGGCTCGTCCGGACCGTGCGGGTGCACGTGGTCGTGGCCGGGCTCCGCGTGGTGCCCGGCCGGCTCCGGAACCGGTCCGTCGTGGGCGATCTCCCCATGGTGTACGACCACCGCGCGGCTGATCAGGGCGGCCAGCGGCCCGAGTTCGTGGGCGACCAGCAGGGCCGTCCCGCCGGTGCCGAGGAAGTCGGCGAGCGCCTCGGTGAACGCGGCCTGACTGGTGGCGTCCACCCCGGCGGTGGGCTCGTCGAGGACGAGCAGTTCCGGCTCGCCGGCCAGCGCGCGGGCGATCAGGGTGCGTTGCTGCTGGCCGCCGGAGAGGGTGGCCACCGGGTCGGCGGCCCGGTCGGCGAGGCCGACGGCGGTCAGGGCGCGCGTCACCGCGGCCCGGTCGGCGGCGCCGGCCGGGCGCAGCACCCCGCGGCGGGCCAGCCGCCCGGAGCCGACCACCTCGGCCACCGTCGCCGGTACGCCGCTGCCGGCGCCCATCCGCTGCGGCACGTAGCCGATCCGGCGCCAGTCGCGGAACCGGCGCAGCGGCACGCCGAACAGGTCGACCGTGCCGCCGGCCAGCGGAACCAGCCCGAGGATGGCGCGGATCAGGGTCGACTTGCCGGAGCCGTTGGCACCCAGGATCGCCACCACCTCGCCGGGGGTGACGGTCAGCGAGACGTCCCGCAGCACGGGGCGGTCGTCGTAGGCGACCACCCCGTGCCGGACGGCGATGACGGGTTCGGCGGTGGCTCCGGTCACGGGCAGCTCAGCGCCGACTTGAGGGTGGTCAGGTTGGTTCGCATGATCGCAAGGTAGTCGTCCTCGCTGCCGGGTTGCAGCCCTTCGATGGGATCGAGCACCGCGGTCTCGGCGCCGACCTCGCGGGCGATGGTCTCGGCGACCTTCGGGCTGACCAGGGTCTCGAAGAAGATGGTGGTGGCGCCGTGTTCGCGGGCCTCCTCGGCCACCTCGGCGAGCCGCTGCGGGGACGGCTCGTCCTCCGGGGTCAGCCCGGTGATGCCGACCTGTTCGAGCTGGTAGCGCTCGGCCAGGTAGCCGAAGGCGGTGTGGCTGACGACGATCTCGCGGCGCTGGCAGTTGGCCAGCCCGGTGGCGTACTCCTGGTCCAGGGTCTCCAGCTCGGTGCGGAGCGTGGCGGCCCGGGCGGTGTAGTCGGCGGCCCGGTCCGGGTCGGCCTGGCCGAGTCGCTGGGCGAGCTGGTCGCCGATGGTGGCCAGCCGGGTCGGGTCGAGCCAGACGTGCGGGTCCTTGCCGCCGGTCTCCTCCTCGGCGTGCTCCTCCTCTTCCTCGCCCTCGTGGCCCTCTTCTTCGTCGTGGCTGTGGCCGCCGGCGCTGGCGTCCAGCAGCGGTTGCACGCCGGCCACGTCGAAGGAGCGGTCCCCGCCGGACTGCTCGATCGCCTCGTCGACCGCCGGCTGGAAGCCCTTGAGATAGACGATCAGCTCGGCCTCGGTCACCTCGCCGACCTGGCCGGGGTTCAGCTCCAGGTCGTGCGGCTCCGCGCCGGGCTTGGCCAGGTTCGTCACGTTGACGCCGTCGCCGCCGACCCGTTCGGCGAGGTACTGCAGCGGGTAGAAGGCGGCCACCACGTCGATCCGGTCGGGATCGGCGCCGGCCGCACCGTCCTCGCCGCACGCGGCGACGCCGGTCAGGGCGAGCAGGGCGGCGGCGGTGGCGGCCAGGGTACGGGGAGCGGAGCGGATCACCATGCCACCCACTCTCCGCGACAATGAGAATGATTGTCAAAAGTGCATGAGTGCATGGGTACGGCTCAGAGAATCTTGATCAACGCGACCGCGACCAGCAGCCCCAACAGCACCAGCCGCACCGCCCGGGTGATCGGCGTCTGCACCGGCCAGGTGGTCACCAGCAGCGCCCCGAGGCCGACCGCCAGCGCCAGCAGCAGCGCCCCGCCGATGATCCCCGGCGCGAAGAGGCCGGCCAGCACGACGACCAGGGCGGCCAGGAACACCCCGGTCGGGTTGGCCCGGGCCAACCGGACCAGCAGGGGGCTCTGCGTAGGCTCCATCACACGGACTCTACGAGGGAGTCCGACCGACCCAGCGAGGGAGGCCGCCGGTGCTGGTCACCAACCGGTTCGTGATCGAGGAGGAGGCCGCCGCGGCGTTCACCGAACGCGCCCACGCCGCACTCGCCGCCCTCGGCGCCCGCCCCGGCTTCCGCCGGGGCCAGCTACTGCGGGCACTGGACGACCCCCGGCAGTGGTCGCTGGTGACCGAGTGGGAGTCGGTCGGCACCTACCGGCGGGCGCTCGGCGCGTTCGAGGTGAAGGTGGCGGCCATCCCGCTGCTGGCCGAGTCGCTGGACGAACCGTCGGCCTACGAACCGCTCGCCGAACTGGGGCCGGACGGCCCGATCCGGGTCCTCGGCAGCGATCGGGCCGCTGGGCCGGGCCGGTGAGCCGGCGGGCACTACCCTTGCCCTCATGACCGCTCCCGGACCGGCCGGCCCACCCGCGCCGTATCCCGGCCCGCCGACTTCAGATCCCGGCCCGTCCGCGCCAGCTCCCGGCCTACCGGCATACCCCGGCCCGCCCGCGGCGTACCCCAACCTGCCCGCGGCGTACCCCGGACCGCCGGAACCGCCGCGCGGACCCGGCGTGCGGCCGCCGTTTCCGGCGCCGCCCTCGGAGGGGCGCACGGCCCGGCTCTGGCTCGGACTGGGCGTCGCCGCGCTGGCCGTCCTGCTCTGCTGCGGCGGCGGATCGGTCGCCCTGGTCGGATTCGCCATCTCCGGTTCGGAGGCGATCAGCGAGCAGGCGCAGGTGGTGGTCGGCGACTACTTCGAGGCGGTCCGCGAGGGCCAGTACGGGGAGGCGTACTCGCTGCTCTGCGACGAGGCGCGCGAGCAGGAGACCCGGGCCGAGTTCGAACGGCGGATCAGCGCCGAGCCGGAGATCGACTCGTACCAGGTCGGCGAGGCGACCTTCGGCATCGAACTGGTCGTCCCGGTCGATGTCAGCTACGCCGGCGGCGGCCGGGACAGCCTGCGGGCGGAGCTGGCCCAGGACAGCCAGGACGCCTCGCTGAAGGTGTGCCGGGTGAGCTGACCCGGTGGGGGTGGCGGGACGCGCCGACCGGCGAGCCGGGTAATCTCGGTGGGCTCAGACCAGCGATGACCGTACCGTTGATCCCGCCGACCTGTTGATCCCGCCGACCGCCAGTCGGCGTAGGAGGAAACCAATGCCAGCCGACCGTATCGACGCCGTCGTCAGCCTCGCCAAGCGCCGGGGCTTCGTCTTCCCGTCGAGCGAGATCTACGGCGGGACCCGGTCGGCGTGGGACTACGGCCCGCTCGGCGTCGAGCTGAAGGAGAACGTCCGCCGGCAGTGGTGGAAGTCGATGGTCCAGCAGCGCGACGACATCGTCGGCCTGGACTCGGCGGTGATCCTGGCCCGGGACGTCTGGGCCGCCTCCGGCCACCTGGACGCCTTCGTGGACCCGCTTACCGAGTGCCAGTCCTGCCACAAACGATTCCGCGCCGACCACCTGGAGGAGGCGTACGAGGCCCGGCACGGTCGCCCACCCGCCGACCTCGCCGAGCTCAACTGCCCGAACTGCGGCAACAAGGGCACCTTCACCGAGCCGCGGATGTTCAACGGCCTGATGAAGACCTACCTCGGCCCGGTGGAGAGCGACGAGGGCCTGCACTACCTGCGGCCGGAGACGGCTCAGGGCATCTTCGTCAACTACAAGAACGTCGAGACCTCGGCCCGCAAGAAGCCGCCGTTCGGCATCGCCCAGGTCGGCAAGTCGTTCCGCAACGAGATCACCCCCGGCAACTTCATCTTCCGTACCCGTGAGTTCGAGCAGATGGAGATGGAGTTCTTCGTCGAACCCGGCACCGACGAGACCTGGCACGAGTACTGGCTGCAGGAGCGCTGGAACTGGTACCTCGACCTGGGCCTCAGCGAGTCGAACCTGCGCTTCTTCGAGCACCCCAAGGAGAAGCTCTCGCACTACTCGAAGCGCACCGTCGACATCGAGTACAAGTTCATGTTCGGCGGCACCGAGTTCTCCGAACTGGAGGGCATCGCCAACCGCACCGACTTCGACCTGACCACGCACAGCAAACACTCCGGCGTCGACCTGTCCTACTTCGACCAGGACAAGGGCGAGCGCTGGGTGCCGTACGTGATCGAGCCGGCCGCCGGCCTGACCCGCGCGGTGCTCGCCTTCCTGCTGGAGGCGTACGACGAGGACGAGGCGCCGAACACCAAGGGCGGTGTCGACAAGCGCACGGTGCTGCGGTTCGACCCCCGGCTCTCCCCGGTCAAGGTGGCGGTGCTGCCGCTGTCGCGCAACCCGGCCCTGTCGCCGAAGGCCCGCGACCTGAGCGCGGCGCTGCGCAAGCGCTGGGTGGTCGAGTTCGACGACTCGCAGGCGATCGGCCGCCGCTACCGGCGCCAGGACGAGATCGGCACTCCGTTCTGCGTCACCGTCGACTTCGACACCCTTGACGACAACGCGGTGACGGTCCGCGACCGGGACACCATGACCCAGGAGCGGATCTCGCTGGACGCGGTCGAGCGGTACCTCATCGACCGGCTGCCGGGCTGCTGACCGGCGACCCGGCAGGTCGCATGTCGACGATCGCGCACTACCACCCGGACACCTGGCAGGCCGACGCCCCGGACTGCGCGCGGTGGCAGATCCGGGGCAGCCGGCCGATCTACGAGAGCCGGTGGGTGTCGCTGAACCTGGTCGACGTGGAGCCGCCGACCGCCGAGGCGTACCAGCATCACGTCATCCGGTTGCCGCACCACTCGGTCTTCGTCGTCGTGCACCACCCGGAGCACGGGGTGCTGCTGCTCTACCGGCACCGGTTCATCACCGACACCACCGGCTTCGAGGTGCCCGCCGGCGGGATCGAGCCCGGCGAGACGCCGGTCGAGGCCGCCGCCCGGGAGGTGCTGGAGGAGACCGGCTGGCGGGTCGACGAACCGCGGGTCTTCGCCACCGTCAACGCCTCGAACGGCCTCACCGACCAGCAGTTCCACCTGGCGTACGCGCGGGCGGTGGAGTGCGTCGGGCCGCCGCAGGACGCCGACGAGGCCGACCAGCTCTACTGGGTGGCCGTACCGCACCTGGCCCGGCTGGTGCACGAGGGTCGGGTCGCGTGCTGCCCGTCCAGCCTGGCCCTGCTGCACACCCTGACCGGCGGCCTGCTCACCACCGGGTCATCGAGCTGACCCGTTCGCGGCGCGGTTGCCGGCCCCGTTCGCCGCGTTGTTGCCCGCGCCGTTCGCATTCGGACCGATGCCCGGCTGGCCGAACGGATTCCGGCCCGGCGGGACGAACGGCGGGGGCCCGGGGAGGCCGCCCGGCGGAAGCGTCGGCGGCGGCCCGACCAGCCGGAGGCAGTAGCCGGTCACCTTGCTGCGATCCCCGGCGGCCTCGATCACCCGCCGCATCGACGGGTGATCCAGGTACCGGCGCCGGGCGTCGGCGTCCTTGATCAGGTAGAGCCGGCAGAGTCCGATGTGCAGGCGCCGGCTGAACGGGCCGAGGTCCGAGTCGTCGTCGACCTCGGGGGTCGTCGGAGCGGGGGGTGCCGGGGCAGGCCGGGACTGGACCGGCCGGGTCGGCGCGGGGGCGGCAGGAGTGGGGCTCGGCGGCGGGGTGGTGGCGACGATCGGCGGCCGGGTTACCGGCTCCCCGCCCTGCGTACTCGCGGCCACGGCGGCGCCCGCGGTGGCCGCCGCCGCGGTCAGCACCGCGACCCAGGTCGTCGCGCTGGCCGTCAACCGGCGGAGGCGGCCGAGCCGCACCGGCGCGACCGGCAAGACCGGCACCGACCGGTCCCGGGCCGCCCGGAAGGCCGCCACGGCGGCGTCCTCACCGGCGAGCTCCCGGCGGCGCGGCGGCGCGGTCGCGGCGGCCAGCAACTCCCAGACCGCACCGTCGGTCTCGGGCGCCTCGGCGAACACGGCCACCAACGGGTCGCGCCCGTCGCCGTCCCCCCGGCGGTGCCGGCCGAAGCTCATGTCATCCCTCCCCACGTCATCCCCTCCGCCTCGGGGGTCTGGGACGTCCCACCCTCAGCTCGCGGTTCGGGAATCCGCCGGGTGACCGGCGGCTCGACCGGCGCGCGGAACCCATCCTGCTCCAGAATCTTGGCCAGCCGTCGCAGCCCTCGATGCGCGGCGGTGCGGACCGCCCCCGCCCGCTTGCCCAGCACCCGTGCCGCCCCCTCGGCATCGAGACCGATGACAATACGCAGCAGCACCGCCTCGGCCTCCTGGCGGGGCAGCCGGGCGATGAACGCGATCGCCGTCCCGGTGCCGATCACCTCGCCGGCCCGCTCCGCGGTGTCCTCGTCGGCGGGCAGCTCGGCCAGCGCGTACGACGGCACCGGCAGCGCCGGCCGCCGTCGCTGCCGGCGCAGGTGGTCCATGGCCCGGTTGCGGGCGATGGTGGCCACCCAGGCCCGGAAGCTGGGGCCGCCGTCGAAGGTGTGCAGGTCGCGGGTCACCTGCAACCACGCCTCCGAGGCGACATCCTCCGCGTCGGCGTCCACCAACGCGGTCAGATACCGCAGCAGCCCGGGTTGCAGGGTGCGGTACAGGAACCGGAACGCCTCCTCGTCGCCGTCCTGGGCGGCGCGTACGGCGTCGGTCAGATCGGTCGGCACGCGCCTGGGTCAATCCGCACGGCTCAGCTCCCCCGTCGAACGTCGAACGCCCGCCAAGGTTATGAGCCCCCGCCACCCGCGGCAAGGGGTGCGCCGCGGAGTCTTCGCAGGTGCCGCGCGACGGCGTCCCTGCTCACGGTCATGCACATGATTCGGCTCTCCAACCGGGCGAGCTCTGCGGTGAACAGGGCAGTCAGCTCGTCGTCCCCGTTCTCCGGCCCGCCCACCGCCGGCCGATCGAGTTGGTCGTCGCGGAGCAGCGGGATGATCAATTTAGTCGTCAGCCCTGATCTGATCAGGCTGCTCACCAGCGACGCCCGGGCCAGGTCGCTCTCCCGGTAATGCCGGTAGCCGCTCGGTGCGCGTTCCGGGGACAGCAGTCCCCGTTCCTCGTAGTAGCGCAGCATCCGGATCGAGATCCCGGTTCGCCGCGACAGCTCACCAATCCGCACGGTCGCTCCCTTGACTCTGCCATCGGTGTGAGACTTTACGGTCCCAGCCATGACCACTCAACCCACCGGGACCCACGTCGACCGGGCGCCCGGGCTGCCCTGGCGGACCCTGCTTCTCCTGTCCGGCGCGGCCTTCGCCACCGTGACCACCGAACTGCTGCCCGCCAGCCTGTTGCTGCAACTCAGCGCCGACCTCGACGTCGCCCAGTCGACCGCGGGCCGGCTGGTCGGCGCCTGGGCCCTGACCGTCGCCGTCGCCAGCATCCCGCTCACCCGACTCGCCGCTCGGATCCCGCGCCGCCGCCTGGTGCCCGTCCTGCTGCTGCTGTTCGCCCTGGCGACCACCGGCACCGCACTCGCCCCCTCGTACGGGTGGACGCTGCTCAGCCGCATCATCGGCGCGGCCACACACGGTCTCTTCTGGTCCCTGCTGGTACCGATCGTGGCCACCCTCGTCCCGCCCGCCCGGGTCGGCCGCGCGGTCTCGGTGGTACTCGCCGGCCCCGCCCTCGCCAGCATCGTCGGCATCCCGCTCGGCGCCGCGGCCGGCGCCGTACTCGGCTGGCGGGTCAGCTTCGCGACGCTGGCGGCGTTGCTCGCCCTGGCCGCTCTCGTGCTGCGTACCCTGCCGCTGCCGGACCCCCCGCGGCCGGTCGGCGCGCGGGCCGGCCGGGACCCGGGCGTGCGGGCCGTACTCCGCGTCGCGGTGGCAGCCGGTCTGGTCCTCACCGGCCACTTCCTGCTCTACACCTACATCGCGCCGCTGCTCGAACTCTTCGGGGGGTACGACAGCGTCACCGCGGCCACCCTGCTGTTCGTCTTCGGAGCCGCCGGAGTGGCTGGCACCGCCGGGGCCGGACTGCTGTCCGACCGTTATCCACGACAGGCGCTGGGCTGGGTCAGCACCGCCTTCGCCGCCAGCGCCGCCTCCCTGCTGGTGCTCGACCGTCAGCTGGTCGTGGCGGTGGTGGTGATCGCGGGCTGGGGTCTGCTCATCGGCCTGCTGCCGCCGGTCCTGCAGACCCACCTGCTGCGGATCGCCGCCCCGGGCCGGGAGGCCGCCTCCGGAGCGATCGGAATCACCGTGCTCAATCTCGGGATCGGCGCCGGGGCGACCCTGGGCGGGTTGGTGATCGACCACCGCCAGCCGGGGGACCTGCCCCTGGTCGCGGCCGCCGTTATCGCCGTCGCCGCCACCGCGCTCATGATCGAGGGCCGCCCGGCCCGGCCCGCCGCCACCGACGCCGACGGGGGACGGAGGTGACCTGGCCGGTCGTACTTTGGGCCGATCCGGTGTGGTCCCCGGCTTCGTACGATTGATCCGTGCCCGGTCTGCTGCGCTCCGTGTGGAACGAGCCGCGCCCACCGCACGTCCCCCCACTGAGTTGGCGGGACTGGGCGCTGGTCGTGCTGCTGATCCCGGCGGCCGTCGTCGAGGGCGTGCTCCGGCCCGAGCTGCCCTGGCGGACGCTGTCGGTGCTGGTCACGGTCGGGCTGGTTCCGCTGCTGCTGTGGCGCCGGTCGGCGCCGCTGCCGGCGGTCGCGGTCGGCTTCGGCGTCTGCGCCGTGGTCTCGGTGCCGACCGACGGCGGACCCGACCTCAACGTGCTGGTCTTCATGCTGCTGTTGGCGTACTCCCTGATCCGCTGGGGATCGGGGCGCCAGATCGTGGCCGGCACCGCGATCATCGTCGGCAAGCTCGGCCTGTCGCTCGCCCTCGGGCACCTCGGCCTCGGTGATCTCGTCGCCGGTCTGATCGTGCTGACCTCCGCCGGGGCGATCGGTGCGGCGCTGCGCTGGCGGTCCCGGGCCCGCCAGCGCGAGCTGGACCAGGTGAAACTCCTGGAACGGGAACGGCTCGCCCGGGACCTGCACGACACCGTCGCGCACCACGTCTCGGCGATGGCGATCCGTGCCCAGGCCGGCCTGGCCACCGCCGGCACCCACCCGGACGCGGCGGCCGACGCGCTGCGGGTGATCGAGGCCGAGGCGTCCCGGGCGCTGGCCGAGATGCGCGGCATGGTCCGGGTGCTGCGCCGCGACGAGCCGGTCGAGCTGACCCCCACCCCCCGGGTCGGTGACCTCGAAGGGCTGGCCGACCCGTCGCGCCCCGGCCCGGCCGTCGACGTCCAGATCAGCGGCGCGGTCGACGACCTGCCGCCGGCGGTCGCGGCGGCCGTCTACCGGCTCGCCCAGGAGTCGGTCACCAACGCCCGCCGGCACGCCCGGCACGCGAAACGGATCGAGGTCCGGGTCGCCGCCGACGACCAGACGGTACGGCTGCGGGTCAGCGACGACGGCGAGCCCGCCCTCGGCCGGACCACCGGCACCGGGTACGGCCTGGTCGGCATGATCGAGCGGGCCGGGCTGCTCGGCGGTACCTGCGAGGCCGGCCCCGACCCGGACCGGGGCTGGACGGTGACGGCGACCCTGCCGCGGACCGCGCCGGGGCCGCGGTGACCGTGCGGGTGCTGGTCGCCGACGACCAGGAGATCGTCCGGACCGGCCTCACGATGATCCTCAACGCCCAACCCGGCATCGAGGTGATCGGCGAGGCCGCCGACGGCCGGCAGGCGGTCGAGCTGGCCCGGCGGCTGCGCCCCGACGTCTGCCTCTTCGACATCCGGATGCCCCGGCTCGACGGCATCGAGGCGACCCGGTCGCTGGCCGGTCCGGCGGTCGCCGACCCGCTCGCCGTCGTCGTCATCACCACCTTCGACCTGGACGAGTACGTCTACGCGGCGCTGCGCGCCGGGGCCCGCGGCTTCCTGCTCAAGGACGCCGGCCCGACACTGCTCACCCATGCCGTGCAGGCCGCTGCCGCCGGTGACGCGCTGATCGCGCCGAGCGTCACCACCCGGCTGCTGCGGGCGTTCGCCGACGCCGGGCCGGCGCAGCCGCCGCGCCAGCCGATCGAGCCGCTGACCGGCCGGGAGGAGGAGGTCCTGGCCGCGGTGGCCCGGGGCCGCACGAACAGTGAGATCGCCGCGGAGCTGTTCATCACGTTGAGCACCGTGAAGACACACATCGCCAGCCTGATGGCGAAGCTCGGCGCCCGGAACCGGGTCGAGATCGCGATGTGGGCGTACGAGACCCGCCGGGTCGGCCGGTCAGTCTAGGGGTGTCTCTCACTTGGAGGGCCGTCGACTTGCGGCGAAGGCCAGATCAGTATCCACTGTGGCCGTTCTAAGTCAGTGCCGTTGGTGAGGCCAGGAGGGCGATCACGTCAGATATTTATTGACAGTCACCTAACCGCCCCGTAGCGTCATGATCCGCTGACTCGGACGTCTCGCTGCGGGGGAGGACCGGATGGCCGTGGATGGCTGGCATGTACCCACGTCCAGGCCACGGTGGACGGTGATATTGACTGCCGCAGCGGTGGTGCTGGCCGTCGCTGCCGTGGTCAACGTCGACGATCCGCGCCGGTTCGGTGCGGTACCCGCTGCACCGGCGACAGAGGAGGGTCGCGCCTTGCTTGCGGCCCGCGACAGCGGCCGACCGGTGCGCGTCCACGGGCAGACCTCCGCAACCACCGAGGTCTGGGCCCGACCGGATGGCCAGCTTGAGGCGAAGATCTCCGCAGACGTGGTCCGGGTTCGCCGCGATGGCGGCTGGGTGCCGGTCGACCTGCAGCTTCGTCGCGCCACAGACGGGTCGGTCGCCCCCGTCGCCCACCCGAACGAACTGCGGATCTCCGGCCCCCGCCCGGCCGGCACCCACGAGCTGGCCACCGTGGGACATGGTCCGGCCCGAGTCGCGATGAGCTGGACCGGTGCGCTGCCCGAGCCACGGCTCGCCGGACCGGTCGCTACCTACCCCGAGGTGCTGCCCGGTGTGGACCTGGTGGTGCGGGCCACCCGGATCGGGTTCGAGCAGCTTCTGACGGTCAAGAACCAGGACGCGGCCGACCTGGTACGCGATGTCCCACTCACCCTGACCGGGCCCGGCGTCGCCGGACACCACCATGACGAGCGAGGCGGCATCGTTCTCACCGGCGCAGACGGCGCCACCCTGGCCACCGTGCCCGCACCGGCGATGTGGGACGCCCAGACCACCCCGGCCGGTACGCCGGCCCGAATCGCCCCGATCCACACCACCGTCACCGCCCGCACCGGCGGCGTCGACCTGCTATTGCGACCCGACGCCGACTGGCTCGACTCACCCGACACGGTCTACCCGGTGACCCTCGATCCGACGGTCAACCCGCTGTCCACCACCTTCGACGCGTACGTCCGGGAGAGCGTCACCACCAACCAGAGCGGCACCGCCGACCTGCAGATCGGCCTGCTCGCCACCAGCCCGCCGACGATCACCCGGTCGTTCGTCACCTGGAACGCGGCCGTGCTGGCCGGCAAGCAGATCAACTCGGCGACCGTCCACTTCTGGAACTGGTGGTCACACACCTGCACCCCGAAAGCGTGGGAGATCTGGAGCACCGGTGCGGCAAGCACCGCCACCCGGTGGACCAACCAGCCGGCGTGGCTGCACCACGAGGCGACCTCCACGATGACCAAGGGATACGACGCCGAGTGTGACGACGGCTGGTCGACGATCAATGGCACCGCGTTCTTCCAGCGGGCGGCGACCGCCGGCGCCAGCCAGGCACACATGGGCATCCGCGCGACCGACGAGACCGACACCACCACGTTCAAGCAGTTCCGCTCCCGGGAAACCACCGCCACCTCGCAGGTGCCGTACGCGGTGGTCACCTACAACTCGTGGCCGACTGTCACCGCCCGGTCCACGGTCCCGGCCACCGCCTGCGTCACCGGCACCGGCCGGCCCCTTGTCAACACCCTCACCCCGCAACTGCGGGCCACCGTCTCCGACGGTGACGGCACCGCGATGTCGGTGGAGTTCGAATGGTGGGCCCTCGGCGCGTCGGCGCCGCTCGGCGGCCAGACCGTCGCCAACGTCACCTCCGGTGCCACCGCCAGCGTCACCGTTCCGGCCGGCGCCTTCACCGACGGCGGCCGGTACCGGTGGCGGGTCCGGGCCAACGACGGGGTCAGCGGCAGCGCGGTGTGGACCGGCTTCTGTGAGATGACGGTGTACGTCACGGTGCCGCCGGTGGAGGGCTGCGAGGGCGGGGTCGCCAACGACTACAACGGCGACGGGCTGACCGACGTCGCCATCGCCGACCCGGAGGCATCCGTCGCCGGGCAGGCCAAGGCCGGTCAGGTTCATGTTCGCTACGGCGGCGCCGGCACCGTCGACACGCTGCACGAGAACAACGCTCAGGTGCCCGGCGGGGCCGAAGCCGGCGACCAGTTCGGGTTCGCGCTGGCAAGCTACGACGTCAACAACGACGGCTGCACCGACCTGGCGGTCGGGGCCCCGTATGAGGACCTGGACGGCAAGGCCGACGTCGGCGCCGTCTACGTACTTCTCGGCTCCCCGAACGGGCTCACGAAAGGTCCGACGTCGCTGGTCCACCACCAGGGCCAGGCGGTGTTCCCGGAGACGGCCGAGGCCGGCGACTGGTTCGGATTCTCACTCGCGGCCGGCCACACCGCCACCGGCGAGGCGTTCCTGCTGATCGGCGCGCCCGGTGAGGACGTCGGCGCCGCCGCGGACACCGGCGTCGTGCACTACCTGCGCGGCACCGCGAACATCCTGCTCAGCCAGGGAGGCAACGGCGTGGCCGGAGCGCTGGAGAACGACGATATGACCGGCTACGCGCTGGCCGCGTCGAGTCACCACTTCGCCATCGGCTCGCCCGGCGAGGCGATCGGCACCGAGGTCTTCGCCGGCGGTGTCAATGTTCTCAGCCACCAGTACACCGCCGGCCGGCCGACGCTTGTCGCCGCGCTTGACCAGAACCGGGCCGACGTGTGGGGCACCTCCACCGCCAACGACACGTTCGGCAAGTCGCTGTCCATGGTCGACTACCGCTCGGCCGGCGCGGCGGCCGGCGGCACCGATTCGTTCCTCGCGGTCGGCGTCCCCGGCAAGGAGTACGGCCCGACCGGCATCGTCGACACCGGCGTCGTGCAGCGGTTCCACATCACCGACAGCGGCTTCACCGAACTGCCGGTGATCGCCCAGCATATCGTCGGCATCCCGAGCGGTGACGAGGAGGGCGACTACTTCGGCGAGCGGGTGCACCTGGTGAATCTCGCACCCGGTTCGGAGGCGACGGCACAGAACCTGCTGCTCGCCGTTTCCGCGCCCGGCGAGGACACCGGGTCGGCGGCCGACGCCGGGGTGGTCCTGGTGTTCGGCGCGGCCGCGAACCCGATCAGCGGGTACGCCACGGTCGAGCGCGGTGCCGCAGGACTGTCGGGCACGCCGATCGCTCAGGAACTCATCGGCGTGTCGATCGCCGGCGACCAGACCCATCTCTACGTCGCCAGCCCGTACCAGGAACGGGCGGTCTACGCCCTGCCCTGGTCGGCGCTGGCCACCGGCTCGGCCACGCCACAACACGTGTGGCGGGCCGGCGAAGGAGGCTTCCCGGCCGCAGCGGTCGCCTTCGGTGCGGCGGTGAACTGATGGCCATGATCGGCAATTGGGACGGCACCACGGGGGAGGGCAGTGACGTGATCGGTGGCAGGCGGAAGATCGGCTGGCAGCGCGGGCTGGGGCTCAGTCTCGGTCTGGTCGCGCTGCTCACCGCGTACACGGTGGTGGACCGACCGGCGACCGGCGGCCCGGAACCGACGACGCCGGCGGTGGCCCCGGCGCTGCTGCCGGCCGTCGCTGAGGGCAATGTCCGGCAGACCGAGGCCGAGGCGTTCGCCCACGCGGTCGAGAGCGGCGAACGGATCGAAATCGGTGCGCTGCGGGGTGAGAGCACGCAGACGTTCGCCAACCCGGACGGCACCCTGACCTCGGTGCAGCACGCCCAGCCGTTCCGGGTGGTGCGCGACGGCCGCTGGGTACCGGTCGATGCGACGCTGATCGCCGCGGCCGACGGCAGCATCGGCCCCCGGGCCGCCACACTCGGGCTGCGACTGTCCGGCGGCGGCGACACCCCCCTGGTACGGGTGGAGCGCGCCGGCCGCGGCATGAACCTCGACTGGCCGGGCGCGCTGCCCGAGCCGACCATCGACGGCGACCAGGTCACCTACGCCAACGTGCTGCCGGACGTGGACCTGACGGTCAACGTCGAGGTGACCGGGTTCTCACACGTGCTTGTGGTCAAGACGCCAGAGGCCGCGCAGCAGCCGGAACTGGCCGCGCTGCAGTTCACCCTGGACACTACCGGGCTGACCGTGCGGGACAGCCCCGAAGGCGGGCTCGTCGCCGTGGACGAGGCGACCGGCGCGCCGGTGCTGGAAGCCGCAGCCCCGGTGATGTGGGACTCGGGCGAGACGGGGCCGGCACCGCAGGGCCGGGCCGCGACCGGCGCCGTGGACACCAACGCCGCCGGGTCCGCGCCGCCGGGCGCCAGCCTCGCTCCGGTGGACTGGCGGATCGACGGCGACACCCTCACCCTCCTGCCCGACCAGGCGATGCTCGCCTCTCCGAACACCCGCTGGCCGGTCTACATCGACCCGGTCTGGCAGGACACTCGCAACAGCGGCTGGGCAATGGTCGCCAGCGGGTTCGAAAACCAGTCGTACTGGAAGTTCTCCGGCGATGAGGGGGTCGGCGAGTGCCCGGTCTCCTCCGGCTGGTGTAACGGTGTCGGCGTCAAGCGGCTGTACTACGCGCTGCCGACGCCGTATTCGGGGCGGACCATCCTGAGCGCCGAGTTTCTGGTCACGATGACCCACACGGCCAGCAGTTCGGCGCGCAACGTCTCGCTCTACCGATCCTCCTCCGGCATCAGTTCCGGCACGAAGTGGAGCAACCAGCCGGGAACCGGTGTCCTGCAGCAGACCAAGGCACCGACCGCGACGCGGAGTTCCTGCACCTCGACAAATCAGAACGTCGGCTTCAACGCCACAGCGGCGGTCACGGAGGCGGTGAACAAAGGCTGGTCCACCACGACGTTCGGGCTGCGCGCCGCGAACGAGAGCGACGACAGCGCGTGGAAGCGGTTCTGCGGCAATGCGATCCTGTCGGTCAACTACAACCGGCCGCCGAGCCAGCCGAAGCAGTCCGAGTTGACCATGTCCCCGGGTGGGCAGTGCGTGACCGGCGCCGGCCGTCCGTACGTGGACACTCCGCCGACCCTGTACATGGTGCTGCGCGACCCGGACCACAGCTCGTCGCATACCGAGCAGGTCCACGGCCAGATCCTCTACTACTGGTACGACGACTCCGGCACCCGGATCAACAACTATGTCACCACCGGCTGGAAGGCCAGCGGCTCCCGATTCCAGTACACCCTGCCGTCGAACATCCCCAAGGACAGAGTGATCACCTGGGAGGTGCGGGCCGGGGACTCGGAAGTCTGGGGTCCGTGGAGTTGGGAATTCGACCCACAGACGAACTGCCAGTTCATCTACGACGACGAGGCGCCGGCCGCGCCGGCGATCGACTCGCCGGAGTACCTGCCGCTCAATGCGGGCACCGACGACGTCGCCTGCGCCGAGGACAACGAGCACCGGGGCGCGGTCGGCGTCTACGGCACCTTCACCTTCGACTCGGAGTCAAGCGACGCGGTCCGCTACCTTTACGGTTTCAACACCAACCCGTCGCCGAGCAACGAACTGGTGCCCGCCACCGGTGGCGGCCCGGTCTCGGTGCGTTGGATGCCGGTCAACGACGGGCCGAATTTCGTCACCGTGCAGGCGGTCGACCAGGCCGGCCTGCGCTCGGCGATCGCCAGCTGTGCCTTCTCGGTGCCGACCCGGCTGGCCGCTGGCGAGTGGGGGCTCGGTGAGGCGGCCGGCGCCGCGGCGGCCGGCGACGCCCGCGGTAACCATCCGGCGGTCGCCGGCGCCGCGGCGACGTTCGGTGTGCCCGGACCGGGCTGCGGTGGCTCCGGCGCGCAGTGCCAGTTCGACCGGGCGATCCGGTTCACCGGAAACGCCGCCGACAGCTACCTCACGACGACCAGTTCCGCGCTTGTCGACACGTCGACCGGCTTCGGCGTCAGCGCCTGGGTGCGGCTGACCGACGACACCACCGACCGGGTCGCGATCAGCCAGGACGGCAGCGGCGAGCCCGGTTTCACCCTCGGCTTCGACGCCGCGACAGGCAGATGGGCGTTCAGGATTCCGGCGACCGACGTGCTGTCGCTGGGCGGCTGGTCGGTGGCCAGCACCGTCCCGGCGGTCCGCGACGAGTGGACGCATCTGGCCGCCGCGTACGACCCGGAGTTGAGGACCATGACGCTGTACGTCAACGGTGACGTCCAGCCGACCGCGCAGCGCCGTTCGGCGTGGAAGTCCCGGGGCGCGGTCCAGATCGGCCGGGCGTACGCCCGCAGCGGCCACACAGCCGGCTGGGCCGGTGAGTTGGCCGATGTCGCCGTCTTCGACCGGGTCCTGGTGTCCCGCGAGGTCAGCGAGTTGTCCCTGCTTCGCCCGGTCCGCCTCGGCTACTGGCCGCTGGACGACGTCTCCGACGATCGCAGCCCCGAGTACGACGACGAGAACGGGCAGGAACTGCTGCTGGAGGGCGGTGCCCACCTGTACTCACCGGACCTAGACGCGGACCCGTTCGCCGAGCCGGCCCTGGCCGGTGGCGGGCACCTGGTGCTCGACGGGGTCGATGACCGGGCCCGCACCGAGGCCCCGGTGGCGGTGACCGACGGCAGCTTCACCGTCGCCGCCCGGGTCCGGTTGCCCAGCCCGACCTGTGGTGGCCGGGACCAGGCGGTGCTCTCCCAGGCCGGCGGTACGGCCAGCGCGTTCGTCATCCGCTGCGGCAGCGCTGACCGCTGGGAACTGGTGCTGCCGCAGAGCGACACCAACGACCCGGAGGCGACCGTGGTCTTCGACGGCAGTTTGCTGCCCAGCGCGGACCAGCACGGCCAGCACCTGGCGGTCGTCTACGACGCGTTCCGCGACGAGGCGCGCTTCTACGTCAACGGGCAGGTCGCCGCGACCGGCACGGCCCCCTACGCCGCCGGCTGGCGGGCGGACGGGCCGCTGCAGGTGGGCCGGGCGCTGCACAACGGCAGCTTCGGCCAGTATCTGGGCGGTGTCGTCGACGAGGTGCGGGTCTACACCGGGGTCGCCGACGACACGACCATCCAGCGGATGGCCGATCCTGATCCCGACCCGTACCTCTGATCCGATGATCCGACGCGTTGTCGTCCGCCCGCTTCGTCCGGCCCTCTGGAGTGGTGATGAGTTCCCGGTTAGTGGTTCTGACCCCGTCCCGCCGTCGACGGCTGACCGCTGGCGTCACCTGGGCGACGGCGATCGTCGTCGCAGCCAGCCTGCTGCAGGGGGTGGAGAGCCCGGCCCGGGCCGAGTCCCACGAGGCGCCGACGGTCCAGCGGCAGAAGAAGCCGGCGCCGGACCGTCCGGCGGCCCCGATACCGCCCCGCGAGTCGAACCCGGTGGTGCAGGCGGCGCTGCGTACGGCGCCGGAGGTGAAGTGGCCGGAGGCCGGGACGGTGGAGGTCCCGGTGACACCGGTTACCGGCTCGACCGGGGCCGCCGGGCGGTCGGCAGGCACCGCACCGCCGGCCAAGGTGCGGGTGCAGACCCTCGACCGGTCGGTCTCGACCCGGGCCAGGGTCGACGGCCCGGTGACCCGGATCGGCCGGGCCGCCGGCGAGACCGGCTCCGGCACGGTCCGGCTGCCGCTGAGCTACGCCGGGATCGCCGACGCGTACGGCGGTGACTTCGGCGCCCGACTGCGGCTGGTCCGGCTGCCGGAGTGCGCGCTGACCACGCCGGACGCGCCGACGTGTGCGCCGGAACCGGTGCCGGCGGTCAACAACGCCGGAGCGGACACTCTCACCGCGACAGTCGAAGTCGGCGCTGGCACCGAACTGTTCGCCATGGTCGCGTCGGAGAGCTCCGCGCAGGGCAGTTACGGCGCCACCGAGTTCGCGCCGTCGTCGAAGTGGAACGTATCGCCGTCGTCCGGCGCGTTCAACTGGTCGTACCCGATGCGGGTTCCCCCAGTGCCGGGCGGGCTGGCTCCGTCGGTGGTGCTCGGCTACAACTCCCAGTCGACCGACGGGCGGACCGCGACCACCAACAACCAGGGCTCCTGGCTGGGTGAAGGCTTCAGCTACGAGCCCGGGTACGTCGAGCGCCGCTACAACACCTGCCTCGACGACGGTCACGACGCGATGGGTGACCTGTGCTGGGCGCACGACAACGCCGTCCTGATGCTCAACGGGCGGTCGAGTGTGCTGGTGCGCACCGGCGGCACGTGGCGGTTCGCCAACGACGACGGTTCCAAGATCGAACGGTTCAGCGGTCCGGTCGACGGCGCGGTCAACGGTGACAACGACCGCGAGTTCTGGAAGGTCACCACGGTCGACGGCACCGAGCACTACTTCGGGCTGAACCGGCTGCCCGGCTGGGCGTCCGGCAATCCGGAGACCGCCTCGGTGTGGACGGTTCCGGTCTTCGGCGACGACGTCGACGAGCCCTGCTACAACGCCACCCTCGCAAACGCGTGGTGCCAGCAGGGCTGGCGGTGGAACCTCGACTACGTCAAGGACCGGCACGGCAACGTCACCTCCTACTTCTACGAGCGGGAGACGAATCACTACGCGCTGCGGGCGCGGACCAACGTCGACGGCACCGAGTACCACCGGGGTGGTTGGCTCAAGCGGATCGACTACGGCCAGCGGCACAACGCCGTCTACAGCACCCCGGCCGCGGCCCGGGTGGTCTTCACCGACGCGGAGCGCTGCCTGCCGAGTGGCAGCGTCACCTGCGCGCCGAGCCAGCTCAACAACAACACCGCCAACTCCTGGCCGGACGTGCCGTGGGACCGCAACTGTGCCGCCGAAACCCACTGCGCAATCGGCCAGTCGTCGCCCAGCTTCTGGACCCGCAAACGGGTCACCCAGATCACCACCGAGATCCGCTCCGGCAGCGACTGGACGCCCGTCGACTCGTGGAACCTGACCCACCTGTTCACCAACAACGCCGACGGCAGCCGGTCGCTGTGGCTGCACAAGATCGACCACCAGGGCCGTTACGGCGGCGGCGACCCGCTGACCGTACCCTCGGTCGAGCTGGGTCCGTTGCAACTGCCCAACCGAATCGACATCCCTGGCGACAACATCACCGGGCTGATCCGCCCCCGGCTGACCACCGTCTACACCGACTCCGGCGGCCAGGTCGACGTCACGTACAAGGCGCCGGACTGCTCGGCGAGCTCGCTGCCGACCGAGGGCAACAGCACCCGCCGCTGCTATCCGCTGAAGTGGTCGCCGAGTGGTGAGGCGAACCCGGTCACCGACTGGTTCCACAAGTACGTCGTCGAGTCGGTCAGCGAGTCCGACCGGACGAACGTCGAGCCCGGCACCGCGCTAGCCCCGGACATGGTGACCAGCTACGAGTACCTCGGTGACGCCGCCTGGCGGCACGCCGACCCGGACGGTATCGGCGAGACGAAATATCTGACCTGGAACCAGTGGCGCGGCTACGAGAAGGTGCGGGTCCGGCGCGGCAACGGTCAGACCACGACCACGCTGACGGAGCACACCTACCTGAGGGGCATGCACGGCGACAAGCGGCCGGGCGGCGGCACCCCGCCGGTCACCCGTACCGACTCGGTCGGCACCTCCTACACCGACCACGACGAACTCGCCGGCTTCGAGATCGAGACCGCCGTCTACAACGGCTCACAGGTCAGCAGCAAGTCGCTGACCAGCCCGTGGCGCTACGAGACCGCCAGCTACAGCCGGACGTGGGGCACCGAGCGTGCCTTCTTCGTCAAGCCGCGGGTCAGCCGGGGCTTCACCGCACTGGAGGGCGGTGGCTGGCGGGAAACCAAATCGGTCACCACCTATGACCCCGCGACCACCGGCTACACCGACCCGGTCGGCCGGGTGACTCAGGTGGAGGACCTCGGCGACGTCAGCACCCCCGCCGACGACAGGTGCACCCGCACCACCTACGCCGACAACCAGAGCCTGCGGCTGCGTACCCTGGTCGCCCGGGAGGAGACCGTCTCCGTCGCCTGCTCGGTCGCCAACCCGGACCGGGCCACCCAACTGCTGGTCGACAACCGGACCTCGTACGACGGTCAGGCGTACGGCGCGACGCCGACCAGAGGCAACGCCTCCCGTATCGAGAAGCTCGGCACCCACAATGGTGCCGCCGCCAGTTACGTCACCGTCGGCGAAGGTACCTTCGACGCGTACGGCCGGCCGTTGACGGCCCAGGACGGGTCCGGCGCGGTAACCAACATCGCATACACCGAGACCAACGGCCTGACCACCCGCAAGACCGAGACCGGGCCACAGATCCGGGTCGGCACCGCCGACACCCGGTTCGTCGCGACCACCGACTACCACCCGGCGTGGGGCGTGCCGGTCACCCAGACTGACTGGAACGGCAAGCGCACCGACATCGACTACGACAAACTCGGTCGTGCCGTCCGGGTCTGGCTGCCGGACCGGCCGAAGGCGAGTACCCCGGGCCAGCCGAGCGTCCGGTACACCTACAAGAACCAGGACAACGCGCCGGTCTCGGTCAAGACCGAGCGACGTGACAATGCCGGCAACTGGGTCCCCGAGTTCACCATCTACGACGGTTTCCTACGGCCCCGGCAGATCCAGGTGCCCGGTCCGGACGGTGGCCGCCTCGTCTCGGAGACCTTCTACAACGCGACCGGTCAGGTGGCGAAGCTCAACGACAAGTTCTACGCCGCCGGCGCGGCCGCTGACACGCTGCTGAAGACCGTCAACGGCGACGTCGACCTGCAGACCGTGTACGTGTACGACGGCGTGGACCGGGTCACCAACACCATCACCCAGGTCGCCGGGCAGGAGAAGTGGCGCACCGTCACCTCCTACGGCGGTGACCGGGTGCACGTCGACCCGCCGGCCGGCGGTACTCCGACCACCACCATCACCGACGCTCGCGGCCAGGTCCGCGAGTTTAGGCAGTACCACGGCGGCGAGCCGAGCGGCGCTCACGACAGCACCACCTACACGTACACCCCGGCCGGTCAGCAGGCCAGCGTCACCGACCCGGCCGGCAACTTCTGGACCTACGCGTACGACCAGCGGGGCCGCAAGGTCGAGGCGGTCGACCCGGACAGCGGGACCAGCACCTTCACCTACAACGACTACGACCAGTTGACGTCCACCACGGACGGTCGTGGGGTTACGCTCAGCCACACCTACGATGTGCTCGGCCGCAAGACCGGTACCTACCAGGGCTCGGTCGCCACCGGCACCAAAATCGCCGAGTGGGGCTACGACACGGTAGCCAAGGGGCAGCTTTACTTCGCCACCCGGATCGTCGACGGCGGCCACAAGTACCACACCATCTACGTCGCGCGGGACGCCTTCTACCGGGTGCAGCGGGTCCACTACTCGATCCCGGCAGCCGACACGCACCCGGAACTTGCTGGGTCGTACCAGTTCAACACGCAGTACAACAGCGACGGCACCGTACGAAGCTCCGGCTTCCCGGCAAGCGGCGGACTGCCGGGTGAAAGCATCGCGTACACGTACGACGACCTGCAGCGGGTCACCCAGATCACCGGGCATCAGACGTACCTCAGCCGGGCCGAGTACGCGCAGACCGGTGAGCTGCTGCAGGCGGAGAGCAGCGCCGGCAGCCGCAAGGTTTACGGCACCTACTTCTACGAGGAGGGCACCAACCGGCTTGCCCGGTCGATGCTGAGCCGGCAGGCGTTCGCGGGTGAGAACCCGATGGTGCCGACCAGTGACATCGACCAGCGCTACAGGTATGACGACGCCGGCAACCTGCTGTCGATCGCGGACACCCCTGGTTCCGGCACTCGGGACATCCAGTGCTTCCAGTACGACTACCTGCGCCGGATGACGAGGGCGTGGAGCACCGGGAACACGGCGACGGACCCGTGTGCGGGCGGTCCGGGCACCAGCGGTGTGGGCGGTCCCGCGCCGTATCACCACTCGTACGGCTATGACCTGGCCGGCAACCGGCTCAGCGAGACGATCCACGCCGCGGGCGGGGCGAGCGAGGTGGAGCGGACGTATTCGTATCCGCAGCCGGGTCAGGCGCAACCGCACACGTTGTCGCAGGTGGTCGAGGAGACGTCGGCCGGGGACCGGTTGTACTCGTACGAGTACGACGACGCCGGGAACACGACGAAGCGGGTGCGGGTCGGCGAGGAGCAGGACCTGGTCTGGAATGCCGAGGGTCGGCTGGCGTCGGTGACCGAGGGCGGGCAGACCACCAGTTACGTCTATGACGCTGATGGTGCCCGGCTGGTCCGTAAGGATCCGGATGCGATCACGGTCTACCTGCCGAACATGGAGTTGAAGCTCAACCGTTCCAACTCGGTGGTCGACGGCACCCGCTACTACCCGGTCGGTGGGCAGTTGGCTGTGGTGCGCACGGTCATGGGTGTGCAGGTGCAGGCGGCGGATCATCACGGTACCGGCCAGGCGGGCGTAAATGGTTCGACGGGGCAGGTCACGCATCGGCGGATGGCGCCGTTCGGTACGCCGCGTGGGAGTCAGCCGGGGGTCGGGCAGTGGTTGGGTGAGAAGGGCTTCGTCGGTGGTACGCAGGACGCTTCGACGGGTCTGACGAGCCTGGGTGCGCGGGAGTACGACCCGCAGACGGGTCGGTTCATCTCGGTGGATCCGATCATCGACGTGAATGATCCGCAGCAGATGCACGGGTACGCGTATGCGAACAACTCGCCGATGTCGTTCACCGACCCGGACGGGTTGAGGCCGCTCGCGACCGGTGGTGGCGCGGAGGAGGACAAGTACTGGGAGGACCGGGGTGAGAAGCTCACCCAGGGTTCCGACGGCAAGTGGAAGGTCGGCTCGAACGGGAAGAAGCGGCCGTCCGAGCCGCCGGAGGTGACGCGGGCGCGTCAGGCGGTAGAGCATGCGAAGCAGACCGTCATCGCGGTGGCGAAGGAACTCGGCCAGATCCTGATGGACGAGTTGGGGATCACTGATGCGGTCGACTGTTTCATCGACGGTGACATGGGTGCCTGTGCCGCGACCGCCTTGAACGTGGTGATGACCGCGGTCGGTGGCGCGGTCGGGAAGCTGGTGGGCCGGTACGCGTTCAAGTTGGACAAGCTCAAGGATCTTGGTGAGCGGCTGTGGAATCTTGGCGGCCGGTTGAAGGATTCTGTGGCTAAGTGGATGAACGGGCGTCGGGTTCTTGACCGGGCACAGAGCGCTGCTCCTGATTGCAATAGTTTTGTGCCGGGCACACTGGTGCTGCTCGCGGATGGGTCGACCAAGCGGATCGAGGAACTCGACGTCGGTGATCTGGTGGTCGCCGCGGACCCGGAGTCTGGTGAGACGGCTGCGAAGCCGGTCGTTGCCACGATCATCGGGCATGGGCAGAAGAACCTGGTCGAGATCACCGTCGACACCGACGGCGACCGTGGGGAGGCCGAGGGTGTCTTGATCGCTACGGATGGTCATCCGTTCTGGGTGCCGGAGGTGGGTGAGTGGCTCGACGCCGGCGAGTTGTCCCCCGGGCAGTGGCTGCAAACCTCGGCTGGCACCTGGGTCCAGATCACCGCCGTCCGCGAGTGGACCGAGACCCGCACGGTCCACAACCTCACCATCGATGACATCCACACGTACCATGTACTCGCCGGCAACACCCCGGTGTTGGTTCACAACTGCGGTGGGACCGTATGGGACGACATCAAGGGCACCCAGCCAGAGGTTCCGGGCACCGGTGGAATGCCAAAGTCCTTTGAGATGGCTGCCGGTGATACCAAGGTTTGGGTGCACGGGAATGCAAGCAAGCACATCGCCGAATACGCTGAGAACATGACCAGCAGAGGTGCGAGCCCAGAAATGGTTAGACTGGGCACCCAGCAAAACCTTCGCAGCCTCCAGGCGGCTGTGGGTAAAGCTGGCCGGGGCGGTCTCGCCTATGACAAGCTCCTAAACGTCGGCGGATGGGAACTGAAGTTCGGCGCCCCTCGGCAGGCTGGCATGTTGCCGGCTCTTGTTCACGCGCGAATGGTGGGATGACGAATGATTAAGGTTGTGGGCCACTCGCCGTGCGCCGCGGCACAAATTCAGGCGGATCCCTGGATTCCGCTAATGGTGAACTGGCAGCTCGAAGGGGGTTCAGGGCTCTTGAATCTCTACATTCAAGGGACCAATGGTGGATACGTGGAAATGAGGGTAGACGAACGTTCGGGAGCCCTTGTGGAGCTTGTTGTAATTGATGCTCCGCCAGAAGTAGAGCAACGTTTCTCGGCACCCGAAGATTCGAAGAATCTTGGGACCGTGGTCCTTGACCGAGAGATGTGGGAATGGCGCGTTAACCCGGACTATGTGGAGCCGGCCAAGCGTGACGTGTCCATTCCTCAGCACCTTGCGTGGTCGATTCAGGGCGACAGCGTCTTTCTGCAATTTGGTGACTCGCAGGCGTCCTGGTTTGTGGGTTCGGGTGACACCAAATTCGCGATCTCGGAAGCCGGGGAACTCGTTTGCGTGGCAGTTCGGAGGCCGGAAGTAGAGCTCCCGCCTGACTATCCGGGCTGATTCGCAAGGGGATACTAGAGGAGATCAACAACGCGCAGAGTGACTGCCGTGCGTACAAGTCTGTCGTTGCGCGCCTGGGTTGCCGTCAGGGTTGCCGTCAGTGGCGAGTACGCATTCGCACCAATCGATTGACTGCCGTCGGTGCGGCGATCATGGCTGGCAAGATCACTCTGTCTGCCGCCCTCCGTCACCTTGGTGCGGCCGACGTCCTCGCCGGCCTGATCATCCTGACCTCCGTTGGGGCGATCGGCGCTGCGGTGGCGGTCCCGGGCTCGCCTGCGCCAGCTGGACCAGGTCAAACTTCTGCTAACAGTGAGATTGCCCGCGGAGCTGTTCATCACGCTGAGCACCGTGAAGACGCACATCGCCAGCCTGATGGCGAAGCTCGGCGCCCGGAACCGGGTCGAGATCGCGATGTGGGCGTACGAGACCCGCCGGGTGGGCCGCTCAGCCTAAAGTACGGTCCGGGCGCCCCTCCATCGGCCGGTGTGGTCGCGGCCCGTGGACCGATGAATCGGCACCGTCCGATCGCGACGATCAGTGCATGACGGCGAACCCCCGACGGCAGTGGCTCATCCCCACCGCGCTGATCCTGCTCACCCTGGTCCCGATGGTGGCCGGCTCGGTTCGGCTGGCCGAACTCTCCACCGGACCCGAGGTCACCGCGGACAACGCCCGCTACGTCGCCGACCCGCTGCCGGTGGTGCTGCACATCATCAGCGCGTGCGTGTACTGCGTACTCGGGGCCTTCCAGTTCATCCCCGGACCGCGCAGCCGCGGGCGGCGCTGGCACCGGTATTCCGGCCGGCTGCTCGTGCCCACCGGCATCCTGGCGGCGGTCACCGGGGTCTGGATGACGCTCGACTATCCGTCGCTGCCCGGTGACGGGCTGGCGCTGCTGCTGGTTCGGCTGGTGGTCGGCTCGGCGATGGTGGCGGCGATCGTGCTCGGGCTGGTCGCCGTCCGCCGCCGCCGGTTCGCCGAGCACCGGGCCTGGATGATCCGGGCGTACGCGATCGGCCAGGGCGCCGGCACCCAGGTCTTCACTCACCTGCCGTGGGCCATCCTCGTCGGCGAGGCGACCGGCACCCCACGGCTGGTGTTCATGATCGCCGGCTGGCTCATCAACGCCGTCTTCGCCGAATGGATCATCCGTCGCCGGCGCCGTCCGGCGGTGTCCACCCACCGTCCACTAGTTACCTTGGAGGCCCGATGAAGGCGATCGTCCAGGACCGGTACGGCTCGCCCGAGCTGCTGCGACTGCGCGACGTGGACCGGCCGGAACCGGCCGCGGACGAGATCCTGGTACGGGTGAAGGCGTCCTCGGTCAACGCCCGGGACTGGCACCTGCTGCGCGGCGACCCGCTGCTGGCCCGGCTGCTCGCGTCCGACTTCGGTTGGCGGGCGCCGAGGCGGCCCATCCGTGGCAGCGATGTGGCCGGCCAGGTGGTGGCGGTCGGCGCGGCGGTGACCCGGTTCCGTCCCGGCGACGAGGTGTACGCCGACGCCTGCGGGCCGGATGGCGCCTTCGCCGAGTACGTCTGCGTGCCGGAGCGGCAGGCCGACACCAAGCCGGCGCGGCTGTCGTTCGAGCAGGCCGCCGCCGTGCCGCTGGCCGGCGCGACCGCGCTGCTGGGGCTGCGCGACGTGGCGGGCCTGGTAGCCGGCCAGCGGGTGCTGATCAACGGCGCGTCCGGCGGGGTCGGCACCTTCGCGGTGCAGATCGGCCGGGCGATGGGTGCTGAGGTGACCGGGGTGTGCAGCACCCGCAACGTCGAATTGGTCGAGAAGCTCGGCGCGGACCACGTCGTCGACTACCGGCGGTCCGACTTCGTCGCCGCAGGGCCGCGCTACGACGTGGTCCTCGACCTGGTTGGCAACCGTGGTCTGGCCGAGTTGCGGTCGGTGTTGGTGCCGGGCGGCACGCTGGTGCTCTCCGGCGGCGGCACCTCGGGCGAGGGCCGACCCACGGTGGTGGGTCCGATGCGGCTGAGCCTGTGGGGGATGGCCCGGTCTGGGTTCGCCAGGCGGGACCGGATCCGGCAGCTCAACGTCGTACCGAAGGCGGAGACGCTGGCGGCGCTGCGGGGGCTCATCGAGCGCGGGGACGTCACCCCGGCCATCGACCGCAGCTTCCCGCTCGGCGAGGTCCCGGAGGCGATCCGCTACCTCGAACACGACCATGCCCGGGCCAAGGTCGTCATCACCGTCCACCAGGACTGAGAACGTGACCGACTTCCACCCGGGGGCTGACTGGGTCGCGCGGCTCGGTTCAGCCGATGCGGCCGACGCCGCCGAACAGGTAGACCTCCGGCTCGTCGGACTCCGGGTCGGGCCGCCACCGCGAGCAGGTGACGACGCCGGGGTCCAGCAGGTCCAATCCGTCGAAGAAGCGTTCGAGCTCCGTCTTCGTCCGGGCGCGGATCGGCGTACCGCCGCGCTCGGTGGTTTCCCGCATCACGCGCAGCATCGGCTCGCCGTGGATCTCCGCGGTGGAGTGGGTGAGCACCAGGTGGCTGCCGGTGGGCATCGCCCGCACCAGCTGCGCGACGGAGCCGTACGCCTCGTCGTCGTCCATGATGTGGTTGACGACGCCGAGCAGCATGAGCCCGATCGGCTGCGAGAAGTCGAGCGTCTGCCGCGCGGACGCGAGGATCGTGTCCGGCTGCCGCAGATCGGCTTCGAGGTAGGTGCAGCTACCTTCGGGCGTGCTGGTCAGGAGCGCACGCGCGTGCGCCATGACGAGCGGGTCGTTGTCGATGTAGACCACCCGGCAGTACGGGTCGAGGGACTGCGCGACCTCGTGGGTGTTGTCCGCCGAGGGGAGCCCGGTGCCGACGTCGAGGAACTGACGGATGCCGGCATCCTCGACGAGGAACCTGACCACGCGCTTGAGGAACGCGCGCTCGGACTTCGCCCCGACGGGGATGTCCGGGATGTGGGCGATCACCTCGTCGCCGGCGGCCCGGTCGACCGCGAAGTTGTCCTTGCCGCCGAGCCAGTAGTTCCAGATCCGCGCCGAGTGCGGGACCGTGGTGTCCAGCTTGGAGTTGGGGGGCAGCTCCCGGTCCTCTGTCATGCCGGCATTCTTCCGCACCGAAGCAGCGGCGCGACAAGCGGGGCACCGGCCCGACGGCACGAATCCAGGCATTCCGCACCCTGCCCGTCTCAAGATCGTGGCGTACTGAACCGTTGATAGCGGCGATTCCACCAGCTCGGTGCGCCTTGATCATGCGGTGCTCACCGCACTTCGATGTCTACGGTCCGGCCGTCGGACGTGGAGACGGTCGCGATTCCGTGCTGGTCGGCGTAGCGGCGTAGCAGCCGCATGATCCTGATCGCGCGGTTGATGGCGTCGGTCTTGTTGGTCCCGCCGTCGTCGAGCAGCTCGTCGAGGGCGGCCACGGTGCCCGGCGTGAGGTTTATGGTGATCCGGGAGAGATCGGCGGGCCTGCGTCGCTGGTCGTGACGGCGACTCTGGTTGACTCGGCGGCGTTCACCGGGTCGTCCGGCTGGCGTGATCCCTGGTCCGCCGCTGGTCACGGCACGTCCTGTTCGTCCGGGTCGAAGGCGACCAGGCCCCACGTTTGGCGTACGCGGTTGAGGATGAGGGCGGCGGTGGCGTCCTCGCGTCCGTCCTGGTCGGTCAGCAGGCAGTAGCCGGAGCCGGTGTCCCAGAGTCGCCAACGTTCGTCGGAGGGCACCCGGATCTCCAGCCCGGAGCTGCCTCCGGTGTCCAGCCATACGGTCACCGGATCGTCGGCCGGTGGCAGCGGAGTGGGCACCACCACGGGCACCCACGGCGGTCGCAACAGGCTCACAGGCAGCTCCACGTCATGCCACGACGCTACGTAGCCTGTCGGTGGCGAAGAGGTACCTGGAGTATCTGGTGACGCGATGTAACCCTTACCGATCCACTCCGACCCGGGTGGCCAATTCGGCCGCCTCGGCGCGGATCGACGCGGGGCCTTCGTCGGCCAGGCGGGTCAGCATGTCCCGAGCGGCCGGTGAGTAGCGGACCGTCTCCGGCGATGTCGCGTCCGCCCGTTGGAGCAGGTGCAGAGTGGCCTCGCGGGCGCCTTCCAGATCAGCTCCGCGGGCCAGCTCCACGTAGTGCCGGCCACGCCTCTCGGTGGACGGGATCGACTGCGGATCGAGCGAGTGCGCCCGCCGCTGGGCCTCGTCCGGATCACCGAGATCCACCGCGCACATCACCGCGTAGACGTCCACCAACGGCCGCGAGACCCGGGTACGCAAACCAACGTAGTCGGCGGGAAGTACCCGGTGCACCAGATCATGGGCGGTCTGCCAATCGGCCCAGGCGCTCTGGTCGCCGGTCCGGGCGCGGGTGAGAGCGGTGCACAGGTGCAGGTCGGCCAGCGTTTCCGCGTACTCCATGGGGCCTTCCGCCACGCGGGGCTCGACGAGGCTCCGGGCCTCGGCGAGCCTGGCCAGCGCCTCGTCCCCGCGCCCCACCGCTCGGAGCAGGTGCGCGGCGTACCAACTCGCCTGAGCGATCGCGAGCGGGTCGTCGGCGTCGAGGGCCGCGGTCATGCCCCGGTCCACCGTCAACCAGCACAGCTCCCGGTCACCGTGCCAGGCCAGGTACGCCTGCGCGAGATGGTACGACTGCGCCAGCATCGCCAGCGCCGAGCGCCGGTCGGGACCGGTGTGCAGGCGGGCGGCTCGTTGCGTGCTGTCGAGGAGTCCAGGCAGGATCGCGCCGATCTCGGAGCGCTGGTGGCGTGAGGTGTGCCAGGTCTGCCAGGCCGAGTCGATGGCGCCGCGCAGATAGTCCGGGGTGGCCGGATCCCCGGCGACGGTGACATGCCAGGCGGTCAACGCCTTGCGGACATCCTCAACGCCAGGGTGCGTGGGTCGCCCGTCCAACGACAGCGACACGGACGGGCCGAACAACTCGCCGAGATCGCGTACGCCAAGGTGCGGGGCGATCTGCTGAGCCGCCCGCAACGTCAGCGAGCGGCGCCCGGTCTCGATGAACTTGACAGTGGTCGGTGAGAGACCGGCCAATCCGGCGAGCCGTTCCCGGGACAACCCCGCCGCCCGACGAAGCCGTTCGACGCGTTTGCCCGGCGTCGGTTGCTGCACTGGCTCGGACATGGCACCTCGCTCAGTGGTGGGGGTACATCGTGTACCTCATGACGCTACGCGTGGTCAGGCTCACGCACCAGAGTGATGTCACATGTCGTGCTGCCTCAACTCCAGACGGTTGGCGGATCCGGGGATGAGCAGGCGGACCGGCCGCCGGTCCCGTCGTCATTGACGGGTCCGGCGGCCGGCGCTGGTTGGCGAGGTACGGGGTCAGGCCGCGTCGGGGGTGCTGGCGGCGGTCACCTCCCGGCGGGAGGCGGCCGGGTAGCGGATGCTCTCCACCATCTCGGAGATCTCGGCCGGTGGCGGTGCCGTCGCCTTCGACACCGCGATGGTGACGATGAAGTTGACGATGGCGCCGATGGTGCCGATGCCCTCCGGGCTGATGTCGAAGATGTGGTCGTTGGCCGCTGTGCCGAACACCTCCAGGGTGTAGATCATGTAACTGGCGGTGAACAGCATGCCGGTGATCATGCCGGCCGCCGCGCCGGTGGCATTACATCGTTTCCAGAAGATGCCGAGCACGATGACCGGGAAGAAGCTCGCCGCTGCCAGGCCGAACGCGAAGGCGACCACCTGCGCAACGAAGGCCGGCGGGTTGATGCCGGCGTAGATCGAGATCAGCACCGCGACGCCCATGGCGATCCGGCCGGCGAGCAGCCGCTGCTTGTCGGTCGAGTCCCGCTTGACCCGGCGGAAGTACAGGTCGTGCGAGAACGCCGACGAGATCACCAGTAGCAGACCGGCGGCGGTGGACATCGCCGCCGCCATGCCACCGGCCGCCACCAGACCCACGATCGGCGCCGGCAGGCCGGCGATCTCGGGGCTGGCCAGCACCAGGATGTCGTTGTTGACGATCAGGTCCGCCCCGGAGGCCGGGTTGTTGCTGACCGTCTGGATGGTGTCGACCCCATCGCCGTACGTGACGAGGCCGGTCGCCGCCCAGTTCTCGATCCACCGCGGCAGTTCGCTGACGGCCACGCCGTTGACGTCCTGCAGCAGGTTCAGCTTGGTGAACGCGCCCACCGCCGGAGCGGTGGTGTAGAGCAGCGCGATGAAGAACAGCGCCCAGAACGCCGAGTAGCGCGCGCCCCGGACGGTCTTCGTGGTGTAGAACCGCACGATCACGTGCGGCAGACCGGCGGTGCCGATCATCAGCGACATCGTCACCAGGAAGACGTCGATCTGTGGCCGGGCCGCGAACGCCTGGGTGAACTCGTTCAGCCCCATCTGCACGCTGATCACGTTCAGCTCGTCGAGGATCTGCCCGAAGGTGATCTGCGGGATCGGGAAGCCGGTCATCTGCTGGGCCACCGCCACGGCGGGGATCAGGTAGGCGATGATCAGCACCGTGTACTGGGACACCTGGGTCCAGGTGATGCCCTTCATCCCGCCGAGCACCGCGTACGCCCCGATGATCACGGCGGCGACGATGACGCCGCCGGTGATGTCGAGGCCGAGGAACCGGCTGAAGACGATGCCGCCGCCGCGCATCTGCCCGACCACGTAGGTGAACGAGATGATGATCGCGGCCACGGCGGCGACCGTCCGGACGGTTTCCGAGTACCGGTCACCGACGAACTCCGGCACCGTGAACTTGCCCCACTTACGCAGGTAGGGCGCGATCAGCAGGGCCAGCAGCACGTAGCCGCCGGTCCAGCCCATCAGGTAGATGGCGCCGTCCGATCCGAGGAACGCGATCAGACCGGCCATCGAGATGAACGACGCGGCCGACATCCAGTCCGCGGCGACGGCCGCGCCGTTGGCGACCGTCGGGATGCCCTGGCCGGCCACGTAGAAGCCGGCTGTCTCCTTCACCCGGCTGCGCCAGGCGATGGTGAGGTAGATGCCGAAGGTCAGGACGATGAAGACGAGCGTCCAGCTCTGGATCTGGGTCACTTGACGCTCCCTTCGACCTGCTCATCGACGCCGTACTCCTTGTCCAGGCGGTCCATCATCTTCGCGTACACGAAGATGAGGATCACGAAGACGTAGATCGATCCCTGCTGGGCGAACCAGAAGCCGAGCGGGTAACCGGCGATGACGATCTCGTTCAGCGGCTTGATCAGCAGAATGCCGAAGCCGAACGAGACGACGAACCAGATGCTCAGCAGGATCACCATGAGTCGGAGGTTGCGGCTCCAGTACTCCCTGCGCCAGCTGTTCTCCGGAGGCACCGGTGGAGTTGGTGGCGGTTCACCGCCATCGGTGGTTTTATCGGGCGTTGTGTCGGTCATATCGGGGGGCCTCCTAGTCGTTATGGGAGCGACGGTCCGTGCGCGGACCCGCGCCCCCGCGCGGCAGTCCTGCCCTCGGGTTGTGCTGTCAGTCACACCCGTGTTTGGGAGAGCGAACGCGAATCAGCCGGGCGGGGCAAGAGTCGATCTGTTAGCCGTTGCTCCGGGGCGGTGAGCGGTTCTTGAGCGTCCGTGGGCGGTCGGCCGGGGCGGAGAGTGCGAGATTCCGTCCGGATTTGCGGCTGTTCAGGGCTGTGACCTGGCCGTTTGTCGTCCGCAGTCGACCGCTCACCGATTGACGGGTGAGCCGTCGGGCCGCCAGCGCCTAGCATCCGGACATGGCTGACACCGCACCTACCGCCGCACCTGCCCGCCGGCGCGTCCTGCACGCTGGCAGCCTCGGCATGATCATCGGGGGCGTGTTGTCGTTCGTCGGCTCCCTGATGCCCTGGGTGATCACCCCGTTCGGGACGCTCTCCGGCACGGCCGGCCCCGGTCTCTGGACGCTCTCCGCCGGGTTCATCGCGATCGCGGGCGCACTCCTGCCGTACCGCAAGGTGGCCATCGCGCACGCCCTGGTGCCCGGACTGGCGGTGGCGGCCATCGTCGGCTGGCAGGTCGTCCGACTCCTCCAGCTCAGCTCCACAACGGACAGTTGGGGCCAACTGATGCCCGGCATCGGCCTGGTGATGGTCGCCGGCGGCGCGGTCGTCCTCATCCGCACCGGCGTCCGCCTCGTCTCGATGCGCTGACCCCGCCCGCCGCCCACCCCCGTTCGCCACGACGCGTCCATAGGCGACGCATCTACCCCGCCCGCCCTCCGCGATTCGGTCCAGAGCAAGTGTTGAGACGTCTTGTTGTCGCCCCAGTGACACCGCAGCGTCTCAACACGTTGTGTTCGAGGAGAGGTGCGGTTGTTGACTTGAAGCGTGGTTGAGGTCGCAGACTCCACCTGCGGACAGGAAGGGGAGTCCTATGCGAGCGGCGGCGCTGGTCGAGTACGGGGGTCCGGAGGTGCTCCGGCTGATGGATCTTGACGATCCGCGGACGGGGGCGGGGCAGGTCCGGGTCCGGGTGAAGGCGGCCGGGGTGCAGCCGTACGACATGTGGTTGCGTTCCGGCCGGCTCCCCTCGGGGGCCGCGCCGGGCGCGCCGGTGATCCTCGGCAACGAGTTCGCCGGGGTGGTGGACCAGGTCGGCGATCGCGTCACCGGGGTCCAGGTCGGCGACGAGGTGCTCGGCTTCGGCCGGCACGGCGGGTACGCCGAGCTGGTGGTCGTGCCGGCCGACCAGGTCGTCGCCAAGCCGCCGACGATGCCGTGGGAGGTGGCCGGCGCGCTCAGCGCCAGCGGGCAGACCGCGCACATCGCGCTGACGGAGCTGGGTGTCGGAGCCGGCGACACCGTGCTGATCCACGGCGCGGCCGGCGGGGTGGGCACCGTGGCGGTCCAGCTCGCCGTGCACTGGGGTGCCACCGTGATCGGCACCGCCCGGCCCGGCAACCACGACTACCTTCACGAGCTGGGAGCAACCCCCATCGCGTACGGGGAAGGGCTGCTGGACCGGATCCGGGCGGCGGCGCCGGACGGGGTGGATCACGTGCTCGACGCGGCGGGTGGGGAGGCGCTGAGCGTCTCGCTGGAGCTGATGTCCGACCCGAAGCGGATCCTCACCCTGGTCGAGCACGCCCGTGCCGACGAGCTGGGGGTCCGGGCCACCCCGCCCAACCTGCGGTCGGCGGCCCGACTCGCCGAGCTGGCCGACCTGCACACCCGGGGCAGGCTGCACATCCACGTACGCCGGATGCTGCCGTTGGAACGCGCGGCCGACGCCCACCGCGACCTGGCGACCCGGCACGGTCGCGGCAAGATCGTGCTCGTCACCGCCCCGCCGTCACGCTGAGACGATCCGCCTCCCGCCGCTGCCGATGCGGCGTGGGATGCTCGGGGGGTGGACGGGTTGTGGCTGGGTGGGCAGCGGGTGGAGCCGCCGGTGGTGTTGGCGCCGATGGCCGGCATCACGAATGTCGCGTTCCGGCGGCTCTGCCGGGAGCAGGGCGGCGGGCGGTACGTCTGCGAGATGATCACCACCCGGGCGCTGGTGGAGCGGAACCCGAAGACCCTGCACATGATCGCGTTCGCGCCCGACGAGCACCCCCGCAGCCTGCAGCTCTACGGCATCGACCCGGACGTCACGGCGGCGGCGGTGCGGATGGTGGTCGAGCAGGACCTGGCCGACCACATCGACCTCAACTTCGGCTGCCCGGTGCCGAAGGTGACCCGCAAGGGCGGCGGTGCCGCGCTGCCCTGGCGGCGCCGGCTCTTCGCCCGGATCGTGCGGGCCGCGGTGGCGGCCGCCGCCCCGGCCGGGGTGCCGGTCACGGTCAAGATGCGCAAGGGCATCGACGACGACCACCTCACCTACGTCGAGGCCGGGCTGGCAGCGCAGGAGGCCGGCGTGGCGGCGGTCGCCCTCCATGGGCGTACGGCGGCACAGCGCTACTCCGGCACCGCCGACTGGGACGCGATCGGCACCCTCAAGCAGGCCCTGGACGTGCCGGTGCTCGGCAACGGCGACATCTGGGAGGCCGACGACGCGCTGCGGATGGTGGCCCACACCGGGGCCGACGGCGTGGTCGTGGGCCGGGGCTGCCTGGGTCGGCCGTGGCTCTTCGCCGACCTGGCGGCGGCCTTCGCCGGCCGCCCCGAGCGCCGGCTGCCGGCGCTCGGCGAGGTGGCGGTGACCATGCGCCGGCACGCCGAGCTGCTGACCGACTGGCTCGGCGCCGAACGGGACGGCTGCACCGACTTCCGTAAGCACGTCGCCTGGTATCTGAAGGGCTTCCCGATCGGCAGTGACCTGCGCCGGGCACTGGCGATGATCTCCAGCCTGGCCGAGCTGGACGACCTGCTCGGCAAACTCGACCCGGCCGAGCCGTTCCCGGTGGCCGTACTCGGCCAGCCGCGCGGCCGGACCAACAGCCCCGGCAAGGTCTTCCTCCCGGACGGCTGGCTCGCCACCCGGGACGACGCCACCGTCCCCGACGGCGCCGAACTAGCCGACTCGGGCGGCTGAACCGATTTCGACCCGATCAGGACTGATCTGCCGGACGTTCATCGAGTCGGATCATCGCGATTCCAGGGCGGACCTTCGCGATCGAGTCGAAGTCGGCGTCAACGTGGAGCAGGGTCAACCTATGTTGCTGTGCGGTCAGGGCGATGACGATGTCGATCGGAGATGGCCCTCGGTGGTGTCCGATCCTGATCAGGTCACGCTGCACGGCGAGCACGTGCTTCCACGGATCATCCATCGTCGGGCACCAGCCAAAGGTACGGCGCAGAATCGCGAAGAACGCCTCGTAGTCGCGTTCCGCCCGCACGGACACCATGAGTTCGGCCTCGACGGGCGGGCAGAGCGCAACCAGACCTTGAGCAACATAACGGGGCCAAGGATCGGCGATCTGTCGGCGCAGGAGCCGCCAGGCAGCTGAGGTGTCGACCAGGTATGTCATCGACCGGTGCGCTCGTTCTCCTCCAGGACCTCGAAGTCGAGCACCAGGTCTGCGTTCTCCTGTAGCCAAGCGAGCCCACGGGCGCGATCGTCAGCACTGGTACCTGCCGCGATGGCAAGAGCTCGATTTATCGTCTCCCGCTTCGTCTTGGTGCCTAGTTGGCGTTGGGCGAGGGCGAGGGTCGCCTCGTCGAGGTCGATGACAGTGCGAGCCATGCGGGCCTCCTTGATATACCAGAAGGTGTAGAGATACAAAGTTAAGCATACCCTGGCCGGCGGGTTGCGCATTGGTGTTCTGCTAGACATGATCTTGGTGTCTTTGGCTAGACCCTTCTGGTGTATCCTATCCGGCATGACGCGCATCACGGTGGATGTCAATGATGAGTGGTTGGAGGCGGCCCGGGAGGTGCTCGGCACCGACACCAAGGTGGCGACCATCAACGAGGCGCTGCGTTCCTTCGCTGTCCGGCGGCGGGCTGTCGAGATCGTCTCGGCCCTCGACTCCGTGACGATGGACTACTCGGGTGCCCACGAGGCGTGGGGCTACGGCGGTGGCCGTGATCTGGGGGCGCTGGCCGAGGACGCGCGGGACGAGCGCGTGGCGTGATGGCCGGCGCGGTCTACCTCGCCGACACGTCGGTCTACGTCCTGCGGGGTCGGGACGCGGTGGTGCGGCGTCGATTCGAGTCGCTGCTCGCGGCCGGCCGGTTGGCCGCCTGCGAGATGACGGCGCTGGAATACCTGAACAACGCCCCCGACCCGAAGGGCTACGAGGTCGTCTGGGGTGCCCTACGGGGGCAGCGTTGGCTGGAGGTCACCACCGAGGCGATGGCGCGGGCGCTGGAGGTGCATCGCATGCTGGCGGCGCGTAGCCAGCACCGGCACTTCCGGCTGCCAGATCTGATCATCGCGGCCACCGCCGAGGTGCACGGCGCCACCGTGCTGCACTACGACGCCGACTACGACCGGATCGCGGCGGTGACGGATCAGCCGGTCGAATGGGTGGTGCCGAAGGGTTCGGTGTAACGACCAGCGGTCGATCTACCTAGGTAGACTTTCAAACTCTAGATAGGTAGAGGAGCTGCTGGAGACCCGCTGGGAGGAGCCGACGACGCCCGGCCGACCCGCCCGGCACGCGTACCGGCTCACCTCGGACGGGGCGGCGCTGGCCCGCGCCCGGGTGGCCGGGCGGACCCGCCGCTCGCCACTCCCGGGCACCGGCCCGGTGCTGGGCGGTGCGTCATGATCGCGGCGCACCCCGACCCGGCGACCGGTCCGAACACCGAGCGTTTCCAGCCGGTGAGGTCGCCTGACGAACCGGTGGCGCGGCGACTGGCCCGCGCGTCCCTGACCATGGCGGTCCGGGGTCGGACACCTGTCGTCCCGGCCACCGGCCCCATTGCCGGCTCGGCGGCAGGCGCCACCGCCACCGGCAGCGCCGCCGGCGGCCGGGGGTCGGTCTGGGGCGAGGCGGTCCTCGCCGAGTTCGAGGAGACCACCGGCGGTTGGGAGGCACTGCGCTGGGCGGCCAGTGGGGTCCGGATCTCGCTGCGGGAACGGCGCGGCGGACGCTCGTTGCTCGGCGCGGTCGGCGCCGCGCTCTGGCACCGGGGACCGCGACGGCGAACGCTTGTCGTCGCGCTGGCGACGGCCCTGCTGGCCGCGTTCGCGAACCAGTTCGTGGTCACCGTTCGGCATGTCCCGAGCATCTCGATGGAGACGACGCTGCTCGTCCACGACCGGGTGCTGGTCGACCGGGTCGCGTTCCGGCTGTTCGGGATCGAGCGCGGCGACGTGGTGATGGCGGAGCGCCGGATCGTCGATCCGACCTCCGCCCGCTCCGAATGGTTCGCCATCCGGGTGCTCGGCCTGGCCGGTGACGCCATCTTCTGCCGTGACGGCGACCTGTGGCGAAACGACGCCCTGGTGGACGAGCCCTATCTGGCCGCCGGCACCGTCACCGAGTGCGACCCGGTGACCGTGCCGCCGGGGCAGGTGTACCTGCTCGGCGACCATCGCGAGGCGGCCCAGGACTCCCGGCACTGGGGCCCGGCGGACGCCACCGGGATAGTGGGTCGGGTGCCGGCCCGGGTCTGGCCGGTGCTGCGGATCGGCCCGCTCGACCAAGGCTGACGGCGGGGCGGCCCGTCACGGCGGCGGCTTGACAGCCGCACGGAGAATGGCGCGATGATCACTGAGGCCACCACACCCCGGATAGTCGTCTCCGCCGAAGCGCTCGCCGAGGACGACGAGTCCACCGTCATGTCGTTCGTCTCCATTGTCGACGAGCTGCTGGAGCGGGGCATCGCCGACGGCGGGCTGGTCGACGGGGCGCTGGGGGCGTACTACACGGACGTCTACGCCGCGCAGGTCGTCAACGGCGGGTTCGCCCAGTTCCTGATCAACGGCGGGCACCGTCCGGACGTGCTCGCGGCCGTACGCGACTGTCTGCAGACCCTCGGCGCCGCCGCGCACGTGGCGATCTTCGACCGGTTCCACGCCGGCTGGACCGCCCTGACCGAGTCCGCTCGGGAGGAGTTTCTGGCCAGCCAACTGTTCGGCGACAACCCGACCCGGGACCGGCTGAACGAGCCGCTCGACGAATTCTTCGCGCTCAACGCCAGCGACCCGATCATGGACCGGCTGGCCGGCTGGCTGCGCGGCCACTCGGAGCTGTTGGTGTTGCCGCGGGCCCGGCTGGCCCGCTACGTCGCTGCCCGGGTCGCCGCAACCAACTCCTGACCGGCGCAAGGCGCGGGCCCCGCCGCGGCATCGCGACGGGGCCCGCGTCGGACCATTACGGACCGGTCAGGCGGTGGTGCAGGTGGAGCCGTTGAGGGTGAAGGTCGCCGGGTGCGCGGTGCCGTTGCCGATGCCGTTGAACCCGATGGTCGCCGTACCCTGCGGGACGAGCGTGCCGTTCCACGACAGCGACGTCGCGGTCACGTTCTGCCCGCTGGTGAGGTAGGTGGCGGACCAGCCGTTGGCGAACGAGTGGCCGGCCGGCAGCGCGAACGCCAGCGTCCAGCCGTTGATGGTGCTGGAGCCGGTGTTCTTGATGACGATCGTGCTGGTGAAGTTGCCGAATCCGCTGCTGTTGATGGTGTAGGTCACCTGGCAGGACCCGGTGGAGGCCGGCGGCGTGGTGAAGCTGACCGCCGAGGAGTACGCCGACGTGTTGCCGGCCGCGTCCTTGGCCCGCACCCGGAACTGGTACGCCGTGGAGGCGGTCAGCCCGGTGGCGGCGTACGAGTTGGTGGTGGGGGAGCCGACCGTGGCGAAGGCGCCGCCGCCGACCGAGCGCTGCACGTCGTATCCGGTGACGCCGACGTTGTCGGTCGAGGCGGTCCAGGTGAGCGAGGCCGAGGTGGCGGTCACGCTCGACGCGGTCGGGGTGCCCGGCACCGACGGTGCGGTGGTGTCCGGGGTGCCGCCGCCGTCCGGCTGGGTGTAGAGCAGGCGGTTCGGCGAGCCGGTGCCGACGCTGGTCAGCACGTTGGTGGTCGAGGCGGCGATCAGCGCCGCCTTGGCCTGGGCGAGGGTGGCGGTCGGGTTGGTCTCCAGGTGGCGGGCCACCCAGCCGGCGACGTGCGGCGCCGCCATCGAGGTGCCCGACCAGCCCGAGGCGACTGCGGTGTCGCTGGTGCTGCCGGCCGAGGTGATGCCGCTGCCGGGCGCGAAGATGTCCACGCAGGTGCCGAAGTTGGAGCTGGACCACCGGCTGTCGTCGCTGGCGCTGGCGCCGGTGACGATGCCGCGCGAGGAGCGCGGGTTGTTGCCGCAGGCGTCGGTGTTGTAGTTGCCGGCGATGAAGACCGGCAGCACCCCGGCGTCGATCATGTTCTCGGCCGCCGCGTTCACCTCGGTGCCGTAGTTCTGCAGGCTGAAGTTCGCCACCGAACGCGCGGGCGCGTTGGCGGCGACCCAGTCCATTCCCTCGATCAGGTCGGCGTTGGTGCCGTAGCCCTGGCAGTCGAGGACCCGGATGTCGCGGATCTGGGCGTTCTTGGCCACCCCGTACGACGTACCGCCGACGGTGCCGGCGACGTGCGTGCCGTGCCCGTGGCAGTCACCGGCGGTCGGGCCGGCGCCGTCGTTGACCGCGTTGTAGGCCCACTGGGCGCGGGTGCCGAAGTCGGTGTGGGTGGTCCGGATACCGGTGTCCACAATGTAGACGGTGGCGCCGGTGCCGGTGGTGTCGTAGCTGAACTGCGAGTTCAGCGGCAGGTTGCGCTGGTCGACCCGGTCGAGCCCCCAGGACGGCGGGTTGGGCTGCACCCCGCCGACGCTGCCGCCGCTGGCGGGCGCCGCCTCGATCGCCAGGAACCGGGAGTCGGCCCGGACGTAGTCCACGTTCGGGTTGGCGCGGACGGCGGCGAGCGCGTCGGCGTCCAGCTTCGCGGAGAAGCCGTCCAGCACGGTCGAGTAGCGGCGGATCTCCCGACCGCCGGCCCGCTCGGCCACCGTGGCGGGGTCACTGCCCGCGCCACCGACGGTCGGCCCATCCTTGAGTACGACGATGTAACCGCCGTTGGGCGTGCCGGCCTCGGCCGGCAGCAGTGGTGCGGGTGTGGTGGTCTGGGCGCTGGCCGGCGCGGTCGCCATCGTGGCCCCCACCACGACGGCGGCGGCTGCCGCGGCCACCCTGATGATGTGTCGACGCTGAACTGACATGGTCAGATCGTTCTCCTGAGGACTGTGCCGCCCGTACGGGTCATTTCGCCGCAAGCCTCAACGCGTGCGCCGACAACCCTTTTCGGGCGACCACTTCCAACATGCCGGTCTGGGACCGGCGGATCTGACGGTGTGCCCGGTCTGTCGACGCTGCCGGGGTCACCGGCGGTCGACAGGCCGGACCCAAGCGCGCCTCCCCCGTCTGTAGCAATTGGAGCACGCGGACATCGGTCGACCAATACCCAAGGCTGTCATGCATTCCCATGTGACGATGCAATTTCTCCGCAGCCTGGGCATCGGCTTTCGGTCACCCGCCGAAGATGGCACGCGTGACAACTCTCACGCCAGCCGTAATGTCTTCTCGGTCCGTTTTCGGTGGCGAGAGTTGTCGGGTTGGCGCGAATTCACGGGTTACCGCAGCATTCGTCGTCGGGTGAGCGGATCGACCAGGCCAGGAAGCGCGTCCACAATTCGGTGGCGCCCGGTGCCGCATCCTGGTTCAGTTTCAACAGGTCCCGGATCGCCTCGTGCATGCAGGTCGCCAGGAAGATGCGCAGCTCCGGGTGACGGCCCCGGTATTCGCGCAGCAGGCCGAGCCGGACGTTCCCGCACGGCCACGGCGCGGCACAGCATCGGCAGAGCCACAGCGGACGCAGTGGAGTGTGTGGACGACGCGGCGCCGGTCCGGGTGGACCGGTCGCGAAACGCCCCCGGTTGGACGGCCAGCTCATCGCGGTCCTCCGATCGTGGGCATTCGGGCGCCGGGGTGCTGGAAGGCGGGGAGCCGGTTGCGGCTGCGGACCAGGGCCGGCTCCCCGCCGTGGTTCCGTCCCCATCCTCGGGTGACAGAAACGGTTCCACTGATGACAGTCTGTTGTGGATGCCATAGGGTGCGGTAGGTCCCGGCGAACACGGTGCGTCGTCATGCCGGGACGTGAGGTGAGTGAGGCGCGCCGTGCGGATTGTGAGGAGGATGTGGGTGGACGACAAACGACTGGAGTTTCTCCTGGAAGAACTGCGCTTCATTCGGGCCGCGCGAGGAGTGACGCAGGAGGAGTTGGCCAAGCGGATCAACTGGTCGGCCTCCACCGTGGCGATGGTGGAGACCGGGTCGCGCAAGCCGCCGGCCGGATTCTGGGACCTCGCCGACGCGGCCCTCGACACCGGCGGAACGCTCACCCGACTGGCCGACCGCCTCGGCACGCCGCAGTGGAAGGTCGACTGGGCCACCGCCGAGCGCGTAGCGGTGGCGTTGCGCTCGTACGAGTCCACCGTCGTTCCGGGCCTGCTGCAGACCGAGCCGTACGCACGCGCGGTGCTACGCGACGCGGGTCTTCTCGGCGATGAGGAAGTCCAGCGTCATCTCGGGGTGCGGATGGCCCGACAGGAGATCCTGACTGGCAAGAACCCACCGCAGCTCGTGGCGGTGCTGGACGAGGGCGTGCTCCACCGCCCGGTCGGCGGGGCGACGGTGATGCGTGAGCAGATTCTGGCGATCATCAAGGCGTGCGAGGAACAGCCGCACATCTGGGCGCACGTCGTGCCCGCGTCGGTCGGCGCCTACGTCGGACTGAACGGGCCGTTCATGGTGGCGGTCGCCCCGGACGGCCAGACCACCGGCTATCTGGACAACCACCTCTACGGCGACGTGGTCGACGGTGCCGAGCAGGTGGCCCGGCTGCAGATAGCATGGGAGGCCATCCGGGGTGAGGCCCTTCCGCAGCGGCAGTCGATCGATCTGATGAACGAGGTGGCGCAGACATGGAGCTGACCGGAGCGCCCTGGCGCAAGAGCAGCATGGAGCTGATCGGAGCGCGCTGGCGCACGAGCAGCCGCAGCAGCGGCAACACCGGAAACTGCGTCGAGGTGGCGGCCAACCTGCCCGGCGTCGTGGCCGTCCGCGACAGCAAGGACCCCACCGGCCCCGCCCTCACCTTCACCCCCGCCGCCTGGCGCGCGTTCTCGGCAGATCTTGGCGGCAACCGGCCCCGATAGTTGCCACTCGCTGCCAAGATCCCGGTCAGCCGAGCGCCGGTGCGCGGATGGGGCGGGGTTGCCGGGGATTCCTGGCCGCGAGGTGAACGCCAGTTACCCTACGACGCGGTTTTAGGGTAACTGGCGTTCACCTCGTGGCCCGTCAGCGCCGGTGTGGCGACCGGTGACGGGAGCCGTGGTGGCGAATTGCCGGGAATGCCGGTTGCTGGCCCGGGGTAACCGGCCCCGGTGTGGGTCGGTTACCGGGGGCATCCCGTTCGGCCTGAGTGGTTCAGCCGGGCACCTGGGCGGGGGTGGGGCGGGGTTGCCAGGGGATTTCGGGGGAGCGGTGGTAGGTGATGCCGGCGGTGTCCCAGCGGGCGCCCTGGCCGGCGAGGCGGTGGCGGAAGTCCGGCCAGTCGCGGGCCGACTCGGCCGACCAGCCCAGCTCGGCGATGGCCGGCAGCCGCGGGAACGTCATGTACTCGATCTCCGCCACCGAGGTGACCGTCTCCGTCCACAGCGGCGCCTCGACCCCCAGTACCGCCTCGGCCGGCACACCCTCCAGATAGGACCCCGGATCCCAGCCGTACGCCGTCGACACCTCGATCAGCCCGGCCCAGTCCTTGCCCAGCGGGGTGGCCGGCGTGTACTTCATGTCGAGGTACGTCCGGTTGCCGGGGGAGAGGAGCACCTTGGCGCCCTGCCGCACCGCCTCGGCCACGCCCGCGTCGGCGGTGCCGGTGCCCCAGTACTGGATCACCCGACCCGGCGAGTGGCCGACCGCCGCGAGCTGGTGCCAGCCGACCACGGTCTTGCCGGTCGCCGCCACCAGCGGCTGCAGCCGCTCCATGAAGACGGCGTACTCGGCCGGCCCGAGGGTGAACGCCTCGTCGCCGCCGATGTGCAGGTAGGGGCCGGGGGTCAGCGCGGCCACCTCGGCGAGGACCTCCGCGAGGAAGGTGTACGTCGACTCGCGGTCGACCGCCACCGAGCTGAACCCGACGTCGGTGCCGGTGTACGGCGGCGGCGCTACGCCGGCCGGAGCCAGTTCGCCGTAGGCGGTCAACGCCGCGTTGGTGTGCCCGGGCAGGTCGATCTCCGGCACCACGGTGATGTGCCGCTCGGCCGCGTAACTGACGATCCGGCGGTACTGGGCGGCGGTGTAGTACCCGCCCGGTCCGCCGTCGACCTCGGTCGCGCCGCCGATCTCGGCCAGCCGAGGCCAGGCGTCGATCGCGATCCGCCACCCCTGGTCGTCGGTGAGGTGCAGGTGCAGATGGTTGATCTTGTAGCGAGCGATGTGGTCGATGAACCGGAACACCTCGGGTACGCCGAAGTAGTGCCGGGCCACGTCGAGCATCGCCCCCCGGTACCCGAACCGCGGCGCGTCCTCGATCACCCCGCCCGGCACCGACCACGGCCCAGGCTGCGGCTCGGTGCACTCGATCGCGGCGGCCAGCAACTGCCGCAGGGTCTGCACCCCGTAGAACAGCCCGGCGGCACTCCCGGCCCGGATCAGCACCCCGTCGCCGCTGACCACCAACCGGTACCCCTCGTCCGCCTCGGCGCCGGCCTCGGCCTCAGCTTCGGTGGTGGCGTCGGCTTCGGTGGCCCCGGCAACCTCAGCGGTGGGGGCCTGGTCGAGCAGCAGAGTGATTCCGCCGAACCCGGTTGATTCGGCCTCGACCACCGGCAGCGGGTAGCCGATGGCGGGTTGCAGCAGGTCTGCGAGCTGGTGGCCGACTGCCCGCGCGTCCGGGTGCGGGGACGTGCGGATCACCGTGTCGGCGGTGATCCGGTAGTCGGCGCCCGGGTCCGGCCGAACGGCGACCGGCGCGGGCACAATGTCGGCCAGCCGGGGCGGCGCGTCGGCCAACCGCGCGCCGGTCGACGGTGCGTCGCCGACCGGGTCGGCGCCGGACGGTGGGACAGGATGGAAGCCGGGGGCGCTGGGGGGCACGGGCGGTCCTCGGGGGCGTCGGGGGATGGGGGAATTTGCGGTAATTTCTGGTGAATCTATTCGACGGTAGGTCGCGGTTCGCCGAGCGTCAAGGGCTGCACCGGCTTGACCGAATGTGCGCATGGAAGCGTTCCCAACAACCCGCGCGAACACGGACATGAGCCGCCACTGTGCGCATTGTCACCGAAGCCTCGCGACTTGCCGCCAGGTCGCTTAACCTTCGCCCACCAATGGCAAAAGTTCCCTGGTAAGGGTGCTCGTCTGGGGGGTACGCAGCACAACTGAACCATGGTTCAGTGCCGAACCGGCGTGCGTGGGAGGCTCTGGTGGCAACTCGGAAAGCGACCGCGGAATCCAAGTACATCTATGACTTTGCCGAGGGGAACAAGGACCTGCGGGATCTGCTCGGCGGCAAGGGCGCGAATCTCGCGGAAATGACGAACCTCGGGTTGCCCGTGCCTCCCGGATTCACCATCACCACCGAAGCCTGCCAGGCGTACCTCGCCACCGGCGCCGCGCCGGACGGCCTGGCCGACCAGATCACCGGCTACCTCACCGCGCTGGAAGACAAGATGGGCAAGCGGCTCGGCGACCCCGCCGACCCGCTGCTGGTCTCGGTCCGCTCCGGCGCCAAGTTCTCGATGCCCGGCATGATGGAGACCGTCCTGAACGTCGGGCTCAACGACGCCAGCGTGACCGGGCTGGCCGCCCAGGCCGGCGGCAACGACCGGTTCGCCTGGGACTCCTACCGGCGGCTGATCCAGATGTTCGGCAAGACCGTCTGCGAGGTGCCTGGCGAGGAGTTCGAACACGCCCTCGACGAGGCCAAGCGCGCCAAGGGCACCACCAACGACCTCGACCTGGACGCCGACGACCTGCGTGGACTTGTCGACGCGTACAAGAAGATTTTTTCCAAGCACACCGGGCGGGAGTTCCCGCAGGAGCCGCGCGAGCAGCTCGACCTGACCGTCAACGCGGTCTTCGACTCCTGGAACGCCGACCGCGCCGTGCTCTACCGCCGGCAGGAACGCATCCCCACCGACCTCGGCACCGCCGTCAACGTGGTCGCGATGGTCTTCGGCAACCTCGGGCCGGACTCCGGCACCGGCGTCGCGTTCACCCGCGACCCGGCCAGCGGCGCGCAGGGCATCTACGGCGACTACCTGGCCAACGCGCAGGGCGAGGACGTGGTGGCCGGCATCCGCAACACCGTCCCGCTGCAGCAGCTCGAAGAGCTGGACAAGCGGTCGTACGACGAACTGCTCGGCATCATGTCCCGGCTGGAGGAGCACTACCGGGACCTCTGCGACATCGAGTTCACCATCGAGCGCGGCAAGCTCTGGATGCTGCAGACCCGGGTCGGCAAGCGCACCGCCGCCGCCGCATTCGTGATCGCCGCCCAGCTCGTCGACGAGGGCATCATCGACCTGGACGAGGCGCTGCACCGGGTCAACGGGGCGCAGCTCGCCCAGCTGATGTTCCCGCGCTTCGACGGCGACCACACCCAGGAGTTGGTGGCCCGGGGGATCGGCGCCTCGCCCGGCGCGGCGGTCGGCAAGGTGGTCTTCACCGGCGCCCGTGCGGTCGAGCTGGCCGCCCAGGGCGAACAGGTGATCCTGGTCCGCCGGGAGACCAACCCGGACGACCTGCCCGGCATGATCGCCGCGCAGGGCATCCTCACCTCGCGCGGCGGCAAGACCAGCCACGCCGCCGTGGTGGCCCGGGGGATGGGCAAGACCTGCGTCTGCGGCGCCGACGACCTGGACGTCAACGTCCGCGAAAAGCGCATCCTGGTACGCGGCCAGACCGTCACCGAGGGCGACGTGGTCTCCATCGACGGCACCACCGGCAACATCTACCTCGGCGAGGTGCCGGTCTGCCCGTCCGAGGTGGTCCGCTACTTCGAGGGCGAGCTGTCCCCGCAGGAGGCGACCGATCCGCTGGTTGCCGCCGTACACCGGATCATGACGCACGCCGACGGGCTGCGGCGGCTGCGGGTCCGCACGAACGCCGACACCGGCGCGGACGCGGCCCGGGCGCGGCGGTTCGGGGCCGAGGGGATCGGCCTGTGCCGCACCGAGCACATGTTCCTCGGCGACCGGCGCGAGCTGGTGGAGAAGCTGATCCTGGCCCGCACCGAGGCCGACCGGTCGGCGGCGCTGGCCGCGCTGCTGCCGTTGCAGCGGGCCGACTTCGTGGAGATCTTCCGGGAGATGGACGGGTTGCCGGTCACCGTCCGGCTGATCGACCCGCCGCTGCACGAGTTCCTGCCGCCGCTGGAGGAGTTGGCGGTGAACGTGGCGGTCGCCCAGGAGCGCGGCGAGGACGTGGCCAAGGAGGAGGCGCTGCTGTCGGCGGTGCGCCGGATGCACGAGCAGAACCCGATGCTCGGCCTGCGCGGGGTACGCCTCGGGCTGGTCATCCCCGGCCTGTTCGCCATGCAGGTACGCGCCATCGTGGAGGCGGCGGTCGAGTGCGCCCGGGACGGCCGGGTGGCCAAGCCGGAGATCATGGTGCCGCTGGTCGGTGCGGTGCAGGAGCTGGAGACGGTCCGCGCCGAGGCCGAGAAGATCATCGCCGAGGTGGTTGGCGACAGTGGCGTAGAGGTGCTGATCGGCACGATGATCGAGGTGCCCCGGGCGGCACTCACCGCCGGCCAGATCGCCGAGGCGGCCCAGTTCTTCTCCTTCGGCACCAACGACCTGACCCAGATGGGCTGGGGGTTCTCCCGCGACGACGTGGAGGGCGCGTTCTTCTGGCGCTACCTGGAGCTGGGCATCTTCGGCATCTCACCGTTCGAGTCGATCGACGTCGACGGGGTCGGCCGGTTGATCCGGATCGCCGCGCAGGAGGGCCGGGCGGCCCGGCCGGGCCTCAAGCTCGGGATCTGCGGGGAGCACGGCGGCGACCCGGAGTCGGTGCACTTCTTCCACGAGGTGGGGTTGGACTACGTCTCCTGCTCGCCCTTCCGGGTGCCGGTGGCCAGGCTGGAGGCCGGCCGGGCGATGGCGGAGTCGGTCGGCTCCGACAGCCGCTGACCGGCCGGCGCGTCCGGCGTCAGTAGGTACCCGGGTAGCGGTGGTGCCGCTCGCCGCCGTACGGGCCGCCGAGGCGGTCCACCGGCAGCGACGCCATCGGGGTCCGGACGGCCAGCGGGGCGTGCGGGTCCGCGAGTTGGGACCCGCCGACCCGGTCGTCGACGGTCCGCACTGGGTCCCACAGGGCGCCGAGCCGCTGCGCCACCGCGCGGGCCTCGGGATGCAGCCGGCTCAGGTCGGCGACCGGGAACGCGACCACGGTCAGCAGCGCGTGCCCGGCCGGGTAGCAGATCACCCAGCCGCCGGTGGCCTGGATGATCGACTCGCGCAGCGGACCGTGCCCGACGATCTGCGCGAACCGGTGACCGATGCCGACGCCGGCTGCGGAGAGCGCGGCGACGTTCTGGGCGTCGATCCCCGGCAGGTCGCTGACGACCAGCAGGCCGTCGAGATCCGCCAGGACGGTGCCGGAGACATCGGGCATCCGGCGGCGTAGCCGGTGCAGTTCGGCCAGCATGGCGGCGTGAGCGTCCACTGGCGTCTCTCCTCACTGGTCTTGTGGCGGAACGCCGCGAACGCCGCCCCCGGTCGTCACCAATAACGTTCCGCTTCCGGCACGCTACACCCGGCCATTCTTGATTGCGACCCGTCACCGTCAGAGATCGGACAGCAACTATCAACTGATCGGCTCTTGTGTATTCACGTTTTGCGATACTCAGAACCACGGAATGTTACGGCGCAGTTACCGATGATCTCGGCGTAGCCTGAGGACACTCCGACAGGGAAGGAAGGGCCGCGTTGACGGGCAACCCCGACCCCGGCGCCGACCAGGAACGCTGGGTCCCCGAGGCGGCGAAGGACCTCGGGTACGCGCCGGCCGCCGCCGATCCGGACGCCTACCGGCGCGGCCCCTACCAGCGGGACCGGGCCCGGGTGCTGCACTCGGCCGGCTTCCGCCGGCTGGCGGCCCGAACCCAGGTGCACACCGCCGGCACCGACGACTTCCTGCGTACCCGGTTGACCCACTCGCTGGAGGTCGCCCAGATCGCCCGCGAGATGGGCGGCTGGCTCGGCTGCGACCCCGACGTGGTGGACGTCGCCGGGCTGGCGCACGACCTCGGCCACCCGCCGTTCGGGCACAACGGGGAGGACGCCCTGGACGCGTTGGCCCGCAACTGCGGCGGGTTCGAGGGCAACGCGCAGACGCTGCGCGTACTCACCCGATTGGAGGCCAAGGTGGTCGGGCCGGACGGGGCCTCCGCGGGGCTCAACCTGACCCGGGCCTCGCTCGACGCGACCTGCAAATACCCGTGGCCGCGCCGACCCGGCCAGCGCAAGTTCGGCCACTACGCCGACGACGCCGAGGTCTTCGGCTGGCTGCGCGAGGGTGCGCCCGGTCAGCGGCGCTGCCTGGAGGCGCAGGTGATGGACTGGGCCGACGACGTGGCCTACTCGGTGCACGACGTGGAGGACGGCATCCACGGCGGCTACCTGCGGCTCGCCCCGCTGCGCGACGACCCGGACGAGCGGGCCGCGCTCTGCGCCGACGTGGCCGCCAGCTACTCCACCGAACCGGCCGAGGACCTGGCCGAGGCGCTGCGCGGGCTGCTCGACGATCCGGTGCTGACCCCGCTGGTCGGCTACGACGGCAGCCACCGGGCGCAGGCGGCGTTGAAGTCGGCGACGAGTGTCCTGACTGGACGGTTCGTGGCCGCCGCGGTGGCCGCCACCCGGGAACGGTTCGGTCGCCGGCCGCTACGCCGCTACGCGGCGGACCTGGTGGTGCCCAGGCCGGTCCGCGCCCAGTGCGCCCTGCTCAAGGGGATGGCCCTGCGGTACGTGATGCGCCGGCCAGGGGCGCTGTGGCACTACGAGCGGCAGCGGGAACTGCTCACCGACCTGGTGCACGGGCTGACCGCGCGGGCGCCCGACCGCCTGGACCCGGTCTTCTCCGTACTGTGGAAGGCCGCGCCGGACGACCCGGCCCGGCTGCGGGTGGTGATCGACCAGGTGGCCTCGCTCACCGACCCGGCGGCGGTGGAGTGGCACCGCCGCCTCGGCGCCGGCTGACCCGGCCGGCTCGTGTCGATCAGGGCTTGTCGTTCTGGTCGGGGCGCTTGAGGCGCCGGTAGAGATCGTCGTAGTCCGGTGGCGGGGCGATGGTGATCTCCAGGCCGAGCCGGGGCGACGGCCCGTCGCGGTCGGCCGCCCGGGTCGGCGGCACATCCGGACCGCCCGGCACCAGCAGCTCACCGTCCAGATAGGCCACGATCCGCTCGATCCGCTCGGCGTCGCGCAGATCGACGAGGGAGATGCCGTGCACCTCGATCTCCGGGCCGTCGGACTGGCCGAGGAAGCAGGGCACCATCAGCAGCTTGCGCTGCCGGTGCAGCTCCAGCGCGGTCTCGAACTCCTGCCGGCAGTAGTCGCTCTTCCAGTACGCCTGGCTGATCAGCGGCACGAAGACCCGGCTCTCGGCGACCTTGCGGGGCAGCTCGTTCTTCCAGAACTCGCCGGGTCGGATGCTGTTCTCGTACATGTAGTGGAAGGGCCGGATGTTGTAGCCGCGCAGCCGGTCGACGATGCCCCGGGCCAGGCCGTTGTCGGCGCCGGCGTTGCTGACGAAGACCGGTCCCCGGATCTGCCCGAGGCTGCGGAAGTACGCCGTACCCTCGTCCTTGGTGGCGAACTCGCTGCGCGACTCCGACAGCTCGCGGATCCGCTCGCGCAGCTCCCGGCGGAGCTGGTCGGGATCGCTCCAGCGCAGCACCGCCTCACCGGCCGAGCCGGCCATCTCCAGGGAACGGTCCAGGAACAGGCGGGGGATGCTGGCGCTCGGCCGGGTCGGCGGCTGGTGCTGCAGCTTTATCGACGGGACGAACCGGCCCTGCAGGTACGCCATCTGCTGGGCCAGGTCCGGGTCGCCGATCTCGCCGACGACGAAGTCCAGCCGGTCCAGCTGGGTCGCCATCCGGGCGCTGTCCAGGTCGTCGAGGTCCAGGTCGACGGCGGTGTAGCCGGCCTCGTCCAGCAGCTCCCGGATCACCTCGGCGGCGGCCCGGTGGCGCGTGGTGGCCGGCAGCAGCAGGCCGACGTCGCCGAGCGCCCGGTTGCCGATGTTGACGTACGCCCGGCTCTCGGCGGCGAGCAGCCGCAGCTTGGCCCGGATCTCGTCGCGGCTGCGCCGCAGCGTGTTGCGGTCGAACACCAGCGTGTGCTGGGACTGCGGGAAGTGCGAGCCGGAGACGTTGCGTTCCAGCAGCACCAGCCGGGGCTTGTGCGCCTGCACCGCCAGGCCGTGCTCGTAGACCATGTACGGCGAGCAGCGGTAGTGCGGCTGGTCCTCGCGGCGGGTGACCACGGCCAGGAAGGCGGCGCTGGAGCGCATCATCATCTCCAGCCGGGTGGTGGAGAGCCGGCGCAGCGGCGAGTCGACGGTGAAGGCGAAACCCTCGTCCCAGCACAGGTCGTGGAAGTACTGGTTGACGTCCCGGTCAGCTGGCCGGTAGCTGTGGCACAGGTAGGTCGGGATGTGGAGCAGGCCCGGGTCAGATGCCGGTCCGGAAGTCCCGGGGATGCCGTCGAGCTGTTCCATGGTCCGCCTCCGCAGCCGTCGCTGATCGAAGAGGTCGCCGCTCCGGAATTCGCGTCGTTGCGACGAGAAGCCTGACTCGACGGTAACTTGTGGCGGGGTTCTCGTCAAGCTGGCGCGAAGTCAGGTGTGGTCGGTGGTGGTGGCCGACCCCATCGGCTCGCGGACCAGCGTCTGGTCGATGTAGCAGTACCGCCAGTCCTCGCCCGGCTCCAGAGTCCGGATCAGCGGATGGCCGGTCTCGTGGAAGTGGGCGGTGGCGTGCTTGTTCACCGAGTCGTCGCAGCACCGCACCGCGCCGCAGGACAGGCACATCCGCAGATGCACCCAGTCGTCCCCGGTCTCCTCGCAGAGCGAGCAGGACTCCTCGTCGGTCTCGGTGATCTGGATCCGGTCCAGGTGCGTGCAGGCCGTGCTCATCGTCTCCTCGCGCACGTACCGCCACCGGTTGCGCAGCAGCCGGTCCGGGATGACCCGGGCCAGATACCGCGACCGGGCGGCCAGCATCGGGCTGAGCACCGCCAGCACCAGCACATAGAGCGCGACGAACGGCCCGATCCGGTCGTCCAGCCCGGCGGCGAGCGCCATCGTCGCCAGGATCAGCGAGAACTCGCCCCGGCCGAGCACGGTCAGCCCGACATTCGCCGCGCCCCGCTGGTTGAAGCCGAACAACGCCCCGGTGACCAGGCCGGCGCTGATGTTCACGACCAGGGTGAGCAGCACCGCCAGCAGCGCCGGCACCGCCACCGCCCCGAACGCGCCGACGTCGATGCTCAACCCGAACGCCACGAAGAAGACCGCCGCGAAGACGTCCCGCAGCGGGGTCACCAGCCGCTCCACCCGCTCCCGCACCGAGGTCCGGGAAATCACCAGGCCGATCATCAGGGCGCCGATCGCGTCCGAGACACCGACGTCGGCCGACAACCCCGCCACCAGCACGACCAGGCCGACCATCGCGATCGCCAGCAGCTCGTCCTCGCGGCTGTCGATCAGCCGGCCGATCCACCGCGCGCCGAACCGGGCCACCACGAACAGCAGCAGCAGGTAGCCGAAGCTCGTCGCGATGTCGAGCGCCAGCTCACCGGCGGAGCCGGCGTCGGAGAGGACCGGCGACAGCAGCGCCAGATAGAACGCCAGGAACAGATCCTCGATCACGATGATGCCGAGGATGACCGGCGTCTCCGCATTGGTCAGCCGGCGCAGCTCGATGAGCAGCTTGGTGGCGATCGCCGACGACGAGATGCCGAGCGCCCCGCCGATCACCAGCGCCTCGGACGTCCCCCAACCCAGCGCGAAGCCGAGCAACAGCCCCGCGCCGACGTTCATGCCGATGTAGCAGCCGGCCGCCAGGAACAGCCGCCTGCCGCTCCCCAGCACCTGCTGCAACGGGAACTCGACACCCAGGTGGAACAGCAGCAGGACCAGGCCGAGCGACGCCAGCAGCGTCAGATCCTCCGGGTGCTCGATCAGCACCGGGCCGGGCGTACCGGGGCCGAGCAGGATGCCGGTGAGCATGTAGAACGGCACCGTCGGCAGGCCGAACCGCCGGCCGCCGCGAGCCAGCAGCCCGGCGATCAACACGATCGCCCCGAAACCGACCAGGTCAGCGTGCATGCTGGCGCCCCCCGCCGGTTGTGCTGAGCCCGGTTGTGCGGGGCCTGGTTGTGCTAGGCCTCAAAGAAGGTCCCGGAGAGCACCGCACTCACCTTGCGCGCCTGTTCCTCGCTCAGCTCGATCACCGCGGTCGGATCCTCCGAGCGGGTGGTGAAGACGTAGAGGTCGCGGGTGCCGTCCCGGCGCACCACCACCGATACCCGGTCGCCGCCCCGGCCCAGGTCGATGTCGTAGCGCTTGCCGATGCCCGGTAGCTCCTGCATGTGTACGCCCTGGCCCATGACCTCTCCCGCCCCTGACGCTGACCCGTCCCACAGCGTACGCGCAAGTGGTTGACTGGGCGGCATGCTGCCCTGGGACGCCGAACTCGCCGGCCGACTCGACCGCACCGTCATCGACTCCACCCTGCTGCGCGACAACCCGCTGGGCGACCCGCACCAGCGACCGATCTGGGTCTACCTGCCACCCGGCTACGACGACGGCACCGACCGCTACCCGACGGTCTACGTCATCCAGGGCTACACCGGGCAGGTCACCATGTGGGCCAACCGGACGCCGTACCGGCGACCGTTCATCGAGACCGCCGACGAGGTCTTCGCCAGCGGTGAAGCACCCGGCTGCGTGGTGGTCTACGTCGACGCCTGGACCGGCTACGGCGGGTCGCAGTTCGTCGACTCGGCCGGCACCGGCGCCTACCACTCGTACCTCTGCGACGAGGTGGTGCCCTGGGTGGACGCCCGGTACCGGACCATCGCGGCGCCCGCCTCCCGGGCCATCGCCGGCAAGTCCTCCGGCGGCTTCGGCGCCATGATCACGCCGATGCTGCGGCCGGACCTGTTCGGGGCGTTCGCCACGCACGCCGGCGACACCCTCTACGAGCTGTGCTACCTGCCGCTGTTCGGCCCCGCCGCCCGGCAGTTGCGCGACTACGACCACGACATCGGCAACTGGTGGGCCGACTTCCGGTCCCGCACCGCCTTCACCAAGGAGGCCGACCAGAACCTGCTGATGCTGCTCGGCTGCTCGGCGTGCTTCTCGGCCGGCCCGGACGGCACCCCCGAACTGCCGTTCGACCCCCGCACCGGGGCACCCCGCCCGGACGTGTGGCAGCGCTGGCTGGCCTGGGACCCGGTCCGGATGATCGACCGGTACGCCGAGGCGCTGCACAGCCAGCGGGCCATCTGGATCGACGCCGGCACCCGCGACGAGTGGTACCTGGACCTGGGGGCCGAGGCGTTCCGGATCGGGCTGGAGCGGATCGGCGTACCGGCCGAGCGGATCCGGTTCGAGCTTTTCGACGCCGGTCACGGCGCGATCGACTACCGCTATCCACTGGCCCTGAGCTGGCTGTCCCACCAGCTCGAACGCTGAATCGGATTCGACCAGGATTCTGAGGGTAGCCTAACAATCATGGCGGACCGGAAGAACAGGACCCAGGTGCATCAGGCCACCGTGCTGCGTACGGAACGGCTCACCCCGCACATGATCCGGGTGGTGCTGGGCGGCCCGCTCACCGGCTTCACCGCCGGGGCGTACACGGACCATTACGTGAAGCTGCTGTTCCCGCAGCCGGGTGTCGCGTACCCCACGCCGTTCGACCTGGACGCGATCCGCCGGGACCTGCCACGCGAGCAGTGGCCGCGGACCCGCACCTACACCGTGCGGGCCTGGGACCCGGTCGCCCGGCAGCTCACCATCGACTTTGTCTACCACGGCGACCACGGGCTCGCCGGCCCCTGGGCCGCCCGGGCCAACCCCGGCGACCAGCTAATGTTCCTCGGCCCCGGCGGCGCGTACGCGCCCACCCCGGACGCCGACTGGCACCTGCTGGTCGGCGACGAGAGCGCACTGCCGGCCATCGCCGCCTCGGTGGAGCAGCTGCCGGCCGGCGCCCCGGCCCGGGTCTTCATCGAGGTGGCCGGCCCCGCCGAGGAGCAGCCCCTGACCACCGCCGGGCAGGCCGAGATCGTCTGGGTGCACCGCGGCCACCGGCCGATCGGCGCCGCGCTGGTGGCCGCCGTCCGGGCACTGGAGTTCCCGCCCGGTGAGGTGCTCGCCTTCGTGCACGGCGAGGCGACCTTCGTCCGCGAACTGCGCAAGTTGCTGCGCGTCGAACGCGGCCTGCGCCGCGACCAGCTCTCCATCTCCGGCTACTGGCGACGCGGCGCCGACGAGGACGGCTGGCAGTCGTCAAAGGCCGAGTGGAACCGTCAGGTCGAGGAGGAAGAGGCCCGCGCCGTCCCGGTCTGAGCTGAGTCCTCCGGCGCACCGGTCTGATCCGGTCGTGCCGCCTCGCCGGTTTGATCCGGTTGCGTCGGCCCGGCGGTCTGAGCCGGTTGTGCGGGCTTGCCGGCTTGAGCCGGTTGTGCCGGGTTGCCGGCTTGAGCCGGTTGTGCCGGGTTGCCGGCTTGAGCCGGTTGTGCCGGCTTGCCGGCCGGCGCCAGCTCGGGGCGGCGGCTCAGCACCGTGCCCACCTCCGCAGCCGACCTGGCGACCCGGCCACGCACGTAGCCGACGTGCGCGGCCACCGACCCGGCCAGCACCGCCACCCCGGCGCCGACGGCCAGCCAGGGCGGACCGGCCGTCAGCACCGCCGTGGCCGCGCCCACCCCGAGCAGCGCGCTGTTGAGCAGCCCCACCGTGCCGGCCAGCCCGACCGCGTCCCGCAGCCAGTGCCGGCGGAACGGCTCCTTCGCGAACGGACCCGGATCGTCCAGCGTCGGCATCAACACGTACGGCGCCACCCCGGGCGTCCGCCGCAGCAGGTAGGTCCGCAGCGCCGTCATCGCGACCGCGTACCGCCGGTGCCGGTCGTTGAACTCCACCTGCCGGACGAATACGCTCAGGCCCAACAGCAGCACCAGCCCGCCGATCGAGGCCACCACCCCGGCGCGTACCGGGCTGAACCGGGCGGCGGTGCCGACCAGGCCGGCCGAGACCGCCGTGGCGGCCGACGCCACGGCCAGGAAGAAGTTGAACCGGGCGGTCGAGTTGTCCTGGATCGACCGGCGCGCCTCGGTCAGCCGCTCGTACTCGGTGAGTGCGACCGTGAGATCGATGTCCGGATCGGTACCCACCGTCGCGCCCCTTCCGCCGTCGGGCCGGTGCCGGCCGGCCGACCGCGACGGTACCGTGTCCCGATCAGTCGGGGAGGGGAGCGGGTGTGAACGCCAGGACGACCGAGATCGCCGCCGAGCAGTCCTACTTCGACGCCGCGGCGAAGCACCGGGCCCGCAAGCTCGACGGCCTGGCCGAGGTCGCGAAGGCGGCGGCGAACAAGGGCGCCGCCGGCTACCTGCACAGGTACGCCGAAGCGGCCGGCCGGGCCATCGGCGGCGCCGACGACGCGGTCGCCTTCGGACGCATCGTCGACGGCGACGGCGAGCGCGTCTACCTGGGCCGGCACCTGATCCGCGACACCGACGGCGAGATCCTGGTGGTCAACTGGCAGACCCCCGCCGCCGAACCCTACTTCCGGGCCAGCCCCGCCGACCCGTGCGGGCTGGCCAGCCGCCGCACCTACACCTGCCAGGGCAACACCATCGAGGACTTCACCGAACTGGTGTACGCCGAGATCGCGGCGGCGCTCGACGACGGGCAGCGGGTCGGGTCGGTCGATCCGCACCTGCTCGGTGAGCTGGCCCGGGGCCGCACCGGCGCGATGCGCGACATCGTGGCCACCATCCAGGCCGCCCAGTTCGACGTGATCCGCGCCGACCGGGACCAGGTGCTGGTCATCGAGGGCGGACCCGGCACCGGCAAGACCGCCGTGGCCCTGCACCGGGTCTCCTGGCTGCTGTTCAACCACCGCGACCTGAACCCGGCCGACGTGCTGGTGGTCGGGCCGCATCCCACCTTCATCCGCTACATCGGCACCGTCCTACCCGGACTCGGTGACGGCGAGGTGGAGCTGCGCGACATCGGCCGGCTCGCCCCGGACGTGCCCCGCGGCCGGTCGGAGGCGCCCGAGGTGAGCCGCCTCAAGGGCGAGGCCCGCCTCGCCGGGCTGCTGGCCCGCGCCCTGCGCGCCAGGATCGGCGCCCCGGAGCCGGCCGAGCGGCTGCTGCTGGCCGGCCGGTTCGTCACCCTGCCCGGTGCCGAGATCGCCGAGGCGATCGCCGCCGCTGACCGCGCCGACCTGCCGTACGCGGGCCGCCGGCAACTGTTCCGGGACCGGCTGGCGCAGCTGCTCACCGACCGGGGCGCCGCCGACCCGGCCGGCCGGCCGGAGGTCGCCAACCTGGTCGAGCGGCTCTGGCCGCAGCAGTCCCCGGCCGCGTTCCTGCGCGACCTGTTCGGCTCCCGGCCCCGGCTGCGGGCCGCCGCCGGTGCCGACTTCACCGCCGAGGAGGTGGCGTGGCTGCACCGGCCGGGCGCCGACCGGCTCTCCCACGAGGTCTGGTCCGACGCCGACCTGCCGCTCCTGGACGAGCTGGCGCACCTGATCGACGGCCCCGGCCGCCGGTACGCGTACCTGGTGGTCGACGAGGCGCAGGACCTGTCGCCGATGCAGTTGCGGTCGGTCGGCCGCCGGTCGGCCACCGGCGCGTTGACGCTCGTCGGTGACCTGGCCCAGTCCACCGGGGCGTGGGCGCGCGACTCCTGGGACGAGGTGACCGCGCACCTGCCCGACCACCATCCGGCCCGGGTCGAGGCCCTGCGTTACGGCTACCGGGTGCCGCGCCAGGCGTACCAGCTGGCTGCCCAACTGCTGCCGGTGGCCGCGCCGGCGGTCCAGCCGCCGGAGGTGGTCCGCGACGGCCCGGCCGAGCCTGAGGTGCATGTGGTCGGGCTGACCGAGCGGGCCGGCCGGGTGGTGGCGGTCGCCACCGGGCACGCCCGGGAGGGCCGGTTCGTCGGCATCGTCTGCCCGGCCGGCTGCCGCCGGGAGGTGGAGGCGGCGCTGGCCGCCAACGGGGTCGAGTGGAGCAGCGCCGACCGGGGCGAGCTGGGCGGCGCGGTCAACCTGGTCAGCCCGCAGGAGGCCAAGGGGCTGGAGTTCGACGCGGTGGTGGTGGTCGAGCCCGAGCAGATCGTGGCCGCCGACCCGCGCGGGCACCGGCTGCTCTACGTGGCGCTGACCCGCACCACCGGGCACCTGGACGTGGTCTGCGTCGGCGACCCGCTACCGCTTACGCCGATCACCGCCCCCGACCCGGACGACCCCACCGACCGGCCCTTCACCAACCGCGACATCCACCGGCTCGCCGAACACCTCGCCGGCCAGATCCGCGCCGCCGCACCCCCCGACCGGTACGCCGACATCGTCGCCGAAACCTGCCGCCACCTCGACGACATCGACTGAACGGCTCGCTCGAACCGTGATCACGTAAGATTCGGGTCTCGCCAGGTCACCGGATCCTTCGTGATCACGGGGTTGATGTAGGTCAGACGCGGGCCGGGGTGGGGCGGCTGATGGCCTCGGAGTCGAGGCGGCGGCCGACGGTCCACTGGACGATCTCGTGTAGCACCGCCGGCTTGGTGGCCTTGCTCGGCACCGCGATGCCCAGCTCCTTGGCGAGCGCCCGCAGTTGCGCCACGGTGAGCTTCAGGTCTTCCAGGTAGCGGCCGGCAGCGGCGCGGTCGCCGATCGCGGCCAGCTCTTCGCGTACCCGCTCCGGCTGGACCGGCGGCGGGGCCGACGCCTTGGTGCGGGTGGCCGTGGTGGTGCGGGCCCGGCCCCGGCCGGCGATCTCCAGTTTGGCGGTGCCGTCGGCCAGGGCGGCGAGCTGGTCGGCCGGCAGGGCCCGGATGAACTCCGCCACCCGGAGCAGGACAGCATGGGTGAGGTCGGCGGGACTGGTCACGGGGGCGCTCCTGGTCAGGTCCGGGTCTTGGCGAGGAACTCGCTGGCGAGCTGCTGAAGTTCGTACTGTACGTGCGGGTTGCCGTCCGGGATCAGCACGGCCGGGATGCCCTGCTCGCCGGCCGGCGCGAACAGCGTCTTGTTGTCGCGGATCGACTGCCGGAACACCGGTGCCTCGATTGTGTCCGGCTGGTTCAGGTAGTTGCGCTGGGAGACGATCGGCCCGTTGTTGGCGTACTGGACCATGGTGAAGACCACACCGAGGATGGTCGGGTTGATACGGGCCACGGCGGTGCCGGCGACCCGGTTGTAGTCGCGGGTCAGCTCGGAGACCTTCTTTCGCAGGTAGTCGATGCCAAGCGTGGAGAGGTAGTCCGGGCGGGCCGGCACCAGCAGGTGGTCGCTGGCCACGATCCCGGTCCGGGTCACCATCGTGAAGTTCGGCGGACAGTCGATCAACACGGTGTCGTAGCCGGCGAACGCCTCGCCCGCCAGCTCGTCGGCGAGCGCCCGGTGCAGCGACAGGAACCGCGGACTGCCGTGCTGGAACCGGGAACCGCCCAGCTCGGCCGCGAAGTCCAGGTCGACGTCGACCATCATCAGGTGCGAGGCGACCAGGTCCAGCCGGCCCTCACCGGTCCTGCCGATCAGCTCGTTGACCACCGGCGGGGTGAGGACGTACTTCTCCAGCGGTTCGGTCGGCCCGGTGTCGAGCACCGAGCCGAACCACTGCAGGATGGTCCGCTCCTCGGCCAACTCCCGTTCCCACTGGGTCGGCTGGAAGAACGAGAAGGTGAGGCTGGCCTGCGGGTCCAGGTCGATAAGCAGCACCCGCCGCCCACGCGCCGCCAGCTCGGCGCCGAGGTTGGCCGTCAGCGTGGTCTTGCCCACCCCGCCCTTGTAGTTGATCACCGACACGACGTTCATCGGGCACCCCGCCCCGCAGCCACCGCCACCATGCCGGGCAGCATGCCACGCCGCGCCACCCCACCGCCTCCCACGCCCGGTCGTACCGGGCGCCGGACGGCGGATCGCCAACGGGCAACGGGGCGGCGCCTCCCGGCCCCACCCCCAGCGATCGCCCTCCGGCCTGACCAACGGGACGTCCGACTGGGCAGAAGACCGGATGGTGGTGGCCTTGTTTAGTTGGAGCTATAGTTGCCAGGTGTCAACCCGACGGTCTGGGCGTTGGACGATCAAGGCTACTGCCGACGTTCGAGAGTGGCTGCGGGCGCTGCGGCATGCCGACCCGGCGACATACCGGGCAGTGAACATCGCCATCGACACGCTCGCTGAATCCGGACCGGGCCTTGGCCGCCCGCTCGTAGACACGTTGCGCGGATCTGCGCTCAGCAACCTCAAGGAGCTGCGACCGAGGTCCGGCCGCGATGTGGCGATCCGGGTGCTGTTCGTGTTCGATCCCTGGTCTCAGGCGGTGTTGCTCGTCGCCGGGAACAAGGCGGGTGACTGGGCGAGGTGGTATCGGAAGGCGATCCCGATCGCGGAGATCGCCTACGAGAACTGGTTGGCCGTCGAGAGGAAACGGAGGGAGGGACCATGACCGAGTTCTACGACTGGGAGGACATCCGCGCCGAGTTGGATGACGGCGACAGCGAGGCGCTCGCGGTTGAGCGGGCCCGGACTGAGGCGTGGGTCCACGCCTTTCACCTGGCGGAGGAGCGTAAGCGGCTGGGGCTGACGCAGCGCCAGGTGGCCGAGCTGATGGGCGTTACCCCGGGTCGGGTCAGCCAGATCGAGAACGGCGACCTCGACGTTAACGAGGTTGCCACGCTCAGTCGGTATGCGCAGGCGTTGGGGGCGCGGCTGCGGATCATCTTCGACTACGGCAGTGACCTACGCCAGATCGCCTGACGTCGCGCGGCTGCGGACGGGTTCGAACGACGCGGCCAAGAGGCTGTAGGTCAGAGTTCGTCCTGGTCGTCGTCGTCCGGGGTCGGCCAGATCTCCCGGGGCGCCGTCCATGATCTCGCGGGCGTGCCGGTCTTCGGGGTGTGCGTACCGTGGGTCGTTCCGCGGATCCTGGCGCGGGATGGCACGGCGGCTTTCGCCCGGGTCGTGGCGGCGTCGGAAGCGCAGCGCCTGGCTGAGCGGTAGGGGTCGACTGCCGCAGACCGGGCAGGTACTGGTGCGTTGCCAGTGCCGCCGTAGGGCCCGTCGGGCCAGCAGGATCCGGCGGTTGCGGATCTGGCTGGGGGACAGGTCGAACGCGGTCATCTCCGTTGCCTCCCGGACAGGGGGGCCAGGGAGGCGCGGAGCGCGCGGGCCGGCTCGACAGCCGTGTCACACATCTCTCGGTCCGCCATGCTTTCGGGGTATGCGTCGGGCGTACCGGGTGGCGCGCTGGTTGGTTGCGCACCCGCTCGGCCGCCGATCGAGCCGCCGGTAGACCACCGCACCGTCGCACCGCGAGGTCTCAACCAGGTCGGCCACCAGGCCGTCTGTGCTCGGTTGCTGCCCAGGTTCTTGTCGTAGGACAACCGGTCCGTGGATGCCGTCGATTGTGGACCAACTTGGCCATCGAAACCATCGGCTGCATCTGGCCGAACGGTGGCTGCCATCCAAGCGAGGGAGAAGGGTGAACATGTGCACAGCCTACATGAACCTATGCATATGAAGAGTTCGTCTGTGCAGAGAGCGTGTGTTCAGTTCGTGTGAACTTACGGTGTTGACATGGGTGAGCTTCGGCTGGTAGCGAGCCAGGAGGTGCAGGAGATGCTTGGCGTCTCGCGCACCCGCGCCTACCAGATCACCAACTCGAAGTCCTTCCCGGATCCGGTGGCCGTGCTGTCGGTCGGTCGCATCTGGCGTACCGAGGACGTCGAGGGGTGGATCAAGAAGCACCGGCCGGACCTCCAGGACGCCGAAGGGTAGCCAGATCCCCAAAGTCGAGCGGGGCGGGCGGGTGGGGCCAGCTTGGGAGTTGATGATCTGAGCGCTACTGCTGTTACCGGGGCCGTTTAACAGCAGTAGCGCTCAGATCATCAAGAGGGCCGCCGGTGGGTGCGGTGGCGGTGGGGTGGGCGGCGGCCCCGGGGGGCGTTCGGCGGGGCGGGCAGGGCAGGATGGGGGCGGAGGTGGTGGCCGGGTGGCTGGGCGGATCCGGGACGAGGACATCGCGTTGGTCCGCGAGCGCACCGCGATCGCGGACGTGATCTCCGATACGGTCACCCTGAAGTCAGCCGGCGGCGGCAATCTCAAGGGGCTCTGCCCCTTCCACGACGAGAAGACGCCGTCGTTCACCGTCGCACCTGCCCGAAATGTCTATTTTTGCCACGGGTGTGGGCAGGGTGGGGACGCGATCAAGTTCCTGATGGACGCCGAGCACCTGACGTTCATCGAGTCGGTGGAGCGGCTGGCCGGGCGGGCCGGCATCCAACTCCGCTACATCGAGGCGGGGCCGGCGCCGGTACGCCAGCAGCAGGGGCAGAAGCAGCGGCTGGTCGCCGCGCACGCCGCCGCCGTCGACTTCTACACCGACCAGCTCCGCACCCCGGGCGCCCGCCCGGCCCGCGAGTTCCTCGCCCAGCGCGGCTTCGACCGCACCGCCGCGGAGAAGTACGGCTGCGGCTTCGCCCCCGACGCCTGGGACCAGCTCACCGTGCACCTGCGGCAGAAGGGTTTCACCGCCACCGAGCTGGTCACCGCCGGCCTGGCCCGGGAGGCCCGGTCCGGTTCGCTGATCGACCGGTTCCGCCGCCGGCTGCTCTGGCCGATCCGGGAGATCACCGGAGACGTGATCGGCTTCGGCGCCCGCAAGCTCTTCGACACCGACGACGGCCCGAAGTACCTGAACACCCCCGAGACCCCCATCTACAAGAAGTCCCACGTGCTCTACGGCATCGACCAGGCCAAACGGGAGATCGCCAAGCAGGGACGGGCGGTCATCGTGGAGGGCTATACCGACGTGATGGCCTGCCACCTGGCCGGCGTACCGACCGCCGTGGCGACCTGCGGCACCGCCTTCGGGGCCGACCACATCGGCGTGCTGCGCCGGCTGCTGATGGACACCGACGCGGTGGCCGGGGAGATCATCTTCACCTTCGACGGGGACGCCGCCGGGCAGAAGGCGGCGCTGCGGGCGTTCGAGGACGACCAGCGCTTCGTCGGCCGCACCTTCATCGCGGTCAGCCCCGACAACATGGACCCGTGCGACCTGCGACTGGCAAAAGGCGACCTGGCCGTACGCGACCTGATCGCCCGCCGCGAGCCGCTCGTCGACTTCGCGCTGCGGCACGTGCTGAGCCGCTTCGACCTGGACACCGTCGACGGCCGGGTCGAGGCGATGCGCCAGGCGGCGCCGCTGGTGGCCAAGCTCAAGGACCGGGAAAAGCGACCGGAGTACGTCCGCAAGCTCGCCGGCGACCTGGGGATGGAGATCGAGCCGGTGCAGCGGGCGGTGCTGACCGCGGCGGCCACGCCGGCCAAGGGTCCGGCCCCGGCGGCGGCCGGCGGGGCGGCCCCGGCCGGCCGGGGACCGGCACCCCGGGCGGTGGTGGACAGCCCGCAGTCGCTTGTCGAGCGGGAGGCGTTGAAGCTGGCGCTGCAGGTGCCGGTGCTGGCCGGCCCGATGTTCGACGCGCTTGGCGCGGACGCGTACCTCAACCCCGTACACGTGGTGGTGCGGGAGGCGGTCGGCGCCGCCGGCGGCGCGGCGGGCGCGACCGGCGGCGCGGTCTGGATCGAGGCGGTCCGGGACGCCTGCGCGGACCTGACCGGTCGGGCGCTGGTCGGCGAGCTGGCGGTCGAGCCGCTGCGGATCGACTACGAGCCGGATCCACGGTACGTGCAGATCACCCTCGCCCAGCTGGAGTGGGGCTCGGTCACCGCCCGGATCCGCGACCTGAAGTCGAAGGTGCAACGGATCAACCCGGTCACCAACAAGGACGAGTATTTCGCGCTCTTCGGTGAGCTGCTCGCGCTGGAGCAGCACGCCCGGGCGTTGCGGGAGCAGGCGGCGGGGGGACTGTAGGCGGATGGGGATCTTCAGGCGCCGGCCGAAGCTGCCGGCCGACGAGCGCCCGGCGTTGGACCGCGAGGAGCGGGTGGTCGGCTGGACCCGGGTGGGCGGCGATGGCGGGGTGCTGGTGGTGACCAACCGGGGGCTGTGGCTGCCGGGGGAGGAGCACCGGATCGGCTGGCACGAGGTGCACAAGGCGACCTGGTCGGGGTCGGTGCTGGCGGTCACCCCGGCCGAGGTGGTGACGGTCCGGGAGGGGTACGCGGTGCTGGCCGACCGGCCGGTCCGGTCGTTGCCGCTGCCCGATCCGGGGGACGTGCCGCACCAGATCCGGGCGCGGGTGACGCGGTCGGTGGCGTACACGGCACACCACCGGCTGCCGGGCGGCGGGGTGCGGGTGGTGGCCCGCCGGGTCAGCGGGGTGGACGGGCTGTCGTGGACGGTCCGGTACGACCCGGGCACGGCGATCGGGGACGAGGTGGTCGCGCAGACCGACGAACTGGTCAGCGCCGCCCAGGCGAGCACGGCTCCGGCCGACTGATCGGCGCCCCGGCCGGCCGATCGGCGTCAAGCGGGCGGTCGGCGGCAAGTGGGCGGTCGGCGGCAAGTGGGCGGTCGGTCCCGACCCGGTCCGGACGGCTGGCGCCAGGCGGGTCGGTGGTAAGTGGCCGGTCGGTCCTGACCGGGTGCGGGCGGCTGGCGTCAGGCGGGCCGTCGGTGCTGACGGCAGGTGGTCGGGGCGCGTCGGGTGGTGCTTGCGGGCGGGCACCGGTGCGTTCGGCGCCGATGCCGGCGGCGACCACGAGGGCGATGCCGAGCACCGGGGCCGGGCCGGGCACCTGGTGCAGGGCGAACAGGCCGACGACGAGGGCGAACGCGGGTTCCAGGCACATCAGCGTGCCGAAGGCGGCGGTGGTCAGCCGGCGCAGGGCGAGCAGTTCCAGGGCGAACGGGATCACCGGGAGCAGCACGGCCAGCCCGAGGCCGGCGAGCAGGAGCCGCCAGTCGAGGTCGGCGAGCACGTCCGGGCCGACGACGCAGCTGGCGACGACGGCGGCGACCGGCATCGAGACCGCGAGCCCGCGCAGCCCGGCGACCTCGTCCCCGACCCGCTGGGTGAGCAGGATGTAGGCCGCCCAGCAGGCGCCGGCGCCGAGCGCGTACGCCACCCCGACCGGGTCGGTGCCGCCGTGCCAGGGTTCGGTGAGCAGCAGCACCCCGGCGGCGGCGAGGGCGGCAAGGGCCCGGCTCCGGCCCTGGCCGCGGATCAGCGCGAGGCCGAGCGGGCCGAGGAACTCCAGCGCGCTCGCCGTGCCCAGCGGCAGCCGGGCGACGGCGGCCATGAACAGCATGGTGAGCCCGGCGGTCACCACCCCCAGGGCGAGGCAGGCGGCCAGCGCGGAGCGGGAGAAGGCGGCGGGCCGCGGACGGACCACCACCAGCAGGAGTACGCCGGCCCAGGCGAGCCGCAGCCAGGCGGCGCCGTCGGGGCCGAGCCGGTCGAAGAGGCCGACCGAGACGGCCAGCCCGAGTTGGATGCAGAGCATGGCGGCGATCGCCATCGAGGCGCCGCCGCGGGCGCTGGTGGGCTCGGCGTACGTCATGGGGCCAAGTAGACGAGGAACAGACCGTTCGTGTCCACGTGTTAATCATGGACATACCGTTCGATGATCCTGAACAATAGGCCGGATGGAGACCCGCCGGTTGCGGCTGCTGCTCGAACTGTCCCGCCTCGGGTCGATGCGCCAGGTTGCCGAGGAGTTGGGCACCACCACCTCGACCGTCTCCCAGCAGCTCGCCGTGCTGGCCCGGGAGGTGGGGGCGCCGCTCGTCGAGCCGGCCGGTCGGCGGGTCCGGCTGACCCCGGCCGGGCGTCGGCTGGCCCAGCACGCGGTCACCATCCTCGCGGCGGTCGAGGCGGCCCGGCTGGACCTGGATCCGGAGGCGGAGCCGGCCGGGTCGCTGCGGGTGGCCGGCTTCGCCACCGCGATCCGCCGCTCCCTGCTGCCGATCGTCGCCGAGCTCGCGGTGACCCACCCGAGGGTGCGGCTGCTGATCCACGAGCACGAGCCGGCCGAGGCGTTCGGGCTGCTGGCGGGTGACGACGTCGACCTGGCGCTGGTCTACGACTACGACCTCGCGCCGGCCGCCGTCGGGCCGACCCTGCAGAGCATCCCGCTCTGGTCGGTCGGGTGGAGCCTCGGCGTGCCGGCGGGGCTGGCGGCGGTCGCCGGCGACGCGCTGACGGTGTTCGCGCGGTTCCGCGACCACGACTGGATCGTCAACTCCCGCAACACCGCCGACGAGGACGTGGTGCGTACGGTCGCCTCGATGGCCGGCTTCGAGCCCCGGGTCGTGCACCGGGCGGACAGCCTGGAGCTGGTCCAGGAGCTGATCCTCGCCGGCCTGGGCGTGGCGCTGCTCCCGGCCGACCTGGCCACGCTGCCCGGCGTCGGCCTGGTCGGGCTGACCGATCCGCAGGTCCGGCTGCGGTCGTACGCGGTGACCCGCCGGGGTCGCGCGGCCTGGCCGCCGCTGGCGCTTGTCCTCAATCAGCTCACCGCCGGCCGGACACGCTGACCCGGCCGCCCGCTCCGGGCCGGGCCGATCCGGATGGGCCGGGTGACTCGGTGGGGTCGGGGGTGCTGGCGAAACTCGGTGGGGGATGTCGTAGCCGGCCGTTAGGGTCGCCCGGTGACCACTGCTCAACCACTCATCCAGGCCCGGGGGCTGGTGAAGCGGTTCGGCGACTTCACGGCGGTCGACGGGATCGACGTCGACGTGCGGGGCGGCGAGGCGTTCGGGTTCCTGGGTCCCAACGGGGCCGGCAAGAGTTCGACCATGCGCATGATCGGCTGCGTCTCCCCGCCCACCGGCGGCGAGCTGCGGATCCTCGGCATGGATCCGGGCCGGGACGGGCCGGCGATCCGGGCCCGGCTCGGCGTCTGCCCGCAGCTGGACAATCTCGATCCCGAGCTGACCGTCCGGGAGAACCTGACCACCTACGCCCGCTACTTCGGCATCCCCCGGCGGGTGGCCCGGGAGCGGGCCGCCGAGCTGCTGGATTTCGTGCAGCTCGCCGAGCGGGCCAACAGCAAGGTGGAGCCGCTCTCCGGCGGCATGAAGCGCCGGCTGACGATCGCCCGTTCGCTCGTCAACGAGCCGGAGATCGTGCTGCTCGACGAGCCGACCACCGGGCTGGACCCGCAGGCAAGGCACCTGGTCTGGGAACGGCTGTTCCGGCTCAAGCAGCAGGGTGTGACGCTGGTGCTGACCACCCACTACATGGACGAGGCCGAGCAGCTCTGCGACCGGCTGGTGGTGATGGACGGCGGTCGGATCGTCGCCGAGGGGTCGCCGCGCGAGCTGATCGACCGCTACTCCACCCGCGAGGTGGTCGAGCTGCGGTTCGTGGCCGAGTCGCAGGAGGACTTCGCCGGCAAGCTGGCCGGCATCGGCGAACGCATCGAGGTGCTGCCGGACCGGGTCCTGATCTATGTCAGCGACGGTGACGCCGCCGTGGCCGAGGTGCATAACCGGGCCCTGACACCGGCCAGCGTGCTGGTGCGGCGCAGCAGCCTGGAGGACGTGTTCCTGCACCTGACCGGCCGGACGTTGGTCGACTGATGAGCGGCGTGCAACTGGCCGGCCCGGCCGCGCCGGAGACGACGGGCCGGGGCTCGGCGTTCGCGGTTCCGGCGTTCGCGGTGCTGGAATACCACCTGGTCGCCTACCGGCGGACCTGGCGCAGCACCGCGGTCTCCTCGTTCATCCTGCCGCTGCTGACCGTGCTGGGGTTCGGGGTCGGGGTCGGCGCGTACGTCACCGGTGGGGTGGACGGCGTGCCGTACCTGGACTACCTGATCCCCGGGCTGATCGCCTCGACCGCGCTGCAGGTGGCGATCGGCGAGTCGTCCTGGCCGGTGCTCGGCAACTTCGAGTGGATCCGGATCTACTTCGCCCAGGCCGCCAGCCCGCTGCGGGTCGCCGACATCGTCGGCGGGCACCTGCTCTTCGCGTTGTTCCGGGTGCTCACCAGCAGTGTGGCGTTCCTGCTGGTGGCGGCGGCCTTCGGCGCGCTGCACTCGCCGTGGGCGCTGGCCGTACTGCCGGTCGCCCTGCTGCTCGGGCTGGCCGTGGCCGGTCCGGTCTTCGCCTACAGCTCCACGGTGCGCTCCGACAGCTACCTGGCCCTGCTGTTCCGCTTCGCGCTGGTGCCGATGACCCTCTTCTCCGGGGTCTTCTTTCCGGTGGACTCGCTGCCGATGGTGCTGCGCTGGCTGGCGTACGTGTCGCCGCTCTGGCACGGGGTCGACGTCTGCCGGGCGGCCACCCTCGGCGCCGCGTCGCAGTGGTCGATCCCGGGGCATCTGCTCTACCTGGCGGGCTGGGCGGTCGGCGGCTGGTTCCTCGCCCGGGCCCGGTTCCGCCGCCGGTTGGTGATCTGACGGCCGGCCCCGCCGCGCCGACCCGTCGTTGAGGGAGGGAGTTCCGTGGTCAGCCTCGTGTTGCCCCGGCTGGTCAGTTTCGAGGTGGCGCCCCGCCGGGCCGCCTCGGTGGCCGAACGCAACGTGGCCGCGCTGAAGTCCGCGTACTGGATCGTGTTGGTTTCCGGCTTCTTCGAGCCGTTGCTGTATCTGCTCTCCATCGGGGTCGGGGTGGGCGCGCTGGTCGGCGACATCCCGCTGCCCGGCGGTGGGGTGGTCAGCTATGCCGCCTTCGTCGCCCCGGCGATGCTCTCGGCGTCGGCGATGAGCGGCGCGCTCTCGGAGACGACCTTCAACTTCTTCGGCAAGATGAAATACATGAAGCTGTACGACGGGATCATCGCGACCCCGGTGCAGCCGTTCGAGATCGCCCTCGGTGAGCTGGGCTGGGCGATGATCCGGGGTACCCTCTACTCGGCGGCGTTCCTCGGGGTGATGGTGGCGATGGACCTGACGAGCGCCGGCCGGGCGCTCGCCGCGTTCCCGGCCACGGTGCTGGTCGGCTTCGCGTTCGGCGCGCTGGGCATGACGCTGTCGACGTTCATGCGCAGCTGGCAGGACTTCGACCTGATCGGCTCGCTGCAGTTCGCGCTCTTCCTCTTCTCCGGCACCTTCGTGCCGGCCGAGGCGTACCCGCTGGTGCTGCGCTGGGTGGTGGAGCTGACCCCGCTCTACCGGGCCGTCGAGCTGATCCGGGGGATCACCACCGGCGGCGCCGACGGCTGGGGCCAGGTGATCAACGTGGGATATCTGCTGGCGCTGGTCGCCGTCGGGCTGATCATCGCCTCCCGGCGGATGGGGCGGTTGTTGTCCAAGTGACCGGCCGGCCGTGAACCGGGTTGAGCTGCGGTGATTACCCGTCGTCCGGGCGGGGCATCAGGAGGGGTGTCACCCGTTCGCGCGATGAGGGAGGGTCCGCACCATGGCCTCCGACCGGTCCTCGGCCGACCAGCCCACCCACAACGGTGCGTCCCTGCAGCCGGAGCGGCAGCCGGGGCGCCCGGAGCCCGCGCGACCGGAGCGCCCGGAGTCCGAGATGCCGCCGGGTCCGGACGCCGGCCCGGAGAGCCCGGCGCACCTTCCCGGCACCTCGTGGAAGGCGGCGCTGCGCCGCACCGTCCGCGAATTCCAGGACGACAGTCTCACCGACTGGGCCGCCGCGCTCACCTACTACGGGGTCCTGTCGATCTTTCCGGGCCTGCTGGTCCTGGTCTCGCTGCTCGGTCTGCTCGGCGAGCGGACCAGCGAGGACGTCCAGGGCACCATCACCGACCTGGTGCCGCCCGGCGAGGTACGCAACATCGTCCAGCAGGCGATCGACAACGTGCCACCCGGCGGAACGGCGGGCCTGGTGGCGATCATCGGTCTGCTCGGTGCCTTCTGGTCCGCGTCCGGCTACATCGGCGCGTTCATGCGGGCCTCGAACTCGATCTACGATGTGCCGGAGGGGCGGCCGATCTGGAAGACCCTGCCGATCCGGGTCGGGGTGACCGCGGTGATCGGCGTGATGCTGCTGGCCAGCGCGTTGATCGTGGTGTTCACGGGGCGGTTCGCGGAGGTGGCCGGCGAGGCGATCGGGGTCGGATCCGGCGCCGTCACGGCCTGGGACATCGCCAAGTGGCCGGTGCTGCTGATGCTGGTCAGCCTGATGTTCGCCATCCTGTACTGGGCGTCGCCGAACGCCCGGACCGGCGGGTTCCGCTGGGTGAGCCCGGGTGGCATTCTGGCCGTGCTGGTGTGGCTGATCGTCTCGGCCGGATTCGCCTTCTACGTCTCGGCTTTCGGCTCGTACAACGAGACCTACGGCACCCTGGCCGGCGTGATCGTCTTCCTGGTCTGGCTCTGGCTGTCAAACCTTGCGATCCTGCTCGGTGCCGAGCTGGACGCCGAGCTCGACCGGGGGCGGGCCATCGCGGGTGGCCTGACGCCGATCGACCGGGAGCCGTACCTGGAGCTGCGCGACGACCGCAAAATCAAGAAAGCGGACGGCTGACGCGAGGCCCATTCTCCCGAGCTTTTGACGATTAGTACAAAAGTTCGCGCCGGATCGGTTGAAGCGCTGGACACGCGTCGCGGAAGACTCCTACTGTGTCGGACATAACGTGCCGATGTAACGTCGGCGCGGCAGATCTCCGACGGAGGTAGATCGTGCGTCTGGCCGAGCCCCTGCACCTGCGGTTGCTGCGCCTGCTGCGCGACCAGGGCGCGATCTCCCGGGCCGAGCTCGGCGACCGGCTGGAGATGCCCCGACCCCGGCTCCTCGCCGAGCTGGAACGGCTGGTGGCGCTCGGCTACGTCGCCGAGGCCGGCCAGGCCGCGTCCCGGGGCGGCCGGCGCTCCACCCTCGTCGAACTCGATCCCTCCCTGCGCTTCGCCGCCGTCGACCTGGGCGCCAGCTCGGTCGACGTCGAGGTGGTCGACGGCCGGCTCGAACCCGTCGTCGCGTACACCGAGACGGCCGACATCCGCACCGGGCCGAAGGCCATCCTGCACCGGGTGAACGAACTGCTGCACAAGGCCCGCGTCGACGGAGCGTACGAGCGGCTGCACGCCGTCGGCATCGGCGTGCCCGGGCCGGTCAGCTTCCGCGACGGCGTACCGGTGTCGCCGCCGATCATGCCCGGCTGGGACCGGTTCCCGGTCCGCGAGCTGCTGACCCGCGAGCACGGCTGCCCGGCGGTGGTCGACAACGACGTGAACATCATGGCGGTGGGGGAGCGGCACGGCGGGGTGGCGCACTCGGTGGACGACTTCCTCTTCGTCAAGATCGGCACCGGCATCGGGTGCGGGATCTACCTGGCCGGCGAGGTCTACCGGGGCACCGACGGCTGCGCCGGAGACATCGGCCACATCCAGGTCGACGCCCACGGCCCGATGTGCTCCTGCGGAAACGCCGGCTGCCTGGAGGCGCTGTTCAGCGGGGCGGCCCTGGCCAAGGACGCCACCGTCGCGGCGCGGTCCGGCTCCTCACCGGCGCTCGCCGAGCGGCTGGCGGCCAACGGCGCGCTCACCGCCCGGGATGTCGCCGAATGCGCCATGGAGGGCGACGTGCCCTGCATTCAGCTCATCCGCGACGGCGGCCGGCGCATCGGCGGGGTCCTCGCCGGCCTGGTCAGCTTCGCCAACCCGTCGATGATCGTCATCGGTGGCGGGCTGGCCCAGCTCGGGCACATCCTGCTCGCCGAGATCCGCAGCGTCGTCTACCGCCGGTCGTTGCCGCTGGCGACCGGCAACCTGCCGGTGGTCCTCTCCGAACTGGGCCCCCGGGCCGGCGTCACCGGAGCCGCCGTCCTCGCCAGTGACGTCGCGTTCGGCGAGGCATCCTGACCGGGGCCTCCGACCGCTGATCCCCGGCTGGCCGCCGTCGGCACCGTCCGGGCCGGGCGGCGCGACGGCCGCGACGAGATCCGGGTACGGTCGGCCAACCGGTCGACATCGACCCCGCCGGATATCCGGCGGGCGACGCCGCTCGACCGCGTACGAACGCCGCCGGCCTGACCAGCCGGTGATCAGCGGTCGACGCCGCGCCATCCGAACAAGGAGGCCCCATGCCAACACCTGCCGATCTCGCGGAACTGGTCCGGGCACCGGCCGCGCTCTCCGTACCCGGGGACGTGGTCGCCGGCGCCGCCGCCGCGGGAGCGCTGGACCGGCGGGTGCCGGCGCTGGCCGGTACGTCGGTGCTGCTCTACTGGGCCGGGATGGCCGCCAACGACTGGGCCGACCGGGAACTGGACGCCGCGGAACGGCCGGAGCGGCCGATCCCCAGCGGCCGGGTCACCGCCGGCGCCGCCCTGGGCCTCTCGGCCGGGCTCACCGTCGCCGGCCTCGCCCTGGCCGGACTGGCCGGCGGCCGGCGCGCCCTCACCGTCGCGGTCCCGCTGGCAGGTGCGGTGTGGGCGTACGACCTGTGGGCCAAGAACACCCCGGCCGGTCCGGCGGTGATGGCCGCCTGCCGGGGACTCGACGTCCTGCTCGGGGCGAGCGGCGGCCGGTTGTCGCGGGCGGTGCCGGCGGCGGTCACGGTGGCCGCGCACACCTACACGGTGACCGCGCTGTCCCGGCGTGAGGTGCACGGCGCGACCCGCGAGCTGCCCACCGCCACCCTGGCCGGCACCGCCGCCGTGGCCGTCGCGGCGGCCGCCACCGGCCCGGCCCGGCGGGACAGCGACGTCGGGCCGGAGCCGGTGCGCGGGCTGGTGGCGGCGACCCTGGCCGGCTGGTACGCGCTGCGCTACGGCGCCGCGCAGGCCCGGGTGCTGGCCGACCCCGGGGCCGCCCAGGTCCGGTCGGCCGTCGGCGCCGGCATCACCGGCCTGCCCGCCCTGCAGGGCGCGCTGGTGGCCCGGGCCGGCGCGCCGATGCTCGGCGCGGTGGTCGCCGCGGCCGCCCCGCTCGGCCGCCGGCTGGCCCGCTGGGTCTCCCCGACATGACCGGCACCAGCACCGGCGGGTCGGGCGGCGGGCTGCGGTTCGGGTACGGCACCAACGGCTTCGCCAACCACCGGCTGGACGACGCGCTCACCGTCCTCGCCGAGCTGGGTTACCGGGGAGTGGCGCTGACCCTCGACCACGACCACCTCGACCCGTTCGGCGCCGACCTGGCCGCGCGGGTGGCCGCGTTGGGCGCCCGGCTGGCCGACCTCGACCTGGGCCTGGTGATCGAGACCGGAGCCCGGTACCTGCTCGACCCGTGGCGAAAGCACGCCCCCACCCTGCTGCACGACGATCCGGCGCTGCGGATCGAGTTTCTCCGCCGGGCGGTGGCGATCGGCGCCGACCTGGGCGCGGAGGCGGTCTCGTTCTGGTCCGGGGTCCGGCCGGCCGGGCTGGCCGAACCGGCCGCCTGGGACCGGCTGGTGGCCGGTTGCGCCGAGATCGTCGAGGTCGCCGACGCGGCGGGCCTGCCGATCGGCTTCGAGCCCGAACCGGGGATGCTGGTCGCCGACATCGCGGACTGGCAGCGGCTGCGGACCGCGCTCGGCGCGCCGCCGATCTTCGGGATCACCCTCGACATCGGGCACTGTCGCTGCCTGGAGCCGGCGCCGGTGCCCCAGTGCGTCACGGCGGTGGCGGACCACCTGGTAAACGTGCAGATCGACGACATGCGCCGGGGAGTGCACGAGCACCTGGAGTTCGGCACCGGGGAGATCGACTTCCCGCCCGTGCTGCGGGCGCTCGGGGACGCCGGATACCCGGGCCTGGTCGCGGTCGAGCTGCCCCGGCACTCGCACGACGCACCGGGGGTGGCGGCCCGGTCGCTGGAGTTCCTGCGGGCGGCGGAACGCGCCGGATCGGCCCGGCCGACATGATGCGGATTCCGCACCGGCGGCCTACTTTCGAGGTGACCACGATCGAGCCGGACACGACCCCACAGGGAGACGCCTGATGCGACTGCGCCACCGGGACGGGCAGACCGTCCACCTGGGCTACTGCACGAACGTGCACCCCGCCGAGGATCTGGCTGGCGTGATCGGGCAGCTTGACAGCTACGCCACACCGATCCGGGAGCGGCTCGGCGCCGACGTACTCGGGTTGGGACTGTGGCTGGCCGCCCCGGTGGCGTCGGCGCTGGCCGAGCGGCCGGCGCTGCGGCGCAAGCTGCGCGCCGAACTGGACGCCCGCGGCCTGGAGGTGGTCACCCTCAACGGCTTCCCGTACCAGTCGTTCCAGGCGCCGGTGGTCAAGATGGGCGTCTACCAGCCGGACTGGACCACCCGGGAGCGGCTCGACTACACCCTCGACCTGGCCCGGATCCTGGTCGACCTGCTCCCCGACGACGCGCTGCGGGGCAGCATCTCGACCCTGCCGCTGGGCTGGCGGGAACCGTGGGACGAGGCCCGGTCGGCGGCCAGCACCCGACTGCTCGACAAGCTCGCCACCAGCCTGACCGAGATCGCCTGGCGGACCGGCCGGGCGGTGCGGGTCGGCTTCGAGCCGGAGCCCGGCTGCCTGGTCGAGTCCACCGCCCAGGCTGCCGAACGGCTGTCCCGGGTGGACACCGACCGGCTCGGGGTCTGCCTGGACCTGGCCCACCTGGCCTGCGCCTGGGAGGAGCCGGCGGCGGCGCTGCACCGGCTGCGCGCTGCCGGGCTGCCGGTGGTGAAGGTCCAGGTCTCGGCGGCCCTGGCGGCGGACGACCCGGTCGCCGCCGCGGACGCCCTGCGCGGGTACGTCGAACCGCGGTTCCTGCATCAGACCCGCAGCGCCGGCTGCGCCGGGGCGGCCGACCCGGCCGACCCCCGGTGCGCCGCCGACGACCTGGACGCCGCACTGGACGCCGGGCTGCCCGGCGCCTGGCGGGTGCACTACCACGTGCCGCTGCACGCCGACCCGGAACCGCCGCTGCGCTCCACCGTTCCGGTCCTGCGGATGGCGCTGCGGGAGCTGCTCGGCGGCGACCGGGCCGGCTGCGACCACCTCGACGTCGAGACGTACACCTGGGGGGTGCTGCCGCCGGCACGGCGGCCGGACTCGGCCGACGGCCTGGTGGCCGGGATCGCCGCGGAGCTCGCCTTCGCCCGCGACGAGCTGGTGGAGCTCGGGCTCCGGGTGGTCGAGCCGGTGGGGCCGCCCGGGACCGGGGGCTGACGGTGACCGCGGCCCCGGGGGCGGCCTCCCGGGAGTTGCGGGGGCGCTTCGACGCGCAGCTCGCCGCCTTCCTGACCCGGCAGCAGGCGGCCTGGCCGGCCAGCGCGCCGCGGGTGGCGCTCGACCGGTTGCGCCGGTTCGTGCTGGCCGGTGGGAAGCGGTTGCGGCCGACGTTCTGTTACTGGGGTTGGCGGGGGGCCGGTGGTCCGGACTGTCGGGAGATCGTGGCCGCGGCGGCGGCGTTGGAGATTTTCCACGCGTTCGCGTTGATTCACGACGACATCATGGACGGTAGTGATCAGCGGCGGGGTGAGCCGTCGGTGCACCGGTTCTTCACGGATCTGCATGCCCGGTCGGCGTGGCGGGGGGACGCGGGTCGGTACGGGCACAACGCGGCGTTGCTCTGCGGTGACCTCTGCGCCGCCTGGGCCGACGAGATGTTCCAGCACTGCGGGCTGCCGGCCGAGCAGACCGCGCGCGGGCACCGGGTCTTCGCGGCGATGCGCACCGAGGTGATCGCCGGTCAGTACCTCGACCTGGTCGCCGGGATGGACGACGGCTCGCTGGAGAGCGCGCTGCGGGTGATCCGGATGAAGGCGGCGCGGTACACGGTGACCCGGCCGCTGCAGGTCGGCGCCGCGTTGGCCGGGGCCGGCGCGGACGTCCTGACGGCGTACCAGGAGTTCGGCGACCCGCTCGGCGACGCGTTCCAGCTCCGCGACGACGTGCTCGGCGTGTTCGGGGACCCGGCGGTGACCGGCAAGTCGGTCCTGGACGACCTGCGGGAGGGCAAGTCGACGGTGCTCATCGCGCTGGCCCGGCGGGGCGCGGACCGGGACCAGGCGGCCCGGCTGGCGGAGCTGTTCGGCCGGCCCGACCTGGACGACGGCGGCGCCGCGACGCTGCGGGCCGTCATCGTCGACACCGGGGCACTGCACCAGGTCGAGCGGATGATCAAGGAACGGGCCGAGACGGCGCTGGCCGCCCTGGACCGGGCGCCCATCTCCGGCGCGGCCCGCGCGGCGTTGGCCGCCCTCGCCGCCCGGGCCGTGGACCGGCGGGAGTAGCGACGATGCGCAGATTCCTCCGCCCCATGCTCGGCGTGCTGGCCGTGACCGCCACGCTCGCCTGCACCGGCCCGGCCGAGGTCGACAGCCCCGGCGGGGCCGGGCCGACCGTCGGCGTCGACGATTCCGGGTACGACGTGCTGGTCTTCTCCGCCACCGCCGGCTTCCGGCACGACTCGATCGCCGCCGGCACCCAGGCCATCCGCGAGCTCGGCGCGGCGCACGACTTCACCGTCACCGCCACCGAGGACGCCGCCGCCTTCACCGCCGACAACCTGGCCGGGTACGAGGCGGTGGTCTTCCTCAACACCACCGGGGACGTGCTGGACGGCAGCCAGCAGGCCGCCTTCGAGGCCTACATCCGGGGCGGCGGCGGGTACGTCGGGGTGCACTCCGCCGCCGACACCGAATACGACTGGCCGTTCTACGGCGACCTGGTCGGGGCGTACTTCGCCTCGCATCCGCCGGTCCAGCAGGCGGACGTGACGGTGGTGGATCGGGGGCACGCCGCCACCGCCCACCTGCCGCGGACCTGGACCCGCACCGACGAGTGGTACGACTACCGGTCCAACGCCCGGTCCACCGCCCGGGTGCTGGCCACCCTCGACGAGGCCAGCTACTCCGGCGGCACGATGGGCGCCGACCACCCGCACGCCTGGTGCAAGGCGTACCAGGGGGGTCGGTCCTTCTACACCGGCGGCGGCCACACCGACGCCGCGTACGCCGAGCCGGCCTTCCGGACCCACCTGCTCGGCGGCATCCGGTACGCGGCCGGCCGGACCCGGGCCGACTGCCGCCCGGAGAGCGGCTACACCCCGCTGCCCCCCGGTGCCGGCTGGGCGCAGGCCGGGCCGGGTGGCTTCACCGACTCCGACGGCACCCTCACCTCGGTCGGCGGGATGGGTCTCTACTGGTACCGCGCCCGTCAGTTCGGGTCGTACTCGTTGAAGCTGGACTGGCGGCTGGCCGGCGACGACAACTCGGGGGTGTTCATCGGCTTCCCGCCGTCGGACGACCCCTGGTCGGCGGTGAGCAACGGCTACGAGGTCCAGATCGACGCGACCGACGCCGCCGACCGCACCACCGGCGCGGTCTACCCCGTCAAGTCGGCCGACCTGGCCGCCCGCGACGCCGCGCTGAACCCGCCGGGCGAGTGGAACAGCTACGAACTGCTGGTCGAGGGGGAGCGGCTGCAGGTCTTCCTGAACGGGGTGCGGATCAACGACTTCACCAACACCGATCCGGCCCGGTCGCTGGCCGGTCACATCGGGCTGCAGAACCACGGCGACGGCGACGAGGTGTCGTTCCGCAACATCCGGATCCGGGAGCTCGGCGGCTAGCCGCGGCTAGCCGGCCGGCGGAGCGGGGCCTAGAGTGGAGGGCGGCCCTCCTCGGAGGTGGCCGGCGACCGGACGGGAGGCGCAACCCGCCCGGCCCAGGTGCCCGTGGGCACCCGTCGCGCCGCCGCCAGCGGAGCGGCCCCCGTACGCTGCGGGCCGGCTCCCTCGCCCCTGCCCACGGCCGCCGCCTGCCCGGCGACCGGCGGGAATCCCAGGCAACCAACAGGGGAGTAGGAACTATGCCGCGACCGATCACCCTCTTCACCGGCCAGTGGGCCGATCTGCCGTTCGAGGAAGTGTGTCGACTCACCTCCGAATGGGGCTACGACGGGCTGGAGATCGCCTGCTGGGGTGACCATCTGGATGTCGACCGGGCGCTCAACGACGACTCGTACCTCGACCGCAAGCGGGAGACCCTGGCCAAGTACAACCTCAAGGTCTTCACGATCTCCAACCACCTGGTCGGTCAGGCGGTCTGCGACCACCCGATCGACGAGCGGCACCAGGGCATCCTGCCGGCCCGGATCTGGGGCGACGGCGAGCCCGAGGGGGTCCGCCAGCGGGCCGCCGAGGAGATGAAGAACACCGCCCGGGTGGCGGCCAAGCTCGGCGTCAACACGGTGGTCGGGTTCACCGGCTCGTCGATCTGGCACACCCTGGCGATGTTCCCGCCGGTGCCGCCGGAGATGATCGAACGCGGTTACCAGGACTTCGCCGACCGCTGGAACCCGATCCTCGACGTGTACGACGAGGTCGGCGTCCGGTTCGCCCACGAGGTCCACCCGAGCGAGATCGCGTACGACTACTGGACCACCCGGCGGGCGCTGGAGGCGATCGGCAACCGGCCGGCGTTCGGCCTGAACTGGGACCCGTCGCACTTCGTCTGGCAGGAGCTGGACCCGGTGAACTTCATTCTGGAGTTCGCCGACCGGATCTACCACGTCGACTGCAAGGACGCCAAGGTACGCACCGGCGACGGCCGGCGCGGCCGGCTCTCCTCCCACCTGCCCTGGGCGGACCTGCGCCGGGGCTGGGACTTCGTCTCCACCGGGCACGGCGACGTGCCGTGGGAGGACTGTTTCCGGGCGTTGAACGCCATCGGCTACACCGGCCCGATCTCGATCGAGTGGGAGGACGCCGGGATGGACCGCCTGATCGGTGCCCCGGAGGCGCTGCAGTTCGTCCGCCGGCTCGCCTTCGACGCCCCGGACGCCGCCTTCGACGCCGCCTTCGCCAGCAAGGACTGAGCCTGACGACAATGGGCCGGTCACCCCGTGCGGGGTGACCGGCCCATTGGCTGTTGGTGCTCACAACGCGGTGCCGTTGGCTCCCGAGCCGGAGGACTTGCCGGAGGTGGTGGTCGAGGTCCCCTTGGTGCCGCTGCCGGCGAGGGTGCTCTCGGTCGTGCCCAGCTCCGCGGTGGTGGCGCTGCTGCTGGTGCCGCCGTTGGCCGGGCTCAGCTTCTCACCCAGCCGGGTGTGGCTGAGCCGGTCCTTGCCCTCGGCGTAGAGCCGGTTGGCCTGGGCCTGCGCCACGCCGGCCGCCTCCTGGACGGTCGGGTGGTCCAGCACCTTCTTGCCCTTGAAGACCAGCTCTTCGTACTTCTCCCGGCCCGCGCGGGCGCCCAGGACGAAGCCCGCTGCCAGCCCGCCGATAAACCACAGCTTTCCGCGCATGGCGGCTCCTTTCGTGCCTGACGCCGGGTTGCGCCACCGGAGTTCCCAGTTGCCAACCCTGTCGCGCCTGCGTCGTCTGTCCCCGGTTACCTACCCATACTGCTCCGCGCTCACGCCTCATAGTGGCGGGCGCGACAAATTGCCGACGACGATGCCCAGCGGTCACGGTAACCCGGTAGCCGGACGGGGCGGTTGATCCTGTACTCTGATCCCGGTCGCGCGGCGCCGGAGACATCCAGCGTCGTGAGCAGCGATCCCCCGTAGCTCAATTGGCAGAGCAGCCGGCTGTTAACCGGCAGGTTTTTGGTTCGAGTCCAAACGGGGGAGCTTTCCCGCCCCCACGTGCCCGCCGGCCACCCGGCGGGCATTCTCGTATCCATGACCGATCCCCCGCCCACCACGCTGCCCACCGAGTCCGACGTCGTCATCGTCGGGGGTGGGCTGGCCGGGCTGGCCGCCGCCCGCCGGCTGCACCGGGCCGGGGTGCCGTGGGTGCTGGTGGAGGCGGCGGACCGGCTCGGCGGCCGGGTCACCACCGACGCCGTCGACGGCTACCTGCTGGACCGGGGCTTCCAGGTCCTCAACACCGGCTATCCCCGGCTCGGCACCCTGCTCGACGTCGACACCCTCGAACTGGGCTACTTCACCTCCGGGGTGCTGGTACGGCGCGGCGACGCACTGCACCGGCTGGTCAACCCGCTGCGCGAGCCGGCCGGCGCGGCCCGGACGGCGGTCGCCGACGTGGGCACCGCCCTGGACCGGGTACGCCTGGCCGGGCTCGCCGCGGGCTGCGCCGCGCTGCCGCCCGGCCGGCTGCTCGCCGCGCCCGAGTCGACCACCGAGGTGGCGCTGCGCCGGGCCGGGCTCTCCGACCGGATCATCGAGGAGCTGGTCCGGCCGTTCCTGTCCGGGGTGCTCGCCGAGCGGGAGCTGACGACGTCGAGCCGGGTCTTCGCGATGATCCTGCGGTCGTTCGCCCGCGGCCGGATCGGGCTGCCGGCCGGCGGGATGGCCGCCCTGCCCCGGGCGATCGCCGACCCGCTGCCCGGTTTCCTGGTGCACCGCAACCGGCCGGTCGAGGCGGTGGCGCCGGGCCTGGTGCGGACCGACGCGGGGGAGATCCGGTGCCGGGCCGTCCTGGTCGCGGTCGACCCGGTGGCGGTCACCGCGCTGCTGCCGGCTCTCCATCCGGTACGCACCCACGCGCTGACCACCTACTACCACAGCGCCGCCGAGCCGCCGCTTGACGAGCCGATCCTGCTGCTCGACGGTGACCGGCGGGAACTCGTCGCGAACACGGTGGTGGTCAGCCGGGCCGCCCCGTCGTACGCGCCGGCCGGGCGGCATCTGGTGGCCAGCACCGTGGTCGGGCCGACCACGCCGCCGGAGCCGGTGGTCCGCGCCGAACTGGCCCGGCTCTACGGCCGGTCCACCGCGGACTGGGAGCACCTGGAGACGGTTTCGCTGCCGGCCGCGCTGCCGGCGGCGCCGCCACCGCAGGGCCGGCTGCGCCAGCCGGTGGCGCTCGGCGACGGCATCTATCTGGCCGGCGACCACCGGGACAGCCCGTCGATCCAGGGTGCCCTGGCCAGCGGCTGGCGGGCGGCCGGGACGCTCGTGGCCGACCTGCGCGGCTGACCCGGTCGTCCGGCCAGTGTGCGCGGTTGACCGGTGACCTGGCCGGCCTGCGCGGTTGACCGCCGCGGGCCGCTCGCTCGGCCGGGCCGCTCGCTCGGCCGGGCCGCTCGCTCGGCCGGTGTGCTCGCTCGGCCGGGTCAGTTGCGGTCGGCGCCGCCGACCAGCCGGGCGACAAGTGACGCCACCACCTGGTCGGGGTCGAACCCGGCGCCGATCGAGGGGGTGAGCAGGTCCAGCAGCAGGCCGTCGACGGCGAAGTGCAACAGCGCGATCTCGTACGGCCCGCCGGGCAGGCCGGTGCTCTGGTGGAATGCCACGTCGTCGCGGTACCCCCGGCGCAGCATGCCGCCCAGGCTCTCGGCGAGCGCCGGGCGTCTGGTGGCCTCCAGTCGTAGTTCGATGAGCGCCCGGGTCAGGTCGGGGTGCCGGGTGGTCCGCTCGATGATGTAGCGCAGGTAGTCGATGAACAGCTCCGCCGACGGCGGGCGGGCGCCGAGTTCGGCCAGCACCGCCTCGTCCGGGGCGAACCGTTCCAGGATGCGCTCACCGAGGGCGGCCAGCAGGGTGTCGCGGGACGGGAAGTAGTTGGACGCCGTACCGATGGGCACGCCGGCCTCGGTGTCCACCGACCGGTGGGTCAGCCCGCGCGCGCCGGAGACGGCGAGGACCCGCAGCCCCGCGTCGGCGAGCAGCGCACGTCGCTCGGGATTCCTGGCCATGGAGAACACGCTAGCACCAACCACGACAGGCGTTGTAGTCTTCAACCACGACAGCAGTAGTGATTGGAGGTCGCTCATGCGACGACTCGTCTACCACGTGGCCAGCACCATCGACGGCTTCATCGCCGGCCCGGAGGGCCAGTACGACTTCCTCCCGTTCGAGGCCGATCTCGGGGCGTACACCGTTGCGACCTGGCCCGAGACGCTGCCGACGGCGTACCGGGTGGCCGCCGGCATCGATGAGGTTCCCAACGCCCGCTACGACGCGGTGCTGATGGGACGGGGGACCTACGAGCCGGCGCTCAAGGCCGGCATCACCAGTCCCTACGCGCACCTGGAGCAGTACGTCTTCTCCCGGACCCTGGCCCCGGAGACCGACCCGACCGTGCGGTTCGTGACCGGACCGCCGGTCGAGTTCGTCCGCGGGCTCAAGCGGCAGGAGGGCCGCGACATCTGGCTCTGCGGTGGCGGGCAGCTCGCCGCCGAGCTGCAGTCGGAGATCGACGAGCTGACCATCAAGCTCAACCCGGTGGTGGCCGGCACCGGCATCCCGCTCTTCTCCCGGGGATTCGACCCGCGCCGGTTCGCGCTCGTCGAGACCCGTCCGTTCGACTCCGGGGTGGTGCTCCTGAGCTACCGTCCGACCTGACGGCCGCGGGGCGGTTCGGGATCGCCGACTAGGCTAGGCTTTCCGCCGTCGGGGGCGGTAGCTCAGCCGGTTAGAGCAGAGGACTCATAATCCTTGGGTCGCGGGTTCGAGTCCCGCCCGCCCCACTTTGATCCTGTGCGCTGCTACTTGTCGAGGTAGTGGCCGTGGCAGGCGGCGATCTTCTGCGGCGGTGGCAGACCCGCACCGCTTCCGCCGGCTGGTCAACTCAGCAGAATCCCAGCTCATGCACAGGATGAGGTGGCGTGACCCGCATACCCTTGCGGCATGATGCGGCACCTGAAGCGGCTGATCTTCTCGCTGGTGGCTGCCCGGCTCGGTCGGATGCTGCACCGGCACGGCGGACACGGAGGCTACGGGCACGGGCAGCCGTACGGCTACCACGGGCATCGGAAGCACCGCGGCTACGGGCACGGGCCGTCCTACGGCTACCACGGGCACTACCGCTTCAAGGGGCACTACCGCAAGAAGCGCCGCCGGTACTGATCCGCCGGCGCCGGGCCCCGGCTCGCCACCACATTGCCGGTGGCGAGCCGGGCCGGGCGGAATCAGCTGTACGACACGGAGAAGTCGTTCGTGGTGAAGTCGAGTCCGCCGGCGGACGAGGTGATCTCGTATCCGAACTGGACGTCACCGACCAGGACGTCGCCGTACCAGCCGGCGTTGCGGATCCAGTTGAGGACCGCCAGCACGTCGACGGTGCCCGAGTTGGTGTTGCTGGTGCGGATGAACGAGAAGACCTCGTTGGCGCCGTTGGAGCCGCGGTAGACCTGCCAGCTGTGCCCGCCGACCGTGGCGTTGGTCTGGAACGACCCGAGTGGACCGACCGGGCCGGTCTTGTTCATCCAGAGCATGATCTCGTACGCGTGGTTGTTGGCCCAGATGTCGTAGGTGCTCGCGTACGCCCCGCCGCTCGGCACGGTGACGTTGAAGGTGCTGGTCAGACTGCGGATCGCGCTGAGGTTGCGGTTCACGTTGCGGGTGGCGTTCGGGTAGGACTTCACGCCGCCGGTGTTCGGGTGGTTGGCGGTGACGCCCCAGTTGCGGTAGGAGTTCGCCCAGATCCGCTGGCTGCCGGCGCCGCTGCCCCAGATGTTGTTGTAGAGGGTGTACCCGCCGTTGGTCCAGGTGCCCCACTGGTCGGACGACTGCCAGGCGACGCCGCCGGGCGGTGGGGTGGTCGGGGCGGGCGTGGTGGGAGCGGGCGTGGTCGGGTTGGGGGCGGTGGTCGGCGGCTGCCCGGTGGACGGAGCGCCGGTGCAGGTCACCCCGTTGAGGCTGAACGAGGTAGGGGCGTTGTTGGTGCCGGTCCAGGTGCCGTTGAATCCGACGGAGACGGTGGCGTTGGTGCCGAGCCCGGCGTTCCAGGACGCGTTCGTCACCGTGACGGCCGAGCCGCTCTGGCTGAACTGGCCGCCCCAGCCCTGGCTGACGGTCTGCCCGTTGGCGAAGCTCCACCGCAGGGTCCAGCCGTTGAGGGGGTCGCCGAGGTTGGTGAGCGCGACGTTGGCGGTGAAGCCGCCGGACCACTGGTTGGTGGTGTAGTCGACGCGGCAGCCGGTGGCGGCGCTGGCGGGTGAGGTCAGCACCGCCGTCAGGCCGACACCGACGAGCACCGCGGCGGTCGTCGCGATGCCGGCGCGCAGCCGTGGATGCCGGGTCCCGCGTGAGCCGGTGGTGGTCATCCGGGCCTCCTTGCCCTGAGGTCTTTAGTTTGAAACCCCAACAAAGTAGCCCGGAAAGGCCCCGCTTGACAACGACATCCGTCGATAGAAAGCCGGCCGTCAGCTCGCCGGTAGCGAGGCGAGCCGTCGCCGCAGATACTCGCGTTCCGGCTCGTTTCCGGCCAGCTCCAGGGCCTTCCGGTACGCCGCCGCGGCCTCCGCGTCGCGGCCCAACCGGCGCAGCAGGTCCGCGCGGGCGGCCGGCAACAGGTGGTACGCGGCCAGCGCCCCGCCGGCATCCAACGCGTCGAGCAGGGCCAACCCGGCGGCCGGACCGTCCCGCATGGCCACCGCCACCGCCCGGTTCAGCTCCACCAGCGGCGACGGCGCCACCTCGGCCAGCACGTCGTAGAGGGCGACCACCTGGGGCCAGTCGGTGGTGGCCAGATCGGCGGCCTCGTCGTGCACGGCGGCGATCGCGGCCTGCACCGCGTACGGGCCGGGCCGGGTCCGGGCGGTGGGTGACGCAGGGGTGAGGGCGGCCACCACCAGTCGGCGGCCCTCCTCGATCCGGTCCCGGTCCCAACGGGAGCGGTCCTGGTCGGCGAGGAGCACGAGGCCGCCGTCGGGCGAGACTCTTGCGGCCCGCCGCGCGTCGATGAGCAGCAGCAGCGCGAGCAGCCCGGTCACCTCCCGTTCGCGGGGGAGCAGTCGGTGCAGGATCCGGGCCAGTCGGATCGCCTCGTCGGCCAGTTCGGCCCTGATCAGGTGTGGTCCGCCGCTGGCGGCGTACCCCTCGGTGAAGATCAGGTAGAGCACCCGGAGCACCCCGGGCAGCCGGTCCGGCAACTCGTCGGCGGTCGGCACCCGGAACGGGATCCGGGCCTCGCGGATCTTCCGTTTGGCCCGGGCGATGCGCTGGGCGACCGTCGCCGTCGGCACCAGGAAGGCCCGGGCCACCTCGGGGTTGGCGAGTCCGGCCAGGAAGCGCAGGGTGAGCGCGATCTGGGCCTCCTCGGCCAGCGCCGGGTTGCAGCAGGTGAAGAAGAGCCGCAGCCGCTCGTCGGGCAGGTCGTCGACGAGACCACAGGCCGGGTCGGCTCTTCCGGGTGAGTGGGCTGGGCCGGGGACCGGTGGATCGTCGTCGCGGAGCGCTTCGGCCCGCAGTACGGCCAGTCGGGCGGCGTACCCGCGGTCGCGGCGCAGGCGGTCGACGGCCCGGTTGCGGGCGGTGGTGAGCAGCCAGGCTGCCGGCCGGGCCGGCACGCCCTGCACGGGCCAGCGCCGCAGGGCGGACTCGATCGCGTCGGAGGCGACCTCCTCGGCCAGGTCGAGGTCGCCGAACTGCCGGACGAGGCTGGCGAGCAGCCGGCCATGCTCCTCGCGGAACACCGTCTCCACGATGGCGGAGGCCGGCCGCCCGTCCCCGCTCACGGCTCCTCGAACTCCTGGATCGGCCGGACCTCCACCTTGCCGCGCAGCGCCCCCGGGCAGCGGGCCGCCCAGTCGACGGCAGCGTCGAGATCGGGCAGCTCGACCAGGTAGTAGCCGCCGAGGATCTCCCGGGTCTCGGCGAACGGCCCGTCGGTGACGGTCCGGGTACCGTCGCCGCCGACCTGCACGGTGGTGGCGGTCTCGACCCCCTGCAACGCCTGGCAGGAGAGCAGCGCGCCGACCTCGGTGAGCGCCTTGTCGTACGCCCAGTACGCGTCGATCTCGGCCTGGATGACGGCCTCGTCGGTCGGGTCCCCGGCCGGGTCGCCGTAGATCAGCAACAGGTACTTCATCCCGCGATTCTCCTCTCCACCGGTCCGGCGAGGCGCCGTCCCAGCATGACGACGAACCGGACCGCGGGATGTGACCGACCGGCCGCGAGGTTTTTCACGTGCCACCGGGGCTCGAAACGCTTGCGAGGAATGTTTCGTACGCCTTGGTGTTCGGCCCGCTGCGGTAGGCGTTGTTGCTGGCAGGAGAACTTGATGATCTTAAATTCCTGGGTGCCTTGTTGAAAGGGTTTTCCTGGGCGATGGTGTGCTGAATCGGCCGGCTTCGGAGGATTTGATGAGTGTGACCGCTCAGGACGCCAGCCTGGTCGGCGGGCGTCCCGTCGTCCCGTCGCGCGGTGCGCTGCGCCCGCTGGGACTACGCGAGGTCCGGATCACCGGCGGGTTCTGGGGCCAGCGCCAGCAGGTCAACGGGACCGCGACCCTGGACCACGGTCGCGTCTGGATGGACAAGCTGGGCTGGACGGGCAACTTCGCGGCGACCGGCACCGCGACCGGCGCCGACGGCGGCCCGACCGAGGTGCGCGGCCGGGAATTCTCCGACGCCGAGGTCTACAAGCTGATCGAGGCGATGTCCTGGGAGGTCGGTCGGGAGGCGGACCCGTCCCGCGACGCCGGGCGGGACCGCGAGATCGTGGAACTGACCGCGCTGATCGCGGCCGGGCAGGCGGCCGACGGTTACCTGCACACCGCCTTCGGCCGGCCCGGCCAGCCGCCGCGCTACGCCGACCTGGCCGCCGGACACGAGCTCTACTGCGCCGGGCACCTGCTGCAGGCCGCGGTCGCCCGGACCCGCAGCAGCGGCCCCGACCAGCTCCTGACGGTCGCCCGCCGACAGGCCGACCAGGTCTGCGCTACCTTCGGGCCGGCCGGCGCGGAGGGCATCGGCGGGCACCCGGGGATCGAGCCGGCCCTGGTGGAGCTGGCCCGCCTCACCGGCGAGCAGCGCTACCTCGACCAGGCCGCCCGCTTCCTCGACCTGCGCGGCCACCGGAGGCTGCCGGCAGACCACCTGGGCTGGTCCTACTACCGCGACGACAAGCCGGTACGCCGGGCCACGGTGCTGTGCGGCCACCCGGTGCGGGCGCTCTACCTGGCCTGCGGCGCGGTCGACGTGGCGGTCGAGACCGGCGACGACGAACTGCTCCAAACGGTCGCCGGCCAGTTCGACCGCACCCTGGCCCGCCGGACGCACCTGACCGGCGGGATGGGCTCGCAGCGCCCCGACGGCGCGTTCGGCGACGACTTCGACCTGCCGCCGGACCGGGCGCACGCCCAGAGCTGCGCCGCGGTGGCGGCCGTCATGCTCGCCTGGCGGCTGCTGCTGGCCACCGGCCAACCCCGGTACGGCGACCTGATCGAACGGGTCCTCTACAACGTGGTGGCGACGGCGATCGGCGACGACGGCCGGTCGTTCTTCCACACCAACACGTTGCACCAACGCTTCCCGACCCGGATCGTCCCCGGCGACCAGGAGCAACCAGGCACCGGCTGCGGGCTGCGGGCCGCCCGGTTCGAGGCGTCCCGCTGCCTGACCAACCTCGCCCGCCTGCTGGCCAGCCTGACCGCCTACCTGGCCACCGCCGACGACGGCGGGCTGCAACTCCACCAGTACGCCGACGCCGAGGTCCGGACCCGGATCGGCGACGGCCGGCGGGTCGCGGTGCGGGTCACCACGGACTACCCGGACCGCGGCGCGGTCGTCGTACGGGTGACGGAGTGCGACGGTAACCGGTGGGCGCTCTCGTTCCGGGTCCCCGCTTGGGCCACCGGGGCCGTCCTCGTCGACGGGTCGGTGCGCCGGCCGGTGCGGCCGGGCACCGCCGTGCTGGAACGGGACTTCAAGGTGGGCGACGTGATCAGGCTGGAGTTGCCGGTGCGACCCCGGTTCACGCTGCCGGACCCGCGCATCGACGCGGTCCGCGGCTGCGTCGCCGTGGAGCGCGGGCCGGTGGTGCTCTGCGCGGAGTCGACCGACCAGGGCGGCGAGTTGGACCGGCTGCTGGTGGACCCGAGCGAGCCGCCCGAGGACGTCAGCGGCAGGCAGCCGGGCGGTGAGGTGGTCGCGACCGTCGCCGGCGGATTCCCTGTGGTGTGCGAGACCGACTGGCCGTACCGGCCGGAAGGCGGCGGTACCGACCGCCCGACCGTTGCGACCGGGCCGTCCGTCGCGACCGGGCCGAGCGGTGCGATCGGTGCGATCGGTGCGGCGGCGATCCGGCTGGTGCCGTACCACCGGTGGGCCCGCCGAGGGTCGTCCACCATGCGGGTCTGGCTGCCCCGCTGCTGACCCGCCCGCCGGGGAACCGGACCGGGTGGTCGCGACTCGCCTGTACCAGGAGGTGGTTGCGATGCGTCCACGACAGACGCGGGTACGACGAGTGCTGGCCGGCCTGGCCGCGGTGTTGCTGGGGACGGGTCTCGGGCTCGGGGTGGCCCCAGCGCCGGCCGGGGCCGGGGGCTGGGCGTCGACGGTGCTCGACCCGTTGCCGGAGCGGCTGGAGCCGCAGCGGGCGTACACGGTGGGGTTCTGGGTCCTGCAGCACGGCGTGCGGCCGCTGCCGGCCGAGGTCGGGCGGCAGAGACCGATCGGGATCAAGCTGGTCGGCGAGCAGGGCCAGACGGTCGTCTTCGAGGGGGTGCCGCTGGCCGAGGCGGGGCATTTCGCCACCACCATCGTGATTCCGGAAGCGGGCACCTGGCGGGTGCGCGGCGCCCAGGGCGGCTTCATGGACTTCGAGATCGGGACTGTCCAGGCTCCCGGCGCGCTGCGGGTGCTGCCGGTGCCGGCCGCGCCGTCGCCGGACAGTCGCGAGTGGACGGGTGCGGTACGCCCGCCGCAGGTAGAGGTCGATCCGAACCGCAACCCGGTCGACACCGAGCCGATCGCCTACACCTGGAACGGCGGCACCCCGACCGCCGATCCGGCGGCGGCGGGGGAGCCCACGGCCCGTTCCGCCGAGCGGACGGGCACCCTTGCGCTGGTGGCCGTGGGGCTGCTGGCCGCGGTGGCGTTCCCGGCTCTCTATCTGCGGCGGCGACCGGCGTCGGGCTGACGGCGGGTGTTGATCGAGCGTTGACGGCCGGTGGCGGTGCGTGGTCTCATCGAACCTGGAAAATGTTTCGCATTCGTCCGGGGCGAGGGAGTCCGATATGGCCAGGTACCGACGTCGTCCCGCCTTCGCGATGGCCGTCGCCCTCCTGCTCGGGGCGGCGGCCGGCCTGACCGCCGTGCCGGCCCCGGCCTCGGCGGCGCTGCCCACCGCGGCGGTGGCGATCGGGGACAGCTTCGTCAGCGGCGAGGGCGCCGGGGCGTACACGCCGGTGGTCGACATCTCCGGCACGGCGCAGGGCTTCCCCGGCTGGTCGGCGCCGAACAACAACGCCTACTTCTGCCACCGGTCGGCGAACGCGTCACTGCACCAGGCGAGCCTGCCCGGCATCCAGGCCCGGTTCAACCTGGCCTGCTCGGGCGGCCAGCCGCACGACATCGCCGCCGCCTCGGCCGCCCGCGCCAAGGGCCGGTCGGTGGCCGCCCAGCTCGACCAGCTGCGCGGGGTCGCGCAGACCCACGACATCGACCTGGTCCTGATCGGACTCGGCTCCAACAACAGCTCGTTCACCTTCGGTGACGTCGCGTCGCTGTGCGCCAACCGGTTCATCGCCGACGCCTGGACCGGCTGGTGGGAGTTCTGGGCCTACCTCGGCGGCCCGGTGCCGCAGGAGCCCTGCGCCGCCTCCGACCTGGCCACCGAGGCGGAGGTGGCCGCGGCCACCGCCGAGACCACCGCGGCCGTCCGGCAACTGCTCACCACGCTGGCCGAGGTCGACGCCGACGGCCAGCACCGGATCGTCTTCCAGGACTACACGAACCCGCTGCCGGTCGACATCGCCTCGCCGTTCCACACCGAGGAGAACCGCAGCGACACCCGGGACAAGTTCCGGGCGCTGGGCGCCGAGCGGTACGCCGCCGGCTGTCCCGTGCACCGGGCCAGCCTCGCCCCCGGCCACCTCTTCTCCGCCGGCCTGGGCACCATCGTCTCCTCGGCGCACGCCGCCATGTCGGCCGAGTTCCCCGGCGCCGACCTGGTCTACCTGAACGTGCAGCGGGCCTTCGACGGCGCCCGGCTCTGCGAGAACGCCAACAGCCCGGCCGGCACGCTGGCCACCCCGATCCGGCTGCAGGACGGCCCGACCGGCGTCTTCGTCACCAGCCTCTCCGGCTACGACAAGATCGCCATCCAGCGCATCGCCAACGCCTGCGTGACCTACTTCCAGACCTGCCAGGAATCCTGGCACCCGAACGCCGCCGGCCACGCCGTACTCGGCCAGTGCCTCACCGCCGCCGCGGCCACCCCCAACCACACCCTCGCCTGCGTCCGCTCGACGAACGGCACTATCACCATTACCTGACCTCCTCCGGCGCCAACCCCAGCATCCGGAGCCCCACCCGGCCCGCAAAGATCCTCAGGACATTCAGCACGCGATCCGGCCTAGTGACGTGCTCGATGTCCTGAGGATCATGGTCGGGCATTGGCTTCGATCGGCTCACTGGCGGGTCTTTCCGGTGCGAGGCGCACGGCGTGCGCTGGCGCACTCCTGGGCCTGTCAGTCGGTGCCATGGAGCAGTTTTTCGAACGGGGTCGGGTCGGCGAATGGGTCGCTGTGCCGGTGTGGGCTGGTGCCCTTGAGTCGTCCAGCCAGTTCGGCTGCGGCTCTGTCGATGCGGGTGGCCAGTGGGCCGGCGGCGGTCCCGCCGGCCCAGTCCTCGGGGGCGGCGAAGACCGAGGTGGTGACGACCTCGGCCCGCAGGTACACGAAGAGTGGGCGGATCGCGTGTTCCAGCGCCAGCGAGTGGCGGGCCGTTCCGCCGGTGGCCGCGATCAGGACCGGCACCTCCCGCAGCGCGCCCTCCTCGACGACATCGAAGAACGACTTGAACAGGCCGCTGTAGGAGGCGTTGAAGATCGGGGTGACCGCGATCAGGGCGTCCGCCCCGGTCACCCGCGTCAGGGTCCGGTCCAGATCCGGCGCTGGGAAGCCGGTGAGCATGGCGTTTACCAGGTCGTGGGCATGGTCGCGCAGGTCGACCACGTCCACGTCGAGCGGCGTGCCATGCCGGTCGGCCGCCAGCCGGGTGGCCGCCGCGAGCCGGTCGGCCAGCAGCCGGGTGGACGACGGCTGGCTCAACCCGGCGGAGACGACAGCCAGCCGGCGCGTGGGCACGTCGGTCACCGTCCGGCTCCCGTTCCGGCGGGGGTGGCCTGGCCGGTGGCGGCGTCGGCCGGGCTGGTCGGCGTACCCGCTGAAGTGGCGTCGGTCGGAGCCGGCGCCGCGTCGCGGGCCGTGCGGAGCGAGGCGTGCGTCGGGGCGTCCGGGACGTGCGCGGGGCGGCGGGCGGCGAACTCCTTGCGCAGCACCGGAACCACCTCCTCGCCGAGCAGGTCGAGCTGCTCCAGCACGGTCTTGAGCGGCAGGCCGGCGTGGTCCATCAGGAACAGTTGCCGCTGGTAGTCGCCGACGTGCTCGCGGAAGGTCAGGGTCCGCTCGATCACCTGCTCGGGGGTGCCGACGGTGAGCGGGGTCTGCTCGGTGAACTCCTCCAGCGAAGGGCCGTGACCGTAGACCGGCGCGTTGTCGAAGTACGGGCGGAACTCGCGCACCGCGTCCTGCGAGTTGCGGCGCATGAAGACCTGCCCACCCAGCCCGACGATGGCCTGGTCGGCCGGGCCGTGACCGTAGAACTCGAACCGGCGGCGGTAGAGCTCGACCATCCGCCGGGTGTGCTCCATCGGCCAGAAGATGTTGTTGTGGAAGAAGCCGTTGCCGTAGTACGCGGCCTGCTCGGCGACCTCCGGGCTGCGGATCGAGGCGTGCCAGACGAACGGGGGTACGCCGTCGAGCGGGCGCGGGGTGGCCGTGAACGACTGCAGCGGGGTGCGGTACTTGCCCTGCCAGTCGACGACATCCTCGCGCCAGAGCCGGTGCAGCAGGTCGTAGTTCTCGATGGCCAGCGGGATGCCGGCCCGGATGTCCTTGCCGAACCACGGGTACACCGGTCCGGTGTTGCCCCGGCCCAGCATCAGGTCGACCCGGCCGTCGGCGAGATGCTGCAGCATCGCGTAGTCCTCGGCGATCTTCACCGGGTCGTTCGTGGTGATCAGGGTGGTGGCGGTCGACAGGATCAGCCGCTGCGTGCGGGCCGCGATGTAGCCAAGCATGGTGGTCGGTGACGACGGGACGAAGGGCGGGTTGTGGTGCTCGCCGGTGGCGAAGACGTCCAACCCCACCTCCTCGGCCTTGAGCGCGATCGTCACCATCGCCTTGATCCGCTCGCGCTCGGTGGGCACCCGCCCGTTCGTCGGGTCGGGCGTCACGTCGCCCACGGTGAAGATCCCGAACTGCATCTCAGCGTCCCTCCTCGGCCGGACCGTCCCGTCCCTGCGGAACACGTCTCGTTCAGTTTTGAACTATATCCCCGGACCAGCTATTCCTGACCATCGCGCCGATCCGGCCCGGTCGGGGTGCAACCCGGCGGGCGGTCGGCTCCGTCTACCAGTTCGAGCGAGGTGGATCACCCACCGGCGATGCTCACGCCCGCCGACCGGTCGAGGAAGTGACGATGAGATCAGGCACCGTTCGGCCCAACCCGCCGCCGGTCCGCCCGGGGCCACACACCGCCGCGGTGTTGCCCAGCCTGCTCCTGCTGATCCTGGTGTTCACCCCGCTCGCCTGCGCCAACCCAGGCACGGACGCCCCGGCACCAGCGGGTGGCCCGAACGCCACGGCACCTGCCGGTGACCCGAGCGTCACGGCACCGGCCGGGGACGGCTCGGGCGCGCTCGACCGGGCGCTGCTGCCCGCCGCCGAGATCGGCCCGCACTGGCGGGAGATCCGGGAACCGGCCGGATCGCCGAGCTGGCCGTGGGCGCAGCCGGACTGCCCGGCCTACCAGGACACCGACTATCCGGCCCAGCAACACCGCGACGCCGCGGCGCAACGCGGCTACCGCGGGCCGGGCGCGCCGGCCCTGCAGGTGGTCGAGGCGTACCAGCCGGGCTGGGGCAGCCGGGCCATGGACGATGCCAGGCAGGTGCTCCGGGCCTGCTCGCACTACGACTTCCTCGGCGGCCAGGTCAGCTTCGCCGTCCAGACCACCGCGCCGGTCGGTGACGACGTGCTCGTCGTGCGCGGCGCCATCGCCCGCCCGGGCCGGCAGGCCACCGTCTCCTACTTCCTCGCGGTCCGGCAGGGAGACCTGGTCACCACCCTGAACGTGCCGGATTCCGGCGGGCAGCGGATCGGTGACCTGGCCGGCGAGCTGGCCGAGCGGCTGGCCCCCTGACCGGCGGGCGGCCGGCCTGGTCGGCGCGCCGGCTGTCCGCCGTCGCGCCGACCGACCGACTGCCGCCGGGCGTACCGGTCAGTTCGACAGCTCGGTCTCGGCCCGCTCGACGGCCTCGAACTCCTCCTCCGGGGCGGTGGCGACCAGCCGGTGCCGGCTGTAGAACCAGAAGTAGCCGAGCGCGGCCACGAAGATGGCCGCGGTGATGGCGGCGGCCACCTCGTCGACGAAGAAGGTGGCGATCACGGCGGCCACCGCCAGCACCAGCGCCACCCCGGTGGTGACCGACCCGCCGGGCGTCCGGTACGGCCGCGGCAGGTCCGGCTCGCGGGCCCGCAGCACCAGGTGGGCGACCATCATCAGCACGTACGACACGGTCGCCCCGAAGACCGCGATGTTGATCATCTTCGCGCCGTCCTCGGTGATCGCGGCGAGCAGGAAGCCCACCGTGCCCGGCACGATCAGCGCGACCCACGGGGTCTTGCGACGGCTGGTGACCGAGAGCCAGCGGGGCAGGTAGCCGGCCCGGGAGAGCGCGAAGAGCTGCCGCGAGTAGGCGAAGATGATCGAGAAGAAGCTGGCCACCAGGCCGGCCAGGCCGACGTAGTTGATGAAGTCGGCGAGCAGGCTGTCGCCGCCGTACGCGGCCCGGACCGCCTCCGGCAGCGGGTTGTCCGACTCGGCGATGGTCGACGAGCCGGCCCCGCCGGGCGCGGTGACCAGGATCAGGGCGGCCAGCACCAGCAGCGTGGCCATCCCGGCGATGATCCCCTTCGGCATGTCCCGCTTCGGGTCGCGGGCCTCCTCGGCGGCCAGCGGCACCCCCTCGATGGCCAGGAAGAACCAGATCCCGTAGACCAGCGCGGCCAGCACCCCGACCACCCCGAACGGCAGGAAGGTGCTCGCCCCCAGCGCCTCGGTCGGCGCGATGTCGAACAGGTTGTCGGCGTCGAACTTCGGCGCCATCCCGATCACGAACGCCACCAGGGCCACCAGCGCCACCCCGGTGATCACGAACATCACCCGCAGCGCCTCGCCGACCCCCCAGAGGTGGATGCCGATGAAGAGCGCGTAGCAGGCCAGATAGATCGGCCAGCCGCTGGTCAGCCCGAACAGCCCGAGCGCCTCGACGTAGCCGCCGATGAACACCGAGATGGCGGCCGGGGCGATGGCGTACTCGATCAGGATCGCGGTGCCGGTGGCGAAGCCGCCGAGCGGACCGAGGGCACGGCGGGCGAACCCGTAGCCGCCGCCGGTGACCGGGATCGCCGAGGCGAGCTCGGCCAGCCCGAACACCATGCAGGTGTACATGGTCGCCATCAGCACGGTGGCGATCAGCAGACCACCCCAGCCGCCCTCGGCCAGCCCGAAGTTCCAGCCGGCGAAGTCACCGGAGATCACGTACGCGACGCCCAGGCCGGCGAGCAGCACCCAGCCGGCCGCGCCGCCGCGCAACTGCCGCTTCTGCAGGTAGTCGGCGTCGACCTGCTCGTATCCCGCGCCGTGTACCTGCCGTCGGGCGGCGGGCGCGTCCGGCCCGCCCGATCCGCTGTTGGTGGGGCTCGCCGAGTCGGTCATGTGCCGGCCTCCCGCGGTCAATGGTTCAGGGTCGGACCTTTTGAGGTTTGGGTGCGAGGGTGGACCGGTGCCGTCGCACTGTCAAGAGGGCAGCGGCGGATCCGCCGCCCGACCGGGTTCCATCCGGTGCCGGTCGTGACATGCTGGCGAGATCCAACCGTGCCCGGGTACGGCCGACGGGCGGCAGTGAAGGGGGAGAGCGTGAGCGAGGAAGTACGCGGGGTCATCGCCCGGGCCAAGGGCCAGCCGGTCGAGGTGGCCACCATCGTGCTGCCCGATCCCGGGCCCGGCGAGGCGGTGGTGCGGGTGCAGTCCTGCGGGGTCTGCCACACCGACCTGCACTACCGGGAGGGCGGCATCAACGACGACTTCCCGTTCCTGCTCGGCCACGAGGCGGCCGGCGTCGTCGAACGGGTCGGCGACGGCGTCACCGACGTCGCGCCCGGCGACTTCGTGGTGCTCAACTGGCGGGCGGTCTGCGGCGACTGCCGGGCCTGCCGCCGCGGCCGGCCGTGGTACTGCTTCAACACCCACAACGCCGCCCGGAAGATGACCCTCACCGACGGCACCGAGCTGAGCCCGGCGCTCGGCATCGGGTCGTTCGCCGAGAAGACGCTCGTGCACGCCGGCCAGTGCACGAAGGTCGACCCCGCCGCCCGGCCGGCCGCGGTCGGACTGCTGGGCTGCGGGGTGATGGCCGGGCTGGGCGCGGCCATGAACACCGGCCAGGTGACCCGGGGCGACTCGGTCGCGGTGATCGGCTGCGGCGGGGTCGGCGACGGCGCGGTGGCCGGCGCGGCCCTGGCCGGCGCGACCACCATCATCGCGGTCGACACCGATCCCCGGAAGCTGGAGTGGGCCCGCGGGTTCGGCGCCACCCACACCGTGAACGCCCGCGAGACCGACCCGGTGGCGGCGATCCAGGAGCTGACCGGCGGCTTCGGCGCGGACGTGGTGATCGACGCGGTCGGCCGGCCGGAGACCTGGCGGCAGGCCTTCTACGCCCGCGACCTGGCCGGGACCGTGGTGCTGGTCGGCGTGCCGACGCCGGAGATGACCATCGAACTGCCGCTGCTGGACGTCTTCGGCCGGGGCGGGGCGCTCAAGTCGAGCTGGTACGGCGACTGCCTGCCCAGTCGGGACTTCCCCCTGCTCACCTCGCTGTACCTGCAGGGCCGGCTCGACCTGGACGCGTTCGTCACCGAGGAGATCGCCCTCGACCAGGTGGAGGAGGCGTTCGGCAAGATGCACCGCGGCGACGTACTCCGGTCGGTGGTGGTCCTGTGACCGGGGCCCGGATCGAGCACGCCGTCACCTCGGGCACCTTCAGCCTGGACGGGCAGACCTTCGACGTCGACAACAACGTGTGGGTGGTCGGCGACGACAGCGAGTGTGTCGTCGTCGACGCCCCGCACGACGTGGCGACCATTCTGCGCGCCGTCGGCGGCCGCCGGGTGGTGGCGATCCTGGCCACCCACGCCCACGACGACCATGTACGGGTCGCGCCTGCGCTCGCCGACGAGACCGGCGCGCCGGTGCTGCTGCACCCGGCGGACCGGGTGCTCTGGGACCAGGTCCACCCGGACCGGGCACCGGACGGCGAGCTGACCGACGGGCAGCGGCTGGCGGTGGCCGGCATCGGCCTGAGCGTCCTGCACACCCCCGGCCACAGCCCGGGAGCCTGCTGCTTCTACGCACCCCAGCTGAAGGCGGTCTTCACCGGCGACACCCTCTTCGCCGGCGGTCCCGGCGCGACCGGCCGCTCGTACAGCGACTTCGGCACCATCATCTCGTCGATCCGGACCCGGCTGCTGGGGCTGCCGCCGGAGACCCTGGTGCACACCGGCCACGGCGCCAGCACCACCATCGCGGTGGAGGCCCCGGAGCTGGAGAACTGGATAGCCCGGGGTCACTGACGGTCAACGCACCGGCACCGGGTCGACGCACCAGCACCCGGTCAACTCACCGGCACCGTGGTGGTCACCGTCGCCTGGTCGATCTCCGAGATCCGCAGCGTGAAGCGGACCTCCCAGTCGCCGGGGATCGGGAAGTTCAACGCGCCGATGGCCTGGTTGTCGTCCACCCCGAGCATCAGGGTGGAGACCGGCTCCACGTTCCGGGCCGGCAGCAGGGTGGTCACCGTCCACTCCTGCACGGTGATCGGCTGACCCTTGGCGGTGTAGGCGAAGGCGTGCACGGTGTTGCTCTCGCCGAGCTGCACCGGGTAGATGCTGAACGACAGCGTGTAGAGCGGGCTCTCCAGGGTCTGGGCGAAGTCGTCGATGCGCGCCTCGGCGGCCTCGATGCCGGCCTGCCGGCCGGGCGTGGTCTGCGCCAGCACCGCGGTCAGCCCGAGCACCACGGCGGTGGCGGTCACCTCGACCCCGACCAGGGCGCGCAGCCGCCGCCGGGCCGGCCCGGCGCCGGTGCGGGCCGCGACGACGCGGCGTGCGTACGCGGCGGCCGACAGCGCCACCGCGAGCAGCGCGATCTTGCCGAGCACCAACCGCGGGTACGCCGAGTCGAGCAGGGCGTCGAGCGGGCCGACCTCCAGCAGGGCCTGCACCAGGCCGCCGCCGACCAGCCAGATCACCGCCACGGTGGCCCACCGGGACCAGACCGGCATGATCACGCCCAGGGTCCGGGGCGCGGCCCGGGGGAGCAGGATGGTCAGCAGCGTCACCAGGCCGCCGAGCCAGACGGCCATCGCCGCGATGTGCACGGTGTCGGCCAGCACGCTCACCACCGGCAGCACCGAGGCGACCGGGTGCCCGGCCAGCGGCCAGGTCGCGGCGCCGGCCAGCCCGGTCAGCCCGAGCAGTGCGGCCCGCCGCCGCCCGACCCGCCCGACCCGCCCGACCCGCCCGACCCGGCCGGCCTGCCCGGCCTGCCTGACCCGGCCGGCCTGCCCGACCCCGCCGGTCAGCACCGGTCGGAGCAGGGCCGCGGCCAGCCCGAGCAGCCCGAGCCGGGCCAGCAGCACCAGGCCGAGTTGGCTGTCGAGCACCTGCCACAGCTCCAGCGGCGAGGCGTCGTACGCCGGGGCGGCGCTGGTGAACGGCGCCTGCAGCCAGATCGCCGCCAGGGTGCCGGCGGCCACCAGGGCGAGGCCGACCCGGACCAGGCGCACCCCGGCGGTCCGGGACAGCCGTCGTGGCCAGAGCAGGGCCAGGAACAGCGCCGGCCCGGTGATCAACGTCAGCCCGGCGTAGCCGAGGTACTTGGCGACCGGGGTGGCGACCTGCACGCTGGGGTGCACCTCGTGGGCGGGCAGCTCGGGCGCGGACGCGGACGGGGCGCCCACCGCGAACGTGTAGGCGCCGCCGATCGGGTGGCTGTCCGCGGAGATCACCCGGTAGCTGACCAGGAAGGTGCCGAGCGGCTTGTCGGCCTCGCGGATCGGGATCCGCAGCACCGTGCCGCGCACCGAGGGCTCGCCGTCGTTGATCCGCTTGCCGTCCGGGGCGAGCACCTGGACCCGGCCGGTCACCGGCCGGACCGGCTCGCTGAAGGTGATCGTCACCTCGGTCGGGTTCTGGCCGAGGACCGCGTTCTTCTCCGGGGTGGTCGCCACCACGGCGGCGTGCGCGCCGGCCGGCGTCGCCGGCCAGCCCACCCCGAGCAGTCCGCCGGCGAGCACGGCGAGCAGCACCAGCGCGGCGGCGCGGGTCCGGGGGGCGGCGGGCGGCATCAGGCGATTGTGGGTGAACCACCGAGCCGGGTGGGCGGCGGGTCCGGGGTCGTCCGGCGCGGTTCCGGGATCGCTCGGCGCGGCGGTCGGCTCGCGGTTCGGCCGCCCGGCATCACCGTACGGCCGCCAGGTCGGGGCCGGCGTAGCCGGCGCTGCGGGCGGTGGCCGGATGCATGATCAGATCGGCCGACGGGGCCTCCGGCTCGCCGTGCAGCCGGCGGCCGTAGCTGAGCATGCCGTCGACCAGCCGGCGGACGTCGTGCTGGGGACGGACCACCAGCCGGACGAACTGGCTGGTCATGCCGAGCTTGTTGCCGCACTCCCGGATGTAGACGCCGTACCGGCTCATCAGGTATTCCTTCAGGCCGACCCCGTCCCAGCCGAGCGGCAGCTTGACCAGGATGAAGTTGCCCTGGGACGGATAGATGGTCAGCCCCGGCACGTCCATCAGGTCGTCGGTCATCTGGGCCCGGTCCCGGGAGAGCCGGCGCAGGCTGTCCCGGTAGTCGGCCTCGTACTCCTTGATCATGAAGACCACGGCCTCGGCGAGCGAGTTCAGGTTCCACTTCGGCAGCGCCTTGCCGATCTTCCCGGCCAGGGCCGGGTTGGCGATCAGGTAGCCGAACCGGATGCCGTGCAGACCGAAGTTCTTGCCGAGGCTCTTGAGCACCACCATGTTCGGCCGGATCGCCGCGTCCGGCCCGACGGTGGGGTGCCGCTCGTGGTCGACGAAGTCGATGAACGACTCGTCGACGATCACCAGGTCCAGGTCGTGCAGGGCGTCGACGAACCGCAGCACGTCCCGGCGGGGCAGGTAGTTGCCGTCCGGATTGTTCGGGTTGCAGATCACCGCCACCCGCGAGCCACGGGACCGGATGAAGTTGAGATACCCGTCCAGGTCGAGGACGAAGTTCTCGGACTCCTGGAGCAGGTGCATGTCCACCCGCTTGCCGGTCTCCAGTGGCTGGTCGGTCCACCGGCCGAAGGTGGGGATCGGGATCGCCACGCTCTCCTTGATCAACAGGTGGTCGATCCAGGTGATCAGCTCGGTCGAGCCGTTGGCCATCGCGACGGTCTGCGGGTGCAGGTTGAGCACGCTGGCGAGCTGGTTGGTGATGGTGCCCGAGTCGCTCGGGTAGTACTTGAGGATCGACTCCAGGTTCTCCGAGAGGGCGCCGAACATCGCCGGGGTGGGGAAGTAGGGGTTGCACGGGATACAGAAGTCGACGATCTCGGCGCCCTCTCCCATGCTGCGCTCCAGCGCGAAGTACGACGCGCTGTGTGCGCCCTGCCGCATCAGGGTCGGATCGATGCTGCTGTGTCCGTGTCGCACGTGCCCTCCAGTCTGGTGGCTGGTCGGCCGGGGTGGTCGGCCCGAGCGGCACCGGAGGCGCCACTCGCGTGCAGGGGTACGGATTACCGGCACCGAACGGTTCAATGACGATTGAAAACTGCGCGTAACCCGGTCCTGAGCTGCGCAATCGCCCGAGTGGACCGGTCGGGCCGGCCGGCGTACCGGGAAATTGCCGGACCATTTCCCGCAGCTGCCGGCGGCGAGGGTCAGGATAGCGGCAAAGGCGGCTTAAGTTTTTCTTATCGTTTCTTGTTGCCGGTCGTCGCGCCGGACCGCCGGCGCGGACGTCCGACCGGCGTCGCGGCGGTTGCCGGCCACCGGGTTTCGGCCGTCGGGAGGCGGGTGGCGGGCCGGCTGGGCGCCTTCGGTCAGCCGCTGGCTCTTGGTGATCATCGGGTAGCGGCGTGCAGTATCCGCAGCACAAAGCCACGCTTAAGACGGGCCGTGCGGGGGTCTGGCCGACTGCGGTCGGCAGTGGTGAAATGAAATCGCGTCTAGACTCAACCGCTCGGCCCGTTCCTACGTACCTGGGGAGGGACAGGACCACCGGGTGCACCCGACCCGGTGGTGAACCTTCCCGAAACGGTTCCTGCCGAACCGAATGGAACGAGCAGGGAGGGCTGACCGCACCGGGCCGGGGGCAACCGGCCGGGCGGGACGCGCGGCACAGATGGGGAAGATCGAGGAGCGTATGGCCCGGACCAGGCAGATCCAGCGACCGCCCGAGATCCCGCGGACCACCAGCAGCCGGTCCGGCTCGGTCCGTTCCAAGTCGGCTCTCGCCCTGCTCATCGGATCCGCGCTCGCCGCGGTCTGGGCGGTGGCGATGCTCACCCCGGCCGGCCGGATCGCGTACGTGTACATGTTCGTGTACCTGGAGTTCTATCTCGGTCCGGTGACCCTGGTGTCGCTGACCCTGACGGTGATGCTCGGCCTGGTGGCCACCGACCGGTCGGTGTTGATGATCAAACAGCGGGTGGTGCTGCAGTCCTCGCACCGCGCGCTCGGTATGGTCGCCGTCGGCAGCCTCGTCCTGCACATCCTGACGAAGGTCGCGTCCGGCCGGCTCAACCCGCTCGAAGTGCTGCTCCCCTTCATCTCCGGCCGGGGCATCCAGGGGTTCTGGGTCGGGTTGGGCTCGGTGGCCGCCTACCTCATGGTCGCCACCCTCTGGACCGGCATCATCCGGGCCCGGTTCGTCGGGGTCGGCAAGCCGTGGGTGTGGCGGGCACTGCACAGCACCGCGTACGCCTCCTGGCCGTTCGGACTGCTGCACGGGCTCAAGGCCGGCCGCTCCGCCGCCACCTGGGTGACGTTGAGCTACATCGCCTGCATCCTGCTGGTGGTCATCGCGCTGCTGATCCGGCTGGCGGCCTCGATCGGCCGCAAGCGCAAGGAGGCGGCGCAGACCACCGGTTCGATCAAGGCGGTCGGCAAGCCGGTGCAGACCGGCTCCGAGTCCTGGACGACGCTGGCCGGCGCGGCGAAGCGCATCGCCGGCAGCCGGGAACGGGTGGCCCGCCAGCCGCGGCTGGGGCGGGACGTGGAGGAGAGCTTCACCAGCTCGCTGGCGCCACCCGATCCGCTCACCGACTCGTGGGTCCGCTTCGGCGACGTCCGCAAGGGCGACTCGCCCGGCCAGCGGCCGAACCGGTTCGCCGTACCCGAGGTGCCGCTGCCCAGGTCGGGGACCCGGTCGGTGCCCGAGGATCCGTGGGACAGCCCGCGCCGCTGGTCGGCCGAGCGCAGCGCGCCGGAGGACCCGTGGGACAGCCCACGTCGCTGGTCCCCCGAGGGCCGCCCGGAACGCCCGGCGGCGAACCGACCCCAGTACCAGCGGGTCGAGGAGCAGGCGCCGGCGGCCCTGCGGGAGGAGACCCGGGAGATCCCGCGCCGCCGCCCGGTCGCCGAGCCGGCCCCGGTCGAGTCGCGCCGCAGCCGGTCCGCCCGGTATACCGAGGAGGAGGACGAGGCGCCGGTGACCGGGTCGCGCCGCGGCCGGTCGCCCCGGTACGCCGACGACGAACCGGCGGCGCCGGTGACCGAGTCGCGCCGCAGCCGGTCGACGCGGTACGCCGATGACGAGGACGATGCCCCGGTGGTGCAGCCGCGTCGGAGTCGGTCGGCGCGGTACGCCGAGGAGGAGGACGAGGCGCCGGTGGTGGAGGCGCGGCGGCGCACGCCCCGGTACGCCGATGACGAGGACGATGCCCCGGTGGTGCAGCCGCGTCGGAGTCGGTCGGCGCGGTACGCCGAGGAGGAGGACGAGACGCCGGTGGTGGAGGCGCGGCGGCGCACGCCCCGGTACGCCGATGACGAGGATGACGCCCCGGTGGTGCAGCCGCGCCGCAGTCGGTCGGCGCGCTATGCCGACGACGAGGACGACGCCCCGGTGGTCGAGCCGCGCCGCGGCCGGACGGCCCGCTACGTCGAGGAGGACGACCAGCCGCTGCCCGACGACGACACCCCGACCCTGGTCGACCTCGCCTCCCGGCGGGCCCGCCGGGCGGCCGCCGAGGGCGGCACGTCGAGCAGGTCGCGGAAGAAGAAGGCAGCCGCCGACGCGGTCGACGAGGCGTACTGGCGGAGTCTGCGGGGCGAGGCGCAGTGAGTCTCAGCGCGATGCCGCCCGTCGCCTGCTTCGACGAGCCGCGGCTGACGGCCGGATTCGAGCAGTTCGGCCGCCTCGACCTGCGGGCGCACGAGGAGGTGCACGGCCCGATCAACCCGCTCTCGGCGGCCTCGCTGCTCAAGCTGGCCGACGGGATCGAGCTGAAGGGCAAGGGCGGCGCGGGATTCCCGTTCGCCCGCAAGATGCGGGCCGTTCTGGAGTCGGCCGACAAGCAGGACCTGCCGGCCGTCGTGGTGGTCAACGCCACCGAGGGCGAGCCGGCGAGTTGGAAGGACAAGGTGCTGCTCACCCGGGCGCCGCACCTGATCCTCGACGGCGCGGCGCTGGCCGCGTACGCGTTGGACGCCGAGGAGATCGTGATCGGGGTCGCCGACGACGGCGTCGGTGAGGGCTCGCTGGCCGCCGCGCTGAGCGAGCGGCGGATGCCGGTGCAGACCGGCATCGTCACCGTGCCGCACCGGTTCATCTCCGGCGAGGGTGGCGCACTGGTCCGCGGCATCAACGGTGAGGCGCACATCCCGCCGGGCGTCAAGAAGCGGGCCAGCGACTCGGGTGTCTCCGGACTGCCGACCATGCTGTCGAATGCGGAGACCTACGCCCAGATGGCGATCGCCGCCCGGCTCGGCCCGTACGACTACGCGGCGGTCGGCACCAGCGACGAACCCGGCACCGTCCTGCTGACGGTGACCGGCGCCGCCGGTCGGCCGGCGGTGGTGGAGTGCCCGGCCGGCACCCCGCTGAAGGAGATCCTCGACCTGTGCGAGGTGCCGCCCGGCCCGGGCGTGCTGGTGGGCGGCTACCACGGCAAGTGGATCACCGCGGAGGCGGCGGCCAAGGCGGAGGTGTCCCGCAAGGGGCTGGAGGCGGTCGGCGGCGTACTCGGCGCCGGCATCGTCATCCCGCTCAGCGAGGACACCTGCCCGCTGGGCGAGGTGGCCCAGGTGGTGCAGTACCTGGCGGGGGAGTCCGCCGGCCAGTGCGGCCCGTGCCGGCTGGGGCTGCCCGACCTGGCCCGGTCGGTCGACCTGACGGTGGCCGGCAGCGCCGCCTCGGAGGTGGTCCGGGTCGCCGCGAACGTGGTCAAGGGTCGGGGCGCGTGCAGCCACCCCGACGGCAGCGGCCGGTTCGCGATCTCGGCGATGGAGGTCTTCGCCGAGGACCTCGCCGCGCACAGCACCCGGGACGGCTGCGGTCGCAAGGTCAAGGGCCTGATGGGCCTGCCCCCGAGCGCCGGCAGCAACTCCTACCGGCTCTCCGTCGACTGGTCCCGGTGCGACGGCCACGGGCTCTGCGCGCACGTCGTACCCGAGTTCATCCGGTTGGACGGCAACGGCTTCCCCGCCTTCCCGCCCACGCCGGTGCCGACCTGGCTGGAGGCCGGGGCGCGCAAGGCGGTCCGGATGTGTCCGGCCCTCGCGTTGCGGCTCTCCGGCGACAGTCACTGACGAAGGAGGCAGTGCCATGCGGAGCCGACCTGCGGCCGTGATCCTGCTGGCCGCGGCCCTGTTCGCGACGGCCGCCTGCGCCGGCGGCCGGGACCCGGCCGGCGGCGACGAGTCCGTGGTGGTGCAGGCCGAATCGACCGGTGGATCGGTCGCCGCGCCGGTGCCGGTCGCCGACCTCCTGAAGTTCGACAGCCGGACGCTCGACGGGCAGGCGTTCAACGGGGCCAGCCTGGCCGGCCGCCCCACCGTGCTCTGGTTCTGGGCGCCCTGGTGCGCCACCTGCGCCGGCCAGGCCGCCTCCATCCGGGACATGTTCGCGGCGCACGCCGAGCAGGTGAACATCGTCGGAGTGGCCGGCCTCGGCGACGAGAAGGCGATGCGCGAGTTCGTGGCCGAATTCGAACTGGCCGGGGTGACCCAGCTGAACGACCAGACCGGCGAGGTCTGGCGCCGGTTCGAGGTGACCGAGCAGAGCACCTACGTCTTTCTCGACGGTGCCGGCCGGATGACCCACCGCGGCTGGCTGGACAGCGTGCAGTTCGAGTCGCAGGTCGCGGCCTTCGCCGCCGGCTGAGTCGCCGTACGGCAGGCCCGCGGGACCCTCGGCCCACCTGGTGGGGTGGCCGGTCAGAGACGGATCGGCATCAGGATGGAGAAGGCCCGCTCGTCGCCGGGCAGCCGGACCGCGAGCGGCCGGATCGGGCCGTCCAGCTCCAGCACGAGTTGCCCGCCGCCACCGGCGTCCAGCGCCTCCAGCAGGAACTCCCGGTCGACGCCGACCGGGCCGCCGCCGGCCGCCAGCTCGTCGCGGCCGAGCACGGTGAGCGCGCCGCGGTCGTTGATGCTCAGCGCGACCACCTGGCGGGTCGTGCCGTCGTGCTCCCGGCTGAGCACCGGCCCGGGGTCGGCCAGCAGCGCCGCCCGCAGGGCCGGGGTGTCGACGGTCGCCCGGCGTGCTCCGGGGCCGCCGGTCTGGGCACCCAGCAGGCGCCGGTAGTCGGGGAAGTCGTGCTCCAACGGCCGGCCGTGCACCTCGTCCTGGCCGACCCGCAGCCCGATCCGCCCGGCGGTCAGGGTGAGCGTCACCTCGCCGGGGCCGGGATCGGGGCCGGTGAGCAGCGCGCGGGCCGCGTCGACGAACCGCACCGGGGCCAGCAGCCGGACGACCCCCGGCCCGGACCCGTCGGCCCGGTCGGACGACGGGCCGGGTGCCACCGGATCTTTCGCGGTCGGCCCGGTCGGTGGCGGTTCGGTCAGTGGCGGGCCGGGTCGGTGGCGGATGGGCGCGGCGGCGACCGCGAGCCGGTACCGGTCGGTGGCGACCAGGCGCACCTGCTCGGTGTCGGCCTCGAACAGCACGCCGCCGAGGACGGGCAGGTCGGGGTCGGTGCCGACGGCGAACCGGACGGCGGCCAGGGCGCCGGCGAGGTCGGCGCCGGCGAGGGTGAGTTCCGGCCGGCCGGCCGGGAGGTGCTGCTCGGCGTGGTCGAGTTGGGCCTGTACCCGGGCCAGCTCCCGACGGGCGTCGGCCAGACCGCCGGCCAGCCGACGCAGGTGCTGCGCCAGCAGCGGCCGGACCGCTGCCGGGTCCGGCCAGCCGCGCAGCACCAGCGCGATCTCGGCCAGCGGCATGCCCACCCGGCGCAGGCTGGCCAGCAGCCGGGCCTGCGCCACCTGGTCCGGGGCGTACCAGCGGTAGCCGGTGTGCGGATCGACCCGGTGTGGGACCAGCAGCCCGGCGCCGTCATAGAAGCGCAGGGCACTGACGGTGAGTCCGCCGGCCCGGGCCAGCTCACCGATGCTGAGCGCCCGCACCGTCGCGTCGTCCCGCACCGTCGCGTCGTCCCGCACCGTCACCTCGTCCCGCGCTGCCGCCTGGGTGTCCATGGTCGCCCATGCTGCGGGCTCGACCTGGTCGAGGGTCAACCCGGTCGTCGCGTCCGGCGCCGGTCAACGCCGGGGCGGCCAGTAGCCGCCGAGCACCTGGAACTCCTGCTCCGGCCCGCTGCCCCGGCCGACGTAGAAGGCCAGGTCCCGGTCCGGTCCGCACATCCGGTCCAGGTAGATGCTCCGCAACGCCCGCAGCAGCCGGTCGTCGGAGAGCCCGGCGAGCCGGCGTTGCAGCGCGACGAACTCCCAGTCGTCGATGCGCTGCCGGTGCCCGGCGCAGGACCGGTCCTGACACCGGTACCGGTAGGCGCCGCTGAACCGCGGGACCTCCGGCAGTCCGTGGTCGTCGTCGGGATCGGGGTCGACCCGGCCGAGATAGGCCAGCAACCTGCGCCGCTCCGGCGGCGTCCACGCCGGGTGCGGGGTGAGCAGCAGCCCGTCCACGTCGGTCGGGCGGACCAGCCCGAGGGAGCGCCCACCGGTACGCTGCCGGGCGTCGCGGTCCAACCTGCACATCGACACCTCGACGTACGGGTCGAGCCATTCCCGCCGACGCTGCCACTGCTTGAGGTGCACCTCGCGGATCAGGGTGTGCATGGCCGGGCGCCAACTCTCCCGGCGTGGATCGTGCCGGGCCCGCCGGGCGTCGACCGAAACCAGGTCGTACGCCTGCAGTCGCCCCTCCTCGGCCAGGTCGCGAGGGTCGACCGGGTAGAGCCGGATCCAGCCCGGTCGGTGCGGATCGGTGCTCAGGCCGGCCGCGTACATGGTCTCGTCGACGCTGTCGCTTGGGCGTGGTGCGGTTTTGGCGGTGATCAGAAGGCGGAGCCGGGTGGTCTCGGGTGAACCGGCCGGGGCCGGCTCGGTCGGGTCGGGATCGAACGGGGACAGTTGAGACACGCGCACCCTCCGCCAGCGCATAGCTGAAGGCACTGAGATAGCTCATGGTAGCTGTGCGATTACATCCGAATGCGTAAGCATGGCACATGTCCCGGCCGACCGGCCACACCCGAAATACATTCCGGTACATCTCGGTGACCGGTAATCCATCACCTCGTGATAGGGCCGGACAGGTATAGTCGTCTACATTTAAATTGGTCTATCGAGAGCATAGTGTGCTGGCTGGGAATCATCCCGCTCCGTCACCCCAGGAGGTTCGCCCATGCTCCGGATCCGTGTCCCTCGTAGACCCGAGGGCGGGACCAGCAGTCGCCGCGCGGCGCTGGCCAGACTCGCCATGGTGTCCGCCCTCGTCGCGGCAGGTCTGTCCTGGCCGGCCACCGCCGGCGCCGCCGAGACCGCCGCCAGCACCGCCACCGCCACCGCCACCACCACCACCGCCTCCGCCGGGGCTTCCGACGACGTCGGCATCCTCGTCGTCAACGGTCGCCCGGCCACCGAGAACTACTCGTTCATGGTCTACGTCTCCGGCTGCACCGGCTCCCTGATCAAGGCGAACTGGGTGGTCACCGCCAAGCACTGCCCGAACCCGTCCTCGGTCCGGGTGGGCAGCGTCAACCGCACCAGCGGTGGGGTGGTCGTCCGGGTCAGCCGGGTGGTCAACCACCCGTCGATCGACGTCAAGCTGTTCCAGTTGGCGAGCTCGGTCAGCTACGCGCCGGCCCCCATTCCCACCAGCTCCGGCGCGGTCGGCACCGCCACCCGGATCATCGGCTGGGGCCAGACCTGCGCGCCGCGGGGCTGCGGATCGGCGCCCACGGTCGCCCACGAACTGGACACCTCGATCGTGGCCGACAGCCGCTGCCTCGGCATCAACGCCACGTACGAGATCTGCACGAACAACACGAACGGAAACGCCGGCGCCTGCTACGGCGACTCGGGCGGACCGCAGGTCCGGCAGATCTCCGGCCGGTGGGCGTTGATCGGCGCCACCAGCCGGGCCGGGAACAACAACTCGACCTGCGCCACCGGGCCATCGATCTACGGCGACCTGCCGTCGATCCGGTCCTGGATCAACACTCAGGTCGGCGGCCTGCCGGCCTGACCAACGACTTTCCTCCTGCGTCACCTCCGGTGGCCCGCCCGATCGACCGGTCGGGCGGGCCACCGGACCGGTCGACCGGATCGGCGGGACGACCTCCCGGGCCGTCCGGGTGACCTCCGCGCCGTCAGGAGAGCGTCCGGAAGGTGATGCCGGCCCGGATCAGCCGTCCGGTCAGCGCGTCGCCCATCGCCACCGCCGTGGTCACCTGCCCGGCGGTGCCGGGCAGCTCGTCGAAAGCCAGGCAGAGGGCCGACTCGGCCACCATCTTCGCCGTCTCGTCGTAGCCGGGATCGCCGCCGGACACCTCGGTGACCACCCGCTGTCCGCCGCCCTCGCCGACGAACCGGACCCGGAACCAGCTACGGGCACGTCGGGCAGCGGCCGGCCCACTACCGGGTGCCACCCGGCCCAGCAGCCAGGATCGCGCCGGTGGGATCCGGGTCAGCCCGGCGATCGCCGCCACCCCGCCCACCGCCGCCAGCGTCGTCGGCAACCGGCGCAGCGAGGCGAAGTGCCGGTACCGAAAGTCCGGCCCGTACACCGGCAGCGCGGCGGCGGACCGGCGTACCACCTGGGGGTCGATGGTCGGTAGCGGCAGCACCCAGCCGGACTGCCCGGGTGCCCGGCCGGGCCGGCCCGGCACGGTGCGGACCCGACGGCCGTCCGGTCGCGGCTCGGCGAGCCGCCGTTGCCGGGCGACCCGGGCCGCCTCCCGCCGCCGGGCGACGGCCGACGCGGCCGAATGGACGGTGCCGCCGGAGAATCCGCCGGCCGCCCGGACGTACCCGTCCACGGTCAGCGGCACGTCCCGCGGCAACTGCCCGACCGTGAAGTAGACCCCGAGGTCGTGGGGCACCGAGTCGAATCCGCAGGCGTGCACCAGCCGGGCCCCGCTGGTCACCGCCCGCTCGTGGTGGCGCAGGTACATCAGATCGACGAACTCCTGCTCGCCGGTGATGTCGACGTAGTCGGTGCCGGCCGCCGCGCAGGCCGCGACCAGCGGTTCCCCGAACCGCAGGAACGGACCGACCGTGCTGATCACCACCCGGGTCGACGCGGCGACGGCGGCGACGTCGGCCGGGTCGGTCGCGTCGGCCCGCAGCAGCGGCAGCTCCGCGCAGGCCGGGTTCACCACGGCCAACTCCCGGCGTACGGCGGCGAGTCTCTCCTCGTTCCGGCCCGCCAGCGCCCAGCGCAGCCCGGCCGGGCCGTGGTCGGCCAGGTAGCGGGCGGTCAGGCCACCGGTGAACCCGGTGACGCCGAAGACAACCAGGTCAAAGGGGCGATCATCGGCCATCGCACGAGTCTGTCACCCGGACCGGGCAACCGCCGGGTGAGTCGGGACCGGATCAGGGTGAACCGCCCTGATGCCCAGGGGGTGAACAGCCCCGGGCCGGGTATCCGCGTCGCGGCCGACGATCGGGGGTGCGGGGGTGACCGGTGAACCGATCGAGGGCGCGACGCTGGCCGGCCGGCCGCTGCTGGCCGGCAAGCTCGCGGTGGCACCGCTGCCGGCCGACCCGGTGGTCGCCCGGCCTCGCCTGTTCGACCTGCTCGACCGGGGAGCACGCGGACCCGTCACGGTGCTCACCGCGCCGGCCGGGTACGGCAAGAGTGTGCTGCTCGGCGCCTGGGGCCGGACCCGGGTCGGTCCGGTCGGCTGGCTGACCGTGGAGCCGGGCGACGACGGCGCCCGGCTCTGGCCGTACCTTGCGATGGCGGTGCGTCCGGTCGGACCGGGACCACCTCCGGAGCCCGACGGCGGCGCCCGGGGCGGTACGGATCTGCCGATCGACGTACCCCGGGTCATCCTGGACGGACCGCTCGGCGCCGACTTTCTGGAGCAGCTCGCCGTCGACCTCGCCGACCGTCCGGAACCGGTCACTCTGATCATCGACGATCTCCACCTGGTCACCGACGCGGCGTTCCTGGCGGGGCTGGAGTTCCTGCTGCGGCACGCGGGCCGGCGGTTGCGGCTGGTGGTCGCCGCCCGCACCGAGCCCGCCCTCGGGCTGCCCCGTCGGCGGCTGGCCGGCGGTCTGACCGAGATCGGCGTGGCCGAGCTGGCCTTCACCCCGGCCGAGGTCGTCGAGCTGCTGGCCGGGCAGGGCCTGCGGCTCCCCGAGGAGCAGGCCGCCGACCTGTGGGAACGGACCGAGGGCTGGCCCGCCGGGCTCCGGCTCGCCGCGCTGGGGCTGCGCGGACACCCCGATCCGCCCGGGTTCATCGCCGGGTTCGGCGGCGACCACCCGGCGGTGGCCGCCTACCTGGGCGAGGAGGTACTCGTCGGGCTGGACGAGCGCACGCTGGACGCGTTGACCCGACTCTCCGGCGCGGACCACCTGACGCCGGAGCTCTGCGACGCGGTCACCGGCCGGACCGACGGCGCACTGCTGCTGGCCGAGACCGATCGGCGCACCGGGTTGCTGCGCACCGACGGCCGCCGGCCCGGGTACCGGATGCAGCGGATGTTCGCGGAGTCGCTCCGCGCCCGACTGCGGCGGTGGCCCGCCGCCGACCTGGCCGAGCTGCACGCCCGGCTCAGCGACTGGTCGGTCCGGACCGGCGCCGTCGGCGACGCGCTCCGGCACGCCCTGCACGGCCGGCGGTGGCCGCTCGCCGCCGACCTGCTCGCCCGGCACTGGCCCGAGCTGGTCCCGTTGAGCCGGGACCACAACCGGGCGGTACCGCCACCCGAGCCGGAGCCGGAACTGGTCCAGACCGACCCGGGGGTCGGCCTGGCGTACGCGCTGGAGCGGCTCGCCGCCGGTGACCTGGCGGCGGCTGGTCGGCACCTGACGCCATTCGACCCGGCCGGCGGGCCCGACCGGGACCGGTGGGCCGAGATCCGGGCGGTGTTGGCGCTGGTCCGGGCCGAGCGGGCCGGTGAGTACGAGACGCTCCGCGCCGGCTGCGCGGCGCTGCTGCGCCCGGCCGGGCCGGGGTCGGACGCCTGGCCGGGGGCCGCCGCCCGGGCGGTCGCGCGCGGCCTCCTCGGCGCGGAACTCCTGGCCGCCGGTGAGCTGGCGACGGCGCAGGCCGCGCTGACGGCGGGAACGGCGGAGTGCGCGGCCGCCGGACTGCCCCGGGCCGAGCTGATCTGCTCCGCCCGGCTGGCCCTGACGGTGGCGCTGTCCGGCCGGCTGACCTCCGCCACCGAGCTGGCCCGACGGCTGCTGGCGGTGTCGGCCACCGACCCGGAGCGCGCCGGACCGGCGGCGCCGCTGGCGGCCGGCTACGCGCACCTTGCGCTGGCCGTGGTGGCGCTGCGGCGCGACCGGGTGGCCGAGGCCGAGGCCGAGCTGGCCGCGGCCACCGCGGTACCGGGCAGCGCCGACGAACCCGGACTCGCCGTGCACGCGGCGTGGCTCCGGGGCGAGCTGGGACGAGAGCGGGGGGACCCGGTCGCGGCCTACCGGGCCGTGCGGGACGGCCGGGACCGGCTGGCCGGACGACCCGGGTCGTCGGAGTTGGCGGCCCGATTCGCGCTGCTGGCCGAAGAACTGCGCGCCGCGGCCACGCCCGCCGCCGCTGACCTGGCAAGGCCGGACCTGACTGGGCCGGAATCGACTGGGCCAGACCTGACTGGGCCGGATCCGGTCGGGCGGGAACTGGCCGGGGCCGGACGGTCGGGGGCGCCGACCGTGGTGTGGGCGGTGGTGACGGCGCGCGGTCTGCTCCGGGCCGGCGACGCCGCGGCGGCGGCCCGGGCCCTGCCGGACTGGGCCGGCCCGACCGGCGCGGCCTGGCCGCTGGACCTGCGGATCGACGCCGGGCTGCTGGACGCCCTCGCGGCCCGCGCCGTCGGCGATCACCGGCGGGCGGCGCGAACCCTCGAACGGGTGCTGGAACTCGCCGAGCCGGACGGCCACCGGCGGGTCTTCCGCACCGCCGAACCGCCGGTGCGCGACCTGCTCACCGCGCAACTGGACGCCGGTACGGCGTACTGGGCCACGGTGCTCGAACTGATCGGGGCGGACCGGCCCCGGCCGGCCGCCGGGGCGGCGCCGGCGGCGCCGAGCGAGCCGTTGACCGAGCGGGAGCTGACCATCCTGCGGTACCTGCAGAGCATTCTGTCCAACGTCGAGATCGCGGCCGAGCTGTCGCTGTCGGTCAACACCGTCAAGACCCACGTCCGCAACATCTACCGGAAGCTCGACGCCACCCGGCGCCGGGACGCCGTCCGCCGGGCCCGGGAACTGCGCCTGCTGTGACCGTCACCCGCCGCGGGCCGTCAATCGTCGGGTTCCTCGGCGGCGTCCACCGCGGCCAACAGGTCCGGCAGCGCGTACGGGCCGTCGTGTCGGAGCCCGTTGACGAAGAAGGTCGGCGTGCCGTTCACCCCGCTGCGGATGCCGCCGACGAAGTCGCCGCGCACCCGGTCCAGGTGGACGTGGTCGGTGACCTCCCGGGTCACCTCGTCCGCCGGCAACCCGACCTGCTGCACGCCCAGCGACAGGTGCACCGGATCGATCTGGTCCTGGTGCTCGAAGAGCCAGTCGTGCAGCTGCCAGAACCGGTCCCGGTCCGTGCCCGCCTCGGCCGTCTCGGCCGCCACCTCGGCGTACGGGTGGAGGTTGGTGACCGGGAAGTGCCGGAACACCACCCGCACCCGGTCGGGTCGCTGACGCAGCACCTCGTGCACGTTCTCGTACGCGGCCCCGCAGTGCGGGCACTGGAAGTCGCCGTACTCGACCAGGGTGACCGGCGCGTCGGTCCGGCCGCGGACATGGTCGCCCCCGCCCACCGGAACCCGGAGCCGGCTCACCGCGACCTGCGTCTGGGTGCTGCTCATCGCTACCTCGATTCGATCCGCGCCACCGGTGGCGCCGGCCCGGGACTTCGGTCTCGCCAGGTCAGACAGCGACCTGGCGCCGGCTGGACAACTCCTCCAGGGCGTCCAGGATGAGGTCCGCGCCGGGATTGACGTTCGACGGTCCGATGTAGCGCCAGGCGATGATGCCGTCCTGGTCGATCAGGAAGAGCGCGCGGGCGGCGCAGCCCTCCGGCTGGTAGACGCTGTACCGCCGGGCCACCGCGCCCTTGGGTTCGAAGTCGGAGAGCAGGGGGAACCCGATCCCCTTCTGCTCGGCGAACGCCTTGTGCGACCAGGGGCTGTCCACCGAGATGCCGACCAGCGCGGCGTTGAACCGCTCGAATTCCGGCATCGCCAACTGGTAGAGGGACAACTGGTCGGAGCAGACCGGGCTCCAGTCGCCGGGGTAGAAGACCAGCACCGTCGGCCGCCCCCGGAACGAGGCGAGGCTGACCTCCTCGCCCGGCCCGGAGGGCAGGGTGAAGGTCGGCGCCGGTACGCCCGGGTGCACGCTCGGGTTGGGGTCGGTCATGGTCGCAGCTTCCTTTCGCGCGGGTGCGGCCGGTCCACCCGGCCGCCGGGTGGGCGGCGGTCACAGCCGGACCGTGATGTGGTTCTCCACGAACGTGACGCCGGGTGCGGACCAGGCCACCCGCTCGGCTTCCTCGCGTTCCAGCCAGGACCGCACGACGCCGCGCAACTCGACCGTGTCGTGCTGGACGTCGATGCTGATCCGGGCCGCGTCGGTCTCGACGCTGCGGACCAGCGCGGCCTCGATCCGCCGTTTCAGTTCGTCGGGGGAGAGGTTCGCCCGGGGCCGCACGCCGATCGCGTTCGTCACCCCGCGGACCCCGGCGAGCCGGCGGACGGACCGCTCGGCGGCCCGGCGCTGGTATTCCCACTCCACCTCGCCGCGGACGACGACCCAGCCGCGGGAGACGGTCACGTCGAGGTTCTCCACCGGTACGAAGGCGTCCCACTCCAGCGCCCGGGTCGCGGCCAGCGCCAGGTCGGGGTCGGTGCGTTCGGCCGCGGTGGGTAGCCGTACCTCGATGTCGTTGGCGACCGCCCGGACGGTGCTGACCCGGTGCGCGGCGCGTTCCGCCGCCCACTTCTTGGCGTAGTTGTCCACCCAGCCGGTGAGGGTCACCACCCCGGCCTGCGCGGTCACGCCGATCTCGTGCGGCTGCACCCGTGGTTCCCAGTTCAGTTCGTCGAGCACGTCCCGCTGCAGTTCCTCGTCGGTCCGGCTGATCATCGGGGTGCTCATGGTCGTCCCTCCCACAGGTCGATGTCGGCCAGTACCGATGCTGGGGCGGAACCGGGTGACCGGACCTCACCCGGTTGGGGCGAGCGCGCCTACCGGGTGGGGTGACAGTCCGGACCCGGATAGGCGATTATCGACTGTCGATCGATGTGATCAAAGCCCGGCCGTGAGGAAGAGTGCATGACGACGGAACAGGACGTCCAGGACAGCCCGGCCCGCCGGCGGACTGGGGGGACGCTGCGGCTGTTGCGCCACGAGTGGACCCTGGCCATCATCGGTGGCCTCCTGCTGGCGGCCGTGCTCACCTGGCCGACGCTGGCCCACCCCGCCAGCACCATCCCGCAGGACATCGGCGACCCGATCCTGCAGGCCTGGCAGATCGCCTGGGGCGGGCACGCGCTGCTCACCGATCCGACCCAGCTCTGGCACTCCAACACGTTCTTCCCGGAGCGGTACACCTACGCCTACTCCGACACCCTGCTCGGCTACGCGCCGTTCGGCATGATCGGTTCCGGACCGGTGGCCGCCGTGGTCCGCTACAACATCCTGTACGTGCTGACCCACGCGCTCGCCTTCGTCGGGGCGTACGCGCTGGTGCGTCAGCTCGGCGCGGGCCGGATCGGGGCGGCGGTGGCCGGTGTCGGCTTCGCCTTCGCCCCCTGGAAGCTGGCCCAGGCCGGGCACCTGCACGTGCTCTCCATCGGTGGCATCGCGCTGTCGCTGGCGATGCTGGCCCGGGGACACGGCTGGTCGCTGCGGGACGGCTACCGGCCCCAGCGGCGGCGGCCGGCCTGGGCGCTGGCCGGGTGGCTGGTCGCCGCCTGGCAGATCACGCTCGGCTTCGGCATCGGCCTGCCGTTCGGGTACGTGCTGGCGTTGATCTGTCTGGCCGCCGCCGCCGGGTACGGCTGGTCCTGGTGGCGACGTCGGGTCCGGCCGCCCTTCGGCCGCCGGTTGCTCGTCGCGGACCTGGTCGGCGGGGCGCTCTTCACCGGGACCACCGTCTTCATGGCGCTGCCCTACCTGCGGGTGGTCGAGCTGCATCCATCGGGGCGGCGGACGCTGGCACACGTCGCCCAGTTCTCGCCGCCGCTGCGCGGCTTCGTCACGGCGCCGCCGGAGTCCTGGCTGTGGGGGGAGCGGCACGCTCCGCTGCGGGAGACCCTCTCCTTCGCCGGTGAGATGACGCTGCTGCCGGGGGTGGTGCTGATCGGGCTGGCCTGCGCCGGCCTCTTCTTCTCGGCCTGGTCGGTGCGGCACCGGCTGCTGCTGGCCGTCGCCACGGTGATCAGCGTGATCCTGGCGTCCGGCACCACCTTCGGCGGGGACGGCGACCCCGGGTACGCGACGCTGATGAACGTGCTGCCCGGCTGGGACGGGATTCGCACCTCCGGCCGCCTGGTGCTCTGGACGACGCTGTTGCTCGGCATCCTGGCGGCCGGTGCGCTGACCGCCGTCACCACCCGACCGCCGACCACCGACCCACCCGCCGCCCCGGACGCCGACCCGGCCGAGCCCTCGGACCCGGATGCCGGCCGGGCCGAGCCGGCGAACCCGGACAATGACCGGACTGAGCCGTCGGGTGCGGGAAGTGGTGAGCCGGTGGGGGCGGGCGCGGGTCGGCCGGTGGACTGGTTGCTGCGGGCGCTCGCGCTGGTGCCGCTGGCCCTGGTGATTCTGGAGGGGGTGAACAGGACTCCGCACCCGCCGCCGCTTCCGCAGCCGGTGGCCATCCGGTCGGCGGTCGAACCGCTGCTGGTGCTACCGAGCTACGGCACCCTCGAATTCAGCGTGATGCTCTGGGGCACCGACGAGTTCCCGCGGATGGTCAACGGTCTCGCCTCGTTCACCCCGGCTTCACAGGCGCAGACCCATGCTGTCACCGCCAGTTTCCCTGATCCGGTGAGTGTCGCGTATCTGCGTGACCTTGGTATCCGTACCGTGATTCTCTTGCCGGGGTACGCGGTCGGCACGCCATGGCAGGATGTGGGGAACCGGCCGGTGGACGGGTTGGGCATCGAACGCCGGGAGGTGGGCGATGCCGTCGTGTTCGAGATTTCGAGTTGAGTTGCCGGGTTGAGATTGTCATCAGGTGAAGCGGTCAGGTGAGCCCTTCGGGCGAGGCGTGGGCGATCGCCGTGGCCAGGCGGCCCGCCCGCTCGTCGGCAGCGCTGTGGACCGGCGCATCGCCGCGCTGTTCTTCGGGATCGTCGCGATCGGCCTGGGACCGGCCGTCTGGCTGGGCGGCACCATGCTGCGTACCGAACCGGCGCCGCGGCAGCCGGCCCCGTCGGTGATCAGCTCCGTCAGCCCGGTCCCGACCGGGCAGGCCGCCCCGACGCCGGGTGAGTTGGCCCCGACGGCAGACCCGGCCGCCGGCGCCGACGGCGGCGCGGTGGACGGTGGCGCCGCCGGAGAGCTGCCGGACGATCCGGTGATCGTGCCGTCGAACCCGCCGCGGCCACCGCCCCCGGTGCTGCCCCCGCGTCAACCGCCGCCGACGCGACCGGCCGTGACCCCGACTCCGACCCCGCCGGCATCGCCGACCGGGGAGCCGACCGAGCCGCCCACCGAGCAGTCGCCGGCCGATTCCGGGTCCGGACGCCCGCGATGACCGCGTCGATGGCGGCCCGGACGATCGGCCGGGCCGCCCGCGAGGCGGCCGAGGCCGCCGCCGGCCGGGATCCGGCGGCGCTGGAGCGGGCGGTGGAGAAGCTGGCGGAGCAGCGCCCGGAGCAGGTCGGCCTGGTGCTCGGCGGGACGCTGCGCCGGCTGCTGGAGCAGTCCCACCCGGACGGCCTGACCGGCGACGACCTGCGTGACCTGGTGGTCGGCTGTGCCCGGGGAGCCGCCGGCTGGCTGCCGGAGCTGGACCCGGGGGTGCTGGCGGTGGTGTTGACCGGTGCGCTCGGGGTGCAACCGTCGCCGGAAGAGACCGGGCCGGTCGACCCGGCGGCACTGGCCCGGCACGGCGCGCTGTTGATCGCGGAGCTGGCCCCGGCCACCGGGCGGCCGGTGGCCGACCACCTCTCCGACGCGCTCGCCGAGATCGCCGTCGACCAGACCATGGAGTTGCCGTAACCGGCTGGCCTTTGTTTGGGTGTCCAACTATTGACAGCGCTGACGTGCGTGTGTGAGTGTCTGGACCAGACCGGTGCGGGAGCCAGGACGCCGGAGCGGAAGCCGTCGGGCAGCCTCCGCCAGCTCGCCCCCATGCACGCGTTCGGCGCGGCGGCCGATGGCGTCTCCCCGGGAAGATCCCGCACCCGACGCCCTTTCGTGCATGGCGGCTGTCCATCCCTGTGAACAGCGCAGCTCTTAGAGGGAGCCGTACATGCGTAGAAGTCTCGCCAGCGCGCTGGCCGCCGTCGTGGCGGCCGGTGCGGTGGCCATGGCCATCCAGGTGGCCGTGAGTCCGACGGCCGCACCGGCGTCGGCGGCGGTCTCCGAGCCGTACTCCTGGAAGAACGTCCGGATCGACGGCGGCGGTTTCGTCCCGGGCATCGTCTTCAACCCGACCGAGCGGAACCTGATCTACGCCCGCACCGACATCGGCGGCGCCTACCGGTGGGAGCAGGCGAGCCAGACCTGGACGCCGCTGCTGGACTGGGTCGGCTGGGACAGGTGGGGCTGGAACGGCGTGCTGAGCCTGGCCACCGACCCGGTCCAGACCAACCGGCTCTACGCCGCGGTGGGCATGTACACGAACGACTGGGACCCGAACAACGGCGCCATCCTGCGCTCCACCGACAAGGGCGACACCTGGCAGGCGTTCGAGCTGCCGTTCAAGGTCGGCGGCAACATGCCGGGCCGCGGGCAGGGCGAGCGGCTGGCGGTGGACCCGAACAACAACGCGATCGTCTACTACGGCGCCGAGGGCGGCAACGGGTTGTGGCGGAGCACCAACCACGGCGCCAGCTTCACGAAGGTCGCCAACTTTCCCAACGTCGGCAACTACGTCGCGGTGCCCGGTGACTCCTATCAGGGCGGCAACCAGGGCGTGACCTGGGTGAGCTTCGACAAGAGCACCGGTATGGCCGGCAGCACCACCCAGACCATCTACGTCGGCGTCGCGGACAAGGAGAACCCGGTCTACCGCAGCACCAACGGCGGCAGCAGCTGGCAACGCATCGCCGGCCAGCCGACCGGCTACCTGGCCCACAAGGGCGTGGTGGACCACGTCGGCGGCTTCCTCTACATCGCCACCAGCGACACCGGCGGCCCGTACGACGGGGCGAAGGGCGACGTCTGGAAGTTCAACCGCGCGACCGGCGCCTGGACCCAGATCAGCCCGATCCCGTCCAGCAGCACCGACGCGTACTTCGGCTACAGCGGCCTGACCATCGACCGGACCAACCCGAACATCCTGATGGTGGCCACCCAGATCTCCTGGTGGCCGGACGCGATCTTCTGGCGCAGCACCGACGGTGGCGCCACCTGGTCGCGGATCTGGGAGTTCACCAGCTACCCGAACCGCACCAAGCGCTACACCATGGACGTCACCTCGGTGCCGTGGCTGACGTTGGGCGCGAACCCGCAGCCACCGGAGGAGACCCCGAAACTGGGCTGGATGAACGAGTCGGTGGAGATCGACCCGTTCGACGGCAACCGCTTCATGTACGGCACCGGCGCCACCATCTACGGGTCGACGAACCTGAAGAACTGGGACACCGGCGGCACGGTGACGATCCGGCCGATGGTAGGTGGCCTGGAGGAGACCGCGGTGCTGGACCTGATCAGCCCGCCGACCGGCGCGCCACTGATCAGCGGGCTCGGCGACATCGGCGGCTTCCGCCACACCGACCTGGCCGCGGTGCCGCCGATGATGTTCCAGCAGCCCTACTTCACCAGCACCAACAGCCTCGATTTCGCCGAGCTGAACCCGAGCGTGATGGTCCGGGCGGGCAGCTTCACCGACGCCGACCGGCCCAACGACAGCCACGTCGCCTTCTCCACCGACGGCGGGGCGAACTGGTTCCAGGGCACCGAGCCCGGCACCATCAACAGCGGCGGCACGGTCGCCGCGGCGGCCGACGGCAGCCGGTTCGTCTGGGCCCCGGGCGACGCCGGCCAGCCGGTGGTCCACACCGTCGGGTACGGCAACTCGTGGACCCAGTCGACGGGAATCCCGGCGAACGCGGTGATCGAATCCGACCGGGTGAACCCGAACAAGTTCTACGGGTTCTCGGCCGGCACGTTCTACGTCAGCACCAACGGCGGGCAGAGCTTCACCGCCACCGCCGCCACCGGGCTGCCCGACATCGAGGTGAAGTTCAAGGCGGTGCCCGGGGCCGAGGGCGACATCTGGCTGGCCGGCGGGAACGGCCTGTGGCGCTCGACCAACTCGGGCGCCAGCTTCACCAAGCTGGCGAACGTGGCCAGCGCCGTGAACGTCGGCTTCGGCCGGGCCGCGCCCGGCCAGTCCTACCACGCGGTCTACACGATGGCGACGATCGACGGGGTGCGGGGCGTCTACCGGTCGGACAACGCCGGGGCGGCCTGGGTCCGGATAAACGACGACCAGCACCAGTACGGCAACGCGGGCGAGGCGCTGACCGGTGACCCGCGCGTCTACGGGCGGGTGTACCTGGGCACCAACGGCCGTGGGGTGCTGTACGCCGACCGCCTCGGCGGGCCGACCAGCGGTCCCACCACGACCGCTCCGCCGCCCACCACCACGCCACCACCGACCACGACCCCGCCGCCGCCCACCACCACACCGCCACCGACCACGACCCCGCCCACCACGACCCCGCCGCCCACCACGGTCACTCCGCCGCCGACCGGTGACTGCGCGGCCTCCTACCGGGTGACCGGTTCCTGGCAGGGTGGTTTCCAGGGCGAGGTCACCGTCCGCAACACCGGCACCACGACGATGACCGGCTGGGCGGTGACCTGGAGCTTCGCGAACGGGCAACGGATCGCGCAGCTCTGGAACGGCAGCCACACCCAGAGCGGGGCGAACGTGACGGTCCGAAACGTCAGCTGGAACGGCGTGCTGGCGCCGAACGCCACCGCCACGTTCGGCTTCCTCGGTAGCTGGACCGGCACGAATGCGGCACCGACGCCGCTGTGCACCCGCGGCTGACGGCAGCCGCCGGTGCCCCGGCCGCGGGTTCGCGGCCGGGGCACCGGCGGGGCGGGCGAGTCAGGTGTCCATCGCGACCGGGCTCGGCCGGTCGACGTCGACGAACTCCACCCGCTCGGCGGCCCGCATCTCCTCGTCGGCGCGCTCGGCGGCCGCGCGGGCGGCCATCCCGGCGGCCCAGCCGACCGCCGCCCCGGCGAGGCCGGCGCCGATCAGCAACCCCCAGGGCAGCCCGGGGCGTCGGCCGGCCAACGCGTCGTACGCCCGGTTCGCGCGTACCCATGCCTCGTCGGCGGCCGAACCGACCCGGTCGCCGGCGGTGTCGCTCAGGCCGGCGGCGGTGCGGCGGGCCAGCCGGGCGCCACCGCGGGCGGAGTGCCGGACGTTGTCGCCGGCGGAGTGCACGGCGGTCGTGAGGTAGTCCCACGCCTGGTCCGCGATCCGCTCCGGGGCGCTCCGGCGGTCCAGCAGCTTCGGCGCGGACATCCTGTTTCCGAACATCGGTGATACCTCCTCGGCTGCCGAACTGAGCGGCCACTTCGGACACGAGCGGCGGTTCGGCGCGGTTGCGGTGGAACCTCTCCCTTCGAGGTGCCCGGACATCTCCGGTGGCAAACCCAGGATCACGCGCGGGAGGGCCGGCCGGGGCGGTCTTTCTTCATCTGTCCGGTAGGTCGAAGCGGACATTCGCCGCGAGTGACGGCGAAAGCCTGCGTAGTGGAGTGGGTTCGGAAGACTCCACCCGCCCGCGGTCGGGTCGCGCAGGTGCGCATCGCGGTCGGCCGGGTACCCTGGAGGTTCGGACCACCAGACGTGGCTCCTGTATCGTGGGAACATATGATGCTGATTGCCCGGATTTCGCCCTGTTGGCGGATTAACTCCGCTAGATTGTCCCGCCGCGGGGCTGGCGAGCCGGGCGTTCGGAGGAATACTCTCGGTCGCGGCCCGCGTACTGACGAGGCGCCCGGTTGCGGGCGAGTGGAGGTGTTCGCGTGAGCCTGTCGATCGTTAAGTCGACCCTGTCCGACGGAACGGTGGAGATCGCACCACGCGGAGAGATCGATGTCGACACGGCGTACGAGGTTCGGGAGGCAGTCGCCGAGGTGCTCGCCAAGGGCACCCCGCCCCGGATCGCACTGAACATGCGGCTGGTGACTTTCATCGACTCGGTCGGGATCAGCGCCATGGTCGCCGGGTTCCAGACCGCCGAGGTGAGCAACGTGCGACTGGTGGTGACCGAACCGAGCCGGTTCGTGCACCGCCAGCTCTGGGTGACCGGCCTGCTCGGCCTCTTCGGCGCTCCCGAGCCGTACTTCTCCGGCGCCACCCCGGAGGCCCAGCTGCCCGGCGGCTGACCGGCTCAGCCCGTCGGGCCCGTCGGGCCCGTCGGGCCTCAGCCCGTCGGCCTCAGTCGGCCAGGCCCGGGAGGTCCAGATCGGACAGATCCACGTCGGACGCCTCGACGATCGCCCGGATCGCGGTCACCGAGGCGTAGCCGGCGCCGAGCCAGGCGACGTCGGTGCCGGCCTGGACGGTCTGGCCGGACTCCTCGAGCGAGGTCCGGATGAACCCCTTGCCGGTCTCCGCGACGGTCATCTGAACCTGGCCGAACCCGGACAGAGAGCCCCGGCGTAGACCCCGCAGCCGCTCGTACGGCAGGTCCGGGGTGTTGACGTTGAGCACGGTGTCGCGTGGTCCGGCGGTCAGCCGGGGGAGCAGCTCGACGGCCACCCGGGCCGCGGTGCCCCAGTGCCGGCTGGTGTCGCGGGCCTGCCCGCCGGCGGCGATCGCGGCGCCGCCGCTGCCGGCGGTGGCCTCCGCCGGGGCCAGTACGTCGAGCGAGACCGCCAGGCCGTGGCAGCCGTTCGCGGCGGCCGTGAAGGCGGCGCCCACGGTGCCGGAGTGCAGGACCGCCCGGCCGGCGTTGGCGCCCCGGTTCACCCCGGAGAGCACCACGTCCGGCGGCGGGCCGAAGGCCCCGTGGATGGCGATCAGCGCGATGAACCCGGGCGACCCGGCCACCCCGTACGAGGGGATGCCGGCCAGCTCGTCGACCTCGTGCTCCTCCACCACCACCCGGCCGTTGCGCTCCACGGCGGTCATCGCCGCGCTGTAACCGCTCGCCTCCTCGCGGGGCGCGGCCACCACCACGTCGAGGCCCCGGTCGGCCGCCGCCCGGGCCAGCCACCGTACGCCGGGCGCGGCGATTCCGTCGTCGTTTGTCACCAGGACCCGCAGCGTCATGAGGTCGTCCGTCGCGTCATGAGGTTATTGTCCTGCCCGCCAGCTCGTCCGGGGTCGTCCGGTCCTGCCGGTGGGTGCCGACCGGCGCCAGCCGGACCCGGTCCACCAGGCCGGCGATCGCATCCGGGCGGCCGGTGCCGAGCCCGTGCCGGGTGACGTTGAGGGCGCCGGCCGCCGCGCCGGTGCGGATGGCGAGCCGGCCGTCCCCACCGCCGGCCAGCACCGCGGCCACCCCGGCGGTCATCGAGTCGCCGGCCCCCCGGGTGTCCGCGGCCTGCAGTTGCGGCATGTCGACCTCGAACACCTCGCCGTCGATGAGCGCCAGCGCGGCGGCCTCGGCCCGGCTCACCACCACCGACTCGGCACCGGAGTTGTGCAGGTCGTAGAGGATGCCGAGCAGGGTCTCGTCGTTGTCGTCGGTGGCCCGGCCGTCCCGAATCAACTCCTCGTGCGAGACCTTGAGGAAGGTCAGGCCGCTGGCGAGCACCGCGTCCAGGTGCGCGCCGGAGAGGTCCGCCACCACCATGGCGCCGTTGCGCCCGAGGTCGGCGGCGAGCCGCCGGTAGATGTCCGGCGGGACCAGGGACGGATCGCCGGGCCCGCTGAGTACGCAGACCCGGGCATTGAGCCCTTCGCCGAGGGCGAGGTTGTAGAGCTCGTCCAGTTCGTGGCGGTTCAGCGGGTGACCGGGCACGTCGGCGATCTCGGTGCGGCTGCCGCCCCGGCGGTCGTGCACGTACCCACCGTTGCTGGAGTCCCGGCGGACCACCTTGAGGGTCACTCCCTCGCTGGCCATCAACGGTTCGAGGACCTGACCGATCTCCCCGCCGAGGCTGGTGCAGAGCACCACCGGGGTACCCAGGCAGGTGATCATCCGGGCCTGCCAGACGCCCTGCCCACCGGGGTGCAGGTGGATCTCGGTTTCCCGGTCCGGCCGGTCCAGCGTCACGGTGAGCTGCGGCGCGGGCGCGAAGACCATCACCTCCCCGCCGATGCTGGCCGGGGGCACGCCGGACGACCGGTCGATCGCTGCGGAGTCCATGCGTCCTGGTTCCCCGTCTCGGGCTCGTCATGCGGCCGGCGGGACCCGGCCCCGGATGGGGACGGGTCCCGCCGGATCTCAGGTCAGCGCCAGGAGTCGGACCAGCTGGCCGCGCAGGGCGCGGCCGCCGCCGTGGTGCGGGTCCGGTTCGGGTCGCTCTCCCAGCTCACCTGGGAGCCGTTGCGCTTGATGTACTTGTACTGCACGGAGGTGCCGGCCGGCAGGCTGACCGTGCCCCGCCAGACCGGGTACGTCGCCGGGTCCAGCGGCACCGAGTTGGCCGGGTTCCAGTTGCCCAGCGCGGCCACGTTGCCGACGACGTGGATGTTCTCCCCCCAGACCGTGCTGGCGTTCACCGCGAAGCTGGTGGCCACCGTCGAGCAGCCGCCGCCGGTCGGGGTCGGGGTCGGGCCGGGGGTGCCGGTGGTCCGGGCGTCGACGTGCAGCGCCAGCGCGCCGTTGGCCGGCACCGTCGCGGTCACCTGCCCCGCGCCGTTGACCTGGTACGAGGTTCCGGTGCAGCTGCCGCCGGCGAAGTCGCCGCTCATCACGTCGCAGTAGGTGCCGGCCGGCAGGCTGGTCTGGAAGGTCCGGGTCAGCGCGCCGCCACCCCGGTTGAAGGCGGCGTACGCGGCGCTGCCGCGGCCGAAGGCGATCTGGTTGGAACCGTTGCTCCACCAGTTGGTGAGGCCGGCTCCGGCGGCGGCGTTGCGCAGCCCCACCATGTTGGCGGTGGTCCGCCAGCGGTGCTCGCACTGCCAGCCGTTCCCGCAGCTGACCGCCGTGGTGGTGCCGTTCGAGGTGGCGGGCGGCCCCTGGTCGTGGTCGCTGAAGGTGAAGCTGGACATCACCTGCGGCACGCCGTACGGGTGGGCGATCATGAACGCCTCGGCCAGCGCGTACGGGATGCCGTTGCGGTAGGTCAGCACGTTGCGGCCGTTGCGCTGGGTGTCGTGGTTGTCGATGAAGGCGACCGCGTCGCCGGAGCCCAGCCGCAGCTGTCCGGCGAGGTTGCCGAGTCCGGCGAGGTTGCCGTCCCGGAAGGCGGCACTGACCCGGTCGCCGTAGCGGAACTCGGTGACGTCGCCGGTGCCGACGTACTCCTCGGGCGTCGGTTCGCCGGCGCCGCCCTCGATCACCTCGTGATAGACGTACGGGTTGCCGGCGACGCCGCCCAGGATGGCGGCGAGGTCGGCCGCGGGCAGGTGCTTGGCGGCGTCCACCCGGAACCCGTCGACCCCGAGGGAGACCAGGTCGTTGAGGTAGCCGGTGAGCTTTCCCCGGACGTACGGCGATTCGGTCTTGAGGTCCGACAGGTCGACCAGCTCGCAGTTCTGGATCTCCCAGCGGTCACCCCAGTTGACGATGTCGTTGTTGCCGTTGCGGCCGCAGTAGTGGAAGTCGTTCGGGCCGTACGGGACGGCCGGGTAGGTGTACTGGCTGTAGCTGGAGCCGGCGGTGCCGGCGCCGGTGGAGGCGCCGCCGGCCATGTGGTTGACGATCACGTCGACGAAGACCTTCACCCCGGCGTCGTGGCAGGTCCGCACCATGCTGGCGAACGCCGCGCGGTCGCCGCGCCGGGAGACGAGTTGGTAGCTGACGGGCTGGTAGTCCTGCCACCAGGGGTGGCCGCGGCCGGGCAGCACCACGTGTTCCTGCGGCGGCGAGACCTGTACGCCGCCGAAGCCCTTCGGGCCGAGCACGGTGGTGCACTCGTTGGCGACGGAGGCCCAGGGCCACTGGAAGAGGTGGACGATGACGTCGGAGCTGCCGGGGGTGGCCGGGCTGGCGGCGGCCGGTTCGTTGTGGCGGACCTGCCCGGCGACCAGCAGGCCGGCGGCGAGGACGGCGACCGCGACGGCGGCGAGCAGGGCGCGGGGGACGGTGTGCGGGGTGGTGGGGCGGGCGAGCATGGGGGCACCTCCCGGTGCGGGGGCGGGGCAGCCGGGTCCGAGGCGGGGGCGACCCGGTCTGCAAGTTCTTGCAGAAGTTGCCGGGAAGCTATCACCGTGTTGCGAGACGGTAAAGAGAGCGACTCCGAGGCTGTTTGTCAGCTTAGGGGCCGAAATGCTGCGGTCCGGCTTGCAGAAGATTCCCGACCAGCCCTCCGGATCTTGGCAACCGCGCAGGTCAGAGCGCAGTTCGGGAGCGCCGGCCAGCGGTGAACTTTCATAGATCCACTTCAGGTGCGGGCACCCTGCCGGGTCAGGGAGAGCAGGTAGAGCTGTCGGTGCCGCGGATCGGCCGTGGTCCGTGGCCGGGTCGGCACCGGGCCGTGGACCGGCCGGTACCCGTCGAACGCCGTCTCCAGCACCCCCTCGCCGGCGGTCAGGCCGGGTAGGCGGCGGTGGAGTTCCCGCATCCGCGCCGCCGGCACGGCCGCCTCGATCGAGGTCAGCTCGCCCCGCACCGTCTGCTCGCGGACCGCGGCGCCGAGGCGGCCGAGGGCGGTCAGCACCCCGCTGATCGTCCGGACCGGGACCTCCAGCCCCACCCGCAGAACGGGCTCGCAGACCACCGTCGAGGCCCGCTCCAGCGCCGCCATCAGCACCAGCGGGGTCAGATCGCGAAAGTCGGCGGGCGTACTGAGCGGACCGCGCCGCGACGGCGGCCCGTCCGGGACGCTGTACTCACTGGCGATCATCGTCACCACGCAGTCGGTGACCCGCCAGCCGAACCGGCCCTCGGCCAGCGCCCGGCGCACGTACCCGGCCATGTGGTCGGCGAACCCGTCCGCGTTGCGGTACACGTACATCGGGATCGTCTGGGGTCCGACCCGCAGCCGGAACTCGATCCCCGAGCCGGGCGGGCCGGGTTCGACCCGCAGCCCGATCCCGGCCCGGAACGGGTTGCCGTCGGCGTGCAGCGGCTCGACCGCCTCGCCGCGGCGGACCGGGCGCTCCACACAGATCACCGTCGTCTCGCGGAACGTGACGTCGATGCCGAACTCGGTCGCCAACGTCGCCTGGATGACCTCCATCTGCACCTCGCCGTAGAGCGAGACCGAGACCTCCCGGCCGGAGTCGTCCGCCCGTACGTTGATCAGCGGATCCTCCTCGGCGAGCTGGGCCAGCGCGGCGCGCAGGGCGCCCTCGTCGGCCGGCCGGACCGTGCTCACCACCGTTTCGAGGGTCGGCGGCGCGAACCGGTGCTCGACGTCGGTCACCGGCGGCTGGCCGATGGTGTCGCCGATGCGCGCTCCGGCCAGCCCCCACAGCCGGCCGATCTCACCGGCGACCAGCGCGGACCGCCCGACCCAGGTGCCGCCGGCCGAGACGCTGATCGCGGTGGCCTTCGCCACCCCGGTGCCGCCGTCGGCGGTCCGGACGGGCAGCCGTTCCCGCGCCCGCACCGTGCCGGCGAACATCCGCACGTAGGCGATCTTCTCGCCGGCCGGTCCACGGTCGATCTTGAACACCCGGCCGGCGGCCGGGGCCCGCTCGTCGCCGACCGGGGCGGGCAGCAGCTCCACCAGACCGGCCCGCAACGCCGCCACCCCCTCCCCGGTGATCGCGGACCCGAGGAACACCGGGTGCGTCAGCGACCGCCGGGTCTGCGCGGCAAGCCCGGCGCGCAACTCACGGTCCGTGACCGCCCGCTCATCCTCGACGTACGCGGCCAGCAGCGCGTCGTCCCGGTCGGCCAGCGCCTCGATCAGCGCGGTCCGGGCGGCCGGGTCGGCCAGCCGGTGCGGCCTGAACCGCGCCCGCCGGGTGCCGGCCTCCTCGACGGCGCCCATCGGGACGATCGCGGGGGTGAGCCGTCCCCGGATGGCGTCGAGCACCCGACCGGGGTCCGCGCCCCGCCGGTCGATCTTGTTGACGAAAAGCAGCGTCGGCACCCGCAGCCGCCGCAGCGCGCGCATCAGCACGCGGGTCTGCGGCTGGACGCCCTCGACCGCCGAGATCACCAGGACCACGCCGTCGAGCAGGCTCAGCACCCGCTCGACCTCGGCGATGAAGTCCGGATGGCCCGGGGTGTCGATCAGGTTGACCGGCACCCCGGCCACCTCGAACGACACCACGGCGGCCCGGATCGTGATCCCGCGCTGGCGTTCCAGCTCCAGGGTGTCGGTCCGGGTGGTGCCGGCGTCGACCGCGCCGACGGTGTCGATGACCCCGGCCGCGTAGAGCAGCCGTTCGGTCAGAGTTGTCTTACCGGCGTCGACATGCGCCAGAATTCCCAGGTTCAACGTGCTCCGCGGCAACCGCCACACCCCTCGAAGACATCGACGTTCCCTGTTCGATGAAGGTGTGGAGTGCTCGCATGTCGTCTCCTCGGTCGGTGGCTGACGCAGCCCGTTGCGGTGAGTCAAACACGACCCGGGCCGCCGTACGACCGAGTTATCGCACCCGGAGCGGTGGGACCGGCTCAGCGGAGCAGCAGGACCAGGCCGCCGACCACGACGAGCGCGACGATGGCGATCAGGAAGGCGACGGCGAGCTGGTGCGTCTCGGTGCTCCCGCCGCTCGTCGGCTCGGCCGGCAGGTCGTCGACGACGGCGGCGAGTTCTCCGTGGGTGCGGGCGGCCAGCGCCCGGTCGACCCGCTCGGTGTACTCGTCCAGGCTCAGCCGCCCGGCGGCGGTGTGCCGCTGCAGGGCGCTCACCACCTCTTCCCGGTCGTCGTCCGAGGCCCGCAGTTCCGGGAAGTTCACAAGAATCACCTTAGGACCGTTTCCGCACGGGGCAGCGCGTCGAAGGGATGGAACGGTACGGTGCACCGCGTGACGACTCCTCCGGCCGGCAGCGGCCTGCTGGTCATCGAACGGATCCTGCGCGATCGGGCCGGCATCTGGCAACAGATCGTGGAGGAACGACAGCTGCGTCCGCTGATCGGCCAGATGCTCGCCAGCTCGGCGATCAGCCTGGCGCTCTACGGAGCCGTGCTCGGCGCCTCGTACGGCTGGGAGCAGATCCTCTCCTCACTGATCAAACTGCCGCTGCTGTTCCTGGCGACGCTGGCCATCTGCCTGCCGACGCTGTACCTGTTCAACCTGGTCTTCGGTGCCCGGCTGTCGATGGTGCAGTCGGTCGCGCTGATCATGGTGTCGATCACCGTCACCGCCGTGCTCACCCTGGCCTTCGCGCCGGTCAGCCTCTTCTTCCTGGTCACCGCGCAGAGCTACTCGTTCTACAAGCTGCTCAACGTGGCGATCCTGCTGCTGACCGCGGTGATCGGCCTGCGCTTTCTGGTGGAAGGCATGCACACCCTGAACCAGCAGCGCTCCATCGCGCCGACCCCGGTCCCGGCGCAGCAGCTCCCCACCACCCCGGCCGCCGTTGCGAACGGCGCCGGTGCCAACGGCGCCGTCGCGGCGTCCGAGGACGCCACCGCGACAGCCGGGGACGCCGCTCCGGTCGGCAGCGCCGTCCCGGCAGCGGCGGCCGCGCCGGTCGCCACCGCGACCCTGCCGCCGGCCGCGGCGCCCCAGCCCCTGCACCTGCCGGCGCGGCCGATGAACCCGCACTACGTTGCGGCGGCCCGTCAGTCGGCGACCGACCGGCCGGCCAGCATGGGTCTGCTCTACATCTGGATCGTGCTCTTCGGGTTCGTCGGCACCCAGCTGGCCTGGACCCTGCGCCCGTTCTTCGGCGATCCCGGCCAGCCGTTCGGGGTCTTCCGGGAGGTGGGCGGCACGTTCTACGCCGACGTCCTGCGTACGCTCGGCGACCTGTTCGGCGGCTGACCCCGGGGTCGTCCCGGCCTCAGCCGCGCGGGGTTCCGTTGATCTCCACCGGCAGCCCGCGTCCGTCGAGAATGGTCAGCAGGATCAGCAGGTTCGGGATCCGGCGGGCCAACACCGAGACGGGTTGCCCGCCATCGTGGGTCCGGATCCGCAGGCGGACCCGGCGCAGCTGCACCAGGGTGATGTCCGACCAGCTCAGCTGGCCGCCGCCGGCCGTCCGGATTCCGTCCGAGGTCAGCGTCAGCGGGCCGAACGCGACCCGGCCGGCCGACTCCAGCTCGGCCAGCACCTGCGGCAGCCGGGCGTGCGCGGACCGCCGCTCCACCTGCCGGCCCAGCTCCTCGCCGTCGACCAACGGCGGCTTCTCCAGGTTGAGACGGGTGCCGTCGGCGAGGCGCAGCCGGCAGCGGGACAGCATCATCGGACCGTCCTGGGCAATCCACTGCAGGTAATACCGCCAGATGGCGACGATGTCGGTCCAGGCCACCGTCCGGGTCACCCGGGCGTGCCGCTCGGCCACCAGTAGACCGCCCTCGCACAGGTAGCACCGGCGCCCGAGCAGCCGCCAGGTGTCCACCACCCCCCAGCCGGTCGCCAGCAGCGCGGCCGCGGTCACCGCCGCGAGCACCAGCACCCCGACCGGTTTCGTGGCGGCCGCGGTGGCGACTCCGAACAGCACCGTCAGCCCGAGGAAGAAGACCGTCGCGATGACACTGTTCGCGTAGGTCGGCCGGAAGGCGCGTTCCACCCGGCCGAACGCGATCCGGTCGGCGACGTCCACTATCGACTGAGGCGGGTCGGGCATCCGTCCAGGCTAGAGCGGAGTGGCCACGCCGAGCAGGTGCCTGCGGCGATGCGCACCGAGGCAGGCGCGCTCGTTGCGTGATGCCGCACCGTTCAGGTCCCGGGGCGGGACCCGGGCGTCAGCGCCGCCGCGAGGTCGGCCAGGTACCGGGCCACCGGGCCCAGGGTGATCAGGCCGCTGCCGGCGCCCGCCAACTCGCCGGCGGCCGGCAGCAGATCCGCGTGCACGGACGCCATCGTGGCCCGGTCGCCAAGGGCGATGGCGGCCCGCCCGGCCAGCACGAGCCGCACCTCCCAAAGCAGGTCGTGCGGTGACTCGGGCAGGTCGGCCAGTGCGGCGGCGGCACCGTCCCGGTCCCCGGCGTCCAGCAGCAGCAGCGGCCGCACCCACGGCTCGTACGGCCCCCAGTCCCACTCGGACCCCGCCCGGTCTGGACCCGCCTGGTCTGGACCCGGCCGCTCCGGTGCCGGCCGTCCCGGTGCCGGCAGGTCCGGTGGCTGGCCGGCGAGCAGCCGCAGGGACAGCAGGGCGAGGGGGAGCAGCCCGTCGGTCAGGCCCGGCATCCCGGCGGCGGCCAGCCGCGGGTACGCCGCCCGGTAGCCGGCCGCCGCCTCGGCCAGCCGGCCGTCGATGGCCGACCGCAGGGCGGCGTACCAGTCGGTGAAGATCCCGACGACCGGCAGCTCGTAGCGGTCGGCGAGTCGGTCGGCGGCCGCCGCGTGGGCATCCGCGGCGGCGAGCTCGCCGCGCGCACACCGGGCCTGCATCAGGATCAGCTGACCGAGCACCTCGAAGGTGACCAGCTCGTGCCGGGCGGCCAGGTCGACCAGTTCGGCGCCGATCCGGGCCCGCTCGTCGGCCAGGCCGGTGCGTTCGACGGCGTGCATGAACCGGGCGTTGAGGGCGAACGCCAGCAGCGCCGGATCGGCCGACCGGCGGGCGATCGCCACGGCCTCGGCCGCCGCACGGCGACCCCGGTCCGTCGTGGTCCCGCGCAGCTCCAGCGCGATGGTGCTCAACAGCCTGGCGCGGCGGGTCGACTGGTCCTCGCCGAGTAGCGGCAGGGTCCGTTCGGCGGCCTCGACGACCTGCCGGGACAGCTCCTCGTCGTCGTTGCGGAGCCAGTTCGCGGGCACCTGGAAAGCGGCGATCACGTCGGCCGCCAGCAGCGGATCGTCGAGCTTGCCGGCGATGGCGACCGCCTCGGCCCGGTGCCGGCGCGCCGCGGCGAGCCGCCCGGTCACCGCCAGCGCGCGGCCCAGCCCCATGATCGCCGCCAGTCGGTCCGCCACCGGGCCGACCCCGGCCCGCTCGTCGGCGTCGATCGCGAGCTGCCACAGCCGGGCGGCCTGCCGGGAATCCGAGCGGCGTTCGGCCTGCTCGGCGGCGAGCCGGGCGTACCGGGCCGCCCGGGCCGCGGTGGCCGGGTCCCCGGCGTACGCGAAGTGGTGGGCGAGGGCCGCGCTGTCGTCCGGGCGTAGCCGTTCGATCGCCTCGGCCACGGCGGCGTGCCAGCGGGCCCGCCGCAGTGCGGAGAGATCGTCGTAGAGCGTGTCGCGGACCAGCAGGTGGGTGAAGCGGGGCCGCCCGGTCGGCGCCTGCTCGGTGAGGAAGCCGGTCCGCAGCCCGCAGTCCAGGGCGTCGAGCACCGTCGACTCGTCGCCCACCAGGGCCACCAGCACGTCGGGGTCGATGTCCCGCCCGATCACGGCGGCCTGCCGCAGCACCGCGCGGGCCGGCTCCGGCAGCCGCGCCATCCGGTGCCGGATCACGTCGCGTACCCCGGCCGGCACCTGACGCAGCGCCGCCTCACCCTCGGCTTCGAGCAGCCGCGCCAGTTCGCGGACGAAGAACGGGTTCCCGCCGGTCCGCCGGTGGATCAGGGTCGCCGCCGCGGCGTCCAGGACGGCCGGGGCGATCGAGCCGGCCAGCTCGCCGGTGGCGGTCTCGGAGAGGCCACCCAGGTGGACCCGGGTCGGTTCGGTGCGGGCGACCCGGGCCAGCGCGGCGGTCAACGCCGCACCCGTCTCGGTGGCGCGGTAGGTGCCGACCAGCAGCAGGGGAGTCGCCGGTCGGCGGTCGGCCCCCCGTGCCTCGGTGACCAGCGCGGCCAGGATGTCCAGCGTCGGATCGTCGGCCCGGTGCAGGTCGTCGACGACGAGCAGCAGCGGACCCCGGTCGGCCAGCGCGGTCAGGTGCGACACCACCGCCCGCCGCAGCCGGAACCGGGCGACCGCCGGGTCGTCGCCGGCGAGGGCGGCCGCCTCGGCGTCGAGGATCTGCAGCCAGGGCAGGGCGGCCGGAGCACCCTCGTGTTCCGGGCTGCGTCCCCACGCCGTGCTCCAGCCGCGCGTCCCGAGCCGTCGGGTGAGGGCCTCGGCCAGCGCGGTCTTGCCCACCCCCGGATCACCGGCGATCAGGGCCAGCACCGGCCGGCCGTGCCGCACCGCCGCCTGCGCCGCCGACTCCAGCCGGGCCAGCTCGTCGTCCCGGCCGACGAAGGGTTTCGGTTCTGCCTCGCGTACCCGATCGGGCCGGGGTGCACCGGTGGCCGCCGGCGCGGCAACCACCCCATCCGGCGCGGCGGCCGGCGGCCCCGGCGCGGATGCCGGCGGGCCGGCAGCCACCGGTCCGGTGGCTGCGGGTGCGGCGGGCGCGGCTGCGGGCGTGGCGGGGGCGGGTGGGTCGAGGAGGTGGGGTGCCTGGGCCAGGATGTCGGCCTCCAGTTGCCGCAGGCCGGGGCCGGGATCCAGGCCGAGCTGGTCGACCAGGGTCTGCCGGGCCTGGCGGAGCGCGGCCAGCGCCTCGCCCTGCCGGCCCGCCCGGTACAGCGCGCTGGCCAGCAGCCGCCAGGCGTCCTCCCGCAGCGGGTGGGCGTCGGCGTGGGCGCGCAGGTCGGAGACCGCCTCGGCGGTCCGGTCCAGCCGCAGCAGAGCCTCGGCCCGCCGCTGGACCGCCAGCGCCCGCAGGTCGTCGAGCCGGTCGATCTCCGCCCGCGCCCACGCCTGGTCGGCGTACTCGGCGTACGCCGGGCCGCGCCAGCAGCCGAGCGCCACGTCCAGCCGGGCCAGCGCCCGGTCGGCGTCCCCGGCGGCCAGCAGGTCGGCCGACCCCGTCAGCAGCGCCTCGAACCGCCAGGCGTCCACCGCGTCCGGTTCCGCCCGGAGCGCGTAGCCGGGCGGCGTGGTGACCAGGAGCTTGGCGGGCTGCCGGGGCGGCCGGTCGGGCTCCAGCGTCCGGCGCAGATCCGACACGAAGGTACGGATCGCCGCCACCGCGCCGTCCGCCGGCTCCGCCCACAGGGCGCCGGCGAGCCGGTCGACCGGCACCACCCGGCCCCGGGCGATCAGCAGCCGGGCCAGCACCGCGCGTTGCCGGGCACCCCGGACCGGCAGCGGGCCGTCGTCGGTGGCGGCCAGCACCGGCCCGAGTACGCCGAAGGTGACCCGAGGCGCCTGCCTGGTCATGGCCCCAATCTAGTCGCGGCCACTTATCCGGCACTGATCAGCCGCTGATCGCCGCCCGGCAGGCTCGCCGCATGACCTCCGACGAAAGGACACCGCTCGTGGACCTCAGGATCGACGGCTTCGACTACCGGCGGGTGCCGGTGGCGCCGGACGTGGCGTTGAACGTCGCGGTCGGCGGCTCGGGCAGCCCGGTCGTGCTGCTGCACGGCTTCCCGCAGACCCACCTGATGTGGCGGCACGTCGCGGCCGACCTCGCCGCCGACCACACCGTGATCTGTCCCGACCTGCGCGGCTACGGCGCCAGCGACAAGCCGGTCGACCCCGACGGCACCGGGTACGCCAAGCGCACCATGGCCGCCGACGTCGTCGCCGTGGCCCGGGAGCTGGGGCATCAGCGGTTCGCCCTGGCCGGGCACGACCGGGGTGCCCTGGTCGCGATCCGGGCCGGCCTGGACCACCCGGACGCGGTCACCCACCTTGCCTCGCTCGACGTGCTGCCGACCCTGGACATGTGGGACGTCATGCACGGGGTGAGTGCCGCGGTCGGTTTCCACCTGTACCTGATGGCCCAGCCGCCCGGTCTGCCCGAGCGGCTGATCGGGAACAGCCCGGACGAGTTCTTCGGCCACTTCCTCGACATCTGGACCCGGGATCCGGCGGCGATCCCGGCCGAGGTGCGGGCCGCGTACCTGGCCGCCTCGCGGGCCGCCGTGCCGTCGATCGTCGCGGACTACCGGGCGTCGGCCGGCGTCGACGTCGAACACGACCGGGCCGACCGGGCGGCCGGCAACCGGCTGGGCATGCCGGTGACCGTGCTGCAGCAGGACTGGGGCGCGGCGCTCGGCTTCGACGCGGCCGGCCGGTGGCGGCAGTGGGCCGACAACCTGGTACATCGCACGGTCACCTGCGGCCACTTCATGGCCGAGGAGGCGCCGGGGGAGGTGGTGAAGGAGTTCCGCGAGCTGTTGGGCCGGTAACGGGGCGATCCGACCGGGGCGTCAGTCGAGTTGGAAGTGCCAGATGATCAGTGCGGGGACGTCGGCGTGGGCGGCGTTCACCGCGGTCGCAACGATGTCCATCAGGGACCAGGGCCAGCCGTCCCAGGGTCCGACGACGATCTCCGGGGCCGGCCGGTCGGGGTCCACCCGGGCGGTGATCCGGGGTTCCGCGCATCGCCGTACCCGCAGTCCCACCGGCAGGGCCGCGTCGAGGTAGTCGCTGGCCCGATGCCGGTAGGCCGGCAGCAGCCCGGGTTCGCCCCCGGTTGAGCGGACCCGGGGGACCGAGCCGAGCGACACCAGTTCCTGGTGGACGTCGGTGATCACCAGGTGTCCCCCGGGCCGCAGCACCCGCGCGAACTCGGCGAAGACCGGCCGGAGGTCGGGCAGATGGGTCAGGGCCAGGGCACAGACGGCGACGTCGACGTGGTCGTCGGGGACCGGCAGCGCGAGCAGGTCGCCCGGCCGGAAGTCCGCCTGCGGCACCCGGGCACGGGCGAGGGCGAGCATCTCGGGTGAGCTGTCGACCCCGATCACCCGGTGGCCGAGGGCGGCCAGCCGCTCGGAGTGCCGGCCGGTGCCGCAGGCGGCGTCGAGGGCCAGCCCGGTCGGCAGCGGGTCGAGAATCTCCGCCACGACGGATTCCTCGCTGCCGAACAGCCCGTTGCCCGGCTCGTCGTAGGTCGCGGACCAGACGCGGTAGCCAGCGACGGTGTCCACCCGGCGGGCCGCCGCGCCGTCCCCGCCCAGCGCCGGCTCGGCCAGCAGCCGGCGGATCTCGGCGATCCGGGCCTCGGTGAAGTCGCGATCATGCTCGCCGGCGAACGCCCGCAGCAGCGCGACACCCTCCAGCCCCAGCAGATAGGCAAGGGGCTTCTGGTAGATCGTGCCGGAAAGGTGTGGCACCCGATCGCATCCTTCGATGCGTTTCATTGATGTTGTTGAATGAACCGAAAGTTTTCCGTAACGTCGAGGTACGGCCGGGACGGCCGGAAACGGACCCTCTGACGTCCGGGCGGAACGGTCCCGGCGAGCCACCGTCGCCCCATCGAAGGAGCCTGCCTTGACAGTCCGCATAAGACCCAGACCGGGTGGCCTACCACTGCGATCGACCGCTCTGGCGCTGGCCGGGGCGCTCGTCATCGCAGCCTCGGTCACGGCCGTGACGAGAACCACCACCGCGGCCGCGGCCGGCAACCTCGCGCCGGCGGCAGCGGCCGAACTCGCCGTCGTCTCGCCGGTCGAGGACGAGGGCGTCGACTGCCCGGTCCCGAACCCCGGCTCCCTGCCGGCCAACTCCCGGCTCCCGGATCCGTTCCGGAAAATCGACGGCACCCGCATCACCACGAAGGCCGACTGGCGGTGCCGGCGGGCCGAGACCAAGGAGCTGGCCGAGCGGTACGTCTACGGCGACAAGCCGGCCAAGCCGGCAAGCGTCACGGGCACGGTCTCGAACTCCAGCATCACGGTGAACGTGTCGCACAACGGCCGTAGCGCCAGCTTCTCCGCGAGCGTCAGCCTGCCGAGTGGTTCCGGACCGTTCCCGGCGGTGGTCGTACTCGGCGGCTTCGGCGCGGACACCGCGACCATCAGGTCGTCCGGGGCCGCCGTCATCAACTACGACCCCCTCGCGGTCGGCCGCGAGGGCACCCCCCGCAACAACAAGCAGGGCGCCTTCTACAGCATCTACGGCGCCACCAGCAGCACCGGCCTGCTGGCCGCCTGGGCCTGGGGGGTGAGCCGGATCATCGACGTCATCGAGCAGTCCGGCGGAACCATCCTGCGGCCGGACGCGACCGGCGTCACGGGGTGCTCCCGGTACGGCAAGGGGGCGTTCGTGATCGGCGCGCTCGATCAGCGGATCGCCCTCACCATGCCGATCGAGTCGGGCAGCGCCGGCGCCCCGATCTTCCGGGGCATCCCCGGCGAATCCGGTGCGCAGCCGCTGAGCAGCGCGTACGGGGAGCAGCCGTGGCTCGGTGACGCGTTCAGCTCCTTCACCGGCAACCCGAGCACGCTGCCGGTGGACACCCACCAGACGGTGGCGATGATCGCGCCGCGCGGGCTGTTCATCATGGAGAACCCGCACATCGACTGGCTCGCCTCCCGGTCCGGAAGCGTGGCCGCCCTCGGCGGGGCGGAGGTCTACCGGGCGCTCGGTGCCGGCGAGAACATCACCTACTGGTCCGACGTCCAGGACGGTAGTCACTGCGCGTCCCGGCCCGAATGGCGTACCCCGCTGCAGCAGCACATCCAGAAGTTCCTGCTGAAGACGGGCAACGCCGCCGGCACGTTCCGGATCTCCAGCCGGAAGGCGGGCAACCTGGCCGAGTGGCGCGACTGGCAGACCCCGACCCTGGCCGACGGCCCGACCACCCCACCCCCCACGACCCCGCCCCCGACCACTCCGCCGCCGACCACTCCGCCGCCCACGACCCCGCCGCCGACCACTCCGCCGCCGACGACCCCGCCGCCCACGACCCCGCCCCCGACCACTCCGCCGCCGGCCGGTGGTGGTTGCTCGGCGACGGTGTCGCTCAACCAGTGGAACGGTGGGTTCGTCGCGACGGTCCGGGTCACTGCCGGCTCGGCACCGGTCGCCGGCTGGACGGTCACCATGACCCTGCCGTCGGGCGCCAGCGTCACAAACGCCTGGAACGCCAGCCGTAGCGGCAGCACCGGCACGGTCCAGTTCACGAACGTCAGCTACAACGGTGCCATCGGTGCCGGCCAGTCCACCGAGTTCGGTTTCCAGGGCACCGGCTCGGGCAGCGGTATGACGCCCACCTGTTCGGCCAGATAGCGTCCCGTCTCCGGGATCGCCTCGGGGCCCGGTGCGCACGCGCCGGGCCCCGTCCGCCGGACTGGTCGGGCAGACCCCAGGCGGGCCGACGGTCGGGGCGGGCCGCGTCGGACTCCAGCCGGGGGATCCGCCGGGCCAACCACCAGGTGCAGCACCGAGGCTGGCGACCGGAAGACAGCATCATGGCCGCCCCCGGTCGCGACGCCGGCCCCGGCGGGGTTCGGAGCCGCGGTCGGCGGTCTTGTAGGTGACCAGCGGCACCGTGCTGGCCACCGGCGTCGCCAGGCCGTGGTCGACCAGGTCCGCCACCACCCGCTCGATGCGCTTGTACGCCGTCGGCGCCTCCTCGAACAGCAACTGCCGGTCGCCGCAGACCACGATCGACCCCACCGGCGTACGCCGTAGCTCCTCGACGGTGTGTTTGGCGCGGCCCCGGCGCAGCGCGTCTGCGCGGGACATCTTGCGGCCCGCCCCGTGTGCCACGGAGTGGTTGGCGTCCGGCCCGGCGTGCCCGGCGACCAGGTAGGAGCGGGTGCCGCGGGTGCCGGCGATCAGCACGTCCCGGCCGTCGCCCCGCGCCGCGCCCTTACGGTGCAGATAGCGGCCGTCGCGGATCTCGACCAGGTTGTGGCACTCGTCGACGATCGGGTCCGTGGGCTCGGCGCCCAGCGCGTGCGCGACCCGGGCGGCCATCAGCCGCCGGTTGAGCGAGCCCCAGCGGACGGCCTCGTCGTGGGCGGCCAGGTAGCCGGCCGGATCGGGAGCCGGGCCCGCCCCGTGCACCTCGGTGTGTGCCCGCAGGATCCGCTCACCCAATCCGCGGGAGCCGCTGTGCACGATCAGGACGAGGTCACCGGCGGCCACCGCGAGCCGGTCGGCGTGGTCGCCGTCGAGGACGGAGTCGACCCGGGCCAGCTCGACGAAGTGGTTGCCCCGCCCGACGGTGCCGAGCCCGTCGCGGTGCCCGGCGGGGATGTCGCCAGCCAACGCGGCCCAGGCCGGGTCGTCGGGGTCGGGCGTGCGGTCCAGGTCGGGAAAGCGGGCGGCGACCTTCTCGGGTACGGCCCGCTTGAGCCGAATCGGGAAGACGGCGATCCCACAGCCGATGTCGGACCCGACCAGGAACGGGTAGAGCACGGTGGCGGTCATGGCGGCGCCGATCGGGGCGCCCTTGCCGGGGTGCAGGTCCGGCATGCCGGCTACGTGGATCATGCCGTCGAGGGCGGCCACCTGGTGGCACTGCGCGACGGCGTCGGACTCGATCCAACTGTCGGGGGAGGCGAAGACCGCGACGGTGGCCAGGGTGGACCCCGACCGCGAGTGAGGCGGGGAGTTGTGCGGTGACAAGACGTTCTCCACTACGGGAAGAGAGATCGACGGACGGCGCACCGGCGCGGCTCGCCGCGGTGCGCTGAGCAGGAGCCGAGGTTGGTCCGTCAGAACGTCATGCCTGACACCATCCGACACCCGACCGGTCGCCGCAATCCGTTTTCGCGTCCGACCGCCGCGTCCGACCGCCGCGTCCGTGCTCCGATCCGGCGGCCGGGTGGCGCGGGCCCCGTGGTCAGCGGGGTGGGCGTCCCCAGCCGGCGAGCATCGAGATCGCGGCGATGTCGGGTTGCCGCCTCGGCCCGAGAACGATGCCGCCACCGCCCACCAGCACCTCTCCGGTCGGGCCGGCACGCCGGGCCGCGGCCTCGACCGGATGCTCCGCTGCCCACCAGATCTGCTGCGCACGGGCCGAGATCGCCTCGAAGCGGAGGCGGTCGGTGCTGTTGCCGATCGCGGCAAGGCTGCCCGCGACGCGCATCGCGATGTTCGCCGCGTCGGCGGCGATGCCCCACGCGCCGGCCGCGTCGTGCAACTCCATCGCGCCGACCGCGGCGCCGAGCCACTCCGGCGCCGCCAGTCGGAAGCTCGGCGGCGCGGTCGAGAGCCAGAAGAAGTCGGTACCCGCCGTGCCCGCCTCCTCCCGGAGCCGTTCCGCGGCGAACAGTGCCGTGTCGAACTCGGACAGCGCCTGGTCGGGCCGGCCGTCGAGCAGCAGAGCCCGGCCGATCAGGGCGTGGCTGCGGACCAGGCCGAACTCGCGTTCCAGCGAGTCGCCCTCGGTCACCTCCTGGTACCCGTCGAGCGCGTCCCGGCCGGCCTGGGCCGCCTCGTCGTAGCTGCCCTCCTGCACCAGGACCACGGCCATTCGCAGGGTCACGTCGCAGAGCGCGACCGCGTACCGGTGGGGGTCGGCCGTCGCGAGGGTGGTGTAGTGCCGCTGCGCCTCGTCGAGCACCTCCCGCGCCTGCGCCGGGCGCTCCAGATGGATCAGACGGTAGGCGTGGTTGTACAGCCCGGCGGCGAGCGCGCTGACGTGCCGTGGATCATCCGGATGACGCCCCACCAGCATCCGGCACACCTCCACCGCCTCGGCGGAGAGTCGGGTCTGCTCCTCGTGGTCGCCGCGGCTGCCGGCCAGGCGGGCGGCGGCGAGCAGGTCGGTCACCCGTCGCTCCAGGTCGCGGTCGGAGTCGCCGCCGGCTTGTCGGTTTCTGCGGAACCAGCCCACCGGGGTCTCCCCTCGCGCATCGTGCCCTGCCGCCGTGAAAGCCTGGCCTGGCCGTCCTCTTCACAGTATTGGCGGACGCAACCGCCGGGGTGTCTCGGCGGACGGGGTATGCGGGTGAACTCGGCCGCGTCGGGCTCCACCCGGTAGCCGGTTCTGCCTTCGGGTGGGACGGGGCGGCCCGAACGCGGCCGCCCCGTCCGGTGTGCGGTGAGCTAGGCCGCCGGCACCGGCAGCACGTGCAGCTGCGGCGGGCTACCCGACCAGTGCTGGGAGACGGCGTAGACCGCTCCGCCGTCCGGAGACCAGGCCAGCGCCCCGGTCACCAGGGTCTGGCCGAGTTCGAACGTGGTGACCCGGATGCCGTCCGGCCGCAGGATGAAAACATCCGGCTGGTAGGCGGCGTCCGAGCCGGCCGCGATCCGGGCGCCACTGGGGGACACCTCGACCGCGTTCGGGTAGGCGGTGGTGGGGATGAACATCGACTGCTGGTTCAGGTCCGCCACGGCGAACGCCTGGATGCCGTACGGCGCACCCTGGGCGAGGTAGACGCTGGCGGCGTCCGCACCCAGCGCGATGTCGCGCAGGTTGCTGCCGGCGGCGGTGTGGGCGGTGCGCCGCTGGAAGGCGAGCGCGCCGCTGGCGGCCACCGAGTAGACCGAGACCGAGGCCGGGCTGAGCGCGGGCTGGCCCGCGATCAGCACCGACGGGGCACCGGGCACGGTCGACAGCAGCGGGTGGCGGTAGAAGCTCTCGCTGGCCAGGCCGGTGTGGACCGTCGCCGGCTGCTGGTCCAGGTCGATCCGGCCGATGTTGCCGCCCCACTGGTCGCAGCCGTAACCGAAGTAGAGCCGGTCACCGGCGAGCGCCAGCGAGGAGGGGCAGGCACCGGCGCCGGTGGCGTAGCGGGCGGTCTCGGTCAGCGAGCCGGTGTCGAACGCGGCGATCTGGTTGACGTTGGGCAGCGCCACGTAGAGCGTGCTCTGATCGTCGCTGAGCAGCAGGTCGGCGGGGCCGGGTAGGGCGTCGAGCATCCCGAGGACCTCGCCGGCCGGGTCGGTGACCGCCACCGACTGCGACAGGTTCCCGCTGCTGATGAAGACCCGCTCGGCGGTGGCCACCACGTCGTCGGCCCGGTCCAGTGGAAGCTCGGTGTAGGGCGCGGCGGCTTGGGCTGCCGCGCCGAACGGGTGGAGCAGAGTGCCCGCGATGACCAGCCCGGTCGCCAGGGCCAGCCTGGCGGTCGAGCGGGTGAGCCGTGTCGTCTGATGCAACGATGCCTCCCGTTGGTCTGGTGCCGGTCGTTCCGCGGACTGCGGCCGGCACGCACGAACCCGCGCAGGAGGAACAGCGCCCCCCGTAGCGCCTCGTGCCGATCTATTTGTAGCCCTCGGGTATGACACTTTGGACCGATGATGCGGACGACGAATCGGCCGGCCCGACGAGGTCGGACCGGCCGTTGGATCGTGGCTCGCGCGGGTTCAGTTCACTTCGGACGTCGTCCAGCGGGCGGACGCGTTGGAGACCGGCACGGTGTCGCCGACCAATGTGGTCAGCGCCTGGGTGTCGCGTTGCGCGCTGGTGCCGACCCAGAGTTCGACATCGCCGGGCTCCACGACCCGGGTGAGGGTGCGGTCGGAGAAGGCCAGCCGGGTGGTGGGCACGGTCAGCTCGACCGTGACCGACTGCCCCGGCTCCAGCCGCACCCGGCGGTAGCCGAGCAGCTGCGCCACCGGCCGGGTCACCGAGGCGACCAGGTCGTGACCGTAGAGCTGGACCACGTCGTCGCCGACGACCGGGCCGGTGTTCGTGACGCGTACGGACACCCGCAGCGCGCCGTCGGTCGGCACGGTGGCCGGCACGGTCAGGTCGGCGTGCTCGAACGTCGTGTATGACAGGCCGTGACCGAACGGCGCCGCGGGCGTGGCCGCCAGATTCGTCACCTCGCTGCCTTCGCCCAGGGTGGGATGCAGGTACGAGTAGGGCTGCGCCCCCGCCGGGCCGGGCAGGCTCACCGGCAGCCGGCCGGACGGGTTCACCCGCCCGGAGAGCACGCCGGCGATCGCCCCGGCGCCCTCCTCGCCGGGGAAGAACGCCTGCACCACCGCCGCGCACCGGGTCAGCGCCCAGCCGACCGCGTACGGCCGCCCGGTGAGCAGCACCAGAACGACGGGCGTACCGGTGGCCAGCACCGCCTCGACGAGGTCGCGCTGGACGCCGGGCAGTTCGAGGTCGTCGCGGTCGCAGCCCTCGCCGACCGTGCCGCGCCCGAAGAGCCCGGCGTGGTCGCCGACCACCAGGACGGCCATCTCGGCCGCGGCCGCGGTGGCGACCGCCTCGTCGAAGCCGGACCGGTCGTCGTCGTCCACCGCGCAGCCGCGCGCCCAGCTGACCAGGTCCGCGCCGAACTCGACCCGGAGGGCGTCGAGCATCGTCGGTACCTCGATGCCGGTCTCGACGTCGGGGTGCTGGACGAGCACGTGGTTGAGGAAGGAGTAGCAGCCGAAAAGCGCGTTCTGCCGGTCGGCGTTCGGGCCGATGACCGCGACCCGTCGACCGGCCGGCAGCGGCAGCGCGTCCTGGTTGGCGACCAGGATGATCGACTCTTCCGCGAGGCGGCGGGCGATCGCCCGGTGCGCGGGCGAGTCCAGGTCGATGTCGGCGGGTGGCCCGTCGGTGAAGGTGGCGTCGAGCAGCCCGAGGTCCAGCTTCTGGCGCAGCACCCGCAGCACCGCCCGGTCCAGGACCGCCTCGTCGAGCCGCCCGGACCGGACCGTCTCCCGCAGGGTCAGGTACGCGTCGCCGGTCGGCAGCTCGATGTCGACCCCGGCGGTGAGCGCCTGCACGGCCGCCTCCGCGTGGTCGCCCGCGACGTGGTGCAGCAGGTTCAGGAACGCCACCCCGAAGTAGTCGGCCACCACGGTGCCGTCGAAGCCCCACCGGTCCCGCAGCAGGCCGGTCAGCAGCGTCGGGTCGGCCGCGACCGGCACTCCGTCGATCTCGGCGTAGGAGTGCATGACCGAGCGCGCGTCGCCGTCCAGGACCGCCATCTCGAACGGGACCAGCAGCACGTCGGAGATCTCCCGAGGGCCGGCGTGCACCGGCGCGAAGTTGCGCCCGGCGCGGGAGGCGGAGTAGCCGACGAAGTGCTTCAGCGCGGCGTGCACCCCCTGCGACTGCAGACCGCGCACGTACGAGGTGCCGATGGTCCCGACCAGGTAGGGGTCCTCGGAGATGCACTCGTCGACCCGGCCCCAGCGCGGGTCGCGGATCACGTCGAGCACGGGCGAGAGACCCTGGTGTACGCCCAACGCCCGCATCGACTCGCCGATCACCGCGGCCATCTCGGTGACCAGGTCGGGGTCGAAGGCGGCGCCCCAGGCCAGCGGGGTGGGGAAGGTGGCCGCCTTCCACGCCGAGAGCCCGGTGAGGCACTCCTCGTGGACGATCGCTGGGATGCCCAGGCGGGTGCCGGTCACCAGGTCCGACTGGAACTTCCACAGCCAGGACGCCCGTGCGGCGGCGTCGACGGGACGGGTGCCGTAGGGCCGGGTGAGATGGCCGAGCCCGTGCCGGGAGAAGTCCTCGAGCCTGGCGTTGTCGCCGAACTCGCCCTGCATGGGCGCGACGGCCTCGCCGTCCTCCTTCTCCCAGAAGCCGACGACCTGCGCGATCTTCTCCTCGACCGTCATCCGGCCGAGCAGTTCTCGGACGCGTGTCTCGCCGTCGGGCCCGTCCGGCCGGTCGTGGTCCGGACTTGCCTGGGCCGGTGCCGGCCCGTCCACGACCCCGCGGACCTCAGTCATGCTGTGCCTTTCCGTTTGTTGTACCCGTGTTGGTGCCGCCCGCGGGTCAGCCCTTGACCGCGCCCTGCAGGCCGCCGACGATCTGCTTCTCGGCGAAGGTGAAGAAGAGCAGGGCCGGCAGCATCGCCAGCGAGGTGAAGGCGAGGATGCCCGCCGTGTCGGAGGTGTACTGGCTGGAGAAGTTCTGCACGCCCAGCGGCAGCGTGTGCAGGTCGACGTCGCCGAGCACCAGCAGCGGCAGGAGGAACGCGTTCCAGCTGGTCACGAACGCGAGGATCCCGACGGTGACGAGCGCGGGCCGCGACAGCGGCAGCATGATGCGCCACAGGAAGCCGAGCCGGCCGGTGCCGTCGATGGCGGCGGCGTCCTCCAGTTCGCGGGGGACGGCCGCCAGGAACGGTCGCAGGATCACGATCGTGAGCGGCAGCGCGAAGGCGACCTGCGGGAGGATCACCGCGAGGTACGAGTTGACCAGGTTCAGGTCGCGCAGCATGAGATAGAGCGGCAGGATCGCCGCCCCGGCCGGGAAGAGCAGGCCCAGGGTGAAGAAGGTGTAGAGCACCTCGCGTCCCCGGAAGGTGTACCGGGCGAGCACGAACGCGGCGCAGACGCCGAGCGCCACGACGCCGAGAGTCGTGCCGAAGGCGATGACCGCACTGTTGACCGTCTGTCCCCAGAAGCCGCTCTGGGTCAGGACCCGGACGTAGTTGTCCATCACCCACGGGTCGGGCAGCCCGGCCGGGTCCGCGATGATCTGCGGGGTGGTGCGGAAGCCGCCAACGATCACGTAGACCACCGGGGCGATGGAGACCCCGGCGACGGCGAGCGCCAGCGCGTAGGTGAGTGGATTGCCCCACGACACCGGACGGCGCGAGGGGCTTCGGACGGTGGTAGTGGCCACGTTAGTTCGCCCTTCTGGTGATGGCGCCCTCGATGTCTCGACGGAGCAGGAAGCGCTGGAACAGCACGGCCGCGACGAACGAGATGGCGAACAGGATCACGGCCACCGCGTTGCCGTAGCCCCACAGCCGGGCGAAGAATCCGTTGTCCACCATGTACGTCGCCATGGTCGCCGAGGCGCCGAGCGACCGGACGGCTGGCACCGAGGTCACCCAGATCACGTCGAAGACCTGCAGCGAACCGATCATCGACAGGAACATCCAGATCCGGAACGTCGGACCCAGCAGCGGGAGCGTGACGTGGCGCTGGGTCTGCCACCAGCTCGCCCCGTCGATCGCGGCCGCCTCGGTCAGCTCCTGGGGCACGTTGGAGAGGCCGGCCAGCAGCAGGATGATGGCGAATCCGACGTACTTCCAGGTGAGGACGAACAGCAGCGTCCAGATGACGAGGTCGAGGTCGGCGAGCCAGGGCCGGACCAGGCCGCCGAGGCCCACCGACCGCATCAGCGCGTCGACCGTGCCGCCGTCGGTGAGGATCAGCTTCCACATGATGCCGGCCGTGACCTCGGCGAGCACGTAGGGCACGAACACCAGGAGCCGGAAGATGGTGCGGCCGCGGAACTGCCGGTTGAGCAGCAGGGCGATGCCGAGCGCGATGGGGCCCTGGATCAGCAGCGACCCGACCACGATGACGGCGTTGTTGCGCAGCGCGTCGATGAAGATCGGATCCTGGAAGGCCAGGACATAGTTGTTGAAGCCGACGAAGTCGGTCGGGGGTCCGACTCCCCGCCAGCGGAACATGCTGTAGTAGACGGCGAAGCCCATGGGGACCAGCACGAACATCACGTAGACGATGACCGCAGGCGTGGTCAGCCCAATGATTTCGTACCATTTGCGGCGGTTCTCGGCTGCCCGGGACGACTTCCGGGATTGCCGGAAGCCCGCCGGCGGCGCGGAAGCGCCACCGGCGGGGTTCAGGGTCTGGTTGACGGAACTCACTTGGCTGCGGCCGCCTTCATGGCCTCGACGACCTGCTCGGGCGTGCCGTTGCCCGCGAAGATGGCGACGATCGCGTCGTTCATCGCGTTGCCGACGGTGCTACCGAAGGCCGTGTCCAGCCAGAGCTGGACGTAGGTGGCGTTGCTGGTGGCCTCCAGGATCGACTGCAGCGAGGGGTCGGCGACGCCGGACTCCGCGCCCTTGGCCACCGGCAGACCGGTGCCGGTCTCGGCGTAGCCCTTCTGCACCTCGGGGCTGACGATGTACTTCAGGAACTCGACGCACTCGGCCGGGGCGTTCTTGGCGCAGGCGAACCCGTCGCCACCACCGAGAGCCGCCTTCGGGTCACCGGCGGAACCGGTGAGCGCCGGTACCGGGAACCAGCCGAGGAAGCTCTTGAGCTTCTCCGGGTCCTCGGCGATCGTCTCCAGGGTGCCCCGGTTCCAGTCGCCCATCAGCTCCATCGCGGCCTTGCCGTTGGCGAGCAACCCGTTGGCGCTGGTCGGGTCGTTCTGACCCGGCGTGGCGATGAAGTTGTCCTGGAACGGTTCGGTGTCGATGAAGGTCTTCAGGTCCTGGCCGGCCTTGACGAAGCACGGGTCGTCGAAGGTCAGGTCGACCGAGGCCTTCTTCAGGGTGTCCACCGAGCAGGCGCGCAGCGCGAAGTTGTACCACCAGTGCGCCGCCGGCCACTTGTCACCGGCGCCGAGGGCGATCGGGACGACGTTTATCGCCTTGAGCTTGGTGACCGCCTCGTTGAGCTCCTCGAACGTGGTCGGGGGAGCCGCGATGCCCGCCTGGGCGAACATGTCCTTGTTGTACCAGATGCCCTCGATGCCCATCCGGTACGGCAGACCGTACTGCTTGCCGTCGGCCTGCCAGATCTCGACGGCGCTGCCGATGTTCTCGACCTCCGCCGTCACCTCGTCGGTGATGTCCTTGAGGTAGCCGGCCTCGACCTGCTCGCGGAGCTCGCCACCGCCCCACGCCTGGAAGATGTCCGGCGGGTCGTTGGTCAGCAGGGCGGCGGGGAGCCGGGTGCGCTGGAGCTGGTTGGTCTCGATCGCCTCGATCTCGATCGTGACGGTCGGGTGCAGCGCGGAGAAGTCCTTGGCGACCTTCTCCCAGTAGGTCTTGCCGGGCCCGTCCTGGGAGGCGTTGTGCCACCAGGTCAGGGTCACCGGGTTCTCGTAGAGTTCGCCCTGCGAGGGCTCCTCCTCGCCGCCGCCACCACAGGCGGTGGCGAGGAGGGCGGTGGTCATGAAAAGCGCTAGGACGGCGCCTGCGCGGCGCGGAATCGCCATGGATGTCTCCTCGACTAGTCAGTCGCGGTGCTTGGCCTGCCGGCGAGTTTTACAGCCACGTAACGCGGTGTCAATCGGTATCGATAACGTTTTCGACTACATCCTGACGGGCCCCCGTACGCCCTCTATCATCGTCGGCGTGGAGTTCTCGCAGCGTGTCAAGATGTCGGACGTGGCCCGCACGGCCGGCGTCTCGGTGGCGACCGTATCGAAGGTCGTCAACGGCCGGTACGGCGTGTCGCAGGCGACCGTCGAGCGCGTCCAGCGGGTCATCCACCAGCTCGGTTACGAGGCGAGTCTGGGCGCCCAGAGCCTGCGCAGTCACCGCACCAACGTGCTCGGCATCCTGGTCGCCGAGTTCGAGCCGTTCTCGACCGAGCTGCTCAAGGGTGCCTCCCGGGAGGTCGCCGGCACCGGCTACCAGCTGCTGGCCTACTCCGGCGGCGACGGCGACGGGTCCGGCGTCGGGTGGGAGCGCCGGTCGCTGGCCCGGCTCTCCGGCACGCTCATCGACGGGGCCGTGATCGTGACGCCGACCGTGGTCGAGACCAAGCAGGGCTTCCACGTGGTGGCCGTCGACCCGCACACCGGCCCGTCGGGTCTGCCCACCGTCGATTCCGACAACTTCGCCGGCGCCGTGCTGGCCACCACCTACCTGCTGTCGCTCGGCCACCGCCGGATCGGGCACATCAGCGGGCGGCCCGACCTGGAGTCGGCCCGGTTGCGCGAGGCGGGCTTCCGCAAGGCGATGGCCGACGCGGGCGTACCGGTCGACGAGCGCCTGGTGCGCGTCGGCGGGTTCCGGATCGAGGGCGCGGCGGACACGGCCGCGGAGCTGCTCGGGCTGCCCGACCGCCCGACCGCCGTCTTCGCCGGGAACGACCTCTCCGCGATCTCGACGCTGAACGTCGCCCAGGCGATGGGGATCGCGGTGCCCGACGAGCTGTCCGTGATCGGCTTCGACAACGTTCCGGAGTCGGCGCTCGTCAATCCGCCGCTCACCACGATCATGCAGCCGTTGCAGCGGATGGGCGCCGAAGCGCTGCGCCTGCTCGTCGACCTGATCGGTGGCGTCGAACGCGACACCCACATCCGGCTCCCCACCGAGCTGGTGGTCCGGGCGTCCTGCCGCCCGATCTCCGCCTTTCCGGTGGTGCCCGCGCCGGTGTCCCCGCCGCCGGCACCGCAGGTGTCTCCGCCGCCAGCGGCGCCGGTAACGGCGGCCGGCGCCTGAGCCCGATGGCCGGGCGGCGCCAACCCGGGGGAGTGACCTCGGCGCGCTCGGGACACGGTTCGACGGCAACGTCGACCTGACCGCCTATCGCCACCGGGTGCACGACCACTGATTTGCACCGACCAAGTGCAGCACAATGCGTGATTCAAACGGTTCAATGCCGAAATTCCAACGCCGACAGCCATTTTGAATGCGGAGAACGCGGCTAACCCGGGTCAAATGCTCAATTACCACCCGCACCGACGTGATCTTCGCCGCCCCCCTGACTGCGGGTGAGCCCCAGCCCAGGCCGGGCGGGGTGCGGTGGACCCGGCACCGGTGGCCGGACATCGGCCGAAATTTGCATCGGCACTAATCAATCCCTAAAGTGATCCTATGAATGTGCCGGGCCGCTGGCGGCTACCGGGCAACGCCGCCATCACCGTTGCAGCATCAACATCGTTTGGGGAGCACAGTACATGAGAAAAGATCAGGCTGGATGGTCGCGGCCGCGCTGGCGGCGGTCAGCCAGAACCATCATCGCCACGGCGGCGGCCGCCGCAATCGCCGTGCTCACCATCGGAGCCACGCCGGGGCCGGCAGCCGCGGGCGGGACCTCCGTCGAGCGGGTCGCGCTGGCCGCTGCGGTGCAGGCCAGCGTCGCCACCGGATACTCGCACTCCTGCGCCATCCCGACCGACGGCAGCCTCTGGTGCTGGGGCAACAACTTCAGCGGCCAGCTCGGCGACGGCACCAACACCAACCGGGAGACCCCGGCCCAGGTCGGCACCGCCACCTGGGCCAGTGTCGACGCCGGCACCAGCCACAACTGTGCGGTAGCGACCGACGGAGCGCTCTGGTGCTGGGGCAGCAACAGCCGGGGCCAGCTCGGCGATGGCACCACCACCAAGCGGAACGTCCCGGTTCGGGTCGGCACGGCCACCGACTGGGCCAGCGTCAGCGCCGGCCCCAGCCACACCTGCGCCATCCGGACCGACGGCTCCCTGTGGTGCTGGGGCTTCAACCGGAACGGCCAGCTCGGTACCGACGGCTCCCCGTACACCGCGACCACCCCGCTGCGGGTTGGTACGGCCACCAACTGGGCCAGCGTCACGAGCGGTTTCGCGCACACCTGCGGTCTGCGCACCGACGGCACCCTGTGGTGCTGGGGTGACAGCACGAGTGGTCAGCTCGGCATCGGCGTGCTGAGCTACCGGACGGTCCCGACCCAGGTCGGCACCGCCACCTGGACCGACGTGGCGGTCGGCTACGCGCACTCCTGCGCGGTTCGCACCGGCGGCACCCTCTGGTGCTGGGGCGAGAACGGGTACGGGCAGGTTGGCGTCAGCGGCTCCCTCCGGACCTCGCCGGTCCAGGTGGGCACCGCCAACTCGTGGAACGGGATCACCGCGGGCGACGACACGTCGTGCGCGACCCGCACCGATGGCAGCCTCTGGTGCTGGGGCAACAACACGGCGGGCGCGCTGGGCGACGGCACGACCACCCACCGGAGCGCCCCGAACCGGGTCGGCACCGCGACCACCTGGACGAACGACATCGCCGTCAGCTACCACAGTTGCGCGGTCCGCACCGACGCCAGCCTGTGGTGCTGGGGCAACAACGTGGCCGGTCAGCTGGGCGACGGCACCACCACCGGCCGGACGTCGCCGGGACAGCTGACGCTCCCGGTCTGACCGGCACGCTGAGTCCGATGTCCGGCCGCCGCCGACGGATCGCGGCGGCCGGACCGACGGCCCGGGCCCGTGGTCCCGGGCTCAGTCGGCGGTTCGGAAGCGTTGACCGCCGCCGTTCAGGCGGTGGTTCGGATCGCGCGGACCGCCTCCGCGACACCACCGGACCACGGCGGGCCGTGGCCGGGCAGCAGCCAGGTCGCCCGGATGTCCTCGAGCTGGCGCAGCGAGGCGACCGCCTGGCGCGGATCGTCGGTGAACGGCGCCGGTTGCGGGCCGCGCTGCCCGGTCAGCACGTGGCGCGTGGTGAGCGCGTCGCCGACGAAGATCGCCTCGGCGACCGGCACGTGGATGGCGACGCTGCCCGGTGAGTGGCCCGGAAGGCCGATGATCCGGGGTGCGCCGGGCAGGTCGAGCACCTGACCGTCGTGCACCTCGACCACCTCGGTGAGGTAGGTCGTGCGGAACCCGCCCTTGCTCACCGCGTACCGGAAGAAGCCGGCGGTGGGGCCGAGCCTGAGCCGCCCCCACGAGATCTTGGGCTTGACTTCGCCGCGGGCCCGGGCGGCGTCGGCGGCGTGCACGTGGACCGGCACGCCGTGCTCGCGGCGCAGCCGCTCGGCGAAGCCGAGATGGTCGGTGTCGCCATGGGTGAGCACCACGCCCCGGATGTCGCCCACCGCTCGCCGCAGGCCCGCGAGCTCGGCGTTCAGGTCGTGCCAGTGGCCGGCCAGGCCCGCGTCGATGACGGTCACACCGTCGTCGGTGACGACGAGGTAGGCGGCCACGATGTCGTTGCCGATCCGGTGCAGGTGCGGTCCGAGCCTCATCGCGACGCCCGCCGCCGGGTTGCTATGGTAGCCATGATGGCTACGATAGTTAGCCATCATGGCTAATGTCAATAGCTATCGTGATCCCCGGAGGAGCTGGCATGCCGACCCCCGACCGGACCTCCCTCGACGAGATCATCGCGGCCGGTCGCGCCATCCTGGAGTCCGACGGCCTCGCCCGGCTGACCATGCAGGCCGTCGCCGACCGGGTGGGGGTCCGCGCACCGTCCCTCTACAAGCGGGTACGCAGCCGCGACGACCTCGTCCGCCTGATCGCCGAGGCCACGGTCCACGACCTGGGTGACCAACTGGCCGCGGTCGGCACCGGAGACGACCCGCGCCAGGATCTGGCCGAGCTGGCCCGGACCCTCCGCGCGTTCGCGCACGCCTGCCCGGCCGGCTACCGCCTGATCGTCGCACCGACCCTCGACGCCGCCCGGCCCGGCCTGGAGTCACTGACCCGCGCGGTCGCCCCGGTGATGCGGGTGGCCGCGAGCCTCGCCGGCCAGCGGCACGCGCTGGAAGCCGCGCGTACGGTGACCGCCTGGGCGAACGGATTCATCAGCATGGAGCTGGCCGGCGCCTTCAACCTCGGCGGCGACATCGACCGGGCCTTCGAGTTCGGGATCACCTGCCTCGGCGACGCCCTCGCCGGCCAGGCCCCGCCGGACCCGCCCGCTTGACAGCCCAATATCCTCTATGGACGTGACCCCCACCGCCGAGCCCGGCCAACCTGCCACCTCCCCGACACCGGTGGCCTCCCGGCGCCCGCGCTGGCCCTGGCTCATCGCCTGCGGTGCGTTGCTGGCCATCCTCGGCACGGCCACCATCGGCCTCCTCGTCGGCCAGCGGGCCGACGAGCGCGTACCGATCGCCGGCGCCGCTCCGTCCGGGGCGCCGACCCCGACCCGTGCGGCCATCGATCCGACGGTCAGGGCCCGCTGCGCGGACATCGTGGATGCGTACAAGTGGTGGCACTACTACCAGACCCTGAACGACTCCGGGACCGTCGAGGGCATCCGCTCGCTCAACTCGTCGCAGATCGCCGTTCTGACCGAGCGGACGAACATCCTCTCGGACGCGGTCCTCGAACTCGCCGACCCGAGGGCGGATCAGCTGTTGTCGGCCCTCGCCGACAACAGATCCTCCCTGTTCCGGGCGCGGATCGAGGTGGGGTCCGGCGGGCCGGTCGCACCAGACACCGCCGCCGCGGTGCTGCAATTCCAGCAGGCGGCGCGCGACGCGTACCTGATCCTTGTCGCCGAGGTCTGCACCGGCTGATCCCGTCGCCAACCATGCGCGCCGGCCGCGATGAACGTTTCGATGCGGGTTCGATGAACGGCTCGGCCGAGCATGGCCCCATGACATCAACCACCAGCGTCACCGCCCGTCGCGCACTGCGGCGGGCGTCAGTCATCCTGGTCACGCTTCTCACCGCGACGGTGGGCGTCGTGACGGTGTCGCAGTCCGCCGCGGGCGCCGCCCCGATCGGCAATTCGGTGAACCAGACGGCGTTCATCTGGAACTGCCCGACGGGCGCGCCGGCATGCTTCCCGGGTCCCCAGACGCGGGTCGGTGACGTGCGAGTGGGCGACCCGATCGCGGATCTGTGCCACGGCAACTTCGACGGCAGACTGAAGAACCTGATCTGGAACCAGACCGGCCGCGCCGGCGCCGCCGAGCGCACCGGATTCCTGTACCAGTCCAATCTGGTGTCAAGGACCCAACGCGACTCGTGTCACTCCGGTGGCGTCGGGCTCACCGCCGTGTTCCTGGGAGCCACCCAACGGCTCTGCCCGTACGCCACCTGCGGCCGGACGGGCAGCGTGCCGAGGGACAACACCAACTGGGTCCTGCGCGAGTTCTGCAACGTCGACCGGGGCGGCGTGAACTGGCGCCTGGTGGTCGCGTACAACAGGTCCACAAACGGCCCGCTCACCGCGGGCTTCGTGGACGAATCGGCCCTCGACGACCCATTCCGCCGTACGCAGGTCAACTGCGACCTCATCTGAGCGCGGAATTATCCAGAGGTGGATTGCCGTCCCATGTGCCGGGCGACCGACGAACTGGTCGCCCGGCACATCGGCAAAGCCGAACGTACGCCGCGAAGCCGACGTTGGCGATGGAAATCGGACCGGGTCCGGGTCCGGATAGACATTGGTAGCCTTCGAAGTACCGTCGAATCGGGGCCTGTTTTGTGCGGGGCAGCAGCCTGCGGCGGGCCACAATAGGAGGTACCGAATGTCGTACAGATTAGGCGTTTCCCTCGCCGGTGCGGTGCTGGCCGTCGGGGGTCTGGTGGTCGCCGGCGGGATGGGCAGTGCCGTAGCGTCGCCCGGGACGTTGTTGACCACGCCCACCCCGTCGCCGACACCGACTGTGGCGTGCCCGCCGGCGTTGCCGATCACCGGCATGGTGTCCGCGGTGACGGCCACCAGCGTGACGATCAGCTATTCGATGCTGCTCAGCCCGCCCTGCGGATACGATCCACCCATCATCGTCACCCTCTTCGCCAGCCGTTTCGACGCGGAGCAGTGGCTCGATCCGGTGGCCGAGGCGGTGTCCGGGCCGGAACGCAACGGCACGGTTACCATCGACGGACTGACCCCGGACACCATGTACTGGTACCGGTTCAGCGCGAGTGACACCCGGGACCCGTACCTGATCTCGCCGGTGCAGACGGCGCCGCTGTCGTCCTGTGCCGCGACCTTCGTGATCGACAACCGCTGGTCCGGCGGTTTCCTCGCGACGGTATCGGTGCGCAACACGGGCACCGAGGCGCTCGACGGGTGGCGGGTCTCCTGGCGGTGGCCCGGTGACCAGCGGATCGGCGCGCTCTGGAACGGCGTGGCCGAAAGCAGCGGCGCCGACGTGACGGTCCGCAACGCCTCGTACAACGCAAGCCTGGCGACGGGCGGCGCCACGAGCTTCGGCATGCTGGTGTGGGGTGGCACCGCGCCGGGCGGCATCACCCCGACCTGTACCCGCTGATCGACCACCACGACCTGGTCACCCGACCGGGCCCCTGGTGATGAGGGAACCGTCCGCGGCAAGACGCTCGGCGCGGGCGGTTCCCCACTCGCCGAGCGGCGCGAGTGCGGCGTTCAGCGTGCGGCCGTCCTCGGTAAGCGAGTACTCGACCTTCGGCGGCACCTCGCGGTGGATCCGGCGGTGAATCAGCCCGTCCTGCTCCATCTCCCGGAGGTGCTGGATCAGCATCTTCTCGCTCACCCCGGGCAGCCCACGCCGGAGTTCACCGAACCGGCGTACGCCGTGGTTGTCGAGCTCCCACAGGATCAACGACTTCCACTTGCCGGACACCACGTCTATCCCGGCGTCGATGCCGCAGAGGTAGGGCCCGCGCCGCGCGTTCGATGCCATCGCCACTCCCATGCTTACCAATAAGTAAGTATCGAACAAAATAGTGGGTACTTGTCGTTGCGATGGTACGGGCGAAACATGGTCATCGGCTCCGGGTCAACCGGAATCCGTCCACGGGTTCATCACCACGAGCGGGTTAGGACCATCCGATGACCACCAGCACCACGTTTCTCGGACCGGGCGATGGGGAGTGCGCTCTGCCTGCCAGACCACGCCTCGGTGCACCAGGGCCTCGATCCACTCGCCGGGTGCGGTCGCCGGGTTCGGGGAGCACGGCACCGCATGGATGTTCGAGTCGATGAGGAGCAACCCGTGAACGCCGGTACGCCGACTTCGGAACCGGTCACCGTCATCGGTCTCGGCCCGATGGGGCGGGCCATAGCGTCCGTGCTGTTGCGGGCCGGCCACCCGGTGACCGTCTGGAACCGTACCCCGCGCCGGGCCGCGGACCTGGTGGCCGCGGGCGCCACTCTGGCGCAGACGCCGGCTGCCGCGGTCGTTTCTTCCGACCTGGTCCTGCTCAGTCTCACCGACTACCGCGCCATGTACGAGATCTTCGGCCCGGTCGCGGCGAACCCCGACCCCACCGGTGTGCTGGCCGGAAAAACTCTCGTCAACCTGAGCTCCGACACTCCCGACGAGTCCCGCGCGGCCGCCGGTTGGGCCGGCCAGCTCGGGGCGGGCTTTCTCACCGGTGGGATCATGGTGCCGCCCCCCGCGGTCGGTCAGCCGGACGCGTACGCGTTCTACAGCGGTCCCGGGGAGCTGTTCCTCGCCCACGAGCCGGTGTTGCGGCTGATCGGCCGGACGAGGTACCTGGGCGCCGATCCGGGTCTGGCGCAGTTGCTCTACCAGGCACACCTGGACGTCTTCCTCACCGCTCTGGCGGGCCTGCTGCACGCCACGGCCCTGGTCACCGCGGCCGGCGTGCCGGCGGACGAGTTCCTGCCGGACGCGATGCGAACCCTGGCCGACATCCCGGCGATGGTGGGCGACGGGTCAGAACTGGCTGCGGAAATCGCGGCGGGGGAGTACCCGGGGGATCTCAGTACGGCCCTGATGATGGGGGCCACGGCCGACCACATCGCGCGGACCAGTGCGGCAAGCGGCGTCGACCTGGGGCTACCGAATGCGGTCAAATCACACTATGACCGGGCGATCGCCGCAGGTCTCGGCGGCCGGAACTGGACGGCACTGTACGAAGTGGTCAAGGCTCAGCGCTGACAGTCACGGTGCGACCGAAACTACCGGTCGATCTCCGAAACTATCGCTTGATAAACCAGCGTGTATCTGAAAGCCTGGGTATCCATCGATAGGTGTGAGCGTTAACACGTTGCGCTCGGCCCTGAGATGCCGGCGCAGGTCGGTCCTGACCGGCCGGAGCACCAGTCACACCACCGAACCCCACCGCACCGTCAGAAGTCGTTCCGTTACAACTTGGAGGATCTGCATGATCTCCCGGACCCGTCCCGCCGGGCGTCGACTGAGAACGCTGACCATCTCTTCAGCGTTGGCGCTCGTCGCTGCCCTCGTCGTGACGTTGCTGCCCAACCTCGCACAGGCTGCCGAGGCGACCCTCGGTGCCGCAGCGGCCCAGTCCGGCCGGTACTTCGGTGCCGCCATCACCGTGGGCAAGCTGAACGACAACACCTACACCACGATCCTCAACCGTGAGTTCAACTCGGTCACGGCCGAGAACGAGATGAAGATCGACGCGACCGAGCCGAACCAGAACCAGTTCAACTTCACCAACGCGGACCGGATCGTCAACTACGCGCTGGACCGGGGTTGGAAGGTGCGCGGTCACACGCTGGCCTGGCACTCCCAGCAGCCGCCCTGGATGGAGCGGATGGAGGGCTCCGGGCTGCGGTCGGCGATGCTGAACCACGTCACCCGGGTGGCCTCCTACTACCGGGGCAAGATCGACTCCTGGGACGTGGTGAACGAGGCGTTCGAGGACGGCAACAGCGGCGCGCGGCGTAACTCGAACCTGCAGCGTACGGGTAACGACTGGATCGAGGCCGCGTTCCGCGCCGCCCGCGCCGCCGACCCGGAGGCCAAGCTCTGCTACAACGACTACAACACCGACAACTGGACCTGGGCCAAGACCCAGGCGGTGTACCGGATGGTGCAGGACTTCAAGCAGCGTGGCGTGCCGATCGACTGCGTCGGGTTCCAGTCGCACTTCAACTCCGGCTCGCCCTACAACAGCAACTACCGCACCACGCTGTCCAGCTTCGCCGCCCTCGGGGTGGACGTGCAGATCACCGAGCTGGACATCGAGGGCTCCGGCGCCACCCAGGCCAACACCTACCGCAACGTCGTCAACGACTGCCTCGCCGTCGCCCGCTGCAACGGCATCACCGTCTGGGGCGTGCGGGACTGCGACTCGTGGCGTAGCGGCGGGACCCCCCTGCTGTTCGAGTGCAACGGCAACAAGAAGCAGGCCTACAACTCGACGCTGGAAGCGCTGAACAGCGCCACCCCGCAGCCGACCACCCCGGGCCCGACCACCCCTGGTCCGACCACCCCGGGGCCGACCCCCACGACCGGGCCACCCGGCTCCGCCGGTCAGATTGTGAACGCGCAGTCGAACCGGTGCATCGACGTACCCAACGCCTCCCGTGACAACGGCACCCGGGTGCAGCTGTACGACTGCCACACTCAGTCCAACCAGTCCTGGACGTACACCGCGAACAGGCAGCTGCAGGTGTACGGCAACATGTGTCTGGATGCGGCGGGTTCGGGTAACGGCGCGGCGGTGCAGATCTACAGCTGCCACAGCCAGACCAACCAGCAGTGGAACCTGAACTCCAACGGGACGATCAGTGGTGTGCAGTCCGGGCGCTGCCTGGATGTCTGGAGCACCTCCAACGGGGCGCAGGTCCAGCTCTACGACTGCCACGGACAGCCCAACCAGCAGTTCCGGCACAACGCCACCGGCGGTCCGACCAACCCGCCGCCGACGACCCCGCCGGCTACCACCCCTCCGGGCACCACGCCGCCGCCGGGCAACACCTGCGCGCTGCCGTCGTCGTACCGGTGGTCGTCGACGGGTGCGTTGGCGCAGCCCAGGTCGGGATGGGTGTCGCTGAAGGACTTCACCCACGCGCCGTACAACGGCCAGCACCTGGTCTACGCCACCAACCACGACACCGGCACGACGTGGGGTTCGATGAACTTCGGGCTCTTCTCGAACTGGAACCAGATGGGTTCGGCCAGCCAGAACGCGATGCCGTTCGCCGCGGTGGCGCCGTCGTTGTTCTACTTCGCTCCGCGCAACGTGTGGGTGCTGGCCTACCAGTGGGGCGGGCCGGCGTTCTCCTACCGGACCTCGACGGACCCGACGAACGTGAACTCGTGGTCGTCGGCGCAGACGCTGTTCACCGGTAGCATCTCCAACTCGAACACCGGGCCGATCGACCAGGCGTTGATCGGTGACAGCCAGAACATGTACCTCTTCTTCGCCGGTGACAACGGCCGGATCTACCGGGCCAGCATGCCGATCGGCAACTTCCCCGGCAGCTTCGGCTCCAACTACACCACCATCATGACCGACACCACGAACAACCTCTTCGAGGGCGTTCAGGTCTACAAGCTCGAAGGCGAGAACCGCTACCTCATGCTCGTCGAGGCGATCGGTTCGCAGGGCCGCTACTTCCGCTCGTTCACGGCCACCAGCCTGGGCGGAAACTGGACCCCGAACGCCACCAGCGAGAGCAACCCGTTCGCGGGCAAGGCCAACAGCGGCGCCACCTGGACCAACGACATCAGCCACGGCGAGTTGATCCGGACCAACGCCGACCAGACCATGACCGTCAACGCCTGCAACCTGCAACTGCTCTACCAGGGCCGCTCGCCCAACTCCGGCGGCGACTACGGCCTGCTGCCCTACCGGCCCGGCCTGCTCACCCTGCAGCGCTAACCGTCTCACGCAGTTCCGGCACGGCGGCGGGCTCGGCGAAAGCCGAGCCCGCCGCGCGTCGCGGGGTTGCCTTGTGGCTCGCGCTATCCCTCGGCGGTGGCGGCGTCGAGGTCGACGGGGACCGCGTCCGGCGCCACTGCCGCGCGGACGGATCCGGTGAAGGTCAGCCGGGACTCCCCGTCGGCTGCCGGGTCGTCCGCGCAGTCCACGACCACGATCTGGCCGGGGCGCAGCCCGTTGCAGAGGATCCGCTCGGAGAGGTTGTCCTCGATGTCGCGCTGGATCGTCCGGCGTAGTGGCCGGGCGCCCAGCACCGGGTCGAAGCCCTTGCGCGCCAGGTACCGCTTGGCGTTCTCGGTCAGCTCCAGCCCCATGTCCTTGTTGCGGAGCTGGGTCTCGATCCGCGCCAGGAAGATGTCGACGATCTGCCGAATCTCGTTCTGGCCCAGTTGGCGGAAGACGATTGTGTCGTCGATCCGGTTCAGGAACTCCGGCCGGAGATGCCGGTTGAGTTCGTCGTTGACCTTTGCCTTCATCCGGTCGTAGCCGCTGCTGGCGTCCTCGGACGCCTGGAACCCCGGCGACACGGCCTTGGCCACGTCGCGGGTGCCCAGGTTGGTGGTCAGGATGATGACCGTGTTCTTGAAGTCCACGATCCGGCCCTGACCATCAGTGAGCCGCCCGTCCTCCAGGATCTGCAGCAACGTGTTGAACACGTCCGGGTGGGCCTTCTCGATCTCGTCGAACAACACCACCGAGAACGGCCGCCGCCGCACCTTCTCCGTCAGCTGACCACCCTCGTCGTACCCCACATACCCGGGAGGCGCACCCACCAGCCGCGACACCGTGTACCGGTCATGGAACTCCGACATGTCCAACTGGATCAACGCGTCCTCGGACCCGAACAGGAACTCCGCCAGAGCCTTCGACAACTCCGTCTTACCCACACCCGACGGACCCGCGAAGATGAACGAACCAGACGGCCGCTTCGGATCCTTCAACCCGGCCCGCGTCCGCCGGATCGCCTTCGACACCGCCTTCACCGCGTCTTCCTGGCCGACGACCCGCTTGTGCAGCTCGTCCTCCATCCGCAGCAGGCGGGCGGTCTCCTCCTCGGTCAACTTGTACACCGGGATACCGGTCCAGTTCGCCAACACCTCAGCGATCTGCTCATCATCGACCTCGGACACCACGTCCAGATCGCCGGCCTTCCACTCCTTCTCCCGCTGCGCCTTCTGACCCAGCAGCTGCTTCTCCTTGTCCCGCAACTGCGCAGCCCGCTCGAAGTCCTGCGCGTCGATCGCCGACTCCTTGTCCCGACGCACCTGAGCGATCCGCTCATCAAAATCACGCAGATCCGGCGGCGCGGTCATCCGACGAATCCGCATCCGCGCACCCGCCTCATCGATCAGATCGATCGCCTTGTCCGGCAGGAACCGATCCGAGATGTACCGGTCAGCCAACGTCGCCGCCGCCACCAACGCCGCATCCGTGATGCTCACCCGATGATGCGCCTCATACCGATCCCGCAAACCCTTCAGAATCTCAACGGTGTGCGCCAGCGTGGGTTCAGCCACCTCGACCGGTTGGAGGCGGCGTTCCAGCGCCTTGTCCTTCTCGATGAACTTGCGGTACTCGTCCACCGTCGTCGCCCCGATCAGCTGCAACTCTCCCCGGGCCAGCATCGGCTTGAGAATCGCGGCCGCGTCGATGGCGCCCTCGGCGGCACCGGCGCCGACGAGCGTGTGGATCTCGTCGATGAACAGAATGATGTCGCCGCGGACGCCGACCTCCTTGAGCACCTTCTTCAGCCGCTCCTCGAAGTCACCCCGGTAACGCGAACCCGCCACCAAAGCGCCCAGATCCAGCGTGTAGAGCTGCTCGTCCTTCAGCGTCTCGGGCACCTCACCCGCGACGATCGCCTGGCACAGCCCTTCCACCGCGGCGGTCTTGCCGACCCCCGGTTCACCGATCAGGACCGGGTTGTTCTTCAGCCGGCGGGAGAGCACCTGCATCACCCGCTCGATCTCCCGCTCCCGGCCGATCACCGGGTCGAGCCGGCCGTCCCGGGCCCGCTGCGTCAGATTGATTCCGAACTGGTCGAGGACCGCCGACGGCGAGGGTGCGGCGGGCCGGCCGGGCGTGGCGGGCTGGCCGCCCTGGTCACCGGCGAGGAGCTGATTCACCTGCTGACGGACCCGGTTCAGATCCGCACCCAGCTTGACCAGCACCTGGGCCGCGACACCCTCACCCTCCCGGATCAACCCCAGCAGGATGTGCTCCGTACCGATGTAGTTGTGCCCGAGCTGCAACGCCTCACGCAGGGACAGCTCCAACACCTTCTTGGCCCGCGGCGTGAACGGAATATGCCCGCTCGGCGCCTGCTGACCCTGACCGATGATCTCCTCAACCTGCTGACGCACGCCCTCCAGCGAGATCCCCAGACTCTCCAGGGCCTTCGCCGCGACGCCCTCACCCTCATGGATGAGACCCAACAGGATGTGCTCCGTACCGATGTAGTTGTGGTTGAGCATCCGGGCTTCTTCCTGAGCCAGGACGACAACCCGACGGGCCCGGTCGGTGAACCGCTCGAACACGACACTCACGTCCTCGCGGCGGAGCCCCACGCACTCCGCCCAAGAGACGCGCGGGTACGCGCGGAAGCGGGTAGGAGAGTGAGTGCGCTGAGTCGGAGCCTCTTGGCGTTGGCGCGTGACCCGCGTGGGGGGCCTCGCTACGCTCGTGCAGGCGCGCTGCCCCCACAGAATACAACGATCCGACCTACGATCGGCGTGGGAGGACCACGATGAGCGGAAACCGCAGCCGACGACCCGTACCCGACCGCGCCCGCCGACGCGCGATCCGCGCCAAGGCCGCCGAGCTCGGCGTGCCGTACTCGGTCGCGGCCCGCCTGCTCAGGGCGCAGACGTCCGCGCCGACCGGCCGGCAGCGCCCCGGCTTCCCGGTCGGCGACGACGAACACCGGGCCTGGATGTTCGCTGCCCGCGAACACCGCACGTTCCACTCCCGGGTCCGCGACACCCGCCAGGCCGCCGATCTCCCGCTGGGTCGCGCCGCCCAGCTGACCACGCGGTTCCCGCCCCTGCGCGCCACCGCCGGGATCGGCCCGCTCTACCACGGTGAAGGTCGCGAGACGACCCTCGCGATGCTGTACGCCGTCCTCGCGCACGAGTCGCCGAGCCTGCTGCCCCCGGCGGACGAACTCGCCTGGGCGGCCGAGCTCGGCGAGGAAGCGGCCGTCGACATCGCCTGCGCGGCGATCGACCGGGCGGCCCGGCACCTGCTCGACAACGACCGGTGGCGGCTCTGGGCGCGGGTGGAGGCCGCCCTCGCCGCCGGCGGGGCGAGCCCCGACCGCCGGGTCCGGGACGCGGCGACCACCCTCGGCCGGGAGCTGCGATCCACGAGTCTGCGCGGCTCGCTCGACGGCGTCCGGCACATCCTCGACGCGCTCCTGGTCGAACCGTACGGCGGCCACCCACCCGGTATCCGGGTGGCTGTCGAGCGCCGGACCGGCACCGTCGTCGGTGCCCGCTGGGGTCGGACCGGCCCACCGACCGGGTACGAGGTGCGCCTCGACACCGAGCCGGGCATCCGCCTCGTGTCCGGCACCGACCTGGCCGACGCCTCGTCCGCCGAGCCGGAGCCGGTCTCCAGCTGAGCCGGTCGAGGTGGTGCGCCTGCGGCCGGTACAGCCGCACGGCGAAGCCAGTGGCACGCCTACTCTCCGGCGTCGTCCGGGCGGCGCGAGCGGAGGCTGGACCCGGCGTCGGCAGGATGTATGATGATCACACAATCGTGTTGGTTGGGCGCCGGGCGACGGCGTCATCCGAGGGGAGGACGCATGGAGCTGACCGCGGTGGTGACCGGCGCCGCCCGGGGGATCGGCCGCAGTGTGGTGACCCGACTGCGCGACGCCGGCTACCGGGTGGTCGCGGTGGACGTGGCACCCGAGGTCACCGAGCTGGCCGAGCCGGGCTGGCTGCTGCCGGTGGTCGCGGACGTGACCGACGACGGCACCCCGGCCGCTGTCGTGGGCCGTGCCGTCGCCGAGTTCGGCCGGCTCGACCTGCTGGTGAACAACGCGGCGCGATTCCTGCGCCGGCCGGCCCTGGAAACCACCGACGAGGACTTCGACCGACTCTTCGCCGTCAACGTGCGGTCGGTGTTCCGGCTCACCCGCGCCGCCCTGCCACAACTGACCGAAACCCGGGGGTGCGTCGTCAACACCGCCTCCATCTCCGGGCTGGTCGGCATCGCCAACCAGAGCGTCTACGCACTGACCAAGGGCGCGATCGTGCAGCTGACCCGGCAGCTGGCCATCGAGTACGCGGCCCGCGGCGTCCGGGTCAACGCGGTCGCGCCCGGGGCGGTGGACACCGAGTTCATGGCCGAGGCCCGGGCGGCCGACCCGGACCCCGCCGCGAGCCTGAAGGTGACCCTGGGCAACCACCCGATCGGGCGGATGTCCACGCCCGACGAGGTGGCCCGGGCGATCGTCTTCCTGGCCGCGCCCGAATCGGCCGGTATCACCGGCACAATCCTGAGCGTGGACGGCGGCTACGTCGCCCGCTGATCGGGCGCCTCCGCTATCGCCGCAAGCTCCTCGATCAGGATCGGGGCGGCGGCGGTGACCCCGTGGATGCCGAGCACCGAGGCGATCTCCATGACCTCCAGGATCTCCTGCGGCGTGGCCCCGTACCCGATGGCGTTTTCGATGTGCAGCTTGAGCCCCGGCTGGTAGAGGTGGGTGGCGGCGGTGTCGAAGGCGATGTAGACGAACTCCTTCACCTTCGGTTCGAGGGTGCCCGACCGCCACGGCACGGCGGAGAACTCGGTGTACGCCGTGAACATCTCCGGGTCGAGTTCGAGGATCTCGTCCCAGAAGGCGTGCCAGTATCCGCGGGTCCGGGTGAACTCGGCCTTGAGCTGCTCCTGCTCCTCGGTCAGCGGCGCCGGGCCGCTGCGCAGACCCTTCTCCTGCAGCACCTCGACCAGGATCGGCACGCCGATGTTCATCGCGTGGATGCCCAGGGTCGCCGAGAGTTCGAGCACCTCCATGATCTCCTGACCGGTGGCGCCCAGCTGGAGGGCGGCCCGGATGTGCTGGCGTACGCCGGGCAGGTACATGTGGGTGGCGTTGGCGTCGATCGCGATGTAGATGAACTCCTTGACCTTGTCGTCGAGGTGGTTCTTGCGCCACGGCACGGCGGAGAAGTCGAGGTACGCCCGGAGGAACTCCGGGTCGAGCCGGAGCACCCCCTCCCAGGTGTCGCTCCACGCCCCGCGTACCCGGATGAACTCCTGCTTGATCTCTTCCTGCCGGGCGGTCAACGCGCTCGGGTCAGTCATCGTCGGTTACCTCCTCCGCCCAGCTGGTGGCGCCGAGCGAGATCGCGGTGTGGGTCATGACCGAGTCGGGCGCGGCGCCGTGCCAGTGCCGCTCGCCGGGCGGCACCCAGACGGTGTCGCCGGCGCTGATGGTGCGCGGCCGCTCGCCGTCGGTGCAGATCAGCCCGCGTCCGGCGAGCACCTGCAGGATCTGGCCGTTCTCGTGCCGGTGCCAGTAGGTGCGGGCGCCGGGGGCGAAGAAGACCGTGGTGATGGTGACGCCGTCGGTGGCGGGCAGGACCGGGTCGAACCACACCTCGCCGGTGACCGTGTCGCGCTGGTCCGAGCCGATCCCGTCGGCCCGGCCGTGGACGATCCTCATCTGGTCGGTTCCTCTCTCGGGGGTGCCTGTTCCGTGGTGTGTAGCCGGACGCCGCCGGAGAGGTCGCCGATCGCGTCGACCACGGTGTTGCTGATCTCGTCGGCGTAGCCGAGCGCGCGGGCCAGCCCGAAGCTGGCCAGCGGTCCGGCCGAGTTGGGGCTGATCACGCCGAGCCGGGCCACCAGCTCGGCGTAGAGGTGCACGTCCTTGAGCATCAGGGTGTTGGTGAGCCCACCCTTGAGGTAGTCGCCGTGGATGATCTTCGGGAACCGGTTCAGGGTGGCGAAGTTGACCCCGGAGCTGGCGTTGAGGACCGCGAGCAGGGTTGCCAGATCCAGACCGGCCTTCTTCCCGGCGACCATCACCTCGGCGGTGGCCGACAACGCGATCGCGTTGAGAAAGTTGTTGAGCAGTTTGACCGTGTGCCCGGCGCCGCTCGGCCCACAGTGGAAGATGTGCGCCGAGAACAGTTCCAGGACCGGCCGGGCGCGGTCGAGGACCTCAGCCTCGCCGCCGACCATCAGGGTCAACGTCCCCTGCTCGGCCGCGGCCGCGCCGCCGGAGACACCCGCGTCGAGGTACGCCGCACCCCGGTCGGCGAGCAGCCCATGCAGCCTGGTGGTCGAGTCCGGAGCCGCGGTGGAGAGGTCGACCACGATCTGACCCGGTCGGGCGTGCGCGAGCACCCCGTCGTCGCCGAGCACGACCGCCTCCACCACCCGGCTGTCCGGCAGCGACAGCAGCAGCAGGTCGCTGCCGTCGGTCAACTCGCCGACCGACGCCGCCGGCTCCGCGCCGGTCGCGGTCACATGCTCCGGGCGTACGTCGTAGCCGAGCACGTCCCGGCCGCCGCCGGTGATGCAGGCGGCCATCCGGCCGCCCATGTTGCCGAGTCCGGCGAAGCCGATCCTCATCGGGGCTCCTCTCCGATCGTGGCGGCGTGGCCGATCGTGGCGGCGTGGCCGGTCAGTTCGCCCTCGGTGACCGGGGTGAACCGGGCCAGGGTGTCCGGGTCGTGGCCGGTGACCAGGTGGTCGACCGCGCCGGTGCCGACCATGGCGCGGATGCGTTCGAAGCCGGCGTACATGTCGACCAGGTTGGCCACCTGCGTGAACGGCATGCTGCGTTCGTACTCCTCGTAGTAGTGCACGGCGTCCGAGGCCAGCAGCACCACGCCGGCGTCGGTGTCGACGGTGACGACGGTCTGCCCGGGGGTGTGCCCGCCGACCCGGATCAGCCGCACCCCCGGCGCCAGGACCAGTTCGTCGCCGAAGGTCCGCAGCCGGCCCTCCCGGTCGGCCTGCCGCAGCAGGTCGATCTCCGCGTCCTCGACGGAGTGGTGCAGCAGGGTCCGGTCGGCGTAGGGGCCGGTCCAGAACTCGTACTCGGCGGCCGCGATGAGCACCGGCGAGGCCGGGAAGAGGTCGAGGTTGCCGATGTGGTCGTAGTGGGCGTGGGTGACCACCACCGGCGGCCCGGCGGCGGTCTCCACCCCCAGCGCGGCGAACGCCGTCGCCGGTTCGATCGTGGTGGTCCGCCGGCGGCGGGCACCCCCGGCCGCGGAGAACCCGGTGTCCACCACGATGGTGCGGTCGCGGTCGCGGATGAGCCAGAAGTAGTAGTCCATCCGGATTGGACCGTCGGGCTCGCCGTAGAGGTGGTAGTTCAGGTAGACGTCGCTGCGGACGGTCTGCCGGGTGCCGTACCGGACGATGGTGACCTGGTAGCGGGCGCCGGTCATGGCAGCAGCAGCTGTCCGGCGTTCGTCCCGACCAGTTGCCGGATGTCGGACTCGGAGATGCCCGCGTCCAGCAGGCCGCGCACGGCCCGGCGGTAGAGGGTCACCGGCAGCGGGTTGGTCTTCTGGCCGGAGTCCGAGGAGAGCACGGTCTGCCCGACCCCCACCTCCTTGATGAAGGTGAGCAGCTCGCCCAGGTCCCGGCGCCGCTCCGGGCGGCCGAAGTACATGATGATGCAGTGCTCGATGGTGACCCCCTGCCGGGCCCAGGCCACCGCCTGCTCGACCGAGGCCTCGACCACGAAGCAGGGGTGGTTCACCAGGATTCGCCCGACCCCGGCGGCGAGCGCGGCGTCGATCAGCGGCTGGGCCTCGTCGACCCCGAGGTGGCCGCAGGTCAACACTGCGTCCTCGGCCGCGATCACCGAGAGGATGTCCTGCACCTCGGGGAGCACCCGGCCCCGCTCGTCGAGGATCGAGATGATCTCGTTGGGACGCAGGTCCACCTCCGGGCTGGGGAAGCCCGAGTCGTGCCCGTCGTGGTGCCGGACGTGGGCGGCCGAGGAGAGCGTCGGGAACCACACCATCCGGCCGCCCATCCGCAGCGCCAGCTCGACCGCGTACGGGTTGAGGCCGCCGACGGTCCGGTTCAGCGCGATCCCGCCGTACACCTCGGTCGACACCTCGGCCAGGCCGGCGGAGCGCAGGGCCAGGATGTCGGTGACCATGCTGTGGTGGTGGGACTTGGCCACGATCGCCCGGAAGCCGACGCTGGCCGCGTCCCGGGCCGCGTCCAGGATGCTCATCCGCCTCGGGAACGGGCTCGGGCCGGGGTGCTGGTGCAGGTCCACCGCCCCGACCAGCAGGGCGTCGGCCTCCGGGTCGGCGACCTTGCGGTCGGAGTCCGCCTCGGGGTTGAACGGGTAGTCGACTGGGATCATGGTGTCTTCCTTGTCAGGGGTTCGTTCGTCAAGGCGGACTCGTCGGGGTTCACTCGGTGACCAGGACCTGGTGCTCGGGCCGCCAGTGGGCGATCACCCGGCGGCCCGGCTCGACCGCCGCCGCGGCGCCGACCGGCAGCACCGCGCAGCCGGTCGACTCGTCGTCGAAGGCCAGCTCCAGCCGGTAGTACGTGCCGTAGAAGGAGACGTCGGTGATGGTCGCCGGGGCGGTGTTGCTGCCGGCCGGCACCGCACCCTCCTCGTCGGCGACCTGCAGGTGTTCCGGCCGGACGATCAGCGCCTGCTCCTCGGCGGCGGCGGCGGGTGGCGCGGCCACGGCCCACTTGTGGCCGTGCCACTCGTAAACGTCCGCCGCCCGGTACCGGCCGGCGAAGACGTTCGACTCGCCGAGGAACCGCGCCACGAACTGGGTGGTGGGCCGGTGGTAGAGCTCGGCCGGGGTGCCGACCGCGACGATCCGCCCGCCGTCGAAGATCGCGATCCGGTCCGAGAGGGTCATCGCCTCGTCCTGGTCGTGGGTGACGAAGACGAAGGTCAGCCCCAGCTCCTGGTGCAGCCGCTTGATCTCACGCTGCAGCGACTGGCGCAGCTTGCGGTCCAGCGCGCTCAGCGGTTCGTCGAGCAGCAGCACGCTGGGGGAGAAGACCACCGCGCGGGCCAGCGCGACCCGTTGCTGCTGGCCGCCGGAGAGCTCGTGCGGCCGCCGGTTGCCCATCGCGCCCAGGTCGACCAGCTCCAGCGCCTCGCCGACCCGGCGGGCCGCCTCGGCGGCGGGCACCTTCCGCTCGCGCAGCGGGAAGGTGACGTTCTGGGCCACCGTCAGGTGGGGGAAGAGGGCGTAGTTCTGAAACACCATCCCGAAGTTGCGCTTGTGCGCCGGGGTCCGGGAGATGTCGCGGCCGTTGAGGACGATCCGGCCCGAGGTGGGCTCGGTGAAACCGACGATCATGTTGAGCGTGGTCGTCTTGCCGGAGCCGCTGGGCCCCAGCAGGGTGATGAACTCGCCCGGCTGGATGTCGAGGTTGATGTGGTCGACGGCGGCCGGTTCGCCGCTGCCGCCGTACCGCTTGCAGAGGTCCACCAGCTCGACCCGGCCGCCGCCGGTGCGGACGGCCGGTGCCGGCGGGTCCGGCTGCTGGTGCGTGGCGGAGCTCATCGGGTGCCTCTCTTCCCGCGTCGGGCGCCGGCGATCTGTGCGAACAGGATGGGAACGCTTACCAGCAGGACCATCACGCTCGACGCGGCGGAGATGGTCGGGTCGATCTGGATGGTGATGCTGTTGAACATCTGCACCGGCAGGGTGATCGCCCCGGGGGCCTGCAGGAACAGGGCGATGACCACCTCGTCCAGCGAGGTGACGAACGCCAGCACCGCGCCGGAGAGCACGCCGGGCAGCACCAGCGGCAGGGTGACCCGGCGGAACGCCGAGAGCGGGCTGGCGCCGAGGCTCGCCGCGACCTTGGGCAGCCGGTGGTCCATGCCCTGCAGCCGGGCGGTCACCGCGATCACCACGAACGGCAGGGCCATCGCCGTGTGGGCCAGGATGATGCCGAAGAGGGTGCCGTTGAGGCTCAGCCGCAGGAACGCGGCGAAGACCACCAGGGCGACCAGGATGTGCGGGACGATCATCGGCGAGAGCAGGAAGGCGTTCAGCGGCCCGCGCCAGCGCGGCCGCAGCCGCATCAGGCCGAACGCCGCGGTGGTGCCGAGCACGGTCGCGATCAGCGCGGTGTAGATGCCGACCTGGAGGGTGTTCAGGATCGCCGCGGTCCACTCGGGCGAGGTGAACAGCCGCTCGTACCACCGGGTCGACCAGCCCTGCGGCGGGAACTGGAAGGTCACCCCCGAGGAGAAGCTCATCGGGATCACCACCAGGGTGGGACCGGCGAGCAGAATCGCGACGATCGTGGTGTGCACCTTCAGCCACGGCCGCACCTCCGAGGCTCCCCGGCCCGACGGGGCGGTGCGGGTCGGCTGGCCGCCGGCCGCGACCACCGCCACGTTCTGCCCGGCCAGCCGGCGACTCAGGCCGAGCACCAGCAGGGTGACGGCGAGCAGGAACATGCCGATCGCGCCGGCCCCGCCGAAGTCGAGCAACTCCTTGGTACGCACGTTGATGACCTGGGCGATCATCGCGCTGCGGTTGGAGCCGAGCAGGGCCGGGGTGACGTAGAAGCCCAGCGCCAGCACGAAGACCAGCGACATGCCGGCGATCACCCCCGGGGTGGCCAGCGGCAGGTAGATCCGGCGGAAGGCGCGGGCGCGCGGCGCCCCGAGGCTCTGCCCGGCCGCCACCAGCCGCCCGTCGATCTGCGACATGGCGCTGTACATCGGCAGCACCAGGAAGGGCAGCAGCACCTGGGTCATCGAGATGCCCACCGCCAGCGTGGTGCCGAGCAGGGTGACGTCGCCGAGCCCGAACGGCCGCAGCGCCTGCTGGATCAGGCCGCCGTCCTGCATCAGCACCAGCCAGGCGAAGTTGCGGGCCATCATGCTGGTCCAGAACGGGACCAGCACGATCGTCACCAGCAGGGCGCGCATGGTCGGGCCGACCAGGGTCATCGCGTACGCGTACGGGAAGGCCAGCAGCGCACCCACGACGGCGACCACGAGCGCGACCAGCAGCGTCCGGCCGAGCACCCGGATGGTGTATCCGTCGGTGAACAGCGAGGCGTAGTTGTCCAGGCCGACGGTCGGTTCGGTGAAGCTGTCCACCACGACGTTGGCCAGCGGGGCGACGAAGAGGACCAGCAGGGCGATCAGCGACGGCAGCAGGAGCAGCCATCCGGAGGCGCGGACCCGGCTGGCGATCCGGGCCGGCCCGAGGCGTCCGGTGGGGGACGCCTCGGGCGCGGCGGTCGGCGCGGACATCTGCGTCAGCCGACCTTCCAGCTCGTCCAGCGCTGGACGAGCGCGTCGGTGTTCTCGATCCACCACTGCTTGTCCTGCTCGATGGTGCGGCCGCGGTCGGGCAGGAAGGCGTTGAACTTCTTCTGCTCGTCGGTGTAGCCGACCGATTCGAGGTCGACCTCCGGCCGGGAGGGAGCGGTGCCGGTCAGCTTGGCGTACGCGATGGACTGCTCGGGCTCGGTGACGAAGGCGAGCATCTCCTGGGCGAGGGCCTTGTTCGGGGTGCCCTTGGGGATGACCAGCGCGCCGATGTCGGTGGTGTTGAAGTCCCAGACCGGGACGAGGTTGGCGCCGCTCTGCGCCGAGACGATGGTCCGGGCGGTCACGGTCAGCACCATGCTGGCCTGCTTGTCGACGAGCATCTGCTGGATGGCGCCGTAGCTGGGGGCGAAGACCAGCGAGCTCCTGATCGTGTCGATCTTCCGGAAGGCCCGGTCGAGGTCGAGCGGGTAGACATCCTCCGGTGCCACCCCGTCGGCGACCAGCGCCGCCTCGAAGAGACCGGCCTTCGGGTAGTCGTAGACCACCCGCTTGCCGGGAAACTTCTCGACGTCGAAGAAGTCCTGGATCGTGGTCGGCTTGTCGCCGGGGTACATGTCGGCGTTGTAGCTGAAGATGTTGGCGTACCGGTAGGTCGGCACGAAGCACTCGCCGGTGGTGCCCTCCGGGAACTTGCTGCGGTCCAGCGCCGGGTCGTCGAGCTTCTCGAACAGCTCACCGCAGTACGCGCCGGCGTAGATCCAGCTCATGTTGGCCAGGTCCCAGATTGTCTTGCCCGCGGTCACCATCGCGCGCACCTGGGCCTGCTCGGCCGGGCTGACGTTGACGAACTCGGTGCCGGTCTTCTCGGTGAACGGCACCTGGAGGGCGTTCTTCTCGTCCTCCTGGAACTGGCCGCCGGTGCTGGCCCAGGTAAGCGTCTTCGCATCGGAGTCGCCGGAGTCGCCGCCGCCCACGCCGCAGGCCGACACGAGCAGAGCGCATGTCAGGATAGCGGTAAATGTGCCTAGTTTTCTCATTTTATCGCCTTCTTCATGATCTAAGAGTGTCGCCTCGTCGTCACGGTTGGGGATGGGACGGCGCTTCTCGGTGCCGTTCCGTCGGTCCGCTCCGGCCGCCGGCCGGAGCGCTCAGGGGTGGTCCGACCCGTTGTCCAGTGGGCTGACCATCCGCCGGCTGATCGTCTCGGCGCCCGAGAGCAGGGCTCGGGCCAGCGGGCTGTCGATTTCCTCGGGGACGAATTGCGAGATGTCGACGGCGGCCAGGGTCGCCACCACCCGGCCCGCCGGGTCCCTGACCGGGGTGGCCACGGCGCTGACGCCGTCGCGCGGGCTCTGGCGGATGGAGATCCCGGTCCGGCGGACCTCCGCCAACTCGGCTTCGGTCGCGTCCGCGGCGGGTGCGCCACGGAACCGGTAGAAGGACTCGTCCCGGAAGGCCCAGAAGACCAGGGTCTGCGCGGCGCTCGGCCCGAGGTGGCTGCCGACCGCTATCGAGACGTGCGCCGTCCGGCTGCTGTCCTCGCGGACCTGTGCCACCACCGGGCAGATGCCGTTCCACACGCTCAGCACGATGGTGTGCCGAACCCGAACGCTGATCTCCTCCATCACCGGGCCGGCCAGGTCGACGACCCCCAACCGGGACAGGGCCATGGTGCCCAGCTCGGCCAGGAGCACGCCGAACTCGTACCGGTTGCGGTCCCGGCGTTGCAGGAGACCGTGGTTCTCCATCGAGGCGAGGTACCGGTGCGCGGTGGACTTGCCGACGCCGAGCTCCTCGGCCGCCGACACCAGGTCGATGCTGGAGTTGCCCGCGAGCAGGCGGAGCAGCTGGACGACCCGGGCCACCACCTGGAGGTCGCCACTGGCGATCTCCAGCTGGTCGGCGCGCGGACCCCGAGCGGTGTTGCTGGACATCGCGCACCTCCCTCGCCTCCGGCTGCGTCCCGCATTGCGGGGTGACCGTCCGTGTATCCGGTACCCGTGGAATCTAGGTGACCCCTCCCACGCCGTGTCAAGGGCTAGCGAGGTTTCGGTTCGACTTCTTGAAGGTTAATTCTCGCGGGTGACATCATTGTATGATTGGCCTACAATCTTGGCTAGTGCTGATCATGCGAATGTGGAGGTGGACATGCGCGGACTCGCCGGCAAGGTGGCCGTGGTGACCGGCGCGTCCGGCGGCATCGGCGCGGCCACCGCCCGTCGCCTCGCCGAGGAGGGCGCCCGCGTCGTGGCGGTGGACCTCGACGAGGCCGGGGCGCGCGCGGTCGCCGAGTCGCTGCCCACCGAGGCGATCGGGGTTCGCGCCGACGTCTCGGCCGAGCAGGACGTGGCGGGCTACCTGGCGGCCGCGGTCGAGCGGTTCGGCCGGGTCGACCTGCACCACCTCAACGCGGGCATCCCCGGGTCGCTGGCCCCCCTGCCCGAGCTGACGGTGGCCGACTTCGACCGGGTCATGGCGGTCAACGTCCGCGGCGTCTTCCTCGGCGTACGGGCGGCCTTCCGCCAGTACGCCGCGCAGGGCGGGGTCGGCAGCATCGTCATCACCGCCTCGATCGGCAGCCTGCGCGGCAGCGCCGATCTGCTCGCCTACCAGACCTCCAAGCACGCGGTGCTCGGGTTGCTGCGCGGCGCCGCGATGTACGGCGGCCCCCTTGGCGTCCGGGTGAACGCGGTGGCCCCGGGCATCGTCCCCACCGACCTGTTCGCCGCGACCCCGCAGGTTGCCGGCGGGCGGGACGACATGGCCCGGCGGGCCAGCAGCACACCGCTGCGCCGGGCCGGCACCGGCGACGAGATCGCCGGCGCGGTGGCCTTCCTGCTCAGCGACGACGCCACCTACCTCACCGGCGAGGTGGTCTCGGTCGACGGCGGCGCCAGCATCGTCAGCACGGTGCGGCCGTCGGGCGGCGCCGGCGCCTGGGACTTCGCCGGCTACGACCGCGCGCTGTACGGCTCCGGCTGACCCGGCGCCCACCCGCCTGGCGACCGCGCTCCCGCCGCCCGCCCGCGACCGCCCACCGCCCTCCTGCCCGGCGACCGGTGCGGGCTACGGCCCGGTGACCGGCTGTGGTGCGGCGGCCTCGATGTCGGTGTGCACGTCGACCACCACCGGCCGGCCGGCGTGCAGGGCGCGGTCCAGCGCCGTCGGCAGGTCGCCGGGCCGGTCCACCCGGATGCCCAGCGCACCCATCTCCTCCGCGATCCGCGCGAAGTCCACCTCGCGGTAGGTCCACAGCTCCCGGGAGCGTTCGGTGCCCTGGCCGCCGTACGCCCGGTCGAAGCCCCGCCGGCTCTGGTTGCCGCCGTGGTTGTTGTTGACCACGGTGACCAGGTTGACCCCGCGTCGGGCGGCGGTCTCGATCTCGCCGAGGTGGTAGTAGAGGCCGGCGTCGCCGGTGAAGACCACCACCGGCCGCTCCGGCGCGGCGCACTTGGCGCCGATCCCCGCCGAGAACGCCCAGCCCAGGTGGCCGGCGCTGCGCAGGTAGCTCTGCCCGGCGGCGGTCACGTCGTGGAACTGGGCCAGCCACATTCCGGCGTGCCCGGTGTCGACCAGCAGGACGGCGTCGTCGGGCAGGCCGGCGGTCAGCTCACCGGCGATGCGTTCCGGCCGGATCGGCACCGCGTCGCTGGTCAGCACCGCACGGTAGCGCGCCCGCCAGGCCGCCCGCAGCGCCTCGACCTCGGCCAGCCAGGCCGTCCGGTCCGGCTGCCGGTGCCGGCTGGCCAGGGCGAGCATCCTGGTGAGAGCCGCCTTCGCGTCGGCGACCACCGACGCCCGCAGCGGATAGTTGCGGCCGAGCTGCGTCGCCTCGATGTCGATCTGGACGGCCGGGGTGCCGGCCGGCGGCACGGCCCAGAAGTGGGTGGTCATGCCGCCGGTCCCGGTGCCGATGAAACAGACCAGATCGGCCCGGGCGACCACCTGGTTCGCGCACTCCCGGGAGTAGGTGCCGACCACCCCGACCGACCTCGGGTGGGTGCCCGGGATGGTGTCCTTGCCGTTCGCCGAGGTGGCCACCGGGATGCCCAGCGACTCGGCGAGCGCCACCAGTTCGGCGCCGGCGCCGGAGTGCCGGACCCCGCCGCCGGCCACGATCACCGGTCGCACGGCCTCGGCCAGCAGCCGCAGCACCGCCGTCACGGACTCGTCGTCCGGGGTGGGGCGGACGGCGGGCACCCGGGCGAAGCCCGGCTCCACCACCGGCTCGACGTCGGTGGGTTCCGTGTCGAGCTGCCCCTCGTTGCCCTGGATCTGCAGGTGCACCGGGCCGGGGGCGCCGGTGGTGGCGACCCGGAAGGCATGCCGGAGCATGTCCGGGAACCGGTCGGCGTCGTCGATCGTCGCGTTGAACTTGGTCACCGGGTCGAACGCGGGCAGGTCGTCGACCTCCTGGTAGACCTGCCGGAACTTGGTGGCCGGTGAGCGGCCGCCGGTCAGGGCGAGCACCGGGGAGCCGGCCAGGAACGGTTCGCGCAGGCCGGCGGCGAGGTTCAGCGCCCCGACCACCTGGGCCGCCGTGACGCCGGGTCGGCCGGAGACCCGGGCGTACCCGTCCGCCATGTAGGCGGCGGACTTCTCGCCGTGGGTGACCACCGTGGTGATGTGCGGGTGGTGCCGTTCCAGCTCGGCCAGGGTGCGCCGCAGGATCGCCGGGACCAGGAACAGGTGGGTGACGCCGTAGCCGTCGAGCAGGTCCGCGACGACCCGGGCGCCAATGCGCCGGGTCACCCGGCGACGACCCCGACCGCGGCGTTCCCGGTCGAGGAGCCGGCGGCCGCGGCCTCCTGGCGTACCTCTTCGATGGTCCGTTCGGCGAGTCGGAACGACTCCAGGGCGGCCGGTGCGCCGCAGTACGCGGCGGTCTGCAGCAGCGCCTCCTGGATCTCCGCCTCGGTGCAGCCGTTGCGCAGCGCGCCCCGGATGTGCACCGTGAACTCGTGCGGCCGGTTCAGCGCGGTAAGCATCGCCAGGTTCAGCAGGCTGCGGGTGCGCCGGTCGAGCCCGGGGCGGGACCAGACGTCACCCCAGCAGCTCGCCGTCACGTACTCCTGCACCACCCGGGTGAAGTCGGTGGCCGCCAGCATCGACCGGTCCACGTGCGCGTCGCCGAGCACCTCGCGTCGGACCCGGTTGCCGCGTTCGAGCCGGCTGTCGTCATCACTCATGGACCGCTCCTGTGGTCGATAGGCAGGGGCAAAGCGTACGACCATCATACAATCTTGGGAAGCGGCGAGAAGAGCGCGAGTGGGTGCTGTGCTGCGGCGGGGTGCTACCCGGCGTTCTGTTCGGCGAGCGCGAGCAGCGCGACCCGGCCCGCCTCCTCGACGTGCCGGGCGCAGGCCGCCGCGGCGGCCTCGGCGTCGGAGGCCTGGACGGCGTCGACGATCGCGCGCAGCTCCTTGACGCTGTGCTCCAGCCGGCCGGGGACCGAGGTCGACAGCGACCGCAGCATGCTCACCCGGGCGTGCAGGCCACCGACCACCGCGCGCAGCGCCTCGTTGCCGCCGCCCTCGAAGAGCACGTCGTAGAAGTCGTCCTTCGCGGCCAGGATCGGCCCGCCCTTGGCGGCCTGCCGCTCCACCCGCTCCAGGGCGCGGACCAGCGCCCGGCGCTGGGCGGCGGTGGCGTGCGCGACGAAGAGCCGACCGGCCAGCGCCTCCAGCGCGGAGCGCACCTGGTAGAGCTGGCGGGCCTCCTCGGGGCTGACGCTGGTGACCACCATGCCCTTGTTGGGGATCGCGGTGACCAGCCCTTCGGCGGCGAGTTCCCGCAGCGCCTCCCGGACGCTGGTGCGGGAGACGCCGGTCAACTCCACCAGCTCCCGCTCGATCAGGCGCTGCCCCGGCGCGAGTCGGCGGTCGAGGATCGCCTGGCGCAGGTTCTCCAGGACCTGCGAGCGGATGAGGGCAGGGTTCCGCTCCACGCGCAACACATTCGTCTGTGTCACCGCAGCCTCCCTCTCATGCCCCAACCCGTGGGGCACATCGTACCCAGTCCATGCCGCTCGGCGGGAGGTGGCGCAGGTGCGTCGGCGCCGGTCCCGTTGTTTCAGATCGTATGACGATGCTACAATTTTTTGGCCCCGTACCCCTGGTGAGGAGCGTCATGGCGCGGTTGGGATTCGCTCGCAGGCTGGCCTCGGCCGACCGGTGCCTGGCCGGCACCTGGGTGAAGATACCGGCCCTGGAGCCGATCGAGATCCTGGCCGACGCCGGGTTCGACTTCATCGTCATCGACCAGGAGCACGCGCCGCTGACCTTCGAGTTCGCGTACCAGGCGACGGTGGCGGCGCAGGGCGTCGGGCTGTCGGTCCTGGTCCGCGTCCCGGACCGCAGCGGCAGCCACCTGCAACGACTGCTCGACGCCGGGGTGGACGGGATCCTGGTGCCCCGGGTCACCTCAGTCGCCGAGGCGACCGCGACGATCCGGCAGATGATCTTCTCGCCCCGCGGCGACCGGGGCCTCGGCACCACCTCGCGGGCCGGCCGGTGGGGCGGCACCCCCCGGGACGAGTACCTGCGCTTCGGGGACGAGGAGGTGCTGCGCGCCGTGCAGTTGGAGGAGCGCGCGGCGGTCGAGGCCGTCGACGAGATCCTCGACGTGCCAGGCCTCAACGGGGTGTTCCTCGGCATGGGCGACCTGCAGCTCTCGTCCCGCCGGCCGCAGTCCGACCCGGAGATCCAGCAACTGGCCGACCGGTTCCTGACCGCCGCGAACGCGCGCGGCATCCCGGCCGGCACCGCGGTGGCCACCGCCGAACAGGCGCGACAGGCCGCCGACCAGGGCTACCGGTACGTGATGGTCAGCAACGACACCAGCCTGCTGCGCTCGGCCGCGACCTCGGTCGTCGGCGCGCTGCACAACCGACCCGCCTGAGACACCACCCGAATCCAGAGTCTGAGGAGCACCCGTGGCGTACGAATCCAACGACCTGCGCTCCACCCTGCCGTCCAGCACCGCGACCGCGCCGACCCCCGAACGGTTCTCCGGCGCCGAACACGTCCAGTTCCGCGACCTGCCGCCGGTGGAGAAGGGCGACACCGTCTCGACCTGGTACGCCCGCGGCCAGAACTTCGTCGTCGGCTACTCCGAACTCGACGGCACGACCACCTTCAGCCGCACCGACCAGCCGGACGAGTACGTCGTACTGCTGGCCGACGACTCGCTGACGGCGCAGGCCCGGGCCGGCGACGACCAGGTCGACGCGGCCGGCCGCACCATGCTCGTCCTGCCCCCCGGCGACAGCACCGTCACCGTCACCGGGCAGGGTCGGGTGCTGCGGCTGGTGACCAGCCGCTCCACCGACCTCGCCGACCTCGCCGCGAACGCGGACTCCTACGCCGAGCGGCACGAGAACATCGCGCCCTTCCAGCCCTGGCCCGAGCCGCCGGCGGGCTACCGGATCCGCAGCTACGACCTGACCGTCACCCCTTTGGCGAACCCGCCGTTCCGGCTCTACCGGTGCACCACCTTCATGGTCAACTTCATCGACCCGAAGCAGGGACCGCGCGACCCGTCGAAGATGTCGCCGCACAAGCACGACGACTTCGAGCAGTGCTCGATCGTGCTGGCCGGGGAGTACGTCCACCACATCCGCTGGCCGTGGACGACGAACAAGGCGAACTGGCGCCCCGACGAGCACCAGCGGGTGCTCGCCCCGGCGGTCACCGTCATCCCGCCGCCCTCGCTGCACACCAGCGAGGCCGTCGACCCGGTGACGAACCACCTGATCGACGTGTTCTGCCCGCCACGGTTCGATTTCTCCGCAATGGACGGCTGGGTGTTCAACGCCGACGACTACCCGGCGCCGGAACCGCGATGACGGCAACCGCGCCGGATGCGACCCCGGCGAAGAACGGGCGCGAGCCGATCCGGGTGGCCATCATCGGCGCCGGTCTCGGTGGCATCGCGGCCGCCGTCAAGCTGCGTCGGAGCACCTCGGCCCAGGTCGTGATCTTCGAGCAGTCCGCCGGCGTCGGCGGCACCTGGTACGACAACCGGTACCCGGGGTGCGAGGTGGACGTGCACTCGCACGCGTACTCGTTCTCCTTCCTGAAGTACGACTGGCCGCGTACCCATGCCACCCAGCCGGAGCTGCTCGCCTACGCCGAGCATGTGGTGGACCGGTTCGGGCTCCGCCCGCTGCTGCGGCTGAACACCCGGGTCACCGAGCTGGCCTGGGAGGAGTCGACGAGCACCTACCGGTTGTCCACCGAGCGCGGCGACAGCGAGGAGTTCGACGTGGTCATCTCCGCGCTGGGCCTGCTCAACGTGCCCCGCTACCCCGAGTGGCCGGGCCTGGACACCTTCGTCGGCCCCTGCTTCCACACCTCACGGTGGGAGGAGCACGACCTGACCGGCAAGACGGTGGCGGTGGTCGGCACCGGGTCGACCGCGGTGCAGATCGTGCCGGCGATCGCCCCGGCCGCGCGCCAGGTCTACGTCTTCCAGCGCGAGCCGGGCTGGATCGAACCGAAGAACGAGCGGGAGTTCACCGCGCGCGAACGGTCGTGGTACCGCCGGGTGCCGTTCGCCCAGCGGCTGAACCGGGCCCGGATCTTCCACCAGGGCAACCGCCGGTTCAAGGGCTACGACGTCGGGTCGCGCCGCCAGCGCCGGATGCGCGAGGTGTGTGAACGGTTCATCGCCGCCACCATCGACGATCCGGCCACCCGGGCGGCGGTCACCCCGCACTACCCGTGGGGCTGCAAGCGGCCGGTGCTCTCCTCCACCTTCTACCCGACCCTGAACCGGCACGACGTGGAGCTGGTCCCGCACGCGGTGCGGCAGGTGACCCCGACCGGGGTGATCGACGCGACCGGCACCCGGCGCGACATCGACGTGCTGATCCTCAGCACCGGGTTCCAGCCGACGAAGTTCCTCTCCAGCCTGGACGTCAAGGGTCGCGACGGACGCAGCATCCACGACGTCTGGCGGGAGCGGGCCAGCGCCTTCCTGGGCATCACGGTGCCCGGCTTCCCCAACTTCTTCATGCTGTACGGACCGAACACCAACGGCGGCGTGTCGGTGATCGCCCAACTCGAACGCCAGGCCGAGGTCGTCGTGCGGTCCGTGCGGCGGCTGGAGCGCACCCGGAGGCGGTTGGTCGACACCTCGCCGGCCGCGACCCGGCGCTTCCTGGCCTGGATCGACCGGCGGATGGTGACCCACGCGTCGGCCATGAACGCCGGCTGCCACAACTACTACCACGACCCGGCGGGCCACAACGTGACCCAGTGGCCGGCCGGGCACCTCGCCTACGCCCTCGCTACCCGCCTGCTCACCCGGTTCGGGCTGCGGACCTCGCGCTGACCGGCACGGTCCGGCTGGTCGCGATGGCGGCGTAGCTGGCTGCGCTCGGCTTCGGCGTACGGGCGAAGGTGGCTCTGTCGACCGTGTGCAGACCGAAGTGGAAGGTGTAGCCTGCAGTCCACTCGAAGTTGTCCAGCAGGGTCCAGTGGCAGTAGCCGAGCACCGGTACGCCGTCCTCGATCGCGTCGAGCAGGCCGGCCAGCGACGGCTCGATGAAACCGGCCCGCAGGGTGTCGTCGTCGGTGCCGATGCCGTGCTCGGTCACGAAGACCGGCACGCGGCTGACCTGGTGTGCGTACCGCACGGCGCCGCCGAGCGCCGCCGGGTCGATCGCCGAGCCCAACTGGTGGAGGGTGGCCTCCGGCGGCGGCGGCAGCAGACCGTCGCCGTCGTACACCGCGCTCTCGTAGTTCTGGATGCCGATGAAGTCGTCGTCGCGGGCGACCCGCAGCCAGTGGTCGTACAGTTCGGCGCGCTTGCGGTCGCGCAGGGCCGGGTCGTCGCCGGCCACCCGGTCGTCCACGATCGCGATTGACAGGCCCACGGGAAGGTCGGACCGCCTGGCCTTGATCGCCTCCCGGGCGGCGAGGTGGCCCGCCGTCATGCCGTCGCGCATCGCGTCGAACTCCTCGGGCAGCATGATGTTGCTGACCCGGTAGCGGGGCACGCTGCAGGCTACGGCCGCCGCCTGCAGCGTGGCCCGCTCCAATTGCAGTACGGCTGCCGGCGGCCCCGCCCAGGCCAGCAGCTGCGGCAGGTTCGGCTCGTTGAGGGTGACGGCGGCGGCGATCCGGTCACCGAAGTGTTCCATCACCCGGTCGCAGTACCGGGCGAACAGCCCCGGCGCGGCGGGGTTCAGCCAGCCGGCCCGCTTGGCGAACCAGTGTGGACTGGTCAGGTGGTTCAAGGTCACCACCGGCGCCAGCCCGCGCCGCAGGCAGTCGTCGACGACGGCCGCGTAGTGCGTCAACGCCTCGGCGGAGAACTCACCCTCCCGCGGCTCGATCCGGGCCCACTCCAGGGAGAACCGGAAGGCGTCCAGCCCCATGGCCTGGACCAGGTCGAGGTCCTCCCGCCACCGTTCCCAGCTGTCACAGGCCCGGCCGGAGCGTTCGGTGAAGACGGTCGGCGTCACGTTCTCCAGAAACCAGGTGTCGCTGCTGGTGTTGCCGCCCTCGGTCTGGTGGCCGGAGGTGGCGACACCGAAGAGAAAGCCGTCGGGGAAGCGCCGCATCCGGCCAGCCTAGTTGCGAACCAGCCGGGCGGGGCGCCCGGCTACGGCGCCGGCAGCGCGCTCGGGTGGCCGCCGGCCAGCGAGACCTCGGCCACGTGTAGACCGTCGTCGAACGTGGCCGAGGGGAACCGGTCCCAGACCGCCGCCTCGTGGAACGGCAAGATCCGGCGGCTCTGCCCGCCGACGTCGGTCAGCATGGCGTCGGCCAGGTCGAGCCAGCTGGCCGCGTTGCCGGTGGTCATCGCGATCGGCGCGAACACCCCGTCGCCCCGGATGCCCTCGACGTTCTCGTAGCTGTAGACGTTGTCCCCGGCGAAGACCCAGGTCCCGTCCGCCGAGTTGGTGACGGTGACGAGCTGCGACCCGGCCGTGTGGGTGTCGTACGCCGGGCGCAGGTGCAGGCCCGGCGCCACCTCGGCGGCCCCGTCGACCAGGGTGGCGGGCCGGGCCGCCAACCGCTGCGGCAGGTCGGCCTGGCAGGACCGGGTCAGGAACTCGAACCGGGCCGGCCGGGCGGCGGCGGCCAGGTAGCCGTCGATCTCCCGCCGCTGGATCCAGACGTGCGCGGCGGGGAAGCCGTCGAGGCGGCCGGCGTGGTCGAAGTGGTTGTGGGTCAGCAGGACGGTGTCGACCCGCTCGGCGGCGACGCCGACCCGGGCAAGGGCGTCGACCGGATCGCACCAGCGGGTGTCGCCGTACTTGGCGGTCAACCGCTCGTGGATCACCGGGTCGGCGAAGCCGGTGTCGACGAGCACGCAGCGGTCCGCCGACCGGACCAGCCCGAAGCAGTACGGCATCCGCCGGTGTCCCTCGTTGGGCTGGGCGGCGAAGAGGTTGCTGGCCGGGAAGCGGTCGACGTAGCCGTACTCGATGATCCAGATCGACCAGTTCACGACGCGGCCGGCGGCTGCACGTCGAAGACGGCGAGCTGCCAGGCCACCATCGTGTAGTAGCCGATGATGGTGACCAGCTCGAAGAGCCCGACCTCGGTGAGCACGGCGGCGGCGGCGTGGAACTCGGCCTCGTCCAGGGTGCCCCGGTCCAGCACCGCCCGGGTGGTCCGCCAGACGCACGACTCCAGCTCCGACAGGTTCGCCGGCTCCGCGCCGGCGGCCAGCGCCGCCAGGTCCGCCTCGGTGAGGCCGGCGGCCAACCCGGCGCGTTGGTGTGCGTACAGCTCGAAGGGGCTGTCGTGGTGGTGGCCGACCAGCAGGATGGCGATCTCGCAGGCCCGGGTGGGTAGCTGCGAGCCGAACCGGACAGCGGTGCCGATCTGCTGCAGCGCCTGGCCGAACTGGGCGCTGAGCACCCAGATCGCCGGCGGTCCCTGGAGCCGTCCGTCGGCGTCGACGAGCACGTACGGGTTGTCGGGGGTGGCCCGGGGTCCGCTGGCGTACCGGTCGTAGACGGCCCGCTGGCCCGCGGACATCCGCGTCGGATCGACGTGCTCGACTCTCATGCCGGTTCTCCCAGGAAGGCGCGGGGATTTGTGGAAACCATCGTGGTGATCTGCTCGGCCGTCCAGCCGAGGTAGGCGAGCTGCTCGACGAACATCCGCAGGCACTCCGGTTCGGGCGGCACCCAGCGGGAGAAGACGTCCGTGGTGAGGACGACCCGCTGCGGCCCGACGGCGGCCAGCGCCTCGTGCACGTCCCGGATGCGCAGGTGCCCGTCCGGGTGCACCAGCGGGGCGTTGCAGAACTCAAGGTACGCGCCCATGCCGACGAATTCGCGCAGTTGCGCCGGGTCCGCCGTGTAGTGCAGTGGGTGCGTGATCAGCAGCCGTTGGCCGACCTCGGCGCAGTACGCGGCGACGGCCCGGCTCTCGGCGGGCGAGGCGTGGCCGGTGGCCAGCGCGAGCCCGAGCGCCCGGCAGGCGTCGATGACCGCCCGGGTCTGTCCGGAGAGCGCTCCGTTCGGGTCGCAGAGCGAGATGGCCGACCGGGTGGCGTACTCGTCGAAGGCGGGCGCGACCCGGCCCAGCAGTGTCGAGATGTATCCGCCGCGGGCCACGTCGGCGGCGGCGCCCCAGGTCGGCAGGAACACCACCCGGGCGCCGTGGGCGGCCGCCAGCTCGACCACGCTCGGCTCCAGGCCGCCGACCGGGGGATTGAGGGTGATGCTGCCGTACACCTGGAAGGTGGTGTCGGCGAGCGCCCGGCGCACGTCGCGGGCGCGGTCCATGGTGGCCCAGAGGTGCGACTTGAGGACCCAGCCGGACATCCCGTACGCGTGCGCCAGCCGGGCCACGGCGGCGTCCGCGCCCCGGTTCGGCAGCCCGGTGGAGAGGTCGGGTTGGCCATGTACGTGCAGGTCGACGGCGCCGCGCAGGAGGCGACCGAAGTCGTCCGGCTGGGCGGCCACGAACAGGTCAGGTTGCTGGTCGGGCACCGTTGAATTGTATGACCGTACGACACTAGACTCAACGCCGGCCCCGGATATCTGGCGGACAGGGAGGGCGGTTCGTGACGGCATCGCTGGCCGGGAAGATCATCCTCGTCGTCGGCGCGAGCAGCGGCATCGGCGCCGACACGGCCCGCGTCCTCGCCGCCGACGGGGCGACGCTGATGCTCGTCGCCCGCCGGACCGAACCGCTGGCGGCCGTCGCCGCCGAGCTGGCGGAGGCGGGACACCAGGTCGCCTACCGGACCGGGGACGTGTCGCGGGCGGCCGACGTCGCGGGCTTCGTCGAGGCGACCGTGGCGCGGTTCGGGAAGCTGGACGGGGCCGTCAACAACGCGGCGATGCCGCAGAGCGGCCGCCTCGACGAGGTGCCGGAGGAGGACTTCGACCGGATCATGGCGGTGAACGTGAAGGGCACCTGGCTATGCCTTCGCGAACAGGTCCGGGTCATGCGGTCCGGCGGCTCGATCGTCACCCTGAGCAGCATCGGCGGCCTGCGCGGCAGCTCCGGCATGGGGGCGTACCAGGCCAGCAAGCACGCCGTCATCGGCCTGACCCGGACCGCCGCGCACGACTTCGGCCCGCTCGGCATCCGGGTGAACGCGATCGCGCCCGGACCGACCGAGTCGCCGATGCTCGACCACACCCGGCGGGCGATCCCCGGCGGCGTCGAGGCCCGCATCGCGGCCACCCCGCTGCGCAAGGCCGGCACCGGCGCGGAGGTCGGCGCGGTGGCGTCCTTCCTGCTCAGCGACCGGGCGAGTCACCTCAGCGGAGTGGTGCTGCCGGTCGACGGCGGCTTCCTCGCCTGACAAAGGAGCACACCCATGACCCTGCACGCCGACCTGTTCATCGACGGCCGGTGGCGGCCCGGTTCGGACGGCCGCCGCTTCGACGTGATCGACCCCGCCGACCTGTCGGTCGTCGCCCGGTTCGCGGTCGCCACCGAGGCGGACTGCCTGGCCGCCGTCGACGCCGCGGCGGCCGCCCAGCCGGGCTGGGCGGCCACCGCCCCGCGCGAGCGCGGCGAACTGCTACGCCGGGCGTACGAACTGCTCACCGCCGAGGTCGAGCAGCTCGCCGAGGTGATCGTGCGGGAGAACGGCAAAGCCTGGCCGGACGCCCGCGCCGAGGCGAGCTACGCGACCGAGTTCTTCCGCTGGTTCGCCGAGGAGGCGGTACGGATTCCCGGCGACTACCGGCTCTCGCCGGCCGGCGACAAGCGCATCATCGTCGACCGGCAGCCGATCGGGGTGTCCCTGCTCATCACCCCCTGGAACTTCCCGGCGGCGATGGCGACCCGCAAACTCGCCCCGGCCCTGGCCGCCGGCTGCACGACGGTCCTCAAGCCGGCCCGGGAGACCCCGCTCACCGCCGCCTACATCGTCGACGCGCTGGCCCGCGCCGGGACGCCGGCCGGCGTGGTGAACCTGGTGACCCCGGTGCCGACCGGTCCGCTGGTGCAGCTGATGATCGACCGTCCCGAGGTCCGCAAGCTCTCCTTCACCGGCTCCACCGAGGTCGGCCGGGAACTCCTGCACGCCTGCGCCGACACCGTGGTCAGCACCTCGATGGAGCTCGGCGGCAACGCCCCGTTCATCGTGCTGCCCGGCGCGGACCTGGACCAGGCGGTGGCCGGCGCGATGATCGCCAAGATGCGCAACGGCGGCTCCGCCTGCACCTCGGCCAACCGCTTCTACGTGCACCGCAGCCTGCACGACGAGTTCGTCGCCCGGATGGACGCCGCCCTCGGCGCGCTGACCGTCGGCCCCGGCCTCGACCGCGCGAACGACCTCGGCGCCCTGGTCTCGGTGGCGGAGCGCGACAAGGTGGCCCGCCTGGTCGAGACGGCGCTGGCGGACGGCGCCACGCTGCGGCGCGGCGGGCAGGCGTCCGCCGACGGGGCGTTCTACGACGCCACGCTGCTCACCGGCGTCGCGCACGGCTCGACCATCACCGGCACCGAGATCTTCGGCCCGGTGACGGCCGTGGTCAGCTTCGACGACGTCGACGACGCGGTCGCGATGGCCAACGACACCATCTTCGGCCTGATGGCGTACGTCTTCGGCGAGGAACGCGAGGCGATCGCCGTCGCCCGCCGCCTGGAGAGCGGGATGGTGGCCGTCAACCGTGGCGTCGTCAGCGACCCGGCCGCCCCGTTCGGCGGGGTCAAGCAGAGCGGCCTCGGCCGGGAGGGCGGCTTCGACGGCATCGCAGAGTTCCTGGAGGAGAAGTACATCGCGCTGACCGCCTGAGCGACACGTCTTCCGGAGTTCACGTCAGCGCCGCCGGATCGTCGGCGTACCAGGGTAGGACTCACCCGTACCGTGTCGACGTCGATGATGGTGCGGCGTCCCCACGTGGTCGCACCGGCCGGGGGCGTGACCGCGGCCGGCGGAGCTGGCAGGAGGAAGCATGTCCTTGACAATCAGGCGGGTCCGACGGGTCGGTGCCCGGGCTCTGCTCGCCGCGGCGGTGACCCTGGCCGCGATCCCCGCCGCGTCGGCGCCGGCCGCCGCGCACGGCGGCGGCGAGGTCCGGTTCGCCACCTTCAACGCCTCGCTGAACCGGGGCACGGCCGGCGCGCTGCGCGCCGATCTGTCCACACCAGACAACGCGCAGGCCGGGGTGATCGCCGAGATCGTGCAGCGCACCCGCCCGGACGTGCTGCTGGTCAACGAGTTCGACTACGACCCGCTGGCGGCGAAGCTGTTCCAGGACAACTACCTGTCCGTCGGCCGCAACGGGGCGACGCCGATCCGCTACCCGTACCGGTTCATCGCTCCCAGCAACACCGGTGTCGCCTCCGGCTTCGACCTGAACAACGACGGCGCGGTGGTCACCGAACCGGGCGCCCCCGGGTACGGCGACGACGCGCTCGGCTTCGGCGCCTTCCCCGGCCAGTACGGCATGGTCGTCTACTCCCGTTACCCGATCGACCACCGGGAAATCCGGACTTTCCAGAAGTTCCGCTGGAAGGACATGCCCGGTGCGCTGCTGCCCGACGACCCGGCCACCGTCGCCCCCGCCGACTGGTACTCACCCCAGGAGCTGCGGCGGGTCCGGCTGTCGTCGAAGAGTCACTGGGACCTGCCGGTGCGGATCGGGCGCCAGACCGTGCACTTCCTGGTCAGCCATCCCACCCCGCCGGTCTTCGACGGGCCGGAGGACCGCAACGGGCGGCGCAACTTCGACGAGATCCGGTTCTGGGCCGACTATGTGCGCCCCGGCGCCGGCCGCTACATCTACGACGACCGGGGCGGCCGGGGAGGGCTGCGGCCGGGATCGGCGTTCGTGATCGCCGGCGACCTGAACTCCGACCCGCTCGACGGCGACAGCATTCCCGGCGCGGCCCAGCAGTTGTTGGAGAGCCCCTGGGTGAACGCCCGGTCGACCCCGTCCAGCGCCGGCGCCGTCGAGGCCGCCGCGGCGCAGGGCGGCGCCAACGCCACCCACCGCAGCGACCCGGCGTACGACACGGCGGACTTCGCCGACGTGCCCGGCCCCGGCAACGTCCGTGCCGACTACGTGCTGCCCTCGCGCCGGCTCCCGGTGCGCGGCAGCGGCGTGTTCTGGCCCACCGCCGACGACCCGCTGTCCCGGCTCACCGGCACGTTCCCGTTCCCCAGCTCCGACCACCGGCTGGTCTGGCTCGACCTGCGCGTCGGCCGGTAGCGGTCGGTCCGTCCGGCCAGGTCGGCGCCGTCGTCGTCGTCGACCTGGTCGGGCGGTGGCCCCGCGCGGCGGTTATCCGCCGGCCTGGTCGCCGACCAGCGAATCGGGCGCGCGCATCCGCCAGGCGTCCGTGACGAGCTCGGTGAGCCGACCCAGATCCACCTGCGCCAGCCGCACCATCACCAGGGGCATGCCGTCGTACGCCGGGGTGGTGAAGAACAGCTCCGGCTCGCCCAGCAGCAGCGCCTGCTTCTCGGCCTCGTCGCCGACGTAGAGCACCGCGATGTCGGTGCGGATCCGGCGCGGCTGACCGGGCACGCGCTCGGGATAGGACCAGACGAATCCCTTGCCGGCCACCCGGAAGTCGAAGCCTTCGCTGTCGATCTCGACCACGTCCGGCAGCGCCAGCGCCAGCCGACGAACGTCGTCGGCGTCAGTCATCGACCTTCTCCTCCGGATCGTCGCGGGCGACCATCGGGTCATCCTAGTGCTCGCCCCGACCGTGTCCGCCCGGTTGTCAGCCGGTCGGCCCGTGGGCGCAGGCGGCGCAGATGGGGGAGTGGGTCCAGTCGGCGCGGGCGTGCGCGGCCCGGTAGGCCACCATCCGCGGAGACTCCCATAGCCCGGCGAAGGTCGCGGTCCGCAGGTCCCCGACCAGATACTGGGCGTACGCCGGGATCCTGGGGTTGACGTGGCGGCACATGGTCAGCCGGCCGTGGAAGTCGATGACGGCGGTGGTGGCGGTCAGCAGGCACGGCGCGGTCCTCGGGCGGGGCGCGGCCGGTGCGCGCCACCGGCCGGGCCGGCTGTCGTGGGTGCCTGGCGAGATCATCTCGACCCGGCACCCGTCCAGGTCGACCACCGCCGCCAGGCCGTGCCGGACGGGCTGGTAGCGCCAGTCGTAGCGGGGCAGCAGCCCGGTGCGGCGCAGCCATGCCTGGACTGCGGCGTAGGCGGGCGGCGTGTCGGCGTACCGGGGGTGGCGGGTGATCCGCAGGTAGCCGAGCCCGCTCCGGACCAGGCGCCGGAGCCGGGCGTGGTCCAGCAGCTCGCCGGTGCTGTGGATCGCCGGCCGGGCGGCGGGCGCGGCCGTACGCACGTACCGGATCTCGTCGTGGAGACGGCGGTTGAGCAGCGGGTCGTGGCTGTTGTGGATGGTCAGGTCGCCGGCGTAGCCGAGCTGGCCCAGCTCGTCGACGATCCGCTGGAACAGCCCGAGCTCCATCAGGTCCTGGTGGCGGCGTCCGCCGGGCCCGCTGTTGCGGCACCACGGGCAACGGCGGTCGCAGCGCCGAGACGTCTCCACCGTCACCTCCAAGGGAGAAGCCCGCCGCATGCCACAGCGTCAGCCGCTCCTCATACAACTGACTCGCTCCGCCCGCGCCCACCCGGAACACGCACCGCACCGAGTACCAATCCCCTTGACTACGCTGCGCCTCATCGCTCGGTCGGTCCACCGAGCCGACTCTACAATCCAGGCGCGCACATGCCGATGAGAGCACGTCGGTGGATGGATGATCTATCCTGATCAGCGTCGCAGTCTAGTTGATTTTACTTGATCTATCTAGCAGACTAGGCTAGAGTCCATGAAGCGGGTCGACCTCATCAAGAAGATCGGTGCAGCGGCAGCCAAGGCGGGCAAAGAATTCGTGCTGCTTCGGGAAGGCGGTAGTCACTCGATCTTCAGGTGCGGCGGCGAGAAGATCGTCATACCCCGACACAGGGAAATCAACGAACATACCGCGCGAGGCATCATGAGCGACCTCGATGACCAACTTGGGGAGGACTGGTGGAAATGACGACCTACTCCGTGTCCTGCCGACGGGTCGGCAACTGGTGGGCCATCAGCGTGCCCGAACTCAAAGGCGTCCACACCCAGGCCCGCCGGCTCGACCAGGTCGCCGCCATGGCTCGCGAGGCGATCGCGTTGCTGCTCGAGATCGACCCGGCCGCAATCAGCATCGAGGTACACCCAGAGCTTCCCGGAACAGTCGTGGCAGCACTGGACGCCCGGCGGACCGCTCGGGACGCCGACGAGAAGGCCGAACAAGCGACCACGACAGCCGTACGGGCACTCCTTGGCGACGGATACACCGTCCGAGACGCGGGTGCCCTGCTGGGACTGTCGCCCCAACGCATCTCACAGATCGCCGCCCAGAACACCACACGTCCCACATCAAGCGCGGCGTAACACTGCCGGATACAAACTGCCGAACCTCACCGTTCTGCCGCACGGCGGGCGCGGAGGGGCAGTTCAGTCGAACCAGTTGAACAGCAGGTCACCGAGCCGGCTTGGCTGGTGGTAGGAGACATCCCGGCGCTCTTCTTCGGTAAGGAGTTGCAGGTGTCGCTCGTGGAGCGGCTGGTTCAGCTCTGCCGTGGTGGCGACCCGCAGCCCTGCGCGGCGGTAGATCTCCCAGCCGGGGACGTCAACGAACACTGAGTGGATCATGTGGGGATCTTGCTGTTCGGCTCCAGCGACCAGGAAGACAGCAGCGTTGAAGAGGATGCTCAGCGGCTTGTCATCACGCAGTCGCACACCGACCCGGTAGTGGTTTCGGCCGACCGTCGGCTCCTCCACCGACGCCGTCACCACACCGTCGAGCGCCCTGGTGCTGTCATACACCATTGCCAGCCAGGCTGCACCGGCCGTCCGATCCAGGTGCGGTTTGGTAACTCCCGCTGCAGCAGTCGAATGATCTCCACGCAGAGATCATCCGGCATCGCGGCGCAGACGGCGAACCTCAGGAGAGGACGCCTCCACGTGCGTCGAACCCAGCCCTTCGTGCCCGCATCTGCCGCGAGCCGGGCGTCACCGTGGGTGACGGCGGCGCTGGTCGCCAACTTCCGGGGGTGCTGATGAGCGTACGTCTGACTTGGCGGTCCGGGGGCAGCCGCGCGGTCCCGGCGTCTGTGGCGGATCTGGCTCGTGGCCGTTCATGCGTTTCCAGGCGTCAACCGGGGATTGCCTTTCCAGATGGACTTGCCGGCGCAGGCGAAGCCGATCAGGAGGGGATAGACCGCGCAGCGTTCGACCAGGCCGATCAGGCCGGCCGATGAGCCGGCGATGGCCATGAAGCCGACCAGCGACATAAGACCGAAGACGCCGAGGGCGACCATGGCCCGCCCGGTGTTGGCATCGATGCCGGCGAGTCGGTGCGCGCGCCCGAGAATGATGATCAGTACGTTGCCGCTGACGATGCTTGCCAGTGCGCCCAGGGAGTGAAGGTCGATGGCACCGCTGTCGGGCGTTTCGCCGGTTCCGGGGAAGAAGGCCAGCAGGACCCCGCCGACAGCCATCAGGAAAGCCAGTGTGCGCACTGCCCAGGTGCGCGGGCCGCGCATGCCCGCGAGCATGGCGATGCCGCCGAACAGGGTGATCCCGAACAGGAAGAATCCGGTGTTCATGACCCAGGCCAGCGGCGAGTACATGAGCTGCCCGAATCCTTGCGCGGGGCCGTGAACCCCGAGGTTGCTGATGTAGTGGTAGGTGTAGCTGTAGGGGGGATCCGTCCACGCCGCCGCGGCGATGAACTCGGCGATGAAGAAGATCAGCCCTCCGGCGATGAGCATGATGCCGGCAGCGGAGCGTTGCCTCTGCCGATGGTCCACCTGGGCGTACGTCACGTTCATGGTTCCTTTTCTCCCGGCATCCTGTCGCACCGCTGGTGCCATCGCTCAACCTCCGGTCTCGCACCAATACTGTACCGAGACCAGTTTCGGAGTCAATACATGTAGCGAGCGGATCCAGTACTCTGTTGGCATGAGCGAGGGGCAGAGAACCGGACGACGGGAGCGAAAGAAGGCAGCGACCCGGGCAGCGATCGTGCAGGCCGCCCACGAGCTGTTCCTCGAACGAGGGTTCGACGCGGTGAGCGTCCGAGAGATCGCCGACCGGGCGGATGTGTCGCCGACCACCGTCTTCGCGCACTTCCCGCACAAGGAGGCCCTCGCGTTCGGTGACGAGCAGGTGCGACACGACCGGCTCGTCGCGGCAGTAGCTAACCGACCGCACGAGACCTCGATCTCCGCCGCGCTCAAGGCGCACTACCTCGCAGAGATCGCCGCGCTCGGATCCGAACCCGAACGGTCGCTCCTCGCCCTCATGGAACAGACACCCGCCCTCGTCGAGTACGCCGAACGCATGTGGTTCCGCCACGAAGATGCCCTGATCGCAGCGATCACCGAGGAGTTCGGGCTCCCCGAGCCGAGCGACGAGATCCGCTTCTACGTCCGCTTCGCCCTCCAGATACAGCTCAGCGCGACCCGGAATATCAACCCGGAGTCCGTCATCGACGCAGGGTTCCGGCTCCTCGACGAAGGCTGGCTGCGTTACCAGCGCCAGTTCCACTAGCTAGTCCAATGCCGCGGTCTGGACTGGAGACATCACCGCCGGATCGGACCGGGGTCCAAATCCCGAGGCTTGATCAGCCGCGCACATCTGGCCGCGAACCAGTCCCACCGTGGGTGACGGCGGTGTTGACCGGCAGCTTCCAGACGTGTCGAGTCGAGTGGACGTCTGCAAGTCCGAATGCACAGGTTGCCGCACATGGATGATGCGCCAATGGCGGGTTCGGCAGCACTGCTACTTCTGGCTCGCCAGCAAGAAGCCGGCTGACCCGCGCCGTTCCCGGCGGTGGCGGGGGACGTGTTCAGGCTGGCAGGTCGGACGCGTCGGCGGGGTGACGAGCCGGATCCGGTGGCGAACTGCTGCGTGTGTCCGTACGGTGGTGTGGACGATCATCGCCGGGCGGGCGCAGCGGACGGGTGGGCGAAGTGGACGCGGTGCTGGTGGCGGTCGGGCTGCTCTTGGTCGCCGTGGTCGTCCTCGACGCTGCGCTGACAACCCTGTCGCTGGCCGGGGCCGGTCCGCTGACCGGGTGGGCGGCCCGTCTGGTCTGGTCCTCGATACGCCGGCTGTCAGGTCGGCGACGGCGACGGCACCTCGTGCTGCGGTGGTCGGGAACGGTGGTGCTGACAGCCACGTTCTTCGTCTGGGTCGCCGGGCTGTGGCTCGGCTGGTTTCTGGCATTCAGCGCCGGGGACCGGACCGTGGTGGACGATTCCGGCAGTCCGGCGGGTGGCTGGTCCCGGTTCTACTTCGCCGGTTTCTCGATCTTCACCCTGGGCGTCGGTGACTACGTGCCGGGAACGGCCTCGGCCCAGATCGCGACCAACTTCGCCGTGCTGTCCGGGCTGTTTCTGATCACACTGGGAATCACGTACCTCATGCAGGTGGTCTCGGCCGTGGTGGACAAACGGACGATCGCCGGGCACATAGCGGCGCTGGGCACCGACCCGGTCGACATCCTGCGGCGCAACTGGGACGGCACGCGGTTCTCGCCGATGTTCGAGCAGCACCTGACCAGCTTGACGCCGGAGGTGATCCGGCTCGGCGAGCGCCACCTGGCCTATCCGGTTCTGCACTACTTCCATGCCGAAACCCGCACCAAGGCGGCTCCCGCAGGACTGACCGTGCTCGACGGGGTTGTGCTGATCCTGCGGGTCGGGGTGCATCCGAAGCACCGGGCCGACATCGCCGCGGTTGAACCGCTCGGATGGGCACTTCGGGAACTGGTGAGTACCTTGACCGGACCCTTCATCTCCCCGGTCGAGGAGCCGGCCGCCCTTCCCGGCTTCGACGACCTGGCCAGTGCCGGTCTGCCGGTCACCGACGCCGACACTTACGCCCGTGCGGTGGCGGACTGCCGCGACCACCGCGTCCGGCTATGGGGCTGGTGCGTCAGCGACGGCTGGGACGATCCTGACCTTCGCCTGACCCGTGACAACAAGTGAAGCCTCAAGGTGTATGACGCCGGGTCAAAGACCTCCTGAAGAATATGGCGGGACTCGGACGGGGCAGCGTATGAGCTTGCAGGGGCACTACCGGCGGGTCGTCGCTCCGGCGCTGTGCAGTCACCGTCTCCGGCCTGCGGGTGTTCGTCACTGGGACCAGCAACGGCGCGGCCTGGCCGCGTACACCGGCGGCGGCCGGTGCGATCGGGTGAGAACTCGACAGGGTTGCCGGAGCCTCGACGACGCCCCGGTCCACCTGCGATCGGGCTACGGCACCCTCGGCCCTGTCCGCCTCAGCCGTGGCGTCGAGGCGACCTGTTCCTGAGCACGTGACCCGCACCACCCGGCCTACCAGCAGACTGCGGGAGGAGCGAGACCCACTGGTGGGTCGGGACCAGGGACGGCGGTGCTGCAATCCATCGACGAACCTTGACACGCCCGCGCACGGACTCTTAGGTTTCTCGCAAGTACCGGGAGGGAGACCGAAAGTTTCGAGGCTTGCCGCGCAGAGCAGCAGCCGACAGGGTAGGGCGCGGACTCCGGACAGTTGGCAGTGAGGAGGCTGTCCGTCCACTCGGGCAAACAGTTCTTCAACGAGGGATGCGCTCTCGGGGAGTGGAACGGGTGACGGGTTGGTCGCCAAACCGGCCCCTGGATTGTTGACGTACCACGCTCGCATCACCGTCACCCACGGTCAGCAGAGCCTCTAGCAGTTGCCTCAATATAGGGAGCGCTAATAATGAAGCGTGAAAGGTCGCTAACCAGAGCCTACCGCTGTCTCGCAGTCATCATACTGGTTTCTGTGTTCGCCGTTTCCGCCGCACCGGCCTCTGCGGCCGAAGGTGAACCGACACATGCCAGAAAGGGCGACGTCGACAAAGTTGGAGCCGTGGGGCTCGACGGCAACCGAGGTTCCGAAACGAGAGATGAACTTAACGAGCTGATCGCGCAAGCCGAAGCTCTGAGGAGCGGCAACGCCGAATTCCCGCTGCAGATTTCACGCACCCGCGACGGGTCCGACATAAACAAGGCCTTCCCCTGGGTGTACGCCCATGAAACCAAAGGTCTTGACTTTGCGATTTGGTTCGCCCGCAGGGCGCCAATTTCCTGGGCCCGGAAAGCCAAGACCTGGCTTGAAAACGCAATGGAGAGCTTTGCCGGGAAGATCAAAGCGGACGGTTCGGATCCTTATTTCCGCCTTGATCCAGGCCCCGGGAAGCTGGCTATAGAGATTTCCGCTCCCACTGATGCCTGGACCGCAAGGACACCACTTGACAGCCGTGTCCCTGCCGACTTTGCTGGTGGCACATCCGAAATGATCCCATATCCTTTTGTGGATTCCGAAGGCAAAGCTGATGTCCTCAAGATCAATTACGTACATAACGGGACAAGCACGTTCGGCGGAATCACCGTTCAATCCCCGTTGTCTCCCGCGGTGGATGTTCCAGAAGGCTCAACGATCGAGTTTGATGTGTATTATCCCAAGAGCGCGCAGGGCAAGTACATGAGGTGGAGAATAAGAAACCTCGACTCCGACCTCGATAGCTACCTCAGAGATTACGAGTACAACAATCTCAACCCCGACTGGGTCGGCAGCTACGACGGTGAGACCTGGTTGCGGGCACACCACAGCGTTACCGCCTCGGTAGGCATGTCCTCGAACTTCATTCTTGAGCTCCACGGCGAGACGAGTCGTCCCGCAGAAACCGGCACGCTTCTTGTCGCCGATATCGCGATAACCGCGCCCGATCCCAACGGCGTTGCACTTCCGCCTGTGGTCAACAGGGAAAACCAGGGCGTCGTGGCGCCTTTGAAGAGTGTTTACAACAGGGAAAATGGCCGGTTCATGGTCGGCGCGATCGGAACCGGACCAGTAACCGGAACCAGGGCCCGGCACTATGAGATCTTCGTCGACGGCAACAATCTCAAGGCCGAGAGCACGCATCCCCGCGGCCCAAGCTGGCTGAAGAGCGTTACTGGCGAGGCATTGAGCGGTTCAGACACCACGCCTGGTCTAGGTGAATACAGCTTCCCGACCGACGCGTATCAAGCGATCAGGGATTCCGGAGCTTCCGGAGAGTACAAGTCTCACGCCCATGTCCTGGCATGGTACAACCAGGCTCCCGCATGGATGAGACAAATTGTTCCCGCGAACCTTCCGCTCGGATATAACAGCACAACCAATTTTTACGGATTGGGCAACGGGGTTGGCGCCAAGGTTCCGGTAGACAAGCAAATGTCCAGGAGGGTGCAGTTCAATCACACCATGCATGTGATGCGGCACTTCCTGACCGCGGATGCGAAGTATGGCTCAAGCACATCCCGCGGAGTAATCCCATTCAATTCATGGGACGTGCTCAACGAAGAGGTCCACGAAAGTCGCCACGGCGAACTCATCCCCCAGGATCCGAACAACTGGAGAACCAGCCTCAAACACACCAACTGGCTTGTCGCGATGTCGGACGATCTAGTTGGCGGTGACCTCGAAGAGCATTACATCTACCTGCTCTTCAAGTACGCGCACATCGCGGCCCCCAACGCCGAGATGGCGGCGGCCTACAAAGCCAACTACGCGGATCTTCCCGAGTACATGAAACTCGATGGACACGACGCCGGCGGCAGCATCGACGCCTACGTTGTTGACAATCCTCCGAAGCTGACTTACAACGACTACGGTATTGCTACCCGCAGCAAAGCGAGGACCGTATACAATATGGTCCGCGAGTTGAACACCACATGGCTCTCGGATCCGCTGTACGACGGAAGACCACTGATCGAGGACGTCGGCATCCAGGGACACGATTCGATTGGAAGGACCCTGGCCAGCGATAACCAATACGCCATGGCGCTCTATGCCACCCTCGTTGACCAAGGACTTCTTTCTGGCATTTCCTACTCCGAGTTCGACTTGAAGCTGCCGACCAGCGCCCCCGGTGGCGGCGCGATCGCTCCGGCACAGCTCAACGTCAGGCAGTCCGACGCCCTTGGGTACGAGTACGCGCTGATGTACAAACTATTCACCAAATTTGCCCCGTACATCGACCACATCATCAGCTGGGGCGTATCCGGTTCGGGGTGGCAGGGAAGCTATGTGCTGTTCGACAGTGAGGACAATGCCAATGCCGGCTACTACGGCGCCATGAATCCGGACAGGTTCATTCTTGGCCATTCGTATCTGGACGATTACTTTGAAGGCGAGTACGAGAAAATCCAGGACGGCTATGGAATCGACCTCGGCGACCTTGGAACCTTCACGCGCTGATCCATAGGCGGTACCCCAGATTGATCTGCGTGTTGTTCCCCATCCCGCTGATCTGGCTTGTCGGCGCCGAACTCGCCGCGGGCCCGGACCTGACCGATCCGTTGTGGATGGCCTCGCCGCCGGTGCAGCGGTTGGGGCAGGTACCGGGCCTGCGCCGGCTACCGGGTTGCGGCACCCGACCGTGCCGTCGAGTACTCGGACCTGAGCTTGGTTACTGGATCGCGGGGCGCGGGGGTGTGTTCAACGCCGAGGTCATCGATCGGGAGAGCGTGGAACTCCAGTCAGGCGTGGTTGGCGGCGGCGCCCTTCCCGGCCAGGCCCAGTTCAGCGGCCTCGGCAGAGGTGAGCAGGCTGACAAGGACGTCGACGCCGGCGGCGCGGAGGGCGGCCATCTCGTCATTGAGCCAATCGTCGCCGCGCGGCCGCGGCATGGTGCTCAACTGGCCCGGTGGCGGCGTCGGAATGCGATACAGGGTGGCTGGAAGCGCATACGTTCAGGAGGTCCGCCAGGTCGTTGTTGTGGGAACCGCGATCGTCCCGGGCGGTCTCCGGAGGCATGCTCGTCTACCCGGCCGGTGCCGTCCTGAGGAGTCCCCGTGGTGTGTCGCAGGCTGGTTACAGGGCTCCGGACATGGGCCAGTTGCGTCGACACGCTCCACATCGTACCCACTCGCACCCCACCGGTCCCCGGCCGCCGATCGGCGGATGGGCCAACAAACACGAGTAGGTAGCCGGGGACGCGCGGTCATGCCGCCGAGCGGGCGGCTTACCGAGGAGTCGTCGGTGCCTGTTCGTCGGTGCCGTCCAGGCTGGCGTCGAGGCGGATGTTGACGTGCGCCGGTAGTGGATAGGCATGGTCGACGGGTAGGTGCGCTGCTGCCGCGATCTGACACAACCGAGCGAGCCGTCCGTCGCGGCCGATTGGTCGGATGTGCGGACATGCCGTGATCAGCGTGCGTTGGGATCACTGCCTGCCAGGCGCAGGAGGCCGAGTCCGTCACGGGGCGCGCACGCGTACAGCACAAAGGTTCGACCCTCTCCCTGTGCCTCCGCCCACGCCATCACCTCATCGACGTCGGCCCTTTCGACCTCGTACTCGTCGGCGACGCCAGTCTCGTCGTGGAAGTAGACCCGGTACCGGGGCTGCAAGATTTCCCAGGTCTGGTCACGCTGGTCCACCGCTCTGATGTCCATGTTCTGAAGCCTGCCAGGGGATCGGCCACCGACGCCGCGACATGCCGCTGACAGCGCGTTCACGGCCGTCGGTGCGACATCTTCCCGCACTCCTCGCAACGCGGCCACTTCGGAAGATCGCGCCAAGGAGGCTGCACGGGCACAGGAACCGTGTGCGGCCGGTTTCCGCGGCCAGAGCGGCGATCGCCCGTGGCGGCGAGAGCGGTGAGGTTCAACGCGTAGGCAACGCCGTTGTCGCGCACCGCAGCGTCCGCGATGTTGTAGACGTCGGCGTCCTCGTCCGCGAGATTCGCAGCCACTCCCCGCGCCGGCCCGCTTCCGGCGACGGTCGGGCGCTGACCGGGTCGGCTATCGATCATGGTGGGCGGCTCTTTCGGTCAGGCGGGGTCGTCGGCAAGGTTTGGTGCCTTTCGCGTACGGATGCCGGCCGTTGCCGCCGCGGCCGTGAGCAGCAGGCAGGTGACGCCGATGCCGAGCAGCGGGAGCCACGGGATGGTGATCGGCACGGCGATGCCGGCCAGGTCGGCCGTGATGGCGCGGCGTACGAGCCAGCCCAGTAGCGCGGTGGTGCCGCCGCCCAGGAGCAGGCCGGTGCCGCAGACGAGGGCGGCCTGCCAGATGGCCGCTCGCCGGACCTGGTCGGGGCTCGCACCGAGAAGTTGGATCAGGTCGCGTTGCCGGCGCCGTTGGGCGGCGCCGATGAGGGTGGAGTTGACCATCGCGATGGCGGCGTACAGCCCGGCCGGGCCGAGCAGGATGGTGAGGCCGAAGTTGTTCGCCTGGCGGGTCTGCGCCGCGGCGGCGTCGATCCAGTCGCCGGAGTCGAGGATCCGGCTGTCGGTGCCGGCGAGCGTGCGCCGGAGGGACTCCCGCGTGGTGGCCGGGTCGGTGTGCGGGACGACGAAGACTGTCCCGGTGTCCTGGACGCTGGCGGGTGGGAACAGGCCGGCCGGGATGACGAGTTCGGCATAGAGGTCGGGTGCGTCGGGGAGGACGGCGACCACCCGCAACGGGACCGGCTGGCCGTCGATCCAGACCGGGAGGGTGCCGCCCAGGTCGACGCCGGCGTCGGTGACCCACGTGGCGGTGACCGCGACCACGCGTCCGTGGAAGTCGTCGAGGGTGCCGCGCGTGGCGGTCAGACCCCGGGCGACGGACGCGGTGGCGAGGTCGATGATCTCGACCTGGTCGAGTCCGCCAGGGCTGCCGTCCTCGTCGTGCCGGAGCGCGGCCTGTCGGCGTACGTCGGCTACCGCGACGGCCCGGTCGGACGGAATCGACGCGGCTGCGGCCGGACTGCCCGCCTCGACGACCAGCGGCGCGCGCAGTCGGGCCCGGTTCTGCGCGGTCGCCCAGTCGGTGGTCAGGCTGAGGGTCAGCAGCAGCGACCCTGCGATAGCGGATATGGCCAGGACCGGGGCGGCGACCGCGGCGGTGGTGCGGGGGGCGGCGCGTACCTCGTCGCGGGCCATCCGGGCGGTCACGTCCCGGCCGATGAACGGGCGGGCGAGCAGGGCGGCGAGCCGCGGGATGACGACGGACCCGATGCTCATCAGGCCGATCACGACCACCTCGGGTAGCAGGATGGAGGCGAGCATCGTCAACAGCGGCGGCTCGTCGGCGGAGGCCACGACGGCGGCCACCAGGCCGCCGAAGCACAGCGTCGCGACGACGACCTGGACGATGCTGGGCCGGGCCGGCCCGATCGCGGCCTCCCGCAGCGCGGCACCGGGGGGGATCCGGGCGGCCCGGCGCGAAGACCGCCAGACCCCGACGAGGGCGACCACCGCGGCGGTGGGAGCGGCGACCACCCAGGCGATCCAGGGACTCGGGGCACGCAGGTCGAGCGTGGTGATCCCGATCGCCCGCACCAGCCAGAGAACAGCCGGAGCCAACGACGTGCCGAGCAGGCAGCCCACCGTGGTGGCCGCGGCCGCGACGACGACCGACTCGCCCAGCAGGAGCCGGCGTACCTGTCGTGGCGTGGCGCCGACCAGGCGCAGCAGGCCGAGCTCACGTTGGCGTCCGGCCACGACGAAGCCGAACGTGCTGCCGACCACGAAGAGGGCCATGAACGCCGAGATCACCGACATCATCGCGAACATCGCGGCCAGACCGTCGAGTTGGGCATGCTGATCGGCGGTGACGCCCGGCCGGCCGCCGGTGGCGTCGATGCTCCCGATGAGCGTCGCGGTGACGGCGATCAGGACGACCCCGAACAGCAGAGCGACGAAGGCCCCCAGGTAGCCGCGCCAGGAGTGGTGCACGGTCTGCCGGGCCAGGGCCAGCATCGTCGGGCCGCGCATCATCCTCGCTCCAGATCGTTCATCATCTCGGCGATCTGGCCGGCGTCGGCGCGCGCGAGGTGACCGACGATCTGCCCGTCGGCGAGGAACAACACCCCGTCCGCGTACGAGGCGGCCAGCGGATCGTGGGTCACCATGACGACGCTCTGGCCGCCGTCGGCCAGCGACCGCAGGAGCCCGAGCACGTCGCGTCCGGTGCCGCGATCCAGCGCGCCGGTGGGTTCGTCGGCGAACAGCACGTCGGGCCGGCCGTGCAGCGCGCGGGCGATCGCCACCCGCTGCTGCTGGCCGCCGGACAGTTCCGACGGCCGGCGCCGAGCGTGCTCGCTGAGGCCGACGTGGGCCAGCGCGGCCCGTACCGTGCCGGGGTCGGATCGCCGTCCGGCCAGGCGGGCGGGAAGCGCGACGTTGTCGAACGCGGTGAGCGCGTCGAGGAGGTTGTAGGACTGGAAGACGAACGCCATCGCCGTACGCCGGAAGCGGGTCAGCTCGGTCTCGTTCAGCTTGTCGAGCCGGGTCCCGCCGACGGTTACCCGGCCCCCGGTCGGCCGGTCGAGACCGGCGGCAAGCTGGAGCAGGGTGGACTTGCCGGAGCCGGACGGCCCCATGATGGCGGTGAACGTGCCGCGCTGGAACACGTGGGTCACCCCACGCAGCGCGTGCACCGAGCCGGCGCGGGAGCGGTAGGTACGGCTGAGACCGTCGAGCGTGACGGCCGCCGGGGTTGCCTGGGTCATGCCCCCAGTGCACCCGGGGGCGCGGCCCGGCACACGGGCTCAGACGCGATTTCGGGGTAGCGTGTGCGCTACCCCGCGCGGCCGATGTGATCCGTAGGGTCTGACACATGAGCGACGCCTGGACCGCCGTACGCGGACACCCCGCCCGGTTCCTGGCCTCGGTGTGGCCGTGGCGCTCACTGGCGTACCTGGCCACCACCGTGCCGATCGGTCTGGCCTGGCTGACTGTCCTGGTTGTGGTGTTCGCGGTGGGTGCGGCCACGGTCGTCCTGGTCGCGGGACTTCTCGTGCTGGCCGGGATGCCGGTGCTCGTTCGGCTGGCCGCCGCGGGCGAGTGGCGTCGGATCCGGCTGGTCTTCCCCGGGCGGCCGGTGCCCCAGCCCACTGCGCTACGCGACCCGGGACGTGGCCGCGCGTCCTGGCCGGAGGCGGGCGTCACGGTCCTGCTCGCGACGCTGTTCTGGAGCGCGGACGCCGTGCTGCTGGTGCTGCTGACGGCTCCGGTGCTGCTGGTCATCGCCCCGGTGCTGGTCCGTTCCGGCACCATCGACATCGCCGGGTGGCGGATCGACACCGCCGGTGAGGCATGGACCGCGGTGCCCGCCGGCCTCGTCATCCTGGTCCTGCTGATGTACGCCGTCACGGCGCTGGCCTGCGGCCAGGCGGCACTGGTCCGGCACCTGCTGGACCCGCCCCAGGCCCGGCTGGCCGAACGGGTCCAGCAGCTGCGCAGGTCCCGGACCGGGCTGGTCGACGCGTTCGAAACCGAACGCCGCCGAATCGAGCGCGATCTCCACGACGGCGTCCAGCAGCGCCTCGTCGCCCTGACCATGACGCTGGGCAGCGCCGAGCTGGACCTGCCCGCCGGCCCCGGGCTCGACCTCGTCCGCGAGGCCCACCAGCAGGCCGAGCAGGCCCTCGCCGACCTGCGCACCACGATCCGGGGCATCCATCCCCGGGTACTGACCGACCACGGCCTCGCCGCGGCCGTGCACGAGATCGCCGGCCGGTCACCAGTCCCGGTCCACCTCCAACTCGCCGTCAACGGGCGGCTCCCACCCGTGGTCGAGGCGGCGGCCTACTTCTTCGTCAGCGAGAACCTCACGAACGTCGCACGCCATGCCCGCGCCCGATCGGCACAGGTGCACGCGTGGATCGAGGGACACACGCTGATCGTCTCGGTCGTCGACGATGGCGTCGGCGGCGCCGACCCACAGGCCGGCACCGGTCTCGCCGGACTGCACGCCCGGCTCGATGCCCTTGAAGGCGAACTCGACATCATCAGCCCCACCGGCGGCCCGACCCAGGTCAGGATGACGTGCCCGATCCACTGACACCGCCACCGAACGCGCTGCGGATCGTGGTAGCCGAGGACGCGGCCCTGCTCCGAGAAGGGCTGGTGCGGATCCTCGAACGCGCCGGCCACGAGGTCGTCGCGGCCGTCGCCGACGCCCACACCCTGCTCACATACGCCGGAAACTGCCACCCCGACCTCGTCATCACCGACATCCGCATGCCGCCCACCCACAGCGACGAGGGTCTGCGCGCGGCGGCGACGATCCGGGCCGCTCAACCCGGCATCGCGATCATGTTGCTGTCGGCCTACGTCGCCGACGCCTACGTCGGCGAGCTGTTCGACTCGACTCCCGGCGGGGGCATCGGCTACCTGCTCAAAGACCGGGTCGGCCACGTACGCGACTTCCTCGACAGCATCGACCGGGTCGCCGCGGGCGGCACGGTCGTCGACGCCGAGGTGGTCCGCCAGCTCGTCGGCCTCCGGCGGGCCGACGGCCCGCTCGCGGGCCTCACCGAACGCGAACGCGAGGTTCTCGCGCTCATGGCCGAAGGCCACACCAACCGCGCGATCGCCGGCAAACTGTTCGTGAGCGAGGCGGCGGTACGCAAACACATCGGCAACATCTTCGCCAAGCTTCCGATCGATCCGCATTCGGATCGCCGGGTCTCCGCCGTTCTCACCTACCTGCGCGGCTCACCGAGCGCCTGAGACCCCCGCCCACTTCATGCTGAGACTCGTGCGCGAGCGCCAGTCATCCAGGCATTCCCGGCGGCGAGCTGATTCCGGTGGACATCCGGGCCGCGCCGGTTTGGCGCGGTCGGGGACTTGGGAGTGCGGTCATGTGTCGAGGATCTGGTACTCGCCGCCGCAGGCTTCGGCCAGGGTGGGGCCGAACAGCGCGGCCGGGGTGTACGCGCCCGGCTTGCCCTGCCCGTCGAGCAGCCGGCGGACCACCTCGGCCGGCACCGCGCCCGTCCAGGCCTGGGCCTCGCCGACGCGCAGCCAGCCCTCGCGCTTGCTGCCGTCCGCCCACTCGATGACGGCGTGGCCCCACGAGTGCTCGCGCGGTTTCGGCGCCGCCTTGACACGGACCGTGGCCAGGCGCCGGCGGGCGAAGGCGCGGACTGGCCCGATGGTCAGCAGCGCGGTCGCCGCCGGCAGGATCGCGCGTACGACCGGCGATGCCGGGGCCTCGCTGGACGCGGAGACCACGTCCGCGGCACCGCTGGCCCGCTGGGCGGCCATCAGCTCGCCGAGCGGCATGCCCGCCGTGGTGACGGTCGAACCGTCCGGCAGGACGAGCCGGATCGGGTCGCTGGCGAGCTTGTCGGGCACGAGCCGGCCATCGCGGTACCGTCGACCTTGGAACCTCCCGCCGCCCTCGAGCCCTGGCAGGCCCGCCACGAGGGTGCCCGCGAGCGCGTCGCCGACGGCGCCGGCCTCGACGGTCAGCGACGGCACCATGTCGACCCGGACCCGTCTCGGGATCGGCCGTCCGTCGCAGAGCTTGACCACGACGCTCTCCGTGGCGGTCACGCCGAACCCGGCACCGGTGACAGCGGTGCGCCCGGCGGCCGCGAACGCGTCGCTGCGGCCGAGGGTCGCCGACACCGCGGCGAGGTCGTTGGCCAGGTCGAGATAGTCGCTGGCCGGCAGGCACGCGTCCAGCAGCGGGGTGGCGGATTCGGTGAACGGCCCGATCGTGTTCACGACCATGGCTGGTCGTTCCCGCCGTATCGCGTACGCGGTCTCGTCGACGGATTCGGTCACGACCGTCGGTAGGCCGTTCGCCGTGGCCGCGAGTCGTCCGGCGTCCCGACCGACCAGCACCGGCCGGATGCCCCGGTGCTGTAGTTCGGCGGTGATCGCCCGGGCGCTGCGGCCGGTCCCGCCGAGGATCCACACGTCTGTCATGGCACAGCTCCGCTCCGATGCGGCGAGCGTCCCAGTGACGACACGCCGTGTCATGACTATAGAGACGACGACACGCAATGTCATCATGGGTACAATTCCGGGATGGCACGATGGCAACCCGACGCGCGAGAGCGGCTGCAGCGGGCGGCCCTCGAGCTCTTCGCCGAGCAGGGTTTCGCCGCGACCACGGTGCCGGCGATCACCGCACGGGCCGGCCTGACGACGCGCACCTTCTTCCGGCATTTCGCCGACAAGCGCGAGGTGCTCTTCGCCGACGAGGCCGAACTGCCCGCGTACGCCGAGCAGCTCGTCGCCGAGGCGCCCGCCGACGCCAGCCCGCTGGCCATCATCCTGGAGGGTCTGCGTGCCGTCGCCGAAGCCCGCTTCGAAGGCCGTAAGGACATCATCCGGCAGTGGCGCGCCATCGTCGCGGCCGACGCCGGCCTGCGCGAGCGTGAGCTGCAGAAGCGAGACGCGCTGGCCGCCGCCATGCGCGACGGTTTCCGCGCCCGCGGCCTCGATCCGACCCGGGCCGCCCTGCTCGCCGAGACATCGACGACCCTGATGTACGTGTCGGTCACCGCATGGCTCGAGACCGACGACGACCGCAAGCTCTACGACATCATCGAGGCCGCCCTCGCCACGCTGCGGGCAACCCTTGACGCGTAGTGCGGACTCGGGTGATTCCCACCGTCCTGACCCAGGTCTGTGAAATTCGTGATGATCAGCCCAGCCAGCAAGTCCGGTCGATCAGCTGCCCCGCGACGCCTCGGGCGTGCCGGGCCGGGGCACCAGGACCACCACCGCGGTTTCCGATGACCGCCGTGCCGCGTACCCGTCCAGGTTCTTGTCGATCTCACGCCAGCGTTCCCACAGCCGTGACCGTTCGTCGCCTGTCGCAGCACGACCACGCACCAGCCGCGGCCCGTCGACCAGGTCAACGGTCGCGTCCGGATGCGCCTGCAGATTGAGCCACCAGGCCGGCTCAGGCTCTCCCCACCCGTTCATGGCCAGCGAGACCAGATTCTCGCCGTCCTCGAAGTACCCGAGAATCACACCGCGCTGCTGGCCGGTGCGACGCCCGACGGTGGTCAGGCGCAACAGTCCGTACCGGTTGCCGCGCGGGCGCGACAGTCCGAGCCGGCCGCCGGAACGCCGGAACACGCCCCGATGGGCCGACCAGAACAGCCGGATGAACCAACGGGGCGGCAACCAGGGTCTTTTGGCAGGGCGCAGGTCCTCGGTCACTTCCTCATCGTATTGGCCGCTGTCACGCCCGAACGGCAGCCGGGGTCGTACGACGACCGTGCGGTTCTCAGCCGTACCGCTCGACGAGCGCGTTGCCGATCGAGGCCAGGTGGTCGCGTACGGCGGGAGGGCCGGTCACCTCGATCCATTCGGTCAGGCCGGCCAGCTCGCCGGCGAGTTTGTATTCGTCGTTGCCGCGGATCACGACCTCGATGCGGCCGTCGGTCGTGGCACCTCCCACCTCGAGCCGAACGCCGAACCCGATCCGGAGCACGCCCAACCCCTGGGGTGTGCACACCGCCCGGGCTTCGACGGGGGTTCGTCTGCGTTCGACCTCGTCGGCGATCGCGCGCCAGCTCTCGGCAAGGTCGAAGTCCCCGGGCCGGTGCACGGGGTCGCCGGTCGGGTCGGCGGACCAGACGCGGTCGATCCGGAAGGTCCGCCGACCTGCCTCGGTGTCGGCGACGAGATACCACGATGGGCCTTTCGCGACGATGCCCAGCGGGTGGACGGTTCGCTCGGTTTCGGTGCCCTCGCGGTCGACGTAGCCGAGCCGGACCTGTACACCGCGGATCACCGCGTCCTGGAGTTCGTCGAGGTAGCGGGTCGGTCGGGGCTCGACCCGGCTCGACCCCCAGCGCTGCGAGTCCAGGACGAGCGATGCCGCCGCCGCCTCGGCCTGCACCCGGAAGGGCTCCGGCATGGCGTGGACGAGCTTGCGCAGCGCCGCCTTCACGGCCGGCGTCGCCGCCGAGGCCGGACCGGCGACCAGGAAGAGGGCGCGAGCCTCGCTCGCGGTCAACCCGGAGAGGTCGGTGCGGGCGCCGCCCACGAGGCGCCAGCCGCCACCGCGGCCCTGGATGGCGTACACCGGGACCCCGGCCATGCCGAGGGCGTCGAGGTCGCGGCGGGCGGTGCGCTCGGAGATCTCCAACTCCCGGGCGACCTCGGCCGCCGTCACCTGCTCGCGCTGCTGCAGCAGGAAGAGGATGGCTATCAAGCGGTCGGCTCGCACTCCGGCGATACTTCCACGAAAACCGGTCAGGAGGTGACCGGTATCGGTCGGCAAGATGTCGGCATGACAATCGAATTTCCCGAGCCCACCCGCATTCCGGTGAACGGTGTGGAACTCGAAGTCTTCGAAGCCGGCCGGCAGAACGCCGGGAACCCCATCGTGCTCTGCCACGGCTGGCCGGAGCACGCCTTCTCCTGGCGCCACCAGCTGCCCGTCCTCGCGGCGGCGGGCTACCACGTCATCGTCCCGAACCAGCGGGGGTACGGCGCCTCGTCCCGCCCGACCGACGTCACCGACTACGACATCACGCACCTGTCGGGCGACCTCGTCGCACTGCTCGATCACTATGGGTACGACGATGCCACCTTCGTCGGGCACGACTGGGGTGCGGCCGTCGTCTGGGGGCTGACCCTGTTGCACCCGGCCCGGGTCAACAAGGTGATCAACCTGAGCCTGCCGTACCTCGAGCGCGGCGACCGGCCCTGGATCGAGTTCATGGCCGATGTGCTCGGCAGCGACTTCTACTTCGTCCACTTCAACCGGCAACCGGGCGTCGCGGACGCCGTTTTCGCGGCGAACCCATACCAGTTCCTTCGCAACCTGTACCGGAAGAACGTGCCGATCGGGGAGCCGCAGCCGGGTAACGCGTTGATCAACCTCGCCAGGATGGAGACTCCACCCGGTGAGCCCATCATGAGCGACGGCGAACTGGCCGTCTTCGTCTCCGCCTTCGAATCAACAGGCTTCACGGGTGGTCTGAACTGGTACCGGAACCTGGACCGCAACTGGCACCTGCTGGCGGACGTGGACCCGATCATCCGACAGCCCACCCTCATGATCTACGGCGACCGCGACACGGTCGCGAAGTCCGAAAACCTGCCGGAATTCGTGCCGAATGTGGACGTGGTCAGTCTGGACTGCGGTCACTGGATCCAGCAGGAAAGGCCGGCGGAGACAAACCAGACGATCCTGGAGTGGCTGGACCGGTAGCCCAACGCGGCGAGCCGGGTCAGGATGCCGGCGAGGGGAGGACGTTCGAGCTCGGGCGTTCTCCTCCGCACGGGGCCGGTGGCGCCACCGGACCCCCTTACCCGATAGTGGGAGTCATGAGGTGGTTGCGGCGCTCGCGCCCTGCCTACGCGGTCGACGGTGTCGAGCCGCAGCGCGGCGGCGACGGCTGGGACAGCTTTCCCGGCCACGCGCTGGCGGGGCTGCCCGCGGTCGCCGAGGCCGCCGCGCGCCTGCCGCGAGACTCAGCGCTGGAGGAGCTGCCGGACTATCTGTCGGTCGCCACCAAGGACGGCCGGGAGTGGACCCTCGGCCTCGACGACGGCATGCTCGTCGTCTTCGACCTCTCCTATCCCGGCACGGACGTCTTCGAGCAGGTGTTGACGGCCGCGCCGTGGACCGAGTCGGTCGAACGGGTCGACCGCGAGGTCTTCCTGTTCACCACGATCGCAGTGCTCACCGCCGACGTGGTGCTGGCGCACTGCGTTGACGTCTGCGGCGAGGTCTTTTGCCGGCTCGGCGGTTCACCGCCGGCTTGACACCTCGGATCAACCGGGGTCGCGGGTTCAGCGGTTCGCCGCGCTGCCGCTGGGGGTTGGCTGGACGCGCTCGAACCGTACCCGGCTCAGGAATCCCGGGAGGTCGCTGAGCACGTACAGTTCGCCGTGCACGTCGGCGTCGATCGCGGTCGGCTGGGTGGGGAATCTGCCGATCGTGGCGGACTCGTAGCCGCCCCCGGGCTTGGGACGCACGGCGAATGCGGCGGTCGAGCAGTAGTCGCTCGCGATGTAGGTGCCCCGTGCCTCCGGGGTGGCGGACCCTCGGTACACCACGCCGCCGGTCACGGAGCAGCCGTCGGTCATGTAATGCGGGTACTCGAAGACCGGGTCGGTGTACCGCACGCCCGGCTGGCACTGCTCCGGGTCGAACACCGGGGTGCCCTCCCGGCAGGACCAGCCGAGGTTCGCGCCACGCTGCCACGGACGGATGTGGTTGATCTCCTCGATCAGGCCCTGGCCGACGTCCCCGATCCACAGCGAGTTGTCGATGTCGATGGAGAACCGCCACGGGTTGCGCAGCCCGTAGACCCAGATCTCCGGCCGTGCGCCGCGCTTGCGGACGAACGGGTTGTCGGAAGGTACGCAGTAGGGCTTCGCCCCGCAGGTGCGGTTGACGTCGATCCGCACGATCTTGCCGAGCAGGGTGCCGAGGTCCTGACCGGACTTGAACGGGTCGTTCGCGTGGCCGCCGTCGCCGAGGGACCAGTAGAGGTAGCCGTCGCGGCCGAACGCCACCTGTCCGCCGTTGTGGTTGTTGTACTCGGCGTGCTCCTGGGTGAGCAGCACCTGTAGCCGCTCGGGAGCGTCGATGGGTACCCGCGCCAGGGTCAGCGCGCCGGCCGGCAGGCTCGTGTAGGCCACGTAGAGGATCCCGGTCCGCGCGAAGTTCGGCGCGGGCGTGATGCCGAGGAGGCCGCGCTCGTTGCCCGACGTGTCGATCCGGGCGGTCAGGTCGAGCACCGGCTCCGCCGCCAGGCCGGTGTCGGGGTGGTAGGAGCGGACCGTGCCGTTCTTCTCCGCGATCAGCATCCGGCCGTCCGGCAGCCCGGTGAGCGCGATCGGTCGCTGCAGACCGAAAGCCACCTGTTCGGATACCACGGTCAGCTCGGTGAGCGGCACCGGACGGGGGTGGGAGGCGCCGGCCTCGGCGGTATCGGACACCGAACCCGGGAGCACCAGGAACGCAGACAGGACCAGAACGAGCAGGCCGGCTAGCATGGTGACCGGGCGAAAACCCCGTCGCGACATGATTCAGCTCCTCAAGCGGCGTGGAGGACGCAATCTGGGCGTACCCACAACGTACATCGATCCCTGTCTATATCCAACCTTTCGCGCCAGCTTCCGCGGTGCTCCGGTCGGACAGTTCGGCGGGCTGCCCGCCGGTTGGCTGGACCTGGCGTTCTCCGGCGGTCCGCTCTCCGGTCAGCCCCGGCGTCCAGGACGCGCTGCGGCAAGGCTGACCTGACCGGCGCTGGCTCAGGCAGTGCACGTTCCGGCCGACGTGGTCAACGGCGCACCTGGTAGCGCAGGTGAAGCACCCGGTTGCCCTGAATCACCACGTCCGGATCTTCCAACAGGTGTTGCGCGTCGACCGACCCGAAGTAGCGCTTGCCGGCCCCGAACACGACGGGTACGACGTCCATGCGCACCTCGTCGACCAGACCGGCGGCAAGCACCTGGCCACCGACGTCGCCGGCGGCGACCTCGACCAGGCGGTCACCCGCAAGCTCCTGCGCCTTGGCCACGGCCGCCTCGACGCCGTCGACGAAGTGGAACGGCGCCTCGGGGTGCCAGCCCTCGGGCCGGCCCCGGTGGGTCACGACGACGACGTGGTCGATCCCGCCCGGCGGCTTGCCGTCCCAGCCGTCGGTCAGGTCGAAGACGTGGCGGCCGGCGATCGTCACCCCGATCTGGTCCCAGTACGGCCGGGTGTAGTCGTAGGACGTCTGCGACACCTTCACCGCGCCGCTGGCGTCCAACGGGACGTCACCGCCGGACAACCAGTCGAACAGCGGTCCGGGCTGGTCGTTCTCGTCCGCGACGAAGCCGTCCACCGACACCGAGCTGTACATGACCACCTTGCCCACGGGGCGCTCCTCTGCATTGGGGTGCCCTCAAACTAGCGGGTCGTGAGCTGCGGTTCTTGTAAGAAATCAAACCGCCGGCAGCGGCCAGCTGTCCAGCGCGTGGCCGGGATGTTCGCGCAGGAACCGCCGCCGAACTTCGACGTACCGGGTCGGCGTGAGCCCGGTGAACGCCTGGAACTCGTGGCCGAGGTGGGCCTGGTCGAAGTAGCCCGCGCCACCGGCGAGGTCGCCCCAGTCGACCGGCCCGGCGGGGTTGATCGCGAACACGGTGGCGGCGAAGCGGTGGGTGCGGGCCAGCCGCTTCGGCGTGATCCCGACGAGCTCCTTGAACCGCTGTGCCAGGTGAGTGCTGCTGACCCCGGCCGCCACGCTCAGGTCGCCGATCGTCACCGCCCCGCCGGCCGCCGCGATCACCCCGCTCGTGTGGCGAACCAACCCCAGGCCGGCGGTCTCGCACAGCCGCCGCATCAGCTCCTGCTCCAGCACCGTCAGCATCTCCTGCGGTCCCCCCGCCGCGGACAGCCGGTCCCGCAGCTCGGCCACCGCGGGCCGGCCCCATACCTGCTCCACCGTCACCGGCCGGTCGCACAGCTCGGCCGCCGGCATCGGCAGGAACGGCGCCAGCCCCCACGGCTTGAAGTGCACACCGACGGATCGGGTCCGCAGCGGGTAGCCGAACTCCCACGCACGGGTGGGCATGGTGGCCACGCAGCCATCGGCGTACTCGGCCGTTGCGACGTCGGCGCCGCCGCGGATACGGAACGGCGGCCCGAGGTTGACGACCAGCAACGCCGAAGGCGCCGGCGGCAGTGTCAGCCGGGCGTACGGCGACACACCCGCCAGGTAGTAGAGGTCGTCGACCAGCCCGTCCAGCGGCGGTCGCGGCACCCGGGACACGTACTCCACGCCCACAGCATCGCCGACATCGCGGAGGCCATGCTGCCGGGGGTCAGGTCGAACGGTCCGGTGAGTGCCGTTGTCAGTCCAGGGCCTCACGAGCCGCGTCGAGGAACCTCAGCCGAGGTTCCTCGAGCAGATCCCGGACCGCCGGACCGTTCGGCTCTCCCTCCCACACCGCGCCGTTGAGTAACAGGAAGTAGGCGCGGGCCGCGTCGTGCACCGGGGTGGGGAACAGCAGCCGGATCATCCGCTCCGCGACCCAGAAGCGGTTCATCACGTCCTGGGCCCGGGTCGGCCAGGCATCGCCGTCCTGCCACTGCGCCGGCCGGGTGAACGCGCACCGTTCGGCCTCGGCCGCGACGTCGACGAACCGCTCCACCATCGCCAGCCGCTCGGCTCGCCTACTCTCCGCCAGCGCAAGCTCCTGCTTGCGTTGCTCGATCTGCACGGCCGTCCGTTGTGTGGTCCGCTGCACCAGATAGGACAGACCACCGCCGATCGCGACGCCGCCCAATGACGTCACCGCCGTCCAGATCTCGACCGTCATGGAGGCATCATGGCCGGGACGCAGAGCGGAGTCGATCCGTGTGCTTGGCGATCTCCGCCGCGGCCTCGACGGCGTGCTGGATCGCCCGCGCGGCGAGGGGAGACCGGGTACGGCCGGACCGCCAGTGCAGATAGATCTCCCGAGCCGGTAGGGACGGTCGCAGCTCGTGCACCCGGAGCTGGTGGTCGGATTGCGCGTTGGTGCCGCGGATCGCGAGCCACGGCAGCACCGCCGATCCCAGGCCGGCCCGCACCATGGACAGGAGGGTGTCGTTGATCGCGCTACGGAACACGACTCGCGGACGGCTGCCGCTGCGCACGAATGCCTGCTCCATCCAGGGTTGATCGCAGGTCAACGGCCAGGCCACGATCGGTGCGCCGTCGAGTTGATCCAGCCGGACCGGACCGTCGGGGAAGGCGCCGTCGCGGGCGACCAGAAGGTACGGGTCGTCGAGCAGCTTGACGTTCTCGACATCACCCTCGATCCGGCCGTCGTAGAAGAGCAGGTCGAGATCACCGATCTGCGGTTGATCTGGCTCCTCCTCGGACAACCTGATATCGCAGGCGGGATGTTCCTCCCGCAGCCGGCGTACGACCACCGGCAGGATCACGTTGGACACGCTCTGGAATGTGCCGATGTCGATCCGGCCGTCACCCGCCTTGAATCGGTCGATCGCGTGGACCAACCGCTGCGTCTTCGCCAGCAGCTCGCGGCCATGCGTCAGGACCACGACGCCGAGCGGGGTGATCTGTACCGGTTTGGGGCCACCAGGTCGATCGAACACCGGACCGCCGACGGCTCTTTCCAGGGCGGCGATCTGCTGGCTCACCGTCGACTGGGTGTAGCCGAGCCGGACGGCCGCCCGGTTGAAGGAGCCCTCGTCGGCAACTGCGGCCAGCGCGGCGAGGTGGCGCAACTCGACGTCGATCACGAGTCCCAACGTAGCAAGGCGATTGGCAGAAGCGATTGATCCAATCATAAACTATCGCTTTTCGCGATCAAATCAGCGGCTTAGCGTGACAGGACAAGCAAGCATCCTCAGGAGGCCGACATGACCGCGCGGAACCGACTACGGTCGGCACTCTGGCTGCCGCTCTTCGACGACCTCGCCGACCCGAGGGTGGTGGCGCGGCTGGCCGCCGACGCGGAGGAGGCCGGGTGGGACGGCTGCTTCGTGTGGGACCAGCTGAGCTGGCGGGCGCCGGTCCGACCGCTCGCCGACCCGTGGATCACCCTGGCGGCGGTGGCCACCGCGACCGAACGGCTGCGGCTGGGTCCGATGGTGTCGCCGCTTCCCCGTCGCCGGCCGACAAAGGTCGCCCGGGAGACCGCGACCCTGGACCGGCTCAGCGGCGGCCGACTCATCCTCGGAGCCGGCATCGGCAGCGACCAGTACGGCGCCGAGCTGTCCAGGACCGGCGAACAGCTCGACGATCGGCGGCGGGGCGGGATGCTCGACGAGTCCCTGGCCATTCTGGCCGCCGCCTGGTCCGGCGAGCCGGTGCACCACCACGGCGAGCACTACCTCGTCGACGACATCAGGTTCCTGCCCCGGCCGGTCGGTCGGCCCGGTGTGCCGGTGTGGGCCGCCGGATTCCCCGGCAACATCAGGCCGATCCGCCGGGCCGCCCGGCTCAACGGCTTCTTCCCGGCCAATCTCGAACACCCGGACCAACTCGCCGAGATCGCCGCCACCATCACCGACCTCCGAACAGGTGCGACCGGACCATACGACATCGCCATCGGCCTGCCATTCGACGCCGACCCCCGGCCGTACGCCGCTGCCGGCGCCACCTGGTGGCTGCCGGAGTTCGAGCCCGGCGTGGCGCTCGACACGGTGCGCGGCGTGCTCCGCGACGGCCCGGCCGACCCTGCCGGTGGAGGACTACCCGGTCCGGGCGGTGATTGAGTTGTTCGACTACGACGCTGAGCTGAGCCGCTACCACCGGCGGCTGCTGGCCGCCGCGAGCGTTCAGCCCGCAGATCGGGTGCTCGACATCGGCTGCGGTGCCGGGCAGACCACGCGGGACGCCGCCAGATTCGCGACCTCGGGCAGCGCCCTCGGCGTGGACCTGTCTGGCCCGATGCTCGACCGCGCCCGCCAACTGAGCGATAGCGAAGGAGTCCGCAACGTCGACTTCGAGCGGGCGGACGCCCAGACGCACCCCTTCGCGCCGGCGAGTTTCACCCTGGGGCTCAGCCGGTTCGGCACGATGTTCTTCAACGACCCGGTCGCGGCGTTCACAAACATCGGGCGGGCACTGCGGCCGGGAGCGCGGCTGGTCCAGCTCGTGTGGCAGGCGTACGACCGCCAGGAGTGGTCCCGCGCGATCCGACCTGCCCTGGCCGGTGGCCGGACCATGCCAACCGGGTCCAGCCGGAGCGCCTTCTCGCTGGCGGATCCGACCGTGATGACCGGCGTCCTGACCGCCGCCGGCTTCACCGCGGTCGAGATCACCGACGTACGCGAACCGGTCTACTACGGTCCGGACGCGGCCAGTGCCCGCGACGCCCTGTTCGAACTCCGGATGGTCCAGGATCTGGTCGCCGAACTGGACGACGCCGCGACGGCTCGTGCGCTCGACCGACTGCTGGCCATGCTTGACGAGCATGACGTCGGCGACGGCGTGTGGTTCGACTCCCGTGCCTGGCTGGTTACCGCGGCGCGGCCAGCGCTCAGCGGGGGTCTCCCCACCGACCAGCCCGCCGCCGACCGGGGGCGCCTGCAACGTCCGTTACTCGGTCCTACACCTGGGACACCTACCTGACGAGCAGCATCACCATCACCAACACCGGCGCGACCACGATCGCCTCCTGGGAGCTGAAGTTCCCGCTGCCCGCCGGACAACGCATCACCACCGGCTGGAACGCGGTGTACTCCCCGATCAGCGGTGATGTCACGGCCCGTGGCTACGATGACCACGTCACTATCGGTCCAGGCGCCACTATGGCCATCGGCTTTGTGGCCACCCACACCGGTGACACCGGCGCCCCGTCCTGGTTCACCCTCAACGGGACGCCCTGCTCACTCGGTTGAGCCCTCATCGGTCGTGTCCGTGCCCGAGTCGCCCTGCGCGTCGAGGTCACGCAGGGCATAGCGGAGATGTTGCCACTCCTCGTCGAAGATCACCTGGAGGCAGTGCAGCACGGATTCGTGGTGATCCGGCCACCACGCCGTCGGTCGCGGCTCGGCGAGCAGATCCGGGGTGACGGTGGCGAGGAAGTCCCGGACCATGGCCTGCCGCTCGGCACGCACCTGGAGGGTCTCGGCGAAGGTCGGCGTCCCGGTGGCGAAGATCGAGGTGTCGAAGCCGTCCGTCTCGTACTCGACGTGCGGCTGGCCCAGCGGGTGGAAGGGCTGCGGCAGGCGGAGGATCGCCTTGCCGAGCCACGCGTCGGCGGCGAACGCGAGGTGGCGAAGCGTCTGCGCGAACGACCACTCGCCGTCGACCGAGACGTCGACGGCGCCATCGGGCATGGACCGGGCCCGGTCGACGGCGGCGGCCCAGGCCCGTTCGAGCGCCGCCCATCCCGCGCGCAGACTGTCCGGCTCGGTGGCCTGCCTCAGCTCACGCCCGGGGAACCGCCGGTCGAGCTCGGCCTCGACCAGTGGCACGACGTCGACGCCGTTGACCAGGAGTGTCCCGTCGGCCAGCCACGGTGCGTCGACGTCCAAGCCGTTCACGTCGACGCCGCGCATCACCGCGCCGGCAAGCGTCGACCTGCTGAACCGCGCACCCCGCAGGTCCCTGTCGACGAAGGTTGTGCCACTGTCGCTGGCCATCGCACCCCATCCCTCCACTGATCAGGCGATGCTAGAACCCGGGTCCGACAATCGAGTTCTGCCTCCTCGCCCAGGGCAGCAGGATAGGAGCCATGCTCACGATCGGGATGCTCGGCGGGATGAGCTGGGAGTCCAGCGTCCACTACTACCGGCTGGCCAACGAGCTTGTCCGCGACCGCCTCGGTGGCCTGCACTCGGCGCGGTGCGTGCTGTACTCCGTCGACTTCGCCGAGATCGAACACCTCCAGAGCGGCGGGCAGTGGGAGGAGGCGGGTCGGCTGCTCGGCCAGGCCGCCGCCGCGGTGCAGGCTGCGGGCGCCGACCTGCTGTTGTTGTGCACCAACACCATGCACAAGGTTGCCGACCAGGTCCAGGCCGCCGTCACCATTCCGCTGCTGCACCTGGCCGACGCCACCGCCGACGCGGTCACCGCCGCCGGACTGCGCACGGTGGGACTGCTCGGCACCGCCTTCACCATGGAACAGGACTTCTACCGCGACCGGCTCAGCCACCACGGCCTGCGCGTGCTCGTCCCGGCAGCGGAGGACCGCGCCGAGGTGCATCGCATCATCTACGACGAGCTCTGCCTGGGTGAGGTCCGCGAGGCATCAAGACAGACCTACCGGACGACAATCGCCCGCCTCGTCCGGGCCGGCGCACAGGGCATCATCCTCGGTTGCACCGAGATCGAGCTGCTGATCTCGGCCGCCGACAGTCCGGTTCCGGTCTTCCCGACCACCCGGCTGCATGTCGAAGCGGCCGTCGACGCCGCACTGGCGGACCCTGGGCACGCCGGCGCGGGTCACCGGCCTCACCGGTGACCCGCGCCAGCTCGTCAACGTGCCTCGACCCGCGGGCTCACGGGTTGCCGCTGGGGCAGTTTCTCGCGTACCCGCCGGCCGTCACCACGGCCCCGGTCGCGTCACCGACTCGGACGGCGATGGTCACCGCGTTGCCCGGCACGCAACCGATGGAGACGTTGCTCCGGTTGTTCAGCGAGCTGACCACGCTGCCGTTCACGATCCATTGGGTGGTGACCGGGGCGATCCCGCCGTGCCGGCGGACGTTGCAGAGGAACCGGGCCCGCAGACCCTCGCAACCGAACTGGGTGATCCGCAGCGCACCGTTGTCGAGGTAGAGCAGCCGGTTCGGCGACCCGGAGCCGGGGTTGCCCACCTTGCCGGTGCTGGCGCTGCCGATCAGCTCCTCCTGCACCTGCGCCGGGGTGAGCGTCGGGTTCGCCGCGAGGGCCAGCGCGGCGGCGCCCGCCACGTGCGGGGCGGCCATCGAGGTGCCGTTGATGCTGTTGGTCGCCGAGTCGGAGGTGTGCCAGGCGGAGGTGATGCCCACGCCAGGGGCGAAGATGTCGAGGCAGGTGCCGTAGTTCGAGAAGCCGGCGCGGGCGTCGTTGATGTCCGTGGCGCCGACCGTGATGCCCTCGGCCACCCGGGCCGGGGAACGGACACAGGCATCGGTGCTCTCGTTGCCGGCCGCCAGGCTGTAGGTGACACCGTCGGCGATCGAGCGGCGGACGGCATCGTCGATCGCGGTGTTGCCGCCCCCACCGAGGCTCATGTTCGCCACCGCGGGCGCTCCCGCCGGATGGTGGGCGGTGACCCAGTCGATCCCGGCGACGACTCCGGCGGTCGTACCGTTGCCGGCGCAGTCGAGCACCCGCACCCCGATCAGGGTGGCCGCCTTGGCGACGCCGTGGGCCGCCCCGCCGACCGTGCCGGCGACGTGCGTGCCGTGGCCGTTGCAGTCGTCGGCCGCGCCGCCGTCGACCGCGTCGAACCCGGTGACGGCCCGGCCGCCGAAGTCGCCGTGGGTGAACCTGATGCCCGTGTCGATCACATAGACCGGTACGCCGGCGGCGGTGCGCGGATAGGTGTAGGCGCTGTTGAGCGGCCGGTTCTCCTGGTCGATCCGGTCCAGCCCCCACGACGGCGGGTTCAGCTGGGTGTCCAGCAGCCGTACCCGGTGGTTCTGTTGGACGTACGCCACCGCCGGGTGGGCCGCCAGCCGTTCGGCCGCGTCCGCGTCCAGCGACACCTCGAAACCGCGCAGCGCCGACCGGTAGACGTGCCCGACCCGGCCGGCCCCGGCGGCGGCGAGTTGGCCGGCCGTGGCCGCCACCGACGTACGCGCGACCGCGGAGTCCCGGAGAACGACGAGGTAGCTGTCCGCGATCGCGGTCGCGCCGCCGGCGTGCAGTACCGGTCCGGTCGGCTCGACGGCGGCCGCCGGACCGCCACCACCCAGGTAGAGCGCCGTCGCCAGCAGTGCGGCGGCCGTCGCCCGCATGGCTCGGGCCGGACCGCGGACGGATCCTGTCGGTGAGCGCATCAGCTTCCCCTCCTTTGATCGCCGGGATGTCCCGCCTGACGACCGCGCACCCGGAGGTGGGTCGTCCGCCGGCCGGTGCCGACCGGGGACGCGAGCGGGTCGACCGGGGACGCAGACAGTAGAGCCGACGACCCCCGGCAGCCGGTACCGCACTTCGCAAGGCGGCAGCCGAGCATTCGTGATCCGGAAACGGCCGGGTGATGATGGGCCGATGATTCATTCGTTCCATCTGGCGCTGGTGCCGCCGTCGGTGACCGTTCGGGCACTGCTGCGCGGCCCGCGGGCGGCCGGGCTACGGCACGCCGAATGCCTCGCGTTGATGCGGCTCGGCGCCCCGGCGGTGTCGCTGGAGCGGATGCAGCTGCGGCGCCTGGCGATGTTCGCCGAGTGGGCGGACGAATCGGCGTTGGAGCGGTTCCTCGCCGACGACGGTCTGGGGCGGCGGCTCGCCGGCGGCTGGCACGTGCGGTTGCGCTACCTGCGGCGGTACGGCGAGATCGCCGCCCTCGCTGGGCTACCGACGGTGGCGGGCCGCTGGGATCCGGAGGAGCCGATCGTGGCCGTCACCCTGGCCCGGCTCAAACTGCCCGAGCTGCCCCGGTTCCTGACCTGGGGGCGGCCGGTCGAACGACTGGTCGCGGGTCACCCCGGCACCACGTACGCCACCGCCGCGATCCGCCCGCCGCACACCTTCTCGACCTTCAGCATCTGGCACAGCGTGCGTGCGATGACCGACATGGTGCACGGCCGCAGCGCCGTCCCGCAGGCCCACACCCACGCCGTCGCCATGGCCGAACAGCACCGTCGGGACTTCCACCACGAGTCCGCCTTCATGCGGTTCCGCCCGCTGTCCGAACACGGGACCTGGGAGGGCCGCCGCCTCCTTCCGTAGCCGGGGGTCGGCTACCCGCCGGTCGCGGTGAGGGCCTGCGCGGCTGTGAACAGCTCGCACTCCCGCCCCGGACGGTAGGAGTCGTCGGCGGAGGGCTCGGCCCGTTCGAGGTTGACGTGACACCCGCTCGGCCCGGCGGCCGGGCCGGTCGCCACCCGGGCCCTGGACTGCGACGTGTTGACCGCCCATGGCTCGGACCTGCGCATCGTGGTCTACACGGCGCCCAGGGCTCCCCGGACGCCGACAAGCTCGATCTCCTGCGCATCAGCGGAGCAGTGCCCATCTCCCCGAGCGGCTAGGGCGGCCACGCCCGATGCGAGTGGACGGGACCTGGGCGGTCACTGGAGCGGTCGGGTGCGTGTGCCGTGGCCCGAGGCGTCCGGTACGCGGGTGCGCACCGGACGCCTCGGGTTCGGGATCAGCCGGTGATCGCGAACGGCACGGTCACCGTGGACTGGGTGCCCTGGGCGGCGGTGGCGTCGACCCGGACCGTGGTCGGGGCGTTGCCGATCGCGTTCCACAGCTCCAGCTTCACGCAGCCCCGGTTCATCGCCGCCAGGTTCCCGGTCGACGCGGCCAGCCCCGCCGACTGGGTGTAGGTCTCGGTGCCGGGCACCGGGTCGGTGGCGAAGTACCGGTACGTCTCGACCCGGCCGAAGGTGCCCGAGCCGCTGGCGTCGTACGAGATGCGGGCCTGGACCCCGGCCCCGACGGCGCCGCCGGCGTCGACGTGCAGCGCGAAGGCACTCGCCCCGCTCACCGACCCGGTCAGCCCGCAGACCGTGAAGGTGGCCTGGTTGCGGGGGGTGCCGTCGAAGTTGCCGTTGGCGGCCGGCAGGGTCACCGTGGTCGCGCCGCCGCCGGCGGTGGCCGACAGGACGCCGCCGGAGCGGACGAACAACCGGTTCGACCCGACCGGCGGGGCGGTCGTCGGTGGGGGAGTGGTCGGCGGTGCGGTGGTCGGCGGCGGGGTGGTCGGGTTCGTCGTCGGCGGGGTGGTCGGGTTGGGCAGGCCGCCGTTGGCGTTGCCGCCGCTCCAGGTGAACGCGCCGGTGGTGGCCGTCTTCCCGGCCGGCACCGTCAGGGTCCGGCCGTCGGAGAAGGTGACCGTGATCGGGTTCGCCGAGATGTTCGACGCCACGTAGGTGCGGTTGCCGTTCTTGGTGAAGACCGAGTACAGCGGGTGGTTCGCGGTCACCGTGGTGTCGACCTGGCCGAGCGCGGCCAGGTTGCGGATCCAGTGGAAGGTGTGCGCCCGGGTCTCACCCTCCTCGATCGGATAGTTGGGGTTGGCCCGGAAGTTCGCCAGCGCGGTGTCGCCGTTGTTCAGCGCCTGGAACGACCAGAGGATGTCCTGCCACACCGTCGGCGGGCCGCCGTTGTTGGTCACGAGCGAGTTCCAGTTGGTCGGGATGTAGCCCGGCCGGTAGCCCAGGTAGAGCGAGCCGCCGGTGATCGGCAGCATGTTGATGCCCTGGATCATCTCCGGATCGGCGCTGAACCAGGTCGCGTACGCCCCGCCGTCACCCCAGACCATGCCGACCGAGGTGTGCCCGAACCCGGCCGGGAAGTTCTCGTTCGACGAGTCGAACCAGTACTCCTGGATGGCCGCCGCCTGGGTGGTGTAGATGTGCAGGCCGGCGTCCCGGATCGCGGTGTTGCCGGTGGCCAGTCCCCACTGGATCAGGGCGTTGGCGAAGTTCATCCCCTCCGACGAGGACTCCTGGTTGTTGCCGGCACCGAACGCCGCGTGCCCGGCTGCCCAGTCGTGGCCCGCGTAGATGTCGAAGTCGCGCAGGAACGGGAACATGGTGTCGCCCCGGTCCCAGCCGTTGGCGTCCCGGATCAGCAGGTTCACCATCCCGCCGTACCGGCTGGTCGAGGCCCAGGTCGGGTCGAACTTGGCGAGCGTGGCGGCGGCGGCGATGTAGTAGCCGTAGTGGAAGTGGTGGTCGTTGAGGTCGGTGTCCGAGCCGTACGAGGCCGGGTAGCCGACGAGCGTGCCCCAGGCCCGGTCGTAGTGGAAGACCCGCTGGGTCTTGCCGGGGGTGGCGGTGAACCAGTCGGTCAGCCGGGTCCGGATCGCCGACAGCAGCGCGTCGCGCTGGGCGGTGCGGCCGAGCTGGTCGGCGATCTCGGCGAGCCGGGCGGCCCGGCCCAGCGCCTTGCCGGTCCAGTAGGTGTCGTTGTTGAAGCCGGCGAACGGGTCACCGCCGGCCACCTGGTCCAGGTAGCCGCCGAGGGTGGCCAGGTCGCCGCCGGCCGAGGTGGCCACGGCCGGGACCTCCGGCAGCACCCCGTGGTAGCGGATGCCGGTGCTGAACGACGAGGTGCCGACGAGCGTCTTCATCGGACCGCGCGGCGAGACGTAGGTCTGCCCGATCGGGGTGCCGCCGGCCAGGTTCTTCCACTGGTGCGGGTAGAGGGAGGCGACGGTGTTGCGTTCGGTGCCCTCCCGGGCGGTGGTGGTGAAGCCGTAGGTCGCGGTGACGGTGCTCGACGACTGGTTGTAGGCCCAGGAGACGCGGGTGCCGGTGACGTGCGCGTGGGCGTACCGGCCGTAGCTGTCGGCGAGCGCGGTGCGGGTCGCCGCCGAAGTGCCCGGCGTGGTCGGCAGCAGGGCCACCGACAGGTAGCCGCGACCGGCCAGGTTCGAGGTGATCTCGCTGCCGCCGACCGTCCAGGTGGCGCCGCTCGGGGCGTACGCGACGTAGTCGTGGCCGCGGACGGTGAAGCCGATCCGGTTGCCGCTGTTGGTCCAGACCGTCGGCGGGCCACCGAAGGCGAGCCGGGCGTTGCCGCCGGTCACCTGCGCGTACACGAAGGGCAGTCCGTGGCCGATGGTGGCGCGCAGGGTGCGGGCGCCGTCGGACCAGTACGGGCTGACCGTCCAGTCGGTCCAGCCGTCCACCTTGACGTCGGGGGAGTTCAGGCCGGTCACCCCGAGGGTGAACTCGGTGGTGTACGGGAAGTGGTACTCGCCGACCCCGGTCGAGGTGCCGGAGATGGCCGCCTCGGTGGTGTACGAGACGCCGAGCCCGCCGGCGGCGGTGTCGAACGACATCGGGTGGGCGTGCAGCGGCTCCGAGTAGGAGCAGTCCCAGCGCTTGAAGAGCAGCGACGACCACCAGTCGTTGGTGGGCACCGCGCCGGTCGGGGCGTTGCCGGTGACGTACTGGCGCGGGTTGCTGGCGATGTTGCCGCAGGCGGTGGGGGCGGCGCCGCCGGCCGGGCGGGTGGTGGTGTAGCTGCCGGCGCCGATGGTGTCGGCGTCCGCGCCGCGCGCCACCATGACGGTGAGGGCGCCGGCGGCCAGCGCGACGGCGGCCGCGGCCGCCAGGCCGCGCCGGGCGGTCGAGCCGGGGACAGGGGATCTCATGGTGCCTCCGGGGGAAGGGCAAGGATTTCGTACGCATTAACGAGTCGTTGCGAGCAGGGCACCAGAGGGCAGCCGGCTCTGTCAATGTTTCGGCCCGAACTTTGCCGTCCATGGGCTGTCGAGTCCCATTCGTATTGACAGCCGCCGGTCCGGGCGATAACTTCTGTGAGAGCGCTCTCAGGGCCGGCGATGCCAGGTTGGCGCGGTTGCTGATCCACTACGGAGGGCTAGCGAAAGAGCGCTCTCTGAGACGACCTGAATTGCATCGGACGCATTCGGGTTGCCCGCCCCGAAATGCGGATGGCGTTCCCGGGTGGTATAGCGATCAGTTCGGCGGGCCGGCGGCGAGTGCGAGTCGGACCGCCGCGTTCCGGGCGCCGGTCCACCGCCGCGCCTGGGCCAGTCGGCCGACGAGGTGCGAGACCCGGGCCAGCCGCTGGGTGGGCCGGCGCCGGGCGCGGTCGTAGCGGGCCAGCGCCACCGCGACGGCCGGCTCGTCGATCAGACAGCGCCCCAGCGTCACCGCGTCCACGAGCGCCTCGCACGCCCCCCGGCCGAGGTCCGGGGTCATCGCGTGCGCGGCGTCGCCGATCAGCGCCACCGACCCGGCCACGTAGGACGGCAGCGGCGGGGCGAGGTGGTAGAGGTCGTGCCGGAGCACCTCCTCCTCGCGGATCCCGGCGAGCACCCGACGGACCTCGTCGTGCCAGTCCCCGAAGAGCGCCCGCAGGAGGGTCACCTCGCCGCCCGGGGCGCGCCCGCCGGCCGGGGTACGCAGGGAGGCGTACCAGTTGGTCCGGCCGTCCTCGCGGGGGGTGATGCCGAACCGGCGACCCGGCCCCCAGGTCTCGGTCACCGCTGAGGTCGCGCCCGGCACCGTGCCCCGCCAGGCGGTCACCCCGGCGTAGCGGGGCGCGCCGGCGGCGCCGAAGAGCTGGCCCCTGCTCCGGCCGAAGATGCCGTCCGCGGCGATCACCACGTCGTGGTCGTCGACCAGGTCCGACACGCTCGTCACCTCGCTGTCGAAGGTCACCGTGCCGGGGGAGAGGGCGCCGGCCAGCAGTCGCAGCAGGGCCGGGCGGGAGATCAGGTGCACCGTGTCGCCGGTCCGGCGGACCAGGGCGGCCACGTCGATGGTGGCGATCCGGCGGCCGTCCGGCCGCCGGAACTCGCCGGTGCGCTGCGGCGCGCCGATCCGCCGGACCTCGGCGCCGATGCCGAGCGCGTCGAGTGCGCGCAGCGCCTCCGGCCACATGCCGAGCGCGGTGCCGGCCCCGCCCAGCGTGCCGGCCCGCTCGTGGACCCGGACCGACCACCCGGCCCGCTGCAATATGGCAGCCGCGGCCAGTCCGCCGATGCCGCCCCCGATGACTGCCGCGTTTCCCGTCATGGAGGCGACGGTACTACGGATGTAGTTGCTGTGACTACGGATGTAGTTGTTAGGGTGAGCACATGTCCAGGCAGGAGGAGTTGGCCGACGCGGCGATCCGGGTGCTGGGCCGGCGTGGACTGCGCCAGCTCACCCACCGGGCGGTCGACGCTGAGGCGGCCCTACCCGCCGGCTCCACCTCCAACCGCTACCGGACCCGGGACGCACTGCTGCGCGCGGTGGTGGAGCGGCTGGCCGTTCTGGACCGCGCCGACTGGGCCCAGCTCGCCCCGCCCGGCGGACCATCCGCATCGCCCGGCGGGAGCCGGCCGGTGGCCGGGCTGGTCCCGGCGTTGGTGGACTTCGTGCGGCTGGCGCTGGCCGACGGGCGGGACCGCACGATGGCCCGGTACGCGCTCAGCCTGGAGGCGGCGGTCAACCCCGAACTCGCCGCCGAACTGGCCCGCGGCAGCGCCGAGATCCGCAGCTGGGCCACCCCGTGGCTGCGCGCCGCCGGCTCGACCGATCCGGACCTGCACTGCCGCCTGATGCTCGACTACCTCGACGGCGTCCTGCTGCACCAACTGGCCTACCGGGACCCGGACTTCGACCCCCGACCCGGCATCGAGACCATCCTCCGTGCCCTGCTCACCCGGTGATCGCAAAGGATCCGGTGCACGACAGCACACCGGATCCTCCGCGATCACGGATCAGTTCATCGACAGGTGTACGTGGTTGGTGTGGTCGCCGGACGGCGTGCCGTCGCCGTTGTACGCCCGCCAGCCGCTGCTCGGCAGCCAGATCTGCCGGAACCAGATCACATAGAGCACCCCGAGCCGACTCGCGTTGTTGACGAAGTACGCCGCCAGGTTGTTGCCGTAGGTGCGGTCACCGCCGGTGGCCGTACCCTCGAAGCCGTTCTTCTGGGCGGCGAAGTCGCACGCCTTGCCCTGCGGGTGCTCGCCCGAACCGCCGCTGCGGAAGCAGGAGACGAACCGCGTGAAGCCGGCCGCCTTGGCCTGCTTGAGGGCGTTGAGCGTCCGCGGGGTGATGCACCCCGAGGTGGTCGGGTCGTTGAGGCTGCAGGACTCGTTCGGGAACGAGCCGTCGGAGTTACGCGCCACGGCCCGGGCGCGGGCCGAGTTGGAGCCGCTGACCCCGCCGCTGGGGCCGCCGCTGCCGACCGCCGCCAGCGCCCGCTCGGCCTGCTGCTTGCGCTTGGCCATCACCTCGACCTGCTTCTTCTCCTCGGCGACCTCGGCGTCGATCGCCGCCTTCGCCCGGGTCTGCTGCTCCTTGGTCTCCTGGAGCTGACGCAGTTGCCGGTCCTCGTTCGCGGCCACCGAGTCGAGGGTGGCGGCCCGGTCCAGGAAACTGTCCGGTGAGTCGCTGGCCAGCAGCGCCGACACCGGCCCCAACCGCCCGGTGCGGTAGGCCCGGCCCGCCAGGTCGCCGAGCTTGCGGTTCTGCTCGGCGAGGTCGGTTTCGAGTTGCTTGAGCAGCTCGGTGAGCTGCTTCTGCCGCTCGGTCGACTTCTTCAGCGCGGCCTGCGCGTCGAGGAAGCCCTTGGACGCCTCCTGCAGCGCCTTGCGCAGGCTGTCCGAGCCGCCCTCGTCGAAGTCCTGCTGGGCGAGGACCGGGGCGGCGAGTGGTGTCGCGGGTCCGGCGGCGACCGCCGTGCCGGTGCTCACCAGGGTGGCCGCCAGGCCGACCGTGACGGCGGCGAACAGCCGGGCCGCCCATCGGGTGTTTCGGCGCGACGCGGGTCTGGCGGCCCGGCGCGCGTGCGCATGTCGTACGGATGCCAGTGCTGGCATTGCCACGTCCTTCCGTCAGCCGCCGACCGGGTTAGCTGACGGGTTCGGGACGGAAGATCCCTACCGCTTTCGCGGATACACCCCACGTACATGGTTCCCCGGCTCGCAGGACGCGATTAGGCGACGACCACCGCAGGCGCCGTGAGGGCGCCGCCCGGCGGCGGCCGTCGCCGAGCCTACCGGCTGTTATCCGGCTCTCTCAGGTGAGAAGGGGCGAATTAAGACGTAGCTAAGCCGGGCGGTGAGCGCCGTCACCAGGTCGTCGGGCCGCAGCCCCCGGGGGAGGTGCCCGGTTCGACCTGCAGGGTCGCGTGCTCGATGTGGAACTCCTCGGTCAGCGCCGACCGGGCCGCGGTGAGCACCGTGCCGACCTCGGCGTCGGGGTCGATGGTCAGGTGGGCCGAGGCCACCTCCATCCCCGAGGTCAGCGTCCACACGTGCAGGTCGTGCACGTCGGAGACGCCGGGTACGGCGCAGAGCCGGGACCGTACGGCCGGCACGTCGAGGTGCTCCGGCGCGGCCTGCACCAGGATGCGTACCGCGGCCCGGCCGAGCCGCCAGGTCCGGGGCAGGATGAACAGCCCGATCCCGACCGCGACCAGTGGGTCCGCCCACCACCATTGGGTGGTCGCGATCACCACGGCGGCCACGATCACCCCGACCGAGCCGAGCAGGTCACCGAGCACCTCCAGATACGCACCCCGCATGTTGATGTTGTCGCGGGCGCCGGACCGGAGCAGGGCGAAGGCCACGATGTTGGCGAGCAGGCCGGCGACCGCGACCACCAGCACCGGGCCGGCGGTCACCTCTGGTGGGTCGTCGAGGCGGCTCACCGCCTCGATCAGCACGTAGACCGCGACGCCGGAGAGCAGTACGGCGTTGGCGAGCGCGGCGAGCACCTCCAGCCGGTAGAGGCCGAAGGTCCGCTGCGGGTCACCCACCGCCCGGCGGGCCGCGGTGATCGCCGCCAGGGCCATCCCGATCCCGAGTACGTCGGTGAACATGTGCCCGGCGTCGGAGAGCAGTGCCAGCGAGCCGGTGAGCAGGGCGGTGACCGCCTCGACGAGCATCAGGGCGGCGAGCAGCCCGAACGCGGCCCAGAGCCGACCCCGGTGCTGGTCGGCGGCCCGCGAGGCGGCCCCGCCGTGGTCATGACCTGCGCCCACGCTCACACCATCCTCGATCAGGCCGACTCGGTCCAACGTATGCTGACATTGCTATGTATGCAACTGTGAGTGCGGTCACCCGGCTGGCCCTGGCATCATCGGAACCGGCCCGCAACGAAACCCGTAGATGCCTGCCGACCCCGGGCCCGAAGGGACTGCGATCATGCGTCACCGCGGACGCAACCTGCCGGTCAACCGCCGCACGCTGCTGATCACCACCGCCCTCGCCGTCACCGCCGCCGGACTGCCGGCCGCCCCGGCCGCCGGAGCCCCGGCCATCACCGGGCCGGTCTTTCCCGACAGCTTCCCGCTGCCACCCGGTTTCCAGCCGGAGGGGATCGCGATCGGCTCCTCGCCGTACGCCTTCTTCGGCTCCCGGGCCACCGGCGCGATCTACCGCGCCAGCCTGGTCACCGGCCGGGGCGAGATCATCAACCCGGGACCGGGTACGCCCTCCCTCGGCCTCAAGATCGACAAGCGGCTGCGGCTCTTCGTCGCCGGCGGGACCGGCGGCGACGCCCGGGTCATCCACGCCCGCACCGGCGAGCTGCTGGCCAGCTACCGGCTCGCCGACGGGGCCAGCTTCGTCAACGACGTCGTCCTGACGCCGGGCGGGGCCTGGTTCACCGACTCGACGAACCCGGTGCTCTACCGGCTGCCGCTGGACCGGGCCGGCCGGCTGCCCGGCCCGGACGGCGTCGTCCGGGTGCCGCTCACCGGCGACATCGCCTACGGCACCGGGATCAACGCCAACGGCATCGTCCGGACCCCCGACGGCACCGGCCTGCTGATCGTGCAGTCCGGCACCGGCCTGCTGTTCCGGGTCGACCCGCGCACCGGGCTGACCCGCACCGTCGACCTCGGCGGGGAGTTGCTGACAAACGGCGACGGCCTGCTGCTCGACGGGTGGACCCTCTACGTGGTCCAGAACCGGATCAACACCGTCGCCGTGCTCGGCCTGGACCGGGCCGGCACCCGCGGCCGGCTGCTGACCCGCCGGACCGACCCCAGGTTCGACGTGCCGACCACGGTGGCCGCCTACGGCCGGCGGCTCTACCTGCCGAACGCCCGCTTCTCCACCCCGCCGACCCCCACCACCGAGTACGACGTCATCGCGATCCCTCGGCACTGAGCCCGACTGTCGCCCGCCGGGAGCGCCGGCGATCGACCCCGCCGGAAGCTCCCGGCCCCGCCAGCTATCGGACGTCGACCGTGGTCAGGCGCTGGGTGGCCCGGGACAGGGCGACGTAGAGGGTCCGTACCCCGGCCTCCGAATCGGCGCGGATCTCGCCGGGGGCGACCAGCAGCACCCCGTCGTACTCCATGCCCTTGGCCTGCAGCGCGTTCACCACCTGGTGGCGGTCCGGGTCCGGCAGCCCGGCCAGCCAGCCGGCCACCTCGTCCCGGCGCGGGACCGGCGTGATCACCCCGACCGTGCCGTCGACCTCGGTCAGCAGCCGGGCCACCGCGTCCCGGACCACCGCCGGCAGCTCGGCCGCCGGCGCCGACAGCTCCACCGGGGCGACCCCGGTGGAGCGCACCGCGGTCGGCAGCACCAGGTCGGGGTCGATCTCCCGGATCACCGCGGCCGCGGCCGCGAAGATCTCCGCCGAGTTGCGGTAGTTGGTGGAGAGCGTGAAGCTGTGCCGCGCCCGCCGGCCCAGCGCCCGGTCCCGGGCCCGGTGCAGCTCGGCCGGGTCGCCGGTCCAGGCGGTCTGGGCCGGGTCGCCGACCACCGTCCAGGAGGCGATCCGGCCCCGCCGGCCCAGCATCCGCCACTGCATCGGCGAGACGTCCTGCGACTCGTCGACCACCACGTGGGCGTAGTCGCGGTAGTCCGCCGGCCGCTCGGTGGCCGCCTGCCGGGCGGCGCGCTGCCGTTCGGCGGCGGTGCTCAGCTCGCGTACCCCGCCGGCCACGTGGAACGGGTCGCGCCTGCGCCGGGGCGGCTGCGGCGGACGGCCGAGCAGCTCGTCGAGCTCGTCCAGGATGGCCACGTCGGCGAAGCTCAACCCGCCGGTGGCCGGCGCGGTGTACGACTCGGCGAGCATGGCGATCTCGGCCGGGGTGAGGATGCCGGCGGCGTACCGGCGCAGCCGCGTCGGCCGGGCCAGCCAGTGCAGCACGTGCCGGGGGTGCAGCCGGGGCCACCAGGCCCGCAGGAAGTCGCGGAACTCCTGCCGTTCGGCCAGCTCGTCCTCGAAGGTCCGCTGGTCGGGCAGGCGGCCGATCCGCAGCCGCTGGGCCTGGCTCCAGAGCGCGCCGAAGAGGCCGTCGATGCCGGCCCGGCGTACCTCGTTGCGGCGGGCGCCGCGCGGCAACGCCCGGGCCCGGATGCCGTCCAGCTCGGCCCGGCCGAGCCGCAGCAGCTCACCCCGGTAGAGCAGGCGCAGCTCGCCCGGCCCGTCCGGCACCGCGTCCCGGACCGCCCGTTCCAGCACCCGTCGCATCCGCAGCGACCCCTTGACCGCGGCGATCGCGGCCGGGTCGGAACGGGTCGCGGTGACCCCCGGGAAGAGCGTGCCCAGCGAGTGCAGGGTGGCCGCGTCCTCACCCAGCGACGGCAGCACCGAGGAGATGTAGTCGACGAAGACCGAGGACGGCCCGACCACCAGCACCCCGCCGCCGACGAACCGGTTGCGGTCGGAATAGAGCAGGTACGCGGCCCGGTGCAGGGCGACCGCCGTCTTGCCGGTGCCCGGCCCGCCCGAGACGATCGTCACCCCGGAGGCGGGGGAGCGGATCGCCTCGTCCTGCTCGCGCTGGATGGTCGCGACGATGTCGCGCATCCCCCGGCCGGTGGCCCGGGCCAGGGTGGCCAGCAGCGCCCCGTCGCCGACCACCTTCATCCCGGGCGGCGCGCCGGCCGGGTCGAGCAGGTCGTCCTCGATCCGGGTCACCCGCTCCCCGGTGGAGGAGATCATCCGGCGGCGGACCACGCCGCGCGGCTGGGTGGCGGTGGCCTGGTAGAACGCGGCGGCGGCCGGGGCCCGCCAGTCGATCACCAGCGGCTCGGCGCGTTCGCCGCGGACCCCGAGCCGGCCGATGTGCAGCACCGAGGAGTCGCGCAGGTCCAACCGCCCGAAGACCAGCCCCTCGTGCTCCGCGTCCAGCACGTGCCGGCGGCGGGCGGCGTGGAAGACCATCGCGTCCCGCTCGACGAGGGCGCCGAAGTTGCCGACCCGGGCGAGTTGGTAGCCCTCCTTCTCCGCGACCGCGGCGGACTGGCGCAGCTCCGCCAGCCGGGCGTACACGCGGTCGAGGTGCTGCTGCTCGGCGGCGATCTCCTGCTGCAGGGTGGTGGGGTCGGTCAACGCGCAAGCTCCTGGCCGTCGGTGGCGGGTCCCTGGGTGGGCCCGGGCCACCGGTGCCGGTGCGCGGTTCGGGTCGGGACTTGCTCTGCGCGCGCATCAGTGGCCAGAGAGCGAGGGTACGCCCTGTCGATCAAGGACATGTTGCCGTTGTTCGATCCGCCTCGGTTCGTGGCGCGTTCCGCGCCGCGCCCGGTGCCGGCTTGCGCGCCGCGCCCGGTGCTGCCAGCTTCCGGGTCGAGCCGGCGTTCCGGGCCTTCGGCAGTGCCCGGCGTGCCGCCCGGGTCCGGGCGCGGGCGGGTACGGCCCGGTCGAGGACCCGGCGGACCACCGCGACCAGAGCGGCGTTCACCTCGTCCGGTCGCTCCATCATGAGCATGTGACCGGCACCGGGGCACAGCGTCAGCTCGGTGGCCGGCAGGGCCTCGGCGATCGACTGGGCGCACGGCGGCGGGGTGAGCCGGTCCCGGTCGCCGACCAGGGCCGCGACCGGGACGTCGCCGAGGGCGGCCAGGGTCTCCAGGCGGTGCTGGGCGCCGATCGACTGCCGCAGGCCGCCGACCGAGACGAGCGCGGTGCGGGCCACCGCCGAGCAGGTGAGCCGCAGGTCGGCCGGGTCGTAGGCGTCGCCGAAGAGCAGCCAGCGCAGCGACGGCCGCAGCGCTCTGAGCAGGGGTCGGGGCGTACGCCAGGAGCCGAACCGGGCCAGCACGCCGGCGCCGGTGGTCTCCGCCAGCCGCACCAGCCGGCCGATCCGCGACGGCAGCCCGTACCGGGTGTGGGTGTGGCCCTCGGCGGTGGTGGCAACGAAGACCAGGCCGGCGACCCGGGCGGCGAAGTCGGCCGGGTGCCGGTGGGCGTACTCCATGATCGTCATGCCGCCGAGCGAGTGGCCGGCGAGCACCACCGGGCCGGTGGGCGCGACCTCGGCGAGCACCGCGGCCAGGTCGTCGCCGAGCTGGTCCAGGGTGGCCGAGCAGCGCGGGGTGCAGCCGGACCGGCCGTGCCCGCGGGCGTCGTAGCTGACCACCCGGACGGCGTCGCCGAGCGTCTCGGCCAGGGCGGCCACCTGGCGGTGCCAGGTGCGGCCGTCCAGCGTCCAGCCGTGCAGCAGCAGCACCGTCACCGGCGCGTCGGCCGGACCGGCGATCTCCGCGTGCAGCTGGACGCCGTCCGGCGCCGTGACCGGAACGTGGTCGGGCATGGCCACCTCCGAGTAGGTCCGGGTGCGGTCGTCCGAGAGCTTTGGTGGCATTTGTCGCGCGGCTCCCGTCGATCTCTTGTACCCCTCGTCCCACCAGGTGAATCCGCGGTGGTGAGAAGATTCGCAACAGACTTCGCTGGCGGGCGCCGAGACGGAAAGCTGTACCCCATGTCCTCGCCGTCCGGTTCCCGGGAAGTGGCGACGCCGGTCGCCTCCACCTCGCCGCCGCTGGCCGCCCGTGGGCCGGCGGAGGCCCTGGCCGAGCTGCTCGCCGGCAACCGCCGGTTCCTCAGCCGGCAACCACTGCACGGTCACGACGTGACCGCCGCCGAGGCGAGCGCCTCCGGCGACCAGCAGCCGTACGCCGTGGTGGTCGGCTGCATCGACTCCCGGGTGCCGCTGGAAGCGATCTTCGATCAGACCTTCGGTTCGATCTGCGTGGTCCGCTCGGGCGCGCACGTGCTCGACCAGGCCGTGCTCGGCTCGGTCGAGTTCGCGGTCACCGCGCTGCGCGTCCCGCTGGTCGTGGTGCTCGGTCACGAACGCTGCGGGGCGGTCGCCTCGACCGTGGCGGCGCTGCGCGAGGGCGAGCAGCCGCCCGGGGCCCTGGCCTACCTGATCGAGCAGATCGCGGCGGCCGTCACCGACGTCGGGGTGGACCATCCGGACGTGCACGCCCTCGCCACCCGCCGGCACACCGCCCGCACGGTGGCCCGGCTGCGGGAGAGCGCCGCGCTGGCGGCCGGCTGCGCCGACGGCCGGGTGGACGTGGTCGGCGCCATCTACGACCTCAGCACCGGCCGGGTGGACCTGCTGACCTGAGGGGCGTACCGGCCGGTCTCGCGGCCTCCGGTCTTCCGGTCGTTGGCTGCGGGGCGTGGGCAGCCGGCCGCGCGGTGCTGTCGTCGCAGTCGCTACGCGCGACGCCCCGGCGCGGAGGGTTCCCCGCCGGGGCGTCGGACGTCGGTGCGAAGTAGCGGCCCGGCGGCAATGCCGGGCCGGGTTGGCTCAGGACTCGAAGACGCCGGCCTCGACCAGACGCTTCTCGGTGGTGTCCCAGCCGTCCTGCGGGTAGGTCGCGTTCAGCGCGTTGATCTCGGCGCGGATCTTGGTGGCGTGCCCGGCGCCGGCCAGCGTCCGGATCTCCTCGATGAAGGCCTCGGAGTCGGTGCGCAGGTGCGCGGTCTTACCGTTGGTGAGATTCCGCACGTAGGCGTGCTTGCCGCCGTTGAGCGGGATCAGGTACTTGAACTCACCGAGCACGCTCAGGGCGCCACCCTGGCCGGCCTGGCCGGCGCGGACGGACGCGCGCGCGGTCTTTGACGTGTTGCTCGCCACGGAGGTCTCCTTGCAGACGTACGGGAGGACAGGGGGATTCGAGCGAACTTTACACCAGCCGCGCTGCCGGGTTGGCAGACCGTGGCCGACGTGGAGTCCAACCCGGGTCACCGGTACGGTCATTCCCGGGCGCCAGTTTCTCGATTCTCTGGCGCACCATCCGTCACACAGGTCATCATGTCTCTCAACACAGCACCACTCGGTGGTCGAGGTCGTAGGGGAAGACGCACCTCGCTCTCCGGGAGGTCACCGTGCCAACGCGTGGCGTCGTATACGTCCACTCGACCCCGCTCGCCGTGTGTCAACACGTCGAGTGGGCGATCGCGCGCGTCCTCACCGCGCCGGTCAACCTGCACTGGACGGCCCAACCGGTCGATCCGGGCGCCCGTCGGGCGGAGTGCGGGTGGACCGGCAGCCCGGGGACCGGCGGCGAGCTGGCTGCTGCCCTCCGGCAGTGGCCCATGATCCGTTTCGAGGTCACCGAGGAGCCGAGTCCCGGCGTCGACGGTGAACGTTTCATGTACGTGCCCGGCCGGGGACTGTTCCGGGCCACCGCCGGCGCCGCCGGGGACATCCAGCTCGGCGAGGACCGGCTGCGCGCCATCATGGCCTCCGCGCGGGCCCCCGAGGCGCTGGCCCACGCCCTCGACAAGGCCCTGGGCACCTCGTGGGACGCCGAGCTGGAGCCCTACCGGTACGCCGGCGACGGCGCCCCGGTGACCCTGCTGACCCGGGTCGGCTGAGGCCACGAGTTGCCGGCCACCGGCGGTGGCTGGTGGGATGGGCGGGTGTCGGCCTCCCCTCGACGATCCGTCTCCGTGCCCACCCGCCCCGCCGGAACCGCCCGCCCCACCGGGAGCACCCGGTCCGCCGGGCACGCCCGGTCCGCCGGGACCATCGGGCTCGCCGCCCGGTCCGGTCGCCGGCTGTGGCCGGGCCGGCGGGCCGTCGCCGCGGTCGCGGTCGCGGCCCTGCTCGCGGGGTGCGCGGACGACCGGACCGACGAGGTGGCCGGTGCGCCGTCGCCCAGCCCGACCCCGACCGCGTCTCCGGCGGTCTCGCCGAGCGGCGACCCGGCCGCCGAGCGGGCCGCCGCCCTGGTCGGCACCCTCGCCGACGAGGACCTGGTCGGGCAGGTGCTGATGCCGTACGCGTACGGCAACTCCGCCACCCAGGTCTCGGCCGGGTCCGCGGCCGGAAACCGGAAACTGGCCGGCGTCGACACCCCCGCCGAGATGGTCGCCCGCTACCGACTGGGCGGGGTGATCCTGGTCGGCTTCTCCGCCGACGACCCCACCGGCGCCAACCAGGCCACCACGAACGTCGACAGCCCCGCCCAGGTCAAGAAGCTGACCGGCGGCCTGCAGGCCGCGGCCGGCAAGCTGCCCGCCGGCGCCGCCCCGCTGCTGATCGGCGTCGACCAGGAATTCGGCGTGGTCACCCGGATCCGGGACGGGGTGACCGCGCTGCCGAGTGCGATGGCCGCCGGGGCCGCCGGGGACCCGGCGCTGACCGAGGCGGCCTGGCGGGCCGCCGGCACCGAACTCGCCGCGCTCGGCGTCAACGTCGACTTCGCGCCGGTCGCCGACGTCCTCGGCGAAGCGGACAGCCAGGTGATCGGCTCCCGCTCCTACGGGGCCGATCCGGCCGGGACCGCGGCCCAGGTCGGCGGGGCCGTGCGGGGCCTGCAGTCGGCCGGGGTGGGCGCCACCCTGAAACACTTTCCGGGCCACGGCCACACCGCCGCCGACTCCCACTCCGACCTGCCGGTGCTCGCCCAGGACCGGGCCGCCCTCGACGCCGGCGACCTGCCACCGTTCACCGCCGGCATGGCAGCCGGCGCCTGGCTGGTGATGTCCGGCCACCTCGACGTGCGGTCGGTCGACCCTGGGGTGGCGGCCACCTTCTCCCGGAAGGTGCTCACCGAACTGCTGCGCGACCAGCTCGGCTTCACCGGCGTGCTGGTCACCGACGGCATGAACATGGCACCGGCCCAGAAGTACCCGGCCGGGGAGGCGGCGGTCCGGGCCATCAACGCCGGCAACGACCTGCTGCTGATGCCGCCGGACGTGGGCGGGGCGTACAACGGCCTACTGGCGGCGCTGCGGGACGGCTCGCTGCCCCGCGAACGGCTGGTCGAGGCGGCGACCCGGGTGCTCACCCTGCGATTCCGGCTGGCCGACCGGCCGGCGCCGGAGATGGCGGTGCTCAACAGCCCGGCACACCGGTCCGCCGCCCGGAAGCTGGCCGCCGCCGCGGTGACCATGTTGCGCGGCTCCTGCACCGGCCGGCCGGTGACCGGCCCGGTGACGATCACCGCCTCCGGCGGCCGGGACGGCACCCGGAAACTGCTGGCCGAGGCGCTGCGCGCCGCCGGGGTCAAGGTGGTCGCGGGCGGTGGCACGGTCGTGCACCTGATCGGGTACGGCGACGGCCCGGCCGACCTGCGACCCGGCGCCGCCGTGACGGTGGCCATGGACACCCCGTACCTGCTCGGCCGGGCCGACTCGAAGACCCTGCTGGCGACGTACTCGTCGACCCCGGTCGCGATGGCCGCGCTGGCCGACGTGCTGGCCGGCAAGGCCCAGCCGACCGGCAGGTCCCCGGTGCCGGTGCCCGGCCTACCCGCCACCGCCTGTGCCGGCTGACCCATGGCTGCCCGAGCCCGGCGGGCGGTGACCTGCTGCTGGTAGCGTTCGGTCGTCCGTCAGGCCGACCGGGGGAAGGGTGCCGGGCCGTGATCCAGCCGGAGCCGACCCTCTCCGTGGTCGTCCCGATGTTCAACGAGGAGAGCGTGCTGCCGCTGTTCGCGCAGCGGCTGCGTCCCGTCCTGGACGGGCTCGGCGAGCCGTACGAGGTGGTGGCCGTCGACGACGGCAGCTCGGATGCCACCCCGGCCGTCCTCGCCGGGCTGCGGCGGCGCTGGCCGCAGCTGCGGGTGATCCGGCTGCGGCGCAACAGTGGCCACCAGTCGGCGCTGACCGCCGGCCTGTTCCGGGCCCGCGGCCGCTACGTCGCCAGCATCGACGCCGACCTGCAGGACCCGCCCGAGACGATCGTCGAGATGCTGCGGCTGGCCCGTGACCGCCAGCTCGACGTGGTGTACGGGGTGCGCGCCGACCGGTCCAGTGACGCGCGGTTCAAGCGGTGGACCGCCGGCCTCTACTACCGGGTGATCCGGCGGCTGGTCGGTCAGGACGTGCCCGCCCAGGCCGGCGACTTCCGGCTACTCAGCCGGACCACCGTCGAGGCCCTGCGGGAGCTGCCCGAGCGGCGGCCGGTGCTGCGGCTGGTGGTGCCCTGGCTCGGCTTCCCCAGCGACTCCGTCCGGTATGTCCGGGCTGAGCGGGCCGCCGGCAGCACGAAGTACTCGCTGACGAAGATGGTGCGGCTGGCCGCCGACAGCGTCACCAGTTTCTCCGCCGCGCCGCTGCGGCTGGCGAGCTACCTCGGCCTGGCCGGCATGCTGATCTGCGCCGTGCTGCTGGTCGCGGCGTTCGTGGCGTACCTGCTCGACTCCACCGTCGCCGGCTGGGCCTCGCTCTACGTGGTGGTGCTCTTCCTCGGCGCCGTCCAGCTGTTCTGCCTGGGCCTGCTCGGCGAGTACATCGGCCGGATCTACGTCGCCGTCCAGGGCCGGCCCGGCTACTACGTCGACTCCGACAGCTACGTCGACTTCGACAGCGCGCCGCCGCCGACCGACGTCACCGGCCCGGCCGGCACCGACCCGGTCGGCACCGACCAGGCTGACCTCGACCCCGGTGGCAACGGTGGGCGGCTGACCCGCTCGGCGCCCGGCGCCCGGACGGCGTCGTGACGACCGACGCGCCCGCGACCAGCGCACCCGAACAGCCCACCGAACCCGCACCGGGCCGACCCCGCCCGCTCTGGCGCTGGCTGCCACTGGTGGCCGGGGTCGGCTACTTCGTGGTCGTGCTGCTGGCCGCCGACACCGCCCCGACCGACCTGCTGCGATACGCCTGGTACATCGGCTTCGGTCTGCTGCTGCCCGGCACGCTCGTCTACCGGGCGCTGCGCCGCCAGCCGCACACCCTGGTCGAGGACCTGGCCATGGGCGCCGCGGTCGGGCTGGTCCTCGAACTGCCCGCCTGGGCGGTCTTCGCCGCCCTCGACCGCCCCGGCTGGCTGTGGCTCTGGCCGCTGGCCATCGTGGCCGTCTTCGCCGCCGTGCCCGGCCTGCGCCGGCACTGGCGGGTCACCGGCTACCGGCCGGTGCCGGTCGGCTGGTCCTGGACGGTGGCCGGGTCGGTGGCGTTCTTCACCACCTACCTGTCGTACACCTTCCTGGAGCGCAACCCGGTCCTGCCCGCCGGCGAGGACACCCGGCAGTACCTCGACCTGGCGTACCAGCTCTCGCTGGCCGGGGAGGCGAAGCACCAGTTCCCCATCCACCTGCCGCAGGTCGCCGACGAGCCGCTGTACTACCACTGGTTCGGCTACGTACACATGGCCGCGACCAGCCTGATCGGCGGGATCGACCTGCCGGTGGTGGCGCTGCGGCTGACCGTGCCGGGGCTCTGCGCGGCGGCGATCGTGCTGGTGGCGACGCTCGGCTGGCGGGTCAGCGGCCGGCCCTGGGTCGGCGCGCTCGCCGCGGTGCTCTTTTTCGTGATCGGCGAGACCAACTTCACCCACCCGGTGAACATGCCGTTCGGCACCCAGGCGTCCTTCGTCGTCTGGCACGGCATGTCGATGATCTACAGCTGGGTGCTGCTGATCGCGCTGATCGCGGCTCTGGCCGACGTGGTCGACCGGCGCCCCGACCGGCCGGTCGCCCCGATCGGGCCGGGGGCGTTCGTCCTGACCGGGCTGCTGATGTTCGCCTCCAGCGGGGCCAAGGCCAGCTCGCTGCCGGTGGTCGCGCTGGCGCTGGCGTTCACCGCGCTGGTACTGCTGGTCGCCCGGCGCCGGATTCCGTGGGCGGTGGTGGTCGCCGGCCTGCTGGCCGGTGCCGCGCAGCTCTTCGCCACCGCCGTGCTCTACCGCTTCAACGCGTACGGCATCGAGGTCGGGCCGTTCTGGAGCTTCGAGCGGTTCTGGGAGCAGCCACCGACCAGACCGGACTGGCAACAGCCACTGGTGGTCGCGGCCGTGCTGGTCGCCTTCCTGATCAACATGCAGGCCCGGCTGGCCGGCGTCGTCGCGCTGCTGTGGCGCCGCCGTGGCCGGCTGGCGCCGTTACAGGTGTTCCTGCTCGGCGGGGCGCTGGCCGGCGTCGCGCTCTACGTGCTGCTGCGCCAGCCGGGCGGAGCGAACGAGTACTTCACCCGGGCCGGCTTCACCTTCGGAGTGGTGCTGTCGGCCTGGGGGTTCGCGCTGGTCTGGGACCGGGCCACGCTGACCGGGCGGCAGCGGGCGGCGCTTGGCGGCTGCGCCGCGGCGCTGGCCGTCCTGCTGACGCTGATCCAGCTGCGCTACGCCGGCCCGGCCCCCTACGGCCAGCCGCTCGACCCGGTACGGCCACTGCTGGGCTGGCTGCTCGGGCTCGCCGTGCTCGGCGTGCTGGCCGCCTCGTTCTGGTACGCGCTGCGGCCCGGGGTGCCGGCGCTGCGCGGCCGGGGCGGCCTGGTGACGCTCACCGCCGTCCTGGTGGTCGGGGCGCCCGGCCTGGTGATGGACATGTACAAGTCGACGCAGGCCCCCAACGGCGGCGCGTACGCCAACGTGCCGATGCCCAGGTCCCGCATTGACGCGGCCCGCTGGACCCGGGACCAGAGCCGACCCGACGATGTGATCGCCACCAACGTGCACTGCCTGGCGATCCGCAACGGCTGGTGCGACTCCCGGACCTTCTGGCTCAGCGCGTACGCCGAACGCCGGGTGCTGGTGGAGGGCTGGGGCTTCGCCCCCCGGGTCGCCACCACCGGCCCGTACACCCCGTTCTGGGATGAGGACCTGCTGCGGCGCAACGACGCGGCGTTCAGCGCACCCACCGCCGACGGGCTGGCCGAGCTGCGGGACCGGCACGGCGTCCGGTGGCTGGTGGTGGACCGGTCGATCGGGGTCGAGTCACCGGAGCTGGCCGGGCTGGCCACGCTCGGCTTCGACAACGGCCGGCTGGCCGTCTACCGGCTGCGCTGACCGCGGGCGCCGCCCCGGCCGGCTATTCGAGTTTGACGTCGGCGACCTCGACCTCGCCGTACGGTGGCTCCGCCCGGCCGTCCCGGACGGCCGCCAGCGCCGTGACCAGCTCCTCGATCGCCGCGTCCCGGTCGGCGCCCACCTTGATCGGTGTCACCCCGGGCGCGATCAGCTCGGGTCTCGCGGCGCCGAGCACCACCGGGAAGATGCAGGGGTTCGCCTCGAAGTAGGTCCGCCGGGCCTTGATCTCCCGGACCACCCAGTTGGTCTCCGCCCGCCCCCGGATCTGCACGTTCGAGGAGATGATCGGCACCAGGGCGCGGGAGTGCTTCAGCGCGTCGTTCACCTCCCGCGCGAACCCGGCGCCGCTGCTCGGCTGGTTCATGAAGACCGACAGCCCGCGCGAGCGCAGGGCCGCCGCCCAGATCCCCGCCTCGGCGGCGTCGTTCGTGGTGTAGGAGATGAAGACGTCGTAGCTGAAACAGGGACCGGCGGCCGCGTCGAGCACGGCCCGGCGCAGCGCCTCCCGCTTGTGCCGTTCGAGCTTGTTGATGCCGCTCGCCTCGATGCGGAAGACCGCGACCGAGTTGCTCACGACGTCGAACCGCGGCTTCGGCAGGACCAGAATCCCCGGCAGGTTGACCCACAGCACCGGGAAGTTCTCGTGGCTGAGTTTCTCGGCCTCGCCGACCTGGTTGACCAGGGTGCCGGCGGCGAGCAGGTAGACGCCGTCGCGCCGGTCGGTCGAACCGGTCGAGCCGGCCGCGACGGCGTCGGCGAAGGTGACCTGCCGCAGGCTGTCCGGCAGGGTGATCAGCTCACAGTGGTCACTCAGCTCGGCCAACGGGTCGGCGTCGGACCCGGCCGGCTCGGCGAGCGGGCCGTTGCCTTCGGGGCCGAGCAGGAACGGGACGTCCTGGCTGACGTACTCCAGGATGCGACGGTCGATGAAGCTGGCGATCGTGGTGCGGGCCCGGTCCGCCGCCCGGTCGTTGCGGCGGCGCAACTCGACCAGCTGACGCTCGATGTCGCGGTAGTGGAACGAGAGCAGCACCACCGGCGTCATCGCCACCAGGTCGGCGGTGCGGTGCCGACCGAGCGCGAACGCCAGCTCACCGACGACGTCACCCTCCTGGTGGGAGAAGTTCGGCTCGATCGAGCGGCTGGTCGCCGCGGCACTGTGCTTGTAGACGCCGACCCGGCCGCGCAGGATCACGAACATCGTGTCGCCGCCGTCGCCCTCGCGGCAGATCACGTCGTTGTACTGCCGCTCGACCAGCTGCGCCGACTGGACCACCTCGCGGCGCATGGTCGGTTCGAGGAACTCGAAGAAGGGATTGACGAGCACGTTGCCGTCGTGGGTGGTGTAGAGCAGGTCGAGCTGATTGAGCCGGTCCAGCGCGGTGAGCGCCTCCCGGTCGCTTTTGTTGACCTGCAGGATCCGCCGGGCGTAGTAGATGACGTCCCAGCCGGACTCCGGCCGCTTCGGACCGGTCACCGCCCGGAGCTGCTCGCGGTCACCCTCCGTCGGCGCGTACCACCGGGACCGGATGGCCCCGACCGACATCAGCCAGAGCTGCTGATCGGTCCCGCTCTTGTCGCGCAGCGTGCGCGGTTCGTGGAACCGCACCTCCAGCCAGTCGGCCTCCCGCTCGATCCAGCGCCGGAAGGCGTCGGAGGCGACCACCCCGTCGGGGCCGCCCCGGCTGAGCAGCCAACCGGCGACGTTTATGCCGTTGCCGACCACCTGCACCCGACCGTCGGCACCGGCCAACTGGCTCACGTCACCGGCGTGGGCGGTGAGCCGCAGCCGCACCCCTGCCCCCGCGGACCAGGCGGCGAGCCGGTTGACGTGGTCGATCGCGGCCAGGCTGGCACCGACGCGCTCCGGGAAGACCACATGGCCGCCGTCGCCGCCCGAGGCCCAGACCGCGTCCGGGAACTTGCCGATGGTCTCGGCCACCACCGCGTTCACCCCGGCGACCCGGTCGAACTGCACGTCGTGGTTGGACTCCGACGAGTGGCCGACGATGTCGCAGGAGATCACCAGTACCTCGTGCAGCTCCAGTGCGGACCGACCGGACACGAGCTGCCCCCTTCTCCCGAGGGCGGCCCAGAATCCGCCCGAGCGGACCTGCCAGCCGAACGCGGCGGGCCACCGGTGGACGGCTACCGCGTGGGTGCTGAGCAGGCGCCGAACCGATGCCTGCCACATCGGATCGACAGTGGAGCGCAACCCGCGCCCCAGGTGCGTTTGTCACGTCGTGCGTGGTGCCCGTGCGCCGCGACTACTCCACCGGGCGTGGTGATGCCCGACGGCACCATGTTACGCCTGGTCAGCCACAGTCCTCATCGGTCCGTTTCGCGGAGGTCGGGGTGGTCAGTTGTCCGTGACGGCCAGGACGGGGGTACGCATCCGCATCATCCAGTGGCTGGATGGGATCCGGGTGGCGTCGTCGACGACCGTCCCGTCGACGGATGCGAAGTGGTCCCGGCCCAGCGCGACGAACTCCTCCGGCGTCCGGACGTACTCGCCCCGGTCGTTCTCCGACATCCACCGGGAGATCCGGCCCTGGCCGGGTTCGAAGCAGGGGTCCACCGCGATCACCCGGCCGTTCGGCGCGAGCGCCCGGGCCGCCACGTCCAGCAACTGCCGGCAGTCGGCGTCGGAGAGATGGTGCAGTAGGCCGAGCAGCAGGATCGCGTCGGCCTGCGGCAGCTCGGTGAGGTGCTGCTCGCCGAAGACCTCGCAGCGGAACTCGGCCAGGTCGCTGCCCCACCGCTTACGGGCGTGCGCGACATAACGGGCCGAGGTGTCGAAACCGTAGTAGCGGACCCGGGGGAGCCGGGCGAAGTAGTAGGCCGGTCCGCAACCCACGTCGATCACGGTGTCCCCGTCGGTCAGCGCGAGCTCGTCCAGACACCGGTAGCGCAGCCGGTCGGCGCCGACCGCGCGCTGCAGGGCCACGTACAGGGCCTCGTGGCCGAGCAGGTTCTTCACCGCTGCCAGCATCCGGTCTCCTCGCGGGTGTGGTCCGACCGCACGAGGCTATCCAGCCGGTACGGGTCGGCGCCGACCGGCCCCGACCCGTACCGGAGTGGAAAGAGCGGCGCGAGGCTCAGGGCCGGGTGAAGACCAGCGCGACGTTGTGCCCGCCGAAGCCGAACGAGTTGTTCAGCACGGCCGGGACCTCCATGTGCCGCGCCTTCTGCGCGGCCACCTCCAGGTCGAGGCCGTCGTCCGGATCGTCGAGGTTGATCGTCGGCGGGACCACCCCGTCCCGGATGGCCAGGATCGAGGCGATCGACTCCAGCGCGCCGGCCGCGCCCAGCAGGTGGCCGGTCATCGACTTGGTGGCGGTCACCACCGGGTGGTCGCCGAGCGCGGTCCGCAGCGCGATGATCTCGGCCAGGTCGCCGACCGGGGTCGAGGTCGCGTGCGCGTTGACGTGGACGATGTCGGACTTGGAGACGCCGGAGTCCTCGATCGCCTTGGCGATGGCCCGGACGGCACCATGGCCCTCCGGGTGCGGCTGCACCATGTCGTACCCGTCCGAGGTGAGCCCGGCCCCGGCGAGCCTGGCGTAGACCCGCGCGCCGCGCGCGGCGGCGTGGTCGGCCCGCTCCAGGACGAGTACGCCGGAACCCTCCCCGAGGACGAACCCGTCCCGGGCCTTGTCCCACGGCCGGGACGCCTTCTCCGGGTCGTCGTTGCGGGTCGACATCGCCCGCATCGAGGCGAACCCGGCGATCGGCAGCGGGTGGATCACGGCCTCGGTGCCGCCGGCCACCACCACGTCGGCCCGCCCGGACCGGATGATGTCCAGGCCGAGCGAGATCGCCTCGGCACCGGTGGCGCAGGCGCTGGCCACCGAGTGCACCCCGGCCTTGGCGCCGAGTTCCAGGCCGACCCAGGCGGCCGGCCCGTTCGGCATCAGCATCGGCACGGTGTGCGGGGAGACCCGGCGGGGCCCGGACGCCTCCAGGATGTCGTCCTGGGCGAGCAGCGTCTGGGCACCGCCGATTCCCGACCCGATGCTGACCGCGAGCCGTTCCGGGTCCAGCCCGGCATCGGCCAGACCGGCGTCGGCCCACGCCTGGTGCCCGGCGATCAGGGCGATCGCCTCGGACCGGTCCAGCCGGCGCAGCTTCACCCGGTCCAGCGTCTCGGACGGCTCGACGGCGAGTTCGGCCGCGATCCGCACCGGCAGTTGGGCGGCCCACTCCTGGGCCAGCGCCCGCACCCCGGAGCGGCCGGCGAGCATGGCGTCCCAGGTCGACGCGACGTCCCCGCCGAGCGGGGTCGTCGCGCCGAGCCCGGTGACGACGACGTCGGGACGACCCATGATCAGGACTGGGCCTGAATGTAGGCCACCGCGTCGCCGACGGTCTTGAGGTTCTGTACCTCGTTGTCCGGGATCTTCACGCCGAACTTCTCCTCGGCCGCGACGACCACCTCGACCATCGAGAGGGAGTCGACGTCGAGGTCGTCGGTGAACGACTTCTCCTCGGCGACGTCGTCCGGGTTCACCCCGGCGACCTCTTCGAGGATCTCGGCGAGGCCGGTGGTGATCTCGTCACGCGTCATGACTGGTGGTTCCCTTCACTTGTTGGAAAAGTCGTACCTGGGGTCGGTGGTGGTGGTTCAGGGGCAGCGGACGACCTGGCCGGCGTAGGTGAGCCCGCCGCCGAAGCCGAACAGCAGAACCGGCGCGCCGGACGGCACCTCGCGCCGCTCGACGAGCTTGGAGAGGGCCAGCGGCACGCTCGCCGCCGAGGTGTTGCCGGACTCGACGACGTCCTTGGCGATCACCGCGTTCGGGATGCCGAGCCGCTTGGCGATACCGTCGATGATCCGGGCGTTGGCCTGGTGCGGCACGAACGCCGCGATCTCCTCCGGGGCGACGCCGGCCCGCTCGCACGCCTGCCGGGCGATCGGCGCCAGCATGGTGGTGGCCCACCGGAAGACCGACTGGCCCTCCTGGGCGATGTAGGGGCGCCAGCCCTCGATGCGTACCGCGTCGCCCTTCTCCGGGGCCGATCCCCAGACCACCGGGCCGATCCCGGACGGCTCGTCCGGGCCGGTCGCGGTGACCACCGTGGCGCCGGCCCCGTCCCCGAAGATGATGCAGGTGGAGCGGTCGGTCCAGTCGGTGAAGTCGGAGAGCTTCTCGGCCCCGATGACCAGGGCGTTGCGGGAGGCGCCCGCGGAGAGCGCGTGGTCGACCACCCCCAACGCGTACGAGAAGCCGGAGCAGGCGGTGTTGAGGTCGAAGGCGCCGGGCGCCTCGATGCCGAGGCGGGCGGCCACCCGGCAGGCGGTGTTCGGGCTGCGGTCGATCGCGGTGCAGGTCGCCACCACCACCAGGTCGATGTCGGCGGCGGAGAGGCCGGAGTTGGCAAGCGCCTTGCCGGCGGCCGCGGTGGCCATGTCGGTGAGGGTCTCGGTGTCGGCGATCCGCCGGGTGGCGATGCCGACCCGGTCGCGGATCCACTCGTCGTTGGTGTCGACCAGTTCGGCGAGTTCGTCGTTGGTGACCACCCGGGAGGGCTGGTAGTGCCCGACCGAGAGCAGCCGGCTCACGACCGGGCCTCGCGTGCCCGGCCGGCGGGGCGGTGGGCGCGGCCGGTCGGCGCGGAACCGCGGTGGGTGATCATGAGAGCTCTCCTGGGATGCGGGCGGCTGGAGCGCCGCCGTGCCGGGCGATCAGGTCCCGCGCGGCGGGCAGGTCGTCGGGGGTGTTGAGGGTGACGATCTCCGGGGCGCCGGTGCCCTTGAGCTCGCGCTTGATCAGGCCGGCCAGGGTGCCGGCCGGGGGCAGCTCGATCACCCCGGTCACCCCGAGATCGCGCAGCGCGTGTACGCAGAGATCCCAGCGGACCGGCGCGGTCACCTGCCGGACGAGTCGGTCGAGCAGCTCCCGGCCGTCGCCGACCGCGGCCCCGTCGAGGTTGGAGAGCAGGATCCGCTCCGGGTCGGTCGGGGTGATGCCGGCGGCCAGGTCGGTGAGGGTGCGTTCGGCGGTCGACATGTACGGGGTGTGGAACGCGCCGGCCACCTTGAGGGTGATCGCGCGGGTCCCGGCGGGCGGCTCGGCGGCCAGCTTGGCCAGCCGGTCCACCGCTCCGGCGGCGACGATCTGGCCGGCGCCGTTGCGGTTCGCCGGGTAGAGCCCGTGCGCCTCGATCGCGGCCAGCACCTCGGCCGGGTCGCCGCCCATGACGGCCGCCATGCCGGTGGCCTCCAGCTCGCAGGCGGCGGCCATCTCCCGGCCGCGCACCCCGGCCAGGGCGATCGCCGATTCGGCGGAGAGTGCCCCGGACAGCGTGGCCGCGCCGAGTTCGCCGACGCTGTGCCCGGCGGTCACCGCGACCTCGTGGCCCCCGCCCGGCAGGTGCTCGGCGGCGAGCAGCGCGGCGGCGACCAGCAGCGGCTGGGTGCGGGCGGTGTCCCGGATCTCGTCGGCGTCGGCCTCGACGCCCAGGTGCACCAGGTCGACGCCGGCCAGCGCGGACCACCAGCGCAGCCGGGCGGCGGCGCCGGGCAGGGCGACCCAGGGAGCGAGGAAGCCCGGCTTCTGGGAACCCTGTCCGGGCGAGAGGACGGCGAGCACGGTTAAGACTCTGCTTTATACCGAGGGGTCACGTGGGTGCCGGTAGGCACCAAACCGCACTACAACCTTTGTGAGGATCGTACAAAGATCGTTTTGCGTCGCTGCGCTCTATGCGCGTTATGACGTTAAAGTTACTTCAAGTCCGGTTGGCCGGGCCGCCGCCGAGCGCCGGTGCCGCCGGATCCAGCCGGCCGACCGCCAGCGCAATCCGCAGCGCGAACGCGTCCCGGGGCGCCAACGGTGAGAAGCCGGTCACATCCGCGACCCGTCGGAGCCGGTACCGCACCGTGTTCGGGTGCACGAACAACGACCGGGCCGCGCTCTCCAACACGCCACCGGCGGCGAAGAACGCGTCAAGCGTCTCCAGCAGCTCGCCGCCGGAGCGGACCAGCGCCGCGTACACGTCCTGGCGCAGGCTGCGTCGCGCCTCCGAGTCACCGGCCAGCGCCCGCTCCGGCAACAGATCCACGGCGGCCACCGGGCGCGGGGCGGTCGGCCAGGCCGACGCCGCCCGGAAACCGGCGAGCGCCGCGCGGGCCGAATCGGTCGCCTCGTCCAGGCTCGGCACCGCCGGACCCACCACCACCGGGCCGGCCCCGAATCCGCCGAGCATCCGCCCGGTCGCGGCGAGCGGATCCGGCGCTCCGCCCAACACGATCACCAGCCGGTCACCGTGCACCCCGCCGATGGTCTCCACGCCGATCCGGCGGGCGGCCCGATAGACCGTGTGCAGGACGGCGGCCACCTCGCCGCCGGGGGAGCGGCCGACCGCCACCGCCACCGGCGGGGCGTCCGCCCAGCCCAGCGCCGCGGCCCGGCTGGCCAGCACGTCCGGGGAGTCGCCGCGCAGCAGCGCGTCGACAAGCAGCGCCTGCAACCGGGCGTCCCAGGCGCCGCGCGACTCCGCCGCCCGGGCGTACACCCGGGCGGCCGAGAAGGCGATCTCCCGGGAGAACTTGAGCACCACCTCGCGCAGCAGCTGCTCCTCACCCGGCTCGGCCAGGTGCGGAACCTGCTCCTCGACCACCACGATCGTGACCTTGATCAGCGCCACCGCCTGCTGCAGGCTGATCGACCGGGCCAGCGCCCGGGGAGCCGCCGCGAACACCTCGTCGGAGATCTCCTGCGGTGCGTCGTCCAGCAGGGCATCGGCGGTGTCCGGCCCGCGCAACACCTCCGGGCGGTTCGCCCGCAGCCACCCCACCAGGGACTGGACGCCCGCCTGGGCGACAAGCATCACCCAGGACCGCTGGTCGGCCGGCAGCTCGCGGAACCAGGGCAGCGTCTCGTCCATCCGGGCCACGCTGGCGGTGGCCAACGCACCGGCGGCCCGTTCGATCCGGCGCAGCGTGCCGGCCAGTTCGCCCTCGTCCGGCTCCGCGGTCACGCCTAGAGCCTGTCATGCCCGGCCGGCAGCCGATCACGCCCATCCGGATCCGCCGGTCCGGCTCGGCGGGCGGACCGGCGCGGCGCATGCCAGGATTGCGGTGGTGTACGCCCGATCGGCCCCACCCGCCCAGCCGCCCCTGGCGGCTTCACCCGCCCGACCGCCGCTGGCGGTTCCGCTGGCCGCGCTCGCCGGGTTCGGCCTGCTGCTGGTCCTGACGATCGGTGGCTGGGCGCCGCTGGACGACTGGGACGCGCGGGTCAGCGAGTGGTTCCGCGGGTACGGCGACCAGCGGCCGGATCTGGTGGCGGTGATCCGGATCGGCACCGACGTCGCCGCCACCGTTCCGTTCCTGATCGCCGGTCTGCTGGTCAGCCTGGCCCTCGCCGGCCGCCGCGACTTCCGGCCGGCCTTCCTCTGCGCGGCCGTCACCGTCGCCGTGCCGCTGCTCTGGGGCCTGATGCACTGGGCGCTGCACCATCCCCGGCCGGCCGACGGGTTCGTGCTGGTGCAGAGCAACGGCTTCCCGAGCGGGCACACCAGCAACGCGGCCGCCGCGGCGCTGGTGGCGGTGCTGCTGCTCTGGCCCCGGTGCGGCCGCGCCGGCCGGGCGGTCACCGTCGGGCTGGCGGTCGCGTTCGCCCTGGCCGTCGGGCTGACCCGGTTGGCGTTGCTGGTGCACTGGCCGGCCGACGTGCTCGGCGGCTGGTTGCTGGCGCTCGTCGTCGTGCCGCTGGCCGCCCGGACGGCCCACCGGGTCGTGCCGGCGCGGATCAGCGACCGGTCCGCGGATCCTCGGGTGCCGGCAGGCTGAGCTCCTGGGCCAGGATGGCGGCCTGCACCCGACTGCGCAGACCGAGCTTGGTGAGGATCCGGCTCACGTGCGTCTTGGTGGTGCTCTCGGCCATCTCCAGCCGGTCCGCGATCTGCTGGTTGGTCAGGCCCGCCCCGAGGCAGCCCAGCACGTCCCGCTCGCGGGGGGTCAGCTCGGCCAGGGCCGCCCGGTGCGCCGCCGAGGGGCCGGGGCCGGTGGCCGCGAAGGCGCTGATCAGTCGCCGGGTGACCGCCGGTGCGATGACCCCGTCGCCGCGCGCCACCGTGCGGACCGCGTCGATCAGGCCGGCCGCGTCGGTGTCCTTCAACAGGAACCCGGCGGCGCCGGCCCGCAGCGCCCCGAACACGTACTCGTCAAGGTCGAACGTGGTGAGCACCAGCACGTCGGCCAGGCCCTCGGCGACGATCTGCCGGGTCGCCGAGATGCCGTCCAGCCGCGGCATCCGGATGTCCAGCACCGCGACGTCGGGCCGCGTCGACCGGCAGAGCGCAACCGCCTCCTCCCCGTCGCCGGCCTCGCCGACCACCCGCACGTCCGGTGAGCCGGACAGGATCAGCACCAGGCCGGCCCGGACCGCCGGCTGGTCGTCCACCACCACGACCCGTACGTCGTTCACGGCTTCTCCTCGACGGTGGGCAGCTCCGCGTGTACCCGCCAGTGGCCGTCGAGCGGGCCGGCCTCGAACCGGCCCCGCAGCAGGACGGCACGTTCCCGCATCCCGATCAGGCCGACCCGGGCGCCCGGCAGCGACTCGGCGCCCGGCACCGCGGTGGCGTCGGGCAACGGGTTCTCGACCACCAACCGGACCAGGTCCGGCCGGTAGTCGATGGTCAGGGTCGCCCGGCCGGCCCCGTGTTTGACGGCGTTGGTCAGCGACTCCTGCACGATCCGGTACGCGGCCAGGTCGACGCTGACCGGCAGCGGGCGGACCCGGCCGAGGGTCTCCAGCCGCAACGCCAGCCCGGTGCCGCGGGCCTTCTCCACCAACCGGTCCACCTCGACCAGCCGGAACCGGATGGGTCCGTCGCCGGCCGGCGGCCCGGTCGCACCGGCACCCCCCGCCGCCCCGGCGGTCGCGGCGCCGCCCCGGTCTCCGGCGCCCGCCTTGTCGGTGCTGTCCGGCTCGGCCGGCTCCCGGAGCAGGCCGATCATCTGGCGCATCTCGGCCAACCCCTGCACGCTGTTCTCCCGGATCACCCGTAACGCCTGATTCACCTGCTCCCGGTCCAGGCTCGCCACCGAGAGCGCCGCCGTCGCGTGGATCGCCACCGCGCTCAGGTGGTTGGCGATCACGTCGTGCAGTTCCCGGGCCATCCTGGTCCGCTCGGCGGCCACCGCCTGCCGCTGGTCGAGCTCGGCCAGCCGGGCGGTCTGCTCGGCGCGGAGCCGCTCCGCGGCGGCCTGGTCGCGGTACTGCCGCACGCTGATCCCGGTGACCACCGGCAGCACACCGATCAGCGCCACCAGGACCCCGAACTGGGCACCCTGCCACGACCAGAAGACCAGGACGCCGAGCAGGGCGGCGGCCGGGGTCAACGCCACGGTCACCACCAGCAGGCCCCGCCACATCCGCCGCGAACCGAAGACGCAGGAGTCGTAGAGGACCTGGCTGTAGACGAGCAGGGTGCCGAGCGAGCCACCGAACAGCAGGTCGGCCAGGGTGGCCGCGGTGCCCAGGGCCAGCCCGGTCCGGGTGGCGACCCGGCGCAGCGCCACCGCCACACAGCCGACCCCGAGGGTGACCAGCAGGAGCCGTTCGGGCAGATGGTCGGGTGCGGCGGTGATCTGCCGGTGGAAGCCCATGCTGTAGAGCACCAGGCCGCCGACCAGATAGCCGGTCGCGATCGCCAGGTCCCGGCGCAGCGAGCCGCGATCCAGCCCCAGCCGCGTCAGCACCGCCGCGCTCCCGGTCATGCTCCGATCCCACCACAACCGGGCGGCGGCGGCCTCGACCCCGCGGTGGAGCCGGCCGGCCACCGGTATCCGCCGAAAGAGGTACCCGCCGGGACCATCCTTCGACGGACCCGGATCTCGGCCCGTACGCCGACGCGCGGCCCCGGCGGCCGGGGCAGGCTGAGGGTACGGCCGCCACCCGGCCGACGGTCGATGAGGAGGGGTGACCGATGCTGCTGGCGGTGATCGCCGCGTGCGAGATCGGGTTCTGGGTGGTCCTCGGGGCCGGGCTCGTCGCCCGGTACCTGCTGCGGATGCGGCGGCTCAGCGCGGTCCTGCTGATCTGCGTACCGCTGGTGGACCTGGTGCTGCTCGCCGCCACCGTGCTGGACCTGCGCCGCGGGGCGACCGCCGACTTCACCCACGGCCTGGCGGCCGCGTACCTCGGCTTCTCGGTGGCCTTCGGGCACTCGATCGTGCGGTGGGCGGACCAGCGCTTCGCGCACCGGTTCGCCGGTGGTCCGCCGCCGTGGAAGCCGCCGAAGAGCGGTTGGGCGCGGACCCGGTACGAGTGGCGGGAGTGGGGCAAGGCGGTGCTCGGGTGGGCGGTCGCCTGCGGGCTGCTCGGGCTCGGGGTGCTGATGGTCGGCGACGCCGACCGGACCGCCGAACTGACCGCGTGGATCCTGCGGCTCAGCGTGGCGATCGCCATCTGGTTCGTGGCCTTCCCGCTCTGGGCAACCCTCTTCCCCGGCAAGCCGCAGACCTGACCGATGAGGTGTCCGCCCAGCTCACGCAGCGGTCCGTTGGTCGCATCCAGCGGACACCGCAGACGGCGGCGTCGACCGTGTCATGGTGTGCCAGTACGGTGACACCACCCGGCACGTCGGTCCAGCCGCTATCCGTGGCCGTCAGCCACCGTGGCACGTGCCCGCCGGCCGGGCGACGCCCACACGGCGACGGCGAGCGTGAGGAGGCCGCGATGGGACACGAGGCCGAGCCCCACCGGGTGACCGGTGACCCGCACCACCTGCGCGGCGACCAGGACCGCGGCCCGGCCCGCACCGACCGGGAGTTCCTCCGCTGGGTCTGCGGCGCCACCCCCGGCCGCGAGGTCGCCCCTGGTCACGATCTCACCCCTGGTCACGAGTCAGGCACTGGTCACGAGTCAGGCACTGGGCGCGAGTCGGGCGCTTGTCGCGATGCCGCCGCCGAGGTCGAGACCGGCACCACGCCGGGTGGCGGGGTGGGGCCGGCCGGCGCGGTGGCCGGGCCGGCTGGGCGGGTGCCGCGGCAGCGCGTCGGCGACGCCACCGAGCAGCAGGGTGATCCCGACGAGCCGGTCATTCGGGCGGAGGCGGCGGAGTCCGAGCCCTCGACGGGCTGCCAGACCGACCGGTCCGGCTGGGCCGGCGCACATCGGCACGGCGCGGTCCGACCCAGGCCGCGGCCAACCCGCCGGCAACGGCCGCCGGGCCGTTGGTGCTGACCGGACCGTCACCGGGTGCGGCGGCGCACCAACAGGGCTATCCCGGCCAGGCCGAGGGTGATGGTCAGCAGTACGGCGCCGTTGAGCAGCAGCAGATGGCGCAGTTCGCCGAGCACCCGGTCGAGGTTGTCGCCCGCACCCAGCCCCTCGTCGGGGATCACCCGCTCGCCGCCGCCGATGCCACCGCTGATCGGGTCGGACCGCTCCGGCAGCGGTGCGCCGGCCGCCCGGAGCGTCTCGGACATGCTGAGCCGGCCGAAGAACCAGGCCGCCGTGGACTTGCGTTCCGGCTGCTTGGCCGGCCGGTGTGCGCGCGGTCCGCCGTTGGCCAGCGGGTACAGGTCGTAGGTCTGCTTGGCGACGTCGTCGGTCAGCAGCACGACCGTGTACTTAGGACCGAGGTCGGCCTTCTTCGGTGCGGTGGTCTGCCCGGCGCCCGTCAGGTAGCTCACCTGGTCGAGCAGCGCGGCGAAGAGCTCCGGGGCGTCGGCCGCCTGCACGTTGATCGGGGCGCCGATGTCGTCGCCGGTGATGGTTACCGTGGTCGGGCCCTTGGGCTCCTTCGGAGCGGCCTGGGCGGTGCCAGGACTGCCGAACCAGACGCCGATCGCGCCCAGCAACGTGACGATCACGAGTCGGAGACTCATCCGTCGGACCATTGCCGACCCCCTCGCCCCGTTTCGATGGATGGTCTTGTGCAGGTCACGCGCTGGTTCGTCGAAGAAGCGCCAGCCGCAATGGACGCGAACCGGGGCGCTATCTGAAAGACTCCGCAGAACGTCGCTCGGTTGCACCGGAACGAGCTGAAGTTGGAACTACCCGCGATCTCCGACCGACTAACCGGACGAGCCGTAGATCACCTATTCGAATCGTAGCTTTGTGGAGGGGACCATGGGGGGCGGCCGGACCCGCACTGTAGCGCTCTTGTTAACTGTCACCGGAGCGATGCTCTCCGTGTTCGCGTTGGCTTCGCCAGCCGCCGCCCACAACGCGTTCACGGGCAGCAACCCCAAGGACGGGGCCAAACTGGCGGAGCCACCACGCCGGATCCAGCTGAACTTCCTGTCCCGCCTGAAGCCCGAGGACACCACGGTGACCGTGACCGGTCCCGACGAGGTCCCGGCGGCCGGCGGGAAGCCGACCTTCGACGGGTCGCGGGTCACGGTGCCGTTCAAGCCGGGTGCCGCCGGTGTCTACATCGTCCAGTACCGGACGCTCTCCTCGGACGGCCACACCATCTCCGGGGAGATCCAGTTCACGATGACCACCGGCACCGCACCGACGCCGGCACCGACCTCGGCCGCCGCCCCGACCCCGACCCCGGCCGCCCCGACCGCCGCGCCGTCGGCCGAGCCGGCACCGTTGGACCGGGCCAGCGACGCCGATCCGACCGCCTGGTGGCCCTGGCTGGTGGTCGCGGTCCTGGCCCTGGCGGCGCTGGCCGGCGGAGTGTTCCTGGTCCGCCGCCGACGGACCGGCTGATCCCGGCCATCGCGGGGGATCGGGTCCGGGCAGCCGACCCGCCGCCGACCGCCCGGGTCAGGGTAGCCGGACCCGGGCGGCCCGCAGCCGGGTCAGGGTCCGGTCCCGGCCGAGCACCTCCAGCGACTCGAACAGCGGCAGCCCCACGCCCCGTCCGGTCACCGCGACCCGCACCGGCGCCTGCGCCTTGCCCAGCTTCAGGCCACGGGCGGCGCCGACCTCCTCCAGGCTGGCCTTCAGGGTCTCGGCGTCCCAGCGCAGCAGCGAATCGAAGGCCGCGATCGTCTCGTCGAGCAGTTCGGCGGAGCCTTCCTTCATCGCCTTGGTCCAGGCGGCCTCGTCGATCAGCGGGGACGCCAGGAAGAGGAAGTCGACGGTCGGGACGATCTCGCTGAGCACCGCGATCCGGGTCTGGGCCAGCGGGGCCACCGCGGCGAACGCCACCGGGTCGAACTCGGCCGGCTGCCACGGGGGTGGCGCGATGGTCGCCGTACCGGTCAGCCAGGGCCCGCAGGCGGCGACGAACTCGTCGACCGGCAGCGCCCGCAGGTACTCGCCGTTGAACGCCCGCAGCTTCTTCTCGTCGAAGAAGGCCGACGACGGGTTGACCTCCTCCAGCCGGAACTCGGTCTCAATCACCGACCAGGGCACGATCTCCCGGTCGCCGCCGGGCGCCCAACCCAGCAACATCAGGTAGTTGCGCATCGCGGCGGCCAGGTAGCCCTCGTCCCGGTACGCCTCCAGGGCCACCTTGTCCCGGCGCTTGGACAGCTTCTGCCGCTTCTCGTTGACCACCACCGGCACGTGTGCCCAGACCGGTGGCTTGACGCCGAGCGCCTCCCAGAGCAGCTGCTGCTTCGGGGTGTTGGGCAGGTGCTCCTCGGCCCGGATCACGTGGGTGATCTCCATCGTGATGTCGTCCACGACGTTGGCCAGCAGGAACACCGGGGACCCGTCGCCGCGGGCGATCACGAAGTCCTCGATCAGGCGGTTCTCGAAGGTCGGCTCACCCCGGATCAGGTCCACCACCACGGTCTCGCCGGTGTCCGGGGTCCGGAACCGCAGCGCCCGACCGGGGGCGGCCGACAGCCCGCGGTCCCGGCAGAAGCCGTCGTAGCCCCGGTACTGCGACCCGGTCCGGGCCTGGACCGCCTCCCGGCTGCAGTCGCAGTAGTAGGCCCGACCGGCGGCGTGCAGTCGGGCGGTCGCGGCCCGGTGCTCCTCGGCGTTCGCGGACTGGAAGTACGGACCCTCGTACGTGCCGCGCTGGATGCCGATCCAGTCCAGCGCCGAGAGGATGCCCTCGGTCCACTCCGGTTTGTTCCGGGCCGCGTCGGTGTCCTCCACCCGCAGCACGAAGACCCCCCCGCGCTGCTTGGCGTAGATCCAGTTCTGCAGCGCCGAGCGGGCACCGCCGACGTGGAACATTCCAGTCGGAGAAGGGGCAAAGCGTACGCGTACCGTCACGCCCTCAGCCTACGGCCGGACCCCCGGTGCAATGCCACCAGGTTTGGGTACCCGGCCCGGGCGGTGAAGATAGCGGGGCTGACCAGGGAGGAACCGCTCGACAATGAGTTGCGACACCGGCCCGGCGGAATCCGGCGTACGCACCGCGCGGCCGCCCGGCCGCAGGTGGCGGGCACCCCGGCCGGGCTGGCCGGACCTGCTCCCCATCGCGCTGCTGGCGCTCGCCGCCGGGCTGCTGGCGACCGGGCTGCTGCCGACCGAGCGGGCGGCGGCCGCCCTCTGGCGTACCGCGCCGTTGTTGATCTTCTTGGTGGCGGTGCTGGTGCTGGCCGAGCTGGCGGCCCGGGCCGAGGTCTTCGACGTGCTGGCGGTCCGGATGGCCATCGCCGGCCGGGGCAGCTACCCGGCGCTCTTCGCGCTCAGCGTCGGCCTCGCCGCGGTCACCACCATGATCCTCAACCTGGACACCACCGCTGTCCTGCTGACCCCGGTGATGCTTGCCGTCGCGGTCCGGGCCGGCATCGCCACCCTGCCGCTGGCGATGACGACCGTCTGGCTGGCGAACACCGCGAGCCTGCTGCTGCCCATCTCCAACCTGACGAACCTGCTGGCCGCCGACCGGGTGGACCTGAGCCCGCTGGGGTTCGCGGAGCGGATGGCGGTGCCGCAGGCGGCGGCGCTGCTGGCCACCGCCGGCTGCCTGTGGATCTTCTACTGGCGGCGAGGGCTGCGGGACGAGCGGCGGTACGCGCCGCCGACCCGGCACCGTCCCCGCGATCCGGTGCTGTTCCGGGTCGCGGCGGTCACCTGCGGCTGCTTCGCCGCCGGGGTGCTCGCCGGGGTGCCGATCGAGATCGTCGCGGTGGCCGCCGCGCTGGCGCTGGTGGCCGCGTTCGCCGCCCGGGACCGGGCCGGGCTGCGCGGCGGCCTGGTCTCCTGGCGGCTGCTCGGGTCGGTGACCGGGCTCTTCCTCGTGGTGGAGGCGATCAGCCGGCACGGACTGCTGACCGAAATGGCGAAGCTGATCGGCCCGGACGGCGGCCCGGCGGGGATCTGGCGGGCGGCGGCCACCGGGGCCGGGCTGTCGAACCTGGTGAACAACCTGCCGGCCTACCTGGCCGGCGAGGCGGTCGTCCCGGCCGGCAACCACGATCAGCTCCTCGGCCTGCTGATCGGCACGAACGTCGGCCCGCTGGTGCTGCCCTGGGCGTCGCTGGCGACGCTGCTCTGGCTGCAACGCTGCCGGGCCGCCGGGGTACGGATCCACTGGCCCCGGTTCGTCGCCACCGGCGCGGTGACCGCCGTCGTGGTCCTGTCGGCCGCCGTCGGTGCGCTGCTGGCCACCGGCTGAGGTCGGGCCGCTGGGGTGGCGACCGGACGGGGATCAGCGTACGGAGCGGATCTGGACGACCAGGACGGCGCCGAGCAGGGTGACCACGGCGGTGACCGCGTACAGGGTCGGATAGCCGCCCAGGTGCACCACGATCGGGGCGGAGAGCGCCGGCCCGAGCACCTGGGGCGCCGAGTTGGCGATGTTGATCACGCCGAGGTCCTTGGCCCGGTCGGTCGCCCGGGGCAGCACCTGCGTGATCAGCGCCGCGTCCACGGCCAGGTAGATCCCGTAGCCGGCGCCGAGCAGCAGAGCGGCCACCATCGCCATCGGCCAGACCGGCCAGATGGCGAGCAGCAGCGCGGCGACGGTCATCACCACCCCGGACCAGATCACGAAGATCTTGCGCCGGCCGGACCGGTCCGAACGCCGGCCGGCGACCACGGCCGTCGCCATCATGCCGACCGTGTAGAGCAGGATCAGGACCAGCAGCCCGCCCTCCGGGTCGGCGTGCCGGACCTCGTCCTGCAGAAAGTAGAGCAGGTAGAGGGTGCCGAGCGCGTTGCCGATCTGGACCAGGAAGCGGGTGCCCCAGGCCCAGGCGAAGTCCGGGTGCCGGCGCGGGCTGACCCAGAGCCCGGCCAGCAGGTCCCGGGGCCGAAGCCGGGCGCGGGCGCCCCGGGGCAGCGGGTCGTCGGCGGTCAGCAGCGCGAACGGCAGCGACAGCAGCAGCAGTGCGATCGCCACCGCGACGTAGCCGGCGGCGTTTCCGGTCACCACGGCGGTGACCAGGATCGCGCCCAGCACCAGGCCGAGGGCCTGCGGGATGCCCACCCAGCCGGAGACCCCGCCGCGCTGCGGCACCGGCACCCGGTCCGGCACCGCCGCGGTCAGGGTGGCCAGCATCGCGTTGAGGCAGAGTTGGGCGGCCACCCAGCCGACCGCGACCCCGAGGATGGTCCGCTGCTGGGCCAGCAGGACCAGGGAGAGGGCGGCGAGCAGGCCGCCGACGACGGTCCAGACGTGCCGGCGGCCGAAGTCGCGCCCGCCCAGCCGGGGCCGGGTCCGGTCCGACAGCGCACCGGCGATCGGGTTGGCCAGCACCGCCGCCAGCGCGCCGAGGCCGGTCACCAGCGCCAGCATCTCCTCCTTGTCGCCCGGCGAGATCGATTCGATCTGCTGCGGAAGCAGCACCTGGATCGGGGTGAAGAACGCCATCCAGAGCCCGAGGTTGGCGCTGAACAGCAGCGCGATCCAGCGCGGCCGGACCTGGTCGGTCGGCTCGGCGAGCGCGGCCGGCGGTGGCAGCGAGGCCGGGGTCGGGTCGAAGGTGGTCACGGCAGCCGGCCGGCGGCGATCACGTCCCGGTACCAGGCGTACGAGGTTTTCGGGGTCCGGCGCTGGGTGTCGAAGTCGACGTGCACCAGGCCGAACCGTTTGGTGAACCCCTCGGCCCACTCGAAGTTGTCCAGCAGCGACCAGACGAAGTAGCCCCGCACGTCCACGCCGTCCGCGATCGCCCGGTGCACGGCCCGCAGGTGCCCGTCCAGGTACGCCACCCGGTCCGGGTCGTGGCAGCGGCCGTCCGGGCCGACCGTGTCGTCGTAGCTGCAGCCGTTCTCGGTGATCTGGATCGGCGGCAGCGCCGGGCCGTACTCGCGGTGCAGGCCGGTGAGCAGCTCGTGCAGGCCGTCGGGGACGACCGGCCAGTCGAAGCTGGTGGTCGGGTGGCCGGTCAGCGGCACCAGCTCGAACGGCAGCGGCCCGGCCGGGTCGTCCGGTGCCCGTACCCCGGTGGGGTTGTAGTAGTTGACGCCGAGCGCGTCCAGCGGCGCGGCGATCGTGGCCAGGTCGCCGTCGCGGACCACGGCCAGGTCGAACGGCAGCTCGGCCGGGTAGCTGCGGCCGAAGAGCGGGTCGGTGAAGAGCCGGTTCTGCAGTGCGTGGAAGGCCGCCGCGGCGGCCAGGTCGGCGTCGCCCGGTTGGGCGCCGGCCGACCCGAACGCCCGCACCGGGGAGTAGTTGTTGGTGATGGCGACCGGGGCGCCGGTGCGGGCGCGCAGCGCGGCGACGGCCAGCCCGTGCCCGAGCATCTGGTGGTGGGCCACCGGGAAGGCGTCGAAGAGCAGCGCCCGGCCGGGGGCGTGGCTGCCGACGCCGTACCCGAAGCTCATGTGCACGAACGGCTCGTTGAGGGTGATCCAGAGCTTCACCCGGTCGCCGAGGCGGTCGGCGACCAGCCCGGCGTAGTCGGCGAACCGGGTCGCGGTGTCCCGGGACAGCCAGCCGCCGGTGTCCTCCAGCGGTTGCGGCAGGTCCCAGTGGAAGAGCGTGGCGACCGGGTCGATGCCCCGGTCGAGCAGGGCGTCCACCAGCCGGTCGTAGAACGCCAGCCCGGCCGGGTTGGCGGGGCCGCTGCCGGTCGGCTGGATCCGGGGCCAGCTGATCGAGAACCGGTACGCGGTGACGCCGAGCCCGGCCAGCAGGTCGACGTCCTCGGCGTACCGGTGGTAGTGGTCGCAGGCGACGTCGCCGGTGCTGCCGTCGGCGACCGCGCCCGGGGCGTGGGTGAAGGTGTCCCAGATCGACGGGCCGCGGCCGTCCGCGTCGACGGCCCCCTCGATCTGGTACGCCGAGGTGGCCGCGCCCCAGGTGAAGCCGGCCGGAAAGTCGAGCGACGGACCCCGGTTCATCAGCCCTCCAGCGCAAGACGCGAAAGTTGCTCGCACTCTAGACGGCGCGGCGTGTCGACGGAAGGGCGTCCGGATTCGTCCGGTTATGCGGCTAAGGTGGGTAATGGTCAGTTAATGCCCTCAATGGAGGCGACTGCAGATGATGCTGATTGAACGCTGCACCCGGGTGGCGGCACCGATCGAGGCCGTCTGGGAGGTGGTTCGGCGAGCCGAGCACCTGCCGGCCTGGCTGACCGGGGTCCGGCAGGCCGAAGTGGTCTCCGGCGACGGCGTCGGCCGCCGGCACCGGGTGGAGGCCGCCGACGGCGCGATGTTGGACGCCGAGGTGATCGCCTACCAGGAACCGACCCTGATCGCCTGGCGCGAGCGGGCCGAGGGTGCGGGCGCGCGCTCCGAGGCGCGCACCGAGGTGTACGTGGAGCTCACCGCCGAGGACGACGGGGACACCTCGGTCCGGCTGATCGTGGTCCGCTGGCCGGCCGGCCCGGTCAGCAGCGCGCTGCTGCGCTGGGGGATGCGCCGGGTCGGCACCGACCTGGAGGGCTCACTGGCCCGACTGACCGGCCTGGCGACGCTGACGGCGGTCGGCTGACCGGCTGCGGCCTGCTGACCGGCTGCGGCCTGCTGACCGGCTGCGGCCTGCTGACCGGCTGCGGTTTGCGGATCGGCCGACCCACGCCGGCGGACCGGCGAACTCACCGTCCCGCCAGGACTGATCCGGCGGGACGGTGACTGCGCACCTGCCTACGAGTCGCCGCCGGTCTCGCCGACCGGGGCGGCGGTGACGTCGTCGATGGCGTACTTCTTGGCGGCCTCGGCCGGCACCGACGCCGGCACCTTGCCCGCCTTGGCGAGCTGCCGCAGCGTCGCCACCGCGATCGACTCCGCGTCGACGTGGAAGTGCCGGCGCAGCGCGTGCCGGGTGTCGGAGAGGCCGAACCCGTCCGTGCCCAGCGAGGTGTAGTCGTTCGGGATCCACCGGGAGATCAGGTCCGGCACGGCCCGCATCCAGTCGCTGACCGCCACCACCGGGCCGTCGGTGTCGGCGAGCTTGCGCTGGATGTACGGCACCTGCTGGTCGCCGCCCGGGTTCAGCAGGTTGTGTTCCTCGCAGCGGACCGCGTCGCGACGCAGCTCGGTCCAGGAGGTCACCGACCAGACGTCGGCGGCCACCCCCCAGTCCTGGGCGAGCAGCTGCTGCGCCTTGAGCGCCCACTGCATGCCGGTGCCGGAGGCGAGGATGTTGGCCCGAGGGGCCGCCTCGTCGCCGCCGGCCGCCGGGGCCGGCGAGTAGCGGTAGATGCCGCGCAGCAGCCCGTCGACGTCCACGTCCTCGGGCTCGACCGGCTGCAGGATCGGCTCGTTGTAGACGGTCAGGTAGTAGTAGATGTTCTCCGGCTGCTCGCCGTACATCCGGTGCAGACCGTTCTCGACGATGTGCGCGATCTCGAACGCGAACGCCGGGTCGTAGGCGACCACCGCCGGGTTGGTGGCGGCCAGCAGGTGCGAGTGGCCGTCCTCGTGCTGCAGGCCCTCCCCGTTCAGGGTGGTCCGGCCGGCGGTGGCGCCCAGCACGAAGCCCCGGACCATCTGGTCGGCGGCGGCCCAGAACGCGTCACCGGTGCGCTGGAAGCCGAACATCGAGTAGAAGATGTAGAGCGGGATCATCGGCTCGCCGTGGGTGGCGTACGACGACCCGGCGGCGGTGAACGAGGCGACCGAGCCGGCCTCGTTGATCCCCTCGTGCAGGATCTGGCCGCTGGTGGCCTCCTTGTACGACAGGAACAGCTCCCGGTCCACCGAGGTGTACTTCTGCCCGTGCGGGGAGTAGATCTTCTGGGTCGGGAAGAGCGAGTCCATGCCGAAGGTGCGCGCCTCGTCCGGGATGATCGGCACCCACCGCTTGCCGAACTCCCGGTCCTTCATCACGTCCTTGAGCAGCCGGACGAAGGCCATCGTGGTGGCGACCTTCTGCTTGCCGGAGCCCTTCTTGACGTCGGCGAACCGCTCCGAACCCGGGATCCGCAGCGGAACCGGCGCGGTCCGCCGCGACGGCAGGTAGCCGCCGAGCTGCTCGCGCCGCTCGCGCAGGTAGGTCATCTCGTCGGAGTCGTCGGCCGGCCGGTAGTACGGCGGCAGGTACGGGTTGGCCTCCAGCACCTCGTCCGGGATGTCCAGGTAGAGCCGGTCGCGGAAGGTCTTCAGGTCCTCCAGCGTCAGCTTCTTCATCTGGTGCGTCGCGTTGCGACCCTCGAAGTGCGAGCCGAGCGTCCAGCCCTTGATGGTCTTGGCCAGGATCACCGTCGGCTGTCCGGTGTGCTCGGTGGCCGCCTTGTAGGCCGCGTACAGCTTGCGGTAGTCGTGCCCGCCCCGCTTGAGGTTCCAGATCTCCTCGTCCGAGAGGTGCTCGACCATCTTGCGGGTGCGCGGGTCGCGGCCGAAGAAGTGCTCCCGCACGTACGCGCCGGACTCGGCCTTGTAGGTCTGGTAGTCGCCGTCCGGGGTGGTGTTCATCAAATTCACCAGCGCGCCGTCGGTGTCGGCGGCGAGCAGCGGGTCCCACTCCCGGCCCCAGACCACCTTGATCACGTTCCAGCCGGCGCCCCGGAAGAACGCCTCCAGCTCCTGCATCACCTTGCCGTTGCCCCGGACCGGCCCGTCCAGCCGCTGCAGGTTGCAGTTGATCACGAAGGTGAGGTTGTCCAGCTCCTCCCGGGCGGCCACCCCGATCGCGCCCAGCGACTCCGGCTCGTCCATCTCGCCGTCACCGAGGAACGCCCATACGTGCTGGTCGGAGGTGTCCTTGATGCCCCGGTGCTGCAGGTAGCGGTTGAACCGGGCCTGGTAGATGGCGTTTATCGCGCCGAGTCCCATCGAGACGGTCGGGAACTCCCAGAAGTCCGGCATCAGCCGCGGGTGCGGGTACGACGGCAGCCCGCCGCCGGGGTGCGACAGCTCCTGCCGGAACCCGTCGAGCTGGTGCTCGGTGAGCCGGCCCTCCAGATAGGCGCGGGCGTACATGCCGGGGGAGGCGTGGCCCTGGTAGAAGATGTGGTCGCCGCCGCCGGGGTGGTTCTTGCCCCGGAAGAAGTGGTTGAAGCCGACCTCGTAGAGCGACGCCGAGCTGGCGAAGGTGGAGATGTGCCCGCCGACCCCGATCTCGGGGCGCTGCGCGCGGTGCACCAGCATCGCGGCGTTCCACCGGATGAAGGCGCGGATCCGCCGTTCGATGTGCTCGTTGCCGGGGAACCACGGCTCCCGCTCCGGCGCGATGGTGTTGAGGTAGTCGGTGGTGGTCAGGGGCGGCACCCCGACCTGACGCTCCCGGGCCCGTTCCAGCAACCGCAGCATGACGTACCGGGCGCGCTTGGCGCCCCGCGCGTCGATGACGCCATCGAGCGACTCGACCCACTCGCCGGTTTCTTCGGGGTCGATGTCCGGAAGCTGGCTCGGCAGGCCGTCACTGATCACCGGGCGCTTGCGTTCCGTGGCCACGGGCGTCCCCTCGGTTGTGTGTGTGGTTTACGTCTCTAGCACCATCCTGCCCCCTGGTGCCTTCCCGCGTCACGTCTAGCCGCCGCAGGGCGACGATCGACACATGTACCGACCGGTAACTTTGGGTGATCCGGCCCGCCGGGCGGCGGTCCGGCAAACTGGGGCCCATGCGCACTGAAGTGGTCACCATCCGCACCGGGTCCCGGCCGACCGTCCGGGACCTCACCGCCGAGGCGGAACGGTTCCTCGCCGGCGCGGGCGACGGGCTGCTGCACGTCTTCGTCCCGCACGCGACCGCCGGCCTGGCCATCATCGAGACCGGCTCCGGCTCCGACGACGACCTGCTCAGCGCACTCAACGACCTGCTGCCCGCCGACGACCGGTGGCGCCACCGGCACGGCTCACCGGGGCACGGCCGGGACCACGTGCTGCCCGCCTTCGTGGCGCCGTACGCCACCCTGCCGGTGCTCGGCGGCCGGCTCGCGCTCGGCACCTGGCAGTCGATCTGCCTGGTCGACCCGAACGGCGACAACGCCACCCGCCAGGTCCGCTTCTCCTTCCTGGCCGGCTGACCCCCGTCGGGCGCCCGGCTGACCTCGCCGGGCGCCCGCTGGGGCCGGTCAGGGCCGCGTCGTCTCCCGGTCGACGGTCTCGGCGCCCTGGTCGGTGCCCCGGTCGGCACCGGACCGGGCCGGGGCCGGGTCGAGCGGCCGGTCGTAGGTCTGCTGCGGGCCGGGGACCCGGTCCTCGACGACGAACGACGCCCGGGTGTGCACCGGCGCTCCCGGGCTGCTCACGTACGGCACCACCTCGAAGTCGGCGGTGAGCTGCCGCGGGGTGAGCCGGGTCAGCACGTACCCCCGCTGGTTGTTGTAGAACCGCAGGTGCGGGTTGATGGCCAGGAACGGGTGGCTGGCCGGGTCGGAGTCGGCACCGTCGCCGCCGGAGGTGATCGAGGAGCAGACCAGCTCGCTGCCGACCGTGCGTCCGGTCGGGTCCGCGTAGTCGAGTTTGAGGTCGCTGGCCCAGTGCGCGTGCACGTCACCGGTGAGCACCACCGGGTTGCGCACCCCCGCGTCCAGCCAACCCCGGGTGATCCGCTCCCGGGACGCCACGTAGCCGTCCCAGGCGTCCATGCTGGTCACGGTCGCCGGTCCGGCGTCGTTGTCCCGCTGGGCGAAGAAGACCTGCTGGCCGAGGATGTCCCAGCGCGCCTCCGACCGCCGGAACCCGTCCAGCAGCCAGCGCTCCTGCTCGGCGCCGGTGATCGACCGGGCCGGGTCGCCGGCCGCCGCGCAGTCCCGGTAGCCGTCCCCGCAGGCCTGGTCGTCGCGGTACTGCCGGGTGTCGAGCAGGTGGAAGGTGGCCAGCCGGCCCCACCGGACCCGCCGGTAGAGCTGCATGTCGATGCCGCGCGGCACCGAGCCGCGCCGCAGCGGCATGTTCTCGTAGTACGCCTGGAAGGCGGCCGCCCGCCGGTCCAGGAAGCCCGGCTGCGGATTCTCCGGCCGCTCGGGCACCTCGTCGGCCCAGTTGTTGTCCAGCTCGTGGTCGTCCCAGACCACCAGCCACGGCGCGGCGGCGTGCGCCGCCCGCAGATCCGGGTCGGTCTTGTACTGGGCGTGCCGCTGCCGGTAGTTGGCGAGCGTCACCGTCTCCGGGCCCTCGTGGTCGCGCGGGTTGCCGCCCGGGGCGACGTACGCGCCGGCGGTGTACTCGTACTGGTAGTCGCCGAGGTGCAGGACCAGGTCCGGCTCGGCCTCGGCCAGCCGCCGGTACGCGGTGAACCAGCCGTGCTCGTACTGCGAACAGGAGACGAACGCCATCGCCAGCGGCCCGCCCATGGCCCACGGGGGCGGTGCGGTGCGGGTGCGGCCGACCGGCGAGACGTACCGCTCGACGCGGAACCGGTAGAAGTACTCCCGGCCGGCCGGCAACCCGCCGAGCTCGACGTGCACGCTGTGCGCGGCGGCCGGCGAGGCGACGGCGGTGCCGCGCCGCAGGACGTGCCGGAACCGCTCGTCGGCGGCGAGTTCCCAGCGCACCGGCACCGGTCGCGACGGCATCCCGCCGAGGCCGTCCTCGGCCAGCGGCTGCGGGGCGAGCCGGGTCCAGAGCACGAAGCCGTCGTGGTCCGGGTCACCCGAGGCGACGCCGAGGGTGAACGGGTCGGCCGCCAGCGGGCGGGTGGCCGCGGCGCCCACCGGCGCGGCGGTGGCGGCGGCGGGTCCGGCCAGCGCCGCGCCGCCGGCGCTCACCCCGGCCGCGACGAGCAGGCTACGTCGGGACAGTGACATGTGCGACTCCCCAGAATCCGTGACGGACCCCCGGGCCGTGGACCGGCCGGCGGGTCGGACTGCGGGCAGCGTCGCGAGTTCCGGTTCACGCCACGGTTCGGGTCGTTGACAGCCCGCCGAACACAGCGGTAAATCTCGATCAATTGCGTCCGCGGGCAGCGGCCGAATCACCGTCCGTGATGCGACACACCGGTGCGCTGCGGGCCGTTCAAGTGGTCAGGTCGGGCGCGCGTCGGTAATGCTGTCCGACGTGACGACCCCTCAAGATCTCGACGAACGGTTCCGGGTAGCGGTCGGCGCGCTGACGGCCGCGGACGCCGAGCGTCCGGTCGACGGCCCGGTGCGGGAGGGGACCGGGCTCACCGGGGAACGGGCGCTGGCGCTCTTCGACGCCCAGCTCACCAGCCGGCACCTCGACCTCGCGGCGCGCTGGCTGCGCAGCTTCGGCGAGGGCTACTACACCATCGGATCGGCGGGGCACGAGGGGAACGCGGCGGTGGCCGAGGCGGTCCGACCGACCGACCCGGCGCTGCTGCACTACCGGTCCGGCGGCTTCTACTGCGCCCGGGTGGCGCAGGCCACGCCCACCGGGCCGGCCACCAACTCCGGCGACGACGGCGAGTCCGACCCGCCGGAGGCGGTCACCGAGGCGGCCCGGGACGTCCTGCGCGGCGTGGTCGCCTCGGCCAGCGAGCCGGTGGCGGGCGGGCGGCACAAGGTGTTCGGCAATCCCGCGCTGGCGGTCGTCCCGACCACCTCGACGATCGCCTCGCACCTGCCCCGCGCGGTCGGCGTCGGGTTCGCGATCGAGCGGCTGCGCCGGCTGGCCGGCGCGGCGCAGGGCCGCGGCACCGGCCGGCACCGCCCGGGTACGGGCGCCCGAGCGCCGGTCGACATCCGGGCGCCGTGGCCGGCCGACTCGATCGTGGTCTGCTCGTTCGGCGACGCCTCGGTCAACCACGCCAGCGCGGTGGCCGCCTTCAACACCGCCGGCTGGTGCGACCACACCGGCCTGCGCATCCCGGTGCTCTTCGTCTGCGAGGACAACGGCCTGGGCATCAGCGTGCGCTCGCCGGACGGCTGGGTGGCGGCGACCCTGCAGGCCAAGCCGGGGCTGCGCTACTTCGCCGCCGACGGCTGCGACCTGGCAGCCAGCTTCGACGCCGCGACGGAGGCGGCGACCTGGGTACGTCGGCACCGGCGCCCCGCCGTGCTGCACCTGTCGACCGTACGGCTGATGGGCCATGCCGGCGCGGACGCCGAGGTGGCCTACCGGTCGGCCGCCGACATCGATCGCGACCTGGCGCGGGATCCGCTGGTGGCCACCGCCGGCCTGCTGGTGGCCGCCGGCCTGACCAGCCCGGACGAGCTGATCGCCCGGTACGACGAGGTCGGCTGGCAGGTCCGCAAGGTCGCCGAGGAGGTGCTCGGCGAGACGAAGCTGGAGACGGCGTCGGACATCGTGGCCCCGCTCGCGCCGCGCCGCCCGGTGCGGGTCTCCCGGGCGGTCTCCGACGCCGCCGCCCGGGCCGGCGGTCCCGCGGCGGCGGCCCGGGTCACCGCGTTCGCCGGGAAGCCACCGGAGCAGTCCGGCCCGCTCACCCTCGCCCAGACCATCAACGCCACCCTCGCCGACGCGTTGCTGGAGTACCCGACGATGACCGTGTTCGGGCAGGACGTGGCGGTCAAGGGCGGCGTCTACGGGGTGACCAAGGGGCTGCGGGAGCGGTTCGGGGCGTCCCGGGTCTTCGACACGCTGCTCGACGAGACCTCGGTCCTCGGGTTGGCGCTCGGCGCCGGGCTGACCGGCATGCTGCCGGTGCCGGAGATCCAGTACCTGGCCTACCTGCACAACGCCGAGGACCAGCTGCGCGGCGAGGCGGCCACCATGCAGTTCTTCTCCCGCGGGGCGTTCCGCAACCCGATGGTGCTGCGGTTGCCCGGCCTGGCGTACCAGGAGGGGTTCGGGGGGCATTTCCACAACGACAACTCGGTGGCCGTACTGCGGGATGTTCCGGGGCTGGTGCTCGCGGTGCCGGCGCGGGCCGACGACGCCGCGCCGATGTTGCGGTCCTGCCTGGCCAGCGCCGCGGTGGACGGCAGCGTCTGCGTGTTCCTGGAGCCGATCGCGCTTTACCACACCCGGGATCTGCACACCGATGGTGACGGGGAGTGGTTGGCGCCGTATCTCGCCCCGGGCGACTGGGCCGGCGCCCACCTGCCGGTCGGGCGGGCCCGGGTGTACGAGGTCGGCTCCGCCGAGGACATCACGATCATCACCTTCGGTAACGGGGTACGGATGTCGCTGCGGGCCGCGGCCCACCTCGCCGAGGAGGGGATCGGCACCCGGGTGGTGGATCTGCGCTGGTTGGCGCCGCTGCCGGTGGCGGATCTGATCCGAGAGGCGTCGGCCACCGGCCGGGTGCTGGTGGTGGACGAGACGCGCCGGTCCGGCGGGGTCGGGGAGGGGGTGGTGGCCGCCCTGGTGGACGCCGGATATGTCGGAGTAGCGCGCCGAGTGGCGTCAATTGACACATTTGTTCCACTCGGCCCGGCCGCCCGACAGGTCCTGGTTTCCGAACAAGCCATTACCCAGGGTGCCCGAACGCTGCTGGCACGGTAAATTCCCTTCCAGCCGGTGCGCCACTTGCGTCCGGCCGCCCAACTGTGTGGACTTTGCTCTACCGGCGTCGTACCGATGCCGCTACCAGTGAAGAAGAGGAGGCACGCGACAGTGAGCGCGACCGCAGGTCAGGCCGCCGACGGAGTACGGAGCCTGGCGGACCGGTTCGGTATCGAACCGGGGATGGTCGTCATGGAGATCGGCTACGACGACGACGTAGACCACGACCTCCGCGACGCCCTGACCGACCGCTGTGGGGAGTTGGTGGACGAGGACACCGACGAGGTCGTCGACGCGGTGCTGGTCTGGTACCGCGACGGCGACGGCGACCTCTTCGAGATCCTGGTGGACGCCCTGAACCCGCTCGCCGGCAACGGCGTGGTCTGGCTGTTGACGCCCAAGGCCGGGCGGGACGGGCACGTCGAGCCGAGTGACATCAGCGAATCGGCGCCCACCGCCGGCCTGCAGCAGACCTCCACCGTCAACGCCGGCAAGGACTGGAGCGGCGCCCGCCTGGTGCTGCGCCGGGGGAGCAAGAGCAAGAAGTAGCGAAACCAGACCCGTAGCGGTACGGGCGCCGGTCGGGCGGGCCGGTGCTCGTTTCACCACCTCCGCACCCGGTTGGTGCCACCGGGTGGCGGTGAGCCACGTACCCGGCATACTCATACGGGTCCGGCGATGATCCGCCGGCCGACGACCGAAGGGGTGGGGTATGCCGATCGAGGTGGGCGCCGAGGCACCGGACTTCCTGCTGAAGGACCAGAACAACCAGGAGGTCCGGCTCTCCGACTTCCGCGGCCGGCGAACCGTCCTGCTGGTCTTCTACCCGCTCGCGTTCACCGGCACCTGCTCCGGCGAGATGTACGAGATGCGCGACAACCTGCACGAGTACGTCAACGACCAGGTGCAGCTGCTGACGGTGAGCGTCGACTCGGCCTACAGCCACAAGGTCTGGGCCGACCGGGAGGGCTTCGAGTTCCCCCTGCTGGCCGACTTCTGGCCGCACGGCGCGGTCGCCCAGGCGTACGGCGTCTTCAACGAAGAGGCCGGCATCGCCAACCGGGGCACCTTCGTGATCGACAAGGCCGGCGTGGTGCGGTTCGCCGAGATGAACTCCCCCGGCGAGGCCCGCGACCAGTCCGCCTGGCGCAAGGCACTGGCCGCCGCGAGCTGACGGCGGTCGCCGGAGCCGGACCGGCACGACAGGGTAAGCTTGCCGCCGCCGGCAAGCCGGCTCCCGTCATGCCGTACGGCGTCGGGGCGCGTAGCTCAGTGGGAGAGCACTCGCCTTACAAGCGAGGGGTCGCAGGTTCGAAACCTGCCGCGCCCACCACCAGCGAAAACGTCGATGAGCCCGCCGAGAAAGTCATGGCACGATGCTCACAGACCACTCGCTTATCACCGTCGCCCCGATCCCGGGCCGGCCCTCTTCCGGGGGACGGTGAGGCATGCCACGCCACCCCCGGCCCGCCGTCCCGGCCTGGGTCACCCCCTGGATCGACTCCTTCGCGCTCTCCCTCCGCGCCAACCGCCGCTCGCCCCGAACCATCGAGATGTACATCGATGTCGTCCGGTGGTTCGGCGGATGGCTCCCTTCGGAGATCGACGACTGGTCCGAGGTGACCATCGACCACGTCCGCCGCTTCTTCGTTCACCTGCAAGACCTGGAATACTCCGCCAGCTACGTAAACAACGTCGGTCGATGCCTCCAGGCATTCTGGCGGTGGTACTCGGTGGAGGAAGATCAGCCGAACATCTTCGGCGATCGGCTGAAGCCGCCACCCCCGCCGAAGCTCGGCGATACCCCACCTCCCGTCATCGCGGCTGAGCAACTCGCTCTACTGCTCAAGGATGCTGAGGCCCGTCGCGACTTCGAGGGCCGCCGAGACGCGGCGATCATCCGGCTGTTCGCCGCCACCGGCGGGCGCCTCGCCGAGCTGGCGCTCCTCCAGGTCGACGCCGTTGACCTCGGCCAGCGGCAGGCCACCGTCACCGGCAAGGGCGCCAAGACCAGGATCGTGCGCTTCGACAACCAGGCAGCCCTCGCTCTTGATCGGTACCTTCGGGTCCGCGCCCGCCACAAGGCCGTGACGGAACTAGGGGTGACCGCCTTGTGGATCGGCACCCGCCGCCGCAGCGGCATGACACCGTCAGGAATCCGACGGATGATCTACCGCCGAGCCAAGCGACTCGGACTCAAGGTCTGGCCGCACCTGTTCCGGCACACGTTCGCCCATCAGTGGCTCGATCGAGGAGGGGCGGAGGGCGACCTGATGGAGCTGGCGGGGTGGGGATCACCGCAGATGCTGCGGCACTACGGCGCCTCCGCGAGGGGTGCGCGAGCGCGCCGGGCTTATGACCGGGTGATGGGCGAGATGCCGGGATGAGCGGATGACGGTGTGAGGGTGTCCTAACAGGTGGAACGGCCGATAGCCGATCATGCTACGTGATCACTCGGTGACCAGGCGGATTCCTGCCTGGACAGATGATGACCATGGACGTAACCAGCCGACTACCGTGAGCCCCTTGCACCTGCAACTTCCACCACCGCCACGGGAGGAAGCAATGATCCACATAGCCAGGTCACCACTGACCTGGATGATCCTCGTCGCCACCGTCTCCGGCTCCGGCGCCATCCTCGCCGCCGGACTCCGCCACGCACGCGCAGCCGGCTACGTCGCCGGCTACTGCGACGCCGCCCGGGTGCGGCCCGGCCGCCACCTCTGGGCCGTCCCGGCCGGCCCGGACACCCGGCGCGCAGCACGCTGATCGGAGGGTGGAGGGGGATCGGGGCCGGGCTTCAAAAAGCAGCATCGAAGCCCCCCCCCGCTGGATAGTCATATCGCGTCACAGACAGCAATGACCCCGACCTACCCAGGTCGGGGTCATCACGTTGCTGGCGGAGCCGGCGGGCAGGCCGGCCCCCGGGGTGGCAGCGTAGCAGCGCCAGCCGACACGGCGTACGGTCGCAGGTAGACAGGCCCGGGCAGGGGCCCGGCCGACCCTCGGGCAGGAGGGCACCATCATGGCCACCATTGGGGACAACATCGCCAGGCTCCGCCGGTCGAAGGCGATGACGCAGGAGCAGCTGGCCGAGCACGCCGGCCTCGCCGTCGCCACCGTGTCCAAGCTCGAACGCAACGAACGCACCTCAGCCCGGCTCGACACCGTCGCCAGACTCGCCCGCGCCCTCGGCGTCCCCACCACCACCCTGGTCGGCGACGCATCCGAAGCCGCCGCCCGGCGCGAGCCCGAGCACCGCCCGCTGTCCCTGATCCAGGTACGCCAAGCGCTCACCCCCGCCCGCGGCCTCGCCGGGTCGGTCGCCACCGCCCCGGCCGGACCGCCCCCGGGGCTCGATGCCATCCGGGCCCGCCTCCGCCGCGCCGACCAGGCGTACCACGGCGCGGCCTACGGGTCGGTGCTCGCCGAGCTGCCCGAGCTGATCACGGACGCGCGGGCGGCCGCCGAGGTCGCCCAATCCGACGAACACGGCCAGGCCCACGCCACCCTCTCCCGGGTGCTCCACCTCACCGGCTCCCTCCTGATCCAGATCCGCGCCGGGGACCTCGCCCACGCCGCGCTGACCGCATCGCTGACGGCCGCCGAGGCCGCCGGAGACCAGACCCTCGCGGCGGCGGCGATCAAGCAGCGGTGCTGGCTCCTGCTCCGCCAGGCGCGCCTGGCCGAGGCCGAGGCCCTCGCCGTGAACACGGCGGACGCGGTCGAGCCCCGGATGAGCCGAGCCGAGCCGGCCGAGCTGGCCGTGTGGGGCTGGCTGCTGATGACGGGAGCCGCCGCAGCAGCCCGGGATCAGCGGCCGGGTGACGCGGCCGAGATGTTCGACGCGGCAGCCGCGGCGACCGCCCGCCTGGCCGACCGGCCGATCGGCGGGGATCACCTGCTCGTCCTGGACGGAGTGCGGTCGTCGGCGGTCGAGATGATGCGGGTCGAGACAGCCGCCGTTACAGGCGCCCCTGACCGGGTGGTGGCGATGGCGGAACGGATCCGGCCGGACGACGGCGCGGACGCCACCTCGTGGCAGCGGCACCGCCTTGACGTCGCGTGGGCGTGCGCGGAGATGGGCCGCTGGGGTGATGCGACCGACGTTCTCAGCGACCTTCGGCACCGGGCGCCGGCATGGCTGCGGCACCAGCGGTACGCCCGGGACGTGGTCCGGACCATCAGCGACGGGCGGCGGCGGGCGATGTCGGCCGAGCTGGCCGAGCTGGCGGAGCTGACGGGGGCGGCACGTACGTAGGTACTAGATCCATTCCGGAGGGTCAGTTCCCGGACACTGTGCATCTGGGACGGTGCGTGATCACCGAGCAGCATCGGGTGAGGACGCGACGCCGGACCGGACTCCATCGGCAAATGGCCTGGCCCCGTAACCGCGTCCCGCACGAGCGGCGCGGTGCCGGGCCCCCCACGACGCAGCCCGGCACCGCGCCCCCGACCCGGGAGGCGCGCGCGGATGGATCACCCATGGCCCGGCCGCCGGCCGCGAACGCTCGCCGAGCTGCGTGCCGCCGCCGAGCAGCACCGCGCCGAACTAGACGACGCCTCGGCCCGGGAATGGCTTGACCGGGCGCTCCTGCGGCCGGAGATGGAGGCGGCGAGAGCGGACACGATGCGCCGACTCCGGGCCTGGGCCACCCGCACTACCAGCCAGATCCGCGCGCTCACCGACCAGGAGCAGCAGTGACCACCCCGCCGGCCGACCCCGGCGACGACCAGCCGGTGAGCGCGGTCGGTCTGACCCGGTTCACCGTCAACCTGACCCCCCGCGCTGTCGTCGCCCTCGACGGCCTGGCCGCCGCCGGACCGCAGAGCCGCACCGACGCCATCAACCGGGCCTTGCGAACCTCGGCCCGGCTGGCCAGGTGCGCCGACGCCAACGGCGTCGTGACGGTGCTCGTCGACGGCCGCCAGGTCGAGATCGAGGTGGTCTGACCGTGACCTCGATGGACGACGGCGCACCCACCCACGCCGCCCTGGCCGAGGCCGCGGCACGGACCCTGACCGGGCACCGGGACGGCGGCCGGTGCGGCGAGTGCAGCCCGGATGGCTGTACGCAGCTCGACTGGGCGCAACGCTGGACCGGCCAACTCGTCCGCCGTCCCCGGGTCGGCGGTGCGATCGGCCGGATCCTGCGCAGCATCGGCTGATAGCCGGCCCCTCGAGTACGCTCATCCCATGCCTGAGATGCCGCTGACCATCCCGCAGCTCATCGAGCGGCTGGAGCAGCTGGAGCGGCTCCGCGGCCTGGAGCGCACCGCCGAAGCGCGGGCGCTGTCCGACATCGCGGCCTCGGCGATCCGGGCAGCCGGCGACCAGGGCGCGTGGGAGGGCACCAGGCGCACCGGGCCGGAGTCCCAGCATCCGTGGGCGCGGCGGACCCGGGAGCAGGCGGAGGAGCAGCTCGGGGTGGGTCACGGCCGGATCGACCGGGCGGTGTCCGCGCACAACGCGCGGCTGCGGGCCGGGTGGCTGAAGGGCTGACCCCAGACCGGGTGATATCGGGCAAGGTCACGGGCCGTGGTGCCCGTTTCGTTCCCGGCAGCGGTCGGTATGTCCGAGTAGCTGCGGCAGTTCCGTAACGCTGTCCCAATTGACCTGCTTAGCTACTCGGCCGTTCGGGCAGACCTATCCCATGCATGAGGTACGTAAGGGGGTAGTCGGCCAACCCGGCTTACACTGTCCACCTCGGACGGTCGACGCGCCGTCACCCCGGCGCCGATAGCCGGTCGAATCGGACAGCGGGCGGATCGGGCGGTCCGCCCGAGGCCTCGCGCGGCCGTATCCGTGCAGGTCAGAGGCACTGTCATCCCATGTATGGGATGACTAGCGTTGTGGGCATGACGTACGCGGAGTTGGAGCAGCAGGTAGCCGGTCTCACCGAGCAGCAGACCTGCCCGGTGTGCCGGGACACCGGGCTGATCACCTGCCCCTGCCACATGAGCCGCACCGAGGACGGCTGGTGCTGGTGGTGCGACTCCCCGGACCTCCCCGCGCAGATCCTCTGCCCCTGCCAGCACCTGACCGCCTGAGGAGCCACGATGTCCCCCACCCTCGCCGCCGCCCTGACCGCCGAGCTGGACCAGGCCCGCAGCGACGCCCTCGCCGAGGCGATCGCCACCGTCACCGCCCTGCTCACCGACGCCGACGACGCAGCCGACGGGTACCGCGACGGCGTAGACGACGCGCTCACCGTGCTCCGCCGCCTCGCCTGACCCTGGACGCACGAGAGCGCCCCGTCTCCCTGGTGGGAGGCGGGGCGCTCTGCGTTGAGGGGGTCCGGCCCGGGGGTGACCGGCTGGAGACGGGGAGACTCCCGGAGGCTCCGCCGGACCGGACCCCGGCTACTCGCGGGTCAGGCTCGGCGAAGCCGGCTCGCCCACCGGCGCGCTGACGATCGACGTCACCAGCGACGCCAACGCCATGCCCAGGCCGATCCCAGCTGCGCCCTGCCAGTCGATGTTGAACACGCTGATGCCCGGCTCGCCGAGGCCGGCCGCGATGCCGAACCCCTGCGCGAACGTCTTGATCAGACGCTCCCCGGCGCCCTTCCAGAACTTCTTGGTGAACACCCTGACCCTCCTCAGGTCTGATGTGAGTGGCCGTTGATGTGCTCGGACAGCCGGGCCTCCACCCGGTTGACCGCGTCCCGCAGGCTGCTGCCGTGGTCCGGCTGTAGCTCCGCCTCGATCCGGGCCAACCGCTCCGGCACGCCCGGGATCGGCGCGCGGCCGGGCCGGGCCGGCGCCCCGTACCAGTCGACCCGGAACTCGTCGTTCTGCCGGGCGAGCCGGCGCAGCGGCCGGCCCACGGTCACGCCGACGGTGAGAGCGGCAGCGACGATGCCCGTGACCCCGCCGCCGATCGCGACCACCGTCTGCACGTCGACCATCAGCCCTGGTCGGGGGCGAGGCTGGACAGGGCCCGCCGCACCCCCGCGTCGGCCGCGGCCACCAGGCGCTCGTCGGCGACGTCGCCCAGCTCCTCCCGCAGTGCGTTGACCAAGGCGGCACCGAGGCCGGCGTTGAGGTCCGCCAGGATCTCCGCCCGGATCCGCGCCTGCCCGGCCGCCAGCTCGGCGGCCCGCTGGTCGATCCGAGCCAGGATCTCCCCGGCAGACTCGCCCGCGCCCGCGCGCATCAGCGCGTCCAGCCGGTCGGTGATCGCCCGCTGCCAGGTCTCGTCCCGCACCCTCCAGCCGTGGTTGCGGCCCAGGTCCAGGCGGGCGAGCGCCTCCAACTCGGCGAGCTTGTCCATGTCGAGTTCCTCCTCTGGCGTAGCCAGTCCCCACGGCCGACGGTCCTGCTCTGCTGTCCGGCTCTGGTCGATGGATAGGTGGAAGTGCCCGGTGTGCGGGTTCTTGCCGCTGTACGGCTCTTCCCGCCACCCGCGGAGCCGGTGGTAGAGCCGATGCCGGTAGATCAGGTAGCGGGCCGACGGGTGCCGCTTGATCGCCGCGAACACCACGCCGAAGTCGATGCCGTCGGCGTCCACGTCCAGGGCGTTGACCGATTCCCGGCCGTTGGGGATGTGGTCGGACGGTGGGGTGTGGAACTCGTCGCCGATCGTGCCGTCGCTGGTGCGGTCGCGGCGCGGCCACCGCTGGTCAAGCTCGGACCGCAGCACGGCGAGGGACGGGGCGAGATACCAGGCCACGGGTCAGTCTCCGATCCGGTAGCAGGACAGGTGAGCGGTCACGTTCCGCGCGGACCCGTGGGAGTGGAATACGTCGCAGACGAAGGTGTCAGCGGCGAGCAGCGGCAGCACGATGCCCACGCACCCGCGGTCTTCCTGGTTGTCGAACAGGTTGCGATAGGTCAACGCGTGCCCGCCGGTCACCGCGCTGGTCGGCACCACAGAGCAGAACGACCGGGTGCCGGCGGTCAGGCTGTCGACGACCGGGACGTAGGTGATGGCGTACAGCCCGCCCAGGCCCGCCGGGATGGTGACGGTCGCGCCGGAGCTCCAGAACCCGTCGGTGTCCTCGTCCTCGGTGTCCCAGGAGATGTTGGTCTGCGACGCGCTGTTCACCGACTGGTTGGCGGCACGGCGTAGGCGTACGCCGGTGCGCACCGGTAGGTCGTCGGCGGTGACGATGGCACCTGCTCCGGGCCAGCTCATCGGGCGAGCCTCCAAGGGTCGGTAGCAGTGACGCGGCTGCCGGACGGGATGGTCTTGGTGATGCCGTTGACGGGGGCGGCGTCGACGTTGAGGGTCTGCGGGTCGGTCGACCCGGTGATGCCGGTGACGGTCAGCCGCACCCCAGCCACCTCGATGTCGAACGGAAAGTCCTGCGGCCTGTCCGCCGTCGTGATCCACAGCCGGCGGGTGCCGGACGCCCGCTGCACGGTCATCGACGTGTCGGTGCCGGCGTCGAAGTCCGCCGTGGTCTCGCTGCCGCCCGTGTCGAGCCGGGTGGTCGCACCCAGCTCCCCGACCCGATGCAGCCGACCCGGCGCCGCGTTCCAGGTGATTTCGCGCCGACTCGGCCGCAGCGTCTCCACGTACCCGCGCACCAGCAGTTCCGGCTCATCCGGCGGCAGATGCTCCGGCAGGCTGGTCAACCGGAGCAGGTCCCCGGTGTCAGCGGCGGCCGCCGCGGCGGCCAGGGCCGGGTTGGACGCCATTGCCCGGCCGGTCAGCCGGACCCCGACCTGCGGGTAGCGGGACTCGTCGAGGGTTCCGCCATGCCGGCGCCAGTCGGCCGCCGGCTGTAGTTGGCTGTCGGTGGCCAGGATCAGCTCCGCCGCCACGTCGTAGACCCCGACGCCGTCCGGGTCGTCCTCGGGGTCCTGCACGTTCAGCGGCCCGGTCTCCTGGACGCTGCGGTACGAGGCGCCGGCCGGCCTGGACACCGTGACGTCGTTGGCGACCAGGGCGTCATCATCGACGGGCCGCAGCGGCGGCATGATCTCCCCGGCTGCGTAGTCCAGGGTGATCGGGGCCTGGTTGTAGAGGGAGCGTCCGGTCCGGTAGGACAGCGACCGGTTGCCGCGGGTCTCGACGATGAACCCGCCGTCCGCTTCGGACACCTCGCCGAGCAGGTCGAGGAACCGTTTGGTGCCCTGCGGTCCCATCGGCTGGCTGTCGGCGGGGTCACCGATCACGATCGCTGGCACACCCTGCTCTCCGCACAGCCGGAGGAACCGCTCGGCGGCCAACTCGCCGTTGTGGGCGCTGGCCGCCTCGGCGAAGGAGAACGTGACGAACGGGAGGTCTCCGTTCGTGGCGAACAGGTGCGACACCCGCGGGTTGGTCGCGGCCAGCACGCTGTCGACGGTGATCCGGAGCGACCGGAACGCCCCGGCCTGGCCGGCGAACGAGTTGGTGCCGGAGGTGAAGAACTGCGGGCCGTCGCCGACCGCGTGGAAGTTGACGGCCCAGTTCACGTTGCCGCCGTTCTGGAAGACGAGCAGCGTGAACGCCACCCACTCCTCATCGACGGCGGCGACGCTGCCGGAGACGTTGACGTCGTCGGTCGACAGCACCACCGTGGACAGCCCCGACGTGCCGATCGCCGAGATGGTCAGCAGTCCGTTCGACTGGAGGTCCAGCGTCCATGTGTGTGCGGTGCCCGTGCTGGTGATCGTCATCAGCCGGGTGGTCGACGCGGGCAGCGCGGTCAGGCGGGCGAACCACAGCGCGGTCCACGAGTTGGTCGAGGCGTGCGGCGATGCTTGGCCGATGATGCTGCCGGCCGGCCCGAGCACCGCCACCCCGGAAGCGCCCAGCAGTGTCGGGTCTGTCTCGAAGGTGACGTCGGAGATGACGGCCGGGCTGCCGTTGGGGGCGGCGGTGCTCATCCGGGTCGCCGTGCCGCCGTCCTCGCACGTCCACCAGGCGACCGGGTTCCGGTGCACCAGGTTGCGGTAGATGGGGCTGCGCAACGGTTTCCGGCCCTGTCCGAGGCGGCGGAGGATCCCCGACGCGGTCAGGGCCACCGACACATCCCGCCCGGAGGTGTCCCACTCGGGCGGCCACTCCGACACCTCGGCGACGATCCGCGCAGCAGGGTCGTCGACCACCGCCCCGGCGCCGATCAGCCAGGTCCGGCCGGCGGTGTCGACCTGGCTGGTCTCGCCCAGCTCGGAGTCGCGCCAGTCCGGCCGGGCCACGATCGTCCCGCCGATGCTCGACCGGACCTGCACTTCGTACACCCGGCCGGCCGGGAGCACCGGATCGTTCTGGACAACGTACAGGTCGGCCGTGCTGCTGTAGATGCTGGTGGTGCCGGTGGTGGTGAAGGTGATGCCCAGCGGCGTCCAGGTGCCGGCCAGGTCCCCATCGGAGACGTAGAAGGCGACCGTGTGCCCGCCGGCCCCGTTGTTGACGTCGAGGGTCGCGCGGACGCGGAACCGCTCGCCGAACGCGGCCGGCACCGGAACGCTCGACACCTCCGACCGCTGAGACGCAAAGGTGCCGTCCGGCGACCAGATGAACTGCAGGTGCCCGGCGGACGTCAGCCGGAGCAGCCACGACCGCTGATTGCCGGTCGTGAGGTACTTCGTCACGAGGGCGAAGTCCCGATTCCACACCGCGCCGTCGAACCTGACGTCGATGTCCCCGGTGATGTCGAGCGACGCGTGATCGGCGGTGTAGGCGGCAGCACCCGGGTACCCCTGCAACGTCAACCAGTTGTCGGGACTCTCCCCGACGACCCTCGCCCTGATCGGAGTGTTCCGGCCGAGCCGGCCGTAGTACTCGCTGCGCGGGTTCCGCGGCGAGTACTTCCCGTTAGGGCTGCGCAGGTCACCGATCGTCAGGGTGCCGGGCTCCGGCAGCACCCCGCCGCGTTCCGAGTATCCGCGGGTGATGGTGACTCCGCCCTTGACCCGCACGTCGGAGGTGATGTCGACCCAGGATCCGTCGACCAGCATCTCGAACTGGTACTCGGGCATCAGGACCGTCCGCCGAAATACGCCTGCACGTCCCCTCGTCCCCGGGTCTGCACCTTCTTCCGAACGAGGAGCACCAGGTCCTCACCGCTGATCCGGAATTCGCCTGCCAGCTGGATGGCCTCGGCGTGCCCGCCGCCGGGCAGGTCGCGCACCTGGGCGGCCGGCACGACCCGCTCCCCGCGGTGGATGACGGCCAGGCCGTCACGCAGCACATCACCACCCTTGGCGAGGTAGGGAATGTTCGGGGTGGACAGGGTACCGCCGCCGAGCTGGCCGAGGCCCGGGATGTTCACCGACGGCAGAGAGAATGACAAGCTGTTCCACTTGCCGATGATCCAGTTGATCGCGCTCCGGAATGCGTTCTTGATGCCGTTGAACATGCCGGATGCGGCGGCCGAGATTCGGCCCGGCATCGACCGGACGAAGTTGCCGAGGGCGAGCATCTTGTTGACGATCCAGTCCTTCACGGCGGTCGTCGCGGCCTTGATCCGGTCCCAGTTCTTGACGATCGCCAGCACAGCCAGGCCGATCGGGCCGGTAATAATCGCCAGCAGGAGCGGCCAATTGTTCTTGATCCACTCCCACACAGCCATTGCCGCGCCCTTGATGCCACCCCACGCCCAGGCCCACAGATCCTGAAACCAGGTCGTCTTAGTTGCGATGAGGATAATCGCGCCGACGAGAATCAGGATGCCGAGGACGATCCATGTGATCGGGCTGGTCCACAGCGCCAAGTTAAGGACCGCTTGCACAACTGCCCACACCTTCATGGCGGCGGCGACGGTGCCGATGACGAGGGCCAGGGCGCCGAGACCGACCGCCAGTGGGCCCACAATTTCCGAGTACTCGGACAGGAAGCCAATGACCTTTTCGAGGTAGGGGATCGCGTCGGCCATGGTCGTCGACAAGGCGCTCATCGCCTGGCGCTTGAACGCCTCCAGCTTCTGGGAGGCGGACTCCTCCAGTGTCTCGCCGAGCCGGTCGGCAGCGCCGGTGACGTTACCGAGGCGGTCGGCAGCGGTATCGACGTCAAGGGCGTACAACGCGGCGCCCAAATCTTCGGCTTTGGTGCCGAACAATGCGACCGCGGCAGCATCGCGCTTCACCGGGTCTTCGATGGCGCGGAGCCGGTCGAGGACGGTGTCGAGACCCTTTTGTGCTGCCGGGCCACCCTTGGCGATTTGAGCGGTCATCCGCCCGGCGTTCAGACCGAGGAGCTTGAATCCCTCGGCCGATGCGGTCGACCCGTCGATGGCGCGAATTGAGAATTCCTTGATGGCATCCGCGACCGTGTCAACGTCCCTCGCGCCGGCCTTCAGACCTTGGGTCATCAGGCCGGTCGCGGTAGCGCCGTCCAATCCGAGCTTGCGGAACTGAACGGAGTACTCCGAATAGGTGTCGAGCAAATCGCCCGCGTGGTCACCGGTTTCTTGGAAGCCGCGAGTCAAAATATCGAATGCCTCGGCGCTGTTCTTGGCGAGCCCATTTCGGACCATTTGCCCGGCAGCCCTTGCCGTCGCCGTGACGTCTTGGCCGAAGACGTCGGCAAGGGCCTGGGCCTTGATGGTGACCGACTCGATTTCAGCATTGGTGGCGTCCTCCTGGACCAGGCCGGCCGTGAGGACACCCCGGAGCGACTCGCCCACTGCGGCGGCCGACTCACCAAAGCCGCGGGAGTAGATCTCGCCGGCGATCCGGCCCATCTCCGCCCCGTACGCCGGGTCGCCGCCGAGCTGCGCGGTCAGCTTGGCCTGTGCCTTTTCCAGCTCCATCGCGGACAGCAGGCCGGCGCCGAGTGCGGCGCCGATCGCGGCACCGGCTACGGCGGCGGACGCCTTCAGGGAGTCGCCGTGGTCCCGCCACGCCTTCTTGGCCGTGCGCAGATCCCGCTGGAACGGCTCCAGATTCGCGGAGAGGACGGCGGACAGTTCACCCAGCTTGAGCACGATCCGCCTCCCCAGAATGTGTCAGATCTTGGACGGCCAGCGGACCCGCTGGCCCGGCGTCGGTACGGTGCCCCGGGTCCCCACCCCCGCCACGAGAGGACCTTCCGATGTCGACTCAGCCCGCGCTGCCCCGCAAGGTGATGGGAGCGCTCGGTGTGCTGATGCTGCTGGTGATCTGCGTGATCGGCGGCTTGATCGTGTTCCTGCCCAACGCCTCCGACGATGAGCCGGCGTCGGTCGCCACCGAAGCGGCCGCCGAGCGCGCCTACCTGGATGCCCTCGCCGAGCTCGACCCGGCCCTCGTGTCCAGCGAGCAGGTGGCGCTCAACGCTGGCGAGAACATCTGCCAGGAAGTCGAGACCGGTAAGGAGCCGGACATTGCGGCGAAGAACGCGGCGGCCCGGTTCGAGGTCGACGAGTCGCGCGGAGCCGAGCTGGTCGCCGTGGCACGTGAGCATCTCTGCCCGTAGCTACCGCCGGCCGTAGGTAGGCACGCTCGGCATCTCCGGCTCGGGTGAGAGTGCCCGATAGATGCGGGTGTCCGCGCTGAGCAGGCCGAGGATGCGGTACTCCAGCCAACGCCACGACCGGGAGCGCATCAGCTCCCGGTCATCGGCCTCAATCCCGAACTCGGAGTGCAGGTCGGCGACGACGAGCCGCCAGCGGGTCAGGATGTCGACCCAGGCGACCGGGCCGCCTTGCCGCTCGACCCGGACTTCCGGCGGGTACTCGTACCACTCGTACGTGCCGGTGATCGGGCACCGCTGGCCGCGCCCGTACTGCTCTTCTTCGCTGCTCGGCGGTCCGCCCGGTTGGTCTCCGGGCGGAGGGATTCCGGGCGGCCACCCGCCTCCCAGTACCTCCGGGCCACGTCCTCGTCGGCGACGATCCACAGGTAGGCGGTGGAGCCGCAGATCTGGATGTACTGGTCGGGTACCCCGTCGGCCACCATCTGCGCGTACGCGTCGCCGAGAACCCGCTCCGGCAGGCTCAGGTCTCCGGGCAGCTCGGGGAGGGCGTTGGCCCGGTCGACGGCTGCCCGCGCTTCCTCGGGGGTGCTGGCGGAGGTGATCTCGCCGGTGGCGATGGCCATCCGCCGGCACCACAGGCCCAGTTCGGCGGAGGCGAGGGGGACGACGTACTCCCGGCCCAACACGGTCAGCGTCAGGCCAGGGCTGAAGTACTCGTCGAGATCGGCGAACTTCGACGCCATCAGGTGGTGTACACGTAGTCGTTGCCGGTGCCGCTGGTGGAGCTGGTGCCCTCCGGCGTCGTCACGGTGACCTGCACGGTGCCCGGCGAGACGACGGGGGCGACCGCCACGATGGTGGAGTCGTCGATCACGGTGAAGTCGGCCGCCGCCACCCCGAAGTCGACATCGGTCGCGCCGGTGAAGTGCTGCCCGCCGATCGTGATCAGCTCGCCGCCCTCCTCCTCGCCGGTGGCCGGCGTCAGGGAGAGGACGACCGGGGTGAGGTCGGCGGCCGGGTTGTCGACCAGGCTCATCGGGCCCTGCCCCTGGATGACCAGGCTGATGGTGTCCCGCGCGCCCGGACCGCCGCCGTCGGGGTTCCAGGACTTGACGTAGGCGCGGCCCTGCTCCGCCTGCTCCAGGCCGGCCCGGTCGTACACCCGGACACCGAACTCCCCGGCCGCGGTGCCGGACGTCTTCATGGCCTTGAACTTCGCCTTGAGGAAGGCGTGCACCGGGTTGACGGTGACACCGTCGGCGGCGGTCCGGTGCAACAGCTTGATCTCGTACGCCCACCGGTAGCCGGTGAACACCTCCCGCATCGCGCCCTCGTCGTCGTACGCCTCGTCCGACTCGACCCGGGGCTCGTCGATGGGCTTCATCTCCTCGACGCCGAGGAGGCGCTCCCAGTCGACCGCGGGGAAGGCGGCGATGTCGATGTCGATCGCCATCCGGCGGGCGAGCAGGGTCACGTGGTCGGTCGGCTGCGTCATGGTGACCTCTCCTCGGTCAGTCGGTGTTCCACGCGGTGGGGCGCATGGCGTCGATGTAGTAGTTCTCCGAGCGTTCCCACCGGCCCGAGGTGTCGGTGCCGAGGGAGGTGTAGGACTGGCGGCGGACCTGCACGATCGGGATGCCGCCCCAGGTGACCCCGGTCAGCCCGTCCAGGGCCTCGTAGATCGCGTCGGCGAGGTCGTCGCAGTCGCGGGGGTCGGCTCCGGCCCGGACCCGGATCTGCACGCCGCTGACGCTGTCGGCCAGGCCGACGTAGTCCTGCCCGACCGGGTACGCGGCGAGGGTGATCAGCCGGTCCGGAGCTTGCGGTACCGCCCGGATGACGATGGCGGTCTCCCCGGCGGCGTAGGCGCCGGAGGGTCGCCAGTCGCCCACGCCGGCCGCGTCGAGCAGCTCGGCGAGGCCGGTCAGGAGTCGGGACGTCCAGCCGTCTCCGATCGCCACAGCGGCCTCCTTATTGGAGCGGTTTGCCGGCGGCCTTGGCGATCAGCGCGAGCATCGTGTCCCGCTCTGTCGCCATGGGCTTTTCCAGGTACTTCGCCTCTCGCCCCTCGTCGTGCCGGGCGGTCAGGTCTTCGTGCTGGCGGACGGCGTAGGGCCGGTCGTACGAGACGGCGACCGCTCCGCGGGCGTCGTCCCGGGACACCTCACCGGACCGTTCGAGGTCGCCCTCTTCGTGCGGCACCAGCTCGCTGCTGGCTTGGAGTAGGTGCTCGGCGGCCAGCTCCAGCCCGTCCATCGTGGCGTCGGCGAGGATCGCCGCGATGCGGTCGCCGTTCCACTCCAGCTCCACGGTCAATCCCCGTCGCTGGCGATCCTGGCCCGCATGCGGGTGACCGCGTGGTCCAGCAGGCCAAGCGCGCGGTGCAGCGGCACGTCACCGTCGCGGTAGAGCTGGCCCACCGCGGTGATGCCGTCGCCGTCCTCGTCGTAGCCCTGCTGGGCGGTGACCACGACGTACTCGGTGAGGAGCCACGGGCCTGACCCGGCGTAGGCGTCGAGGGTCTGTTGGATGGCGGCGGTGAGGGCATCATCGGCGGCCCGCTGTTCGGGGGTACGGGAGTCGGTCACGCTCACTCCAGGCTGATTTCGAGGTGCTCGGGCAGCTCCAGGCCGTGATCCGTCGGCCGGGACACGGCGAGCACCCGGGCGGCCGGGCGGCCGGTCAGGGTGACCCGGGACCCGGCCGGACAGGTCGTGGCCAGCGGCGCGAACACCGTGGTGCTGGAGACCGCCTCCTGCCCGGCGGCGTCCTGGGTCTGCACCCGCACCAGCCGGCGGGACTCGTCCACTACGCACGGGGTGACGTCGACCGGGGCGCCGAACACGTCCCCGTACGCCCCGGATCCGTCGTACGGCTCGACCTGCACGGTCGCCGGCTCCGGGATGAACTCGGCGCAGAACTCTTCCCACGTCATCGCCGGGTCACCACGTCTGCGGCCCGTGGCCGGTCAGGCCGGCCGACTGAAGCACCTGCCACGCCTGGGACCACAGCGGGCCGATCTTGTCGACCAGGGCGCCGGACGCGCCGCCGGCACCGGACGCCTGCTGCACCGACAGCTTGCCGATCGTGAAGCCGGACCGGCGCGGCGCGGCGCCGGTGCCCGACCGGTTGCCCGCGTCGAGATTCCCGATCGCCTGCTCCACGGTCGCGTCCCGCAGCGCTGTGATGTGCGCGGCGGTGGTCGGCAGGCCATTGTCATCGACCGGGTAGACCGAGGTCAGCAACGCCCGGTCGACATCCCTGCTCGCCCGGACCAGCAGCATCGCCGCGCCGGCCGGAGTGCTGCCGTAGACGTCGTTCAGGTCGGTGAGGGTGGCGTACGCCCCGGGCACCGGGATGTACTCCTGCACCGTCACCGTGTCGACGGCGGGGATCTCCTCGGAGTCGCCATCGGTCGCGGTCCAGATCGCGTAGTACTCGCCCGGGTCCTGGTCGGCCGGCACCTCCCAGCGGTAGGCGTTGAGGCCGGTACCCGCGCTCGTCACCCCGGTGCTGGTCGGCCCGACCACCGCAGCACCGCCCGCGATCGGCACGATCTCGATCGTCACCCCGGTCACCGCGACCAGCGGCCCGCCTTCGTGTGAGCGCCACTCCACTGGCAGGGTCAGGGTGCGGCCCTGCTGGATCGTCCACGCGGTCACGCCGAGCCTCCCAGGTTCGTCAGGCTCCAGCGCAGCGGGTACGCCGAGGAGGCGAAGAGCGTGCGGGAGGAGGCGCCGGTGGCCCGGCCGTACAGCCGCACCGTCACCTCACCGGACACCACGTCCCCGGCCTGGACGGTGTAACGCGCCGGCAGCCGCGGGCCGGTGAAGCCCTCGGACACGTACCAGGCGGCGATTCCACCCGGCCACCTGCTCGCGGCACCGCCCGTCGACCACCAGTTGGTATCGGCGCCGGAGACCCGGGTGGCGGCGTCGAGCTGGCAGTCGTCCCCGGTGTTGTTGAGCAGGCAGCTCGGGGCGAGCTCCAGGACGTCCCCGGCCGCGGCCTCGATCGTCAGGTCGGGGCCGAGCTGGATCCAGTCGGCCTGTTCGACGGTGATGTTGCCGGTGGTGACGTGCCCGGTGTCGGCGACGACCAGGGCGGCCGGGCCGGTCGGGTGGGTGTGGTCGCCGGCCGCCACCTGCCCGGCGCTCGTGCCGACGTCGGCGGTCAGGGTGCGGTCGGCGGTCAGGTCACCGCCGCCGGTGAGTCCGGTACCAGCGAGGATCTGCCGGGAGGTGGGCACTCCGCCCTCGCCGCCCTGGTCGACGTACGCCTTCGTCGCGGCGTGCAGGTCGGCGCTGGGCGCACCGGGCAGCACGAGGGGGCCGGTCATCGTGTCCCCGGCGACCGAGACCTTGCCCGGGTCGCCCGAGGTGTATCCAATCGCCACGATGACCTCCCCTCCGCGTGTTGGTGGTGCGGTGCCCGGCCGGCCTTCCCCGCCCGGCCGGACACCACGATCAGGTGATGACGACCCGGGGGATGAAGTTCTTCGCCGTCGGCGTCGCGATCGTTGGCGGCGCCGTGTCCGTCAGCGTCGAGCCCGACGACACGGACAGGTTCCGCTCCCCGGTCACGATCGCCGGCTGCCCGATGGCGCCGAGCAGGGTGCACACCGACGTCGAGTTGACCATCACGCTGGCCCAGTAGATCCCCGACCGGGTGATCCGCTGGGCGGTCGCGAGGGCGAGGGTCTTGGTCGTGTTGGCCGCCCAGGCGGTCGACGTCTGGTCGGCCGTCTGGGCCAGCAGCGCCGGGGTTGCCGCGTCGCTGTAGAGGGCGAACCACCAGTTGGCCGGGGTGCCGACCGCCGTCGCGCCGGAGGTGAACGACAGGTTGGTGACCAGGTCCCCTGCGTGCAGGTAGACCGCCACGCTCGTCATGACCGCGTCGGCCAGGGCGACGTGCCCGGTGTCTCCGGCCGAGTCGGTCAGGCCGACCCGGGGGAGGTTCGACCGCCAGAACGTGTCCGGGCTGGACGGGTCGGCGGCGTTCAGGTAGCCGAGGGCGTCGCGCACATTGCGCTGGTATCCGCCGAGCTGCATCTCAGTCCTCCTTCGGGCCGAGGACGTGCTCGGCCAGCTCGTCGCGCTTGAGCGGGGTCGCCTCGTCGAGGGTGAGCCGCTTCTCGCCGGCTGCCTCGCTGGTCACGAACGCGATCCACGCCTCCTTGGCCGCACCCCGAGCCGGAGGCTCCGGTGAGGGGGGAGCGGGGGGCTGTTCGGCCTGGACTGCTGCCGGCTCCGATACCTCCTCGACGCGGTAATCGCGCCGCCGGAAGTAGGCGAGCGCGGCCTTCGCGCCGGGCGCCGTGTCGTCGACCTCGCCGCGGCCGGCCACGAACGCGACACCGCACCGCTCGCCGGCGAACTGCTGGTTGGGGGTGTGGATGATGTATCGCATCAGCCCGACACCTGCACCCCGCGGAGCACGCCCGCGCTCTTGGTGGACTTGACGACCAGCGCCGCTGGCCCCATCTCCACCTCGCCGGTCTTGACCGCGCCGGCCCGGTCAAACTCGGGCAGCCAGGTCTGCACCAGCGGCACGTTCGCCGGGGATGCGGCGTGGACGCTGTCGAGGCCGAAGGTGACGGCGTACAGGTCGGTGTCGTTGGCGACGATCGGGATGATCGACGTCGACCCGTCCGCCCGGTCGCCGATGTCGACCAACGCCCAGTCGCCGTAGCGCATGACCTGCCGGCCGACGCTGTCCTTGTCCTCGCTGTAGATGCCGGCCCAGCGGGCGAGCGCCTTCACCCGGGTGATCGACCGGGTGTTGCCGAGGATGGCCTTCACCCCAGGCGGCAGGGCGCCGGGGGTGCCGAGGTCACCGCCGCCGGTGGTCGACGGGACGATGGTGGCCAGCCACTCGTCGAGTTCGTCGAGGGCGGCCATGGCCAGGGCCTGGGTGGTGATGGTGCCGGGGGTGATGTCGGCCATGCCCTCGGACGCGGTCCGCTCCGTGCTGCTGCCGGTGAGAAGCTGGTCCAGGCCGTCGAAGCCCTTGTCGTCGCTGGCGATGTCACCGTGGATGAGTTCCTGCTGGAAGCGGATCCGCGTCGAGGTGAGCAGCTGCTGCATCTGGAACGTGACTTCGTTCGTCGCGGCGGCGCCGAGCTGGGCGATGACTCGGTCCACCTCGAAGGCCCCGCCCAGGGGCTTGAGGTCCACCGAATAGCGCTGCCTGGTGGCCTTGCCGGGGGTGTACTCCGAGTTGATGGCCCGGAAGGCAGCCGCCGCGGCGGTGATGAGCCGGGTGTAGGAGTAGGTGAGGGACGTCCCGCCGGTGCCCGGCGTGACGGTGTCGTCGAAGACGATCTGGTCCAGGAGCCAGGAGTAGCGCCGGAGGTTGTCGATCACCGCGTAATCGACGTCTGCCTGCGTGTTGACCTGGGCCTGGGCGAGGGTGACAGGCATGTGCCGCTGTCTCCTAGCTCTGGAGTGTGGGTTGTGGGTTACTGGCCGCTGAACGCTCTGCTGACGGCGGCGGAGAGGCTGCCGCTGCGCTGTCGGCCGTTGTTGCCGCCGCCGTGGTCTGCTCCCTGTCGGGCCGGCCCTTGGCCTCCCTGGGTCGCAGCGGCGAGCTTGGGGTTGGCCTTCACCGCGTCCCGGATCGCGGCCGTCACCGACTTCTCGAAGTCGGCGGCGGTCGGGTCCAGGTCGGCGAGGGCCTTCATGAAGCCGCGGGAATCCTGGAGCGCGTCGACGTCGCCGCCGGCCTTACCGGCGAGCTTGTAGAGCGCGTTCTCGATCCGCAGTTCCCGGTTCTGCGCCTGGGCGTCGGTCAGCTCCTTGGCGACCTTCGCCGCGGTGGCGGCCGGGTCGGTCTTCGGGTCCGGCTTGAGGCCGAGGGCCACGAGGACCGCGTCGAGTTTGGCCTGTTGGTCCTGCTCGGCCTTGATCCGGGCGTCCTTCTCGCGCTTCGCGTCGTCTCGGGCCTTGCCGAGGTCCCGCAGGGCGCGGTCGGGGTCGAATTCGCCCTTGATCTTCGGGGTCTTGCCGGTGCCCGGGTCGCCGTCGGCGCCCTGGCCGTCACCGTCGTTGCTGCCGGTGTCGTCTCCGCTGGAGCCGTCACCGTCCCCGCCGCTGTCCCCGTCGCCGGAGCCGCCGGCGGCGAGCCGGATCGGCGTGCCGTTGCGGCGGTAGCCGATGATCTGGCCGGCGAGTGCGCTGAGGGTGCGGGATCGGGTGTGGTGCACGATGCCTCCTTGAGGCTGTCGTTGGGTGGGTGGTGCTGGCCCCGGGCCTTGCCGGGGTGGTCAGGGGCGCGCAGGGCCGCCCGGACCCGCGCGGAACGGGTCGGTGCGCGGGGCGGTGCGGCTACTCGGCGGGAAGGCCCATGATCCGCCGGGCGCGCTCGTGGAACTCGTCCAGAGCGGCGGCGGGGGCGTCCAGGTCGACGTGGTGCACGTTGTAGTCGCTACCCGGTGTCGGGTGTTCGGTGGGCCGGAAGCCGGCGTCGTCGGCGTGCCGGGCAGTCCACTCGCGGTGCCAGTCGCCCAGCTCGGTGAGCCGGCGTACCCGATCCTCGGACGGCCGGACGGGCTGGCTGCGGGGGCGGGGCATCGGCTGGCTCACAGCCACTTCACCCCCTGCCAGTCCGAGCCCAACATGGTCATCTTGCCGATCCATTCGCCCCCGGCCGCTTCACTGCGGCCGAGCTGGGAGATCTCCCACGCGGACGGGTACCGGTCGGAACCGAACGGTTCGGTTGCTGCTCGGTCGAGGATATCGCCGGTGGCAAGGAGCTGGCGGTCCAGCGCGTCGGCTGTCGCCCTCAGCCGACGGGCGTCCTCGGCGCTCGCGGCCGCGGCCCGCTCGCGCAGCTCGGCCGACCGGCTCTGTACGACACCGACCATGAACCGGAGCCGGTTGATCACGCTTTGGGCAGCGTAGTCGTCGGCGAAGTCGTAGCCGTGGGATGCCCAGGTGTAGCCGCCGACGTCGATGTTGGCGTGGACCTCGATCCTGACGATGCCCTGCGACCGGTACCACCGTTCCAGATTGGCGTTGAACTCGGACGCGAAGCCTTTGCCGCGCAGGTCGCGGTCGATCTGGAGGAACGCGTGCACGGCGACCAGGTCATCCCCGTCGCGGTAGAACGCCCGCTGAACCCGGCCGGACGGCTCGCCGCCCTGGTCAACGATTCTCGCCGAGACGATCAGGCCATGGCCGCGGCCGGCCGCGCCGAAGCCTTCGTATCCGGTGACGTCGGTGACCTCTACGCCGAGGCCGGCGTACCGGCCGTCGATCACGCTTGCCATTCGGTCGCGGACCAGGTCGCGGTTGGCGGCCCGGTCGAGGTCGACGGCCAGAATGTCTGTGAGGGACTCGGTTGGCGGCGTCGGCGCGCTGCGGGTGCGTTGTGGCAGCGCGGGCGGTGCGGGGGTGGGTGGTGCCGGCGGTGTCAGGTCGGCGGCCTGGATGGGGGAGCCGGGCCCGCCGGCGAGCGGCCGGGGAGGCGAGACCCCGGGTCCGCCTGCGCGAGGGCCGGGGATGTTCCCGGCGCCGGGCTGCTCCCTGTAGCTCAACCTCTTCAGCTCCGGGTTGGCCGTGAGGTGGTTGCGCATCTCGCCCTGCCAAGCCCGGACCTTCGCGCGGGCGCCCGCGGCGGCGGCCGGGTCCAAGGCGGCGGTCTCGCGCTCCTTCCACTTCCGGATCTGCCGCTCGATCTCGCGCTGCCGCTCCTTGGCGCGGTAGCCCTCGGGGTTCTCGGTGGGCCGGGCCGGCCGGCGGGTCGCGCCCGGCAGGAACGCCCGGAGGCTGTGCGTGCAGTTGGGGTGTTGCAGGCCGGCAGCCCGGGCGTCGGCCACGCTGCCGGCGATGTCCACGGTCACCGTGCCGGACCCGACCGCGCTGGGCAGCTCCACCCGGCCACGCTGCCCCCCGGAGATGCTGAGGATCTTGCCTTCCCACGGCCGGCACTTCGGGCACTCCCGGGGCGAGTCCGAGACGATCACCGTGTCGACGCCGAGGGTCGTGAGCCGGTCTGTCTGGCCCTGGACGGCGGCCCTCTGCGTCACCGTCCGCGTGGCCATCTCCACGTAGGAGGAGAGCCTCCAGCGGCGGCCGGAGCTGTCGACGAAGGACGTCAGGCCCTGGTCGACGAGCTTCGCGTAAGCGTGCTGGCTGGCCTGCCGGCGGGTCATGCCGCCGGCGATGGACACCGCAGACGCCTGCTGGATGACCGACCGGTAGGCGTCGAGGACGGTGCGGAGCACGTTGGAGTGCTTCGCACCGATGTCGGCCACCAGCGCGGCGGCGAGGGACTCGACCGCGGCTACCCTCGGCACCTGCTGGATGACGGCGGCGAGCCGGCCCGAGTCCGGATCACCCCGCAGTAGCTGCGCGGGCAGGCCGGTCGTGGCGATCGCCTGACCCGAGCGGTACGCCGCGGCCAAGGTCTGGCGGATCTGGTCGGCGCCCGCCGCCTGGACCAGGCCGAGAATCCGCTCTGTCGCCGTACGGAGGGTGGAGAGCGCGCCGAGGCGGGTGACGGCCCAGTCGGGTGCGTCCATGCCGGCGGCGAGCCGGCGGGTGATCTCGGCCAGGATCGCCTGCTCCACCTCCTGGTAGAGGCCGACGGTGGAGGCGGTGACGGCTTCGATCTGGTCGCCGGTGAGCGCCACGGCCTACTCCTCCGGCTCGCCTTCGCCTTCCTGCTCCGGACCGCCCGGGGGCGGGTTGTTGCCGGCCAGAGCGCCCAGCGCCGGGCCGACCTCAACCGGCTCCGGCTCGTCATCCTTGATGCGCGCGACCTCCTGCTGGACCTGGGTGTCGTCCCAGTCCGGATGCACCATCCGCACCCGGGTCTCAACCGAGACGGCCTCGGCGGCGTGCAGCAGCTGGAGGGTGCGAGCAACCGTCTCCGGTGCCTCACTGACCGAGTCGCCGAACTCGACGTTCGGCCGGACCGGCTCCACCTTCCCGGCGAGCTGGGCGCGCTCCACCGCCAGGTGCAGCTCGATGTACTCGGCGATCGCAGGGCCCCAGGTGTTGACCCGGTTGCCGCGGGTGGTGAAGCTCATGCGCTCCCGGGACTGGACCTCCGTCGCGGTGACCGCGACGTCGCCTTCATCACCGAGGGTCTGCGAGGAGAGGCCGGCGTGCCGCATCGCCACTTTGGTCAGCTCGTCGATCGTGGCCCGGTGCTCCTCGACGCGGATGTCGAACTGGCTGATGGTGATGCCGGTGCCGGAGTCCGGCAGTGCGTTGACGGCGGTGAAGACCTCCCGCTCGGCGTCGAAGCTCGCGCCCTGGCCGCGGCCGGCGGACTGGAGCATGTAGTCGGGGACGACCAGGCGGCCGCGGCCGAGCCTGATGTCCCGCATCCACGAGGTCCACGCCTCGTCGACGGCGTCGAACCACTGCTCGTTGCCGTCGAGGTCGGACCGGCCGAGGTACTTCAGGCCGGGCGTGGTGCGCCAGCGGCGCTGCGGGCCGGCGTTGGGCACGCGTACCACGTCCAGGCGGTTAAGGCCGGTCACCTGGCTGCTGTCGGCGTCGACAAGGTCGGCGAGGTACGCGGCGCCGTCATGCTCGGTCAGCGGGATCACGCGGCCGAGCTGGTCTGGGGTGCCTTCGTGGAGCTGGTAGACGATCCGGCCGACCTTGCCGACCACCTCGTGGTGTTCGAGCAGGCGCACCACCGTGTTGCCTTCGCGGTGCAGCTCGGACCAGAAGGTGACGTCGACCAGGCGACCCCAGCGGAGGTTGGGCAGGGCGCCGTCGGCGTGCACGACGGACGGGAATGCCTTGCCGGGCATGACTTCCTGGTCGACGACGGGCCGTAGGTAGACGTCGCCGAGGGCCGAGTTGGCTTCGGCGGCCTGCAACAGGAGGGAGTTGAGGCCGTCCTCGATCAGCGTTTCGAGGCGGGTCATCACCGACGTGTCCTCGTGGCTGATCTTCGGCGGCTCGGAGAACAGCAGGTTGGCGACCGACGCGGTGAGGTCGGCGGGAAGGGGGCAGTGCAGCCGGGCGTCGCGGGAGCCGACCGGGGGCGGGTTGCCCCAGAGCCAGCGGCTGAAGGTGCCGACCAGTCCGCCGGCGTACTGGCCGGCTCGGACCCGCTGGCTCGGGGAGAGGTTGGTGCCGTTGACGGCGCGGTTGAGGTAGACGGTGCGGAGTTGGTCCGGGTCGCCGCTGTACCAGGCGTCCCAGTCGCGGTAGGCGCTGTAGGCGGGGGCGTGTGCGGGGGGCGGCCAGGCGCCCCCGGTGGGCATCGGCATGAACTGGTGCCCTCCTCCGGTGACGGCTTGGGTTGCGGTGGTCAGTGGCACCCAGACCACCAACGCGGGAAGCGGTTCCTCCTGGAGCCACCCGGTTTCGTCGGGGGCGTAGATGGAGGCGAGGAGGCAGGTTCCGGCGACGCACGCGTGCGCGATCTTGCGAAGCAGCATGGTGAAGATGGTGAGTCGCCGACCGCGCAGATAGCCGACGGTCGATTGGCTGCCGGGCATCCAGGTCGGCTGGCGGCCCGGTCATCGAGCGCGCCACGCCCCGCGCTCGCGAAGGATGGCGCGGGCGGCAGGCGCCCAGTCCTGCGGTCGCGTGGCGATCGGCATGGGCGCGGGCCGGAACAGGCTCAGGTTGAGCACGGGTGGCGGCTCGATCGGCGGCAGCGGCGGCAGGCACCCGGTGCACGACCCGACGCGGCAGGCGGGGTAGTGCATGCTGGTGCCGTACTGCTCCGGGGTCAGCGCGGCGGTGAGGCCGTCCATCAGGCCGGCGAGGTCGGTGGCGTTGCCGGCGAGGCGCCCCGGTAGTTCAGCTCCCGGGCGACCGCGGCGTTGGCCCAGAACATGACCTCTTCCAGCGAGGTCAGCGCGAGGGACTTCTCCCGGCACTCCTTGTCGATGACCTCGTTGAGGAGCTGGGCGAGCGCAGCGGAGGCGTCCCTGATCAGCTCGTGCTTCTGGACGATCGCCGGGGTTGACGGCGGGTGGTGGGCGAAGCGGTGGGCGAGCTGGCCGGCGTCCATGGGGCTCCTTCGGGGGTCAGGCTGCGAGGTCGACGGCGCTGCGGAGCATCGGCCGCCACAGCACCTCGGGCGTCTTGATGGCATATCTGGCGGCATCGATTGAATGGTCGTCCGCCTTGATCGGCGCGTCCGAACCGTCCCGCTCGATGGCCTTGTCGTCCCACGAGTAGCCGGGGATCTCCTCGATCAGGCCCTTGCACGACCGGTGGATCTTCAACTGGTCGTTGCCGAGGAGGCTCGACATGAGCCGGATGCCGTCGAGGACGCTGTTGTCGGCAGCCGCCGACGTCATGCCGTCCTCGTGGAGCTGGAGCCGCAGCGACCGCGCGGACGGGTCGACGACGGTCCACTCCGGGGCGAGGCCCTTGAGCCCGGTCGCGCCGGGCACCTCCAGGCCGTGAAGCCAGGCGCGGATCTCGCGGGACAGGCCGGCGTCGGTGAGCTGTCGGCGGGCGGTGGCCGGGTCGTGCCGCCACTCGTGGGTGAGGTAGAGGCGGCCGTCGCGGCCGGCGCCGAGGATGAGGGCGGCGGTGGCGTTGCGGGTGCCGTAGTCGATGCCGACGCTGATCCAGCGGTGGATCTCCGGTAGCACGGGGACGATGTGGCGGTCTTCGTCGAACATGTCGAAGACGGCGCCCTCGGCCTGCACCCAGGCGCCCTGGATGAACCGCTTGAACCACAGGCCGACGTACTCGACTTTCAAGCTGGCCACGTAGGCCGGGTCGAGGTGCGGGTTGTCGTCCAGGGTGGAGTGCCAGGTGCGGAGGTTCAGCTCGCCCTGCCGAAGCAGGTACTTCTTCCGGAGCCAGTGCGCCGGGCTGTCCGGGTTGGTGGTGCCGAAGAGCTGCGCGCCGGGCACGCTGAGCCGGGCCAACACCTGGGTGAAGAACGCTTCCGGGATGGTGGTCAGCTCGTCGCCGTACGCCAGGCACAGCGTCATGCCGCGGACTTTGGGCTCCGCTTTGGCGTCGTTGGCGCCCAGGACGTCGACCTCTCGGCCGAGGATGGTGCCGGTGGGTGCGCCCGGGTTGTACTTGATCAGGCGGGCGAGGGGGCCGAACAGCGCCGGGTCGGTAAGCACCGCGAACACGTTCCGGTTGACCGACTCGCGGGTCTTGCCGAAGAGCAGGACCCGGCCGGACGTCGGCGCGGTGGCGATCGCGAGGAGCAGCCGCAGCAGCGACGCGACCGTCTTCCCGGACCTGACCGAGCCCTGCCAGATATTCAACCGGGCCGTGGACTCGACGACGCTCCGGAGGTGGATCGGGGACAGGGACCGGGTGACGACGTCGAGGTCAATCGCCATCGGACTCGGCGGCGGTGAGCTGGTCGTAGGCGGCGCCCAGGCCGCGGGCGAGGGCGCCGAGCATGCTCTTCGCGGCGTCGATGCCGGGGTCGGCGTCGTACTCGTCGAGCCGAACGGCCTTGTCGATCGCCGTGCCGATGGCGGACATCAGGTCCCGCTTGTCCCGGAAGCTGGGTTCGCTGATCAGGGCCTGCTCGAAGGTGTTGTCTTTGCCGCCGAAGTTGTAGACGGTGCAGGCGGTGAAGAGCTGCCCGCGGAGTTTCTCGGCGTCGTCGAGGAGGCCGAGGGCGAGGGTGGCGCGGCGGGCGCGGGCGTCGGCTTGCTTGGCGGCGGTGGCCTTGGCGGCGGTGGTGCGGTCGAAGTCGAGGCCCTGCTCGGCGGCGAGTCGGGTGATGGTGCGGGTGCCGCGGTTCAGGGCCTTGGCGATCGCGTTGCGGCCGAGGCCCTGGGCGTGCAGTTCGCGGACCTGTTGGCGGTCGTGGTCGGTGACGGGACGCTGCTTGGCCATGGTCGGTCACCTCCGCCGACCCTTGGCCGGCTGGCTATCGGCGACGCGCCTTGCGCGCTGCCGCTCAGCGTCCCGGTCTGTCGCATTTGGAGCCGGTACGCTCAGTGGTCCAGTTCTCAAGATCACAAGGAGGGGGTCAGGATGGATCTGTGGTCCATGGCGTTCGACGACATGAACGCGCTCGACGGCCAAGCAGATGAGATGACGGTTGATCAGCGCCTGAAGTTGGCGGAGGTCAAGGCGCTGCTGTCCATCTCGCAGGAGCTGTCACGGATTCACCACCAGGGCATCAACCCGGAGTACGACTCGTCCGCAGGCTGAGTGTTGGGCCGGCGGTCCGCCACGGTCCGCCGGCCCGACCACCACCACCTGCCCGCGCGCCGCCGCCCCTGGGTGTCCGGGTCCGGGGATGACGGCAGCCCGGGAGCGTGATCGCTCAACCGGGCTGCGGGCAGACTCCGCCTGTCGGCGGGATGGTCAAATCATGCGGCGATCATGGGCGTTCCGTCAACTCGCCGCTTCCGGCCGCGCGCGGATCGGCGCTTGGCGGCCTCCACGCGGGCGGCGTCGCGCCAGCGGTAACGCACCTCGGGACGGCCGTTGGCGCCGAGGATCCGGTACGCCTTGAGGTCGCCGTTGCGGTCCCAGTTCCGGACGGTCTCGGCAGTGACCTGGTCGCCGTCGAGGCTGAGTTGGGTGAGGCGGGCGGCGATTTCGGCGCGGGTGCCGTACTCCTCGCCCTGGACGGTGATCACGGCTCGATCACCTCGCCGTCGATGACCTGGCCGAGGCCACACTTCGCGCGTAGCCGCTGGTACTCGTCGGCGGTCAGGATCGGCTTGTACTTCTCACGCAGCAGGCGCTCGAACTCGGCGGGGTCGGGTGCCTGGATGTTCGGGATGTCGAAGGTGGGGCCGAGGACGTCGACCAGCTCCGTCATGGCTCCACCAGGGCTTCGGCGGCTTCCTGGGCGGCGATGCGGGCGACGTCGGCGAGGGTGAGCCGCACGGTGCCGTCGGTCGAGCAGACGCCGATGCCCTGCTCGACCTGGAAGCCGCCGCGTTCTTGGGCGGTGAGGGCCGCGACCAGGCGGGCGTGGATGCGGGCGGCGAGGCTGGCGCCGGGCTCGCTGGTGGTGCGGAGCCTGGCGGCGGCTTCGGCGGTGCGGTCGAAGATGGCCGCGGGCGGTCCGGGCTCGGTGGCGGTCATGCTGCCGATGGTACGGCTGAGGTGCCGCACGCGTTGCAGGTGAAGCCGGCCGGTGGTGCCCCGTTGCAGGCGTCGCACTGGGGCGGCTGGGTGAGTGCCCAGGGGTCGACGCCGAGCACGGCGGCCAGGCAAGCGAGGTCGTCGGCGTCGACTCGCCGCTCCCGGCGCTCGATGCGGCGGACGCCGAGGATCGGGATGGGGTGACCGATCGCGGCGAGCTGCTTCACCAGCTCGGTGTACGTCATGTGGCGTTGTTCGCGAATCCGGCGGAGGTTGTTGGCCACGTTGGTGCCGAGGGGGCCGATGGGGATGCGCTTGATGTCGGCCATGTCAGGCGGCCTTCCGGTCGGTGGTGGCGGTCAGGGTGGTGCGGAGCCAGATGTGGGTGACGCCCTGGGCGCGGATGGGCATCTGGCAGGGGCACCCGTCGCCGGTGCAGGTGCATCCGGCGCCGCACGTCACCGTCCAGTGGTCGCGGGGGCCGGCGTCGTGCAGCTGGAGGAGGCGCACGCCGCACCCGGGGCAGTCGCCGGGCCAGGCGGTCAGCCGCGGCGGTGCCGGCAGGGCGGCGTCGATCCGGCCGGTGAGCATCCGGAAGCAGCGGGCGGCGACGTTGGCGGCGCGCGGCTGGAGGCGCGGCAGGAGCGGCAGCAGTCGGGTCATGGGGTCGATGGGGCTGGGCGGGGTGAGCTGGTCGGCGATGGCGGCCAGGCGGTCGCCGACGAACTGAGCGAGGTCGGCGAGGGGGTCGTGTTCGCGGGTGCCGAGGAGGGCGATGGTGCCGACGGGGTCGCCGTGGCCACCCAGCGAGGATCGGCGGCCGAGGGTGGAGGAGCGGAGGCCGTCGGGCTGGTCGACGACCTGGCGGCGGGTGGCGATGGTGCGGGCGAGTCGGCGGCGGGCGGTGTCGAGGGTGTGGGCGGTGGTGTGTGCGTGGAGGTGGTGGGGGTGCATGGCGGCCTCTCGGGGGTTGGGCCGGCCGCCCGCGGTGGGCGGCCGGCGGTGCGGTGGTCAGAACGGGGATTCGTCGCCGAGCTGGCCGGTGCGGTGGGCGCGGGTGATGCGCTGGCGGATGGTCCAGGTGGCCCAGACCCAGTGACTGCGGAGCCAGGACGGGTTGCAGTCGGGGCAGCGTCGGCCTCGGCGGGTGCGGCCGGAGTCGCAGCAGCGGTAGCAGTTCGGTTCGGGGGCGTCGTCGTCGTGCATCAGGCGATCCGGTCGAGGGCGGTGAGGGCGGCGCCGAGGCCGAGGATGACGCCGACGCCGACGGCGAAGCCGCAGAGCAGCTCGTAGGCGAGGCGGCGGGCGAGGGCCTTCATCGGGTGACCTCCGGTCGGTCGCCGATCTCCAGGCGGTCGCCGAGGTCCCCGATCGTGATCGTGCATCCGACGGCGGCGGCGAAGCCGACCCGGTAGCCCTGCTTGGCGGCGCTGCGGATGATGTCCAGCTCGAACGGGGACTGGCGGATGGTCGGCTTGGGTAGGCCGGCCACGAGGGCGTCGAGCTGGTCGTTGGGGATGTCCTGGCCCTGCGACGGTGCCGGGCGGAGGAGGCGGACCAGCGCGCCGGCGAGCGGGTACGTCGGGCTCGTCACCGCGGTGGCTGTCCAGGCGGCGTCCCAGCGGTCGAGGAGTGTCTCGATGGCTTCGGCGCGTTCGGCGTCGCCGGTGGCGGTGTCGAGGTCGTGGCGGGCGGTGGTGATGAGCCGGTCGGGGTCGAATGTCTCGGCGGCCGGGGCGGTGTCGGCCTGGGCGAGGCGGTCGCGGAGCACGTCGGACAGGTCCGGGCCGGCCTCGGCGGCGGTGTCGGCGATCGTGACGGCCGGCACCGACAGGTCCACACCCGGCCAGGCGTGCAGCAGGACGTCGACGGCCTGAGCGAGCGGCCCGTGAAGCGGCCAGTCCGGCGAGCCGGCCTCGACGTACCGGCCGCGCCACTCCGCGGCGCCCTGGACCAGGGCCAGGACGCGGTCGATGGCTTCCAGCGCGGTATCGACCGGCCCGGTGCCGATGAGCGCCCACGGGTCGGGCTGAATGCTGCGGTCGAGCAGGCCGGTCCGGAGGCGCTCCAGCTCGCCGGCGAAGCGGCGGGCGGCGGCGTCCGGAGTCTCGGCCGTGTCGGTCGGCTCCTGCGGCTCGTCCGCGTCCAGGCGGTCAACGGCGGAGGCGAGCTGCCCGGCCGCCGCGGCGTGGTCGAGACCCCCGCCTGGCCAGTACCGGCGCCACTGTCGGGCCAGGTCCAACACGTCCCGCTCAGCCTGCCCCTGCGCGCGCGAACCGGGAACCGGGGTCGCGGCGGCGGTGGCTTGGCGTCGGCCTTCGAAGGCGATGTGGGCGTTTGGGCGGCACTGGTCGACGCAGATGTGGGCCGCGGCGGTGGGCTCTTCCTGGGCCTTGCTGGTGCGGATGTCGGCGGCGAGGGTGGTGCAGTCTTGGCAGGCTCCGCAGTGGGGGCATCCGCTGTCGGTGCGGCCGGGTTGGGTGCAGAGTCCGCCGCCTTGGTAGCAGCCGCAGTGGGTGCAGTGGGCGTCCTGGGTCGCGGGTGTGGTGCTGTCGGTGGCGTTGAGGGCTGCCTTGACGGCTGGGTGGTCGAGTGCTTCGCCCTGTTCTTCGGCGTAGCGGTCGAGGGCGGTGAGGGCGTCGCGGACGCTTTGGGGGAGGGCGGTGGGGTCGAGGTGGCTGCTGTGGCTGTCGGGGTGGAGGTCGCGGTGGGTGCGGGCGCAGAGCTGGTCGAGGGCGGTGGCGAGGGTGCGGATGGCGGTTCGGAGGTTGGCGCGTTCGGTGAGGAGTTGGTCGACGCGTTGGCCGTAGAGGTCGCGTTCGGTGGTGGCGTCGCGGGTGATGGCGTGGGCGCGTTGTTCGGCGGCGGCGATGATCGCGGTGCGCACGGTGGAGATGTGGGTGGCCTGGTCGGGGAACGTCACTGCCGGGCTGTCGTTTCGGTCGTCGAGGGCGGAGGTGATCCAGTCCTTGAGCAGGTCGGTTCGTTCGGTGGGCTGGTAGTAGGTGCCGTTCCAGGTGACTTCGAGGAGGAGTCGGGTGGGTTCGGTGGTGGCGGTCTGGTCGGTCATCGGGTGGTCCTCTCGGCTTCGATGTCTCGGCGGATCTGGTGGCAGCGGCGGCGCCAGGCGGCGGGGCTGGGTGGCCAGGTGGGCCAGGGGTCGGGGTCGGGTGGGCGGTGGTGGGCTTGGGCGCGGGCGATGGCGGCGGCCGCGGCGGCCTGGGCGGCGCGTTCGCGGACGGTGCGGTGCCGGGGCAGGACGGTCATCAGGCGGCGTCCCGGCGGCGGCGGCGAGCCCGATCGGCGGCGGCCCTGCGGCGGCGGGCGCGTTGCACGGCGGCCTCCAGCGGGGTCACCGTGTCCGCGTTGGGCGCCTCAGTGGCGATGCCGACGAGGCGGTTCAGGGCGGCGGAGTGCTGCGGCGCGGGCAGGTTCTGCGTGGTCACGTCGGGGCCTCTCAGGCGGTCCGGGCGCGGGCGATCGGGTGGCATGTCGGGCAGCGCGACAGTCGGCCGTCGGGCAGCTCGACGAGCCGGGAGGGGTCGCAGCGGTCGCACTTCGGTGGGAGCTGGACGGCGGTGTGCGCGGCGGCGCGGATCTCGGCGAGGAGGTCGGTGAGGTCGTCGTCGGACATGGCTCGGACGTAGGCGCCGAAGGAGCGCGGGCGGAATCGGGTCTTGATCGTCTGGATGAGGAGGTGGGTCTCGTCTTCGGTCGCGCCGGTTCGTGCGATCAGGTGGGCGGTGGTTGGTGGCCGCTGATTGATGACGGGTCCGGTCCCGGACGGATAGGGCGGGTGCTGGGCGACGCCATGCGTTGTTGAGCGCCCGCCTTCGGTGTCTGAGCGCCCGCCTTCGGTGGTTCTCCGCCCTCCTTCTGAGGTAGGAGGGCGTTCGCGCCCGCCTTCGTGACCTGCGGTTATGTCGGAAGGTGGGCGCTGGTGTTCGCCTTCGGGTTCAGCGGGCGGGAAGTTATCCACAGCCTGTATGGGCTGGTTTCGGCAGGTGTCGCAGCGGCATCCTGGCGGCACTGGCAGCGACGGGAGTCGATAGCGGGGGACCTGGCCGCGGAAGGCGTAGACGGGTCGGCCGGTCCGGTCGGTGCCGAGAGAGACGCGTACCTCGATGCCTCGGCCGGCGAGTCGGCGGAGGGCGGCGCGGACGTTGCTGGGGTCGAGTCCGCCGGTTCGCCGTTCGAGGGTGGCGGTGTCCAGGTCGCATTCGCGGGTGGCGGTGCGGGCGCGCTCGGCGATGGCGACGAGGACCAGGCGCTCGGCGGCGGTCATCGGTGGCGCGTGGTCGAGGACCTCCGCGACGAGCTGGTAGGACAACTGCGCTCCCGTGGTTCAGGGTGGTTGGGCGGTGGTGCGTGCCGGCCCGGTCCGCCGTGGTGGGGACCGGGCCGGCACCGGGGTTAGGCCGGGGCGGTTCCGCGCAGGATCGGCACCGGCACCCCGCCGGCCACCTGCTCCACCACTCCCTCGAACGCGGCGTTGATGACGTCGTCGAGCTGGTCGAGGATCACGCCGATGGTCAGCCGGCCCTCGCCGTTGATGCGGAACCGGAGGCGGGCGGTGACCGGGTCGGCGACGGCCGCGCCGTCGAACACGGCCAGGGCGAGGCCGAGGCTGTCGGGGATGGCCATCTCCCCACGCCGGCCGGCGTTCGCGTCGACCTGCTCGACGTAGGAGAGCTGCCGCTGGCCGTTGGTCAGCAGCATCGAGGACTTCCACGCGACCTTGGTGGTGCCCTGGATGGTCTGGGCCATCTCCAGGACGTCGGCGGCGGCCGGGGTGCGGATGTCGGCGCGGTGGTCCTCGACGAACTCCGCGAACGCGGTCTGCGCCATCAGTTGGCCGCTGATCTCCCGCCAGGCGGTGAAGGCCTTGGAGTGGCGGAGCTGGAGCACGGCGCGGTGCTGCTGCCACGCCGGGGTGCCGCCGTCGCCCGGGTGGGCGTCCAGGACCGCGGTGATGGTGCCCCGGTCCCGGTCGGCGTAGATCTCGGCGGTCGGCGAGGCGTGCTTGGCGAAGACGGCCAGGAAGCTCGGCGCGTCCCGGACGGTGACGGTGCCGATCTTGCGGCGCGGGTTGTCCCGGTAGGCGTCGCCGGTCAGGTCGACGTGCTGCACCCCCGCCGGGGTCTTGACGATGTAGTAGCCGCCCAGGTCCAGCTTGGTCGGTTCGGCGGCGACCAGGGCGGTGCCGACGATGGTCTGCATCTCGTTCTCGATGTCGCTGGTCATCAGGCGGTGGCCTCTCGGGTGGTGTCGAGCCCGCGCAGGGGCAGGGTCGGCTGGTTGGGGTCGTTGCGGGTGAGGTTGCCGGCGGCGTCGGGGAAGAACACCGACGACGGGAAGGCGTCCTCGCCCTCCGGCGCCTTGCACACCGACCGGCCCGAGACGACGAGGGTGTCGGTGACACCGGCCTTGATCGGGGCGACGGTGATGGTGAGGGTGACCGTGCCCTTCTTGCCGGTGGCGTGGACGGCGGTGGTGAGGTCGGCGAGCTGCTCGGAGAGCCGGTTGTGAAGGCGGCCGGCGGCGATCTCCTGGAGGATGGCGCCGAACGGGCGGACCGTCCGGTCGTCCTCGGTGGGCTGTGGCACTGGGTGGGTCTCCTCTCGGGTTGGGTGGTGCTGGGTCAGGCCGCGGCTGCCGCGTCGGTACGCGGTGCCTCTCGGCGGATCTGGTGCCAGGTCCGGAACCGCAGCACGCAGTTCCGGGCCTTCCGGGGTGTGTCCGACCAGCGGAGCCGGACCCCGATGGCGGTGTCGTCGAGGCCGTCGGCGATCAGCCGCTCGACGAGGTGACGCTTCTCGGCGGTGCCGAGCTGCCGGGCGGTGATTTGGCCTGCGAGTGCCTGCTCGATCCGGATCGGGTCGATGTCCCGCCGTGCCCGCCAGGCGGTGAACTCTTCGTCCTGGATGGCGGGCATCCGGGCGACGAGGACGCTGCCGGGGTACGTGGTCCATCCGGGCACGTCGGCTGCGGGGAAGATGAGCCAGAGTGGTGGGCCGCTGATGATCGCGCCGAGGTCGGCGGCGTAGTGGTCGAGTAGGCGGGTGGCCTCTTCGATGAGTTCGGATCGGGTGTAGTGGTCGTCGGTGATGGGCCAGACGATCTGGAGGATGTGGCTCATGCGTCGTCCCCGATTCGGCGGCGGTGCTCTGCCGTGGCCTCGCTGGTGTCGGGGAGCTGGTGGCGGACGTGGCCCCGGTGCAGGCCGCACCGGCACAGCGGGTGGTCCGGGTCGCGCGGGTCCGGCAGGGTGAAGTCGGGGGCGTAGACGCACGGCGCCAGACGGCTCTTGGCGGGCTGGCGGGACCGGCGCGGCCGGGGACGAGACCGGGCCATCACGCGCTCATTCCCAGGGCGGCCAGCGGCCCGAACAGGTCGAGCTGCTCGGGTCGCGGCGGCGCCGGCTTGCGCACCACGCGCGGCGGGTGGGGGCAGCACGTGCACATCTGGTACGGGTCCGGCGCGCCGTCCGGCACGAGCCAGGCCCAGTGCTCCTCGAAGGGCCGCCCGTCGTCGGTGATCCCGTGGACCAGGAGGTGACCGCGGCTGCCGAGGACGTAGCCGCGCCAGCCGTGCGCGCGGGAATCGCCCTCCGGCCACCCCGGCAGGCCGTGGAACTGCACCCAGTCGCCGGCACGGTACGGGCTGCGGTCGGCTACCTCTCCGTAGCCGATGGACACGAACATCTCGCCGGCTGGGGTGAACGCGGCGTGGTCGGACTGCCACACCCCGCGGGCGCGGTGGCGGAACGGGTCAAACGGTTGAGGCATCGTCACCCCTCCTCTCGGGGCTGCCAGTCGCGGCAGGCTGGCCACCAGGCGCGCACGTCGGAGGCCGGGCCGTGGGTGACCCGCGGCACCGGCCCGGGCGAGCTGGGCCGCCACAGGCACTTCGGGTAGGTGGCGGTCGTCCGGTGCCGGCAGGTGCCGCACCGCAGCGGCCGGGAAGCGGCGTTGTCCGCGCTGGCGGTCCGGTCGGGGTCCGCGTCGGGGTGGATCCGGATCGACGGGTCGACCCGGGCGAGGGGGTGGGCGCCGAGGCGTACCGCCTCCGCCTGCCGCTGGGTGAGCCGGCGGCCGGCGGACACCGGATCGGCCGGCAGCGGGCCGGTCTCCGGGGCGAGGAACGGTTCAGCCGGGAACAGGCCGTCAGCCATCGGACCCACCGTCCAGCGCGGCGATCGTCGGGCACGGGCCGGCGCCGACCTCGATCCCGCAGCCGGCGCACACCAGCACCGGGCCAGCCGGGCCGGCCACCTCGCGCTCCTCGTGCAGGGCGCGCACCGCGGCGATGGTGTCGGCCAGCTCGTCGACCGCGGTGGCCAGCTCCCGTCGGAGCTGCTCCGCCTGGTGCAGCTCGTCGACCAGCACGGGCACGTCATCGGCGCACGCCTCGGCGAGCATCGCGATGACGCTGGTGGCGGCGTGGGCGCGGGCCTCGCACAGGGCGGTGTACCGGTCGCCGATGGCGTCACGGTCGGCTCGGGGGCGCCCCGGGGCCAGCACCACGCTGGCCCCGGGGAGGTAGCGGACGTTATCCACGGCCGGCCGCCACAGGCTCAGGCAGGCAGCGGCAGGTGACGTAGCCGTGCTCGGCGAGCTGAGCGGCCTCGTGCGCCGGCAGCGGGCCGTACGCCGTGTCCACCAACGGCTCCGGCGCCTGGTCGGCGTCCCAGTCCGCCTGCTCCTCCGGCATCCCGGTCAGCTCACCGGCCAGGACCGAGCGGGCCTCCTCGCGCAGGGCCTTCGCCTCCGGTGTGCCGAGGGACGACGCCTCGATCAGGTCGCCGATGTCCGGGGCGGTGTCGTCCGGCGCGTCCGGCATGATCGCGGCAGGATCGTGCACCCGGGCCGCGCCGACCACATGCCGGTCGACCCAGGCCAGGCCCTCTCGGTCAAGCACATCCTGAGCGCGGGTCACCGCGACGTAGGCCAGCATCGCCTCCTCGCGGGCCGGGCTCGGCGTCTCCCCGGTATCGCTGTCGGGCTTCGGCTCCGGGAAGTCCGCGGCGATCCGGACCGTCGGCCACTCCCGCCCTTTGGCCTTGTGCGCGGTCGAAACGACAACATCCGCGCACCGCTCGTCGACCAGGGCGTCACAGACCCGCATCACCTCGCGAGCCCCGTGCTTGTCGATCAGCCGCACGAACACCCGCAGGTCGGAACCGGCGGCGTCGTGCTCGACGTAATCCCGCACCTCCCGCCAACTGGTGAACGCGAACAACTCCGGGTGGTCCGTCGGCCGACCAGCCTGGAGCCTCTCGGCCGCCTCCGCCATCCGCCGGATTTCGTTGCCGCCCCCGACCAGAGCCACCCGGCGGCCGGCACCCAGCGCCGACATCACCTGGCCGATCGCCCCGCCGTTGGACCGGCACAGCACCGCGTCGGCGGCGTCACCGAGCGCCCCGATCCGGGACGGGATGGCGTCGTAGCCGGTCAACCGCAGAGGCGCGTCGAGCAGCGAGAGCCACTTGTTCGCCTCTGCTGCCACGGCCGGGCCGAAGCGGAACGACTGGCTGAGCTGGAATCGCTGCCCGTCGAAGGTGGCCATCGCGTCGGTCGCCCCACGCCAGCCGTAGATAGCCTGCGACCGGTCCCCGACCAGGATCCGCTGCGCCGGCTGGTCGGACACCAGACCGGCCACGGCCGGGTTAGAGTCCTGCGCCTCGTCGAGTAGCACGTAGTCGGCGTGGATGACCGGCTTCGACAGGATCCACATCTTCAGGTAGCAGTCGTGGGTGAACCGCAACCGGCCCTCGCGGCTGGTGATGTCCTCGTCCCAGGCGCGCTGGGCGATCGGGACCAGGTACCGGGCCAGCTCGGCCTGACCCGCCTTGTCGACCCCGTTGATCAGCGGCACGTTCATCCGCTGGATCCGATCGTCGGCGGAGTAGCAGAACCGCTGGATCGTCTCGGTGACGAGCCGGGCGAGCTGCTGGTAGGAGAAGGTGACCTCGCCGACCTTCACCGGTTCGTTGATGCCGAGGATGCCGGCGGCCTCTCCGGCCGGCATCCTCGGCGCCTTCAGCCGGTGCGCGTAGTCCCGGCCAACCGCTCCGTACGCGAAGCTGTGCGCGGTCTTGCACACCACCGACGACGGGAACGACTTGGCGGCGTCGACCGCGATGGCCTTGTTGTAGGCCAGGTACGCGCCCCGCCGCCGGCTCTGGTCCCGGGCCAGCATCTTGAGGGTGCTGGTCTTCCCGGTGCCGGCGCCGGCCTCAATGGTGAGGTCGTCGCCGGTCCGGGCAGCGTCGATGATCTGCTGCTGCTCGTGGGTGGGCTTGTGGCTCATGCGTCAGCCCCCACCCGCTCGGCCGGCGGCTGGGACTGCGCCGCCACCCGCTCCAGGTGGTCGATCACCCTCCGCGCGTCGTCCACGCTGAGCCGGTTCTGCGTGTCGATGTCCCGGTCGAGGATCTCGCCGAGCATCGCCAACCGGGTGTCCCGGTCGTCGATCGCGGCCTCACCGCACAGGGCGAAGATCTTCCGGTGCTGTTCCGGCGTGGCCGGGTTAGCGGGGAACAGGTGTTCCTTCCGCTCCCGCCACTTCTGCTCGATCCAACGGCCCTCAGCGGCGGTGACCCGGTTCTCGGCCTGGGCTGCACCAGCGGCCCGCCACACGGTGCGTAGTGCCTCCTGGTCGGCGGCGGCGGCGAGGTCGGCCAGGATCGCGGTCGCGGCGGCGCCGAGCGCGGGCGGGGCGGCGGGCGGGCCCGACACCGGCCGCGCCTCGCGGCGCTCCGCCGCCTCGGCGATTCCTTCCCACGCGCCGCCGCGCTCGTCGATCCGGTCCTCGACCGGCGGACGATCGCCATCCGGCTCGGCCGGCTGCAACACGGTCAGGTCCCGGACGTGGGCCTCGGCCGGCGCGCACCGGAGCGTGTCGAAGACGATGCCCTCGACCGTCCAGTCACGGGCCAGCTCGATCGGCGCGTCGTAGCCGGGCCGCAGTCCGACGTGGACCGACCGGACACCGACCACGGTCCCCGGCTTGGCCCGGTCGAGGCGGATCCAGCACGACGCGTCGAAGCCGATCGTCTTCTGCCCTTCGACCCGGTACTCCCGGGTGTTCGGGATCGGGTTGCCCTTGTCGTCCATGGCGGCGACGTCCTTGCCGCGGGCGGTCATCAGCACGATCCCGGGGAAGGTCATCAGGGTGGTCATCAGGCGCCTGTGGCGGCCGTTGGCCTCGTTCCACAGATCCATGGAGATCTTCGGCTCTTCGTCGGCGGCCAACTCCTTGCGACGCTGCTCGCGGGCCTTCCGGTTGTACCGCTGGCGGGCCTTGTCCGAGGCCCAGTCCTTCAGGAGGTCCCACTCGGCCGTCATCGAGTCGATGACCAGCACGACCGGCGGCTCCCCGGCCTCGGCGGCGCGGGCGGCCTCGGCCTTGACGGCGTCGACGGCGCCCTGGATCTGTGCCCAGGTGCCGTCGTGCTCGACGACCAGGTAGTTGGCGCCGGGGATGGCGCCGTACTCGTCGGCGGCGCCTTCGCCCAGGTCGATCCAGTACATCTGGCCGATGCGGTCGCTGGTGCTGAACTGGGCGCACGCCCAGGACTTGCCGGACTTCTCCCCGCCCTCGATGAGGATCAGGGGCCAGGGCACGGCTCCGGTGGGCTTGCGGGTGCGAAGGGTCATGCTGGGTCTCCCGTGGCGTTGTGGCGGTGCTGGTGGTGGTCGGCGCGGAGGTCGATGCCGCGCCGACGGACGACGGCGCCGCGGCGGCGGTGCCGGGCCGGCATGTCCCGGGCCATCAGCCAGGCGGCGACCGGCAGGAGGAGCAGGTCCAGCGCCGACCAGGTGAGGTCGAGGGCCGGCGCGGCGACCGGGCCGGGCTGGTGGGGGCGGACGACCGGCAGGAGCTGCACGGCGTCCGTGACCCGGGGCATCGACTCCGTGTCGACGCCGACGATCGCGGGCGGCCGGCGCAGCACCGGACCCGGCCAGGCCAGGCCGGTCACCGCGGGTCCTCCGGGCTCGTCACCGGCACCGTGTTGATGTCGCGCATGGTCGTGGCCCACCAGGGCTGGTCGGCGGCCGGTCGCGGGGCGGGGCCGGCGATGCTCAGCGCGTCGAGGTCGTGCCGGAGGCTTTCCGCCTGCCGGATCGCCTCGTCGCGCTCGCCGAGCAGGTCGATGAACCGGGCGCGCATCAGGGAGAACTGCCGGAGCTGGTGGCCGGCCTGGTTCAGCTCGGTGCGGAGCAGGCGGGCCTGGGCCTGGGCCTTGTCCCGGTCGGCTCGGGCGTCGTCTCGGGCGTCGCGGGCCCGGAGCCGGCCGTACCAGCACAGGACGGCAACCCCGCCGCCGATCAGGGCCAGGGCCAGGTAGATCCAGGTCTCATCCACGGTTGTGCTCCTCTCGGATGGCGCGGTAGAGCTGGTGCCAGCGGGCGGCGACGGTGCGGGCGGTGGTGCGCTCCTCGCGAACCACGGCCAGCTCCCGGTTGAGCCGGCGCACCTCGGCGTCGACCAGGCGGGCGATGAGGCGGGAGATCATCCGATGACCGCCCGTCCGATGAGGCCGGCCGCCAGCAGCAGCGGGGCGGCGGCGAGGCAGGCGAGGTTGACGCGGTGCCGGCGGCGGCAGCCGGGGCAGGCCAGGTCGGGCCAGCACGTCTCCGGGTGCCGCTTCACCGGGACCACCCCGCGGGCACCCAGTTGTCGCAGCAGATGTCGCCGGGGAGGATCTCGGTGCCGCAGCCGTTCGGGCAGAGCGTGATGGTGGTGATGGTGGTTCCGGTCTGCTCCGGCAGCCCGGACGGCTGCCACGGGCCAGGGGGCACCGGGAACGGGTTGCTCGGGGTGCTCGGCTGCGTCACCGCGCACCCCCCGGGCACTGCGACGCCCGGTGGATCTGCCGCATCGTCCGGGCGCGGCTGGTCGGGTGGTCCAGGCACGCCGGGTCCGTCCGGCTGGCATCCACCAGCCCGCACGGCGCCAGCGCGCACGAGCACCCCTGCTCGACCGCGTTGCCGGAGAACGCCCGGCCAACGTGCAGGCCATCCGGCACCGAAGCCGGCTCGGCGGGCAGCTCCCCGTCGCGCACCCGCACCAACCGGATCAGCTCGTCGAGCTCCCGCTCCGTGTGCGCCGGGTTCTCCGACGGCGCGTCGCGGTGGGCGTAGACCAGGGCGCGAGCAGCGTCGACCACGGCCGCCTCGTTCCAGCGGTCCACCCTGGTCACGACACCCCGGCCGAGCACCAGGTCCTCGTCAGCGCCGTCGACCACGGACACCTCACCGCGGGCCAGGTCGACGAACACCTCGATGTCGCCCTCGTCGGCGAGACCGAGCCGCTCGGCGAGGTTGTCGATGAGCCGGTGCAGCTCGGTACCGACGCTTTCGCCGGCGCCGACCTCCAACGGCCGGAGCGCCGGAAGCAGGTCGATCAGCGCGGACGTGGTCGGCGTGCACCGCTCGCAGTGCAGCAGGCCGGCCCGCCACTCGGAGAGGGCGACGGCGTGACCGCACAGGCCAGCCACCATGTTGGGGCGGGCGGAGTGCGGCACCCCGGCGCCGAAGTCGATCAGGTAGGTCGGGTCAGCCACGGTCGGCACCGTCCGTCAGGACCGCCCGGACCGCGCCGAGGACCGCGCCGGCCGCGATGTTGTCCAAGCCGGTCAGGGCGTGGCCGAGGGCCACCGTGACGCCCGGCAGGGCCAGGCTGAGCGCGATGTCGACCACGCGCCGCTCACCCCGCGACAGCGGGATCCGGCCCTGGTCGACCTCCACCATCAGCCCGCCCCAGTCCAGCCGCAGGAACAGGCCGGTGTTGTCGGCGATGGCGTGCCGGACGACGTCCGGCCGGGTCGGGGTGAGGACGAACGGCGCGGCGGTGATCAGCAGGTCGATGGCGGCCAGCTCGGCGACGCCGGACGCGCCGCGGCGGAGCTGGGTGTGGAGCTGGTCGGCGGTGAGGCCGGTAGGCTGGGACATCGGGTCCCTCCTGTCGTGGTAGGTGGGTAGGGGATTCGCTGAGCCCTCGCCGTAGCCGCGGCGGGGGCTCGAACGTCAGAGGTGCCAGGCCAGGCCGACCGGGTCGGCGAACGCGACCAGGGCGAGGCCGGCAAGCACGGTGTGCTGCACGGCGATCAGGAGCCGGTCGACGGTCATCACTTGGCCTTCCGGTTCGCGGGCCGACCCCACGTCTCCGCCGGCTGCTTCGTCACCGGCCGCATCGAGCTGCGCGGCGGCGACCACGCCGGGTCATCCGGCCCGAACTGCTGGAGCAGGCGGCGGGTGATCGGGCCGAGCACGGGGAACACGGGGGCCTTCCTGGTGGTCATCGGGTGGTCTTCCGGCGGCCGCGGCGGGACTCCGCCGAGGCGAGAGACATCCGGCGGAAGTGGGCGCTCTTCAGGCGGCCGACCGCTGCCGCCAGCTCGTCCGGCGGCAAGACGCCGTCCGGGTCGGCCAGGCGCTCCCACTTGCTCCGCAGCGCCGCGTTCGCGGCGTCGAGCTGGGCCCGCCGGTCGGTCTTCGAGGTGACCTGGGACCAGCGGGTGAGGCTGCCGTAGGAGGCCATCAGCGATCGTTGGGCCGGCGGACGGCTGTCGAATCCGCGCGTCGGGGCGGCCATCAGAGCCGGGCCTGGGGACGCAGGTCGGTGATGGCGCAGCCCAGCACCTTGGCGAGAGCGGCGAGCACCGGCGGGGACGGGTTGCGGGTGCCGGATTCGAGTTCGGAGAGGTGTCCGGGGCTGATTCCGGCCGCCGTGGCGACGTCGAACTGAGTGCGTCCGGCGTCGACCCGGCGGTTGCGGAGGGCGACCGGGTCGTGGTCAAGCGGGTGGCGGGCACCTGCTCGGCGGGTTGCTTGGGGCATGCGAAGAACGTAGCCCGCTTCGCACTTCTTCGCAAGTCTGCGCGCGAAGTGGGCTGTTCGGTTGATCAACCACCGGTACGGATAGCGATTCATTCACGTCCGTCTGTGCGAAGATCCGCGAAGAATCGCGTAGAGTGCGCGCATGACTCCGCGCGAGCTGACCCCCCTGGGCCAGGTCCTCGACGACGCCCGCGAACGCCTCGGACTCTCCGGCCGCCAAGCCGCTCAACGGGCCGGCATCAGCGAAGCCCGATGGCGCCAAGTCGTCACCGGCAGGCAGAGCAAGGGTGGCGGCCGGGTGGCAGTGAATCCGGGAACGCTCACGATCGTCGCCATGGCGCTGGCGGTCGACGCGGATCCAGGACATGCCCTCGCTGTTGCCGGCAAGAGCGTGGCACCGGAACAAGTCGCGCTCCTGGTCCAACAGGTCCAGGAGCGCGAGGTGGCCGCCGGTGAGGCGTCGGTCGACGTGGCCGCCGAGCTTGACCGGATCAAGAACCTCAGCGGCATCTCCGCACGCGACAAGCTGCGGATGGTGCGGGCCGTCCTGGAGATCCAGGAGCAGGCCGAAGAAGATCAAGAAGCCCAGCGAACGGGCTAGTCAGCGACCACTCGCTTATCGACTCTCCGCACGATGGGCACCCCCAGCAAGGCCAGGTCGAACGCGTTCATGGCACCGCGCTAACTCGGTCCCGCCTTACAAGCGAGGGGTCGCAGGTTCGAAACCTGCCGCGCCCACAGAACCCGATCCACCAGCGAAAACAGAGATCGCTCTGTCGCATCACCTCGCGCTTGGTCGCTCGGCCAGCACTCGCTTGTCAGAAGCGCCGACACCTTCCGGTCTACGCATTTGAGCGCGACGCACCAGCCGGCCGACCGGCCCGAACCCCTCGAACGACTCGGGTATGAAGCGGTAGGCTGTCAGGTATGACGAAGCGGGTAACGGTTAGCCTCCCTGACGACATCGCCGAACGGCTTGAAGGCGAACCCAACGCCTCCGCCTACGTCGCCGAAGCCATCCGCCAACGCGCCGCCCGGGAACGCGGCCACCAGATGCTCGCCGAACAAGGCTTCGTCATCACCGAGGAAGGCCGCGCCCGCGCTCGCCAACGCCTCGCCGAGGCCCGCGAACGTATGACCCCCGAACGGTGGGCCGCTCTGCGCCGTGTCGGCCAGAACCCAGCGGCGTGAGCGGCGACATCCACCTCATCCTCGACGCGTCCGCGATCATCGCCTACGCCCACGCGTCGATCCACGTCGGCGAGACCATCGCGGAGATCGCTGACGAAGAAGGTCGGTTCGCGGTCCCCACGGTGTGCCTCGCGGAGGCTGGACGACGGCTTTTGGGCGCCGACGACCCGCGGGTGCTGCTGCTGGTGCAGCACCCCCACGCCGTGGTCACCGGAGTGCCAGCGCAGGAGTGGGGGTTGTTGACGAAGTGGTCGGTCGCCCTGGGTCGGCTCGATCTGGCTGCGGCGATGGTTGAGGCGAGCGTCAATGGGGCCTACGTGCTGACGTCAGAGCCGGAGGCGTACGGGGACTGGAAGGACGGACCCGTCATCCCGATCTAGCGAGTCCCCTCATTGCCAGCGGTTTCCACCCGTTCGCGACGGGAGACCGAGTACGTCGCCGTGGAGTCGCGTTTGGATGGTAAGCCCGGCCGACTTGCGCATCTCGGCCAACTCATGCCCCCGGATTCGGCCGAGATTCTCCGCGCGAGTCGTGGCCCGCTGGCCTTGCGCCTCAGCGCTGTCCAGCCACGGCTGTCGGGCCATCGCCTCGGCCTTGACATCACCCCACCGGTGGGCGGTCACGATCCCTCCTCGTTCTTGCGTTCGACCGGGTGCTGCTCGAAACGTTTCTCAGCAACCGAATGTTCCCCCGGTGACCAACAGTCGGATGATGTCGCATCGGTAACTGTAGTGAGCCGGCGGTAGCGCTGTGTGACTTCTGGGCTTGCTTCGGTGTACGGTGACTCGGCAGTTGCCGACAGTAGAAGACCCGGCGGACCGCCGCTCAGCCTCTAACCGGGAGTGTCGTCAATGGACGAATTTCACACCCGTCTCCGCGAACTGCGCGCCGCTCGCGGGATCTCCCTGCGAGCCCTCGCAAAGCAGGCTTTTTACACCAAGAGCTACCTCCACGAGCTGGAGACCGGGGCCAAGGCTCCCAGCGCCAGGGCCGCCCGGCAGATCGACAACGCGCTCGGCGCCGGTGGCGAGCTGGCCGCCCTGGCAACGGGCCAGCCCGGACTGCGGCGCCGCGAGGTGATCGCGCGGGCGGGGCTCGCCGTGGCACTGCCGCACACCATCCTGGAATGCGGCTCGAAGGTTGGGTCCGCCGTACCGCAACAGCTCGCCGATCGAACCGCGCGGCTGCGCCGCCTTGACGATTTCCTCGGCGGCGCCGACACGGTCGAGCTGTTCACCGGGGAGATGGAATCGACCCGTAGCCTGATCCAACACGGCACCTACGCGGAGACGACGGGCCGAGGACTGCTGACGGTCCTCGGCGAGCAGGCGCAGCTCGCCGGATGGGCGGCCTTCGACGCCGGCCGCCTGAGCGACGCCGACCGGCTGTTCCGGACCAGTCGCGCCGCGGCCCTCGACGCTGGCGACACCGGCCTGGCGGGTAACGCCTTCGCGTTCCTCGCCTACCAGGAATCGGACCAGGGCCGAGCGGCGAGGCACGCGGCGGCAGCGTGCGAGACCGCCGGGCCTGACGCGACACCGACGGTCCGGGCACTACTGCACCTCCGCCGAGCATGGGTCCACGCGCTAGGCGGCGTGGCAGCGGCAGCCGAGCGGCATCTGGACATCGGCACCGCATGCCTGACCGAGGTGAGGGACCGCCCCGAACCCGACTGGGTGTACTGGGTCGACCGGTCCGAGGCGGCGATCATGACCGGCCGCTGCTGGACCGTCCTACGCCGCCCGCTGCGGGCCATCCCTGTCCTGGAGGCGGTGCTGGCCGCCTACCCGGCCACCCATGCCCGAGACAAGGCCCTGTACCAGTCGTGGCTCGCCGAGTCATGGCTCGACGCTCACGAGGTCGAGCAGGCATGCGCGACCGCCGCCGGTGCCGCCCATCTGGCGGCCGGTGTCGCGTCGGTGCGGCCAGCGCAGCGGATCGAAGCGCTACTCAACCGGCTGACTCCGTACGCCGCCCTGCCCTGCGTGGCCGACCTGCGTGGGCTGGTCACCGATCTGCGACTGACTCATCCAGCCAGGCCAGGCACCCCGCCGATCCCGCCACGATCGGAGTAGCGGTGATCTGCGGGTTCTGCCACGGGTGCCAGTCGAGCAAGGCCAGTTCGAGCTCCGCATAGCGGGCCTTCGTCGTGTAGAGCAGCACCCGCCACTCCTCGGCAGTGACCATCTCGCCGAGATGCCACGCCACACTCATCACCGGCCCGGTGACCTGCGCGCTGGCGGCAAGCCGGGCGGCGACAATCTGCCCGGCCAGGTGAACAGCCGAGTCGCGGTCAGCGGTGGCAGTCGCTACCTGCAGCGCCAGTTCCCGGAAGTCCGCCATGCCGCGAGCGTAGACCTAGGAATGTCCGCGGACACCCCTGGCGGACTGCGGAGGACATCGAACATCTGCCGATCCGCGACCGACCGCGCGAAGCTACCTACCGGATACGGCGAGTGAGTGCACCTCACCAGATGTTCCACAGTTCTCCCGCCGTATCCGCTGAGCCGGGCGCGGTGCCCGTGATCCCCCGTGAGCGGGCACCGCGTCCACCGGACGGGCGCGGCGGTCGACCGCTGCGCTCCCGACCAGGGAGGCGCGTCATGGACCCGTTGGACGCCCGCCGGCCGCGTACGCTCGCCGAGCTGCGTGCCGCCGCCGAGCAGCACCGCGCCGAACTGGATGACGCCGCCGCGTACCGGTGGCTCGACAACGCCCTCCTGCGACCGGAGGTCGAGCAGGCGCGACAGGACACGATGCGCCGGCTTCGGACCTGGGCTGACCGCACCATCGACCAGATCCGCGCCCTGACCGAGGATCGGCCGTGAGTGCCGCCTCGGAACCGGACGGCCTGACCCGGGTCACGGTCAACCTGACCCCCCGCGCCGCCACCGCTCTGGACGCCCTGGCGACCGCCGGGCCGATGTCCAAGACCGACGCCATCAACCGGGCGCTGCGGACCGCCGGCAGGCTGGCCCGGTACGCCGACGCTGACGGCGCCGTCGTCCTGCTCGCCGGCGACGGCCGCCAGGTCGAGATCGAGGTGGTCTGACCGTGACCGGGATGGACGACGGCGCCCCGACCCAGGCGGCCCTGGCCGAAGCGGCGGCGCGGACCCTGGCCGCGCACCGGGACGGCGGCAGGTGCGCGGAGTGCGGCGGACCGGACGGCTGCCGGCAGCTCGACTGGGCGCAACGCTGGACCGGCCAGCTCGTCCGCCGGCCCCGGGTCGGCGGGGCGGTCGCGAGGATCCTCCGAAGCATCGGCCGCTGATGTCGAGGCTGGCCGTAGGTCAGTCCGGCTGCGCGTGTCGATCTTGCTAGTAGGTGTCCGCCGCTTCCGCGGCCGTCGGGCTCGGACGGGTCGGAAGATACGCCGCGTGCCTGGTGAAGAGCCACCGGTGCAGGTCAGGTAGCTCCTTTATCGACCCGGTCAGCGTGGCCAGATTGGCCAGTGATTCCCGCTCTCTGCGGCGCCGGGCCGCGAGCGAAGTATCGTCGATCCCGACGTTCGGCACCTGCTCGAATTCGAGCTGGTAGCCCGAATCCGAGAGGCTGAACACCCACTCGAAGACGGCCCGCACCCTGGCCAGGTGGAACTCGGACGTGATGATCAGCAGCCGGCGCAGGCCGCGCGGATCGGTGTGGATGGTCCGAGCGAAGTAGGCGTTGCCGATGGTGTCATACGACGACGTCTCGAACAGGAGCGAGGCGGGCGGCACACCCTTGTCGGCCAGGTACCGCGCGGCGGCGACCGACTCGAACACCGGAAAGCCGTCGCGATCCAACGGCGGGGCCTTGTGGGTCGTACCGGCGCTCAGGGTGATGATCGGCTCGCGGGTCCGCCGCCGAACGGCATGGTCGAGCCGGTGCCGCACCCACTCGGTCGGGCTCCCGTCGGGTCGCAGACCGCCGCCCGGGACCAGGATCGCGTCAAGCGTCTCCACCGGCCGAGCCTATTACCCGGGGGTCAACTCGCTGGCCGGGTGACGTGTGCGCGGTGCCGAACCGGGTATCCCGCCCCAACTTCGGGGAGGTGGCATGGCGGACGGCGGCGGGCCGGTGATCGGGGTGCTCGGCTCGTACGGCGGGCGGAACCTGGGCGACGAGGCGATCCTGACCGCGCTGCTGGCCGACGTCCGGGCCCGCCGGCCGGACGCCCGCATCCTGGTCTTCTCCCGCAACCCGGCGCACACCACGCTCGCCCACCCCGGCGTGGAGGCGGTGGTGTGGGAGGGGATCAGCCGCGCGGACACCACCGAGACCCTGGCCCGGATGGACCTCCTGCTACTCGGCGGGGGCGGCATCCTCTACGACAGCGAGGCCCGCCGCTACCTGCGGCTCGTCGTCGCCGCCCAGGACCGGGGCCTGCCGGTCTTCACCTACGCGGTGGGAGCCGGACCACTCACCGAGGGCATCGACTGCACCATGGCGCGGGACACCATCGCCGCCGCCGCCGAGGTCACCGTCCGCGACGAGGAGTCGAAGCTTCTGCTGGAGGAGGCCGGGGTGATGCGCGACGTCACCGTGACCGCCGACCCGGCGCTGATGCTCGAACCCGAGGAGTTCGGGTCCGGGCTGCTGCGCGCGGAGGGCGTGCCGGGCGGGCGCCGGCTGGTCGGGATCAGCGTACGGGAGCCGGGCCGGGCGGCCGAGCGGCTCGATGTCGGCGGCTACCACCGGCTGCTGGCCCAGGTCAGCGACTTCCTGGTGCACCGGCTCGACGCGAGCGTGCTCTTCGTACCGATGGAACGCGACGACATCCGGCACGCCCACGGCGTGCTGTCCCACATGACCTCGTCGGAGCAGGGGCGGATCCTGCACGGCGACTACCAGCCCCGCCAGCTGCTCGGCCTGATGCGCCATTTCGACCTGGCGGTCGGGATGCGGCTGCACTTCCTGATCTTCGCCGCGCTGGCCGGTGTCCCGCTGCTGCCGCTGCCGTACGCGGGGAAGGTCTTCGACTTCGCGCAGCGGGTCGGGGCGCCGGCGCTGCGTGGGGTGGAGCGGGAGGTGGAGGGACCGTTGCTGGCCGAGGTGGACCGGCTCTGGGACGAGCGGACCGCGCGGGTCGCCGATATGACAGGCCGGGTGGCGTGGCTGCGGGACCGGGCCTGGAACACCGGCAAGCTACTGGACCCGCTGCTGGCTGGACTCTGAACCCGCAGCCACCGCCGCGCCGGGCGCCGGCGACGGCTCAGGTCACCGGGCCGCGGCAGGTGTAGTGCCAGGGAGGCCCGTCCCCGCTCGTCGACTCCAACTCGTAGATCTCGGCGTCGGCCAGGCCGCCGTCACCCAGGTGGTGATGGGTCAGTGGTGGCCGGCCGGTGGCGTCCAGCTCGACCCGGACCGATTCACCGTCGGCCGATCCGCCGATCAGCGGGATATCCGCCGTGGTCGCAGTCATGGCCCCAGTCTGCCGCCGCCGACCGGTTCCCGCAGCGCAAGGCGGATGATCGCCGCGGTCAGTCGCGCCAGTCGTACGTCAGTTCGCTGCCCGGCACGCCGACGACGATCTCGTTAAGCACGGCCGCCAGCGCCTCCTGCCGCCCGGCCGGCGGCACGTCCCGGGCGGCGCTCTCGTTGAGCAGCTGGAAGCGGGTCCAGACCTGGTCCTCCGTCTCACCGGCCGGCAGCCACGGCCGCGGACATCCCGGCCGCAGGCACCCGTAGAGGCGCCGGCCGCAGGAGGAGAACGCGGGCACCAGCAGCTCGCCGCAGGGACGGCAGCGCAGCAGGCCACGCAGGAAGTAGTAGTGGTTGGTCGCCGGTCGGGTAACGATGGGACGTTGCACTGTCACCACCTCGCTCAGCTGGTCGATCTCCGCCCGCAGGTCCGGCCGGCCGCGGCCACCGCCCCGCATCGTCGCGGGTGAATCTCTGCCGTAACCCATCCTCAACTGTCTTTACGGCTGGAATCGCCCATCTGTTCGGTTGCTGACCCGGCTTCCGCGTAAACCCGCCAGTCGGTCGTGGCAGATCCACCGCGGCCGGCGGACGTTAGCCGGGCCGGGAAGCGGGAACAGCCGGTCGATGGAACCGCTGGTCTGCGATGCCCTGGAGTACGGACTGGTCGGTGACGGGGTGACGAACGACCAGCCCGCCCTCGCCGAGCTGGTCGACCGCCTCGGGGCCGCCTGCGCCGAGGACGGCCGACGCCGGACCATCCGCTGCCCACCCGGCTGCTACGCGATCAAGGACGTCGGCACGGTCTGGCGCAGCGGAGTCTCGCTGGTCGGGGCCGGCCCCGGCGCCACCCGGTTCCTGCTCTCCAACCCCGGTGACCCGGACAGCCCCACCCCGCTGGCGTACTTCACCGCCAAGGAGCACGGCGCCAGCCGCGACCACCACATCGCCGACTGCACCTTCGCCGGCTTCGAGATCGACGGCTCGGCGGTCCGGCTGGCCGGCTACGACCCGCTGGCCAAGGGGCTCGGCCTGCAGTACGTGCTCCGCGGCCGGTTCCGTGACCTCTACATCCACGGCACCGCCGCCACCGGATTCGGCTGCGACTTCCTCCAGGACTCGATCGTCGAGGGGGTGCTGACGGTCGGCTGCGGGCGGCTGGACAACGGCCACGAGTGGGGCGGCGCCGGCATCGGCATCGGCGTCGGCGGCTGGGGAGCCAGCGAACGGACCACCATCACCGGATGCACGGCCGTCGGCAACGGCACCAACGGGATCTTCCTGGAGCTGCAGCATCCGAACTGGCGGCCGCCGCGTGGCATCCGGGTGGTCTCCTGCCACGCCGAGGGCAACCACTTCGGCATCTCCGACTGGGGCGCCGACGGGCTCATCGTCGCGGCCTGCACCATGATCGGGAACCTGGAGGCCGGTTTCGACGTCTCGGCCCGGGGCACCGTCGGGATCGCCGGCCGGGGTGGCCTGCTGACCGGCTGCGTCGTGGACGGCAACGTCCGCGACGGGCTGAGCATCGGCAACACCCCGGGGCCGTACGCCGTGCGCGGCAACCGGATCAGCGGCAACGGCCGGTACGGCTTCCGGGTGCACAACCTGGGCGGGGCAGCCGGGCCGAGCGCGCGGGCGCTGGTACTGGACGGCAACGAAATCTGGGGTAACGGGCTGGACGGGGTGCACCTCGACGCCGCGGTGGTGGACGCCTCGATGGTCAACAACCGGATCCGGGACAACGGGCGGCGCTGCGAGCCGGCTGGCTTCGGCGGCGGCGCCGGGGTCCGGTACGGCCGCACCTGCCTGGTCGACCCGGCCGCCCGCTGGGTCCCGGACGGGCTGCTCGGCACGACAGTCACCGTGGGGGACCGGACTGCCGTGGTCGTCGGCAACAGCGAGACCGAGCTGACCCTGGCTCCGGTGCGGCCCGGAGTGACGACCGCCTGGACCGGGGAGCCACCGGCCGACGGCACCGGCTACCGGCTCTCCGGTGCGCCGGCCGAGCGGGCCGGCATCACCCTGGCCGCCCCGACCCACGGGCTGACCATCCGCGACAACCGGATCTGGGACGGCCAGGACCAACCGACCCAGACCCACGGCATCTGGCTGACCGGCACCGGGAGCTGCGTCTCCGGCACCGTCGAGGGCAACGACCTGGCCGGCAACGCGGTGGCCGCCACCCGCTTCGACACCGCCCCGGCCGGCGGCCGCTGGCTGCGCAACCACACCCTGGTCGACCGCCCGCCGACCTGAATCGACCCATCCAAAGCCGCCTGACCTGATCCCGGCACGGCCACGCCTGCCCGAGCGGCGTGCACCGGCCGGGGCGTGCACCGGCCGCAGCGTGGGCTGGCCCCGGGGCGCGCCCGGCCGGGGTTGGCAGTGGCCCGCACCTATCCTGGGTCGGGTCGCTGTCGAGGGGATGCCGGTGCTGGTCGTACACGGGTTGTGGTTGCCGGGTGGGCGGCTGGCGCTGTGGGGTGAGGAGTCCGCCCTGCCGGCCCGCCCGCCGCGCCGGCCGGGCCGCCAGCCCCGGGACCGGCCGCACCCCTACGCCGTCGGGCACGGCCCGCTGGCCGAGGCGCTCGGGGAGGCGGCCGCCAAGGCGGTCAGCGGCACCCTGACGCTGGCCCTGCCGACCCGGCAGGGCGCGCCCACCGACTCGCCCGAACTGGTCCGCACCGAACCGGTCGAACCGGCCCGCGGTCCGGTCACCCTGGCACCCTGGCGGGTGCCGGTGCTGGAGTACGACGCCGACCACGCCCTTCCGCTGCTCACCGATTCCGACGGCGGCGGCCCGGCCCGGGGTGCCGGCCTGCGGCATCTGGCCGAGCTGGCCGGCTTCGCCGCCGACCTGGTCACCCGGGGCCGGGTACTGCCGGACGTCCGGACACCACCGGCACCGGCCGCCGACCGCCCGGCAACTCGGGCGGCTCGGGATCCGGTGGGCTCCGCCGAGGCGGTGTGGCGGCCGTTGCTCACCGGCGCGGACGCCGGCTGGGCGCGGGCGCTGGCGATGTCGTGCCCGCCCGCCGTCCGGTCCGGCGCGCCGTCGCTGACCGTGGCGGAGTTGCTGACCGACGCCATCGACGCCCTGACCGACGCGGCCGCCCGGGCCGCGCTGGACGGCGTACGACTGATCGACGCCCGGACCGGTCGCGGCGCCGACGCGGCGGTGCGGGCCTGGCTGCGCGCCCTGACCAGCCGGCAGCGCGCCTTCGACGCCCCGGCCGAGGCGGTGGCCGCGCTGCGGGCCGAGCTGGCCGACTGGCAACGCGACGCGGCCGGCAGCCCGGTCCGGGCCTGCTTCCGACTGGTCGAGCCGGCCGCACCTCCGGACCCGGCCGGCCTCGATCCGCCCGGCGCGGATCTGCCCGGCGCCGATCCGAACCGAGCCCATGCCGATGCGGACGCCCACGCCGAAGCTGGCGCGGATGCCGGTGCCGAGGCCGTGGCGGTCGCCGGCGACGCGGCGCGGTGGCGGGTCGAGTTCGCGCTGCAGGCGGCCGATGAGCCCAGCCTGCTGGTCCGTGCGGACCGGATCTGGCGGTCGGCCGGCGGACTGCGCGCCCTGGCCCGCGACCTGGCGGCGCCGCAGGAGACCCTGCTGGCCGAGCTGGGCCGGGCCAGCCGGCTCTGGCCGGAGCTGACCGAGGCCCTGCGTACCGCCGCGCCGGACGGCCTGGACCTGGACACCGAGGGCGCCCACCGGTTCCTGCGCGACGGCGCGCCGGTGCTGCACGCCGCCGGCTTCGGGGTGCTGCTGCCCGCCTGGTGGCGGCGGTCCGGCGCCCGGCTCGGCGCCCGGCTGCAGGCCACCACCCGCACCGCGCCCGGCACGGTCGCCACCGCCAGTACGCTCGGGCTGGAGTCGCTTGTCGACTACCGCTGGGAGCTGGCGCTCGGCGACCAGCCGCTCACCGCCACGGAAATCAAGAGCCTGGCGAAACTGAAGACCCCGCTGGTGCGGCTGCGCGGGCAGTGGGTGGAGCTGGACGCCAAGCGGCTCGCCGCCGGTCTGCGGCTGCTGCGCGCCGGCGGCGAGATGACCGTCGGCGACCTGCTGCGGCTCGGGTTGGCCAGCCAGGACGACGCGGCGGAGCTGCCGGTGCTGGCGGTGGTGGCCGACGGGGCGCTCGGCGACCTGCTCGCCGGCCAGGCCGAGCGGCACCTGGCCCCGGTCGACGAGCCGCCCGGCTTCGCCGGCACGCTGCGGCCGTACCAGAAGCGGGGTTTGGCCTGGTTGGCTTTTCTGCAGTCGCTCGGCCTCGGCGGGATCCTCGCCGACGACATGGGACTGGGCAAGACCGTGGAGCTGCTCGCGCTGCTCGCCGGCGACCCGGCCGGCTCGCCGCCGACCCTGCTGGTCTGCCCGATGTCGCTGGTCGGCAACTGGGAACGGGAGGCGGCCCGGTTCACACCGGAGCTACGGGTGCACGTGCACCACGGCGCCGACCGGCCGCGCGGGGAACGGTTCGCCGCGGCGGTGGCCGCCGCCGACCTGGTCGTCACGACGTACGCGATCGCCGCCCGCGACTCCGCCGCGTTGGCCGAGGTGGGCTGGCACCGGATCGTGGTCGACGAGGCCCAGGCGATCAAGAACGCGGCCACCCGGCAGGCGGCGGCGGTCCGGTCGCTGCCGGCCCGGCACCGGATCGCCGTCACCGGCACGCCGGTCGAGAACCGACTGGCCGACCTCTGGTCCATCATGGAGTTCGCCAACCCCGGCCTGCTCGGTTCGGCGCCGACCTTCAAGAAGAGGTACGCCGAACCGATCGAGCGGCACGGCGACGAGGAGGCGGCCCGCCGGCTGCGCCGGATCACCGGCCCGTTCGTGCTGCGCCGGGTCAAGACCGACCGGTCGATCATCTCCGACCTGCCGGAGAAGCTGGAGATGGAGGTGCTCTGCAACCTCACCGCCGAGCAGGCGTCGCTCTACCAGGCGGTGGTCGACGACATGCTCGACCGGATCTCGACGAGCGAGGGCATCGAGCGGCGCGGCCTGGTGCTCGCCACCATGACCAAGCTCAAGCAGGTCTGCAACCACCCGGCGCAGCTGCTGCGGGACGGCTCGGGCCTGCCCGGCCGGTCCGGCAAGCTGGCCCGGCTGGAGGAGATCCTCGACGAGGTGCTGGCGGCCGGCGAGAAGGCGCTGATCTTCACCCAGTACGCCGAGTTCGGCAACATGCTCCGGGCGCACCTGGTGGCCCGGTTCGGCCGCGAGGTGCTCTACCTGCACGGCGGTGTCGGCAAGGCCGACCGGGACCGGCTGGTCACCGGCTTCCAGTCCGACGGCGGACCGGCGCTCTTCGTCCTCTCCCTCAAGGCCGGCGGCACCGGGCTGACCCTGACCGCCGCCAACCACGTGGTGCACGTCGACCGGTGGTGGAACCCGGCGGTCGAGGACCAGGCCACCGACCGGGCGTTCCGGATCGGTCAGCGGCGGGCCGTGCAGGTCCGCAAGTTCGTCTGCGCCGGCACCGTCGAGGAGAAGGTCGCCGCGATGATCGCCGAGAAGCGCGGGCTGGCCGCGCGGATCGTCGGCACCGGCGAACAGTGGCTCACCGAGCTGTCCACATCGGAGCTGCGGCAGCTCTTCGCGCTGGAGTCCGGGGCGGTGGTGGAGTGAGCTACTTCGAATACCAGCGACCGCGCCGGGTCGACGGCGGGCTGCGGGCCCGCACCACCCGAGGACCGATCGGCCGGTCCTGGTGGGCGCGGCGCTTCCTGGACGTGCTCGAATCGTTCGCGCTCGGCACCCGGCTCACCCGGGGTCGGGCGTACGCCCGCGCCGGCCAGGTGCTCAGCCTGACCGTGGCGCCCGGCACGGTCGCCGCCTCGGTGCAGGGCTCCCGGCCGACGCCGTACCGGGTCACCGTCGGGCTCCGGACGTTCGAGGAGCCGGTCTGGCAGCGGGTCGAGGTGCTGCTGGCGGCGCAGGCCCTGTTCAGCGCCCGGCTGCTCGCCGGTGACCTGCCGCCGGAGTTGGAGGAGGTCTTCGCCGACGCCGGGGCGCCGCTGTTCCCGGCGGCGGTCGAGGAGCTGGCGATGCGGTGCAACTGCCCCGACTTCGCGGTGCCCTGCAAGCATCTGGCGGCGACGTTCTACCTGCTGGCCGAGGCGTTCGACGCCGACCCGTTCCAGCTCCTGCACTGGCGCGGCCGGGACCGGCCGACCCTGCTGGCCCGGCTGCGTGAACTGCGCGGCGCCGGGTCCACCGGGACAGCCCCGGGCGGCGCTGCCTCGGACACCGCAGCCGCCGGCGCTGCGTCTGCCTCCGCCGACGGCGGACCGACGGCTTCGGTTGGCGGTGCCGCGGCGGCCCTGGCCGACCTGCCGGGCACCCCACTGTCCGAGGTGGCCGACCGGTTCTGGGTGGCGCCCGTGCCGGTGCCGGACCGGCCGCCGACCCTGGCCACCGGGTCGGATCTGCTGCTGCGGCAGCTCGGCCCACCGCCGGTCGCGATCGGTGGTCCCGGGCTGGCGGAGCGGCTGCGCCGGGCGTACGAGCGGTTCGGGGCCGACCGGGACTGACCGACGTGCCGGCGGCGGATTGCGGCCGGATGCGCGGCAGTGGCCCGTGGCCGGATGCGCGGCGGTGGCCGCGTGTGGCCGGATGCGCGGCGGTGGCCCGGGTGGTCAGAAGTGCCGGCGGGCCTGCCAGACCAGCACGCCGGCGGCCACCAGCACCATCGGTACCAGTGCGGCGGCCAGCCAGCCGCCCAACACGACCACGGCGGGCACCGACGCCCACAGCAGGACAGTCAGCAGCAGCATGAACCGGGCCCGCCGGTTCCTGGCCCGATGGCCCAGCCGGGCGACGAACTCCGGATCGGTCTCCCGGAGGTTTCGGGTGATCTCGTCGAACCGGCGCTGATCCTCTTTGCTGAGCATGGCGGTGACCTTCCGTCCGGCGTCAACCAGTCCGGCGCCGGGATACCCGCTGGGCGGCCCGTATCACCCGACGGCGTGCCAGCGACCACCCCCATGATCGGGGCGCACTCAGCCGTTACGAACCTCCTGTCTGCAACGGCCCCAGTGCGCCACGATCATCTGACACCGCCCCCGTGGGGTTAGCCGGTGGTTAGCCAGGGCTTAAATTTCTGCCCGTCTCCGAAACCGGACGAGAGGGGCGCAACGGGGTGGGAGACGCCTGCCCGGTCCGGGTTCGCGGCGTCGGCCCAGTTCGTGACCCGGCCGGACGGATCGCACAATTTCCGGTCCGTCCGGCCGCCGCTTGAACCGGTCCTTAAGCGCAGCCGTGATACCAGTTTGATGACCTTGTTGGTGCGCTCCCGGCTGACTATTTTTCCCCTCGCAACCGCCCCTGGTCGTGAGTCACGAGGTAGCGCCCGGCACCGGCCCGAGCCGGCGCGGGCCGCCCGGGAAGAGGGATTGGGACATGACTGAGCTGGGTGCGCCGAATGGGCTGGGTGCGCCGGCGATGGCAGGCTGCTCGTGAGCCGGTCGACGCGTACCGCGGGTCGTCGGCCGTCGGCGGACCGGACCCGCCGGCGGCCGACTCCGACCGGCCCCACGGTGCCGCGGCCGCGTGGCCGGCTGGCCGGTCGGCTCGTCGTCGCCGTCGGCTGGCTCGGGCTGCTGGCGAGCGTGCTGCCCTGGTGGCAGCAGACACCCGCCGGGTCGCTGCGGGACACCGCCGCGATCCTGACCGCCGGAGGGCAGATCACCGGCCTCGTCGCCGGCTATCTGCTGCTGGTGCAGATCCTGCTGATGAGCCGGCTGCGGCTGCTGGAGCGCACCATCGGCACCGAGCAGATCGCCCGCTGGCACCGGGACATCGGCGCCACCCTGCTGGTGGCGGTGCTGGCCCACACCGCGCTGATGGTGGTCGGCTACGCCGGCCTGGACCAGGTGTCGATCCCGGCGCAGATCGGTCTGCTGTGGAACAACTACGAGGACCTGCCGAGCGCGTTCATCGCCACCGGAATCCTGGTCTTCGTCGCCTTCACCAGCATCCGCGCCGCCCGCACGGCGGTACCGTACGAGCTCTGGTACTTCCTGCACCTGAGCAGCTACGCCGCGCTGCTGCTCGGGTACGGCCACCAGTTCGCCAACGGCCAGCAGCTCTTCCAGCCCGGCCCGGTGCGGACCTTCTGGATCGGGATGTACGTGCTGGTCGTGGTCGCCCTGGTCTGGGGGCGGGTGATCGCGCCGCTGCGGCTGAACCTGCGGCACCGGCTCGAAGTGGCCGACATCGTGGCGGAGAGCCCGGACACCATCTCGATCTACCTGATCGGCCGCCGGCTGGACCAGCTCGAGGTCCGCGGCGGCCAGTTCTTCCGCTGGCGGTTCCTGGCCCGGGGCTGCTGGTGGCAGTCGCACCCGTTCTCGCTCTCGGCCGCGCAGAACGGCCGCTGGCTCCGGCTGACCGTCAAGGTGGTCGGCCGGCACACCGCCGACCTGCGCGACCTGGAGCCGGGCACCCGGGTCTGGGCGGAGGGCCCGATGGGCACCTTCACCGCCGAGCACCGCACCCGCGACCGCGCCCTGCTGATCGCCGGCGGCAGCGGCATCGCACCGATCCGCGCCCTGCTGGAGGAGCTGCCCCCGGGCTCCGCGCTGATCTACCGGGCCAGCCGCCCGGAGGACGTGATGCTCTACCGGGAGCTGGACTGGCTGGCCGACGCGCGCGGGGTCGACCTGCGCTACGTGGTCGGCTCCCGCAGCGACCCCGGCCCGAGCCAGGTGATGAGCCCACGCGGGCTCCGTTACCTCGTGCCGGACCTGGCCCGGCGGGACGTCTTCCTCTGCGGACCGGCCGGCCTGGTCGACGAGTCGGTTCGGGTGCTGCGCCGGGCCGGCGTGCCGAAGAAGCAGATCCATCTCGCCACGTTCGAGCTCTGACCGTCACGACACCGACCCGGAGGTCCAATCTTGCGTCGCACCCTGTTCGCCGTCGGTGGCCTCGTCGCGGGTACCACCCTGCTGGTGGCCGTCAAGGCCGGCCCGGCCACCACCCAGGTCGCCCAGGACGCGCCGGCCGACCAGGCCGGCAGCCCGGCACCGGCGGAGTCCGCCGCCCCTGCGCCGAAGGGCTCCGTCGCCCCGCCGGCCGACCGGAAGAACCAGGCCGGCTCGCGCTCGGAGCGCAGGTCCGACGGCGGCACCTTCACCGTCACCGGCCCGGCGGTCAGCAACGACTACGGCACCGTCCAGGTGAAGATCACCATGTCGGGCGAGAAGCTGACCGCGGTCGAGGCGCTGGAGATGCCGACCAGCTCGGCCCGGTCCGTCCAGCTCAGCGAACGGGTCACCGAGGACCTGGGCGCCGCCGCGGTGGCCGAGCAGAGCGCCGACCTGGACGCGGTTTCCGGCGCCAGCTCCACCAGCGGCAGCTACCTGGAGTCGCTGCAGGCGGCGCTGGACGCCGCCGCCCGGGGCGAGCGTGACTGATCTGCGGTCCCGACCCGGGCTGCGCCGCGTCGAGCAGGTGATGGGTACGCCGATCAGCCTCGATCTCGCCGACGACCTGCCCCGGGCCGCGCTCGACGAACTGGCCGACGACTGCTACCGCTGGCTGCGCGAGGTCGACCGGCGGTTCAGTACCTACCAGCCGGACAGCGAGGTGAGCCGGTTCGGCCGGGGCGAGCTGCCCTTCGACGACCTCTCCGCGGACCTGCGCGCGGTGCTGGCCCGCTGCGCCGACCTCTGGGCGGCCACCGACGGCTACTTCGACGCGTACGCCGCCGGCGGGTTCGACCCGTCCGGCTACGTCAAGGGCTGGTCGGCGCAGGTCGCCTCGGACCGGCTGCTGGCCGCCGGCGCCGGCAACCACTGCCTCAACGCCGGCGGCGACGTCCGGGTACGCGGCCACAACGCCGCCGGCCGCCCCTGGCGGATCGGCATCCGGCACCCCTGGGACCCGGCGCTCACCAGCTGGGTGCTGGCCGGCACCGACCTGGCGGTGGCCACCTCCGGGGTCTACGAACGCGGCCACCACGTGATCGACCCGCGGACCGGCGCCCCGGCCCGTGGCCTGCGGTCGGTGACCGTGGTCGGCCCGGACCTCGGGGACGCCGACGCGTACGCCACCGCGGCGGTGGCGATGGGTGCGCGGGGTGTGCGGTGGCTCGGCGGGCTGCCCGGCCACGAGTGCGCGGTGGTCACCGACGACCGCCGCTACCTGCGCTCCAACGGCCTACCGGTGGCCGCGTCCTCGCCCTCCAGGCCGCGCAGACCGGCGCCGCCGGCTCCGGACCTGTCGCCCGGTCGCCGGTCCAAACCGACCGACGGGACGCCGACCGACGTGGCGCCGACCGCGTCGGCACCGACCGACACGGCCGGGCCGACCGTCAACGTACCGGACGATGGGTCCCGGCCGGCCGGGATGAGCCGGTCGGGCGGGCACCGCCCGGCCGGGAGCCGGCCGGGCGCGTCCCGGCCCACCGGTGCCACCTGATCGTCCGTCGTGGGCGCCGGCCTCCGTCGGCCGAGCGTGCCACGTCCTCGTCTGCCATTTCCACACCCCCGTTGACGACCCGTGGTCGGGCCGCTACCAGCGTCAACGACCGCAGCGCCGGCCGGACGCTGCCGGCCGGCGCGGGGGAAGCGTCGGGTTGCCGATCCGCCGGCATCCCATCACCGGGTGGTCCGGCCGGCGCCGCCAGCGGCCGGCAGCCGCCTGGACCGGCAGCCGCCGGCCGGTGGCCGCCGGCCCGGTGGCCGTGCTGGCGGGGGCCGGCGGTCAGTAGCCCTGGCGGGGGGCCGGCAGGTGGGCCGGGACCAGTGGCCGGGCCAGCGCCGGCGCGACGCCGTGCAGGGTCTCGACCAGCAGCTCCTGCACCCGGTGCGGGTCCGGCAGCGTCCAGCGGGTCTCCTCGGGCGGCACCACCCACCGCACCGTGCCCTCCGGCAGCCGGGTCGGCGGGGCGGGGATCCAGGAGCCGACGCCGTGCCGGACCACATAGAGGCACTGGTCCAGCTCCGGGCGCAGCGGTTCGCCGGGGCGTACCAGGAACATCCACCTGCCGCCCGGGGTGACCGCGACCGGCCCGCGGCGGTGGTCCACCGAACCGGTCGCCGGTTGGCCCCCGACCGGGCGGCCGGTGGTGGGCCGGACCGCGTCCAGGACGGCCCGGCCCAGGTACGCGGGGACCTCCAGCACGTCGAAGACGCGGCCGGTGACGAGCAGGACCGCGTGCGGCCGTACCCGCCACCAGGTGGCCACCCGGGCGGAGTCGGCGCTGGCGCCGCCCTCCCAGTCCTCCAGCGCGGGGTGGCAGCCGGTGGTGGGGCAGCCGGCCCGGCCGCAGATGAACCGGTGGCGGGTCAGGCACGCCCCGGGAGTGACGTGCCAACCGTGCGTGGCGTAACGTACCGCGATTCGTCGGAGCCGGATCCGGTCCAGCGTCGAAAGCTGGCCGAACGGCGGCCGGACTCTGCCCCACATGCCCTGGAACCCCCTACCTCTGCGACCGGCATCCTGGACGGCGTTCGCGGCGCCGTGAACCCATAACCGGCATCTGATGTCGTCGTTGGAATCGGCAGACAGTCAGTTGCAACTTGCACGAAAAAACTATGAGTGGTGGCTCACGGACCGACGTACCTGCTGTGCGACCAGTGCAGACGTGCCGAAGGGCGGCGACCCCGCCTGCACAGCGTCACGCACCGTACGGGTCCGCGAAGAATTGAAGAGGGGAGGGACGGGGCGTGGACGATCTACCGATCGGCCGCCGTGTCGCCTACTGGCGTGGTCGCCGCAAGATGTCCCAGCAGGTGTTCGCCGACCGACTCGGCAAATCGAAGAGCTGGGTGGACAAGGTCGAGCGCGGAGTGCGCCGGCTGGACAAGTTCTCCGTCCTCTACGAGATCGCCGACGTGCTGCAACTCGACGTGCAGCTGCTGGTGGGTCGGGAGCCGGAACGCCGGGTGGGTGGCCTGACCTGCATCGACCAGGTCGAGGTGGAGGAGATCCGGGCCGCCCTGGAGCGGTACGACTCGATGAGCGCCTTCTTCCACGGGGCGCCGGAGCCGCCGCCGCTGGCGGAGATGGCCAAGGCGATCAGCCATGCCTGGCTGACCTACCAGTACGCCCGCTACGGGGTGCTGACCCGGGCGTTGCCGAAGCTGCTGCGCGAGGCCCAGGCCGCCGACTCCGCCTGCACCGGTGACGACGCGCAGCAGGCGGCGCAACTGCTCGGGCAGGTGTACCAGATCGCCTCCTCCACGCTGCGCAAGCTCGGCGAGTACGAGCTGGCCTGGCTGGCCGCCGACCGGTCGATGGCGGTCTCCCAGCGGGCCGGCGACCAACTGCTGGCCGGGGCGGCGACCTTCCGGGTCGGCAACGCGCTGCTGGCCCTCGGCCGGGCCCGGCCGGCGCTGGAGGTGAACGTCAACATCGCCAACCGGCTCGCGCCGGGCGACAGCAACGACGTCAGTCCGGAACGGCTCTCCGTCTACGGCATGCTGCTGCTGCAGGGCGCGATGGCGGCGGCCCGGATGGGCGACGCCAACACGGTCCGGGACCTGGTCAACGGCGCCCAGGAGGCCGCCGACCGGCTCGGTCGGGACGAGAACCACTACTGGACCTGCTTCGGCCCGACCAACCTGCAGCTGCACCGGGCCGCCGCCATGGTCGAGCTCGGCGAGGGACGGCAGGCGGTGGAGACCCACAACAAGATCGACCCGGCCGGGTTCAACGCCCTGCTGCCGGAGCGGCGGGCGCACCACATGCTGGACCTGGCCCGGGGCCTGTCCCAGGTCGGGGATGTGACGAAGGCCGGCGAGATGCTGGTCCGCGGTGACCAGCTCGCCCCGTCGGAGATCCGCTGCCGACCGCTGGCCCACGAGGTGATGTCCGATGTGCTCCGTCGCACACGTGGTGCGCCGCCATCGCCGGTGGCGGAGTTGGCTGAGCACATGGGAGTTGGAATATGACCGGGATGCCTGCGGCATGACCGCGCACCCGCAGCAACGGGTCCTGTACGTGATCGCCTGCGGCTCGCCGCTGGCCCGCAATGTCGGCCGGCTGGTCGACCTCGGGCAGGAGGATGGATGGGAGGTCTGTGTCGTCGTCACCCCGGACGGGCACAAGTTCGTCGACCAGTCGGCACTCGAACGGCAGACCGGGCATCCGGTCCGCAGCGCGTACAAGAAACCAGGGGAGCCTGATGTGCTCCCGCCGGCCGACGCGATGGTCGTCGGACCGGCCACCGTCAACACGATCAACAAGTGGGCGGCCGGGATCGCCGACACGCTGGCGCTCGGCCTGCTGGTCGAGGCGCAGGGCAAGGGACTGCCGCTGGTCGCGATGCCGTTCACGAACGTGGCGATGGCGAACCATCCCGCGTTCCGGGCCAGCATCGACCGGCTCCGGCAGTGGGACGTGACGGTGCTCTTCGGTGACGATGTGATGCCGCTGCACCCGCCGGGCACCGGCGAGCGGTACCTGGACGGGTTCCCCTGGTGGATGGCGATCGATGCGCTCCGGGCCCGGTCCTCGGTTGGCGGTCGGCCGGGCTGACCGGGCAGCTCGCCGACCGGGTCGACGGACCCGGTCGGCGACGCCCGGGTCCGGACGGTCCGCCGGTAAGCTGGGCCGCCGTGGGGAGCACCGAGAGCCGTACGGTCAGCGTCGCCGACGTGGTGGCCGCGCTTGACGCGCGCTATCCGCCGGCCTGGGCCGAGCAGTGGGACCGGGTCGGGCTGGTCGTCGGTGACCCGGCCAACCCGGTCCGGCAGATCGCCTGCGTGGTCGACTGCGTACCGGAGACGGTCGCCGAGGCGGTCGCCGGCGGCGCCGACCTGATCGTCGCGCACCATCCGCTGCTGCTCCGCGGCGTCTCCTCGGTCGCGGCGACCAGTTACAAGGGCCGGATCGTGCATCAGTTGATCAAAAACGACGTCGCCCTGTACGTCGCGCACACCAACGCCGACGTCGCCAGCCCCGGCGTCTCCGACGCCCTCGCCGCCCGACTGGACCTGATCGACGTGCGCCCGCTGCGGCCGAGCCCGCCCGGCTCGCCGGCGCACGGCGAGGGCCGGGGGACCGGCCGGATCGGCCGGCTGTCCCGACCGCTGACGCTGGCCGAGCTGACCCGGCTGGCCGCCCGTAGCCTGCCGCCCACCGCCTGGGGAGTGCGTGCCGCCGGCGACCCGGACCGGCTGATCGGTACCCTGGCCGTCTGCGGCGGCGCCGGGGACTCGTTCCTCGACGACGTGTCGGCGGCCGGCGTGGACGCCTACCTCACCGCGGACCTGCGTCACCACCCGGCCAGCGAACACCTCGCGGCGGGCGGTCCGGCGCTGCTGGACGCCGCCCACTGGGCGACCGAACGACCCTGGCTGGACGACCTGGCCGGACACCTGCGCGCCATCCTGGGCGTGGGTACCGTGGTGTCCGATCTGGACACCGATCCGTGGACCCTGCACGCCGCGAACCCGTGAAGTCCGGCACCCCTGTCGACAAGGAGGCCCACCCGTGAAGGCCGACCCGCGAGACCAGCGCCGCCTGCTCGACCTGCAGGCGATCGACACCGCGCTCGCCCAGCTCGCCCACCGGCGGCGCACGCTGCCCGAGCACGCCGAGCTGGAGTCGCAGGCCCGGGAGCTGTCCGCGCTGGAGGACGAGCGGGTCCGCGCCCAGGTGGCGGTCGACGACCTGGACCGCGACATCGCCCGGCTGGAGAAGGACGTCGACCAGGTCCGGGTACGCAAGGAGAAGGACCAGGCCCGGCTGGCCGCCGGCACCGGCCCGGCCCGTGAGCTGGAGGCGCTGCAGCACGAGATGGTCTCCCTGACCCGGCGGCAGACCGAGCTGGAGGACGCCGAGCTGGAGCTGATGGAGCAGCGGGAGACCGCCCAGGCGACCCTGGACGGCATCGAGCGGCGGCTGACCGAGACCCGGGACCGGCGTGCCCAGACCGAGCAGCGGCGGGACCAGACGCTTGCCGAGATCGCCCAGGACGAGCAGTTCCGGGTCAGCGCCCGGCAACCCCTCGCCGCCGACCTGCCGGCCGACCTGATCGCCCTCTACGACCGGGTCCGGGAGGCCTCCGGCGGGCTCGGCGCCGCACTGCTGACCGGCGGCCGGTGCGGCGGCTGCCGGCTGGACCTCTCCGGGGCCGACCGGGCCCGGATCAGGGCGGCGGAGCCGGACGAGGTGGTCCGCTGCGAGGAGTGCCGCCGCATCATGGTCCGGACCGCCGAGTCGGGCCTGTGACCGGCGCCGGCCCACGGGTGGTGGTGGAGGCCGACGGCGGCGCCCGGGGCAACCCCGGCCCGGCCGGGTACGGCGCGGTGGTCCGCGACGCCGGCACCGGGCAGGTGCTGGCCGAGCGGGCCGAGGCGATCGGGGTGGCCACCAACAACGTCGCCGAATACCGGGGCCTGCTCGCCGGGCTGACGGCCGCCGCCGAGGTAGGCGCGGCCGAGGTCGAGGTGCGGATGGACTCGAAGCTGGTGGTGGAGCAGATGTGCGGCCGCTGGCAGATCAAGAACCCCGGCCTGCGCCCGCTGGCGGCCGAGGCCGCGGTGCTGGTCCGCCGGTTCGACGCGGTGACCTTCACGTGGATCCCGCGCGAGCGCAACCGGCACGCCGACGCGCTGGCCAACGCCGCGATGGACCAGGCCGCCGGCCGTCCACCGAAGGCGTCCCGGCCGACCACCGCCGCCGAACCCCCGGCGGCCCTCACCGAGCCGGGCGAACCGGGCGAGCAGCCCGGGCGCACCGCGCCGGCCGGCGGCGTCGACCCGGCCGTGCCGCCGGCGGACGGTGGGCCGCTGGCCGAGCCGCTCGCCAACGGCGGACCGCTGGCCGTGCCGCTCGCCGATGGTGGGCCGCTGGCCGGGCCGGCCAAGCCGACCTGGGAACCTCGGCCGGCCTCGACCGCCACCCGGCTGGTGCTGATCCGGCACGGCGAGACTGAGCTGACCGCCCAACGCCGCTACTCGGGCCGGGGCGACGTGCCGTTGGCGGCCGACGGGGCGGCGCAGGCGCGGGCGGTGGCGGCCAGGGTGGCCGCGCTGGCCCCGTCGGTCGCGGCCGTGGTCAGCTCACCGCTGTCCCGGTGTACGGCGACCGCGTCGATCGTCGCCGAGGCGCTCGGCGGCGCGCCGGTGCGGACCGCGGACGATCTGATCGAGTGCGACTTCGGTGCCTGGGAGGGGCGCACCTTCGCCGAGGTGCGGGCCGGCTGGCCCGCCGAGCTGGACGCCTGGCTGGCCTCACCCGAGGTCGCCCCGCCGGGCGGTGAGTCGTTCGTCGAGGTGACCCACCGGGTACGCCGGGCGGTGGCCGACCTGCTGCGGGCGTACCCGGGGGAGACCGTGGTCGTGGTCTCGCACGTCTCGCCGTTGAAGATCGCGTTGCGGGATGCCCTGGCGGCCGGCGACGCCTTCCTGCACCGGCTCTTCCTGGACCCGACCGGCCTGTCCATCGTGGACGTTTGGGCGGACGGCGGGATCGCGGTGCGGACGGTCAACGAGACTGCCCACCTCGCCGACCTCTGACCGTCCGGTCAGTCGGTCGCGGCGAGGAAGTCCTGGATGGTGCGGGCGAAGCCGGGCGGGTCGTCGACCCACGGGAAGTGGCCGGCGCCCTGCTGCACCACCACCTCGGCGCGCGGGAAGTGCCCGGCGAGCCGGCGGGCCGCCTCGGGGGTCGGTGCCGCGTCGAGTTCGCCGGCCACCACCAGCACCGGGACATCCAGCGCCTTCAGCGCGTCGCGGACCGCGGCGGTGTCCGGCTCGAACCCGGCGTAGAACCCGTCGGTGCCGGCGTGCGACCGCTCCCAGGAGTCCGCCTCGCTGTGGGCGCGGGCCCGCTCGTCCCACCGGCCGTACCAGAACGGGGCGGCGGCGAGCGACAACGGGGCGAGTTCGGCGCTGGTCCGGCCTTCGGCGATGGCCTGCTGTCGGGCGTACGAGGCGGATTTGGCCTCGGCGAACCACCACTCGCCGGCGCGCTTGGCCTGCGCCTCGGCCGCACCGACCGGTGGCAGGCCGAGCACCTGCAGGCTCGGGGTGACCAGCACCAGCCGGGCGATCCGGTCGGCGAACCTGGTGGCGTAGAGCTGTGCGACGCTGGCACCGGCCGAGTGGGCGAGCAGATCCATCCGGTCCAGGGCGAGGTGGACCCGGAGCGCCGCCAGGTCGTCGACGAGCCGGTCGCAGCGGTAGCTGGTCTCGTCGGCCGGCACCTCGGACTCGCCGGTGCCGCGCTGGTCGAGCATGATCAGCGTGCGGTGCGCGACAAGTCCGCCCAGGTCACCGAGGTAGGAGGAGGCGCGGGCCGGTCCGCCCGGCAGGCAGACCAGCGGCGGTCCGGCGCCCTGAACGTGGTACGCGAGCTCGGTCGAGTCGTACGAGCGGAAGCGAGGCACCCGGCCAGCATGGCAACCCGTCTCGCGGGGAGCAAGGCGGCATAGGTCGACTTCGATGAAATTGACCTCTTCGACTTCTCTGGCATCGTTCCAGATTGCTGCCCGGCCTCGCTTCTGGCCGTCGTGATCAGGAGATCCACGATCGACCGTTGACAGTTGCCTGTTTCGATGTGTCCCCGGTCACCATGGCCCCCTGGTGGGCCACCCCCTGGGGTCCGCCGCAGTCCCGGATGCTGACTCCGTCCGGTTGACAAACGTACCCCTCCTTATCGATTATCAATACATTGTTATTCGATAAGGGAGGTCTCTGATGCGAGGGTTCATCGACCGGCTGCGCAAGCCGGACTGGCTGGCCGAGATGCGGGCCGTGCTGATCGCCGGCCTGGCGCTGTTCGCGGTCGTCGTCACCGGCAACCTGGCGCTCACCCTGACCGGCAACCGTGACGTCGTCGTCGAGGTGCCGGCCAAGGCGGTCGACGGGGTCGCCGGCGCCAGCGGCGGCCTGACCGGCGGCGCGGTGGTACGCCCGTCCTCGGCGGTGGTGGTCCACCTCCCCGAACCGACCGCCGGGCAACTCGTCGCCGACACCCTCACCGGCCTACCGTCGGCGCTTGTCGTGCTGGCCATGCTGGTCCTGCTGTTCCAGGTCGTCCGTCGGGCCCAACGCGCCGAACCGTTCTCGGCCTACGTCGTACGCCGGCTGCGGCTGGCCGCCGTGGTGGCGCTCGTCGGCGGTGTCCTGGCCGGCCTCGTGGAGGCGATCGCGGCGCTGAATCTGTCGATGTCGGCCACCGGCGGGGAGGGAACGACCACCTGGCAGTTTCCGCTGCCCTGGATCCTGGCCGGGTTCGGCCTGTTCGCCGTCGCCGAGGTGATCGGCCGGGGAGTGGCGATGCGCGCCGAGCTGGAGACGGTGATCTGATGCCGCCGGAGGAGGACCATCGGGTCCAGGTGCACCTGGACCGGCTGCTGGCGCAGCGGGGGGTCACCCTCACGGAGCTGGCCGACCGGGTCGGCGTGACCCTGGCCAACCTGTCGATCCTCAAGAACGGCCGGGCGCGGGCGATCCGGTTCAGCACCCTCACCGCCATCTGCGACGCCCTCGACTGCCAACCCGCCGACCTGCTCACCGTCCTCCCGGCTGAGCGGTCCGCAACCGGCCCGGCGACAGCCGAACCCGACAGGACCGGATGAAGGCTCAGCCCGACAGTGCCCGGCGGCAGTCGAGCCGACAGAGCCGGGTGGAGGTTCAGCCCGACAGTGCCCGGTAGAGGAGGTACAGGCCGATGAGGGTGCCGAAGACGACGATGACGGTCTTCAACACGGCCGGCGGGAGGCGGCGGGCGAGCCGGGCGCCCGCGTATCCGCCGACGATGGTGGCCGGGGCGAGCACCGCGACGCCGGCCCAGTTCACCGGCCCGAACACCGCGAACACGGCGACCGTGACCAGCCCGACCACCGCCGACAGCAGGTTCTTGACCGCGGTGATCCGGCGCAGCGACTCGTCCAGCACCAACGCCAGCCCGGCCACCAGCAGCACCCCGAGCGCGGCGCCGAAGTAACCCCCGTACACCGAGGCGAGGCCGACGATGCCCTGGCGGGTGAGTGCCCGACGGCGCGGACCCGCCCCCGGCCGGTGGCCCACCAGCAGCCGGAGCCGATCCTGAAACGCCAACGTGCCGGCGGCGCCGAGCACCAGAAACGGCACCACCAGCTCGAACGCCCGCTCCGGCGTGGTCAGCAGCAGCACACATCCGGCGACCGCGCCGACGATCGCGGTCGGGACGAGCCGGAGCAGGGTACGCCGATCCGGCAGGTCCTGGCGGCTGCCGGCCACGCTGGCGAGGTATCCCGGGCTGACCGCGATCGAGTTGGTCACGTTCGCCGCCACCGGTGGCAGCCCGACCGCGATCAGCGCCGGAAAGGTGATCAGCGACCCGCCCCCGGCCACCGCGTTCACCGTTCCCGCCGCCACCCCCGCCGCGACCAGCCCCAACGCCTCAGTAATCTCCATCGCCCGCCGACGCTACCCCCTCCGCCGCGCCCGCCACCCAGGCTCACCCCAGCCCTACAGGTTGCCCGCCCGCCGCACCTCGGCTCCGGGCCATTCCAAGATCCACAGGACATAGGGCACGCCCAGAGCCCCGATCACATGCCAAATGTCCTGTGGATCTCGTCAGCCGTCGGCTTATCCAAGATCGAATGATGGAAAGTCCCGGAATCACACCCGAAGCCGGGACTTTCCATCATCTGATCTTGAAGCCTCGTGCTGGCGGGGCGGTTGGTGGAGGCGGGCGTGGGCGCGGATAGACTCGGTGGTGCGACGGACGAGTCGACCGGGCGGTCGCGTCAGCGGGCTGATGAGGCCCGGTGCCGAGGAACGTCCGGACTCCACAGGGCAGGGTGGTTGCTAACGGCAACCCGGGGTGACCCGCGGGACAGTGCCACAGAAAACAGACCGCCCACCGGGCACGCTCGGTGGGTAAGGGTGAAACGGTGGGGTAAGAGCCCACCAGCATCCCGGGTGACCGGGATGGCTAGGTAAACCCCACCCGGAGCAAGGCCAAGAGATGGTGTCTCCAACAGGAGTTCACCTGCGCAGGCGTTCGAGGGCGGCCCGCCCGATGCCTGCGGGTAGGCCGCTGGAGCCTGCCGGCAACGGCAGGCCGAGATGGATGGCCGCCGCCGGCGCCACCGGCAACGGTGCCGCCGGGCACAGAATCCGGCGTACAGGTCGACTCGTCCGTCGACCTAACAGCTCAGGGCGATGGCCGCTGGGGTCGCTCGCGGTCCGGGGTGGGCATCGGCGCGACCCATTCCTCCTGCGCCTGGATCTCAAGGCGGGAGCGGTGCGCCGCCGGATGCCAGATCTCCTCGAACGGACCCAGCACGTCGACCCCGCCGCCCCGCCGTCGGATCCGGGCTCCCAACCACACCAGGCCACCCGCGATCCCGGCCACGCCGGCCGCGACCACCAGGAACCCCACCACGCCGGTCATGCCACCGAGCGTACGCCGGAAAGCAGTGGTGCTCAGGGCGGGCAGACCCTCGGCCGGGTGTACCGCCGCCGACCCAATGACATGAGCCGGATTCCGGATCGGGCAGGGGTCAGCCGCCGGCCGGGTTCCGGCGGGCTTCGACGGTGTAGTCGGAGTGCGTGATGCTCAAGCCGTCGCCGACGCAGACGTAGCTCACCGGTGCGGTGCTCGGCTTCCCCATCGCCTTGGACTCCCGGATCGACCCGTTGACCTTGTAGATCGTGGTGCCCTTGGAGCTGGCCCCGGAGTAGATGATCTGGCCGTTACCGGCCCGGTAGCGCCAGGTCATCCGGCCGTTGTGGATCGCCTCGTACCGGTTGCCGCCGGACTTGCCGGTGAGGCGTACCTGGTCGATCCGGGTCTCTCCGGTGCCGTCCGCCCGCCACGTGTACCGCATGCCCTTGCCGGACAGGACGACCGACCGGCCCCACATGTTGACGTCGTGGTAGACCAGGCTGGTCTGCGTCCAGGTGCCGACCAGGCAGGCGTCCCCGCCGGCCGGCGGCGGGGTGGGGGTCGGGGTGGGTGTTTCGGTGGGCGTGGCCGGTGCGGAGCTGCTCTGGCTGACCGTCCGCCGGCCCTCGTCGGTGTCCGCGTCGCTCCCGTCCGGAAGCCAGAGCGCCACCCCGGCGACGACCGCGACGACGCCGAGCACCGCCGCGGTCGCCACCGCCGGTCGTCGCCAGCTCGGCGTGGCCGACCCGCCGGCGGCCGTACCGGGGGCGTCGCCGGTCGGCCACGGGTCCTCGGCGGCCGGCGCGGCGGGTGTCGGCCCGGGCAGCGGCGCCCGCCCGCCGGCGTCCGGGTCGGTCCGGGTCAGGTCCGACCCCGAATCGGGTACGCCGGCACCGGCCGGCCCGGTCCGGATGGTCAGGCTGCCCTCGGCAACCACCAGTTCCGGCTGTTCGAGGGTGGCCGGTCCGACGCCGAGCGCCCGGTGCAGCAGGGTGGCGGCGAGCGGCAGCCGGCTGGCGCCACCGACCAGGTAGAGACCGGCCAGTTGGCCCGGTTCCGCCCCGGCGTCGGCCAGCACCTGCCGCAGCACGGTGACGGTCCGGTCCAGCACGGGCTGGGCGAGCAGCTCCAACTGCTCCCGCCCCAGTGGTGCCTCGTCGTCGAAGAGCGGGATCGGGATGCGCGCCGAGGTGGCCCGCGACAGCAGCTCCTTGGCCTCCCGTACGTCGTCCCAGAGCCGCTGGGCGGCGGTCCGGTCGGCCGGGGTGACAGGTTGGGTCAGCCGCTGCCAGCGGTCCGGGTCGCGATCCCGGTAGGTCTGTTCGAGGTGGGTGACGATGGCGGCGTCGATGTCCAGGCCGCCCGCGTCGGTCAGGCCGGCGGAGGCGAGCACCTCGAACCCGTCGGCACCGCGCCGCAGCACCGCGGCGTCGAAGGTGCCGGCCCCCAGGTCGTAGACGGCGACCAGACCGCCGGGTGCCAGCTGGCCGCCGGCCAGGGCGGCGAACCGGCTGGCCGCGGCGACCGGCTCGTCGACCAGCTCGTGCCGGGCGAAGACCTGGCCGGCGGCGGCCGACAGGGTGGCCCGCCGGCCGGTTCCCCAGGCCACCGGGCAGGTCAGCACCGCCGTGTCGACCGGCGCCCCGGCGACCCGGGACGCCTCGTCGGCGACCCGGCGCAGCACCGCCGCGATCAGGTCGGTGACCGGCAGCTCCGCGTCGCCCAACAGCACCGTACGTTCGTCCACGTGCTGTTTCGGGTGCGGTTCCAGCCGCTCTGGGCGGCTGCGGGCGGCGTACCGGGCGTCCCGCCCGACCAGCAGCTCCCCGGATTCCTCCAGGAACACGGCCGAGGGGAGCTGCGGTACGCCGTCGAACAGGAGGGTCCGCACGCGGCCGTCGGGCAGCCCCAGTACCGCGGCGGTGTTGGAGGTGCCGAAGTCGATGCCCACGATCGGCGGGTTCGACCCGGGGGCGACGCTGTCCGACATGGAGTCAGCCTAGCTACGCCCGGCACCTGCCCACTGTCAGGACAGTGTCGCCAGCAGGGCGAGGACCTCGGGCCAACTGTCCCGCCGGGCGGCGGCGTCTGCGGCTCTGGACCCGCCGGACTCCAGGAGGTGACCGGTGACGGGATGCACGTCGACGACACCGGCGGGCTGGAATGGGTACGTGCCGACGCCGTGTCCCGCGTCGGGGTAGACGAGCACGCGAACAGAAGATGCCGACCCGGCCCTGCGCAGGTTCCGCTCGATGGCCTGGGCCTGTGCGGCCGACGGCCAGACCCTGTCCTTGCCACCGGCGATGGCCAGCACCGGCCCGACGACGTTGTCGACCGGAATCCCGGTCGAGGGAAGGTCCCTACCGCCGCTGGTCCAGGCGGCGCCTGTCGCATCGGGGAATCCGGCCCGTACCGTGTCGCTCGGCGCGTAGAGCACCGCCCCCCGGATGAGGTCCGGGTGGTGCTGGGCGAGCAGGAGCGCGGCCTCGCTGCCCCGCGAGTAGCCACAGACCGCGACCGGCCCCGACGTCGCGCTGGCGTGGCTGGACAGCAGGCGGGCCGCGTCGGCGAAGTACTCCAGCGGGATCCGCCGCAACGTCTGCGGTAGTGCCGGGACTCCGAAGTAGGCCAGCGACAGGGCCGGATGTCCGTGCGATGCCAGGAGCGCGGCGGTGAACACCATGCTGTTGCCGCCCTCGGACCCGCCAAAGATCAGAACTGGCGTCTTCGCCGCGCTGCCGGCCGGTGGCAGATACAGGTCGCCGTGGAGGCCGTCGACGGGTGGCCGGAGCTTGCGATGGACGACGCCTGGGGCCAGCCATTCCCGCCGAAGGCTCCGGCTGGCCACCTCCCGGCCGTCGACCGTGACGGCCAACCGCATCTCGTATCCGGCGGCCAACTCGGGGAGCCGGGGAAAGAACGTCTGCCCCTCGCCGTCGAGGTTGGTCATGGACCAGAAGAGGCCCATTCCGTCCACGGCGTCGTAGCTACCCGCGTCGGGCGGGGCCTGGTCCAGGTCCACCACTCCGTTGGCGTCGGCCGTGAACGTCGCCCGGCCACGCCAGGTCGATCCGAGGTAGTCGGTCGCCGTCAACGTGACCGCGGCGTCCTGGCCGGCCGCGAGTCCGCTGACCCGGATCCGCACCGGCTGGTCGACGAGGGTGGACGACGGGTCGACCCCGATCACCGGTGTCCCGGCGGCCCGCGTCGTGCAACCGGCGACCGTTGCGACAAGCACGGAGGCGGTGATCGTCGCGGCAAGGCAGAACCGAATCTGACGGCGGCGCGGTTGGCGCCTGCTCTGGGCCGCAACTCCTTGCCCGGGTCGGCACCCGGCCGGAGCATGGCGGGACTCGGTGCGGAAGGAGTCGCGAATCGTGACGGGGCGGGCACCGTGGCCGACGGTGTCGGAGTCCGGCCCTCTTCATTGTCTGCCTCTCCCGACCGTGCGGTTGATCCGATGGCGACGCCCACTCAAATCCCCGGGTCAGGGCGCAGGGGCCGGGTAGCCGCTCACCGAGACCGGCCGTCCCGCCGCGTCCAGGATGACAGTGGTCCGCTCCTGCCATTCGATGTGGATGTTGAACGGCTGGGTGCCGGGGATATGGCTGCCGACCCAGTCCTCGAGGTACTGGGGATTGGGGTCGATGATGTCGTTCCAGGTGAAGGTGCTGTCCAGCACCACCTCGTGTCCGCCGCCGGGCAGCGGCCGTACGGTCGGGGTGCCCTCGATGTGGAAGTCGCCGACGGTGGCCTCGGTGCCGTGCAGGGTCTCGTGGCCGGTGCCCCAGCCGTCGGCGATCGTCACGTTGGTCCGCAGGTCGTATGTCGCACCGTTCGAGGCGACCGCCGCCGCGGCCAGGTCCCGCAGGTGGGGGTCGAGTTCGCCGCGCAGCAGGGCGTCGTCCTTGAGGTAGTTGGACGTGTCCGAGCCGTCCCGGAAGAAGACCGCCGGTTCGCCGTAGGGCTCGGTCCACCGGTAGAGCATCACCCGACCCTGCGGGTCGGTGTCGGTCAGCTGCGACTGCAGGTAGGTCCAGAAGTTGCCGACCCGGCCGGCGCCGACCTCGCGGTCCACCTTCAGCTCCGCCGCGGTCGGCTCGCGGTACAGCAGCCGGGCCAGGTCCTCGCGGGCGCCGCCGATGGCCCGGACGAACGCCAGCCGTCCCTCGCGGGCGGTCTTGAACGCCAGTGACGCCTGGTCGACCACCGGCTGGAAATGCGCCTCCGTGACCTGGTGTTGTTGCTGGTACCTCGCCACCGCCTGCCAGTTTCCGTACCGCACCCAGTAGCGCGGGTATCGCGAGTGCTGGGTGAAGCGGGCGTGTGAGGTGACCGCGCCGAATCCGAGTACGCCGAGGATCAGCCGGTTCGGCAGGCCGATCGAGGCGGCGGTGGCCAGTGCGGTGCGCAGCTGCGACTGCGCCGTCTCCAGGGTGCCGGCCAGCGCCTCGCAGGCCCGGCCGATCACCGGCAACACCTCGTCGACGAGGACGGCGTACGGTTCCTGGACGGTTGTCATCCTGGTGCGGTAGGCGTCGCCGGCGCTGCCGCTCCAGTACCCCGAGGTGCGGTTCAGGTCGGTGCGGGCGTCGCCGGCCCGCCGGGTGATCTCGGTGCCGAGCGTGGTCAGGGTCTGGGTGGTGAGGCGCAGCGCACCGGGGTCACCGGCGACGGCGTCCTCGGGCGCGTAGGTGTAGGCCATCGGTGCTCACCGCCCCGCCGGCACCAGGCAGGCCCGGAACTCGTCGGCCGCGGACTGGTCGCGCTTGGCGTACCCGGTCGCGCAGCCGCCGGCCAGGTCGGCGTAGCGGCGGACCTCGGTGCCGGTGCGCCGTACCGCCTCGACGGTCTCGGACAGCGCCTCGCGCAGGGCGTCGGCGCCGTCGCTGCCGACCCACGACTTCTCGATCATGGGCGCGAGCGAGGTCAGCGGGCCGGTGGCCTGCTCGATCTCGGTGGCCAGCGATCTGGTCAGCTCGACGTGCCGGGTCACCTGACCCGGTTCGACTCGGAAGGAGCCCGCGGTCATGACCGTCACCTCTTCGTTCGTCAACGGCTGTCGTCACCGACGAGGCTAGGGTCGGCGGCCGGCCGCGGGACACGGCACAAATACCCAGGAACGGTCCGCCCGCATGCGGACCCCCGCGGTGGGTGACGGCCCGAGACTTCACCGCGCGGTACGGGTACGCCGCGCCGCGACGTAACGTCGGGTCTTCTCGGCGGTGCCGCAGTCGTCCATGCTGCACCAGCGGCGGCTGCGGTTCTTGCTCTCGTCGTGGAAGAGGAAGCGGCACCCGCCGCAGCCCTTGATCCGGTCCAGCGGACCGGTGGTGAGCAGCCGCACCGCCGCGTGCACCGTCGGCCACAGCGGTCGGGCCAGCGTCCGGTCGTCCCGCCAGCTCCATGCGTACCCGTTGGTCGGGTCGAGCCGGGCGTGGCCGAGCGCCTCGGCCTCGTCGTCGCGGAGCCGGTCCAGTGCGGACGCCTTCGGGTTCTTGCCGGCGGCCAGCGTCCGGAAGATCTCGTCGAGGTGGTCCCGGGTACGCAGGGCGCGCGCGAAGGCGGCCCGCGCGCCGGCCGGGTCCTCGCGGGCCAGCCGCCGCAGCGCGGTCGCCTCGGTCGCGGTGAGCGCGCCTGCGTACGCGCCCCAGGCCACCAGTTCGGCGTAGCCGGTGAGGACGTCGTCGTCCGGGGCGCCGGCCGGCGGGCCGGTGCGGGTGTTGACGAAGTCCAGCGCGAGGTTGCCGCCCACCAGGCGCATCCGGGTCACGTCCTCGACTGTTTCCATCAAAACGCACTTTACCAGTTGACCCGGATCGGACGGCGTCGCTAATCTGTTGCCGTCATAAGCTATTTAGACGGTAACAGTGGGGGGGTTCGGATGGGACGCGGCCGGGCAGTTGGGGCGTTGATCGGCCTGTCGGGCGGGACCTTCCTCTACACCACCGCGGAGGCGCTGCCGATCGGTCTGCTGCTCCCGATGGCCGGTGACCTGGCCATCCCGCCGGCACAGGTGGGCATGCTCGTCACCGCGTACGGCGCGGTGGTGATGGTCGCCTCGGTTCCGTTGACGGCGCTGGTCCGGCGGGTTCCGCGCCGGTGGCTGCTCACGGCGCTGCTGGCCGGCTTCGTGGTCAGCAACGCGGTCACGGTCCTGGTGAGCTCCGTCCCGCTGCTGCTGGCGGCGCGGATGGCGACCGCCGCGACCCACGCGCTGTTCTGGGCGGTGGTGGTGCCGGCCGCGGCCGAGCTGTTCCGACCCGGGCTGCGTGGTCGGGTGGTGGCGGTGGTGTTCGCCGGCGGCACCGTCGCCCTCGCCCTCGGCGTGCCGGCCGGCACCTGGCTGGGCGAACGCGCCGGGTGGCGGGCGTCGTTCCTGGCGGTGGCCGGCCTCGGCGCGGTCGTCGGCGTCGTGGTGGCCGCGCTGCTGCCCTCGACCCGACCCGAACAGGGCCACTCCGCCCGGGGCGCCACGCCCGACCCGGGCCGCTTCTGGCTGCTGGTGGCGGTCGCCATCCTGGCCACCGCCGGCGCCATCGCCGCGTACACCTATGTCGCCCTCTTCGTCACCGAGGTCAGCGGGTTCTCCGCCGCCTCGGTCGGGGCCATCCTGCTGGCGCGTGGCATCGCCAGCGTGCTCGGCATCCTCGCCGTCGGTGTCCTCGTCGACCGCAGCCCGTGGCTGGCCCTGGTCGCGACCGTCGCCGTGCAGTCCGCGGCGCTGCTCGGGCTGGCCGTCACCGGTCACCGGCCGGCGCTGGCCGTCGCCCAGATCGCCCTGGCCGGCCTGGCGTTCGCCGCCTTCACCGCGTCGCTCGGCGGTCTCGTGCTGCAGGTCGCGCCCGGGCGGTCCGATCTGGCCGCCGCCGCGGTCTCGGCCGCCGTCAACGTCGGCATCACCGGCGGCGCCTTCGTCGGCGGCCTCGCCCTGCCGGCCCACGGTGTCCGCAGCACGGTGCTGATCGGCGCGCTGCTCAGCGTCGTCGCGCTCGGGCTGGCCCTCGGCGAGCGCCTCATCCGGCCCACCGGTGCTCCGGCCGAGCCGGTGGACGCCCGCCTCGGCCGGCTGGACGGTGCTCGATACGATCGGCCCCGTGAACCCGTCGGGGTCCGTCCCGCCGGCTCCGGTCGAGGTAGCCGACGCGCGCCGGTTCGTCATCTGCGGAGACGACTCGCTGGCCTACCGCCTCGCCGATGAACTGCTCAACCGGCACCACTGCGCGGTGACCGTCATCCTGAGGTCGCGGACCTCGACGTACGGCCGCCGGATCGCCAAGCTGGCCGGGCTCGGGATCGTCGAGTCGGAGCAGCCGGACCTGGACGCCTATCGCGCCGCCGGACTCGACTCGGCGGACGCGCTGGCGCTTGTCGGACGCGACGACGTCAGCAACATCGAAGCGACCCTGCACGCGCACGATCTGCACCCGGGTCTGCGGATCGTGGTGCGGATGTTCAACACCAGCCTGAGCGAGGGGATCGCGCGGCTGCCGTACTGCACGGTGCTCTCCGACGGGGCGCTGGCCGCGCCGGCGTTCGTCGCGGCCGCCGTCGGAGCGGTCGCGCCGAAGGAAGGGCTGCGCAGCGGCACCATGTTCGTCGCCCACCGCGGCGAGGTGCCGGACCGCGACATCCTGGTCGGCCTGGCCCGCACGGCGGGTCGCGACGAGCCGGACGTACTCCCGGTCGAGCAGGACGAGGCCGACCTGGTGCTGGTGTCGGCCGCGCCCCGGACCCTGCCGGTGACCCGCCGCCGGCGGCGGGCGCCCGGCTATCCGGTCGGTGCGATCGTCGGGCGGGTGTGGCGCCGGCTGCGCCTCGCGCTGGGGGTGTTCGTCGGTCTGCTTGTGCTCGGCTCCGGTCTGCTCGCGTTGGAACGGCCGGAGACCACCTGGTGGCAGGCCGGTTATGCGGCCACGCTCGCCGCGTTCGGCGGCGCCGAGGCCGAGCTGAGCGCCTCGGCCGTCGAGCAGGTGACGCTCGTCGTCCTCTCCATCGGCAGCATCGCGGTGATTCCGCTGCTCACCGCCGCCGTGGTGGACGCGGTCGTCAAGGTGCGGTTCGAGGTCGCGGACGGTTCGCTGCCGAGACGGATGGCCGATCACGTCGTCGTGGTGGGCCTGGGCGGCGTCGGCAGCCACGTCATCGAGGGCCTGTACGCCGCCGGAGTCGACGTCGTCGCGGTCGACCGGTCGCCGGAGGCGCGCGGGGTGCAGGTCGCCCGGGATCTCGGGATACCGCTGATCATCGGCGACGCCAGCCGGCGGGAGACCCTGCTGGCGGCCTCCCTGCCGACCAGCGCCGCGCTCGTGGTGATCACATCGGACGATTCGACCAATCTGGAGACCGCGCTGGTCGGCCGGGGGATCCACGAGAATCTGCGGGTGGTGCTGCGGCTCTTCGACGGGGGCTTCGCCAACCAGGTGCAACGCGCCTTCGACATCGGCATCTCCCGCAGCGTCAGCTACCTCGCGGTGCCGTCGTTCGCCGCCCGCATGCTCGGGCAGGACGTGGAGGCGGTCGCTGTCGACCGCCGGGTGCTGCTGATCGCCGAGGTGGTGGTGGCGCCGTACGCCCCGCTGGAGAACCGGACCGTCGGCGACCTGCGGCGGCCGGGCGAGGCGTGGCTCGTCCACCTGACGAACGCGCGGGGCGCCCGGCTACCGGCGTCGGTCTCGGCCGGGCGCCGGCTGCAGCGCAACGATCGGCTGCTGCTGGTCGCGACCCGGGCCGGGCTGGCTCGGCTGCTGGCCGAGGCGGCCACGCCGCCGGAGAACGCACCGCGACCGGCAATAGTCCCGCACGAGTAGGGGCTCCCGGGGCGGACGATGTCAGTCCGTTCGGGTCGAACCAGCGGTGAAGAAGCCGGCCGACTCCAGGGCCGCGCCGAGGGCCTCCGCGTCGCCGGGCTCGGTGGCGGCGAAGGTCGCCCGATGCTCCCGTACCAGCCGTTCGGCCTCGGCGCGGTCGCCGTCGACCGCCAGCCGGACCGCCAGCGCGACCACTCGCGGATCGTCGTGTGCCGCCGCGAGCTGGGTGAAGACCCGGCCCGGCGGCGAACCGTCCCGGAGCCGGACCCGCGCATGCGCAACCAGTACCGCCGTGGCGGCGTCGCTGAACATGCTGTGACGGTGCCCGGTACGGACCGCCGGCGCAACTGACCGGCCGGGACCGCCGGGGCGGAAGTGGCGCCAGGTGCGCAGGCGATGTCGGGTTTCCGACTTCTCGCGGTCGGTGTGGCGGGCTGTCCGCGTACCCGGAGGGCTTTTTTCTTTTTCGGCTGGGAACGGTGGCGGTTGCGGCTGTGGGTGCCGTTTCATCGTCGTGAATCGCTTGCCGCAGAACATTTCCGTCGGGTACGGAGTGAGTTTGGCGAACTGCCGGCGGCGGGCGTCGAGGGGGTCTACTGTGGAAGACGCCTCTCCTATTTGCGTGAAACGGTAGCGCATGGTCGGTTTGCGGTGTCACAGTGATCTCATGAGCGACAGCGGTAGTGGTGCCCGGTACTACTGGTGCGAGCGACACCACCGGGTCGAGACGGATGCCGACGCGTGTCCCGCGCGGTACCTGCTCGGCCCGTACGCCTCAGCTGCCGACGCCGAGAACGCCCTGCAGAAGGTGCAGGAGCGTAACGAGGAGTGGGAAGCCGAGGACGCCCGTTGGGCCGGGGAGGAGCGCTAGGCCGGCGCGGCGAGAGTCCGCGTCGAGGAACTCCGTGGTCTCCGCGAGGAGACACCCGAGAGTAAGTCCCGCAAGGAGGGAACCCAGATGGCCGAAGCACGAAAGGCCACCACCCGCCCGACCGCCAAACGCGTGGCCGGGAAGAAGACCGCGGCGAGCGCACGCAGCGCCGGCACGCGCACCTCGGCGGTGCGCAAGGCCGCGGTCAAGAAGGCCGCCGCGAAGAAGGCTCCGGCGAAGAAGACCGCGGCGAAGAAGGCTCCGGCGAAGCGGGCCACCGCGAAGACGGCTCCCGCCAAGCGGACCACCGCCAAGAAGACCGCCACGGCGCGGACGATCGCCGCGAAGAAGTCGGCGGCCCAGAAGGCGGCGGCGAAGAAGGCCACCGCCCGCAAGAGCGCGGCGAGCAAGACGACCGCCCGGAAGGTGGCCGCCCGCACGGCCGCCGCCCGCAGCAGCGCGGCGAAGAAGACCACCGCGCGCACGGCGCTGGCGAAGCGGACCGCCGCGAAGAAGTCGGCAGCGGCGAAGAAGTCGACGGCCGCGAAGAAGATGACCGCGGCGAAGAAGTCGACGGCGGCCAAGAAGTCGACCGCCGCGAAGAAGACGATGCCGGCGAAGCGGTCGACCGCGGCGAAGAAGTCGACGGCCGCGAAGAGGTCCACGGCCGCGAAGAAGTCGACGGCGGCGAAGAAGTCGACGGCCCGCAAGGCCGCCTCGACCCGGCCGGCGAGCGCCCGAACGACGGCCGCGAAGCGGGCACCGGCCCGCAAGGCGAGCACCGTGAAATCGACGGCCAGTCGGGCGGCGGCGAAGCGGACCAGCGGCACCGGTTCCCGGGCGAACGCCGCCTCGACGGCCCGCAAGGTGACCGCCCGCCGGTCGCCGGCGAAGAAGGTGGCCGCCCGCGGCGCGGTGGCGAAGAAGACCGCCACCCGCGCCACGGCCCGCAAGCCACGCTGACCCGATCCGGCCGGGTCGACCCCGGTAAATCATGACCAACAGTTCGAAACTCCCGCTGTCCGCCTGGGCAGCGGGAGTTTCGATGGGCCACCGGGGCGGGGATTCTCACAGCCGCGGGTAGCTGCCGAAGCAGGGGTTGGGCTGCGAAGATGTCCGGATGGGCTATGACGCGAGCACGCTGCCGGACGTGACCGGGCTGACCGTCGGCATCCTCGGCGGCACCGGGGACCAGGGACGCGGCCTCGCCTACCGGCTGGCCCGGGCCGGTCAGCCGATCCTGATCGGCTCCCGGTCGGCGGAGCGCGCCGAAGAGGCCGCCGCGCAGATCCGCCAGTTGGCCGGACTGCCCGCCGACGCCGACGTGACCGGCGCCGCCAACCTCGACGTCGCGACCCGCTCCGACATCGTCATCGTCGCGGTGCCCTGGGACGGGCACGCCGCCATCCTCACCGAGCTGCGCGACGCGCTGGCCGGCAAGGTGGTCGTCGACTGCGTCAACCCGCTCGGCTTCGACAAGCAGGGCCCGTACGCGCTGCCGGTCGAGGAGGGCAGCGCGGTGCAGCAGGCGGCGGCGCTGCTGCCGGACTCCCGGATCTGCGCCGCGTTCAACCACGTCAGCGCCCCGCTGCTGGCCGACCCGCAGGTCGACCGGATCGACCTGGACGTGCTGATCTGCACCGAGGAGCGGGAACTGATCGGGATCGTCGCCGCACTGGCCGCCCGGATCCCCGGCATGCGCGGCATCTACGCCGGGCGGCTGCGCAACGCCCACCAGATCGAGGCGTTCACCGCCAACCTGATCGCGATAAACAAGCGGTACAAGGCGCACGCCGGCATCCGGGTCACCGACATCTGAGGCCGCGACGCCGGCGCCGTGGTCCGGCGCCGGCGTGCTTTCGGCGTACGTCAGAAGGTGTGCTCGGCGGCCGGGAACTCGCGGGCCCGGACCTCCTCGGCGAACCGCGCGGTGGCCTCGCCCAGCGCCCCGGCCAGGTCGGCGTAGCGCTTGACGAAGCGCGGCATCGGACCGGTCCGCAGCCCCGCCATGTCCTGCCAGACCAGCACCTGGGCGTCGGTCTCCGGGCCGGCGCCGATCCCCACGGTCGGGATCGCCAGGTCGTGGGTGACCCGCTTGGCGACCTCGCCCGGCACCATCTCCAGCACCACCGCGAAGGCGCCGGCCTCGGCCACCGCGTGCGCGTCGGCCAGCACGTCCTCGGCCGCGTCGCCGCGGCCCTGGACCCGGTAGCCGCCGATGGTGTGTTCCCGCTGCGGGGTGAAGCCGATGTGCGCCATCACCGGGATGCCGGCGCCGGTGATCGCCTCGATCTGGGCGGCGTAGCGCCGGCCGCCCTCCAGCTTCACCGCGTGGCAGCCGGTCTCCTTCATGAACCGCACCGCCGTGCGCAGCGCCTGGGTCGGCCCCTCCTCGTACGAGCCGAACGGCAGGTCGGCGACGACCAGGGCGTAGCTGGTGGCCCGCACCACGGCCCGGGCCAGGGGGAGCAGGTCCTCGACGGTCACCGGCACGGTGGTCTCGTGCCCGAAGACGTTGTTCGCCGCCGAGTCGCCGACCAGCAGCACCGGAATCCCGGCCCGGTCGAAGATGGCGGCGGTGTACTGGTCGTACGAGGTGAGCATCGGCCACCGGTCGCCGCGTTCCTTCGCGGCGGCCAGGTCCCTGGTCCGGACCCGGCGGGTGGCCGGACCGCCGTACAGGGTGGGTACTTCGAGCACGTCGTTGGCGCTCACGGTCTTCTCCTCTCGCCCTCGAGGCCGCCTGCGCGGTCCCCGGGTATAGGCCGATCGTCGCACCGGACGCCGGCCCGCGGTCAGGGAAGAGTGGAAGTTTTCACACCGTGACGTCGGTCAGCCGTGCTCGCGCCACCGGTTGGTGATCGGCAGCCGCCGGTCCCGGCCGAACGCCTTGATCGAGATCTTGGTGCCGGGCGCCGACTGCCGCCGCTTGTACTCGGCCAGGTCGACCATCCGCAGCACCCGGTCGACGAGCGCCGGGTCGTGGCCGGCCGCGATCAGTCCGGCCCGCCCCAGGTCGCCGTCGACGTAGCCGGTCAGGATCGCGTCCAGCACGGTGTAGTCGGGCAGCGTGTCGGTGTCGAGCTGGCCGGGGGCCAGCTCAGCGCTGGGCGGCTTGGTGATCGAGTTCTCCGGGATCGGCGGCTGCTCGCCGCGGGCCGCGGCGTCGGCGTTGCGCCACCGGGCCAGCCGCCACACCGTGGTCTTCCAGACGTCCTTGATCGGGTTGAAGCCGCCGACCGAGTCGCCGTACAGCGTCGAGTAGCCGACCGCCAGCTCGCTCTTGTTGCCGGTGGTGAGCACCAGGTGCCCCTCCTGGTTCGACAGCGCCATCAGCAGCACACCGCGTACCCGGGCCTGGAGGTTCTCCACGGCCAGCCCGGCCAGCGAGAGGTTGGCCAGGAAGGTGTCGACCATCGGCTGGATCGGCTCCACCCGGTAGTTCAGGCCGGTCCGCTTGGCCAGCTCGGCGGCGTCGTCGCGGGAGTGCTCCGACGAGTGCTGGCTGGGCATCGAGACGCCGATCACCCGGTCCGGGCCGAGCGCGTCCACGGCGAGCGCCGCCACCAGCGCCGAGTCGATGCCGCCGGAGAGCCCGAGCACCACCGACGGGAAGCCGTTCTTGTCGACGTAGTCGCGCAGCCCCACCACCAGCGCCCGCCAGATCTCCGGTTCGTCGCTGACGTCCTCGGCCACGATCGGCTCGACGATCCCACCGGCGGCCGGCGGCCCGGCCGGTGCCGGCAGCGCGTCGCTGACCACCACCCGTGCGATCCGCATCCCCGCCGAGGTGGGGCTGTCGGCGGCGGGCTCCGGCGCGGCGGCCGGCAGGTCCAGGTCGTGCAGGAGCAGGTGCTCGACGAACTGCGGTCCCCGGGCCAGCACGGTGCCGTCCGGCTCGACGATCATGGAGTCGCCCTCGAAGACCAGCTCGTCCTGGGCGCCGACCATGTTCACGTACGCCACCGTCGCCCCGGCCTCGGCGGCCCGGCGGCCGACCAGCGGCAGCCGTACGTCGTCCTTGTTCAGCTCGTACGGCGAGCCGTTGATGTTGACGACCAGGCCGACCCCCGCGTGCCGGGCGGCGGCGAACGGGCCGCCGGCCTGCCACAGGTCCTCGCAGATGGTCAGGGCCACGTCCACCCCGCCGATCCGGGCCACCGTGAGGGTGTCGCCGGAGACGAAGTAGCGGTCCTCGTCGAAGACCCCGTAGTTGGGCAGGTGGTGCTTGAAGTAGCGGGCCGCCACCCGCCCCTCGTGCAGCACCGCGAGGGCGTTGCGCGGGCCCCGGCCGGCGCGCACGTCGGCGCTCGTGGGCGGCGGGCCGTCGGCGTCCAGATAGCCGACCACGACCGCCGCCGACCCGTGCCCGTCGGCGGCCAGGTCGGTGGCGAGCCGCTCCAGCGCGGCCCGGGACGCATCGACGAACGACTCTCGAAAGACCAGGTCCTCGACCGGATAACCGGTCAACATCATCTCCGGGAACGCGATCAGGTGGGCTCCCTCGGCCGTCGCCTGGCGGGTCCGGTCGCGGATGATCCGGGCATTGCCCGTCAGGTCACCGACGGTGGGGTTGACCTGGGCGAGTGCGATGCGCAGGGTGGGCATACCTTCATACTGCCGCAGTGGTTAACCGGTCGCCCGGCCGGGCATCACAGAGCGGACGGACGGCGGTTGCGTCGGTGGAATCGGGCGGACCCGAGGCTGCGTGGACCGCACCCGTCACGTAACGTCCATGTAACGAGATCGGTGAAGACTGGCCGTCAGGCCGTGCCTGGCCTGGCCGGGCCGAGCAGGAGTGTCGCGAGGGGTTGACGTGGACCGACAGCAGGAGTTCGTGCTCCGCACGCTGGAAGAGCGTGACATCCGTTTCGTCCGGTTGTGGTTCACCGACGTGCTCGGCACCCTGAAGAGCGTGTCGGTGGCGCCGGCCGAGCTGGAGGCCGCCTTCGAGGAGGGCATCGGCTTCGACGGCTCCGCCATCGAGGGGTTCGCCCGGGTCTTCGAGTCCGACATGGTCGCCATGCCCGACCCGACCACCTTCCAGGTCTTCCCGTTCGAGGGCGGCGTCAGCGGCGAGAGCGCCCGGATGTTCTGCGACGTGCTGCTCCCCGACGGCTCCGCCTCCTGGGCCGACCCCCGGCACGTGCTGCGCCGCGGCCTGTCCCGGGCAGCCGAGAAGGGCTTCACCTTCTACACCCACCCGGAGATCGAGTTCTTCCTGCTGGAGAACGGCCCGACCGACGGCTCGGTGCCGATCCCGGTCGACTCGGGCGGCTACTTCGAGCACACCACCCACGCGGTGGCCCGCGACTTCCGCCGTCAGGCCGTGCTCGCCCTGGAGCGGATCGGCATCTCGGTCGAGTTCAGCCACCACGAGGTCGCCCCCGGCCAGCAGGAGATCGACCTGCGCTACGCCGACGCGCTGACCACCGCCGACAACATCATGACCTTCCGGCACGTGATCAAGGAGGTCTCGCTCACCACCGGCGTGCGGGCCACCTTCATGCCGAAGCCCTTCACCGACCAACCGGGCAGCGGCATGCACACCCACCTGTCGCTGTTCGAGGGCGAACGCAACGCCTTCCACGACCCCAGCGACCCGATGAAACTCTCCAAGGTGGCCCGGGCCTTCATCGCCGGCCTGCTCACCCACGCCCGGGAGTACACCGCGGTCACCAACCAGTGGGTCAACTCGTACAAGCGGCTCTTCCCGCAGGCGTTGCCGGACCGCATCACCGAGTCCCCGGCGTACGTCTGCTGGGGACACCTGAACCGGTCGGCCCTGGTGCGGGTGCCCGCCTACGGCAAGCCCAACTCGGCCCGGGTCGAGGTCCGCTCGCCCGACTCGGCCACCAACCCGTACCTCGCCTTCGCGGTCATGCTCGGCGCCGGCCTCAAGGGCATCGAGGAGGGCTACGAGCTGCCGCCGGGCGCCGAGGACGACGTCTGGGCACTCTCCAACGCCGAACGCAAGGCGATGGGCTACGAGGCCCTGCCGGAGAACCTCTCCGAGGCGATCGACGTGATGGCCGAGTCCGAACTGGTCGCCGAGGTGCTCGGCGAGCACGTCTTCGACTTCTTCCTGCGCAACAAGCGCGCCGAGTGGGAGCAGTACCGGCGCGAAGTCACCCCCTACGAGCGGCAGCGCTACCTCGGTCTGTAGCCCGCGGCGCGCGCCCGGAGACCCTGGCGCCGGACGGCTTTGCCGGGCCGTCCGGCGCCAGGATCTTTCTTCCCGTGGGGGACGGGCTCAGATCACTCGCCGGTCCTTGGTCACTCGCGGTGGGTCGTCACTCGCCGTCGGCGGGCCCGGCCGGCCGTCCCGGTCCGCCCATCGGGCCGCCGCCGCGTCCGGGGCCGGGCAGCACCCCTTCCTGGTACGCCTTGAGCACGGCGTCCGCCTCCGCCTGCGTGAGCGTGCCGTCCGCGACCGCCGCGTCGAGCTTCTCCCGCAGCCGGGCCTCCCGGTTCTCGCCATTCATCGGCCGTTCGCCGTCAGGCCCGCCGATCTCCTCGCGGACCTTCTCCATTGCGGCCTTGACGTCGTCGGCCGACACCCCGAGTTCGGTGGCGAGCGCCTCGGCCAGCTCGGTCAGGTGCTCGGCCCGGCGCTGCTCGCCAGCCTGGCCCGGGTCGGCGTCGGCGGTGGCCGACGGGGTCGGCTCGGCCTCGTCCTGGGCGAACGCCACGGTCGGCGCGGCGATCCCCACACTCAGCACGCCGGCCGCGGCCAGCCCGGCCAGCATGGACTTCTTCGTGATCCGTCTGGTCATGACGTACCTCCGGATGTCGTCGGTGTGATGCGCTGTCATGACCGACTGTTATCGGCTCTCCTGGGCGGCGGCCGTGCCGAAGCTGTCCCCACGCTGAGAATCCAGCGTGGGGACAGGGCGGTGTACTACCGCATGCTCGCCACCACGAACGGTCCGTGCCCACGCAGGTAGTTCGTCCAGCCGCCGGTGACCGGGGCGCCCGGCGAGAGCAGGTTCGTGGTGTCCGTGCCGACGTCGAGCTTCCAGGCGGTCCACGAGATGCTGTTGGCCCGCATCCAGTCGATCCAGGCCTGTGCCTCGGACTGGCAGATCACGCCGTCGAGGCCGCCGTCGGCGTGGCTGGCGCCCCATTCGGTGACGAACAGGGCCAGGCCGGCACGGATGGCGGCGTCGCCCTTGGCGCGCAACTGCGCGCCGTGCGTGCACGAGTAGAAGTGCAGCGTGTACATCAGGTTGGTGCCGGTGACCGGGCTGCTGGCCGCCACGTCCACATCCTGTGACCAGGTGGGCGTACCCAGCACGATGATGTTGTCCGGGTCGGCCGCCCGGATCGCGGAGACCACCGCCTGGTGATAGGGCTTGATCACGCCGGTCCAGCTGACCTGCAGCGGCTCGTTGTACGGCTCCCAGATGACGTTGGGCAGGTGGCCGTAGCGACGGGCCAGGTCGGAGAAGAACGACACCGCCTGGGACTGGTGGTTCTGAGCCTCGTGCGAGTGCCAGTCGACGATCACGTACACACCGGCGGTGACCGCGTTGTTGATGATCGTCTCGACCTGGCCGCGGGCCTTGGTGGGGTTGCTGAGGTAGGCGCCATCCGGCTCCACGCCCATTGCCGCCCGGATCACCTGGAGGTTCCAGTTGTCGCGCATCCAGCGCAACGCCGTCAGGTTCTCCGCGTACGGCTGGGTCTGCCAGTTCAGCCACATGCTGCTGATGCCGCGCAGCTGGATGCGGGCGCCGGACCTGTCGCACATCGCGGTGCCGCAGACCCGCAGTTGGCCGTGTCGGGCGACCGGCGTATCGCCGGTCGGCGGCGGCGTGGTCGGCGGTGCGGTGGTCGGCGGCGGGGTCGTCGGCGGTGCGGTGGTCGGCGGGGTCGTCGGGGTGGTGCCGCCCGAGCACGAGGCCCCGTTGACGGTGCAGCCGGTCGGCGTACCGCTGCCGTTGACGATGAACCCGAAGGAGGTGGAGGCGCCGGCGGAGAGGTTGCCGTTCCAGGCGGCGTTGGTGAAGGTGTACCGGTTGCCGGAGGTGGCCTGCTGTGCGCTCCAGGACTGGGTGATCGTGGAGCCGACGGGTAGGTCGAACTCCACCCGCCAGGAGGTGATCTGCGCGGAGGTGTTGTTGGTGACCGTGAACTGCCCCTGGTAGCCACCGCCCCAGTTGTTGACGATCGTGAAGGCGGCGGTCGCCGCGCTCGCCGGGAGGGCGGTGATGACGACCATGGCAGCGGCGGCGAGGACGCCGACCATGGAGACAGAGATGGCGATAGTCGAGCGTCGCATGATTTCTTCCGCTCACTGTGGGTGGTATCGAAGTTTGTCAAACCCTAGCCGGGAGCGCTCCCATGGTCAATGTCTGGTCGCCAGGGACGGCGGGAGTGCGGCGGCCCGTAGGGGGTAGAAGGGAGGGTGCGCCCTCTTCGTTCGAGCGTCGTCGCGTCCCGGCCCGTCGATTCCACGGACGCCGACCTGACCGACGGACGGTTCGTGCTGCGCCCGGCGACGCGTGTCGACCTGCCGGCGATGTCCCGAGCGCACATCGATTTGCTCCCGATGGGGCTTTTCCCGGCGCTCGGACCCCGGTTTCTCCAGCGCTGGCAGCGCACCTTCCTGGAGTCGCCGCACGGGGTGGGCATCGTCGCCGTCGACACCACCACCCGGCCCGGTGAAGTGGTCGGCCTGGTGCTGGGCGCCACCGACCACCACGCCCATACCGCGGAGCTGGCGAGAAACCGACGGGCGTTGGCGTCCCTCGCCCTCGCCGGGTGCCTGGCGCTGACGGTCCGACCCCGGGTGGCCGTGCGCACCGCGCGATCCCGGCTGCGGCCGCTGGCCCGGCGCCTGCTGCGCATCGGCGTGTTCCCGGCGACAGCGGAGCGAGCGGCGTCGGTCGCGGCCCCGAACGTGGCGGTCATGTCCGTGCTCGCGGTACGACCACAGTGGCGCCGCAGCGGCATCGGGGTGCTGCTGGTCGCCCACTTCGTCGAGCAGGCACGGCTCGCCGGCGCGACCCGCGTCGAGGCGCAGACCTCCACCGGATCTGTCGGAGCGACCGGATTCTACGAGCGTCTGGGCTGGGAAGCCGGCGCGCAGGAGTCGACACCGGACGGCGAAAGCGTCCGCACCTACCACCACCGCCTCGAACCTCCTGACCGCGCCATCGCTGACGGCGAAATGACCGGACGATCGCACTGACGAGGTGAACACCAGTTACCCTAAAACTCGGACGTAGGGTAACTGGCGTTCACCTCGTGCTCGTCCACCGACCGGTGTGACGGTGTCGGCTGGGTTGGGATGGTGGATCTACACTCGCTGACACCTTCGTGGATCGGCGATCATCTTGAGCACTCTGTTCGATGCGGCGCGTGACGGCGACGGTCAGGCCGTGCGGGCGCACCTCGGAGCGGGTGCCGATGTGGCCGCAGCCGACGCGCAGGGTTTCACCGCCCTGCACCGGGCGGTGATGGGTGCCGGGTCGCCCGAGGTGCTGCGGCTCCTGCTGGCAGCCGGTGCGCCAGTGGAGCAGCGCGGCCCGGGTGGACGCACGGCCCTGTATCTCGCGGCGGAGTTCGCGACGACGACCGATGCCGTACAGGTGCTGTTGGATGGCGGAGCGGATCCCGACGTCAGTGATGAGCACGGCAACCATGTCGTCGACAACGCCGGCGCACCGGAGGTCCAGCAACTGCTGTCCGGCTCACCGGCTACCCCGTACCGGCGGAGCCGGCGTCGGCCCCCGAGCCGGTCAAGCTGGGCAACGGGCGGTGGAAGGCAGCCCGTACCCAGATTGACGTTGTTTTTCAGTCGTTGGCCGAAGCCGGGATCGTTGCTCGGGGCGGTGGCGTCGGGCTCTGCTACTACACCGAGCAGGACGGCAAGCGGGCGAAGCGGACCAGCCGGCTGCCCCTCGGTGTGTGGGGCGCGCCGGATGGCGACCAGGACGCCACCACCCGTACCGCGACCCTCGTCGTCGAGCATTTCCGCCAGCACGGCTTCGCGGTGGAGTGGGACGGATCGGGCACGAGCCGTCCCGTTCTCGATCTGCGGAATCCGCTGGCTGGACCAGGCGTGCGTCGGGATCGGGTGGTGACCCGGGAGCAGTTCGCGGATGGGTCGGCAAACGCGCCGGTCGTTGATGCGGCGCGGTTCCGCGCCGATGTGGACAGCGACATGGACCGCGGTTTCCAGGACCCCTATGAGGTCTGAGGTGCGCAGCCTGCTCGATACCAACGTACTCATCCGGTGCCGGCAGATCGCCCACGCTCGGCTGTCGGCGGTGCCGCTTCGCTGACTGCTGGGCCGCCGACGAAGAGGTTGCGTCCGGCCGGCATGCTGGTGCGCGGTAATCGCCCCTGCACGAGGAGTGTCCCGGCATGCCCGAAACGCTCAGCTACACCGACGCCGTACGTCTGCTCGGCGGCGAGCGCAGCAAGGTGGTGACCGCGCTCGACGCGCTCACCGGCGGCGCGATGCTCGCCACCGCGACCTCGGTGCCGGCGGTGCTGGGCTGGTTCGACGCCAAGGCCGAGTTCGTCCGGCTCAGCCACGACCTGGTCCGCCAGGTCGCCGAGCGGCGCAGCGGGCTGTCCCGCTACGACCGCACCGAGCGGCTGGCGGCGGCGCACCGGGTGCTGGTGGTGACCGCCTTCTTCGAGGCGTTCGGCGAGGTCGATCTGCCGTTCCGCCTCGCCGAGCTGGAGCTGACCGGCCGGGAGCAGTTGGGCATCGTCGGCGTCGACACCTTCACCGGTCCACAGTCACTGGCCACCCTGCTGCTGGACCGGCACGTCCCGCTGCCCACCCCACAGCGCTCCCACCGGGCGTACGCCGACGAGCTCGCCGACCGGTACCACGCGGTCGCCGACCGGCTCGCCGGCTTCGTGCGTGGCCTCGCGGTTTGGGAGCGGCTGCCCCCCGCCGACCAGGGGCGGTTCACCGACGTGTTGGCCGGGCTGCCCGGCCGTGCGGTCCAGCGGCACGGCGAACTGGTGGCCCGGCTGGCGGCCGACTTCCCCGAGGTCGCCTACTGGGCCGGGCTGCGTGAACACGAGGAAACCCGCGACGAGGTCCGCTCGGTGGCCACCTCGCTGGCCGCCGTCGAGACCACGCTCACCGCGATCTCCACCGGCCGCGCGCCCGACCAGCGGCGGGAGGCCCTGGCCCGCGCCTACCGGGCCGCACTGGACCGACCGATCGTCGAGGCCGGCGACGTCCCGGCGGGACTGTCGGTGCCCAGCCTCGGCGCGGCGTACCAGCCGCCGCTGTGCCGGATCGCCGAGCTGGGCTCCGGCGCCCGACCCAGCGACGAGACCTGGTGGGCCGAGGCGCCGGTCCGCGCCGACCTGGCCGACTTCCTCACCGGCCACCTGACCGGGCCGGGCGCCACCCGTACCCCGTTGCTGGTGCTCGGCCAGCCCGGCTCCGGCAAGTCGGTGCTGACCAAGGTCCTCGCCGCCCGGCTGCCGGCCGCCGACTTCCTGCCCGTGCGGGTGCTGCTGCGGGAGGTCCCGGCCGCCGCGGACCTGCAGGACCAGATCGAGTACGCGCTGCGTCAGGCCACCGGCGAGCGGCTGGACTGGCCGGCGCTGGTCCGGTCGGCCGGCGACGCGCTGCCGGTGGTGCTGCTCGACGGCTTCGACGAGCTGTTGCAGGCCACCGGCGTCAGCCAGACCGACTACCTGCGCAAGGTCGCCGCGTTCCAGCGGCGGGAGGCCGACCAGGGCCGGCCGGTGGTGGTGGTCGTGACCAGCCGGACCAGCGTCGCCGACCGGGCCGAGGCGCCGGCCGAGACGGTGGCACTGCGGCTGGAACCCTTCGACGACGTCCGGGTCACCGACTGGCTGGCGGTCTGGAACGCCGACAACGCCGAACACTTCGCCGCGAGCGGCGTCGCACCAATGGACCCGGCGACCGTGCTGGCCCACCCGGAGCTGGCCGGGCAGCCGCTGCTACTTCTGATGCTGGCCCTCTACGACGCCGACTCGAACGCCCTGCGGGAGGCGGGCGCGCTGCGCCGGGACCAGCTCTACGAGCGGCTGCTGTACCGGTTCGCCGAGCGGGAGGTGACCAAACACCGGCCCGGCCTGCCCGCCCACGACCTGGCCCAGGCCGTCGAGGATGAGCTGCGCCGGCTCTCGGTGGTCGCGTTCGCGATGTTCAACCGCGCCACCCAGTGGGTCACCGAGGCGGACCTGGAGACCGACCTGGCCGCCCTGATCGGTGCACCCCGCCAGGCCACCGGTGCCGACCTGCGGTCCCCGCTGCGCGCCGCCGAGGTGGTGCTCGGCCGGTTCTTCTTCGTGCACCGCGCCCAGGCGTCGGTCGACGGCGACCGCCTGGAGACCTACGAGTTCCTGCACGCCACCTTCGGCGAGTACCTGATCGCCCGGCTCGTCTGGCGGGTCGTCGGCGCAATGATGGCCCGGGAGAACGCCGCCACCATCGGCTTCGGCACCGCCGAGCCGGTCGACGATGAACTGCTGCACGCGCTGCTGTCGTTCGCGGCGCTGACCGGTCGGGCGCCGATCGTGGGGTTCCTCGCCGCCCTCGCCACCGACCTGGACGAACCGGCCCGCACGCGTACCCGGGATCTGTTGGTCGGCCTCTTCCAGAACGTGCACCATGCCCTTCCCGGCCGTCGGTTCGACGGCTACCGACCCCACCGGCTGCCGGTCCCGGCCCGGTACGCCGCCTACAGCGCCAACCTGCTGGTGCTGGCGGTCTGCACCACCGGCTCGCTGCGCGTCAGCGACCTGTATCCCGAAGACGACCTGGTGACCGCCTGGCACCGGCAGGCGCTGCTGTGGCGCTCCCAACTCAGGACGGAGGACTGGACCAGCCTGGTCGAGGCGCTGCGACTGGAGCGCCGGTTCGCAGGTGCCGCCCGGGACATCGTGCTGGCACTCGCCGACGAGTTCGACCCGGTCGATCCGGGGCCGGTGAACCTGGTCTGGACCTACAACCTGCGGACCCGCCGCCAGGGCGCGAACTTCACTCCGCCGGCCCAGTCCTTCGATCGGCTGCGCCGGGCCGCCAACTTCCAGTGCGGCGTCAACGAGGACCTGCTCCTGCACACCGTGGAACCGGTGGCCGATACCTTGCCGTCGGCGATCAACCTGATGCCCGCGACCTCCGCCGTGAGCGCCCGCACCGCCGCTCACGACCTGCTGCGACTGCTCGCCGGGAACCCGTCCCCCGAGCAGCGCGCCGACCTGTACCGGCAGGCGATCGGCCGCTCGATCCGGCTGGGGCTGCCGGGCATCGAAGTCGAGCGGTACCTTGCGCTCTGCCTTGACCGCATCGCGGTCGACACTGCCATTCCACCCCGGGCCGCCGTCGAGATTCTGGACCTCGCCTGGGACCCTTTCCGCCCCCGCGACGACCATATGCAGGACTCCGTGGCGCAGGCGTGGCTCCGCTGTGCACGCGCGGTTCTTGACCGCGCAGCTGAACCCGATTTCATCTACTTCCACTCGATCGCGTCGAGGAACCCGGAGCTAGCCGACTGGTTCAGGAAGGCTGTCAGCGAACGGCAGGCGAGACGGTGAGGGTGCCGGCGGTGGCGTCCAGTGTCGCGGGGACGCCGACGCCGACGGTGAGTTGGCCGGTGCCGTGGCCGATGGGCAGGCCGCCGAGGACCGGGACGCCGAGGTCGCCGAGGCGGTCGGTGAGCACGTCGGCGATGGTCACCGGCCAGTCGTCGGCGCAGCGGGTGAACTGGCCGACCGCGACCCCGGCGACTCCGGCCAGCAGCCCGGCCCGCCGTAGCTGGGTGAGCATCCGGTCCACCTTGTACGGCGGCTCCTCCACCTCCTCGATCAGCAGGATCGCCCCGGTCAGGTCCGGCAGATCCGGGGTGCCGATCGAGGAGACCAGCAGGCACAGGTTGCCGCCGAGCAGCGGCCCGGTGGCCGAGCCTGGTACGCGTACCGGGAAGGTTTCCTCGGTTTCCGCGGCGGTGACCGTCGCCGGTTCGGCGCCCATCAGCGCGGCCCGCAGTGACTCGGCCGAGGATTCCGGCAGGCGGTGATCCAGCCAGGCCGCCCCCGGGCCGTGCACGGTGGCCAGCCGGGCGCCGTGCCAGAGCGCGAACTGCAGCGCGGTGATGTCGGAGAAACCGGCCACCACCTTCGGATCGGCCCGGACGGCGGCCATGTCGATCAGGTCCACCACCCGCTGGGCGCCGTAGCCGCCCCGGGTGCAGAGCACCCCCCGGACCTCCGGATCGGCGAACGCCGCGTTCAGGTCGGCGGCCCGCAGCGAGTCGTCCCCGGCCAGATAACCCCGCCGGGCGTACGCGTTGGGCGCGAGCACCGGACGCAACCCCCACCCGGTCAGCAGTTCGATGCCCCGGGCCACCCGCTCGGGCCGGGTCGGCCCGGACGGCGACACCAGCATCACCTGGTCACCGGGGCGCAACGCGGGCGGTCGGACCGGGTCGTCCCGCAATGGTTGATCGAGGCTCACAGCGGCCGAGCCTAGCCCGGTCGAGGGGGTCACTCCTCGCGTTGCCGCTTGCGGGTGGCCTGCCACTCCTCGACGTCCTCGGTACGCCAGATCCGGCCAGCCTTCAGGACCACCGCCGGCTCGGGGAAGTCCCGCCGTTTCGTGAGCACCTCCACCCACTGGCGGGACACGCCGAGGTACTCGGCGATCTCGGCAGCTCCCATGATCCGCAACGGCTGGCGTGTGGGCACATAGCGACATTCCCACTAGCAGGGTAGACAACCTTGCTAGGTGTTACACCAATAGCAAGATAACACTAGGGGGTGTTGACTACTCCGGGAGTTCGGTTCAGCGTGGACGGGTCACATCACGACAGCCAGCCGGAGGTGTCCATGCGGCTTCCGCCGTGGGTACGCATCGTGGTGCCAACCGATCCGCCGCCACCCGAGCAACCCGTCACGGTCTGGCTCGACACCGGCTCCGGAACCGGGCTTGAGATCCGGGTCCCCGCCGACGAACGCTGGCGCATCTGGAGAACCGAGAACGGCCACTGCCTGCTGACCGACGCCCACGGCAGGGAGGACCTGGCGGCGTTGAAGATTTTCGACAATGCCCGGGCAGGTTGGGGCTCGGCGAGGTCCGACCCTGACGAGCAGGATGTCCCGTGATCCGCGCGGATGAGCCGGACCGACCTCGTCGGTGGCGTCGCCCGGCAAATCAGAGCCGCCGGTACGGCAGACAGCACCCCGCTGGGGATGTCGTCGACCTCACCCGGGTCGCGGTCGACCTGACATCCCGAACCATGGCCGCGCTGGACGAGCTGTGCGAACAGGGTCAGCTGAACCGGACCGACGTGATCAGCCGGGCGGTTCGGGTGGCCCTGCTGCTGCGTCGCTACGCCGACGACGATGGGGTGACGACGGTGACCGGGCCGGACGGGCGGCAGTTCGACATCGAGGTGATGTGAGCGCCCCGAATCAGTCAGCGCAGCGCTGGGGCGCCGATGACGGAGAGGAGTTGGAGTTTTTCGTAGCTCTCGCTGCCGGGGGCGGCGGTGTAGACGAGCAGCGCGTGCGACTGGATCGGGTCGAGCAGGGTCTGGCAGTTCAGCTCCAGCGGGCCGACCTCGGGGTGGACGAAGCGTTTGACCTCGTTCGGGTGGATGCCGACCTGGTGGTCGTTCCACAGCTCGCGGAACTCCTCGCTCTGCGGGAGAAGGAGGTCGGCGAGCTGCGCGGCCCGGGAGCCGGGTCCGCGCAGGGTGACGTTCTCGCGCAGTCCGGAGGTGAACATCCGGGACAGGAACGCGTGGTCCTCGGGCGCGTACAGCCGGCGGGTGGCCGGGTCGGTGAACCATCGGTAGCCGATGCTGCGGGCCGGGCCGGTGTAGGCGGTGGTGTCGCCGGTGAGGGCGACGCCCAGCGGGGTCTGCCGCAGGGTCTCGCCGAGTTCGGTGACGATCTCGGCGGGGGTGTCGTCGGCGAGCCGGTCGAACACCCGCAGCATGCCGGGGCTGATGTGCTCGCTGACCAAGCCGCGGGCGGGCGGCTGCTGACCCGCGAGCCGGAACAGGTGATCGCGTTCGGCCAGCGACAGGTGCAGACCCTGGGCGATCGAGGCGAGCATCTGCACGGACGGCTGGGGTCCGCGCTGGCGTTCGAGTCGGGCGTAGTAGTCGGTCGACATGTGGCAGAGCGCGGCCACCTCCTCGCGGCGCAGGCCGTTGGTCCGGCGGCGGCGTCCACGCGGGAGACCGACGTCCTCGGGCTGCAGCGCCTCCCGGTGGAGCCGGAGGAACTGAGCCAGTCCGGCCCGATCGATCACCAGGTGCCCCTTTCTCGGTGCTGACTTTCTTTGTACCGCCCGCCCCGATCACGCAGCCACGGATCGGCAGTCCGTGGATAGCCCGGCGGATGAGCGGCAGGCTCGGAACCGGAAGCGCCAGTTCGAGAGCCCAGGAGGCGACATGGCCCGCCGTCAGCCGGATATCACCGTTCCCGACCTGTCCGGGAAGACCGCCGTGGTCACCGGCGCCAGCGACGGGGTGGGGCTGGGTCTGGCGACCCGGCTCGCCGCCGCCGGCGCCGAGGTGATCATGCCCGTGCGGAACCCGCGGAAGGGTGAGGCGGCGATCGCGAAGATCCGCCAGCAGCACCCGGGAGCGGCCCTGTCCCTGCGCGAGCTCGACCTCTCCTCGCTGCGCTCGGTCGCCGCCCTGGGCGCCACGCTGACCAGCGAGAATCGCCCGATCCACATCCTGATCAACAACGCCGGTGTGATGACGCCGCCGGACCGGCAGACCACCGCGGACGGGTTCGAGCTCCAGTTCGGCAGCAACCACCTGGGCCACTTCGCCCTGGTGGCGCACCTGCTGCCACTGCTCCGCGCGGGCCGGGCCCGGGTGACCTCCCAGCTCAGCATCGCCGCCAACCAGAGATCCATCAACTGGGACGACCTGAACTGGGAGCGTTCCTACAGCGGCGGGCACGCCTACAGCCAGTCCAAGATCGCTATGGGTCTGTTCGGGCTCGAACTGCACCGGCGCAGCGTCGCCGGCGGCTGGGGCATCACCAGCAACCTCTCCCACCCCGGTATCGCCCCGACCAACCTGCTGGCGGCCCGCCCCGAGGTCGGCCGGGCCCGGGACACCGTGGGCGTACGCCTCATCCGGGTGCTCTCCCGCAGCGGCATCCTCCTCGGCAACCTGCAGACCGCGCCGCTGCCGGCGCTGTTGGCCGCCACCTCCCCGGACGCCCGCGGCGGTCGACTCTACGGGCCCAGCGGTCCCAGGAACCTGGGCGGCGGACCCGCCGAACACGCCATCTACTCACGGCTTCGTAGCCAGGACGAAGCCAACCGCGTCTGGCAGCTCTCCGAGGAGCTCACCGGAACGTCCTTCCCGACGGCCGTACGCGTTCGTTGACCTGACGTAAAAGCGCAGCCGGTCAGCCGAGGCTGGGGTCGAGCTCAACCGAGCGGTGTGTCACGAGCCGCGGAGTGATCGCAGTGCCGCGCCACTTCTCGCGCAGGGCGAACACACCGGTCAGGACCACTCCGAGCACCATCGCGCTCCCGGCGCCCAGCAGCGGCGAGTCGGCGAAGGTCGCCCCACCCAGCAGGCCCAGGCCGATCGCATACACCGCCCAGGCCGCGCTCGCCAGCGCGGTGAAGAGCCGGAACCGACCCAGCGGGACGGACATCGCACCCGCCGCCAGGGCGGTGGAGGTGCGCCCGTACGGCAGGAACCGGCCGACCAGGATCACGACTGCGCCGTACCGCATCAGCGCACGTTCCGCCTTCTCCTTGACCATCGCGAGATTGCCGTCGGTGACGCGGCCGCCGGCCTTGCGGCCGAGCAGGTACGAGACCCGGTCGCCGGCGATCCCGCCGGCGACCACGGCGGCGGCAAGGGCGACAAGGTTCGGCGAGTCGGTCGCCGACAGCGCGCTCAGGCCGATGACCGCGACTTCGGTCGGCAGGACCGGGATGAATCCGTCGATGGCCACGGCCGCGAAGATGATGATGTAGAGCCAGGGCGAGGAGAGCAGCGGCATCAGGTGGTCGAGCATTGTCGTTCGTCTCCTACGTGTCGCCGGCGTCTGTCGTTCGGAGCCGACGGTAGGTCCCATTTCTTAGGCATTCGTAAGAGCGCGGTCCCCGGCGACGCGCATTAATCCTGCCCTCAGGTTTGTCGGCGACATTGATCGACGTGAGAGCCGACAGCATTCACTTCGGCGTCGCTGGCGGCGGCAAGCCCAGCAGACCGAACCTCGACCTCAGAAGCCGCGGTGACCCGGAGGCTTGCCGTCGGTCACCAGACGGAGGCGGTCCGGATCAGCGGCCAGCCGGTGCCGACGGCGAGCACCACCCGGGATCCGAGCGGCTCCGCCAGGGTGACCGTGACCTGTGGCAGGGCCAGTGCGCCGGTACACGGGCCGCCGGTCGGCGGGTCGGACCGGCCGCCGATCACCACCAGGTCGTCGGTCTCGTACGCCAGTCCCACCGGGTTGCGGTCGCAGCCGGAGATGCCGATCGGGTAGGTCAGGCGGTTGCCGTCCACCCTGGTGAGCCGGGCCGGCGAGGCGAGCTGCGGCGCTTCGGCCCAGGGCGGGACGGACGGCTGCGGCGGCGCGGACAGCGACGCCGGGTCCAGCGCGGCCCGCGCCACCGGCTCGGGCAGCTCCGCCACGGTGAAGAGCCAGGCCGGTACGGTGACCGGCCCCCGGCTGGTGGCGAGTTCGGTGGTGCCAGGGGCGACGGCGGTGACGGTCAGTACCGCGCAGGTGTGCGTCGCCGGGGCGCCGACCGGCGCGGTCGGGTCCGCTCCGGTTCCGGCCGGGGTGGGCACCGGGGCTCCCGGAGCGGACCCGGGCGGGACGGGATTGTCGGGGTGCTGGCACGGCGGGTCGCCCCGGTCCATCGCGGCGTAGGCGGTTCGGGCGTCCACCAGCGGGACCCGCATCGTCGTCCGGTCGGGGAACTCGACCACGGTCGAGCCGGCCGGGTTCGTCGGAAGCGGGGCCCGCAGGCGGTACCAGCCGGCGGCGAACGCGTGCCAGGTGTCGTCGGTGAAGCCGCGGGCGGGCGGCACGGTCAGCTCTTCCAGCGGCACCAGCCCGGTGCGCCACCGGTCGCCGGCCGGACCGGCGACGGCGGCCCGCCAGACGTCGGCGACGGTCCGGGCCCGCTGCTCGAACGCGGCCTGCGGCGCGGCCGACGGGCCGGGATGCTGCCGGGCGCACGCCGTGGCGGTGAGCAGGATCAAGGTCGTGACCAGCAGCATCCGACGCATACCTTCTTCGACCGGAAAGGGCCGGCGGGAGTTCCCCGTCGCGGCGGGCGATTTCTCATCGGCGGAACCGGTGGTGGCGGATCGCCACCACCGGCACCGGTGCCGAAGAGCGGTCATCGATCACAGATCACGGTGAAGCGGCCTCCGCCGCGTTGTACAGGGCGGCGGTGTCGTTGTCGTAGTACGGCCCGTATTCGGGTCCGCTGCCGTCGGAGTTCAGGCTGTACGACTGGTTGCTGACGATGATTCCGAGCGTGCTCGTGTCGCTGTAGTCCCGCAGCCAGGGTCCGCCGCTGGCACCGAAGCGCATGTCGCAGTTCAGCTTCTGGTCCCGGTTGAATATCGACCTCGCGCTGAGCGTGCCCTGGCAGAATGCCTGCTGCTCGTTGTTCTGGAAGTTGCTGGGGTAGGCGATGGCCGTCACGAACGGCCGGCCCGGGTTGACGGTGAGCCCGTTGCCGCCGACGCGGTCGACCACCCGCTGTCCGGCGGCGTTGGTCTGGGTGATCGCCACGGCGTAGTCGTACCCGAGATTGCTGTTGTTCATCCAGGCGCTCTGCGCCCAGAGCTGGTACGCGGGGAAGGCGCCCGCCGGTCCGGCGCCGTTCTGGTAGCCGGGGTAGAAGACCCAGTTCTGCATCCACTGGCCGCCGCTGCCACCGTGCACGCAGTGCCCGGCGGTCATGACCAGCCGGCGCTTGCCGCTGTTGACCGTCCCGGCCGAGCAGGAGTGGTTCGTCCCGGTCACCGGATTGCGGTAGAACACCCGACCCTCGGCGTGGCTGAAGGCGACCGCGACGCTCGCTCCGTCGACCTTCGTCGGTTCGGCGATGAGCCGCTCCTTCTCCGTCGACGCCGCCGGCGGCGCGGCCTGGTCGGATACGGCGGGCGCCACCAGGCGGGCGGGAATGGCGGTGGCTCGGCGGGCCGGCGTCCAGTAGCCGGTGATGATGTCGGCCGCCGCGTTCCCGCTGGCCATTCCGGCGACACCCCGGTCGGCGTCGTACACCGGCACCAGTCCGGAGCTGACCGCGGTCGAGCCGGTGGCCGGTGCCGCGGCGGCCGGTGTCGGCACGACGAGCACGGTCGCCAGGACCAGGCAGATCCCGGCAGCCACGTACCTCGGTTTGTGCATGTGGTTCCTCCCCAGAACGTGCGTACCCGATGGTCGGGTACGACCTCCATGGGAATGCACAATCATCGATCTATTGCGGCTTGGGCAAGGCATCTGACTCATTGCCGATTCAACGCTGGACTCCGCCGGACGCGGCAATAAATCCTTGGGACACCACGTCGTCGGCGGGTGCCCGGTGGTACCCGATAGCCTCGACGGGTGGGAACCGCACTGGTGATCGAGAACGACCCGACGGACGACGCCCGCCGGCTGGGGGAGTGGCTGACCGAGGCCGGGCTCAAGCTGCGCATGCTGCGGCCGTACGCCGATGACGTGCTCCCCGCGGACCTGGCGGGCTTCGCGGCGCTGGTGGTGCTCGGGGGTGAACAGCACGCCTACCCGCACCCCGACGGCAGCCCGGGGGCGCCGTGGTTCCCCGCGCTGGAGGGGCTGCTCCGCAAGGCGGTCCGGCACCGGGTGCCGACCCTGGGGGTCTGCCTCGGTGCGCAACTGCTGGCCAACGCGCACGCCGGGCTGACCGAGCGCAGCCCGGCCGGACCCGAGGCCGGGCCGGGGCTGGTCGGCAAGCGTGACGTTGCCGACCAGGACCCACTCTTCAAGTACGTACCGATGGTCCCCGACGTGCTGCAGTGGCACGCCGACGAGGTCACCGAGCTGCCCAGGGGGGCGGTCCTGCTGGCCGCCTCGACCCGCTACCCGCACCAGGCGTTCCGGCTCGGTGACCGGGCCTGGGGGCTGCAGTTCCACATCGAGTGCGACACGGCGATGATCGCCACCTGGGCGGCCGGTTCGACGATCCTGGCCGAGCTGGGCTACGACCCGGACGCGGTGGTGGCCGCCTGCGACGAGATCATGGTGGACGTCGAGGAGGTGTGGCAGCCGTTCGCGGCCCGGTTCGCCGCGCTCGCGCTCGGCGAACTCGACGACGCCGGCTCCCGGCGTACCCTGCCGCTGCTCGGACAGTAGGGACGGCGATGACCAGACCGACGAGCGCCAACGGCCGGCTCGCCCGGTACGGCTTCGGGGTGGGCGGGGCCGAGTACGGCGCCCGGGCCGGCGACCTGCTCGGCCCGGACGGGCTCGCCCTCTGGGACGGCACCGCCCAGGAACCGGTGGACCGGGCTGCGGCGGACCTGCTCGCCGCCCTGTCGAGGGCCGCCGACCCGGACCTGGCGCTGCGCCAGCTGCACCGGATCGTGGAGGCCGAGCGACGCTCCGGGACCTCGACCGTGATCAAGGCGCTGCACGCCGACCCGGGGCTGCGCCGACGGCTGGTCGCCGTGCTCGGCGCCTCCTCGGCGCTCGGCGACCACCTGGTCGCCAACCCCGACCAGTGGAGCGCCCTGGCCACCGGCAAGGACGGGCTGGCGCCGGCCGCCGACGGCCGGCTCGACCCGACCGGCTGGCGTCCCGACCCGGCGCCGTCGACCCAGCCCGAGTCGGCGCCGTCGACCCAGCCCGACCCGGCGCCGTCGAACCCGCCCGACCCGGCGGGCTCGAAGCCGACGCCGGCGGGGGCGCGGAAGCTGCCGCCGGTGGCCGCGCTGCGGCGGGCGTACCGGCTGGCGCTGTTGCGGATCGCGGCGGCCGACCTGACCGGCGGGCAGGGGCTGGAGCAGACGATGGCGGCCCTGTCGGGGCTGGCCGACGCGACCCTGGCCGCCGCCTACGAGATCGCGGTGGGGGAGTTGCCGGCCGGCACCGCCGAGCCCCGGTTGGCCGTGGTGGCGATGGGCAAGTGCGGCGGCAACGAGCTGAACTACGTCTCCGACGTGGACGTCATCTTCGTCGCGGCCGGCGACGAGGACCTGACCGCCGGCACCACCATCGCCACCCGGCTGATCCACATCTGCGGGCTGGTCGCCTGGCCGGTGGACGCCGCGCTGCGCCCGGAGGGCAACCGGGGGCCGCTGGTCCGCACCCTCGGCAGCCACCTGGCCTACTACAAGCGCTGGGCGCGTACCTGGGAGTTCCAGGCGTTGCTGAAGGCCCGGCCGGCGGCCGGCGACGCCGAGCTGGCCCGGGAGTGGATCGAGGCGCTGGCGCCGCTGGTCTGGCAGGCCGCCGAGCGGCCGGAGGCGGTCGAGGACGTCCGGTCGATGCGTCGCAAGATCATCGAAAACGTGCCGCCGCGCGAGGTGGAACGCGAGATCAAGCGCGGGCCGGGCGGGCTGCGCGACATCGAGTTCGCCGTCCAGCTGCTGCAACTCGTGCACGGCCGGGGCGACGAGACGCTGCGGGTGCCCGGCACCGTCCCCGCGCTGCGGGCGCTGGTGGCCGGCGGGTACGTCGGCCGCGCCGACGGCGAGGCGCTGCTACGCGGCTACCGGTTCCTGCGCGCCATCGAACACCGGCTGCAACTACAGGCGCTGCGCCGCACCCACACCGTCCCCAACGACCCGGCCGGGCTGCGCTGGCTCGCCCACGGACTCGGCTACACGGCGCTGCCGGGCCGCGACGCCGTCGAATCGTTCCGCGCCGACTGGGTCGCCCACGCCACCGAGGTACGCCGCCTGCACGTCAAACTCCTCTACCGGCCGCTGCTGGAGTCGGTGGCCCGGGTGTCGGCGGAGTCGCTACGGCTGACCCACGAGTCGGCCCGCAAGCGGCTGGAGATCCTCGGCTTCGCCGACCCGGCCGGCGCGCTGCGCCACCTGGAGGCGCTCACCGGCGGCGTCACCCGCACCGCCGCCATCCAGCGCACCCTGCTGCCGGTGCTGCTGCAGGACTTCGCGGACGCGCCGGAGCCCGACCGGGGCCTGCTCAACTACCGACAGGTGTCGGACAAGCTCGGCGGTACGCCGTGGTACCTGCGGCTGCTGCGCGACGAGGGACCGGTCGCCCGCCGGCTGGCCCGGGTCCTCTCGCTGTCCAGATACGCCGCCGACCTGCTGGCCCGTGACCCGGAGGCGCTGCGCCTACTCGCCGACGACGGCGAGCTGACTCCGCGCCCCGCCGACGTGCTCTGCGACGGCCTGATCGCGGCGGCGGGCCGGCACCTGACCGGTCGCGGCCCCCGGCCGGCCGATCCGGTCCAGGCGATCCGGGCGGTCCGCGCCCTGCGCCGCCGCGAACTGTTCCGGCTGGCCTGCGCCGACCTGCTCCGGCGGGGCGGCTCGCTGGCCCCGCCGGCCATCGCGGAGCCGTTCCGCGCCGGGCCGGCGGTGTTCGAGGGAACGGTGCTACCCGACGGCTACGGCGACCCCGAGGGCTCCACCGTGCCGGACGGGGCGATCGAGCTCGGCGGCCCGATCGCCGCCTCGGAGATCGTCTCCGTCGGCGCGGCGCTCTCCGCCGTCACCGACGCCACCCTGGCCGCCGCGCTGCAGGTCGCCCGCGCCACCCAGACCCCGATGCCCGGTCTGCGGTTCGCCATCATCGGGATGGGCCGGCTCGGCGGGTACGAGTCGAACTACCTCTCCGACGCGGACGTGCTCTTCGTCTACGACGCCCCGCCCGAAATCGCCGAGGGCGACGCCAGCGCCGCCGCGCACGCCATCGCCGAGGAGCTGCGCCGGCTGCTCGGCATGCCCGCCCCCGACCCGCCGCTCGGCGTCGACGCCGACCTGCGCCCCGAGGGCCGCCAGGGGCCACTGGTCCGCAGCCTCGCCGCCTACCAGCAGTACTACGCCCGCTGGTCGAAGGTGTGGGAGTCGCAGGCGCTGCTGCGGGCCCGCTGGGTCTGCGGCGACGCCGACCTGGGCGCCGAGTTCGAGGCGATGGCCGACCGGATCCGCTACCCCGACGGCGGGCTGACCCGGGAACAGATCATCGAAATCCGGCGGATCAAGGTCCGGGTGGAGAACGAGCGGCTGCCCCGGGGCGCCGACCCGGCCACCCACACCAAGCTCGGTCGGGGCGGGCTCGCCGACGTCGAGTGGGCCGTCCAGCTGACCCAGCTGCGGCACGCGGGCGCCATCCCGGCGCTGCGCGGTACGCGCACCCTCGACGCGCTGGTCGCCGCCCGCGACGCCGGCCTGATCGACCCGGCCGACACCGCCGCGATGGCCGCCGGCTGGACCCTGGCCGCCCAGGTCCGCAACGCGCTGATGCTGGTACGCGGCAAGGCCGGCGACCAGCTGCCCCGGCACGGGGTCGAGCTGGCCGGGGTGGTCCGGCTGCTCGGCGGCGAAGACCCGGGGGAGTTCCTGGACGACTACCTGCGTACCGCCCGGCGGTGCCGGTCCGCCGTGGAACGCGTCCTCAGTGCCTGAACCGCCGCACGCGCCGAACGCGCCGCACGCGGCGGGCCGGCGGGTGGTGCCGGTCGCGCTCGCGCTGGCGGCGGCGCTGGCGGCGGCGTTCCTGGTCGCGCCGCCGCTCGGTACCGACCTGGCGGCGCAGGAGGCCCGCGCGAGCTTCTTCGACCGGCACGGCTTCACCCCGATCGATCTAGGCTGGTACGGCGGGGTGAACCAGTTCGGCTACAGCCTGGTCAGCCAGGTCCTCGGGGCGTGGTTCGGGCCGCCCGTCGTGGGCGCGGTCGCCGCGGTCGTGTCGGCGGTCGCCTTCGCCCACCTGCTGCGCCGGACCGCCGCCCGGCGGCCGGTGCTCGGTGCGGTGCTCGGCGCGGTCGTGCTGGTCGGCAACCTGGTCAGCGGCCGGATCACCTTCGCGGTAGGACTTGCCTTCGGCCTGCTCGCGCTGGCGACCGTGGCGGGGACGGGCGGGGGACGGGCGGCCCGGTTGCCGGTTGCCGCGCTGCTTGCCGCGCTTGCCACCTGGGCGAGCCCGGTCGCCGGCCTGTTCGTGGGCCTGGCCGGCGGTGCGCTGCTGCTCGCCGGATGTCGCCGGCCAGACGGCGCCGGGTGGCGGGACGATCGGTGGCTGCCGGAGGCGTTGGTGCTCTGCCTGGCGCCGGTGGTGGCGCTCGCGCCGATGGCGGTGCTGTTCGGCAACGGCGGCCGGCAGCCGTTCACGGCCGAGTCGATGCGGATCAACATCGCGCTGGCCGTGCTCGTCATCGTGGTGCTGCCCGCCGGGCGGCGGACGCTGCGGATCGGGGCCGCGCTGACGATCGTGCTGCTGCTGCTGGCCTACCACCTGCCCAGCCCGATCGGCTCCAACGCGCTGCGGTTGCCGATGCTGTTCGCGGTGCCGGTGCTGGCCGGGTACGCGACGCTGGGGCGGCGCTGGCTGGCCGGGCTGCTGGTGGCGGTCGTCTGGTGGCAGCCGCCGGTGATGACCTCGGACCTCGCCTGGGCCGGCGCGGCGGCCAGCGGTGCGGACTTCTACCGCCCGCTCGCCGACGAGCTGCGCCGACGCGCCCCGGTCGGCCGGGTCGAGGTGGTGCCGCTGCGCGACCACTGGGAGTCCCGCCACATCGCCCCGGTCGTGCCGTTGGCCCGGGGCTGGGAACGCCAGGTCGACGTGGACCGCAACCCGCTCTTCTACACCGACCCGATCGACCCGGCCGACTACCGCGACTGGTTGCGCGACAACGCGGTCAGCCTGGTCGCGGTCGCGCCGGACAGCCCACCGGACCGGTACGCCCGCGGTGAGGCCGCGCTGATCGCCACCGGGCTGCCGTACCTGCGCCAGGTGTGGCGGGACCAGACCTGGCGGCTCTACGCGGTCGACGACCCGGAGCCGCTGGTCGCCGCGCCGGCCCAGCTCGTCGAGTCCACCGCGGCGGCGGTCCGGTTCCGGCTCGACCGACCGGCCGACGTACTGGTGCGGGTGCGCTGGTCACGCTGGCTGACGCTGACCGGACCCGGCGGCTGCCTGGCGCCCGGCCCGGACGGCTGGACCAGGGTCCGGGCCACCGCGCCGGGAGAGCAGACCCTCTCCAGCGGCTTCCGCCCGGGACCGACGTGCTGACCGATCGGGTACGGCTGCGCGGCGTGCGTTATGCCGGCCTGGCCGGTTCGGTCCTGCTCGCCCTGGGCGCGTATCTCGGTGGGGTCTTTCCCACCTGGCAGCCGGACGTGACCCCGGCGAGCATCTGGCGCGGCGACCACGGACCGGTGATCCTGGCCTGCTGGCTGGTGGGTACGGCGCTGCTGACCGGCGCCTGGTGGTGGGGTCACGCCATCGTCACCTCCACCAGGTGGGCCTACCTGACCGCCGGGCTGTGGTTGGTGCCGCTGCTGGCGGTGCCGCCGCTGGGCAGCCGGGACGTCTACTCGTACGCCTGCCAGGGTTGGGTCTTCGCCGACGGTCAGGATCCCTACGCGGCCGGGGTGGCCGAACTCGGCTGCCCCTGGCTGGACTCGGTGTCGCCGATCTGGCGCGACTCGCCCGCCCCGTACGGGCCGCTGTTCGTGCTGCTCGCCGGGGTGGCCGCGGCGGTCGGCGGGACGCTGGCCGGCACGGTGGCGATGCTGCGCCTGGTGGCGCTGCTCGGGATCGTGCTGACGGCGGCCTGCCTGCCGGTCCTGGCCCGCCGGGCCGGGGCGCCGCCCGCGCGGGCCGCGTGGTTGGCCCTGGCCAGCCCGCTGGTCGGGGTGCACCTGCTGGCCGGTGCACACAACGACGCGTTGATGGTCGGCTTGATGGTGGCCGGGTTGGCGGTCGTCGCCACCTGGCCCGGCCGGACCGGACCGCTGCTGGCCGGCGGTGGGCTGCTCGGGCTGGCGGTCGCGGTGAAGGTGACGGCGGTGGTGGTCGTCCCGTTCGCGGTGCTGCTCGCAGTCCGCGGCGGATACCGTCCGGCCGCGCTGGCCGGCGCCGGCGTCCGGGTGCTGGCCGGCGGGCTGGCCGCCCTGCTCGGCGTGGCGGCGGTCAGCGGCCTGGGCTGGGGATGGGTCGACGGCCTGGCCCGCAGCGGCGACTCGGAGCAGTGGACCTCACCGCCGACCGCCGTCGGGCTCACGGTCGGCTACCTGGCCCGGCCGTTCGGCGCCGACTGGGACGCGGTGCCGGCGGTCCGGGCGGTCGCGGTGGTTGCCCTCGCGGTGCTGCTGGTGGCGCTCTGGTGGCGGGCGGTGCGCCGCCGTACGCCGTTGCTCGGTGCCGGCCTGGCGTTGGCCGCGACGGTCGCGTTCGCGCCGGTGTTCCACCCCTGGTACGCGTACTGGCCGCTGGCGGTGTTGGCGGTGACCATGTTGCCGGCCCGGTGGCTGCTCGCGCCGGTGAGCACGATCGCCTTCCTGACCCTGCCGGACGGGACGAACCTGGCCCGGTTCAGCAAGTTCCCCGGTGCCGTGGCGATCACCGCGATGGCGGCCGTAGCGGTGATCGTCGTCGCCCGGCGGGCGCTCGCCACCCGGTCGTAGAGGTTGACCGCTGTCACTATCCTCGGGGCGTGGCGGAGATCCTGTTCAGTGTGCAGTCGCGGCCCGGTCATCTGAATCTGGGCCGGCGGCAACCAGCGTAAACCCGCCCTCACCACCGGTCACGCCGCGTGGAACGTCGTCCTGCTGCCGCGGATCATCGGGAAGATGGGCGGTCCCGCCCCGAATTGACCTGCCACCTGATGGAAATTGGCGTGTCGCCGGGCGGGACCGGGGTGCGAGGGTGGAACCCATGAGTGATCCACTGCTCGACCCGGCCACCGCCGAGGTGCTCGGCCGGGTCTACGACACCGCCGTCGACTACCTCGACTCGCTGGCCGACCGGCCCGTGCACGACCCGGCCACCGCGCCGCTGCTGGCCGAACTCGCCGGCGTCCTGCCCGCACGCGGCGACGGCTCGGCCGCCGTCGTCGACCGCCTGCTCCGATTGGGTACGACCACAGCGACGCATTCCGCCGGTCCACGCTTCTTCCACTTCGTCATCGGCGGGGTGACCCCGGCCGCGCTGGCCGCCGACTGGACCGCCTCGCTGCTGGACCAGAACGCCGGCTTCCGGGCCTCGTCGCTGCTCGCCACCGAGTTGGAACGGACCGCACTGCGCTGGCTGCGGGAGCTGTTCGGCCTGCCGGCCGGGTTCGGCGGCGCCCTCGTCGCCAGCGCCACCTTCGCCAACTTCACCTCGCTGGCCTGCGCCACCCACTGGTGGGGTGAGCAGCACGACGTGGACGTGGCCGCCGACGGGCTGGTCGCGCTGCCGAGGATGCCGGTGCTCTCCGGCGGCTACCTGCACGCCAGCGCCCGCAAGGCGTTGCAGATGCTGGGGCACGGCCGGGACACCGTGCAGGTGTTCGCCCGGGACCGGGTCGGCCGGGTGGACCTGCCGGCGCTGGAACGGCGGCTCGCCGAGATCGCCGCCCCGGCCGTGCTGATCGCCAACGCGGGGGAGGTCAACGCTGGCGACTTCGACCCGATCGCAGACCTCGCCGACCTAGCCGAACGCTATGGTGCCTGGCTGCACGTGGACGGCGCGTTCGGCCTGTTCGCGGCGCTGTCGCCGCGTTCCGCCGGGCTGGTGCGGGGGGTCGAGCGGGCCGACTCGATCGCCTGCGACGCGCACAAGTGGCTCAACGTGCCGTACGAGAGCGGGTTCGCCTTCCTGCGCGAGCCGTCCCGGTTGCCGGTGGCGTTCGGGATGCCGGGGGTGCCGTACCTGCCGGGGTCGTCGAGCCCGCTCGCGGGGGATGATCCCGGGGGCGTGGACTACGCGTTGCACGGTCCGGAGTCGTCGCGGCGGTCCCGGGCGATGCCGATCTGGGCGACGCTTGCCGCGTACGGGCGGGACGGTCACCGGGCGATGGTGGAGCGGCACCTGGACCTGGCGCAGCGGCTGGCCGGGTTGGTGGACGCGGCGCCGGAGCTGGAGCGGCTGGCGGAGGTGCCGCTGAACATCGTCTGCTTCCGGGCCCGCCCGGACGGAGTGCCGCCGGACCGGATCGACGAGCTGAACCGGCGGCTCGGCGCCGCGCTGCTCGCCGACGGCCGGGTGTTCGCCGGCACCACCGTCTACGACGGCAAGGTGGCGCTGCGCCCGGCGATCGTCAACTGGCGCACCACCGAGGCCGACATCGACCTGCTGGTGGCGGTGGTCCGCGAACTGACCGCCGACCTGCTCGCGAAGCTCTGACCGAAGGGGAGACCATGCAGCACCGCATCGGCGAGGTCACGCTCACCGTGCTCGGGACGGACGGTCGGCCGCTGGCCGATCGGGTCGTCACGGTCGAGCAGCGGCGGCACGCGTTCGCGTTCGGCAACATCGGGTTCAACTTCGTCGGCCTGGTCGGCGGGCCGGAACCGACCGGGGACGGCGCGGCGGACCTCGACCTCGACCGGTTCGCCGAGCTGTGGCTGGGCCTGTTCAACACGGCCACCCTGCCGTTCTACTGGGGCCGGTACGAGCCGACCCGCGGTGCGACCGACGTCGCCCGCCTCACCGCAACGGCCCGGTGGCTCGCCGAGCGCGGGGTCGTGGTCAAGGGGCATCCGCTGGTGTGGCACACCGTCCAGCCGTCCTGGCTGCTCGGCCTCGGGTTGGACGAGGTGGAACGACTGCTGCGGGAGCGGGTCCGGCAGGTCGTCGGCGGCTTCGCCGGCCTGATCGACACCTGGGACGCGATAAACGAGGCCGTGATCATGCCGGTCTTCGCCAACGGCGAGAATGCCATCACCCCGCTGGCCCGCGACCGCGGGCGGATCGCGATGGTACGGCTGGCATTCGAGGAGGCGCGGGCGGCCAACCCCGCCGCGACGCTGGTACTCAACGACTTCGACCTCAGTTCGGCGTACGAGTGCCTGATCGAGGGGGTCCTGGAGGCCGGTGTCCGGATCGACGCGATCGGCCTGCAGACCCACATGCACCAGGGCTACCGCGGCGAGGAGTACATGGGCGCGATGCTCGACCGGTTCGCCCGCTACGGCCTGCCGCTGCACCTGACCGAGAGCACCCTGGTCTCCGGCCACCTCATGCCGGGCCACATCGAGGACCTCAACGACTACCAGATCCCGCACTGGCCGACGACCCCCGAGGGCGAGGAGCGCCAGGCGGACGAGATCGTCCGGCACTACCGGTCGCTTGTCGCCCACCCGGCGGTGCAGTCGATCAACTACTGGGGCCTGACGGACCGGGGTGCCTGGCTGGGCGCACCCGTCGGCCTCATCCGGGCCGACGGCACCCGCAAGCCGTCGTACGACGCCCTGTCGGCCCTGATCAAGGGGGAGTGGTGGCTGCCGCCGACCGAGATGCGCACCGACGCCGACGGCTCGGTGACGGTACGGGGCTTCCACGGTGACTACGCGGTCGCCGGGACACCGTTCCGCATCAGCCCGGAGGAGAAGACCACGACGGTGACCGTGGGCTCCGCCGACTGACGGAAGACAGTGGACGACCACGGTATGCTGCCCTCCCGGCACCACCGAGCTGACTCTGGAGTCCGCAATGGAGCGAATCGCCGAAAGCACCGAGGATGCCGAGAACGCGGAAGCCGTGGTCCCGGCCGGTGTGGATATGACGGTCCCGAGCGTGGCCCGGGTCTACGACGCGCTGCTGGGCGGCAAGGACAACTTCGCAGTCGACCGGGCCATCCGCGACCGGCTGATGGAGCTCACTCCCGGCGGCGCCAACGTGCCGCTCTACAACCGGGCCGTGCTGGGCCGGGGCGTCCGTTTCATGGCGAGTCAGGGGATCGACCAGTTCATCGACCTCGGCGCCGGACTGCCGACCGTGCAGAACACCCACGAGGTCGCGCAGAGCGTGAATCCGCAGGCCCGGGTCGTCTACGTTGACAATGACCCGATGGTGCTGGCGCACGGCCGTGCGTTGCTGACCAGGAACCAGAACACCACGGTGATCACCGCCGACTTCTGCGAACCCGAGGTGGTGCTCAACCATCCCGAGGTGCGTAGTCTGATCGATCTCGATCGGCCGGTCGGGTTGCTCATGGTGGCCGTACTCCATCACCTCGACGACTCGCAGCACCCGGGCCAACTCGTCGCCCGCTATCGGGACGCCCTCGCGTCCGGCAGCTACCTGTTCATCACCCACTTCATCGACGGCGGCGAGGAGACCGCCGAGATCGAGCGGGTGATGATCGGTGACCTGGGCAGCGGACGATTCCGCAGCTTCGACGAAGTCCGTGGCTTTCTCACCGGTACGGAGCTGGTGGAGCCGGGCGTCGTCTACAACCCGCTCTGGCGTCCGGACCCGACCGATGTCGTACCGGACCCGATGACCTTCGCCGGAAAGATCATCGGCGCCGGAATGGGCCGCAAGCCCTGATCTTCGGTCCAGTGACCTGTAGGCGCGGTCCGTGCGCGCCGCCCAGGGGTGCGGACGGCGCGCACGGCGCTGGTTTGAGAGTCAGAACCTGCCGGCGCTGATGTCGGCCACCTTCACCCGGAAGACCTTGGAGGTCGCCCCGAAGGAGGTGCCGGTCTCCGGGGAGTTCACCTGGGAACTGATCGGTACCCCGCTCCGGGCGTTGATGGTCAGCACCTGTTCGGTGTCGTCCCCCCACACCTTCGCGGTGATGGTCAGGGTGGGCTGCCCGCCGGTCGTCGAGTCCACGACGGTGACGTCGGGGATCGTGGAGATCAGGCGAAGCACACCCGCCCGTACCTTCGGGTCGCCTCCGCCGGCGGAGAGCACGTCCACGCTGTTGATCCAGACACGGTTGTCGGCCATCTCCTCCCGCTCCTCGTCGGTGAGCGGCGGCGGGCTCGCGACCCCCTTCCGCCGGAGGAACTCGATCCGGTCCTGCTCGGCGTCGGCGGGAGGCTTCCCCTCGTCGTACACGGAGTTGATCATTTGTTCCCGGGCCGTGGCGAGGTCACCGGTTGCCGCGTACCGCGCCGCCGCCAACCCACGGGTGTGGAAGCCGTTGCCGAGGTTCTCGCCCCGAGCGATCACCCGTGGGAGTTCGTTCCTGTCCTCCGTGTAGTAGTACTCGCCGCTGTCGGTGTACAGGTGGTACCGGGTGCGAGAGGGCATGGTGCCCTGACGGACGTCGACCTTCTCGACGATCAGCGACGCGTCACCCGGCAGCGGGGCGTTGTGCGTGGTCAGGTTGGCTGCCAGGGACACGAGCCTGGTGTCGCCTGCCGATGCCGGGGCGGCGACCCCGGCCTGATCGTCCTGGCCGGTGGGAGCCGGGGCGGTGCCGGATCCGGTGGCCATTGGCAGGACCAGCGCGAGCGCGGCCACGGCCGCGACGCCACCGCCGGCGGCCAAGCCGACGACACGGCGCCTGCGCCGCCGGGCTCGGCCGCGTTGCTCGATCGCCTCGACCGGGCGATCCATCCGTACGTCGGAAAGGGTCTGCTTCACCGCGTTCCACACCTCATCGTCATTCATGATCGAATCTCCTCATGGACCGCGGGCGCGAGCTGCGCCCGCAGGGTTGCGGTGGCACGGGACAGATGGACCGCCACGGTCTGGGGCGAGATGCCCAACACCGTGGCCACGGACCTGGTGTCCAGGTCGAGCCAGATGCGTAGCACGACCACCTCACGCTGCCGCTGGGGCAGCCGGCGTACGGCGGCCAGCAGGGCGTCGTCCGGGCCGAGGTCGTCCTCGACGACGGAGGTCCCCTCGTGGCCGTCGAGGGCCACCTCCCGGCGGCGGCGCCGCCACCAGGACACCCGGACGTTGAGGGCGGTGCGCACCACCCACGCCGCCGGTGCCGGGTGCCGGCTCAGCTGTGGCCAGGAGGCCCAGGCCCGCGCGAACGCCTCAGCGACCAGATCCTCGGCCAGCGCGCGATCGCCCGTACCAGCCAGTACGGCACGCAGGCAGTTGTCCCGGAAGCGCTGATAGAAGTCCGCGAAGTCCGTCCGTTCTCGTTCCACACGGGGTTCACGCATCAGCACTCCGATCCATTTACCGCCCGGAAGGAATTTTCGTTGATCATGGGGCAGGCGGTGACAGGGGGTGACCTGCCGACCAGGACCCGACCCAGACCGAGACCATGCACCGGCTCGACGGCACCCACTACCGGGCGCGAGCCACGATGCCGCTCGCCTGGGTCCTCAACACCACCCCCTCCGAACACGCCCTCGACCGACTGACTTCCATGATCCCGGAGAGTTCCGGTTGTTCGCGGTCACCAAGCCCTTCGCGATCATGGCGCGCCTGAAGTGATGGACCCCTGGCGCTCACGGCTCTGCCGGGGTCGAACCTCGTTCACCTGGTCTCGATGTATTCGAATACTGCGCCGTCGGGGTTCCTCGCGATCAGCCGGACGCCGTTCGGGGCGGGGTTGGGTCCGTCCAGGATGTCGCCGCCGGCCTCGGTGATGTCGCGGATCACCGGGCCCAGGTCGTTCACCAGCAACGTGGCCACCCGATTGTTGTACCGTACCGCGTGCGGACCGGACAGCAGCAGGAACGGGCCGATGCTGGCCAGTTCCACGTCGGCAAAGGTGAACCGCTGCACCTCCGTCGCACCCGAAAGGGCCTGGTACAAGGGAATGGCCGCGTCGAGGTCGGGTACCACGACCCGGGCCAGCACTGCGGTGATGTTCGGCATTCATCGCCTCCGGGCAACGGTGAAGAGATTCTGCGTTACCAGGCAACCGGCAACGAATGGACGCCATACGTGACATTGGATCGCCGATACGACACGTCCTCGAACGGGACAGCCAGTCGTAACTCCGGGAACCTGCGCAGCAGGGCCGGAAACGCCAGGTGCATCTCCAGGCGGGCCAGCGGGACACCGACGCAATAGTGCACGCCGTGGCCGTAGGCCAGGTGGGTACGAGGTTCCCGGTTGAAGTCGAGCCGATCGGGGTCCGGGAACCTCGATTCATCCCGGTTGGCGGAGGGGATCGCCACCAGCACCTGCTCGCCCTCTCTGATCAGGGTTCCGTTGACCGTCACATCGGCGGTGGCGGTCCTGATCTCTCCATGGTTGGGAATCGATACGTACCGGACGAGTTCGTCGACCGCGCGCTCGACAATGTGCGGATCGTCGCGCAGCAACGCCAGTTGTTCGGGATGGCGCAACAGTGCGAGGGTACCGATGCCGAGCATGTTCGCGGTCGTCTCGTGCCCGGCGACCAGCAGCAGGTTGCCGACACCGACCAGCTCCTGATCGGTGACGGAGGCCCCGTGCTCCTGGATGATCCGACCCAGCACGTTGTCGCCGGGCTGCTTCCTGTTGTGCTCGACGAGTTCGCGCATTCCGGCACGTAGCGCGTTCCGGGCCGGGATCAGCGTCTCCAGGCTGGACATCACGTCGGTCATGATCCGGGTGTAGCCGGCGAAGTCGAAGTCCTGCGGTACGCCCAGCATCTCGCAGATCACCGTCGACGGCACCGGCAGCGCGAACTCCTTGACCAGGTCGACCGGCGATCCGACGGCGGCCATCGCATCGAGGTGGTGCTCGACGATGGCCTCGACCCGGGGCCGAAGTTGCGCCATCCGTTGCGCACTGAACTCCCCGGTGACCAACTGACGCAGCCGGGTGTGTTCCGGTGGGTCACATTCGATGAACGTGCCAGGCTGCTGGTCCTGCAACTCCTCGGCGAGCGTACGGTTGCCCGGCTCAGGCAGGACGATCCCCAGCGGGGTGAGCGCGCTGCTGAACCGGCGGTCGCCGAGGATCTCCCGGCCGTCGTCGAACCGGGTGACCAGCCACACCACGTGCCCGCCGTTGATGGTTATCCGGGTGATCGGTTCCTGCGCGCGCAGCCGGCTCATCTCCGGGTCGGGACTGAACGGGCAGCCGGCATCGCGCCGGTACGGCAGGGGAAGCGTGTCGCTCTGCGTCACGATGCCGGCCCCTCCGGATCGCCGGACGGCACGTGGGAGACCCACTCGCAGCTGCGCTCGCCGAGCTCGTGCTCGACCGTGACAGCGAGGTGGTTGGCGGTCCGGTGATGCAGGTCGACACAGAACTCGCAGGGTCGCTTGAGAGTCAGCTGTACGCCCTGCTGCTGGGCTCGCTCCCGGTAGTCATAGATGCCACAGCGGCGCACGGTGAGCCGGGATCGGTCGGGTGTCTCCGTACGGCTGGTGTCCGAACCGTAGACCTCGAGCATGGACTCCAGGCCGGTCAGCAGATCGCGAGCCTGACCGGCGGCGTCGGGCACCCGCCGGCGGGCGGCTTCGGCGTTGATACTCGCGACATGCTCGGTCCACTGTGGCAGGCCGTCCACCCCCATGAACCGTTCGATCGCGGCCTGCGTACGGAAGTAGACACCCAGCACGAATTGGGCCTTGTCCGCCTCGGACATCGGGCTCCGGTCAGATTCCATCGACGGTGATCCTCAATCTCGAAGGGTCAGGAGGTTGAGTCCTTTCCGGTTCGGTGAGCGCGCCGCCGGGGTGGGCCGGGCGCAGACCGGTGGACGCCGCCACCTGCTGGAGGGTTTGTCGTAGCGCCGCTTCGACCGGCGCCGGAAGCCCGCGCCACGTCCGGGCGTCGTCCAGGTCCAGTACGCGCGACAGCTTCCAGCCGACGTAGGAACCCATCGATGCCAGTGGTGGGAGCGCGTCCACGACGCCGATCCCGAAGCGCCGCCCCGCGAAGGACGAGCCGAGACGATCGGTCGTGGCCGCGATCCACGGGGCACTCGGTGGCCGGTCGGTGGTCACCAGGCAGACCACCTCGTGGCCGCGGACGACCAGCATGTAGTCGAGGACGATCGGTCCTCCGCCGACGCCGGACCACAGTTCGGCCTCGAAGTCCTCCTGCCGGGTGCTGACGCCGCCGAACATGATCACGTCCTGTCGCCGGCCGAGCGTACGCATCACCGGCAGCGCGAGACCGCAGGGGCAGGGTTCGCCTGTCGTCTGGACCAGGTCACCGGTCCGGTAGCGCACCAGCGGCCGGGCCGGCAGATCCAGGGTGGTGACGACCAGTTCGCCGCTGTCCGGCCCCCCGTCCACCAGCCGGGTACCCCGTTCGTCGTACAGTTCCAGCAGGTAACTCTGCAACTGCAGATGCAGGCGTCCGCGCTCGCAGGTCACCGCCGTGGTACCGGTCTCGGATGAGCCGTAGGAGGCGACGTACGCGGTCGCTCCGGTCAGCTGTTCCAGGTGCCGTAGCAGGTGGTCGCCGGTCTGCTCGGCCATCAGCAGCAGCCGGTCGAAGCGCGGCGGCGGCGTGCCGTTGCGGACCGCGAAGTGCACCAGCTCCAGCAGGCGCGAGGCCGTACCCACGTACACATTGGCGGGCAGGTCCGCGGCCAGCCGGAGCACTCGGGTGTAGTCGCCGGTGACGTTGTCGACCCACAGCCGCATCGACAGGACCCCGAGATATTCCAGGACCTTTTCGAACTGGTAACCGGCAGGAGCGAAAGGACCATTGATCAGGATCAGCGCCGCGTCCGACGGGTCGAGAATCCGGCCCCACATCTCGCCGATGTTCATCGTGTTGACAACCAGGTCGTCGACGGCCTTCGGCGCGGCCACCGGGTCGCCGGTCGTACCCGAGGATTCGTAATAGTGCAGGAAACCGGCCATCTGTCGGGTGAACGCGTCACGAGACCGGGCGCGCAGCTCTCCACGGTCGAGCAACGGCACGCTGGACAACAGCTTGGTGAGCACCACATCAGCTGGCAGCGCACGGGCCTCGGCGAGCGTACGGTCGTCGCGCCAGGCCCGCAACGACTCGGCATGGAGCCTCGAGTGAGCCGCGACAGCGAGCGTGTCGAGCAGCTTCCGCGCCTGCAGCGCGCTCAGATCGTCCGTACCGGCGTGGACGGCTCTGACGGTGCGCAGATGGGACTCCATAAGGCTCATGTGACGAGCGCGAAGGACCTCGTCACGCACGAGTAACACGGCGTCTCCTCAGATCCGCCGGCACGTACAGGGCGTCGCGAGGCGGAAACGGTGGGCGTGATGGCATCTCCCGGAGATTGCTCCGGCGACGGGAAACACGATGACTCCGCCGACCAGGAGGTCGCGTCGCCAACCTGATCCGCCGCGTTGAGACGGACCATGAGCGGGGCAACCGAAGAACCCGCGGAGTGGGCCGCACGTATCGTGACGGGCGCCGCACCGCTGCCCGCGATCAGCGGTGCGTTCGACTTCCGCCACTCCGGCCGAAAACTGTCACTCGTGTTCTGCGCACGTACGTGGTTCTTCCGTCGTCTTGTGCGCCGACTCGCGGGCCCAACGCCTCGGCTCGCCAGCACAGGGTATGCGTCTCGTGCCGGCAGCCGACCGACCGTACCGCTGTGGACCGGCCCAGGTCTGCTGGGCAGTCGGCGAAGCATTCACCCCAGGCATGCTTGCCATCACCGCATGCATCCCGATGACGTCGACCGGTGCGTAGTCCGCCCGCACCAGCAGGGCGACCTCGATACGGCGCTGTTCGTCAGACATGGCCTTGGACTATCAGGTTCGTCATAACCCGAACACTAGGCCCGATTCCGCCCTGTCTCGTCGTACCACGGTGCCATCCTCGGGAAGGAGGCAATACCGCGGTACGACTGCGGACCGCCGTTCGACATCCGCACGGAGAACCAAGGCCCGTCGCAGCTGGGCCCGAAGTCACGCCCACGAAAGTCCGTCGGCGATGGACGGGCTGTCCTGGCCGGTGCCGTCGTGCTGGCCACCGCCGGGAGAAGGTGCCGGGCGGCGCAGAGGGCCTGCTGCACCGATAGGTGACATCTGGGATGGCTTGCCCGGTGGGTGGCCTGGAAGGATGCTGCGGTGCTCGGGCCGGAGAACGAGGTCCTGCGCCGGGCCGCTGCGTACCTGTCGCAGGCGCATTGCTGGGAAAGGCTCTACCCGCTCGTGAGCGAGCTGGTCGCTGGCGTCGAGGCGGATGTTGACGTGCGCCGGTAGTGGGTAGACATGCTCGACGGGTAGGTGGGCTGCTGCCGTGTGTTCGTCGTTGACGCGGAGGAGATCCCGGATGCGCGCGACGGTGGGAGTGATGTCCGTGACCGCGACTGTCCAGTCGTCGACGTACCGGTCGACAGCCTCGCCGGACAACCCGACCTGCAGCGATCGGTCAGGCTCGGGACAAGGCCCACTCGAAGCCCTGCCGGGTGATGTCGATGGCCAGGACGTGCTCCTGCCCGGGCTTGGTGGCCCAACCGCAGCGGTACGTCATCCACAGGAAGGACGGCTTGATCCAGGTCATCCGTTCCCTCTTGAAGGGGGCCACGAAGCGGCCGGCCGCCACCGCCGGGAGCGCGATCTGCGGCGGGTACGCCTGGTACACGGTGATCGTGTCGGTCGAGTAGCGGGCACGGATCTGACGGGCGGGAACGGACACGCCTCGATCCTTACCGATCGGGCCTCGACCGCTCCACCGCAAATTCGGCGCCTACGCCAGTCTCGGACCGCGCGATCTGGTCAACTGGGCGTTTCGTCACTGTCGTGGGGAGCCTTGGTAGTGGTCTCTATCGCCCGAGGCGCCGCGGGTGCGACGATGACCGGAACTCGTCACGGAGGACCGTCATGGCTCCCACTCCTGAGAGACTGGCCGGCGCGGACCGGCGCCGGGCCCACCGTAGCGCCGCTCTGCACGGCGTGGCGGTCGTGGTCTTCGGCCTGATGGCCTGGACCGGCGTCAACGGGATTGGCGTCGGCGCCCAGGCGCTGGGCGTACCGATGCTCATCACGGGCGCAGCAGGCGCGACCGGCGCGCTGATCGTCGTCTGGTCGGTGCTGCGGCCCGACCTGACCGATGGCCAGCGCCCACCGGCCCGGTCGAACGTGCAGCGCGTCGCGCGTATCGGGATGGCGGTGGCCGCCGTGGCGACGGTGGCGATCGGGGTCGGGCTTGCCCCGGGCGGATGGGAACGGGGCTTCGTCATCACGGTGAATATCGCCATCGGCGGCCTACTGGCCGTCTTCGCCCTACTCGCCGGCGAACCGGCACGCAGGCGGGACGAGGATCGACCGCAACATTGATCCTCCGATTCTGTCGCGCTCGGACTGTTGTCGGTTCTTCAGCAACGCTGGGCGATGAACACGAACTCGCTACCCGACGGTCCGGCGCCTCCCGCAGGTCACGGACGAGGTAGCCGCTGGCTGCCAGGCTCGACTCGATTTCGCCGCGGGCGCGGAACAGAAGGGTCGAGTCCTCGGCGCTACTGGCGCGGAGCCCCTTGCAGCCCGAATAGCCCTGCGTTTCGCCCCGGTGTTAGCCGTAGGGGTGCCGTTGAGGGTTTGGTCACCCGATAGTCTCCGCCGTGCTCGGCGCCGGAGTCGACGGCTCCGGTCCGGAAGTGCTGGCGCTCGGCTGTGGGCCCAAGACCTCGCTCACGGTGATGGTGGAATTGCCGCTGCTCTGGTAGGCCTCGGTGGCCAGGATCTGGTAGTGGTGCGTGCCCAGTTGCAGACCGGACTGCCCCCACGCGTCGAAGTGGTTGCCGACGGTGATTGTGCCGCCGACGCGCTTCTGCCGCCGGACGCTCCAGTACTGGTAAAAGGTCGCGATGCCGTCGATCGACGGCTGGTTCACCCGCAGAGTGCGGTAGATGTCGTAGGTGCCGCCGTCGCTCTGGATCGTCCCGAGCCGGCTGGCGCCGGCGGTGGGAATCAGGGTTCCGAACGTCTCGACCACGTAGTACTCGATCAGCGGGTTGCGGGTCCAGCCGTACAGTGCCAGCCAGCCGTTTCCGTTGCTGCGCCAGGTGCCGGAGTAGGCGATCACGCGGCGGGCGCCGGGGTTCCAGCCCTTGCCCACGATCGTGTTGTTGGTGCCGTTGGTCCACTGGACCCGGTAGTTACCGGCGGCGCCCAGCGTCATCGTGACGTTGCCGGTGTCCTTCCAGTACGAGTAGAAGTATCCGTTGTGCCTGCCCTGCTCGTTGGCGGTGACGGTCCGGTCCTCTTCGGCGTGGGCGGTTCCGGCCACGGTCACCGCGGTCACGGCCAGCACGACGGCGCAGGCGCCACCGAGCAGCAGCCGCCCTCGGCCACCCCACTGGCGCAGCGGCCTGACGGAAATCTCGGTCATCTGCACTCCTGCCTCGGTGGCCGACCAATGTGGAAGCCGGAAAGCCAACCCAGCGACAAGGGTCGATGTCTGGGGATGAGTCACAGTATTCGGTTGAGTCCGCGACCGTGTCAATGACTTTCGGAGATTCCCGGAAATTTCGGTCGGGTGTCACCGCAGGCCACCGCCGAGGCGATCGAGCCGAGCATGACGAGGTCTGGTCAGGATCAGGTGGCGGTCTGGGGATGGCTGAACCTGGGCGCCGCAGCCGCAGCGACCCGGAACAACCGGATAGATGTGGCGACCGACGCGCTGCGGAGAGCCCGCGCGGCTGGGCACGTCGCCGCCGGTTACGTCTCGCCGCAGGTCGCCCACTGGACGTCCTTCACCCCCGCCGTCGTGGCCATGCGGGACGTCGAGCTGGCGATGGTGACCGGGGACGCCGGACGAGCCCTCCAGACCGCCCGTTTGGTGCCATCCGGCGCCCGACCGGCCGTCACCTACCAGCGGTTCCAACTGGATGTCGTCGCCGCCGCCCTGGAGCGCCGCCGCGCCGACGAGGCACTCGCGATTCTGCTGAGTCTGCGAGAGTCCGCATCGGGCTGGCTACGGCACCAGCGGTATGCCAGGACGTTGACGGGTCGCCTGTTGCATCGTCGCGCCCGTGCCGTCTCGCCGGAACTGCGTGAGCTGGCGGACTTCCTCGACGTCGCCTGACCAGGGGAGATGCCCCAGGCTGGGTCACTTCTGGCAGTTCACGATGACGATCTGTCACTACCTGCACATGTACGGGTGCCGAAGGTGATGCCACTGTCATGTCCGGACGTCGCGCGTGGTCCGCTCCCGCCGGGCGCCGCGTCCGCTGCACGGGTGCGGCGGTCGGCTGACAAGGGGTCTCGGCCGCCGCACCCCCTTCGGCCAGGAGGTGCCTGTGGAATCGTGGCAGTCGGTCGTGGTGACGTCGGCCCTGGCTCGGGTGACGGTGAATCTGACCGAGTCTGCCGGGCGGGCCCTGACGGTGCTCGCTCCCGGAGTGGGCAAGACGGCTGCGATCTGCCGGGCGCTGCGGCTGGCGGCTGCGGTGCGGGACCTGGCGGACGAAAGCGGGGTGGTCACCGTCCTCGGTCCAGGGCGCTCGCGGACCAAGATCGTCGTCCTGTAGTGGGTGCCCGAGACGCGACCCGGGCGAATTCGCCTCGCTGGTCGCGGCACGGTGGGAGCGCTATGTCTCGGCGGAGTCGCCGCGTTGATGCGGGCGGTGCTCCCTGATCCAGGCGGCTACCTCGGCGCGCTTCCAGACCCGGACCCGACCGGAGGCGACCACGGCAAGCGGCGCCGGGAAGGTCTTGTAGTTCGTGACCTCGGTGGCGCGGGTGCGCGAGACGCCACCCAGCATCTCTTGGATCTCCGCCAACGCGACCAGGTCCATGTGCCAAGGCTATGAACGTGAACCGGGTAAACATGTACGTACTGCAAGGTGTACCCGGTTAACGTTGACACCCGTACACGTGTAGAGGGATGCTGTTCGGCAAGGGAGGGCGATCGTGAGGCGGTTCGGATGACATTGATCGGGGACGACTGCGACGAGGGAGACCGGACCGACGCGGTTCGTTCCCTGGAACGGGGCGTGGACGAGGTGCGGCAGGCGTACGCGCGGTTGGTGCTGAATCTGGAGCGGGCGCGGGCGGTGACGGACGGGTCGAAGAATCCGCTGCCGGCGCGGGCGCTGCGGCACTGGACGGCCGCGCTGGAGCTGGCCGAGCGGACCCAGCGCTGGCTGAGCGGTGGGGTGGCCGAGCTGCGGCGAGGGCCGGACGGCCCGCCGGGCGCCATCGACGACGTGCTCACCGCGCTGGTCCGGGCCACCGATGGGGTACGCGCCAGCGCCGCCAACCTCATCCAGCTCCGGCACCGCCTCGACACCGCGACCACCGGGGCGCCGACCGGGGCGCCGACCCGGCTGCGGGGCGGGGCCGGGGCGCTCGACGAGCTGACCGCCAGGATGCAGCAGGGCTGCGCGGCGCTGTCCGCGTACACGAATGTGGTTTCGGGGTTGGACGTGCGGGCGGGGCGGACCGCGCGGGCCGTAGCGTTGGCGCAGGCGAGCTGGCATCCGCCCGACTGCGTCGGGGTGGGCGCGAAACTGGCGGGTCGGCTGGTCGGTGCGGCTGGGCGCCGGCCGCACGATCCGCCGGTACCGGCGCACCTGCGGGTGCCGGCGGTGCGCCGCGCGGCCTGGCGGACGGTCCTCGGCATCGGATCCGCGAGCCGCCTGCCGCCGACCACCGACGCCGGCTTCCTCCACCACAGCCTGCGGACCCTGCTCACCCTCACCAGCGGAAACCCCATCCGGTACGCCGCCCGCGTCGAGCGTTACCGCCGGGCCGGGGTGCTCGGCTACTACGCCGACGCCCTGGCCGCCGCGCTTGTCGTCGCCGTGGACCGGCGGCTGGCCCCCGGCCGGGACGCGGCGACGGTTCGGCGGCTCGCCGCCCGGCTGCACGCCCGCTACGACGGCGGGACCGGAGATGTGCCGGCGGAGGTCGGCGGTGGGCTGCTGCGGGCCGCGCTCGGCGCCGCGCCCGCCCCGGCCGCCGGTACCGTCCGGCTGACCCTGGTGCAGACGCTGCTGGTGGTGGACCTGCTCGGCGACGAACCGCTGCGCCGCCGGGACCGGGCCGACTTCCGGTCGGAGGCGGTCGAGCTGGCCTCGGCGCTCGGCCCGGCCCGGCTGCGGGCCGAGCCGACCACTCGGGAACGGTACTGCGATGGCTGACCGTCCCGAGCCGGCTGACCTTCCGGAGCCGGCTGACCACCCCGAGCCGGCAGGCTGGCCGGCAGAGCCCGGCGACGAGGTGTTGCATGCTCTTGCCGCCGAGCGTGACGAGCTCCACCGGCTGCTCGGGGCGGCCCGGGGCGAGGCGGATCGGCTCCGGACGGCGCTGCGGCGCTGGCAGGTCCGGCACGGCCACTGCCTGCGGCGTGGCCCAGCCAACCAGGGCCACTGGGGCAGTGTGCCCTGGTGACCCGGCCACGGCTCCGCGGCCACGGAAAGCGGCGAGCCGCCGACCGCGCCCTGGTGGGGCGGTCGGCGGCTCGCCGATGAACGCAGCCGTGCTCTACACGTTGTAGTACATCTCGAACTCGTGCGGGGTGGGGCGCAGGCGGATCGGGTCGACCTCGTTGGTGCGCTTCCACTCCACCCAGGTGCTGATCAGGTCCGGCGTGAAGACGCCGCCCTCCAGCAGGAAGTCGTGGTCGGCCTCCAGCGAGTCCAGCACCTCCGGCAGGGTGCCCGGCACCTGCTTGACCGAGCTCCACTCCTCCGGCGGCAGGTCGTAGAGGTCCTTGTCGATCGGGGTCGGCGGCTCGATCTTGCTCTTGATGCCGTCCAGGCCGGCCATCATCATCGCCGAGAAGGCGAGGTAGACGTTGGCCGACGGGTCCGGCACCCGGAACTCGACCCGCTTGGCCTTGGCGTTGCTGCCGGTGACCGGGATGCGGGTGCAGGCCGAGCGGTTGCGCTGCGAGTAGACCAGGTTGACCGGGGCCTCGTAGCCCGGCACCAGCCGGCGGTACGAGTTGACGGTCGGGTTGGTGAAGGCCAGCAGCGACGGGGCGTGGTGCAGCAGGCCGCCGATGTACCAGCGGGCGGTGTCGGACAGCCCCGCGTAGCCGGTCTCGTCGTAGAAGAGCGGCTCACCGTTGAGCCAGAGGCTCTGGTGGGTGTGCATGCCGGAGCCGTTGTCGCCGAAGAGCGGCTTGGGCATGAAGGTCGCGGTCTTGCCGGCCGCCCAGGCGGTGTTCTTCACGATGTACTTGAAGAGCTGGAGCTGGTCGCCGGCGTGCAACAGGGTCGAGAACTTGTAGTTGATCTCGGCCTGGCCGGCGGTGCCGACCTCGTGGTGTGAACGCTCGACGGTGAAGCCGGTGTCGATCATCTTGCGGACGATCTGGTCGCGCAGGTCGGCGTAGTGGTCGACCGGCGGCACCGGGAAGTAGCCGCCCTTGTAGGCGGTCTTGTAGCCGCGGTTGCCGCCCTCCTCCTCGCGGCCGGTGTTCCAGGCGCCCTCGATCGAGTCGATGTAGTAGTACGCCTGGTGCGCCGACGTCTCGTGCCGGATCGAGTCGAAGATGTAGAACTCCGCCTCGGGCCCGAAGTACGCGGTGTCGGCGATGCCACTGGCGGCGAGGTAGGCCTCGGCCTTCTTGGCGACGTTGCGCGGGTCCCGCGAGTACGCCTCGCGGGTGAACGGGTCGTGGATGAAGAAGTTGAGGGCCAGCGTCTTCTCGGTCCGGAACGGGTCGATGAAGGCGGTGGCGACGTCGGGAAGCAGCAGCATGTCCGACTCGTGGATCGCCTGGAAGCCACGGATCGAGGATCCGTCGAAGGCGAGACCGTCGGTGAAGACACTGTCGTCGAATGACTCGACCGGCAGGTTGAAGTGCTGCATCACGCCGGGCAGGTCACAAAATCGAACATCGACGAACTTGACGTCCTCGTCGCTGAGGTATCGCAGGAGTTCCTCGGGATTGGCGAACACACATCCTCCTGGGCACGTCCACGGTGGCTGGGCTGGTGGCGACGCTATGGCCACGGGGTTGCCCGAGCGTATCTCTGATGTTTCCGCCGTGTTACGTCATTGGCGGAGCGTGATCGGGTCTCGCCGCGACCACGCGGATGACGTCGGTGCGGGGCGTCTGCGATCGACCGATACCCTCACGTGTCGTGGCGAAAGAGTACGCGAACCCGGACCCGCCGAGCCTCGCGCGCCGGTTCGGCGCGCTGATGATCGACTGGGTGCTCTGCCTCTTCGTCGCGATGCTCTTCAGCGACCCGCTCCGCGACGGCTGGGCGCCGGTGCTGGTGTTGATCCTGGCCTACGGCTTCTTCATCGGCCTGTTCGGCCAGACGCCGGGGATGCGGCTGACCGGCCTGGCCTGCGTGGGACATCCCGACGGCGGGCGGATCGGGGTGCTCCGGGCGCTGCTGCGCGGCCTGCTGCTCAGCCTGGTCGTGCCGGCCCTGATCATGGACGACCGGCGGCGGGGCCTGCACGACCGCGCGGCCGGGTCGGTGATCGTGGTAGCCAGCCGGCCCAGCGCCTGAGCCCCGAGCCCAGCGCCGCCTGAGCGCCGCGCGGCGGCGCCGGAGCCGAGCCTGCCAACACCGGGGGCCGCTGGATCGATTCAGAATACCCTCGCCAACTCCCTTGTTCTGGATCGATCCAGCGACTACTGTATCGATCCAGGGCACCTCTGGATCGATACAGGAGCGAGGGGAACACCGTGCCGACGAAACCGACTCTGCAGACCGTCGCCGACGCGGTCGGCGTCTCGCGGAGCACGGTCTCCAACGCGTACAGCCGTCCCGACCAGCTCTCCCCGGCGCTGCGCGAGCGGATCCACGAGGCGGCCCGGCGGCTCGGCTACTCCGGCCCCGACCCGGCGGCCCGCTCGCTGCGCAGCGGCCGGGCCGGCGCCATCGGCGTGCTCTTCACCGCCGACCTGCCCTACGCCTTCACCGACCCGTACGCGGTGCAGTTCCTGCGCGGGCTGGCCGAGTCCGCGCAGCGGCACGGCACCGGCCTGCTGCTGGTGCCGATTCCCGACGAGGACGAGCAGGCGGCGGTGGGGACGGTCCGCAACGCCGTGGTGGACGGATTCTGCGTCTACTGCGTACCCGGATCACACGGCGCGTTGGCCGCGATCCGGTCGCGTGGGCTGCCGATGGTGATCGCCGAGCAGCCGAGCGCGGTCGGGCCGGAGGCCATGTTCGTCGGCATCGACGAGCAGGCCGCCGCCCGCCGGGCGGCCGGGCACGTGGCCACCCTCGGCCACCGCCGGGTCGCGGTGATCTCCGACTTCCTGCTGCCCGGCCGAGCCGACGGACCGGTCACCCTGGCCGGTCCGGAGGAGATCGGGTACGACGTCACCCGCGCCCGGGCCGGCGGCTTCCGCGACGCGCTCGCCGAGGTGGGCGTTGCCTGGTCCGACATGATCACGGTGCACGCGGCGGCGAACAGCCGCGAACACGGCGCGCTGGCCGCCTCGTACGCCCTCGACCGGGCCGACCGGCCGACCGCCATCCTCGCCGTGACCGACCTGCTCGCCCTCGGTGCGCTCGACGCGGTCCTGGCCCGTGGCCTGCGACCCGGCCGGGACATCTCGGTGACCGGCTTCGACGACATCCCCGAGGCCGCCGCGGCCGGCCTCACCACGATCCGGCAACCGGCCGTGGAGAAGGGCGTCCGGGCCGGTGAACTCCTGCTCGACCCGCCGGCCGACCCGACCGCCCGGCAGGTGCTGCTCCCCACCGAACTGGTCGTCCGGGCCTCCACCGGCCCGGCCCCCGCCGCACTCGACGGACTCGACGGAAGGAAATGATCATGGATCCGCTCGGCTTCAACCTCGCGATGGATGCCACCCTGCGGCACGTGCTGTCGGCCCGACCCGACGCGCCCGTCCGCCCCGATCCACCGCGCCGGTCCCGCGACACCGCAGCGCTGCGCCGGTCCGCGGCCGGTCTGCTGCGGCGCGCCGCCGACCGGCTCGAACCGCGCCGCCCGGCCCCGGTCCGCCCCTGCACCTAGCGCATCCGCCGCCGTCTGGACGGATCGCGGTCCGGTTCGGATCACGATCCGCAGCGGCCCGGTCGGTCAGCGGCGGCCCTGGCGGAAGGTCGCCTTGTTCGGTCGCAGGTTCTTCGGGATCGCGCCCTTGGGCATCTGCGGCCGGGCCGACAACGCCTTGAGCCGCTTGTCCAGCGCGTTGACGTCCTTGCCGCTCAGCGCCCGGGGCAGCCGCATCAACGTCATCCGCATCTTGCGGATGGGCAGCTCGCCCTCACCCTGGCCGATCAGGAAGTCGTGCAGCGGGGCGCTGCCGATCACCTTCGCCAGCCGGCGCTTCTCCTGGCCGAGCAGGCCCCGCACCCGCTGCGGATTGCCCTCGGCGAGCAGGATCACGCCGGCCCGGCCGATCACCAGGTGGACCATGTCCATCTGGGTGGTGGAGCTGACCGCCGGGGTCACCCGCCAGTCACCCCGCATGTTCTCCAGGATCGAGGCGGCCGCGCCCGGCTGACCCTCGGCGGCGTTCATCATCGCCTTGTTCGACCGCAGGTTCAGCACGATCAGCAGGCCGAGCAGGGCGAGCAGGATGCCGATCGGCAGCCACAGCCAACCCCAGGCCAGCACCGCCACCACGGTCAGCGCGAGCGGGATGAGGACGGCACCGGCGGCGAGCGGCACAAACCACTTGTCGCGTTTGGCGGTGAACGAGAAGACCATCCCGATCTGCTTCAGCCGCTGGCCGAACGACACCTTCTCCTGGGGCTTTGCCATGCGCCGAAGTCTAGTGGTCGCCGCCCAACCCCGGCTAAGGACCTTACGGCCCGCCGGCCCTCGCCAGGGCTCCGGTAAGGAGGGTGCCGACGGCGAAGATAGGCAGCCTGCCCATCCCGGGTCGGGGGCCTTCCCGAGCAGAGTCGGTTCTGCCAGCGAGAACCGACGACGAGGGAGCCACCGATGCTCATCCAGGACGCCCAGACCATGCTCTCCATCCAGCGTACGCACGTCGACGAACTGCGGGCGCGGGCCGCCGCCGACCGGCTGTCCCGGTCCGTCCCGCGCCGCGCCGGCCGCCGCTGGCCACGGCTCTGGCCGCGCCGGCGGCCCGCCGGCGGCCCCGGCCGGAGCGCGGCCGCGCTGTCGTGACGACGCCGGTCGAGCGCGGCGGTGGGTGGCCGCTCGGGGGGTCACCCACCGCCGCGAAACGCGGTACCGACGCCACCGCGGACCGTGGCATGCTCGATCTCGTGACCGTTCGGGCGACCAGCAACGTCCTCGTCGGCCGGCAGAGCGAACTGGCCGCGTTGCGGGAGGCGTACAAGCGGGTCCGCGGCGACGAGCCGGCGGCCGTGCTGCTCGGCGGTGAGGCCGGGGTCGGCAAGTCCCGCCTGATCGAGGAGTTCGGCCGGCAGGTGGTCGCCGACGGCGGCCGGCTGCTCGTCGGCCAGTGCCTCGAACTGGGCGAGGAGGGCCTGCCGTTCGCGCCGTTCGCCGCCGCGCTGCGCGAGGTGCTGCGCCGCGACGGCCCGGGCCCCTTCCAGGGGTACGAGCCCGAACTCGCCCGGCTGCTGCCCGAGCTGGCCCGGGTCCCCGCCGCCTCGGCCGACCCGACACCCGTACCGGTGCGGGGGATGGCCCAGATCGCCCCCGACGTGCAGCGCGGCTACCTGTTCGAGCTGGTCGGGGAGCTCTTCGCCCGGCTCGCCGCGCAGCGCCCCCTGGTGCTTGTCATCGAGGACCTGCACTGGGCCGACCGGTCCACCCGGGACCTGGTCGCCTTCCTGGTCCGCGCGGTCCGGCCGGCCGGCGTGCTGCTGATCTGCAGCTACCGCTCGGACGAACTGCACCGCGGCCACCCGCTGCGGCCGTTCCTCGCCGAGCTGGACCGCGCCCGCGGCCTGGAACGCGTCGAGCTGAACCGGCTCGACCGGGAGGGCACCGCCGAGATCCTGGCCGACCTGATCGGCGCCGAACCCCACCCACGCGCCGTCGACAGCATCCACGACCGGACCCAGGGCAACCCGTTCTTCGTGGAGGAGCTCGCCGCGGCCAGCGACCCGGTCGGCTGCGCGGCGCTGCCCGACACGCTGCGGGACCTGCTGCTGGCCCGGGTCGACCGGCTGCCCGACGCCGCCCAGCGGGTGCTGCGGATCGCCGGTGCCGGCGGCACCCGGATCGCCCACGACCTGCTCGCCGAGGTCGCCGAGGTGCCACCGGTGGAGCTGGAGGAGGCGCTGCGGGCGGCCGTCGCCGCCCAGCTGGTGATCGCCGACCCGGACGGCGGGTACGAGTTCCGGCACGCCCTGGTCCGCGAGGCGGTGCACGACGACCTGCTGCCCGGCGAGCACGCCCGGCTGCACGCCCGCTACGCGGTCGCCATCGAGGCGCAGCCGCAGCTGGTCGCCGCCGGCCGGGCACCCGCCGAACTGGCCCACCACTGGTACGCCGCCCACGACTACCCGCGCGCGCTGGTCGCCGCCCGGGCCGCCGCCGCGGCGGCCGGCGCCAGGTTCGCGTACGCGGAGCAGAGCCGGCTGCTGGAACGGGCGCTGGAACTGTGGGAACAGGTGCCGGACGCGGCCGCCCGGCTGGGCCTGGACCACCTGGGACTGTTGGCGGAGACGCTGGCCGCCGCGCACGCCGCCGGCGACTACCACCGGGCCGTCACGCTGACCCGGGCGGCGCTGGCCGAGGTGGACGCCGACGCCGAACCGCTGCGGACGGCCGAGCTGCTGGAGCAGCGGGGCCGGCTGATGCGGCTGCTCGGCAAGAACTCCGGGCTGGACGAGCTGCGGCGGGCGTACCGGCTCGCGGCCGGCGTCCCGGACGGCCCCCGCCGGGTCCAGTTGCTCGCCCAGATCGGCTCCTGCCTGTCCTGGTCCGAGCCGGCCGAGGGGTTGCGGATCGCCGACGAGGCGCTGGCCGCCGCCGAGCGGCTCGGCGACCCGGAAACGCTGCTCGCCGCGACGCTGCTGCGCGGCAAGATCCGCAGCTGCCGGGTGGAGGTCACCGAAGGCCTGGCCGAGCTGCGCCGGGCCGAGCAGTTGGCCCGCGCCGCCGACGACCTGCCGAGCCTGGTCAGCGCCCGGGTCAGCATCTCCGACGCGCTCTTCGAACTGGGCCGGTACGCCGAGAGCGCGCAGGCCGCCGCCGACGGCGCCGCCGACGCGATGCGGGTGGGCCTGAGCCGGTCCACCGGCGCGTTTCTCTTCTCCAACCAGGCCGAGGCGCTGATGGCGCTCGGCCGCTGGGACGAGGCCGACACGCTCTGCGCCGAGGCGGCCCGGCTGGACCTGCCCGGCAGCCTCGGCCTGCACTGGCTGCAACTGCGCGCCGCGCTCCGGCTGGCCCGGGGCCACCCGGGCGCCGCCGAGCTGGTCCGGCGGGCACTGGGCTTCCTCGGCCGGCCCTACCTGGACGGGCAGCTGCGGGTCCCGCTGCACGAGCTGCGGATCGAGGCGGGGCTGGCCGGCGACGACCTGGCCGGGGCGGTGGCCGCCGCGTACGCGGCTCTGGACGTGCGGGCCGGCGCGGTCGACACCGACGGCGAGGTGCCGGCCGCGCCGGGGGCCGCCGCCGACGGCCTCGACGAGAATCCGCGGTGCGGCTGGCCGCTGCTGGCCGCTGCCGCCCGGGCCGCCGTGGCCGCCGGCGAGCAGCCGTTGCGTGACCGGATCCGGTCGGTGGCCGCCACCCTGCCGGCCCGTCACCCGGCCGCGAAGGCGCACGCCCAGGTGGTGACGGCGTTGCTGGCCGACCCGGCCGAGGCGCTGCCGCACTGGCGGGCCGCGGTGACAGCCTGGCGGGCCGACGGCCAGCCGTACCCGCTGGCGCGGGCGCTGCTCGGGCTCGCCGAGGCCAGCGCGGCGGCCGGCGACCGGCCGGCCGCCGGCACCGCGGTCGACGAGGCGACCGCGGTGGCGGCCGGGCTGGGCGCGACCCCGCTCGTCGAGCAGGCCGCCACCCTGGCCCGCCGGATCGGGCTACGCGGCGTGCGGCGGGACGGGGCGAACGGCGAGCTGCTCACCGCGCGGGAGCGGGAGGTGCTGGCCCTGGTCGCCGAGGGGTACAGCAACAGCCGGATCGCCGACCGGCTCTACATCTCCCCGAAGACGGCCAGCGTGCACGTCACCCGGATCATCGCCAAGCTCGGCGTCGGGAACCGGGTCGAGGCGGCGGCGGTGGCCAGACGCCTGGGTCTGCTGGACGGCTGAGCCCGCTTCGCGGACCTGCGAGGCGGCGGCGGGTCGGCGGGGCACGATCGGGGCGGCGCGGCCGGTGCCGTGGTCGCCGGGGCGCTTCTCCTCGTGGTACTCCTCCTCGACGTTCACCTGCCACACGTCGTGGTCGGCGCCGTCGAGGATGTTCTCCACGGTGAGCATCGCGGTGAGCATCGAGTGGTCCTGGTTGTTGTAGCGGTGCATGCCGTTGCGGCCGACCGGGTGCACGTTCGGCACCGCCCGCGCCAACCACTGCCGGATGGTGTCGACGGACCGCTCGTACCCCTCGTCGTAGACGGGGTAGGCCTTCGGCATCCGGACCACGTGGCCGGCGGTCACCGATCCCGGGGTGACCAGCCCGAGTCGTTCGAGCTCGGCGGTGCCGAGCGCGACCAGGTCCGCGTCGGTGGAGTTCCACAGCTCGTCGCCCTCGAAGACGAAATACTCCATCCCGAGGCAGGTGAAGCCGTCCTGGACCAGGTACGGCGACCAGGAGCCGAAGTTCTGGATCCGGCCGACCCGTACCCCCGGGGTGTGCACGTAGATCCAGTTGTCCGGGAAGCCGGCGTCGGCGGGCACCACGAGTGCCACGGTGAGGAAGTCCCGGTAGCGCAGCGCGCGGGCGGCGGCCTGGACCTCCGCCGGTGCCGGCGGGTCCATCGCCAGCACGAGCTGGGAGATCGGCATGGTGGAGACGACGTGGTCGGCGGCGACCCGGCGGCTGCCCTGAGCGTCGGCGACCGTGACGGCCACCGCCCGCTCGTCGGTGCGGTGCACGGTGGTCGCCCAGGTGTTGAGGGTCACCGTGCCGCCGGCCGAGCGGACGTGCTCGGCGCAGCGTTCCCACATCATGCCGGGGCCGTACTTGGGGTACTGGAACTCCTCGATCAGGCTGGTGATGTCCTTGCGGTTGCGGCGCGGCATCAGCGCGTTGATAACGGCGTTGGCCAGCGACAGGTTCTTGATCCGCTGGGCCGCCCAGTCGGCCTGCAGCTCGGTGGCCGGCATGCCCCAGATCTTCTCGTTGTAGGTCTTGAAGAACATCGTGTAGAGCCGCCGGCCGAACCGGGCGGTCACCCAGCCCTCCAGGTGGCTCTGGTCCTTCGGCGGCCGGACCTGCGCCCACAGGTACGAGCCGACGCAGCGCACCGCCTCCACCAGCCCCATGTTGCGTAGCGCGTTGCCGGCCCGCAGCGGGTAGTCGAAGAGTTTCCCGGCGTAGCTGATCCGGCTCATCCGGGGGCGGAGCAGGAAGTCCTCGTCCGGCAGGATCTCGTGCCAGAGGGCCTCGACCTGCGGCACCTTGGTGAAGAACCGGTGCCCGCCGATGTCGAACCGGAACCCGTCCCGCTCGACGGTGCGGCTGATGCCGCCCACGATGTCGTCGGCCTCGAACACCTCGGCGGTGGCCTGGCGTTTGGTCAACTCGTAGGCGGCGGTGAGACCGGCGGGACCGGCGCCGATGATCACGGTGTGCGGTGGTGGTGGTGTCATGGTTCTATTCATCATCATCGACGCCCGGTTGGCAACCAGTGGTACGCGTTGATGATGATCAGCCGTCCGGCCGGTTTGCCGGTCAGCGGCCGGCGGTAGCCAGCCCGCGAGCCTCGATGGCCTGCTCGTAGAGCCGACCAGCGCGGTACGACGACCGCACCAGCGGACCGCTGAGCACACCCGCGAAACCGATCTGTTCCGCCTCGGCGGCCAGCTCCACGAACTCCTCCGGCTTGACCCACCGTTGCACCGGGTGATGCCGGGGGGAGGGGCGCAGGTACTGGGTGATGGTGATCAGCTCGCAGCCGGCGGCGTGCAGGTCGCGCAGCGCCTGGCTGATCTCGTCGCGCTCCTCGCCGAGGCCGAGGATCAGGTTGGACTTGGTGACCAGCCCGGCGGCCCGGGCCTGGGTCAGCACGTCGAGCGAGCGGTCGTACCGGAACGCCGGCCGGATCCGCTTGAAGATCCGGGGCACGGTCTCCACGTTGTGGGCCAGCACCTCCGGGCGCGACCCGAACACCTCGGAGAGCTGGCCGGGGTCGCCGTTGAAGTCCGGGATCAGCAGCTCGACGCCGCAGCCGGGCAGCTCACCGACCCGCTCGCCGGTCCCGGCCCGCTGGGTGAGGGCGTGGATCTGGCGGACCGTCTCGGCGTACAGCCAGGCGCCGCCGTCGGGCAGGTCGTCGCGGGCCACCCCGGTCACGGTCGCGTACCGCAGCCCCATCGCCACCACCGACTCGGCGACCCGGCGCGGCTCGTCGGCGTCGAACTCGGCCGGCTTGCCGGTGTCGATCTGGCAGAAGTCGCACCGGCGGGTGCACTGGTCACCGCCGATGAGGAAGGTCGCCTCCCGGTCCTCCCAACACTCGTAGATGTTGGGACAGCCGGCCTCCTGGCAGACCGTGTGCAGGCCCTCCCGGGCCACCAGGCCGCGCAGTTGGGTGTATTCCGGCCCCATCTTCGCCTTGACCTTGATCCACGGAGGTTTCCGCTCGATCGGGGTCTCGGAGTTGCGGGCCTCGACCCGCAGCAGCCGCCGCCCTTCGGGCGCGACCGGGGTGGCCGGTCGGCGCGGTGGGTCGGTCAGGACGGCCGCACCGGCGTCGTCGCCGGTGGCGGATTGCCCGGAGTGCACGATCGTCACAAGGCCGAGACTACGCGCAGCCGAGGGCCGGTTGAACCGTGGGCGACCGGACTCACGTATCGGACCACGTGAGTCCGCTCACCCCAGCAGGGTGCCCAGGTGCCGCTCCACGATCGGCAGCACCTCGGCGACGGTGACCCGCCGGCCCAGCTCCGCGGTGAGCGAGGTCACCCCGGCGTCGCGCAGCCCGCACGGGACGATCCGGTCGTACGCGGTCAGGTCGGGGTCGCAGTTGATCGCGAAACCGTGCTGCGTCACGCCCCGGGCGACCCGGATGCCGATCGCGCCCACCTTGCGGTCCGGCCCCCGCTCGTCGGCGGGCACCCACACCCCGCTGCGGTTGTCACCGGTGATCCGGGTGGTGGCCAGCCCCAGCTCGGCGCAGACGTCGATGAGGAGCTGCTCGGTGCGCCGGACGAAGGCCACCACGTCGGGCGGTTGGCCGTCCGCCGGCAGCGGGAGCCGGATGATCGGGTAGCCGACCAGCTGCCCCGGCCCGTGCCAGGTGATCCGGCCGCCCCGGTCCACGTCGATGACCGGAGTGCCATCGGTGGGCCGGTCCCACGGCTCGGTCCGCTTGCCGGCGGTGTAGACATTCGGATGCTCCAGCAGCAGCACGCTGTCCGGTTCCTCGCCGGCGAGCACCGCCGCGTGCAGCCGCCGCTGCTCGTCCCAGGCCACCCGGTAGTCGACCAGGCCCGCCCGAACCCCCCGCAGCCCACCCACCGCAACCTCGCTAATCACACCCCCACCCTAACTCCCACCCCACCCAGCCAGACCCTGTGATCCCGTCGCGATCACGGTTGGTCTCAGGTGGGTGGGCGCCAGAGGTCGACGTCGGCGACGCGGGTGGGCGGGCCGAGTAGGGCGGTGGCGGTCTGGCGGAGGGCGTCGACGTGGATCGGGAACTTGGCGCCGTGCACCCGGTCCGGCAGGACCACCGCCTCCACCCGCCAGTAGCGCAGGTCCTCACGGGCGGCGGCCCGTTCCGCCTCGCCGATCGGCGGTACCACGCCGGTGCGGGCCACCTGCTGCAGCAACTCGTCGGTGGGGCGGGGGACCGGGCCGATCCGGCCCCGGCCGCCGGGGCCGCCGGGGCCGAGGAAGAAGCCGGCTGGGATCGCGAACTCGCCCTGCCGGTCGGCCAGCGCGTACGCCTGCCAGCGCTGCCCGTCCGGGGAGACGTCCAGGGTCAGCGGCAGCGGGGTGAGCACGCCGCCGGGCGAGACGTGCTCCCGCCACACCCCCGAGGTGATGAACGCCGGCACCGGCGCCCGCTCGACGGTCAGCAGCGGCACCGGCAGCAGCGGCAGCAGCGCCGCCGCGTAGCCGGCCGCCCAGCCGAGCCGCCGCGGCCGGGGCGGCGGGTCGGTGAGCAGCAGCAGCGCCGCGTACGCCAGCAGGATGCCGAGCAGGGGGGAGACCACCATCGCCAGCCGGGCCGGCAGGGCGGCGTTGAAGACCGGCAGGTGCCCCAGGAGCGCGTACGGCAGCGGCAGGTCGGTGTGCTCGCCGAAGATCTTCACCCGGGGCCCCCAGGAGAGCACCGTGAAGACGGCGACGCTGACGCCCAGCGCCCGCAGGGTGGCCCGGTGGCCGGGGTCGGCGGCCCGCCACAGCAGCACGAAGCAGGCCACCGCGAGTGCCAGCAGGGGCAGCCCGAGGAAGGAGTTCTCCTCGGTCGGGTTCGGCGCCAGCGAGGTGCCCAGCCCGGCCAGCCCGGCGAGCGACCGCTGCGGGAAGGCCCCGTACGCGGCGATGTCCTCGGCGTGGATGACCGGGTCGAAGCCGGTGCCGTGGAACCGCTGCGGGCCGAGGAAGTGCATCCAGAGCGGGTACGCCAGCAGCGCGCCCGCGGTGGCCGCGGTGACGGCGAGACCGCGCAGCAGGCTGGGCAGCGCGGCCCGCGCCTCGGCCCGGACCGCCGGGGCGGCGGCCCAGGTGCCGAGGAAGACGCCGCAGGCCAGCGCGGTGAAGAAGAGGCCCTCGGCGGCGATCGAGAAGGCGACCGCGACCAGGACGCCGAGGATCAGCCCGTTGCGCAGCCAGCGGCCCGGTTCGCGCAGCTTCAGCACCCGCCAGATCAGCAGCGGCACCAGCCAGCCGGCGCTCCAGTTCAGGTGTCCGTTGGCGTGCGAGACCAGGCTCGGCGCGAACCCGATGAAGAACCCGGCGACCAGGGCGGCGACCTGTCCGCGCGGGGTGACGCCGGCGCCGGTCCGGCCGGGCAGCAGGACCCGGGAGAGCAGCCAGTACCAGGCGATCGCCGAGCCGGCCAGGTTGCCGGCGAGCAGCACCGCGAAGGTGGCCGGTGGCCCGATCAGATAGGTCAGCGGCGCGAAGACCACGGCGTACACGGTGATCGAGGTGTTGACGGCGAGGTTGACGCCGTCCGGGACGTTGAGCAGGTGGGTGAAGAACGGGTTCTCGCCGTGGGTCAGCGCGTGCGCCCCGTAGGCCAGCAGCCACTCGAAGAGGGCCTGGTCGCTGGAGTTGACGGTGATCGCGCGGGCCGCCGGGTCCGGCCACAGCCCGCTGGTGACCCAGCCGGCGAGGAGCACCGCGGCGGCGACGGCGGCCAGGTCCAGGCGCCGGTCCGGGCGGGCGCGGGTCGGCGAGCCGGGTCCCTCCGGCGCCGGTTCGGTCTGCACGGTGGGGGCGATCGGCACGGGCGGAGGTTACCAACCGTGGCCCGACACGCCGAACCGGACGCGGACCTTGACGAATCTACTGAAAATGACTTCCAATACAGATGGTAATGATTTCCGGTATCAGCCGGACTTCCTGGAGGAACCCGTACCGTGAAGATCTGCTTTGTCGGCAAGGGCGGCAGCGGCAAGACCACGCTCGCCGCGCTCTTCGCCCGGCAGCTCGCCGCGTCACCGCCGGCCGCCGTGCTGGCCATCGACGCCGACATCAACCAGCACCTGGCCGCCGCCCTCGGCGCGGACGAGCACGAGGCCGTCCTGCTGCCCGCCCTCGGCGACCACCTGGTCGAGATCAAGGAGTACCTGCGCGGCGAGAACCCGCGGATCTCGTCGGCCGCCACGATGGTCAAGACCACCCCGCCCGGCCGCGGCTCCCGACTGCTCACCGTCACCGACCGCAACCCGCTCTACGACGCGCTGGTCCGCGAGATCGGCGGGGTGCGGCTCGCGGTGACCGGCCCGTTCGCCACCGAGGACCTCGGGGTGGCCTGCTACCACTCCAAGGTGGGCGCGGTGGAGCTGCTGCTCAACCACCTCGTCGACGGCCCCGGCGAGTACGTCGTGGTGGACATGACCGCCGGCGCCGACTCGTTCGCCTCCGGGCTGTTCACCCGCTTCGACCTGACCTTCCTGGTCTGCGAGCCGACCCTGCGCAGCGTCGGCGTCTACCGCCAGTACGTCGGCTACGCCCGCGACCACGACGTGCGGGTGCGGGTGGTCGGCAACAAGGTCGACGACGAGTCGGACGTGGCGTTCCTGCGCGAGCACGTCGGCGCCGACCTGCTCGGCTGGATCGGCCGGTCCGGCTACGTCAAGGACGCCGAACGCGGCACGCCCCGCCCGCTCGACACCCTGGAACCGGCGAACCGCCGGACGCTGGAGCTGATGCGGGCCACCGTCGACGGCTGCGCCAAGGACTGGCCCGCCTACACCCGGCAGGCCGTGGAGTTCCACCTGCGCAACGCGCGAGCGTGGGCCAACGACCGGGTCGGCGAGGACCTCGCCGACCAGATCGACCCGGAGTTCGTGCTCGGCCCCGACGCCATCGGGGCGACCGTGCGGAGCTGAACCGCCCCACAACCATCCGAACGACCGTGCAACCGAAGAACGTGAAGGAGAAGAGATGTCCCTCGACGTACCCGCCGCTCTGCTGGAGCGGGCCGAGGCAGGCCAGGTCGACGACGCCGAGTTCGTCGACTGCGTACGGCGGTCGTTGCCGTACGCCTGGGCGGTGGTCTCCGAGGTCGCCGCCCGCGCCGCGGCGACGCCGGCCGAGTTCGCCGACCACGCCGTGCCGCCGCCCAGCGAGACCGAGCGTGGGCAGCTGCTGCGCGCGCTGGCCAGCGACGCGATCCGGGGCGGCCTGGAGCGGCACTTCGGCGTGAAGCTGGCGTTCCAGAACTGCCACCGGGTGGCGGCGTTCAAGCTCGCCGCCGTGGGCGGCCAGACCTACCAGCGGTTCATCTCGCCGCTCGCCCAGATCCGCAACCAGTCACCGGAACTGCGCGACTGCTGACCCCGCCCGCCGTCACCGCCCCGCCGATCCGCCAGGTCGGCGGGGCGAGCCGTGTCAGTCGTGCAGGGCGGCCTGCAGGGCCGACGGCAGGTCCGGGTGCCGGTAGGCGAAATCCTCCCGGGACAGCACGCCCGGCAGGACCCGGGCGCTGGTCAGGATGTCGGCGGCCAGCCCGCCGACCGCGATCCGCAGCGCCGGCCCGGGAATCGGGAGCACCGCGGGCCGGTGCAGGGCGGCGGCGAGCGCCCGGGTGAACTCGGCGTTGGTGACCGGCGCCGGGCCGACCACGTTCACCGGGCCGGCGACGTCGTCGCGGTCGAGCAGGAACGTGACGGCGGCCAGCCAGTCGGCGAGCGAGATCCACGGCAGCCACTGCCGGCCGCTGCCCATCCGGCCGGCGATGCCGAGCCGGAACGGCAACAGCTGCGGCTTGAGGAAACCGCCGTCACGGTGCAGGGCGTACCCGGTGCGCAGCCGGACCACCCGCACGCCGGCGCTCTCGGCCGGGCCGGTGGCAGCCTCCCACACCCGGCACATGTCCGCCAGGAACCCGTCGCCCGCCGGGGCCTCCTCGGTGACCGGATGGTCGCCGGTGTCGCCGTACCAGCCGATCGCGGAGGCGTTGAGCAGCACCCGGGGACGGTCGTCGGCGGGCCGGCCGGCGATCGTGGCGGCCAACGTGCCGGTGCTGTCCACCCGACTGGTGCGCAGCAGGTTCTTGTACGCCTCGGTCCACCGCCGGTCGCCGACCCCGGCGCCGGACAGGTTGATCACCGCGGTCACACCGGACAACGCCGTGGGGTCGAGTTGGCCGGCGGCCGGGTCCCACCGGACCTCGTCCGCCGATCGCGGTGGGCGCCGGACCAGCCGGACGATCTCGTGGCCGGCCGCGCTGAGGTGGCCGGAGAGCCGGGTGCCCAGGAAGCCGGACGAGCCGGCGATGAGGATCCGCATGTAGGTATCTTCGTCCACCCCGGGCAGAACGGACGCGCAAGGCAGCGAGAGCCGAATCGCAGTTTGCCCCGGGAAACGGCCTCGGGCCCGGACAGGGGTGGCGTCCGGGCCCGAGGAACGTAGTCGGGTCAGCCCTGGGGAAGGCCCAGCTCCGACTCGAAGTTGCCGCCCTCCAGCCGCTGCTTGACCGCGGTGAGGAAGCGCGCCGCGTCGGCGCCGTCGATCAGCCGGTGGTCGTAGGAGAGCGCCAGGTAGACCATCGAGCGCGGGACGATCACCTCGCCGAGCTGCGGGTCCGAGAGCACCACCGGACGCTTGACCACCGCGCCGGTGCCCAGCATCGCCGACTGCGGCGCCGCCACGATCGGCGTGTCGAAGAGGGCGCCCCGGCTGCCGGTGTTGGTGAGCGTGAAGGTGGCACCGGCGATCTCGTCCGGGCTGATCTTGTTGGTGCGGGTCCGCTCGGCCAGGTCCGCGATCCGCCGGGCCAGACCGGCCAGGTTCAGGTCACCGGCGTTGTGGATCACCGGCACCATCAGGCCACGCTCGGTGTCGACCGCCATCCCGAGGTGCTCGGCCTCCGGGTAGGTGATGGTCTGCGCCTCCATGTCCATCCGGGCGTTGACGATCGGATAGGTCTGCAGGGCCTCGACGGCGGCGAGCGCGAAGAACGGTAGGAAGGAGAGCTTCACCCCGTGCCGGGCCAGGAACTCGTCCTTGGCCCGGGCCCGCAGCTTCGCCACCTTCGTGACGTCCACCTCGACCACGGTGGTGAGCTGCGCGGAGCCGTGCAGCGACTCCAGCATCCGCTTGGCGATCACCGAGCGGATCCGCGGCATCTTGTCGGTCCGGCCGCGCATCGGGCTCGGCTGGGCCTTCGCCGCCGGCGCGGCCGCGGCCTGCGGCTCGGCCTTCGCCGGCTCGGCCGCCTTGGCCTGCTCGGCGGCCTTGGCCTGCTCGGCGGCGGCCAGCACGTCCTGCTTGCGGATCCGACCGCCGACCCCGGTGCCGGTGACGGCGGCGAGGTCCACGCCCTGCTCGCTGGCGAGCTTGCGGACCAGCGGCGTCACGTAGCTGGCCACCTCCTCGCCGTTGGTCGCCGGCTGGGCCGGACGGCCAGCCGAGGCGGGTGCCGGCTGGGCGGCGCGCTCGGTCTTGGCCGGCTGGTCGGACTGCTCGGTCTCCGGGGCCGGCTCGCCGTACGACAGCCCGGACGTGGGCTCCGGAGATGCGGCGGCCTCGGGCTCCGCGGCCGGCTCGGGCGCCGGCTGCTGCCCGGCCGGCTCGGTCTTGGGCTCGGCCCTGGGCTCGGTCTTCGGCTGGGCGGTGGCGCCCTCGGCGCCGATCACGGCCAGCTCCGCGCCGACCGGCGCGGTCTCGTCCTGCGGCACCCGGATCTCCAGCAGGGTGCCGGCGGCCGGGGAGGGGATCTCGGTGTCGACCTTGTCGGTGGAGACCTCCAGCAGCGGCTCGTCGGCCTCGACGGTGTCGCCGACCTCCTTGAGCCAGCGGGTCACCGTTCCCTCGGTGACGCTCTCGCCGAGAGCGGGCATGGTCACCGTGGTGCTCTCGCCGCCCGCCGCGCCGGCCTGACCGGCGTCGGCCGGCCGCTCGTCGGCGTCGGCCGGCTCGGCGTCGGCCGGCTCATCCTGGGCCGGCTCGCCCTCGGCCGCCGCCGGCTCGCGCTCGGCGGACTCGGCAGGTGCCGGCTCGGCCGCGGCGGACTCGTCGGCGTCCTGGCCGCCCGCTGCCGCAGCCGCGTCGCCCTCGCCGTCGATCACCGCCAGCTCGCTGCCGACCTCGGCCGTCTCGTCCTCGCTGACCACGATCCGGCTCAGCACGCCGGCCGCGGGGGAGGGGATCTCGGTGTCCACCTTGTCGGTGGAGACCTCCAGCAGCGGCTCGTCGACCTCGACCCGGTCGCCCTCCTGCTTGAGCCAGCGCGTGACGGTGCCCTCGGTGACGCTCTCGCCCAGCCGAGGCATGGTGACCGATACCGGCATCTCTCAAGACTCCTTTGTGGCCTGGTGCGTAGCTCGCCCGGTCGCCGCCGGACGCCGCGGAATTCTCTGCTCAGCCATGCGCGTGCAGCGGCTTGCCGGCCAGCGCGAGGTGCGCCTCGCCCAGCGCCTCGCTCTGGGTGGGGTGGGCGTGCACGAGCTGCGCCACCTCGGCCGGGTAGGCCTCCCAGTTGTAGATCAACTGAGCCTCGCCGACCAGCTCGCCGACCCGGGCACCCACCATGTGTACGCCCACCACCGGGCCGTCGTCGACCCGGACCAGCTTGACGAAGCCGGCCGTCCGCAGGATCTGGCTCTTGCCGTTGCCGCCGAGGTTGTAGTTGTAGGTCTTGACCTTGTCCGCGCCGTACTGCTCCTTGGCCTTGGCCTCGGTGAGGCCGACCGACGCCAGCTCGGGGTCTGAGTAGGTGACCCGCGGGATGCCGTTCTCGTCGATCACCGCCGGGTTCAGCCCGGCGATCTCCTCGGCCACGAAGATGCCCTGCTGGAAGCCGCGGTGGGCCAGCTGCAGACCCGGCACGATGTCGCCGACCGCGAAGACGTTCGGCACGTTGGTACGCAGCCGCTCGTCGGTCAACACGAAACCGCGGTCCATCTTGACGCCCTGCTCGTCGTAGCCGAGGCCGTCGGTGGTCGGGCCGCGGCCGACCGCGACCAGCAGCAGCTCGGCCTCGATCGTCTCGCCGCCGGCGATCGTCACCCGAACCCCGGAGTCGGTCCGCTCGACCTGCTCGAACCGCTTGCCGACCTTGGCGACGATGCCCCGCTTGCGGAAGGCCCGCTCCAGGGCCTTCGAGGACTCCTCGTCCTCGCCGGCCACCAGCCGGGGCAGCGCCTCGACGATCGTGACGTCGACCCCGAACGAGCGCCAGACGCTGGCGAACTCGACCCCGATCACGCCGCCGCCGAGCACCACCACCGAGGCGGGCACCCGGTCGAGCTGGAGCGCGTGCTCACTGGTGATCACCCGCTCGCCGTCGATCTCCAGGCCGGGCAGGGAGCGCGAGTACGAGCCGCTGGCCAGCAGGACGTTGCGGCCGGTGTAGCGGGTGCCGTCGACCTCGACGGTGTCCGGGCCGACCAGCTTGCCGGTGCCCTCCACCACGGTGATCTTGGCGCTCTTGATCAGCCCCTGCAGGCCCTTGTAGAGGCGGCCGACCACGCCGTCCTTGTACGAGTTGACCCCGGCCATGTCGACCCCGACCAGCTCGGCCTTGATCCCGAACTGCTCGGACTCGCGGGTCTGGTCGGCGATCTCGGCCGCGTGCAGCAGCGCCTTGGTGGGGATGCAGCCCCGGTGCAGGCAGGTGCCGCCGAGCTTGCCTTTCTCGATCAGCGCCACCGACAGGTCCAGTTGGGCGGCCCGCAGGGCGGCCGCGTAGCCGCCACTGCCACCGCCGAGGATGACCAGGTCGAAGGTTCCGCCGTCCGGCTGGCTCACAGTTCACTCCCAGGTCGCGTCGCTACCACCAACCGACCTTTCGGTCCAACCGCCGGCCGGCCGCAGAGTTTCCACCTCGGTCATCTTGTCACTTGCCGATGCGGCCCGCGTAACGAGGTGCCCAACGACACGTCAATGGGACGTAGGCTTGCCGGAAGTCGCCGACAATGGGCGGTGCTGATGCTCGGGGAGGAGACGTTCGGGTGGCCTTGTTTCGGCGGCGGAAGAAGTCAGGTGGCGCTGCTGGCGGCGGTGGCGACCGACCGGCGAACCGTGGCGATCTGGAGCACCTCGAGCAGTTCATCCGGTCCAGGCGCGGGGTGGAGGCGTTCATCGAACCCCGGACCACGGTGACCGAGACCACCGTGATGCTCATCGCGCATGACGGGGAGTGGACCCGCCGGCGCATCGACGGGCCGGAGGGCGCCCGGCGGTTCGCCCACAAGATGGCGATCCCGATCTACGACGTACGGCTGGTGGGCTACCCGCAGCGGATGCGCGACTACAACGAACGGCGCAAGCGGGCGCCGAGCTGACGCGGTCGGGCCGGCCCGGCGGGCGGGCCGGCCCGCGCCGGTCAGCCCTCGGCCGCGATCTCCTCCAGCAGGTGCAGCAGGGTCCGCACCGGCACCCCGGTGCCGCCCTTGACCCAGTACCCCGTCGGCTCGGTGGTGTGATAGCTCGGGCCGGCGATGTCGATGTGCGTCCAGGGCACCTCGTCGGCGACGAACTCGCGCAGGAACACCCCGCCCTGCAGCATGTGCCCGGCCCGGTCCATCGCGGAGTTCACCTGCGAGATGTCCGCCACGTCCGAATCCATGCCCTTGCGTACGTCCTCCGGCAGCGGCATCGGCCAGGCAGGCTCGCCGACCGCGTCGCCGGCCGCCTGCACCCGGGCGCAGAGCTCCGGCGTACCCATCAGGCCGGCGACCCGCTTGCCCAGCGCGACCACCTGGCCACCGGTCAGGGTGGAGGTCTCCAGCAGGTAGTCGCAGCCGTCCTCGCAGGCCCGGACGATCGCGTCGGCCAGCACCATCCGGCCCTCGGCGTCGGTGTTGAGCACCTCGACCCGCTTGCCGCCGTACATCGTCACCACGTCGCCCGGCCGGTAGGCGGTGCCCGACGGCATGTTCTCCGCGATCGGCAGGTAGCCGTGCACCGCCACGCCCGGCTTGAGTTCGGCCACCGCCAGCATGGTGGCGGCGATCGCCGCCGCGCCGGCCATGTCGGACTTCATCTCCCACATGCCCTGCGCCGGCTTGATCGACAACCCGCCGGTGTCGAACGTGATGCCCTTGCCGATCAGCGCGACCCGCTTGGCGGAGCCGTCCGGCACGCCGGCCGGCTGGTAACTCAGCTTCACCAGCCGGGGCGGCGCGGACGAGCCCAGCCCGACCGCGAGAATTCCGCCGTAGCCCCCGGCCGCCAGCGCCTGCTCGTCGAGCACCTCGACGGTGAGGCCGGCGGCCCGGGCGGCGTCGGAGATCGCGGTGGCGAACGACGGCGGGCGCAGCTCGTTGGGGGCGGTGTTCACCCAGTCGCGGGTCTGGTTGACCGCGGCGGCGACCACCGCCGCCCGGGCGAGCTCGGCCCCGGCGGCCGGGTCGGCGGCGTCCGGGACGTGCACCGCGATCGAGCCGACCGCGGGCCGGCGGCTCGGCTGGGGCCGGGTCTTGTAGCCGGCGAACCGGTAACCGCCCAGCAACGAGCCCTCGGCGAGCGCCCGGAGAGCGGCCGGGGCGTCCTCGTCGTCCGGGATCGGCAGCGCCAACGCGACCCGCTCCGCCCCGGCGAGGGCGCGGATCGCCGACCCGGCGGCCCGGCGCAGCGCCTCCGGTGGCGGGGCCGCACCGGTCGGCTCCGGCCCGAGACCGACGGCCGCGACCAGCGGCGCCGTCACCGTACCCAGGGTGGCGAGCTTGATCACCTCGCCGGCCGCGCCGGTCGCGCCGAGCAGCGCGAGGGTCTCGGTGAGCCGTCCGTCGAACGCGGCGGCGATGCTCTCCGCGCCGGTGGCCAGCAGCAGGGTGCCGGCGAACCCGGCCGGCCCGCCGGCGGGTTCCTCGGCGCCGGTGCGGCTGTGCAGACCGATCACGATGGCGTCGACGGCAAGCTCGGCGGGGTCCGTGTCGACCAGGCTCAGGGTGGTGCTGGACGGTGTCACTCGGCGTCTCCGGCGGGGTTGACCGGCCGCCTTGTGAGCGGCCGGTGACGGTGGTCTCCGGCGCAACCTACCTGCCGGAATCGGAATCTGTCCCGCCGACTGTCGCCGCCGGGATCCCACCGATGCTATCCAGGCGATGATCCACCGGTAGGTTTCGACCCATGACCGACGAGTCCCCGCCCGACCAGCTGCGCCGATCCCCCCTGCACGAGCGGCACGCCGAGCTCGGCGCCAAGTTCGCCGCCTTCGGCGGCTGGTCCATGCCGCTGGAGTACGCCGGTGGCGGCGTGCTCAAGGAACACGCCGCCGTCCGGTCCGGCGTCGGGGTCTTCGACGTGTCCCACCTGGGCAAGGCGCGGATCCAGGGACCGGGCGCGGCCGACTTCGTCAACGCCTGCCTCAGCAACGACCTGGGCCGGATCGGGCCGGGACGGGCGCAGTACACGCTCTGCTGCGACCAGGCGTCCGGTGGGGTGGTGGACGACATCATCGCCTACCTGCACGCCGACGACCACGTCTTCCTGGTGCCCAACGCGGCGAACACCGCCGAGGTGGTGCGCCGGCTGGCCGCCGCCGCGCCGGCCGGGGTGCGCGTCACTGACGAGCACGAGGCGTACGCGGTGCTGGCCGTGCAGGGGCCGGCCTCGGCCGACCTGCTCGGCGCCCTCGACCTGCCCACCGGGCACGGCTACATGAGCTTCTCGACCGCCACCCTGGCCGCGGCCGCCACCGGCGTGCCGCTGGTGGTCTGCCGGACCGGGTACACCGGCGAGCACGGCTACGAACTGGTCGTGCCGGCCGCCGCGGCGACCGCGGTCTGGGACGCGTTGTTCGCCGCCGGGGCCGGGTACGACCTGCGCGCCTGCGGGCTGGGCGCCCGCGACACCCTGCGCACCGAGATGGGCTACCCGCTGCACGGTCAGGATCTGTCCCTGGAGATCACCCCGGTGCAGGCCCGGGCCGGCTGGGCGGTGGGCTGGGACAAGCCCGCCTTCTGGGGGCGGGAGCCGTTGCTGGCCGAGCGGGCCGCCGGGCCGCGCCGGCTGCTGTGGGGACTGGCGGCCCAGGACCGGGGCATCCCACGCCCCGGCATGACCGTGTACGCCGGCGACCAGCCGGTCGGCGAGGTCACCAGCGGAACGTTCTCGCCGACCCGCCGGGTCGGCATCGGGCTGGCGCTGCTGGCCACCGACGCCGGGCTGGCCGAGGGGTCGACCGTGGAGGTCGACGTGCGGGGTCGCCGGTCGGCGATGCGGGTGGTCCGGCCACCGTTCGTCGAACCGTCCGTACGCTGACCGACCCGACCGGCCGAGCCGCCGGGTGGGTCGGTCAGTTGCGTTCGCCGGCGTCCAGGACGGCCTGCGTCCAGCCGCCCTCGACGACGCCGGTGCCGTCGACGAGCGCCCAGTCGATCACGTCCAGCGCGTCCACCACGACCGGCTGGCCGATCCGCACCGCCGGGTCGGCGGCGGCGTCGCTCGCGCTGGCGCCGACGATCCGCTCCGGGGTGGCCCACGAGGTGACCCCGGCCCAGACGAACTCCGGCCCCTCCTCGGTGGGCAGCCCGTACTTGACCAGCAGCTGCACCTCGTCGGGGAGGGTGTCGGCGAGGAACCGTTCCCGGATGCCGGGCAGGCCGTCGCGGGCGGTGGCGATCGCCCGGGACATCGCGTCGTCCGGCCGGGCGTAGCGCACGTCTGAGCCGGTCTCGCCGAAGAGCGTGGCGCAGACGGTCGCGAAGTAGCGGCCGCCGCCGCCGTCGGAGTTGCCCGGCGGGCGCAGCGACAGGAAGGAGTCCGCCTCCGGATCGGTGGCCGGGTCCAGTTCGAGCCGCAGCAGGGCCGGTCCGGAGGTCTCGTGCTGCTGCGGGTTCCCGTACGCCACCGCGATGTCGTGGCCGGTCACGGCGGTCAGCACCGGAAGTTGGACGAACGCCGGCACCTCCGGCTCGGCCAGCCCGTCGGTCCAGGTCCGCAGCAGTCGCCGGGCCACCCCGGTCATCACCGCGCCCCAGGCCCGGGTCAGGTGGGCCGGTACCCCCTGCGTCTGCAGCTCCAGCAGGCCGAAGCGGCGCAGGCCCTTGGTGGTGAACCAGAGCCCACCGTCGTCGGAGGAGTAGGGGACCAGCACCCAGTCGACCAGCCGGATCCGCCCCTCGTCGTCGGGGAGCGAGCGCAGGGCGGCGGCGGGATCGAGGAACTGCAGGCCGAAGACGTCGACCAGGTCACCGCCGGCGGCCTCGGCGAGGGCGGCGGCGACCGCGCGGGCGCCCCACTCGTGGGCCGGCGGCCAGCCGGGCCGGTAGCTGGCCTGGACCACCACCAGGCTGGTCGCCGCGGCCAGCCGGTCCAGTTGCTCGGCGGTGGCGCCGAACGCGGTGAGCAGGTCCGGCGGCAGATGCGGGAAGTCGCTGATCGGGCGGGTGTCGACCGACATCAGCGGGCTGGCCAGCAGCTGCCGGGCGAGGTCACGGACCGGTGCGGAGAGCCGCCCACCGAGCGCCGCGACCGCCTCGGCCGGCGGGACGTCCAGCCGACCCCGGATGGGCACCAGGTAGGTGGCGGTCAGGGACTCCGGCACCGGCACGGGCAGGAAGTCGTCGGTAATGATCATGAAAGCTGCTCCCACTCGACGGTGTGCCGGTGTTGTCTCCTGCTCTGAAACGCTACCCGGCTCGCCGGCCCGGATCAGCCGGTCAGCAGCAGTCCCAGGTAGACCAGCGTGGTGGCCACCTCGACAGCGGCGCCGAGCACGTCGCCGGTGATCCCGCCGAACCGGCGTACCACATGGTGGAGCAGCAGCCCGACGGTGCCGACGGCGATCGCCACGGCGAGTGGCCCGTGCCACGGGCGGCCCGGCACCGCGGCCACCGCCAGACCGACGACGGCGGCCGTCGCCACCACCAGCGCCGGCCCGCCGACCGTGCCGGCGACCAGCGCGCCGAGGCCGTCGGGGCGGGCGGCGGGAACGCCGCGCCGGCAGGCCCAGCTCACCGCCAGCCGGCCGGTCGCCACGGCGGCGGCCACCCCGAGGACGGCCGCCGGCCAGGACCGGCCGGCCAGCGCCGCGAGCGCGCCGGCCTGAATCAGGAGTACGAGCACCAGCGCCGCGACGCCGAACGGGCCGACGTCCGGCTTCTTCATGATCGCCAGCGCGTCGGCGCCGGTGCGGTAGGAGCCGAGCGCGTCGACGGTGTCGGCGAGGCCGTCCAGGTGCAGACCCCGGGTCAGCAGGGCCCCGGCCGCCACGGTCACCGCCCCGGCCACCGCGGCGGGTGCGCCGGCCGCCACGAGCCCGACCAGCACCGCACCGAGCAGTGTGCCGAGCAGCGCGCCGACGGCCGGCGCCAGCGTCATCGCCACCGCGGCCGTCGACCGGTCCACCCGCCGCACCGACAGCGGGGCGATGGTGAAGGTGGTCAGCGCCAACCGGACGCCGGCCGACAGCCGGCCGTCAGGCACCGTGCGGTGCCGTTGTCCCGCCGGCCGGTACATCGGACGCCGCCCGCCCGCCGTTGCCGGCCGCTTCCCCGGTGGCCTCCGGCCGGTCGGCGGCGGCCGGGCCAGGACCGGCCGGCTCCGGCTCGATGAACTCGCTGTCGTCCGCGCGGTTCTTGTCCGCTCGGTCGACGTCCGCTCGGTCGACGTCCGCGCGGTTGTCGTCCGGGCGGGCGTCGGTCGGCCCGGCCGGCTCGTCGTCGGCCGGTTCCGGCTGCCAGCCGTCCGACTCCGGCTCGGTGGTCGGGGCGAGCGCCGGGTGCACCGGCAGCGTGGCGGCCAGCGCGAGCGCGGACCGCAGCAGCGGGAGGGTGGCCAGCGCGGTGGCGCCCTCGCCGAGGTCCAGCCGCAGGTCGAACAGCGGGGTCAGGCCGAGAACGTCGGCGGCGTGCCGCACCGTCGGGTGGCCGCCGTGGTCGGCCAGCAGGCACCAGTGCCGGGCCTGCCCGGCCAGGTCCCGGCTGATCAGGGCGGCCGCGACGCCCACCGGGCCGTCCAGCAGCACCGGGGTACGCCGGGCGGTCGCGCCGAGCAGGATGCCGGTGGCGATCGCGATGTCGCCGCCGCCCAGCTCCGCCAGGACCTCCTTGGCGGTGCGGGTACCGCGCCGGGTGCGGTGCAGGGCGTCCCGGACGGTGGCGCACCGGACCATCCAGGCGGTGTCGTCCACCAGGCCGCCCGGGGCGAGCACCCGCGCGAGCACGGCGGCCGGTTCGGCGCCGGCGGTGGCGGCGAGCACGGCGGCGCTGGCCGTCTCGCTACCGGCGCCGCACGCGCCCAACACGATCACCCGTACGCCGGCCTCGACGGCGTCCTCGGCGAGCTGCCAGCCGAACCGCAGGGCGGCGTCGATCGCCGTATCGACGAGCGCGGGACCGGCCTCGATCGGCGCGGCCGTCGGCGCGTCGATCACCTGCAGGGTGGCGCCGGCCTCGGCGGCCAGCCGGGCCAGCGGACCCTCGCCGGAGCGCGCCAGATCGGCCCGGCGGGTCGACTCGCCGGGGACGGTGCCGGCGGCGGCGCCGCCGGAATGGTCGCCGTGCAGCAGCATGACCCGCACCGACCGCCACGGCTCCGGTGCGGGGGTGCCCTGGGTGGCGGCGGCGAAGCTGACCACCTCCGCCAGGTTGCCCAGGCCGGCGCCGGGGAGGTCGAGGGTGGTCAGCCGGTCCAGGGCGTCGGCGCCGGCCGCTTCGGCCGGCATCGGCAGCTCCATCGCCGGCTGGATCACCAGGCCGGTGGCGACCACCGGCAGGCTCATCGTCGGGGCGGCCCAGCCGGCATCCGGTGCGGCCGGCGTGCTGATCTCCGACGCGGCGGGCGCCTGCGAACTGGGCTCGGCCGGCGGCACGCTGGGCGTGAGCACCGCCGGCCTGGGCTCGACCGGTGCCGGGGTTGCCGGGGCTTCTTCGACTGGTTGAGCCGGTGGAGCCACCTGACCTGCTTGCGCTGCTTGGGCCGGTTGGGTCGGCTTGAGCCAGGCGGGCTGGCCGGCGACCACCAGCACCACCGCGTCGCAGGCGTCGGCCAGCGCGCGGTTCGCCGAACCGAGCGCGTCGGCGAACGCCCGGCCGACCGGGGTCAGCGGCACCATCGACAGCCCCACCTCGGAGCTGACCAGCACCAGCCGGGCCGCGCAGGCGGCGACCGCCGCGGCCAGCTCCGCGATCGTGGCGACGTCGTCGGCCGGCTGGTGGGCGGGGTCGAGCAGGACGGTGACCCAGCCGCCGAGGTCGTCGACCAGGAGCGTGTCGGCCGGACCGGCGGCCGAGATCACCTCGATCAGCCGGGCCGGGTCGGCGCTGGTCTCCTCGATGGTCCAGTTCTCCGGTCGTCGCTGCCGGTGCGTTTCGATCCGGGCGATCCACTCGGGATCATCGGCGCCGGGGGCAGCGGCCGTAGCGACATACCGTACGTTTCCGGCGTCACCAACCAGCTCCTCGGCGAACTCCGACTTTCCGGACCGGATCCCGCCGAGCACCAGGATCGTGTTCCAACCGTGCAGCGACATGCCCGTACCTTAAGCCTCCGGCCCACGGTTTCCGGTGGGGGAGGTCACCGGGGCGATCGGCCGCCCGCGCCGACTAGGCTGGCGGGGGTTGGTCGGCGAGGGGAGACGGAACATGCCATGGAGCTGGCGATACGAGGGCGCGGACGGCAAGGCGGTGAGCGGGCCGACCGAGACGTTCGGCAGCCAGGCCGACGCCGAGTCCTGGATCGGCCAGATGTGGCGTGAGTTGGCTGCCACCGGCGTCACCTCGGTCGCCCTCGTCGAGGACGACCGGCTGGAGTACCGGATGAGTCTGCTGCCGGCGGCCGAGTAGCCGCGATGGCCAACGGCTGGTCGGACGACGGGCGGCTGCTGCTCGGCGTACCCCGGGAGGCGTTCCGGCCGAGCCCGATCTTCCTCGCCCTGGTGGCGGCCTTCGTCGGCGGCGGACTGCTCGCCTGGCACGAGGTCGGCAGCCCCCGGCTGGCGGTCTTCGTCTTCGTGGTCGCCGGCTGGCTGGTCTCACTCTGCCTGCACGAGTACGCGCACGCGGTGATCGCGTTCCGGGCCGGGGACCGGGCGGTGGCGCACCGCGGCTACCTCACGCTCAACCCGCTGCGCTACAGCCACCCGTTGCTCTCCATCGTGCTGCCGGTCGTGGTGGTGCTGCTGGGCGGCATCGGCCTGCCCGGCGGCGCCGTCTGGGTCGACCGGCACCGGATCCCCGGGCGGCTGCGGCACACCCTGGTCAGCCTCGCCGGCCCGGCGACCAACGTGGCGTTCACCCTGCTGCTGGTGCTGCCGTTCGCGATCGGGGTGCAGGTGTCGGCCCATCCGCCGTTCTGGGCCGGGGTGGCGCTGCTGGCGTTCCTGCAGTTGACCGCGAGCGTGCTGAACCTGCTGCCGGTGCCGGGCCTGGACGGCGGCAACATGCTCGCGCCGTGGCTGTCGCCGCAGTGGCGGCGCGGCTACGACCTGCTCGCCCCGTTCGGCTTCCTGCTGCTGTTCGCCCTGCTGTGGAACCCGCGGGTCGGCGGCTGGTTCTTCGCGGCCGTGTTCGCCGTCGCCGACGCGATCGGACTGCCGCCCGCCCTCTACTCCGCCGGCCTGGACCTGATCCGCTTCTGGTCCTTCTGACCGGGCCGTCGCGCCCGGCGCCCGCCGACGCGTCGACGGACACCGGGCGCGGACGATCAGGGCCGTTCGGCCGGGCTCTGGGTCTTGCCCGGGTCGCGCTCGGTGATCGGCTCGACGATCTCGTCGATCTTCTTGAGCAGGTCGGCGTCGAGCTTCACGCCGCTGGCCTTGACGTTGTCGAACACCTGCTCCGGCCGGGACGCCCCGACGATCGCCGACGAGACGTTCGGGTTCTGCAGCACCCAGGCGATCGCCAGCTGGGCCATGCTCAGGCCGGCCTGGTCGGCGAGCGGCTTGAGCCGCTGCACCGTGCCGAGCACCTCGTCGGTCATGAACCGGGCGATGAACCCGGCGCCGGACTTGTCGTCGGTGGCCCGGGAACCGGCCGGCGGCGCCTGACCGGGAACGTACTTGCCGGAGAGCACCCCCTGGGCGATCGGCGAGAAGACGATCTGGCCGAGGCCGAGCTCCTCCGAGGTGGGGACGACCTCGGACTCGATGACCCGCCAGAGCATCGAGTACTGCGGCTGGTTGGAGACCAGCTGGATCTTCAGCTCCCGGGCCAGCTCGTGCGCCTCGCGGATCTGCGACGCCTGCCACTCGGACACGCCGATGTAGTGCGCCTTGCCGGCGTGCACGATGTCGGCGAACGCCACCATCGTCTCCTCCAGCGGCGTCGAGTAGTCGAACCGGTGCGCCTGATAGAGATCCACGTAGTCGGTCTGCAGCCGGCGCAGCGAGCCATTGATCGACTCCATGATGTGCTTGCGCGACAGGCCCCGGTCGTTGCGTCCCGGGCCGGTCGGCCAGAAGACCTTCGTGAAGATCTCCAGCCCTTCCCGGCGCTCGCCGCGCAGCGCCCGACCGAGCACCTCCTCGGCCCGGGTGCCGGCGTACACGTCGGCCGTGTCGAAGCTGGTGATACCCGAGTCCAGCGCCGCGCGCACGCACGCCGCCGCGGCCTCCTCCTCGACCTGCGAACCGTGAGTGATCCAGTTTCCGTACGAGATCTCGCTGATGATCAGGCCGGAGCGGCCAAGGTGTCGGAATTCCATACCGTCGACCCTAACGCCAGGCCGGCCCGTCCACCCGAAGGCGCCGGGCGGCTCACAGCACCGGCTTGGTGTCCGCCAGCAGCCGGTCGATCTCGTCCATCACCGCGGTGCGGCTGGGGTGGTAGGCGTCGATGAGCGGGGCGCCGCGCCGGTCCAGCGCGCCCCACTTGCCGGTACCGCTGCCGATCAGGAACGCCACCGGGTGGATGACCAGGGCCGGGTGGACCGGCGCCACCAGCACCTTGCCGGTCCGGTCGATGACCCCCTTGCGGCCGCCCATGTCGACGATCGCCAGGCCCTCGTCGGTGAAGCCGTCGATGTAGCGGCCGTCGGTGAGCGCGGTGGTGAAGCCGTCGTACCGGGGCGCCACCACCACCTTGCCGGTCTTGTCGACGGCGCCCCAGACCCCGAGCCGGCGGATCGCGGCGATGCCGCGCCGGAACGGACGGACGTCGTCGTAGCCGACGGTGATCACCGCCCGGTTCGTCTTGTCGATCGCGATCCAGGTCCGGGCGCCGTCGCGGGACACCCAGGCCAGCCCGTCGTTGAACGACCCGACGTTGAGGTACCCGGTGGACGCGTCGATCAGGGTGGCGCCCGACTCGTCGATCAGTTCCCAGGTCCGGGCCTCCGGCCGGCGTACCCAGGCGACGCCGTCGCGGAACGGCTGCGCGTCGGCGTAGTTCGGTGCGACCACGAGCTGCCCGTCCGGGTCCGCGTAACCCCAGCGCTTCGCCTGCTCGCTGAACGTCGGCAGCGGCGGCCGGTGCAGCCGCAGGACCTCTTCCCGGGTACGCGGATACGGGCCCCACCCGTTCTGCGCGACCCGGCTGAACACCGCGTCCAACGCCAGCTCGGTCCGCGCGATCAGCTCCGGGTCCTCGACCTTGCGCAGCTCCAACGCCTTCTCGAAATGGTTGCAGGCCTCCATGTAGCGGCCCTGGTCGTAGCAGGACCGGCCGGCGTGCTCGTGCATGGTGGCCCGCAGCCGGTCGGGCAGCTCCGACGAGTTCGCCTCCTCGAAGAGCCGGTCGGCCTCGTCGAACTCGCCGCGCCACTGCAGCACGTGCGCCAGCCGGGCCTGGGCGATGGCGATCCGGCGCAGCTCGCCGGTCGCCTCGGCGTGGGCCAGCCCCAGCTTGCCGTCGGCGAGGGCCTTGCCCAGATCACCGAGAATCCGCGAGACCACGGCACGCAGGCTGAGCAACCGGGCCCGGGTCCGGTTGTCGGTGGCCGGGTCGAGCTTCTCGGTCAGCCGGTCCCGGATGGCCCGCAGCTCGTCCGGATCCTCGACCAGCTCCCGCAGCGTCTCGTGGTGGAACCGCCACTGGTAGGTGGCGAGCACGTGCTCCGGGTCGGCCGGCCGCTCGGGTTCCGCCGGGGCCGCCGACTCGGTCGGCGGCGGGTCGTCGGTGCGGACGATCGGGGCGAGCATCGTCGGCGCGCTCAGCGCGGTGGCCGCGCCGGAGGCGGGCCCGACCGGCAGCACCGTGTCCGGGCTGGCGACCACCGAGTCGGCCGGCGCGGTGGACGCCAGGTCCGGGTCCGGCAGTTGGTCCGCGGGGATCGGGTCGGTCAGCGGATCGGGTTTCTGCTCGGCCACGGGATCGGTCGGGCTGGCCAGGACCGATTCCGCGAGCGGTTCCCGGATCGGATCGGTGAGCGGGTCGTAGCCGGCGCCGGCGACCTCCGCCGCCGAACCGGTGGTCGGCTCGTCCGAGTCGGGGGCGGGTGACTCGGACGACGGCGACCCGACCGGCGGCGTTGTGGTCGCAGCGTCGTCGCCCGGATCCCGAGGCTCGGGTATCTCCCGGCGGCCGACCACGATGAGTTCCGGCTCACCGAGCCGGGAGGAGGCGGGTTCGACGGGCGGTCCGTCGACCGGGCCGCTGGACGCCGGCTCGATGTCGGCCCACTCGGCCTGGTCGTCCTGGTCGGCCCGGTCCGCGCCGGCCGCGCGGTGGCGGTGGTCGGTACCGACCCGGGCGGCGTCGCCCGAGCGGTCGCCCGCCGTGCCGCTCGGCCCGACACCGTGTGGCTCGGCCCGGTCGGTGGAGCCGGCCGGGGAAACGGGAGCGTCGTCGGCGTCGAGGGCCGGTCGGGCCGGCGGCGCCGACTCCTCGGCGCGCCCGGTGGTGGCCCCGGTGCGGAACTCCAGCCGCAGGCCGGCGGCCGGCGGGGCGACGGGTGGCCGGGACCGGTCCACCCGCTCGACCCGGTCACCGGGTTCGGGGTGCGCACCCGATTGGACCCGCTCGCCCGGCTGGACGCGGTCACCGGGTTGGACGCGGTCGCCCGGCTGGAGGCGTTCGGGGCGGTCCGGCCGTTCGGGCCAGGTCGACCGGTCGGGGCGGCGGGCGAGCCCGGGTGGGGTCCGAAGATCGCGGGTGGGACCGTCCACTTCGACCGGGTCGAGGAAGCGCCCGCCCTGCCGGGCCGGCGGTGTCTCCCGGTCGGGGCGGCGGCCGCTCGCCGCCCATCCCGGCGCGGCCGCCGACCGGTCGTTGCCGAACCAGGCGTCGTCGTCGGCGGCGTCGAGTTCGGCCCCATCCCGCCAGCCCTGGGCCGGCGGCGGTCCGGGCGGCGCACCGTACGCCGCCGGCCGCAACGGTTCGCCACGCCGAGGACCCTCGCGCTGCGGGCCGTCGCGCTGAGGCCCATCGTGACGTTGCCCTGCACGCTGCGACCTCCCGCGACGCGGGCCGTCATACGTCGGCTCGTCGTGGCGCGGTCCGTCGCGCTGTGGTCCGTCAAGGTGCTCGTCGCGCCGGATCTGGTCGTCGCGCCGGGCCGGTCGGTCCCGGCGACCCGGTTCGTCCCGCCGGGCCGCCTCGCGCTGGTCGCGAACCGGGGCCTCGCGCTGGTCGCGGGCTGGCGCGTCGCGCTGGTCGCGCAGGGGCGCAGCACGGCGGACCGGCTCGTCGCGACGGCCCGGTTCATCACGGCGGGCGGCCTCGCCCGGCCGGATCGGCTCGCCACGTCGCGGCGGCTCGCCCCGGCCCGGCGGTGGTCCGTCGCGTCGGGCGGGGGCCGGCCGCTGCGCCGGACGGCCACGTCCCAGCGGTTCCGGCGGGTCGTCCAGCCACTGTGGCTCGGGCGGATCGTCGAGCCACTTCGCGCCGCTCGGCCCGGACCGCGACGCGGAGACCGGCGCCGGGTCGTGCGGCTCGGACCAGGTCGGCCGGCCGCCGGGCGGGGCGCCGCGCCCGTCGCGTCCGGCCCGCCGGCCTTCGTCCGCCGGATCGAGGTCGCGCCGGCCGGGACGCACCCCGCCGCGCTCGTCCGGCCGGGGTCTGCCGCGTTCGTCGGGGCGGGGGCCGCCGCGCTTGTCCGGGCGGAGACCGGCCCGCTCGTCCGGCTCTTCCCAGCCGTCCGGTTCCCAGGCGTCCCGGTCCCGGCCCCGGCCGTTGCGGCCGGGGCGCCGCCGGTCGCCACCCGGTGCGCCGGCCTGGTCGTACCCGTCGGCGTCGAACCCGTCCGGAGCGCGGGCCGGATCGCCGTTCGGCCCGAAGACGGTGGCCCGCCCGGCCGGACCGGCCGGCCGCTCGCCGGGTCGACGGGGTCGCGGCTCGGCCGCCCCGTGGTCGCCGTGGTCGCCCGGGTACCGCTGGCCCGGGAAGACGGCCTCCCACTCCGCGGTGGGCGCGGTCACCCAATCCGGGTCGGCGGTCTCCTCGCCCCACCGGGTCGGGTACCGGTCGATGGTCATCGGGCACCCCGACCCGTGTCCGGCGCGAGACGCGGCCGGTGGAACGGCTCGCGTCGCTCGCTCACGGGGGTGTCACCTCGTCGAAAATCTGTCGCGGGGCAGCCAGGGGCACCGGATAACGTCACCCGGTTCGGTGCATGGTCGCGGAAGGAGGGTAACGGCGTGGGCTTGTTCACCGCCACTGTGCCACCGCCCCTCATCCGAAACATTATTCTATGGTTTCGGACATTTACCGCGATAACCGGATCGGGGTTTCGTCGGTACTCTACCTACCGCCAGGCGACGCTCGCCGGAGCTTTCACCAACACCGTCTTCGGATTCCTGCGGTGCTACGTCCTGCTCGCGGTGGCGGCCGGGGCCGGCGGTGCCGTCGCCGGCTACCGGCCCGCGCAGCTTGTCACCTTCGTCTGGGTGGGGCAGGGCCTGCTCGCCGTCGTCTGGATCGGCGGCTGGACCGACCTGGCCGAGCGGATCCGCACCGGCGAGGTGGCGAGCGACCTGCTGCGGCCGGTGCACCCGGTGGTCAGCTACCTCGCGGCCGACCTCGGCCGGGCCGGGCACGCGGCGATGACCCGCTTCCTGCCGCCGGTGCTGACCGCACCGCTCTTCTTCGAGATGCACCTGCCCGACCGCTGGTTCACCGGGCCGCTCTTCGTGCTCTCCGCCGCCCTGGCCGTGGTGGTCTGCTTCGGGTGCCGATACCTGGTCAACGCCACCGCGTACTGGCTGCACGACGCGCGTGGACCGCTCACCGTCTGGGGGCTTGGCAGCGGCGTGCTGGCCGGGCTGTACTTCCCGCTGCGGTTCCTGCCCGACTGGCTCGCGCTGCCGCTCTGGATCGGCACCCCGTTCCCGAGTCTCCTGCAGATACCGCTGGACGTGGCGGTGGAGCGCGACCGCCCGTCGACGCAGCTCGCGTCCGTGGTGCTGCAGGCCGGCTGGGCGGTGCTCATCATCCTGGCCTGCCGGGCCGTGCAGCGCCGGGCGGAGCGGCGGCTGGTGGTGCAGGGTGGCTGACCGGACGGCCGGCGCCGGGCGGGCCTACCTGGCGCTGCTGCGCGGGCAGGCCAGGTCACAGGCCTCCTACCGCGCCTCGTTCGCGGTCGATCTGGCGGCCAACGTCGGCTCCACCGTCTTCGACGTGCTGACCGTGCTCGTGCTCTTCCAGGTCACCCGCACCATCGGCGGGTTCGAGGTACGCGAGGCGATGCTGATGGTGGGGCTCTCCTCCTGCGGGTTCGCCCTCGCCGACCTGACGGTGGGCAACATCGACCACCTCCGCAGCTACGTCCGGACCGGCCGGCTGGACGCGGTGCTGGTCCGGCCGTTGGGCGTACTGCCGCAGTTGGTGTTGATGGATCTGCCGCTGCGCAAGCTGTCCCGGGCACTGTTCGGCACCACCGTGCTGGTGGTGGCACTGGTCGCCGCCGACGTGTCGTGGACGCCGGCCCGGCTGGCCCTGGCGGTGCTGGCGCCGCTGGCCGCGGCGGCCTTCTTCGGCGCGATCTTCGTGGCGGCGGCCACCGTGGCGTTCTGGTGGATCGACTCCGGCGAGCTGGGCAACGCCTTCACCTACGGCGGGCGGGACTTCACCACGTACCCGATGACCGTCTACGGCGGATGGTTCCGGGCGGTCTTCGCGTACGGCCTGGGGTTCGCCTTTGTCGCCTATCACCCGGCGCTGGCGCTGCTCGGCCGGGCCGACCCGCTCGGCCTGCCGGGCTGGGTCGGCTGGGCCTCGCCGGCGGTGGCCGCGATCGCCGCCGCCGGCGCCGGCGGGCTGTGGCGGCTCGGCGTGCGCCGGTACCGCGGCACCGGCTCGTGAGCCGGGCGGGCAACGACGAGCGAGGGGAGCGGCAGATGACGGAGCCGGTGGTCGAGCTGCGCGGGCTGCGCAAGGACTTCGTGGTACGGGTCCGCGACGGGCGGTTGCGACGCCGCAACCGGGTGATCGCGGCGGTGGACGGCGTCGACCTGGCCGTGGAGCGCGGTGAGATGGTCGGCTACATCGGCCCGAACGGGGCCGGCAAGTCCACCACCCTGAAGATGCTCACCGGGGTGCTGACCCCGTCGGCCGGCCACGTCCGGGTCTGCGGGCTCGCGCCGGTGCCGCAGCGGACCCGGCTCGCGCGGCGGATCGGCGTGGTCTTCGGCCAGCGGTCCCAGCTCTGGTGGGACCTGCAGCTGCGGGACTCGTTCGACCTGCTGCGGCACATCTACCGGGTGCCGGCGGCCGAGCACGCCGCCCGGCTGCGCCGCTGCCGCGACCTGCTCGACCTGGGCGGCTTCCTCGACGTCCCGGTCCGGCAGCTCTCCCTCGGCCAGCGGATGCGCGGCGAGTTGACGGCCGCGTTGCTGCACGGGCCGGCGGTGCTCTTCCTCGACGAACCGACGATCGGCCTGGACGTGCTGAGCAAGCAGGCCGTCCGGAGCTTCCTGGCCGAGCTGGGTCGGGCCGGCGACACCACGCTGCTGCTCACCACGCACGACCTGGCCGACATCGAACGGCTCTGCCGGCGGCTGGTGGTGATCGACCATGGCCGGGTGGTGCACGACGGTTCGATCGAGGCGCTGCACGCCCGGTACGGCACGCGCCGGCTGGTGGTGGTCGACCTGGACGAGCCGCTCGCGCGGACGCCGGAGCTACCCGGTGCCCCGGTCAGCCGGGTGGCGGCCGACGGCCGCCGGTTGGTGCTGGCCTGCGAGTCGATGACCGCGGCGCAGGTGGTGTCGCGGCTGTCCGGGCTGGCCGCCCTGCGCGACATCTCCATCGTCGAGCCGGACATCGAGGAGGTGGTGGCCCGGCTCTACGGCGAGCCGGCCGGCGGCGAGCAAGCTGGCAGGGTCGAGCTGGCCGGCGACCGCGACGAGCGGGCCGGCCGCGGTGGCCCGGCCGGTGGCGGATCGGGGTCGGCGCCGGTCAGGGGTGCTCCATGACGAGCACCGCGAACGTTCCGGGGGTCAGGGCCTCGTACCGGTGGGACAGGTCGCCGGCGAAGGTGGCGTAGTCGCCGGGGCCGAGCTCGACCGGTTCGGTGGCCGGTCCGGCCCGCAACCGGCCGGCGGCGACGACCAGGTGCTCGACGCTGCCCGGGGTGTGCGCCTCGGCGGCCCGGACCGCCCCGGGCTCCAGCTCGATCAGGTAGATGTCGCGGCGGGCGTGCGGTGACCCGGCCGACAGCAGCGTTCCGGCGAAGTCGGCGTGGTCGGAGCGTAGCCGCGGGCCCTCGCCGGCCCGGATCACCTTCACCACCGGCGCGGGCTGCTCCACCAGTCGGCTGAACGGCACGCCGAGCGCGACGCCGAGCGCCCAGACCGTCTCGACGCTGGGGTTGCCGGTGCCGGCCTCCAGTTGGGAGAGGGTGGACTTGGCGATGCCAGCCCGTCGGGCCAGCTCGGCGAGGGAGATCCCGGCCCGCTCGCGTTCCCGGCGTAGCGCGGCGGCGATGGTGGCCACCGGCGAACCGGTCGCCGGGGAGGTCTCGGCCGGGGAGATCGTTCGGTCCATCGGTCGTTCCGTTCGTCTTGACGAACATGGGGGCGTGCGTTCATCATACTGAACATGCGTACGGTAGAGCGAACGCCGGATGCCGGGTTGGTCCGTGACGCCGGCGCAATCAGTCTCGCCGCGCTGGCGATCGGACTCTCCTTCGGTGCCATCGCGGTCGGCGCCGGGATACCCGGCTGGCTCGCGGTCCTGATGTCGGTCGTCGTCTTCGCCGGCGGCTCCCAGTTCATGGCCGTCGGCCTGCTGTCGGCCGGCAATCCGGTGGCGGCCGTCCTGGCCGGTCTGCTGCTCAACGCACGGCACCTGCCGTTCGCCCTCACCGTCGGCGGGTTGCTCGGCAAGCGGCTACGGACCCGGTTGATCGGCAGCCACCTGCTGATCGACGAGTCGGTCGCGTTCGCCCTCGCCCAGCCGGACGGTCCGGGCCGGCGGCGGGCGTACTGGCTCACCGGCGGCACGCTCTTCATCACCTGGAACATCGGCACCGTCCTAGGCGTCCTGCTCGGCAACGTCGCCGGTGACCCGGACCTGCTCGGACTGGACGCCGCCTTCCCGGCCGGGCTGCTGGCCCTGCTGCTGCCGTCGCTGCGCGACCCGGACACCCGGCGGGTGGCGGTGGCCGGCGCCGTCATCGCGGTGCTGACCACGCCGCTGCTCCCGGCCGGCCTGCCGGTGCTGCTGGCGCTGGCCGGTCTCGGACTGCTGGTGCTCCGCCGCCGACCCCCCGACCCGACCGGACCGGCCCCGGCCGGACCCGACCCGGCCGGAAACGGGCCGACCGGAGCCGAACCGATCGACGTGTCCGAGGCGGGGGCCCGATGAACCAGCTGCCGCTTTCGACGTCGACACTGGTCGCGGCCGTGCTGGCGCTGGCCGTCGGGACGTACGCGTTCCGGCTGGCTGGGGTGCTCCTGCGCGACCGGCTGGATCTGCCCGACTGGCTACGGCGGATGCTGCCGATCGGGGCGGCCGCCCTGCTCGCGGCGCTGGCCGCCACGGCGGCGCTGACCGAGGGGAGCGGGTTCGCCGGCGTCGCCCGGCCGGCGGGCGTGCTGGTCGGGGTGGCACTGGCCTGGCGGCGGGCGCCGTTCGTGGCGGTGGTGGTCGCCGCCGCCGCGACCACCGCGCTGCTCAGACTGGCCGGCGTGCCCTGACCGGCCGGGCGCGGTTCAGATCTTGTCGCCGATGTTGACCTGGGGGACCGGTGCCCGCATCCGGCGGAACGTGATCGCCCGCATGATCGCGTAGAGGTAGAGCGAGCCCATCCGCTGGTCGGTGCGGGGGTAGCGCGCCAGCACCAGCTTCTTGACCTTGCGCGCGATCAGGACCGAGTCGATCACCACGGCGAACGCCAGGCTGGCCCAGAGCAGGTTCGACACCAACCGGACCACCGGCGGCATCGTGGGGGAGGAACCCAGCAGCACCACCAGCGCGCCGCCGAAGAACCAGGTGCCGACGGTACGCCGGGAGTCGACCACGTTGCGGGCCAGCAGCCGCTCCGGCCCCCGGTCCCGGGGGCCGCCCTCGCGGCGGAACTCGGACGCCGCCTCGGCCCGCGCCGCGCGGCGCCGCTCCCTGGCCTCCTGCTTGGTCAGCGGCTTGCTGTCGGTGACCGGCCGTCGGCCGGCGGCCGGCCGCTTCGGGGTGGCCACGCCCAGCTCCTTCTTGCTCGGCGTGTATCCCCTGGGCCGGGTGGCGGCGGCTTCCTCCTCGACCGGCACCTCGGTGACGGCCTCGTCGACGAGGTCGGTGGACTTGCGGCGAAAGAGCGAAGGCACGGGTGAAGGGTAGCCAAGGCCGGGCCGGGACCGCACATCGCGGTCCCGGCCGGACCTGCCGGCGTTACAGCCGCTCGACGTGTGCGCCCAGCGCGGACAGCTTCGCCTCGAAGTCCTCGTACCCCCGGTTGATCAGGTCGACGCCGTAGACCCGGGAGGTGCCCTCGGCGGCCAGCGCCGCGATCAGGTGGCTGAACCCGGCCCGCAGGTCGGGAATCACCAGGTCCGCCGCGTGCAGTTTGCTCGGGCCGGCGATCACCGCGGAGTGCCGGAAGTTGCGGCGCCCGAACCGGCACGGGGTGCCGCCCAGGCAGTCCCGGTAGACCTGGATGGTGGCCCCCATCGTGTTGAGCGCCTCGGTGTAGCCCAGCCGCTGCTCGTACACGGTCTCGTGCACGATCGACAGGCCCCGGGCCTGGGTCAGCGCCACCACCAGCGGCTGCTGCCAGTCGGTCATGAAGCCGGGGTGCACGTCGGTTTCCAGGGCCACCGCCCGCAACTCGCCGCCCGGGTGCCAGAACCGGATGCCGCCCTCGACGCCGGACCCGCCGCCGCGGGGCGGGCGGGCGTCGGTCACCTCGTACGCGCCGCCGACCGACCGGAACACGTTGAGGAAGGTCATCATGTCGACCTGCTCGGCGCCGAGCACCTGCACGTCGCCGCGGGTCGCCAGCGCGGCCGCGGCCCAGCTCGCGGCCTCGATCCGGTCCGGGATCGGGCGGTGCGAGTAGCCGCTGAGCTTCGGTACGCCCTGGATCTCGATCACCCGGTCGGTGTGCACCTTGATGATCGCGCCCATCTTCTGCAGGATGCAGATCAGGTCGATGATCTCCGGTTCGACGGCGGCGTTGCGCAGTTCGGTCACGCCGTCGGCCAGCACGGCGGTCAGCAGCACCTGCTCGGTGGCGCCGACGCTCGGGTACGGCAGCGCGAACTTGGTGCCGTGCAGCCCGTTCGGGGCGGTCAGGTGCAGGCCCTCGGGGGTCTTCTCGACAAGCGCGCCGAACTCGCGCAGCGCCTGCATGTGGAAGTCGATCGGGCGGGGCCCGATGTGGCAGCCGCCCAGGTCCGGGATGAACGCGTGGCCGAGCCGGTGCAGCAGCGGTCCGCAGAACAGGATCGGGATCCGGCTCGACCCGGCGTGCACATTGATCTCGTCGGTCGAGGCGCTCTCCACGTTGGCCGGGTCGAAGACCAACTCGCCGTCCTCGTCTCCGTCGGTCACCTTGACCCCGTGCAGTTCGAGCAGTCCGCGGACCACCTCGACGTCGCGGATGCGCGGTACGTCGAACAGCCGGCTGGGCTTGTCGCCGAGCAGGCTGGCGACCATCGCCTTGGAGACCAGGTTCTTGGCGCCGCGGACCCGGATCTGCCCGGTGAGGGGTGAACCTCCGTGTACGACCAGGACATCGTCGGTCAACGCAAACCTCCAGCGGTCATGCTTGCTGTTCGAACAGAGCGGGGGTGGGTACGGCGAGCGCTCTCGGACCCCGGGCAGCATAGCCCTCCGTGACGGGGTTGCGCCCGGCAAGCGGCATTTCGTGGCACGAAACGGGGAGCTCGCCCCTAATCCGTACATTAGTCGTCACTCAAAGTGACGAAAGGTTGACGACCCGCTGGCCGTCGATCAGGGCAGGGCGAGCATCTGGTCCAGCGCCACGCGGGCGTGATGGGCGGTGTCGGGGTCCACCGTGATCTGGTTGACCACCCGGCCCGCCACCAGCTCCTCCAGCGCCCAGACCAGGTGCGGCAGGTCGATCCGGTTCATCGTCGAGCAGTAGCAGACCGCCCGGTCCAGGAACATGATCTGCTTGTCCGGGTGGGCCTGGGCCAGCCGGCGAACCAGGTTCAGCTCGGTGCCCACCGCCCAGGCCGAGCCGGCGGGCGCGGCCTCGATGGTGCGGATGATGTATTCCGTGGAGCCGACCTGGTCGGCCGCGGTCACCACCTCGTAGCGGCACTCCGGGTGGACCAGCACGTTCACCCCGGGCACCCGCATCCGGACCTCGTTGACGCTGCTCAGGGTGAACCGGCCGTGCACCGAGCAGTGCCCGCGCCAGAGGATCATCTTGGCCTCCCGCAGCTGGGCGGCGGTGAGCCCACCGCCCGGCTTGTGCGGGTCGTAGAGCACGCAGTCGTCGGCGTCCAGGCCCATCTCGAGGACGGCGGTGTTGCGCCCCAGGTGCTGGTCGGGCAGGAACAGCACCCGCTGGCCGCGCTCGAACGCCCAGTCCAGGGCCCGCCGCGCGTTCGAGGAGGTGCAGACCACCCCGCCGTTGCGGCCGACGAAGCCCTTGATGTCGGCGGACGAGTTCATGTACGTCACCGGGACCGTCGAGCCGGCGATGCCCAGGTCGGTGAGGGTGTCCCAGGCGGTCTCGACCTGCGGCAGGGCGGCCATGTCGGCCATCGAACAGCCGGCGGCCAGGTCCGGCAGGATGACCCGCTGCGCGTCGCTGGTGAGGATGTCCGCGCTCTCGGCCATGAAGTGCACGCCGCAGAAGACGATGAACTCCGCCTCCGGCCGGGCCGCGGCCTCCCGGGCCAGCTTGAACGAGTCGCCGGTGACGTCGGCGAACTGGATCACCTCGTCGCGCTGGTAGTGGTGACCGAGCACGAACAGCTTCTCGCCGAGCGCTTCCTTGGCCGCCGTCGCGCGGGCCACCAGATCGGGGTCGCTGGGCGGCGGCAGCTCGCCGGGGCACTCGACGCCGCGCTCGGAGCTCGGGTCGCTGCCCCGGCCCAGCAGCAGCAGGGCGGTGGCGGTGTTCGAGGGCTCTACCCAGGTCGAGGTCACCCATTCATGGTCCCATAATGAGACCCTTTCGCGGTCCGCTGCGGTGTGGCCTGCCACACTGCCGGACATGCGGGTTCTGGTCTGTCCGGACAAATTCGCCGGCACCCTGTCGGCCCCCGACGCGGCGGCGGCGGTCGTCGACGGCTGGCGCTTGGCGGCCCCCGACGACCAACTCGTGGCCCGGCCGCTCTCCGACGGCGGCCCCGGGTTCGTGGCGGTGCTCGCCGGTGCGCTGCCGGACGCCCGGCTGCTGCCGGTGGCGACCGTCGACCCGATCGGCCGCCCGGTCAAGGGTGAGATCCTGCTCACCGCCGACGCCGCCGGCGTGCCCACCGGCTACCTGGAGAGCGCCCAGGCGTGCGGGCTGCACCTGCTCACCGAGGCCGAGCGGGACCCGAAGGCGACCACCTCGTACGGGCTCGGGCTGCTGCTCGCCGCGGCGGTGGAGGCCGGCGCCCGCCGGGTGGTGATCGGCCTGGGCGGATCGGCGGTCAACGACGGCGGAGCCGGCCTGCTCGCCGCGCTCACCGCCGCCCCGCTGGACGAGGCGGGCTTCGCCCTGCCGTACGGCGGCGCCCCGCTGGCCGCGGTGGCCGGGCTTGCCGGGCCGCCCCGGCTGCGCGGGGTCGAGCTGGTCGCCGCCACCGACGTCGACAACCCGCTCACCGGCCTGCACGGCGCGTCGAACGTGTTCGGCCCGCAGAAGGGCGCCTCCCGCGCTGACGTGCTGCTGCTGGACGCCGCGCTGGCACGGTTCGCCACCGTGCTGGAGCGGGAACTGCCGACCTGCCCGCCGGAGCTGGCCAGCCGGCCCGGGGCCGGTGCGGCCGGCGGGCTGGGTGCCGCGGTGCTCGCCCTCGGTGGCCGGTGCGAGTCGGGGATCGCGCTGGTCAGCGCGTTGATCGGGCTCGCGGCGGAGTTGGACGCGGCGGACCTGGTGATCACCGGCGAGGGGTCGTTCGACCACCAGTCGCTGCGCGGGAAGGTGGTGGCCGGGGTGGCCGGCGCGGCCCGGGACCGGGGACTGCCCTGCGTGGTGCTGGCCGGCCGGGTGAGCACCGGCCGCCGGGAGGCGGCGGCCGCCGGGGTAACCGAGGCACACAGCCTGGTGGACCACTTCGGGGGCGCCGAACACGGCGGGTTGGAGCGGGCCATCCAGCGGCCGGCCCAGGGCCTGCGGGAGCTGGCGGAGCGGCTGGCCCGGCAGTGGAGCCGCTGATTAGGCCCATATGCCGCTTCAGGTGGCAAAGCCGGCAGGGCTTCGCTCGGTGACCGGGTGACATCGGCCGCATCGGCGTACGATCGATCAGAGCCCGATTGGGAATCACCGGCCAGACGGATAGCGTTGGCCAGTACGGACATAGACCGCACCGTCGCAGGGGAGACTTCCACGTGACCACGCCAGCGCAGACCGAGTCGACTGAGACGACCGGGGCCGCGGCCCCGACCACCGTCGTGCTCAGCGATGTCGCGGCCGAGAAGGTCAAGGCCCTGATCGAGCAGGAGGGCCGCGATGACCTGCGGCTGCGGGTCGCCGTGCAGCCGGGCGGCTGTTCCGGCCTGAGGTACCAGCTCTTCTTCGACGAGCGCTCGCTCGACGGCGACATCGTCAACGACTTCGGCGGCGTCGAGGTGGTCGTCGACCGGATGAGCGCGCCGTACCTGACCGGGGCGACCATCGACTTCGCCGACCGGATCGACGCCCAGGGCTTCACCATCGACAACCCGAACGCGCAGAACTCCTGCGCCTGCGGCGACTCGTTCCACTGAGTCGACCGGCTCGACACCCTCGGGGCGAGCACTGACCGAGTGACGACGAGCGGCCTACCGGACCGGTAGGCTGTCTCGTCGCCAGTGCCTCCCGTCTCGACCTTGAGGGCCGACATGAAGATCGCCGTTACCGGCTCGATCGCCACCGATCATCTGATGCACTTCCCCGGGAAGTTCGCCGATCAGCTGATCGCCGACCAACTGCACCAGGTGTCGCTCTCCTTCCTCGTCGACGACCTGGTGTTGCGTCGCGGCGGGGTGGCGGCCAACATCGCGTTCGGAATGGCGCAGCTTGGTCTCAGCCCGGTGCTGCTCGGCGCGGTCGGCGCCGACTTCGCCGACTACCGCTCCTGGCTGGAGCGGCACGGGGTGGACTGCGACTCGGTGCACGTCAGCGAGATCGCCCACACCGCGCGGTTCGTCTGCACCACCGACACCGACATGTGCCAGATCGCCTCCTTCTACGCCGGGGCGATGAGCGAGGCCCGCAACATCGAGCTGGCTCCCGTCGCCGACCGGGTCGGCGGCCTGGACCTGGTGCTGGTCAGCGCCAACGACCCCGAGGCGATGCTGCGCCACTCGCAGGAGTGCCGGGACCGGGGCTACGCCTTCGCCGCCGACCCGTCCCAGCAGCTCGCCCGGATGCCCGGCGAGGACGTGGTCTCGCTTATCGACGGCGCCGACTACCTGATGACGAACGACTACGAGAAGTCGCTGCTGCAGTCGAAGGCCGGTCTCTCCGACGCCCAGCTGCTGGACCGGGTCAGGGTCCGGGTGACCACGCTCGGCAAGCGTGGGGTGGAGATCGCCGGCCGGGACTTCGACCCGATCCACGTGCCGATCGCCCGGGAGATCCAGGCCACTGACCCGACCGGCGTCGGCGACGGCTTCCGGGCCGGCTTCTTCACGGCGCTGAGCTGGGGCCTCGGCCTGGAACGGGCGGCCCAGGTCGGCTCGCTGCTGGCCACCCTGGTCCTGGAAACCATCGGAACCCAGGAGTACGAGGTCCGCGGCGACCTCTTCGTCAAGCGCCTCGCCGAGTCCTACGGCGACGAGTGCGCCGAAGAGGTCCGCCCCCACCTCCCCGCCTGACCCGACGTCGCTGGCAAGTGCACTGAGGCTTTACGGCCGAGCGCAGCCAGTGAACTCATTCGCACGATAGGAGCTACAGGCTATCCTTGATGAGTGCGAAAAGCGCACCAGCACCGAGGAGAGTTGTCCATGGCAAGTGCACGGCTGCGGAGCTGGGTGGAGGTGGGCGGCCGAATCGCGACGGCGCGAGAGCGGGCTGGCTTCACTCAACGTGAGCTTGCCGAGCGACTCGGGATCCACCGGTCGGCGATGACCCGGATAGAGCTTGGACAGCGTCAAGTCGACGCCTTGGAACTCGCCCGGATCGCCGACGTACTCGGGCGGACGGTCGAATGGTTCGTCAGCGAGGCACCGGGCACGATCGCGAGTCATCGCGCCAACCTGAGCGTCGACCAGGACGCGCAACGGTTGGAGGATGAGCTCGAGCGGGCCGGTCGAGATGTGGAACTGCTCAGGGACGTCGGCACACTGGCCTTGCCGGAGGCGCGTCTGCCCTCAGGCGTGAGCACGTTGGCGGAGGCTGAGGCGGGTGCGGCCGAGGCGCGGGTGATGCTGGGATGCGGCGATGGTCCACTCATCGATCTGCAACAGCTGATCGAGCAGTTGGGGCTACTGGCGTTCTCGATCGACCTCGGACCTGGGGTGATTGACGGAGGCTACGTCCGGATCGACGGACTCGGTGTCGCTCTCATCAACGGGTCGGCCGACCCCGGCCGGCGGAGGTTCAATCTCGCACACGAGCTGGGTCACCATCTACTCGCGGATGAGTACACCGTGGACTTCGGTCTCGGTACCAGCAGATCCGATCGCGAAGCTCTGATCAACGCCTTCGCCATCCACTTCCTGATGCCGGGTCAAGCGATGCGATCGCGGTGGGAAGAGCTGTCGGATGGCCGGGGCAACCCTCGTCATCGGCTGATCGCCTTGGCGGCCGCGTACCGGGTCAGTTGGTCGGCGGCGGTATCGCACGCCCACACCCTGGGTCTGCTGTCCCGTGCCGAGTTCGACATGCTCAGGCACCAGCGTCCGACTGCTGGCGACTACCTCGAGGTGGGGGTTCGTTTCGAGGAAGAGCTTCGTCCGGTCGCCCTGCCACCGGCCTACTCCCAGGCCGCGATGCGCGCCTACCGCCGCGGTGTGATCAGTGGCGACCGTGCGGTGGAGTTGCTCCGGCGGACAGTGCCCACGGACGAATTACCCACTCCGCACGAGATGCCGATTGAAGCCCTCGTTGCGGAGTTCGAGGACGTCGGCTGATCATGTCCAAGGGGGTGGTGGTTTTCGACACGAGCCCGCTGAGTCACTTCGCCCGCGCCGGTGAGTTGCCCGCGCTCAAGGAGCTGGTCGATGACTTCGACTGCGTGACCACCAAGGCAGTGCGCGGCGAGCTGCGGAAGGGAGCTCGGGAACATCCGGCGCTGCAGACGGCGCTGGACCTGGACTGGATCGAAACCGTTCCGTGTGACGATCTTGAGGAACTCTACCTGTTCGGCCAGTACATGAACCGACTCGGCAACTTCGAGCGTAACGCCGGTGAGGCATCGGTGCTGGCATGGGCCGAGGCGCACGCGGCAGCCGCGTATGTAGATGACCAGGTCGCCTGCAATGTCGGCCGAGCCCGGGGCGTCCGGGTCCACCGCACCCTGCAGTTGGTCATCGCCGCTCTCCGGCGGGGCGTGTTCGACGAGGCCAACGCCCAAACCCTGATCGAGCGGCTCGCCGACACCGACGCTCGGTTCCCGCTAGAGGCTAGGGATAATCTGCTGGCGTGGGCTCGGACGAGGCATCCCCCACTGCTGTAGGTGCGACGGTCGAGCGGATCGTGGTTACAGAGTGTCACCTTTCCTGGCCAAGGCGGCGAGGAACCCCGTCCAGCTGGACGAGGTGAACACGAGCACTGGTCCGGAGCGGTCCTTGCTGTCCCGGACGGCCATGCCGCCGGGCCGCTGGGCGCACTCGACACAGTCGCCGTTGTTGGCGCTGCGGCTGCTGGTGAACCAGTTGGCGGTGGTCAGTTTGGGGGTGGTCACAGAGGCCTCCGGGGCTAGGCCGCGCCAGCAAGCTTCCTGATCATCGCGCGAGAATCGGCGGGCGACAGGGCGACCTGGCGCAGGTTTTCCGCCACCATGTTATAGGTCCGTACGCCGTCCGGATCCTGCACGTACATCGCCCCGTCGAGCAGTTCGGTGTAGGCGATCGGCTGGACCCGACCGAAGTCCAGCACGACGAACTTCCCCAGTGGCGTGGCGGGGTGTGGGCCGTCCTCAGGTCGAAGGATCTGGACTGTCACGTTCGGCAGTTCCGACATCCTTACCAGATGGGCGAGCTGAGCCCGTCGGGTCTGGTCCCCGTTGACCCGAAGCCGGAGTGCCGCTTCGCCGATGACCGCGTGTAGGGCCAGCGGTTCGTCGTCGGTGAGCCGTCGGGCCCGAGCCTGCCGGAACGAGACGAACCGCTCGGCGTGATCTGGTCGGACGAAGCCGGTGCCGAGCGTCAGCGCCTGGGCGTACTCCTCGGTCTGCAGCAGGCCGGGGATGACCATCGACTCGAAGACGAAGGCGGCGTCCGCCGGTCGGTGACGGTCTCGCCAGCCGGTTCAGCAGCGTCGAACGGGCACAGTGGATCCACTCGGCCGCCCGACCGACGCAACTCACCTGGATCGATCAGCCGCCGCTCGGCCTCGGCGCAACCGCCCCCGACGGCGACTGAGCGGACCAGCCGTCGATGCTGTGCCAGCCCACACCAACCTGGGCGGCAGCCAATCCCCGGCTGGCGCCGCGCGACGCCAACTCACCCTCACCCCGCGACCATTCGTGATCGCGAATGATCCGGTGCCTTGTGGGTCACCGAATCCTCCAAGATCTCTCGGGTCGGGGGGGCCGGGGTGTCGAGCCGGAGACGAAGAAGGCGAGGGCTGGCCCGGTGGCCGCCGCGCGCATCTGGCCATTGACCGTGGTGTCAGTGCCGGCGGCGGATGTCGAAGGCGGGGGCGCCGGCCACCGTCGAGGTGGCGACGAGTTCCTGGCCGCGCATCCGGCACCAAGCCGGCACGTCGATGGCCGCTGCCGGGTCATCGGCCAGCACCCGGATCACGGCGCCGACCGGCAGTTGGGGCAGCCGCCTCGCCACAGCGATCACCGGCAGCGGGCAGCGCTGCCCCAGACAGTCGATCACCTCATCCGGCTCGACGGTGGCCGGCTCCGCTGGCCCAGCCGCCTCGGCCCGCTCGGCTGGTCCGGTCGCGTGCGCTGGTCCGGTCGCCGCTGCCGGGTCGGGGGTGGTCACAGCCCCACCACGCCGGCCTCGGCGCGCAGGTCGGCGACGATGCCGGGCAGTTCGGCCAGGAACCGGTCCACCTCCTCCGCCGTGGTGTCCCGGTGCAGTGAGACCCGGATGTTGCCGTGCGAGAGCACCCCCATCGCTTCCAGCACATGCGACGGGCGCAGCGTCGAGGAGGTGCACGACGAGCCGGAGGAGACCGCGAAACCGCGCCGGTCCAGCGCGTGCAGCAGCGCCTCCCCGTCGACGTACAGGCAGGAGAAGGTGACCAGGTGCGGCAGTCGCCGCTCCGGGTCGCCGACCACCTCCACGTCCGGCACCGTGGCCGGCACCACCGCGCGGATCCGGTCGGTCAGCGCGCCGAGCCGGGCCACCTGCGCGGCCGCGTCGGCGGTCACCGCCCGCAGCGCGGCCGCGGCCGCCACGATCGCCGGCAGGTTCAACACTCCGGGGGTACGACCGGACTCCCGCTCGTCGGCCGGGTACGGCGACTCCCAGCGGGTGCCCTTGCGCACCACCAGCAGCCCAACGCCGGGCGGGCCACCCCACTTGTGGGCGCTGGCGGTGAGCAGAGACCAGCCGTCCGGCGGCGCCCCCCACGGCACCGACTGGGCCGCGTCGACATACAGCGGCACGCCGGCCGCCGCGCACGCGCCCGCCGCCTCGGCCACCGGCTGCACGGTGCCGGCCTCGTGACTGGCGCTGATCAGGGCGGCCAGCGCCACCCCCGGCCGGGCCACCGCCGCCGCCCAGGCATCCAGCTCCACCCGCCCGAGCCGGTCCACCGGCACGGAAACGACGTCCGGCCGGCCGCCGCCCGCCGGGCCATTGCTCGTCGCGCCGCCGTCTGTCGCGCCGCCGTCCGCCACGGCGGAGGCAGCCTGGCTGCCGTCTGTCGAGCCGTTGGCCGTCGCGCTGTTGGCCGTCGGACTGCTGGCCTTCGCGCTGTTGGCCGTCGGGTTGGCCTTCGCGTGTTGTTCGGCGGCGTGTAGTACCGCGGAGTGTTCGATGGCCGAGTGGACCAGGGTGCTGCCGGTGCGGCGGCGGGCGGCCAGGCCGCCGAGCACGGCCGCGTGGGCGGCCGCCGTACCGCTGGGGGTGAAGGAGAGCTCGTCGGGGCGTACCCGGAGAATTTCGGCGGTTGCGGCCCGCGCCGCGTCGAGAAGCTGGCGGGCCCGGCGGGCCTGCGCGTAGAGCTTGCCCGGGTCGGCCCAGCCGTCGGCGAGGGCGGCCAGCAGCGCCTGCCGGGCCACCGGGTGCAGTGGCGCGGCGGTGGCGGCGTCGAGATAGGCCGCCGGTGGGTTCGCGGGGGACGCCGGAACGGTCGCACGGGAAGACGCCGGAACGGTCACGTGGGAAACGGTAGCGTGCTGCTCATGGCACAAGATCCCCGACGGGCCGCCGCGCCGACCCCAGAACCGTCCGGTCTGCGCTGGTCGAGTAATCTGCGACCGTCGGTGACGCCTTTGCCGCCGGAATTGACTGATACGCCGGCGGGCGCGCTAGGGAGGCAGGACCAGGTGGGCGCAACGGGTTTGCAGGAGCGGGCCGGTGCCGGCACGCGGGTGGCCGGCACCGGACGCGGCAGGCGCCGCGGCGCCGTGCGGGCCGGCGGGCTCGTCCTCGGGGCGGGGGCGCTGCTGACCCTGCTCACCGGCTGTGATGTCGGTAAGGCGTTCGCCGGGTTCGGCTGGCCGCAGGGCGGGATCACCGACGAGGCCAACCGGATGTACGACCTCTGGATCGGGTCGGTCATCGCCGCCCTCGCGGTCGGGTTCTTCGTCTGGGGCCTGATCTTCTGGTGCATCATCCGGTACCGCAAGCGCGGCAACGAGTTGCCGGCGCAGACCCGGTTCAACATGCCGATGGAGTTCCTCTACACGATCGCGCCGATCCTGGTCGTGGCCGTGCTCTTCTACTACACCGCGATCGTGCAGACCGACGTCGACCGGCTGCGCGGCAACCCGGACGTGACCGTCGAGGTCGTGGCGTTCAAGTGGAACTGGCAGTTCAACTACCGCGACGGGGTCGGGCCGGAGGCGCAGACCGTGGCGTCCACCCTCGGCACCACCGAGGTGGTGCCGGTGCTGGTGCTGCCGACCGGCCGCAGCATCCGGTTCGAGGAGACCAGCCGGGACGTCATCCACTCGTTCTGGGTGCCGGAGATGTTGTTCAAGCGGGACGTCTTCCCGGGTGACATCCGTAACGTCTTCGAGGTGGAGGAGTTGCAGACCGAGGGGGCGTACGTCGGGCGGTGCGCCGAGCTGTGTGGCACGTACCACTCGATGATGAACTTCGAGCTGCGGGTGGTCTCACCCCAGGCGTACGACCAGTTCCTCGCGGCCAAGCAGGCCGGCGCCTCGACCCAGGACGCGCTCGCGCAGATCGGTGAGGAGCCGTTCGCGGTGACCACCAAGCCGTTCGAGACCAAGCGGGACGCGAGCAACTTCGGCAACGACAGCGCCGCCGGCGCGGGAAACTGAGGAGCCCGGCATGAAGACTGAATGGCGGCTGTTCGCGATCATCTCGGGGTTCCTGCTCTTCGCCACCTTCCTCTACGGCTTCTGGACCGAGGGCGTGGACGGGCGGGTCGAGTGGATCGGCACCACCGCGCTGACCCTGTCGTTCTTCCTCACCGCGATGTGCGGTGGCTTCTTCTGGTTCGTCTCGCGGCGGATCGATCCCCGCCCGGAGGACCGCCCGGACGCGGAGATCGCCGAGGGCGCCGGTGAGGTCGGGTTCTTCAGCCCGGGCAGCTACTGGCCGATCGGGCTGGCGTTCGCCGCCACCGTGGCCGGTCTCGGCCTGGTCTTCTGGCAGTGGTGGCTGATCGCCGCCGGCCTGATCGCCGTGATCCTGGGCGCCTGCGGGCTGCTTTTCGAGTACTACTCCGGCACCCGGCGGACCGCCGAGCACTGACGACCGCGGGGGAGCCGTCCGGTTTCCCAGGTCCAGGGCAACCGGACGGCCGGTCCGGCGTGTCAGGGGCGGCGCGGTCAGGCGGCCAGTCGCCGGCCCGGTGCGGTGTGGCGGCGGAGGCGTCGGGTGGTCCGCGGGCGGCGCTGCCGGGCCAGCGGGTCGACGCCGATCAGGATCGCCGAGCCGCATCCCGCGCAGGCCAGCTCCAGGCAGTCGGCTCCGTGGCCGTCGGCGCACGGCGGCATCTCGAACCGCCGCTCGCCTCGACAGGTTTCGCAGTGCAGCTCTCGCTCGCGCACGGGCGTCTCCTCTCGTCCGACCCGGGAATTACCCCTGTGTAGTTTGCCACCGACCGCGCATCCCGGGCCAATCGCCCAGGCCGGTCGGCGTGTCGGGCCGATGTGAGATCGACTACCGATCCGTCGAGTCATCGCCGCCGGTCATGCCGGTCGGCTGTTGCCGGCGATCATGTCGACGAGGGTGTCGGTGAGGTCTTCGGCGGAGACGCCTCCCCACTTCGGGTCGGTGAGCTGGCCGCTGGCCGCCAGGCCGGCGATCCCGTTCGCGCTGCTGATGAGCAGGGCCGCGTAGCGGCGGGCGTCCGGCTCGCCGACCAGGTCGGCGACGACGGCCAGGAACTCGGTCTGGCTGCGCTGGGCGGCGCGGGCGAGCGCCGTGGGGTCGCCGGGCGGGTTGCTGAACATGAGCTGGTACAGGTGCGGCTGAAAGCGGCCGATGTCGATGAGCGCGAGGAGACCGCTGCGCATCTTCTCGGCGGCCGACAGGCCCGGTTGCGCGCGAAGGACCTGCATGCGGTCTCCGAGGCTGTCCCAGGCCCGGGTCCCGACCGCGATCAGCAGGCTCTCCTTGTCGAGGAAGTGCCGGTAGGGCGCTCCGCGACTCACTCCGGCGCGCGCCCCCACGGCGCGCAACGTCACGGCGTCGAGGCCACCGGAATCCAGCAGCTCGGCGGCCGCATCGAGCAGGGCGCGGCGGGTGGCGGCTGCTGACTCGGCACGGCTGGTCACGCGGAAGATGCTAGCCCACTTGTGATGACTAAGTCACTTGAACCAGTTGACGCTGTCATCTCAGTACTGCACACTCAAGAGATGACATCGTCAACTGAAACTCGGGAACTTGTGGTCGTGACCGGAGCGTCGGCCGGCATCGGCGCGGCCACCGCACGGGAACTGGCTCGGCGCGGCTTCCACGTCCTCGCCGGCGTACGGCGCGACAGCGACCGGACACCCCTGCAGGCCAGGGACATCGAGCCGGTGATCCTCGACATCACCGACGCCGGCCACGTCGCCGCGCTCGCCGCCCGGGTCGAGCGGGATCCGCGGCCGCTGCGGGCGCTGGTCAACAACGCCGGCGTCCCTGGCGCCGGCCCGGTCGAAGTGATGCCGCTCAGCGAGTGGCGGCGGATCTTCGAGGTGAACCTCTTCGGCCACGTCGCCGTCACCCAGGCCCTGCTTCCCGCGCTGCTACGTGGCAACGGGCGCGTGGTCAACATCAGTTCCCTCAACGGGAAGATCTCCATGGCCGGCTACGGACCGTACGCGGCCAGCAAGTTCGCGATGGAGGCGACGAGCGACGCGCTGCGCAACGAGCTGGCCCCCCACGGTGTGCAGGTGGTGGTGGTCGAACCGGGCGGCGTCCAGACCGAGATGTCCCGCGCCGGCCTGGCCGCCCTCACCCGTCTCGGCGACGGGATGGCGCCCGAGCAGCACGCGCGCTACGGCGCTCTGATGCGGGCGATACCCGCCCACGTGGCGGCGTTCACCAAGGCCGGCGTGACCGCCGACGTCGCCGCGCGGAGGATCGCCAAGGCGGTCACCGACCGCAGGCCCCGCACCCGATACACCATCGGCGCGACGGCTGCCTTCCTCATCCGGGCTTCCCGCATCCTTCCCGACCGGATGCTCGACCGGATGACCACCTCCGACCTCCGCAGGCACTACCCGACCGACGACCGCGGCCGGACGACCCCCCGGGTTCCGATCCGGGGCGCGTAACGGCGTCAGACGGAACGGCGCCCGCCGGGTGTGAACCCCGGCGGGCGCCGCAATCGTCGGTCGGTGTCGGTCAGCGGCCTCCGCCGGTGCCGATCTGCTCCCGCTCCGGGCGCTCCTGCACCGGCGGGTGACCGGGCGAGGTGGGCGCCTCGGCGGGCCGCTCGATCGGGTAGAAGAAGCCCTTGATGGCCGGTCCGAGCGCGCCGAGCCGGTTCATCTTCTTCGGCACCACCCAGCCGGCGTAGTCCAGCTCGCCGTGGCCGTGCCCGTCGGCGGCGCCGAGCGGCTGGTGGACCTCCTCGTACCGGCCGTCGGGCAGCCGGCGGATGATGCCGGTCTCCACGCCGTGCGCGAGCACCTCCCGGTCGTGCTGCTGCAGCCCCAGGCAGATCCGGTAGGTCAGGTAGTACGCCAGCGGCGGCAGGATGATCAGGCCGATCCGGCCCGCCCAGGTCATCGCGTTCAGGCTGATGTAGAACTTGTCCGCGATCACGTCGTTGGCGCCGGAGAGGGTGAGCACCACCCAGAAGGTCAGAGCCATCGCGCCGAGACCGGTCCGGTTCGGTACGTCCCGGGGGCGCTGCAGCAGGTTGTGCCGGGCCTTGTCCTTGGTCAGCCGGGCCTCGATGAACGGATAGAAGATCGGCAGCATCGTCAGGATGCCGGGTAGCACCACGGTCGGCCAGAACAGCGGCGGTATGACGTACCCGTCGCCGATCGGGATGGTGATCTCCCAGTCCGGCATCAGCCGGGTCGAGCCGTCCAGGAACATCACGTACCAGTCCGGCTGGCTGGCCGCCGAGACCACCGCGGCCTCGTACGGGCCGAACAGCCAGATCGGGTTGATCTGGAACAGGCCGGCCAGCAGCGCGATCACGCCGAAGACGACCATGAAGAAGCCGCCCTGCTTGATCGCGTACCGGGGGAACATCCGCTCGCCCACGACGTTGTCGTTGGTCCGCCCCGGCCCCGGCCACTGGGTGTGCTTCTGCTTGAAGACCAGGCCCAGGTGGACGCTGATCAGCGCCACCAGCAGGCCGGGGATGAGCAGCACGTGGGCGATGTAGAAGCGGCTGAGGATGATCTCGCCGGGGAACTCGCCGCCGAAGATCGACGAGGTGACCCAGGAGCCGATCACCGGGATGGAGAGCATGATCGCCGAGGCGATCCGCAGGCCGGTGCCGGAGAGTCCGTCGTCGGGGAGCGAGTAGCCGGTGAAGCCGGCCAGGAAGCCGACCCAGAACAGCAGCGAGCCGATGATCCAGTTCAGCTCCCGCGGCTTGCGGAACGCGCCGGTGAAGAACACCCGCATCATGTGCACCACGATCGCGGCCATGAACAGCAGCGCCGCCCAGTGGTGCATCTGCCGCATGATCAGGCCGCCGCGAACGTCGAACGAGATGTCCAGCGCGGTCGCGTACGCGGCGGACATGTGGGTGCCGCGCAGCGGGGCGTAGCTGCCCTCGTAGGTGACCTCCTGCAACGACGGGTCGAAGAAGAAGGTCAGGAAGACGCCGGTGAGCAGCAGCACGATGAACGAGAAGAGCGCGATCTCACCGAGCAGGAACGACCAGTGGTCCGGGAAGACCTTGTTGAGCAGCTTGCGCAGTGGGGTGGCGACCTGGAACCGGTCGTCGACCTCCCCGGCGGCCTTGCCCGGTACTGCCGCTACGTCTAGCTTGCGCCGTTTCATGGCCGCTCCCAGAAATCTGGCCCGACGAGCTCCTGGTAATCGGAGCGTGCCACGAAGAAGCCCTCCCCATCCACCGTGATGGGCAACTGGGGGAGGGCCCGGCTGGCGGGTCCGAAGATGGGCCGGGCGTTGTTGGTGATCAGGAACTGCGACTGGTGGCAGGGGCAGAGCAGCCGGTTGGTCTGCCGCTCGTAGAGGCTGGCCGGGCAGCCGGCGTGCGTGCAGATCTTCGAGAAGGCGATGTAGTTGCCCCACATGTAGTCGGACTTCCCCTCCCGCTCGCCGGCCTCCTGGGCCGCCCGGGCGTCCTCCTCCCGCAGGTGGATCAGGAGGGTGGGGGAGTCGGCGTAGCGGTTCAGGGCGCCGACGAAGTGGTCGTCCTCGAAGAGGCTGGGAAACACCGTGAGCTGGCCGCCGACGCTGACGTCCTCGGGCCGGATCGGGGTGCCGTCCTCGTGCGCGAGCCGGACCAGGCCGCCGTCCTCGGCCGGCGCCCAGCCGGTGGTGAACATCCGGTTGTTCTTGTGCGGGTCGGTGATCAACCCGCCGATCAGCGGAGCCGCGGCGACGGCGCCGACCGGTGCCAGCCCGGCCAGCAGCGAGACGCCCAGCAGCGGCCGCCGCTTCACCCCGAGTTCGTCGGCCATGTAGGCCAGCGTGCCGCCGGTGATCTTCCGGTCGTCGGCGCTGGAGGCGCCGTCGTGCCGGTCCTGGATCGACACCTCCTTGGGCAGCAGCTTCTTGCCCCAGGTCAGGATGCCGAAGCCGATGCCGAGCAGGGCGACGCCGAGCGAGATGCCCAGCAGCGGGGTGTAGTACTTGCTGGCGCCGCTACCGGACTCGTACTCCCACGGCCACCAGATGTAGACCGCCAGGAAGACCGTGGCGGCCAACCCGGTGAGCAGGAAGAACGTCGCCACGACCCGGGTCAGCCGACGCTCGGCCTTGGTGCCGGGCACCGGGAACGGCGGCTCGTAGTGGACGATCTCGATGTCGTCGCGGCGGGCCCCCTCCCGGACGATGTCGAACCGGGATGTCTTCGGGTCGTGGATGTCGACCTCGGGGGCCTTGTGTGCGGTTGTCGCGTCGCTCATGACTTCCCCGCAATCCAGAGGCTGGCGAAGACCAGCGCCACGATGCCGACCAGGAAGATCGCCAGGCCCTCGGTGGAGGGGCCGTAGCGGCCGAGGTTGAACAGGCCGCCGGGGTCCCGGTCGTTCTTGAGGCCGTCCTGGATGAAGGCGATCACGTCGGCCTTCTGCTCCGGCGTGAGCTGGTTGTCGCCGAACACCGGCATGTTCTGCGGGCCGGTCAGCATCGCCGCGTAGATCTGCCGGTCGGTGGCCGGGCCGAGACCGGGGGCGTACTTGCCGGAGGAGAGCGCGCCGCCGCCGCCGCTGAACGCGTGGCAGGACGAGCAGTTGATCCGGAACAGCCGGCCGCCCTCGGCGATGTCGCCGCCGGCGGCGACCTCCCCGGCGGGCACCTGCGGGCCGCCGCCGAGCTCCTGGATGTACTGGCCGAGCTGGCGGGTCTCCTCGTCGGAGAAGACCGGCGGCTTCCGCTCGGCCTGTGCCTCCTGCCGGGCCATCGGCATCCGGCCGGTACCCACCTGGAACTCCACCGAGGCGGCCCCGACGCCGATCAGGCTCGGTCCGCGTCCCTCGACGCCCTGCGCGTTGCGGCCGTGACATGAGATGCAGCTCACGTCGAACAGTGCCTTGCCGTCGGCGGCGGCGCCGGTGAACTGCGGCGTGTCCTGGGCCGACAGGCTGGGCGCGAAGACGGTGTACGCGCCACCGGCCAGGAAGAGCGCCAGGGTGAGGCGTACCGCGGCGCCCAGTCGGCGCCGGCCCCGCCCGCGCGGCGTGGAGCGCGCCCGGCGCAACCGCGCGAGCAGCCCGCGCCGGCGACCGCCCGCGTTGGGGGTGTCAGAAGTCATGGCCAGTGTCCTTAACGGTTTCTCGACCTTGTCTCAGGGACGGGATGGCGGCGTGATTCATGACAGCCGCCCTGATCGCCGGAGCCGGCTGGATGATCATTGGAGCCAGTAGATCATGCCGTAGAGGGCGATCCAGACGACGTCGACGAAGTGCCAGTAGTACGACACGACGATGGCCGCGGTGGCCTGGGCCGGGGTGAACCGGCCCATCGTCGTACGGATCATGAAGATGATGAAGGCGATCAGGCCACCGGTGACGTGCAGCGCGTGGAAGCCGGTGGTGAGGTAGAACACCGAGCCGTAGCCGTCTGCGTTGATCTTGATGCCCTCGTGCACCAGCGTGCGGTACTCCCACATCTGGCCGAGCACGAAGATCAGCCCCATCACGAAGGTGATCGTGAACCAGCGCCGCAGCGCGTGCACGTCGCCCTTCTCCGCGGCGAAGACCCCGAGCTGGCAGGTCACCGAGGAGAGCACCAGGATCGTGGTGAAGGTCGTGGCGTACGGGATGTTCAGGTGCGGCGTGTGCTCCTCCCACATGCTGTAGTCGGCAGCGCGGATCGAGAAGTACATGGCGAACAGCGCCGCGAAGAACATCAGTTCGCTGGAGAGCCAGACGATCGTGCCGACGCTGACCATGTTCGGTCGCGTCAGCGAGTGGATCCGGCTCTTGTCAATGGCTGGGGCCGCAGTCACGCGGTCATTATTGCCCCCGAGCAGCATCGGCGATCGTCGGGGTACCACAACTACGCCCGGTCGTGGGTCGCCGTCACCCGCCCGGTTCGCCTGGCCTAGCCTGAAAAGCGTGCTCGCCGTCGATCCGACCACCACCCCACCGCCGTTCACCGTCGCCCGGGTCTTCACCGAGACCGGCCTGGACACCTGGCTGGCCGTGGTGCTGGTGGTCGCCGCCGCCGGCTACCTCTACGGGGTGCACCGGCTGCGGCTGCGCGGCGACCGCTGGCCGGTGAGCCGGACCGTGCTCTTCATCGGGCCGGGGCTGGGCTCGATCGCGGCGGTCACGGTGAGCGGGCTGCACGCCTACGACACCGCCCTGTTGTCGGTGCACATGGTCCAGCACATGGTGCTCTCCATGATCGCGCCGATCTTCCTGGCCCTCGGCGCGCCGGTGACGCTGGCGCTGCGGACGCTGCCCGCCGCGCCGCGCCGGCGGCTGCTGGCCGTGGTGCACAGCCGGCCGGCCCGGGTGCTCAGCAACCCGCTGTTCGCGTTCGGCATCTTCGTGGCCAACCCGTTCGTGCTCTACTTCACCGGGCTCTACCGGCTGACCCTGGAGAACGTGCTGGCGCACGAGCTGGTGCACGCCCACTTCATCCTCACCGGCTGTCTGTTCTTCTGGCCGCTGGTCGGCCACGACCCGCTGCCCGGCCGGTGGCCGTACCCGGCCCGGGCGCTGCTGATGGTGCTCTCCGTGCCGTTCCACACGGTGCTCGGGTTGACCGTGATGCAGAGCGCCACCCTCTTCGGCGGGGACTGGTACCCCTCGCTCGGGCTGACCTGGGCCGACCCGTGGGCCGACCAGAAGGTCGCCGGCGGCATCCTCTGGGCCGGCGGCGAGTTCGTCAGCGTGACCATGCTGGCGGTGCTGGTGGTGCAGTGGATGCGCCAGTCCGAGCGGGAGGCCCGGCGGGTGGATCGCGAGCTGGACCGCCAGGAGGCCCGCGACCGCGCCGCCGGCTCCGTCGCCTGACAACCACCATCGGGTACGCCGACAGCCTCCGAACCTCACCCGACCGGTACGATCGGCGGGCAGCTACGAGGTGGGAGTCCGCGACCGATGACCGACCGTCTTTACACCGTCCTGCTCTACAGCGACGACCCGCAGGTGCGTGACCGGATGCGGCTCGCCGTGGGCACCCGCCCGGCGGCCGACCTGACGGTCGAGTTCCTCGACGCGGCCAGCTACGACGAGTGCGTCCGGCTGGTCGACGAGTACGAGGTCGACCTGATGCTGCTCGACGGCGAGGCCACCCCGGCCGGTGGGATCGGGATCGCCCGCCAGGTCAAGGACGACTTCGACGACCCGCCGCCGACCTGCGTGGTGATCGGCCGCGCGGCCGACCGCTGGCTGGCCGCGTACGCCCAGGTCGACGCCACCCTGCAGCACCCGCTGGACCCGGTGACCGCCGGGCAGACGGTCGCCGGGCTGCTGCGCGCCCGCGCCGCCGCCTGATCCGCCGCCACCACACGCCGCTTCCACCGCCACCTCGGGAGGCCCGACATGGGCGAACGGACCTGGTCGAACCTGCTGGCCGCGCTGCTGCGCGCCGAGGAGCTCAGCACCGAGGACACCGCCTGGGCGATGGGCGAGATCATGGCGGGTTCCGCGACGCCCGCCCAGATCGCCGGCTTCGCCATCGCGCTGCGGGCCAAGGGTGAGACCTCCAGGGAACTGGCCGGCCTGGTCCACGCCATGCTGGCCAGCGCCGTACCGGTGGAGCTGCCGGCCGGGCTGCGGGAGCGCGCCGTCGACATCGTCGGCACCGGTGGCGACCGGGCCCACACCGTGAACATCTCCACCATGACGGCGATGGTGGTGGCCGGCGCCGGGGTGCCGGTGGTCAAGCACGGCAACCGGGCGGCCTCGTCGTCCTGCGGCGCGGCCGACCTGCTGGAGTTCCTGGGCGTGCCGCTGGACCTGGGGCCGGACGGGGTGGCCCGGTGCGTCGCCGAGGCCGGCATCGGGTTCTGCTTCGCGGCCCGGTTCCACCCCGGGATGCGGCACGCCGGCGTGACCCGGCGGGAGATCGGCGTGCCGACCGCGTTCAACTTCCTCGGTCCGCTGACCAACCCGGCGCGACCGCGCTCCGGCGCGGTGGGCTGCTTCGACAAGCGGATGGCGCCGGTGATGGCGGGGGTCTTCGCCGCGCGCGGCGACACGGTGCTGGTGCTGCGCGGCGAGGACGGGCTGGACGAGTTCAGCACCGCCGCGCCGACCCGGGTCTGGCTGGCCCGCGACGACCGGGTCGAGGAGTCGGTGCTGGACGCCACGGAACTCGGCGTACGCCGGTCGGTTCCGGGTGACCTGCGCGGCGGCGACGCGGCGTTCAACGCCGACGTGACCCGCCGCCTGCTGGCCGGCGAGACCGGACCGGTGCGCGACGCGGTCGTGGTGAACGCGGCCGCCGCACTGCTGGCACACGGTGGGGCCAAGGGCGACCTGCTCGCCGGGCTACGGGCCAACCTGGACCGGGCGGCCGAGGCGATCGACTCCGGCGCCGCGGCCCGGGTCCTCGACCGCTGGGTGGCGGAGGCCGGGGCGGCCAAAGCGGCCGAACAGCCCGGATAGCGGACGCAGGCCCCGAACCCGACATCGAGGTCGTCGGCTCCGGCCTGGTCGACGCGTCGGCTTTGGTTGGCAGCCGACTGGCGGTGGCCGGCGTGCTCGGCGGTCGATGGGGTACCCGAGCGGTCCATCGACCGTGAGGGAGGGACCGAGGATGCTGTCCGTCAAACGCTTGGCGATGATCGCCGGCCTGGTCGTGGTGGGCCTGGCGCCGGCCGGCGCGGCGACCGCCGCGCCCTCGGCGCAGGACACCCAGTTCCTGCAGGGGATCCATCGGGCGAATCTGGTGGAGATCTCCGCCGGGAAGATGGCCCAGCAGAAGGGGGCCAACCAGCAGGTCAAGGAGCTGGGCGAGATGCTGGTGACGGATCACACGAAACTGGATGAGACCGTCAAGAGCACCGCGTCCTCGGTGGGGGTGACCCTGCCGGACAAGCCGACCAACGATCAGCAGGCCGTTCTGAACCACCTGAAGGGTCTCAACGGCAGCGCCTTCGACAACCAGTGGGTGTCGGTGGAACTGGTCGCCCATATGCGGGCGATCGAGCTGGCCGAGACCGAGGTGGCGCAGGGCTCCGACCCGGCCGTGGTTCAGGTGGCACAGAACGCCCTGCCGGTCCTGCAGGAGCACTACCAGGAGCTGGTGAACCTGGCCGAGACGTTGGGCGTGCCGATCCCGGAGGAGAGCGGTACCCCGACCCCGGGCAGCAGCTCGGGTCGGCCGAGTCCCGCCACCTCCGGCCCGTCCAGCCCGGGCCGCCGCTGACCCGGTAGTGGGCCGGCCGGATTCGGGTTCCGGTCCGACCGGCCGACCGGGTCACCCCGGTGCCGCCGTCCCCTCGGGGTCGGCGGCACCGCCGTACCCGGGCAGGTCGGCGGCGAAGGCGGCCACCCGCTCGGCGAGCGGGGCGCTGGCGCGTACCCAGGTGAAGTGGTCCATCGGTCGGCCGGCCTGCGCCGCGGTGTAGTGCTCGCGGCGCACGGGCGCCGCGGTCAGCTTGCCGCACAGGTCGTCAAGCAGCCCCGGCGGGGTGTGCCGGTCGCCCGCCACACTCACCGCGAGCACCGGAGTCCGGACCGTCCGCACCGCGGCCTCGGCGTCGACCGTGCCGATGGTCGGGAACCGGCCGGTCCGACCGGTGTACGCCCAGTCCCGGATCACCCCGCGGGCCTGCCGGCCGCCGAACCCCCAGCCGGGCCAGTACCCGAGGAGGCCGGCCGCCGCGTGCAGGCCCTGGGTGAACGGCAGCACCAGCAGCCGGAGCCGACCCCGGTACGACCGCCAGTACGGCAGCCCGACCGCCACCAGGACCAGGCCGGCCACCGACTCATCCCCGGTGCCGGCCAGATGCAGCAACGCGGCCTGCCCACCGAGCGAGTGGCCGAGCAGCAGCCGGGGCCGCCCGGTGGCCCAGCCGGTCAGGTGCTCCTGCACCGCGCCGATGTCGTCGGTCAGTTCGGCGTAGCCGTACCGGGTGCGGCGGCCCGGCGTGGGGGTGCTGGTGCCGGTACCGCGCAGGTCGGCCACGGCGACGGCCAGGCCGGCCGCGCGCAGCGCCGCCGCGAGCGGCCGGTAGTAGCTGGCCCGGACCCCCATGGCCGGCCAGATCACCACCACCGGCCCGCCGGTCACACCGGCCGGCTCCGGGTAGATCTGCACGCCGATCCGGTTGCCGTCCGGGCGGTCGACGAATTCCTGGCGGGGCGGCGGGTCCGGCGCCCGGTGGTCGGCCGGCGGTCGCTGGCCCGGGAGAGCGGTCACCGGACCAGGGTACGGGTCTGTCGTTACCGACTGGTAAGCGTGATCCGACCGATCGCCGGTCAGTCCGCGTCGGCCAGGCCGATCGAGAATGCCTCCTCCAGGTCGTGCTGGGAGTAGGCGCGGAAGGCGATGTGCGACTCGGTGTTGAGGACCCCCGGGACCTTCGAGATCCGGCCGGCGATCACCTCGGCGATCTGCTCGAACTCGCGGACCCGGACCATCGCGATCAGATCGACGTGGCCGGCCACCGAGTAGACCTCGCTGACTCCGGGTAGGGCGGCCAGCGCCTCGGCCACCTCGGGGATGGCGTCGGTGGCGCAGTCGATCAGGACGATGGCGGTGATCACCTGGGGCTCCTCTCGGCCGGCGACGTGCTCATCGTAGGCATTACCCGGGTCGGCCCGCCGGAACGCCAGCCGGGACGGTGAGGTCCGACCCGACCCGGATCGCGTCGGCCAGCCGCTCGCCCTCGCCCACCGTCGCGCCCGGCCAGATCACGCAGCGGCGGACGCTGCCCCGGACCACCGCGCCGGCTCCGACCACCGCCTCCCGGCAGGAGCCGGTGACCGTTGCCGTCGGATCGATGAGATTGCCGGCGTCAACCGCTGGATCTGACGCGCCGTTTGCGGCGGCGGGCGGCTCGGCGGGTCGCGGGCTGCTTGCGGTGACCTGCGGGTCGGCAGGTGGCGCGCTCCTGGCGGCGGCGTGCAGGTTGGCGGCGAGGTAGTCGGCCGGGGTGCCGGTGTCCAGGTAGGTGCCGTCGTACCGGATCACCGTCAGGTCACCCGCCGCCTCGGCGGCCCGCCAGACCGGGCGGACCAGTTCGGCGTGCGCGACCGGCAGATCCCGCACGTAGCGCCAGGGCAGCAGGGAGAACCCGGCGAACCGGCGGCCGCTGAACCCGCCGCGTTCGGCCGGGTCGGCCATCGGCTGGCCGAGCAGCCGGACGGTGCGCCGGTCCCAGCCGGCCAGCAGCGCGGCGATGTCCGGCCCCGGCCCCAGGGTGGGGTGGGCCAGGTAGGCGTCGGCGTTGCCGACCAGCACGCCGCGCCCGTCGATCCAGTCCCGCAGGTTGGCGATCCCACCGGCCGTGCCGAGCGGGTCGCCCGGCTCGACTGAGAGGTGGGCCCGTCCGCCGACGTGCCGGACCACCTGGTCACCCAGGTAGCAGGCGTTCACCGCGACCCGGGCCGGCCGGTCGAAGCCGAGCGCGGCCAGCCGGGCGAGCGCGCGGTCCAGCAGCGCGACGTTACCCACCGGGCAGAGCGCCTTGGGCAGATGTTCGGTGAGTGGCCGCAGCCGCCGTCCCTCGCCGGCGGCGAGCACCACCGCGCAGACGTCGGCCGGCGCGACGGCGGCTTCAAGGCCGGCCGTCGGACCGGCGGCGACATGATGGCCGGTCATCCGGCGGGTGGCGGTGCGGGGGCGTCACCGGCCAGCGGGCCGATCCCGTAGTAGGCAAGCAGCCGGGCGGTCGGACCGCTCAACCGGGGAAGCTGGTCCAGCGGGTGCCAGACCGCCTCCCAGACCTCGGCGCCGTCGACCGCCAGCGGGGTGGTCGAGGCCGGCACCCGCGCCTCGAAGACGCAGTCGACCCAGCCCTTGGCGTGCACCACGGCGTTCGGGACCGCCGGCACCAGCTCCTCCGGGGGCACCGAGATGCCGGTCTCCTCGCGCAGCTCACGGGCCGCGCCGACGGCCGGGGCCTCCCGACGCCGCAGCAGACCGGCCGGCAGGGTCCAGCTGCGGCCGGGCGGCTGGCGCAGCAGCAGCAGCCGTCCCGGCTCGGGCGCCTCGGTGTCCCGGACCAGGGTGACCGCGCCGACGATGTACTTGGGCACGATCATCCGGACCAGGCGTCTGCGGACCGAGTGCGGCAACCGGTAGAAGGTGCTGTATACGACAGCCCGGACCTTGGGGTGGCGGGTGATCACGAATCCAGGCTAGTTGGCGGAGGTCCGACGCGGGGCGGCCGGGGCACGCCCGACGGTCGGGTACCGGACGGGGTTCGGTTGGCGAACCGGCGTTCGTTCACTCCCGGTGATCGACGAGGGCGATCAACCGGTCCACCACCACGTCCGGGTCGATCGCCCGGTCGAAGACGGCGACCAGCAGCGTCTCCAGGTCGGGGTAGTCCAACTCCTCGGCGAGCTGGCGCAGCGGCAGGTCGCTGGCGAGGCCGCGATCATGCTTACGGAGGGTGAGGCTGATCGTCGCGCGACCGAGCCGGACCTTGTCCGCGATGGAGATGCCGGGCTCCTGGTGGTCGGCGAACCACCGGTTGATCTGCATCTGGGCGTGCGGTGACTTGACGAAGCTGAGCCACTCCCGGCGCGGACCGGGTGGCTCCAGGGCTGCGTCGAACTCGGCGTGCCCGTCCCGCTCGGTGAAGATCTCCACCACGTCGCCCTCGTCGAGTTCGGACGCCAGCGGGGCGAGCCGCCCGTTGATCTTCGCCGCCAGGCAGTGGTCGCCGTGGTGGTTGCTGAGCTCGTACGCGAGATCGACCGGAGTCGAGCCGGCCGGCAGCAGCACCGGGCGCCCCTCGGCGAAGACGGTGATCTGCGCCTCGGCCAGGTCGCAGCGCAGTGACTCCATGAACTGCGCGGAGTCCTGGGTCTCCGCCTCCCAGTCCAGCACCCGGCGCAGCCAGTCCAGATCGTCGGTCCTGGTGCCGGCCGTCGCCCCCGGCGTCGGGAAGCGGAAGGCCGCGGCGATGCCGTACTCCGCCGAGCGGTGCATCTCCCGGGTCCGGATCAGCACCTCCACCGTGCGGTCGCCCGGACCCGTCACGGTGGTGTGCAGCGAACGGTAGAGATTGTTCTTGGGCGAGGCGATGAAGTCCTTGAACCGGCCGGCGGCCGGGCGCCAGAGCTGGTGGATGGCGCCGAGGGCGGCGTAACAGTCGGTGTCCGGCCCGTTGACGACGATCGCGATGCGGGGCAGGTCGAACGGGCGGCTGTGCTGGCCGGCGACCGTGTCCTTCCAGATCGAGTAGAGGTGCCGGGGCCGGGGGGAGACCACCGCCTCGACCCGGTCCCGGCGCAGCGCGGCCCGGGCCTGGGCGACCACGTTCGTCAGGTAGTCGGCCCACTGCGGACGGGTGCGGACGTGCTCGGCGATCCGGTCGTACTCCTCGGGGTGCAGGTGCATCAGCACCACGTCGTCCAGCTCGCGCTTGAGCGCCTGGATGCCGAGCCGGTCGCAGAGCGGCACCAGCACCTCCTCGGTGGCGCGGGCGATCCGGGCCCGGGAGGCGGGCGAGCGTACGCCGAGGGTGCGCATGTTGTGCAGCCGGTCGGCCAGCTTGATGATCAGCACCCGGACGTCCTTGCCGGCCGCGATGATCATCTTACGGATCGTCTCCGCCTCCGCGGCCTTGCCGTAGAACGCCTTGTCGAACTTGGTCACGCCGTCGACCAGGTGGGCCACCTCGGGGCCGAAGTCGTCGTGCAGTGCCTGCAGGGTGTAGCTGGTGTCCTCGACCGTGTCGTGCAGCAGCGCCGCCACCAGCGTGGTGGTGTCCATCCCCAACTCGGCGCAGATCTGCGCCACCGCCAGCGGATGGGTGATGTACGGCTCACCGCTCTTGCGGTACTGCCCCCGGTGCATGTTCTCCGCGATGGTGTAGCCCCGGCGGAGCACCGCCACGTCGGCACTCGGGTGGATCGTCCGATGTGCCCGCGTCAGTCGGGTGACCGGGTCGACGTCCCCCGACGACCAGGACAGCAGCGCGCGCAACCGCTGGCTGAGCGGCATCTCGGCTGGCAGGGAGCTTCCGAGGGCGGCGCCGTGACCGGCGTCGAGGTCCACGGGGAGACACCTCCTCGACCAGCTCCCGAGCCGCCGCGGAACCGCGGGCGGCAGTGAGCACAGGCCACGAAAACGGGCATGACTGCACTTCTCTAACAGAGTAAGCGAGCATGCGTAGTCCGAATGGTCAGTTGCTCATGGGCGTTCGGTCGATACTTGCGCGGATGTTGCTGCCTCGGCCTTGGCGAGCAGGTCACGGAACCGGGCCGCGCCACGGACCGGCGACGCCCAACCGGCCGTGGTCTCGACCAGCCGGGTGTCGGGTCGCTCCAGCCAGGACAGGATCCGTTCGGACTCCTCGGCCGAGGCGCTCGGCACCGGCCCGAAGCCGGACACGACCGTCTCGGCGGTGGCCTTCACCAGGTCGAGCATCGGCCGGGGATGCACCCCCGGCGGCGAGACCCCGGCGCTGGCCAGCCGACCGTGTCGGACCACCACGAGCTCCCAACCGCCGGCCGCCGACCGGCGGGCGGCCACCAGCTCGGCGATCCGGGTCAGACCGGCGAGCCGCTGCATCCGCACGGTCGCCCGCAGCACCGCGACCAGCCGGCTGCGGACCACCGCCGCCTCCTCGTACCGGCCGGCGGTGGCGAGGGCCTCCATCCTGGCCCGCAGACCGTCCACCACCACCTGCGGATCGTCCACCATGGCGGTGCGGAACGGGTCGGCGGCGCGGCGGGCGTACTCGGCCGGGGAGATCCGGTGTTCGCAGGGGGCGTCGCAGCGGCCCAGCTCGGCCAGGGCGCAGGCCGGCACCGTGCTGCGGGCGGTCAGCTTGTGGGTGCACTGGCGCAGCGGCATCGTGTCGTGCAGCCCCGCCGCGGCCAGCTCCGCCACCCGTCGGGAGCTGAACGGTCCGAGGTACGCCTCGTCGTCCGGGTTCAGCGCCCGGACCACCGACAGCCGCGGGTAGAGCTCGGTGGTGAGCTTCAGCCAGATCATCCGCTCCGGGAACTTCGACCGCCGGTTGTACGGCGGCGCGTGCGCGGCGATCAATCGCAGCTCGCGCACCTCGGCCTCCAGCGTGTGGGCGCACTCGACCGCCTCCACCCGCTCGGCCGCCGCCAGCATCTCCGAGATCCGGGCCCGCTTCTCGGCCGCGGTGAAGTAGCTGCGGACCCGGGTGGCGATGTCGCCGGAGGTGCCGACATACAGCGCCCGGTCGTCGGCGGCCCGGAAGATGTAGACCCCCGGCACCCGGGGCAGCCCCTCGGCGAGGTGCCGCTTGCGGCGCTGGGTGGGGCTGACCGCCTTGGCGAACTCGATCGTCTCGCCCAGCGTGTGCACCCGGTGACCGCCCAGCCGGGCGATCAGCCCGTGCAGCACCTCGACGGTGGCCAGGGCGTCGTCGAGCGCCCGGTGGGTGGGGCGGTGGGTGGTCCGGAAGAAGGCCGCCAGGGTGCCCAGCTTGCGGTTGGGCACCTCGTCGCGGGTGAGCACCCGGCGGGCCAACGCGGCGGTGTCCAGCACCCGGGGCGCCGGCCAGGGATAACCGTGCCGGGCGCAGGCCGCCTTCAGAAAACCGACGTCGTACGGAGCGTTGTGCGCGACCAGCACCGCGCCCCGGATGAACTCCAGGAAGCTCGGCAGGACCTCCTCGATCGGCGGAGCCGGCGTCAACATCGCCTGGGTGATGCCGGTCAGCACGGTGATGAAGGGCGGAATCGGGGTGCCCGGGTTGACCAGGGTGGCCAGGGTGCCCAGCGGTTCGCCGCCGCGGACCTTCACCGCGCCGATCTCGGTGATGCCGCCGCCGTCCGGCGCCCCGCCGGTGGTCTCCAGGTCGACCACGACGAAGGTGGTCCGGTAGAGCGGCAGGGCGGCCAGCGCGGCCCGGTCGTCGTCGGCCGGCTCGCCCGCGTCGAACCCGGCCAGCACCTCCTGCACGAATCGAGGTGCCTCCTGCTGTGTCACGGCGGTGACCCTACGGCCCGGGTACGACACTCCTGCCCCATCCGTCCCACCTGCACTATCAGGCGCAGAACTGGGGAGTGGCCGGAATCGGGCGACCGTCCGGACGGATCGTGACGGCCGATCAACCACGAGAGATCGTCTGAGTCGTCGGGCGGCGGGGGCCGTTGCGGTGGGAGACTGGCACTATGCCCCTCAGCGATCCGTCCGACCGCCGTCTCCGGCAGGAGGCGGCCGGAGCTGTGCGGGACGGTGGTGCCGACGGGGGCGAAGCGGCGCGGCTGGACCGCGTACCCGAGCCGGGACCGTCACCCGCTCCGGAGCTGGAGTCCGGTCCGGAGCTGGAGTCAGGTCCGGGGCCGTCGGCCGGCGCGGGGCCAGGATCCGGCGCGGAGCCGGCGGCCGGTCCGGACGCCGAGTCTGAGCCGGAGGTGGAGCCGGCGTTGCCGGAGCCGGTCCGGGTTCGGATCATCACGCTCGCCGCGGCGGCGCTGCCGGCGCTGCCGCCGGACGAGGTACCGGTGCCGTTGCGCCGGGTGGCCCGGTTCGCACCGAACCGGCGGGGCCGGCTCGGCGCACCGATGATCGCCACCCAGCTCGCCACGGACACCCTGTTCCGGCAGCGGGTGAGCGGCCGGGTACTGGCCGAGGCGGGCGAGTTGGGCGCCGCGGTCGTCGAGGGGAACCCGCCGGCCGCCGCGGACCCGGTCGAGGTGGCGGCGCTGGCCTACCTGTCCCGCCCGGCGGGCTGGCGGGACCTGGTCGAGGCCGCCGGCGCGGCGGTCCGGGCCGAGGCGGAGAGCGCCGCCGTCACCGAGCTGGTCCGCGACGCCGAGCAGCGGGTCGCCCGCGCCGAGCACGACCGGGCGGTGGCCCGGGTCGAGGCGGAGAAGCTCCGCGACGAGCTGGGCCGGGTCCGCGAGGAGCTGGGGCAGTTGCGGGAGGAGAGCCGGCAACTGGCCCGTTCGCTGCGGGAGACCCAGGCCCGCGAGCGCAAGGCGGCCGAGATGCTGGCCACCGAGAAGGGCCGGGCGGCCCGGGCCAACGCCGACCACGACGCCGAGCTGCGCCGGCTGCGGGCCAAGCTCGCCGAGGCCGAGGCGACCGCCGGGGCGGCCCGCAACACCGCCCGGGAGGCCCGGTCGGTCGACGACGCCCGGCTCTGGCTGCTGCTGGAGACGATCGGCCAGGCCGCCGTCGGGCTGCGCCGGGAGCTGGCCCTCGACCCGGCCGAGCGGCTGCCGGCCGACTACGTCGCGGACGCGTTCGCCGACTCGCCGAACCGGGTGGCCGCCGCCCGCGCCCTGGACACCGACGACCCGGCCCGCCTCGACGAGCTGCTCGCCCTGCCCCGGGCCCACCTGGTGGTGGACGGCTACAACGTGACCAAGCGGGGCTTCGGCGAGATGTCGCTGGAGCAGCAGCGCAAACGCCTGATCACCGGCCTGGGCGGGATCGCCGCGCAGACCGGCGACGAGGTCACCGTGGTCTTCGACGGCGCCGACCGGATGCACGGCCTGCCGCCGGCCCCGCGCGGGGTGCGGGTGCTCTTCTCCCGCAAGGGGGAGACCGCCGACGAGCTGATCCGCCGGCTGGTCCGGGCCGAGCCGCCGGGCCGGCCGATCGTGGTGGTCTCCTCCGACCGGGAGGTCGCCGACGGGGTACGCCGGCACGGCGCCTACCCGCTCGGTGCCGACTCACTGCTACGCCGGCTGTCCCGCTCCTGACCGGGCTGCGATGTTCGGCGACGGGTCGCCGGGTCACCGCGCGGGTGCGCTGAGCGGCGCGAACTTGATCGCTTCGCCCGGCCTGGCGGAATTTGTCGTACCCCCGTTCTAGCGTCGATGTGACCGACGGTGGCCGGGTCGCGACGGTGCTGCGAGAGGCGGCGGCGGGCCGGTGCCGACGCGCTGAGGAGGAGCGAGCATGCTCATCGACTGCGAGACCTGCACCGCCCGGGGGAGTGCTGCGGCCTGTTCCGGCTGCCTGGTCGCCCTGCTGGACCAGCCCGACCGGCCGGCCGGGCTCACCCCGGCCGAGCAGCGGGCGATCGAGGTCTTCGCCCGGGCCGGCTTCGACGTCGAGGTGATCGAGGAGCCGGCGACCGCGCCGGTCCGGCTGGCGTCGCGTGCCCGCCGCCGCCGGGTGGCCTGACCGAACCTCCTCGTCCTGTCGCATTTGCTCGTGGTCGAAACGAGGAGAACGGCTGACCCGAGGAGGATGGCTGGAACGTGGCGTTTCGTCCGCTCCGGCCGGGGGCGAGGCATTATCGATGACATGTCATCTCGTGTCTCGCTCGCGGAGAAGCCGACGTTGGTCGGCGAGTCGGTCGTGCTGCGGCCCGTGCGCGCGGCCGACGCGGCGGGGCTCGCGGCGTTGCACCCGGAAACCATCCGGCTGACCGGCACCCACCGGATCCACAGCATCGAGGTGTTGGAGCGCTGGTACGACTCCCGCGCCGGCCTCGACGACCGGCTGGACCTGGCGATCGTCGAACCGGACCGCGACGTGTGGATCGGCGAGGTGGTGCTCACCGAACTGGACCCGTACAACCTCTCCTGCGGGTTCCGGATCATGCTGGCCGGGCCGGAGTTCTACGGTCGCGGGTACGGCACCGAGGCGACCCGGCTGATGCTCGGCCACGCCTTCGACACCGTCGGGCTGCACCGGATCGAGCTGGAGGTGTACGCCTTCAACCCGCGCGCCCGGCACGTCTACGAGAAGGTCGGCTTCCGGTACGAGGGGACCCGCCGGCAGGCCCTGCGCTGGGAGGGGGAATGGGTCGACGCCCACGTCATGGCCATCCTCGGTGATGACTGGGCCGACCACCGGGGCCACCCCGCGGGCTGACCCACCGCGGCGGCGAAGGATTTTTCGCTTGACAAGCTGTCGGGCCAAATTGACACTGAATTCACGAGACAGTCTGTCCGTCGAAAAGAGGTCCCGTCATGACTGTTGCGCCTCCTGGTGCGGGCTAACCCGCGCAGGTCGCCGTCGTCGGCGCCGGACCGGCGGGTCTCTTCGCCGCGCTCACCCTGGCCCGCCAGGGCGTCCACGTTCTCCTCCTGGACAAGCGTGGAGCCCCCTCCGCGCTGCCGCGGGCCGTCGGGATCAGCCTCCGCCAGATGGAACTCCTGCGGGCCTGGGGCCTGGAGGACGCCGTGCGCGCCGGTGGCGCCGACGTCGAACTGGCGATTCTCGAAACCGTGACCGCGGCCGCCGCCGGGGCAGGTGTCCGCCGCGAGATGAACACGCCCAGCCTGGCCCAGAGCCGCGTGGTGAGCCCGACCAGTTCAGCTCGGGTGCCTCAGGACCACCTGGAGGGAGTCCTGCAGGAAGCCCTGATCGCCATGCCGACGGTCCAGCTGCGACGCGGTGTCGAGGTCACCGGTCTGGCGCCGACCCCTGATGGCGTACGCCTGCGGACGCGGACCACCGACGGGACGGAATCGTCGGTCCGGGCGGCCTATGTCGTCGCGGCGGACGGTGCCCACAGCGCCGTACGGCGCACGCTGGGCATCGCCATGGTCGGACCCGATGACGCGATGGCGGGCCTGAGCGTCGAGCTCCGGGCTCCATTGTGGGAGGTGCTCGGTGAGCACCGTTTCGCGTTGTACACGGTCACCCATCCCGACGGCGAGGGAGTGCTGATCCCGACCGGCGACGGTGACCGCTGGCAGTACGGCATCGTGACCTCCGGCGACGACGTGGCACACCTCGACGACCCTCGGCCGCTCCAGGCCCGGGTGCGCGCCGCCAGCGGCGTTCCCGACCTGCCCGTGGAGATCGTCCGTACGCACCGTTTCACCTCCGCCGCCCAGATCGCCGACCGCTTCTCCCTCGGCCGGGTGTTCCTGGTCGGCGACGCCGCTCATCGGGTGACGCCGCGCGGCGGCAACGGGCTGGCAATGGCGGTACGGGACGGCTTCGACCTCGGTTGGCGGCTCACCTGGGTGTTGCGCGGCTGGGCACCCGAATCGTTCCTGGGCGACTACGAGCAGGAGGCCCGCGCGTTGGTCGCCGACAGCGTGGCCCGCGCCGAGGCGCCGATCGGCCGGTGTCGATCGGTCATCTCCGAGATGCAGCATGACCTCGGCGGCCGGATCGCCCACGCGTGGGTCCGGCCCGGCACCTCGACGCTGGATCTGGTCGGGCCCGGACTGACGTTGATGACCGCCGGGCCGAGCGACGTCTGGCGTTCGGCAGCCGAGACCCTCGACGTACCGGGTCTCGTCCCGGTCGCGGTGGTATCACTTCCCCAACCGACGGCCCACGCGCTCGGCCTTCGCGGCCCGCGCAGCGCACTACTGGTCAGGCCCGACGGCGTACCGGTCGCGACCTGGTGGACGGTGACCGAACCTGTCCGCGAGCTCGAACGGACGGTGGCCATCGCGTCGGGCCGTGATCAGCAGGAGGTCCGGCGATGAACACCGTGTTGCGACCGCTCACGCTGTCGGAGGGCCGCTTGCTGCGCGACGATGTTCGCGGCTTCACCTCGGTCACCGGCCTGGCCGTGGCCGAGGGCTACCTCGACTTTCCGGGAGCGCTCGACCGGTTGGTCGCCGCGCTCGAATCCGGGATGCCGCCGCGCTGGTGGAGTCACCAGGTGATCGACCCGGGCATCGCGACGCTTGTCGGACTGGGCGGCTACAAGGGTGAACCGCGCAACGGTACGGTCGAGATCGGCTACAGCGTGGCGCCGGACCACCGCGGCCTCGGGCACGCCACCCGGGCGGTGGCCAGCCTGCTGCGCGGGGCGGCCGACGCCGGCGTCCACCACGCGCTCGCGCACACCAGGGCGGAGCCGAATCCGTCCACGCGCGTCCTGGAGCGCAGCGGGTTCGACCGGACCGCGACGCTCCCGGACGCCCAGCTGGGCCAGATCTGGCGCTGGCACCGTCACCTCGGGGCCGACTTCCGGTCCGGCACGGATCAGCGGCCGGCATCCCGGTCGGACAGCCCGTCCGACCGACGAGGAGGGATCTGATGACGTCATCGGTCGTCCACCCCGGCGAGGGCCGCCGGGGCGACCTGGGTCCGATCACCGTGGACTTCAAACTCTGGGGCGCCGACACCGGCGGGGCCCTGGCGATCGTCGAGCACGGATTTCCGCCGGGCGCCCTCGTGCCGCCGCACGTCCATACCCGGGAGGACGAGTTCTCGATCGTGACCAGTGGCCTGATCGGCTTCCGCTCCGGAGAGCGGGAGGTCGTCCTTGGGCCGGGCGGCTACCTGACCAAGCCACGCGGCGAGGCCCACGCCATGTGGAACGCCGGCTCGGAGCCCGCACGCATGATCGAGGTGATCAGCCCCGCCGGGTTCGAACTGTTCTTCCGCGCCGTCGTCGACCTGTTGGAGTCCGGCGACGCCGACCCGGAGCGCGGTGCGGCCCTCGCCACCGACTACGGGCTGACGTTCGTCGACACCCCGTGGCTGGCCGACGTCGTACGCCGATTCGGGCTCAAAGCCTCCTGACGCCGGGGCTCGACGCCCTCCTGGTGCCGGGCTCAGCGCTTTTGCCGCTTAGCGCCTCCGCGCGCTGGGATCAGCCGTTCTCACGCCGGGCCACCCGTTCCCGGGGGCGGCCCTCGTCGGCCCGGGACCGCTTCGGCTCGGGCTTCGGGCGGCATACCGTCCGGTCGGCCATCATCACCAGCGTCTCGATCGCCTCGTCGACCGTGAGACCACGGCCGGTGACCAGCAGGTCGAGGCTCTCGAAGCTGGTCAGCACCCACAGCGTGTCGGCGGCCTGCTCCACGCTGAGGCCATCGCGCAGGGCGCCCTCGTGTTCCAGATGCGCGGCGAGGTTCTCCATGCCGGCCCGCCGGTCCTTCTCCATGTGCCGCACCGCACCGCCCGCCGACTCGGGGTCCAGCCGATCCATGGCGTGCAACACCCGGTAGATCGCGAGTTCCCGTCCCTTCATCCGGCTGGCCGCGGCGATGCCCTCCCGCAGATGCTCACGTGCGTCGTCCGAGGCCACGGCCCGACCGAGCTCGCTGAGCCCGGTACGCTCCCAGAGATCGACCACGAACGCGTCGAACAGACCCGCCCGCGAGCCGAAGTCCGCGTAGATGGTCGACCGCGACACCTTCGCCAGCCGCGCCACCTGTTCGAGACTCGGCTGTTCGGTCGGAACCTCGCGTAGGCGCCGCCCGACCGCGTCGAGGATCCGCCGCCTCGTCTCCTGGGCGGCCTCCGCGCGGAGCACCTGTTCGTATCTGCGGGTCGCCATCGCCCCGTCCTCCCGCGCTTTCGCACCCGACCCATTTCGACGCACATATCGTACGTCGAAATGGGTTCAGCGGGACTTCGTGAGCCGGACGAACGCCTGCCAGGAGGTCGGGGTGAAGGTGAGGGTGGCGCCCGCGCGGTCCTTGGTGTCGCGGACCAGGACCCGGCCGGGCAGGTTGTCGGCCACCTCTACGCAGGACCCACCGTTGGTGCCGGAGCGGGTCGACGTCCGCCAGTTGGCGCCGGTCACGTCCATGACTTCACCGCTTCCTTGATCAGGTCGAGAGACTGGCGTCGTGGCAGCGCCTCGCCGACTATGTCGTCCCACGTTTCCTGGAGGGTAGCAATGTCGTGGACGCCATTCACGACCTGCGCTTTGACCTGGTGGTCCTGGTGGGCAATCATCGTGCCCTCCTGCAGCGTCAGGGTGATGAAACCACCCTGCAGGCCAGGGTAGAGGCCGACCTCGGCGGGGACGATCAGGATCCGCACGTCTGGCAGCTCCGCGCAAGTGGCCAGGTGTTCGAGCTGCTCCGCCATCATGGCCCGGTCGCCGCCGAACGTCCGCCGCAGTACCGCCTCGTCGAGCACCGCGACGAAGTGCGGCGGCTTCTCGGCGCGCAGGATCGCCTGACGGTCCAGCCGGGACGCCACCCGCTTCTCGGCCTGGTCCGGGGCGAATCTTCCGCCGGCCAGCAGCGTGGCCCGGGCGTACGCCTCGGTCTGTAGTAGACCCGGCACGAACGATGGCTCGTACCAGCGGATCGAGCGGGCCTGGCGCTCCAGCTCGATCCACTCGTGCAGCCAGACCGGCGCCAGCTCCAGGCTTGTCACCTTCTTGAACAGGCGGGTGTAGAAGCCGCCGGTCTGCAGCGCCCGGTCGACCGCCTCGACGTACTCGACGGTCACCGGTCGGCCGCCGGTCTCGACCGCGCTGACGTGCGAACCCGAGTATTTGATGAGCTTGCCGAACTCCTCCTGGCTCAGATCGCGGGTCACCCGAGCCGCCCGCAACTCGGCCACCAGGAACTCCGTAAGCGTCTCCACGTCGCTGCCCAACCTCTCCCCAACGTCGTCAGGGTGTCGCCCGCGCCCCGCCGGAGCCACCCATCCGGACCGGTCGACTACCCCCTGTTCCGTTTCGCCTTCCGACAGTAGGCGAGTCCACACCAGAGTGTCACTAGCGGAACCGCTCGGATCCACGCCGGCAACCGGACGGGCGGAACCGCGCGGGGGACCGGCGCCCGCCCCCTACCCGGCGCCGGTCCCTCGCTTCCAGCCCACCGGAGGGAGCCAGCAGACGATGAGACGCAAGCCGAAGCCCGTACCGATGGCACCGACCCACCGCCGTTACTGGTCACGTTGGGGACGGTGGTGCCGGTGCGGGCTGCGCTGGCCGTGCCCCGACCGGCCGGCGGCCGGGCTGACGCCGCCGTACCCGATGGCGGGATTCGCCGAGCCGTCGCCCCCGCCGACCAGGCCGCGGCCGATCAACCGGGGTCCGCACTTCGACGACCGGTCGATCCCGCCGTCGAGGTGGTCCGGCCAGTGACCGGCGCGCACCGGCCACGGCGGCCGCTCTGGCTCTGCCGGGACTGCGCCCAGCCGTGGCCGTGCGCCGACGCCCGGCGGATCCTGCTTCACGAGCACGCCGCCGACCGCAGCGCACTGCGGATCAACCTCGCGACGTCGATGCACGAGGCGGTCCGGGACCTGCTCACCCTCAACCCGCACGAGGCACCCACCCCCGCCGAACTCTGGACCCGCTTCCTGGCCTGGACCGCACCCGCCCGCCGGTCCGACCCCACCGACGGCGGACGTCACCCCAGGACGTAGGTCTCGTTGCATGGCCGAAGCGCGCGGGCGTGGTCATAGGATGGCCGCGCGGCGGTGGCCATCGGTGGTGCCGGCGGTGGAGGAGGGAACGGATGACCCACCGGACCTGGGCCCTGGTGACGCTCGCCGGGCTGGCGGTCGCGCTGGTCGTGGTGGCTGCGCTGCTGGTGCCCTGGCAGCGGCCACCGGCGCCGCGTAGCGACCAGCTCGCCGCGCTGGGCGACCTGCCGGCGGCCGAGGTCGAACGGGCCAGGGAGTTCCGGTCCGCGCTGCGCCCCGGCTCGTACGGCTCGCTGGTGCTCGGCCTGGTCGTCGCGCTGCTGCTCGGGCTCACCCCGCTCGGCGCCCGGCTGATCGAGCTGGCCGGCCGGCCGTTCGGTGACCACTGGATCGCCCAGGCCGCCGTCGGCGGGCTCGCCGTCGTACTCGTCGCCGACCTGGTCACGCTGCCGCTGGCCGCCTGGCGGCACACCGTGCTCACCCGGTACGGGCTGGCCACCCAGGGCTGGGGCGGCTGGACCGTCGACCTGCTCAAGTCGTACGCGGTCAGCGCGGTGATCGGGGCGGTCGCGCTGGTCGGCTTCTACACCGTGATCCGGCTGGCGCCGCGCTGGTGGTGGGCGTTCGGGGCGGCCGGCGCCGCCGCGCTCGTGGTGTTGCTGTCGTTCGTCCTGCCGGTGTTGGTGGAGCCGGTCTTCAACCGGTTCACCCCGATGGAGCAGGGGCCGCTGCGGACCGAGCTGATGGCGCTCGCGCAGCGCGACGGCGTACCGGTGCGGGACGTGCTGGTCGCCGACGCGTCCCGGCGGACCCGGGCGGTCAATGCGTACGTCTCCGGGTTCGGGCCGACCCGGCGGATCGTGGTCTACGACAACCTGCTGCGGGAGGCGCCGCCGGCCGAGGTGGCCGCCGTCGTCGCCCACGAACTCGGCCACGCCAAGGACCGCGACGTGCTGGCCGGCACCCTGACCGGGGCGCTCGGCGCCGGCTCGGCGGTGGTCGCGCTCTACCTGCTCGGCTCCTGGGGTGGGCTGCTGCGCCGGGCCGGCGTGGAGTCGATCGCCGAACCACGGGCGTTCCCGCTGCTGCTCGCGCTGGTCACCGTCGTGGGCCTGGCGACCGCGCCGGCCCAGGCGTTGATGTCGCGGCGGGTCGAGGCCCGGGCCGACGCGCACGCGCTCGCGCTGACCCGCGACCCGGCGGCCTTCGAGGCGATGCAGGCCCGGCTCGCCACCATCAACCTGTCCGATCCCGATCCGCCCCGCTGGGAGTACCTCTACTCCGCGTCGCACCCCTCCACGGTCGAGCGGATGGCCTTCGCCCGGGCCTGGGCGCGGACGGCCGGCCGATGAGCCGCACCCTGCTGGTCACCAACGACTTCCCGCCCCGGCCCGGCGGCATCCAGTCGTTCGTGCACAACCTGGCGCTGTGCCAGCCGGCCGGCTCGGTGGTGGTCTACGCCTCCACCTGGCACGGCGCCGCCAAGTTCGACGCCGAGCAGCCGTTCGAGGTGGTCCGGGAGCAGACCAAGGTGCTGCTGCCCACCCCGGCGGTCGCCCGCCGGGCCGCCGGGCTGGCCCGGTCGTACGGCTGCGACAGCGTCTGGTTCGGGGCCGCCGCGCCGCTCGGGCTGCTCGCCGCCGGGCTGCGGCGGCGGGCCGGCATCCGGCGGGCGGTCGCGCTGACCCACGGGCACGAGGTCGGCTGGGCGGCGCTGCCGGGCGCCCGGACCGCGCTGCGTCGCATCGCCGACGGCGTCGACGTGCTCACCTACCTGGGGGAGTACACCCGGGTCCGGCTCGCCGCGGCGGTCGGCGACCGGACCGACCTGCGCCGGCTGGCGCCCGGTGTGGACGTCGACACCTACCACCCGGGGGTGGACGCTGCGGCGGTCCGGGCCGCGCACGGCCTCGCCGACCGGCCGGTGATCGTCTGCGTCTCCCGGCTGGTGCCGCGCAAGGGGCAGGACCTGCTGATCCGGGCGCTGCCGGCGGTCCGGCGCCGGGTGCCCGGGGCGGCGCTGCTGGTGGTCGGCGGCGGGCCATACCGGGACCGGCTGGAGCGACTGGCCCGCGCGGCCGGGGTCACCGCGGACGTGGTCTTCACCGGCAGCGTCCCGACCGCCGACCTGCCCGCCCACTACGCGGCCGGCGACGTGTACGCGATGCCGTGCCGCACCCGCAACCGGGGCCTGGACGTGGAAGGGTTGGGCATCGTCTACCTGGAGGCGTCCGCGACCGGCCTGCCGGTGATCGCCGGCGACTCCGGCGGCGCCCCGGACGCCGTCCGGCAGGGCGAGACCGGGTACGTCGTCGGCGGGCGCGATGTGGCCGGGCTGACCGACCGGCTGGTCGAGCTGCTCACCGACCGGGACCTGGCCCGCCGGATGGGTGCGGCCGGCCGGGCCTGGGTGGAGCGGGAGTGGCGCTGGCAGACCCAGGCCGACCGGCTCCGGTCGCTGCTCGAAGGCAACCCGGGCAACGGCGTGCCGAACCCGGAAGGCATTGACGCTTTGTAGTAGCAAGAACGCATGGAGTCGCCGCAGCGGGAGGCGGGCGATGCCGACCCGCCATTGGCCGAGATCGAGATTCCCTACTGGTTGACCGGCACCGCCGAGGCGGCCAACGCCACCTTCTGGCGGATGCTGCGCCGGCTGCCCAGCCTGCTGCGGCACGCCGGCAGCCTGGCCTGGCGGACCAACCGCGCGGCCACCGCGGCGGTGGTGCTGCTGCACCTCGGCGCCGGGCTGGCCAGCGCCGTCAGCCTGGTCAACGTGGTCGGCGTACTCGATGGGTTGCTCGCGGCCGGGCCGACCCCGGACCGGGTCCGGGCGGCGGTGCCGTCGCTGCTGGTGGTGGTCGGCGCCGCCGCCCTGCGCGGCGTGCTCGGCACCGCCGCGACCGCCGCCCAGGGCCGGCTCAGCCCGCAGGTCAGCCGGGCCGCCGAGCTGCGGCTGGTGGAGCTGACCACCCGGGTGGACCTGGCCACCTTCGACGACGCCGAGTGGCGCGACGCGATGCACCGGGCCCGCGACCGGGGCATCGACGCCACCCAGCGGCTGGTCGACCACGCGATCGAGCTGGGCACCGCGCTGGTCAGCCTGGTGGCCAGCGCCGGGGTGCTGGCCGTGCTGCACCCGGTGCTGCTGCCGCTGCTGGTGGTGGCGGTGCTGCCGAACGGTTGGGCGGCGGTGCGGTCGGCCCGGCTGGGCTACCGGGCCCAACTGCGGATGATCACCATGTTGCGGCGCAAGTGGATGCTGTCGGACCTGCTCGCCGACCGGGACGCCGGGCCGGAACTGCGCGCCTTCACCCTGCGGGAGTACCTGCTCGGCGAGGTGCGCCGGCTGCTCGACGCCAGCACCCGGCAGTACGTCGAACTCTCCGACGCGCAGGTGCGGGCCAACCTCGCCGGCCGGGCCCTCGGCGGGGTGGCGCACGGCCTCACCTACGGCGTGCTGATCTGGCTGCTGCTGGTCGGCGAGATGGAGCTCGCGGTCGGCGGCGCGGCCGCGTACGCCATCAGCGCCGGGATCACCGCGCTGTCCAACATCGCCTTCGCCGTGAACCACGTCTACGAGCAGGGGCTCTACTTCTCCGACTACACCAGCTTCAGCGACCTGGCCCGCAGCCGCGCCGAGCCCCGCCCGAAGCTGGCCGCCCCCGCCCGGTTCGACGAGATCACCCTGACCGGGGTCACCTTCAGCTACCCGGGCGCCGACCGGCCGGCGGTCCGGGACGTGACCCTGACCCTGCGGCGCGGCGAGACGATCGCCCTGGTCGGCGAGAACGGCTCCGGCAAGTCGACGCTGGCCAAGCTGCTGGCCGGGCTCTACCGGCCGGACGGCGGGACGATCCGGTGGGACGGCGTGGACCTGGCGCAGGTCGGCCCGGACACCGTCCGGGACCGGGTCGCGGTGGTGATGCAGGAGCCGACCAGGTGGCCGTTCTCGGCCGGCACCAACATCACCATCGGCCGGTACGACCGGCCACACGATCCGGACCAGGTGACGGCGGCGGCCCGCGCCGGCGACGCGCACGAGTTCATCGTGGAGCTCAGCCGCGGCTACGACACGCTGCTGTCACGGCACTTCGTCGACGGTGCGGACCTCTCCGGCGGCCAGTGGCAGCGGCTGGCGGTCAGTCGGGCCTTCTACCGGGACGCGGAGCTGCTGATCTGCGACGAACCGACGGCGAACCTGGACGCCCGGGCCGAGCACGACGTCTACCGGCGGCTGCGGGAACTCGCCGTGGGGCGGACCGTCGTGCTGATCACCCACCGGATGGCCAGCGTCCGGACGGCGGACCGGATCTACGTCCTCGACCATGGCGTGTTGACCGAGCAGGGCGACCACGACGCGCTGATGACCTGGGACGGCACCTACGCCAGCCTGTTCCGGCTGCAGGCGCAGGCCTACCAGCGGGGCGATGCCCACCCGGGGGCCGACGGCGCCGGGGACCGGTCGCCGCCGCGGCAGCCGTCAGGCCCGGATCAGCTGGCCGGTGATCAGGTCGGGTGAGGCCGGCCGGCCGAAGTGCCAGCCCTGGGCGGCGTCGCAGCCGATGGCCCGGAGCCGGTCGGCCTGGCCGGCGGTCTCCACGCCCTCGGCGGTCACCGTCAGGTCCAGGGTGTGCGCCAGCGCGACCAGGCTGGCCAGGATGCGTTCGTCGGTGCTGCCCGCCGCGTCGCCGGCCGGCGCCCGCAGCCCCTCCACGAACGAGCCGGCGAACTTCAGCTCGGTGATCGGCAGGTCGCGCAGGTAGGCCAGGTTCGAGTAGCCGGTGCCGAAGTCGTCGACGGCGATCCGTACCCCGAGGTCGGAGAGCTCGCGCAGGGCGCGCACCGGTTCGCCGGCGTTCGTCATCAGCGCGCTCTCGGTGACCTCCAGCTGCAGCCGGCCGGGCGGCAGCCCGTTTCGGTCGAGTACGGAGTGCACCTCGTCGACCAGGCCCGGCCCCTGTACCTGGCGGACGGCGAGGTTGACGCTGACGAACGGCCCACCGGGGTCGGAGCGGTGCCAGTCCCGGGCCTGCCGGCAGGCCTCGGCCAGCACCCAGCCGCCGAGCCGGACGATCAGCCCGGTCTCCTCGGCCAGCGAGATGAACGTGTCCGGGCGCAGTACCCCCAGTTCCGGGTGCCGCCACCGGACCAGGGCCTCCAGGCCGACCACGTTCCCGCCGGTAAGCGACACCAGCGGCTGGTAGTCGAGGTAGAACTCGCCACGGTCGAGGGCGCCGGGCATCGCCGCGGAGAGCGCGTACCGGGTCATCTCGCGGGCGTTGCGCTCCGGGTCGTAGAGCGACCACCGGCCCTTGTTGCTGGTCTTGGCCCAGTGCAGGGTGATGTCGGCGTCGCGCATCACCGCGGTCGGGGTGGTGCCGGCCACCGGCCGCTCCACCACCCCGATGCTCGCGCGGATGGTCAGCTCGTGGCCGTCGACCACGGCCGGTGTGCTGATCGCCGCCAACGCGGCGTCGGCGACCTTTACGACGTCCTCGGTGCAGGTGGTGTCCTCGACCAGCACCACGAACTCGTCGCCGCCGAGCCGAGCGACCAGATGGTCGCCGACGCTGCGGCGCAGCCGGCCGGCGACCGAGGCGAGCAGCAGGTCACCGAGCTGGTGACCGAGCGCGTCGTTGACCATCTTGAAGTCGTCGAGGTCGATGAAGCAGACCCCGACCCGCTGGCCGACCCGGTCCGACCGGCCGATCGCCGCGCCGAGCCGTTCGGTGAACAGGATCCGGTTCGGCAGTTCGGTGAGCGGGTCGTGGGTGGCCCGGTAGCGGTACCGGGCCTCGCTCTCCCGCAGCGCCTGCTCGGCCTGGATCCGGGCGACCATGCCGGCCCGCCGGATCGACTCCTGCTCGTCGAGGGTGCGGTCCCGCAGGGCGCGTGCGTAGCCGGTGGCGACGGTGGCCAGCAGCCGGGCCATCCGATCCTGGGTGTCGTCGTCGGAGAGGCCCAGATCGCGCAGCAGCCGGAGCTGGATGACCTCGATGGTGCGCCCCAGCCCTTCGGCGGAGGCGATGTGCGCGGCGACCAGGTCGGCACCGACCCGCTGGCCGATCTGCAGATTGAACGGTTCGGAGTGCAGCGCGTCGGCCAACTGCGCCGTCAGCCGGCGCAGCAACCGCTCCAACTGGGCCTGGGTCATCGGGATGAAGCTGGTGCCGGTCACCGCCTTGGCCCAGGCCCGCGCGAAGGTGTCGAGCCCCGGCCGGGCCGGGACCGGCGTGGCCTCGTCGAGCTCAGGCACCGAGCCGGCCCACCCCACCGAGGAAGACGGCGCGCTCGGCGTCGTCCAGCCCGTCGGGGGAGTCGGGGCGCCACTGCGGAACCCAGACCACGCCCGGTTCGACCAGGTCGAAACCGTCGAACAGCTCGGTGAGCCGGGTCCGGCTGCGGGGGGTCAGCGGGCTGTCGGTGCGCCGGTAGACCCGCCTCGCCTCGGTCTGTTCGGTCTCGCTCCGGCCGTCGTCGCTGGCCTGGGAGAGGACCAGGAAGCTGCCCGGCGCCAGCGCGCCGCGGATCGTCCGCAGGGCGGCGTCCGGGTCGTCCTCCTCGGGTACGAAGTGCAGCACCGCGACCACCAGCACGGCGACCGGCTCGGCGAAGTCGAGCAGCTTGCGCAGCTCGGGGTGGGACAGGATCTGCTCCGGCCGGCGGAAGTCCTCCTGGATAACCACGGTCTGGTCGTTGCCGGCCAGGATCTCGCGGCTGTGCGCCACCGCCACCGGGTCCGAGTCGACGTAGACCACCCGGGACTCCGGCGCCGCCCGCTGGGCGATCTCGTGCAGGTTGCCCACGGTGGGGATGCCGGAGCCGATGTCGAGGAACTGCCGGATGCCGGCGTCCACGAGAAACTGCACGGCGCGCCGCAGGAACGCCCGGTTGGCCTGCGCCATCAGCGGCGCGTCCGGCACCACCGAGATGACCGCCTGGGCGGCCTCGCGGTCCACCGCGAAGTTGTGCGACCCACCCAGGTAGTAGTCGTACATGCGGGCCACGCTGGGCCGTTCGATGTCGACGTTGTCGGGTGCCCAATCCGGCCGCTGCATGCTTGCCCCTTTGGTGAGGTTGCGGTGCTTTGTGGCTCCCCCGATTGTCTTCGCCATTCTGCCCGGCGCCGGTGCGGCTATCCAGACCGTGCCGTATCGTCCCATGCCCGCGGAAGTTGCGGGTAGGGGGTGGGTGGCATCCGCCGACGGCCGGGCCCGCGGGGCAGGCGGTCCCGGACGACCCGGCGACCGGGCGGAGGCTGTTAGAACTTGGGCGCGTCCGGAGCCTCGAGCAGACCGAGTCGCAGGGCGGTCATCAGGGCCTGCGCCCGGTTGGCGGCGCCGAGCTTCTCGTACAGCTTCGAGATGTGGGTCTTGGCGGTCGACTCGCTGACGAAGAGCTGCTTGGCGATGCCGGCCACGCTCATGCCGTCGGCGAGCAGCCGGAGCACCTGTCCCTCGCGGGGGGAGAGCTGCGGGCCGGACGGCGCGAGCCGGCGCTTCATCGCCTCGGCCAGGTCGGCGGCGGTGAACGCGCTCGGCGAGGAGGCGGCGTGCCGGGCGGCGGCGACCACCTCATCGGCGGGCGCGGTCTTCGGCACGAACGCGCTGGCGCCGGCCTCCAGGGCTCCGAACAACTGGTCGTCGCCGGCGTACATGGTCAGCACGACGATGCCCATCGTGGCGCTGGACTTGCGCAGCGCCCGGGTGGCCTCCAGGCCGCTGCCGTCGGGCAGCCGCAGGTCCATGATCACGACGTCTGGCTGCAGGGCGCCGGCCTGCCGGACCCCTTCCGCGGCCGTGGCGGCCTCGCCGACGACCTCGAACTGCCGGTCCCGCTCGAATGCGTGGCGCAGTCCCTTGCGGATCAGGTCGTGATCGTCGACAAGTAGCACCTTGGTACGGGTGGTCGGCGTGGGGCTGGTGGTCATGCTCGGGTTACTCCCCTTCTGATGCGGTGACGCTATCGCGCACGTTATCGCGCCGGGGCGAGGTTCCGAGCACCACGGCCACGGTCGTGCCATTGGGGTGTCGCGGACTGATCTCCAGCCGGCCCCGGATACGTTCCGCTCTCTCGGCCATGATCGCAAGACCGTACCGGCCGTCGGGGCGCTGGTCAGCGATGCCCTGACCATCATCCGACACTTCGATTTGCGCATACGGCGGATCCACGGCACAGGTTACCCACATGTTGTCCGCTCCGGAGTGTTTGCGGGCGTTTGTGATTGCTTCCTGTGCAATTCGGAGGAGTTCCGCCTCGGTGGCGGCCGGCAGCCGGGCACTCGAATCGTCGATCGACAGGTGCAGCCGCAACCCGGCCGAGGCGCAGACGGTGCGGGCGTACTCGGCGATGGCGGCGGCCAGGCCGCCGTGCCGGTCCACCTCGCTGCGCAGCTCGAACAGGCTCAACCGCAGCTCGGTGATCACCCGGGTCACCTCGCCGCGCAGCACCCGCAGCTCCTCGGCGGTCTCCGCCGCCCCGTCCGGCAGGGTGGCCAGCGCGTTGTCGATGCCGTAGCCGACCATCACCAGCTCCTGGGCGACCCCGTCGTGGATCTCCCGGGCTAGCCGCTGCCGCTCCTCGTTGGTGGCCAGCGAGCGGACCTCGTCGAAGAGCAGGGCCGCCTCCAGCCGCAGCGCCGCCGGCCGGGTCAGCGCGGTCACCCGCGCCACCACCGACAGCGGGTACGCGTTGGCGACGTCCGCCTCCAGGGTGACCAGCCCGATGGTGCGCACCCCGGCGACCAGCGGTACGACCAGGGCCGACACCTCCCGGCCGGTGTGCGAGCGGGCCTGGGACCGGTGCGCGGTCTGCGGCTGCTGGCTGGCCCAGGCGTCGGCGATCGCCGAGTCGGCGTCGAGGGTGGTCTCCCAGTCGACCCGGTCGACGCCCATCTGGGCGAGCACCACCAACCGGCCGCCGCCGCTGCCGGAGAGCACCGCGGCCCGGTCCGCGCGGGCCACCGTGCGCAGCTCCTCCAGCAGGTGCTCGGAGATGCCGCCGGGGTCGAGGGTGGCGCCGGGCAGCTGGCGGGCAACGCTGCGTAACTGGGTGAGCAGCCGGGTCGCCTCGGCGTACGGCTGGGGTTTGGTCTCGCCCCGGGCCTGCATGATCCGCTGCAGCGTGTTGGCGGCGTAGAGCCCGAGCCCGGCCAGGATCAACCACTGGGCGCAGACGACCAGGTATCCCAGCCGTTCGAGCTGCGGGCCGCTGGCGGTCGTCGTGATCGCGCCGCTGGCAACGAGGCTGACCGCCGCCACCCCGAGCAGCGCGGCCCCCTCCAGCGAACGGCGCTGCACCGCCACCACCGTCAACGGCACGGCGAGGTACGGCAGCACGGCCGAGGCGCCCATCCCCACGATCGGGCTGGCGGTGGTCGCCGCCGCCGCGACCTGGCTGGCGGCCATCCCGAGGATCGCCACCTCGGCGAAGCGGCCGAGTGGCCCGAGGACCGGATGGCCGTGGGCCAGCACCGCCGGCAGGCCGGCGACGGCCAACAGCGCGATCCAGCGCAGCTGCCCGACGTCCTGGGTCGCGATCATGGTGAGGACCGCGACCAGCGAGAGCATGACGACCCGCGCCGCGGCCGCCAGGGGATGCGGTCGCGGCGTGGCGGCTGTCGATGCGGTCACGTGACGGATCGTAGTCAGCTTCCGTAGATATCGGCGATCTCAGCGGCGTATGTCTTGTGTACGACCGCCCGCTTGACCTTCATCGACGGGGTCAGCTCGCCGGTCGCTTCGGTGAAGTCGCGGGGCAGAATCCGGAAGACCTTTATCGCCTCCGCCTTGGAGACGGCCGCGTTGGCGTCGTCGACGGCCCGTTCGATCTCCGCGCGCAGCGCCGGGTGCTCCGTCGAGTCGGCGATGCCGGCCTCCGCCGGCAGGCCGTTCTCGTCGCGCCAGCGGGGCCAGGCGTCCTCGTCGACGGTGATCAGCGCGGCCACGAACGGCCGCCCGTCGCCGACCACCACGGCCTGGCTGACCAGCGGATGGGCGCGGATCCGGTCCTCCAGTACGGCCGGCGCCACGTTCTTGCCGCCGGCCGTGACGATGATCTCCTTCTTCCGGCCGGTGATGCTCAGGAAGCCGTCGCCGTCGAGTTGGCCCAGGTCACCGCTGTGGAACCAGCCGTCGGCGTTGAGCGCCTCGGCGGTGGCCTCCGGGTTGTTCCAGTAGCCCTGGAAGACCAGCTCTCCCTTGATCAGGATCTCGCCGTCGTCGGCGACCCGGATGGTCACGCCGGGCAGCGGGCGGCCGACGGTGCCGATCCGGGTCGCGTGCTCCAGGTTGGCGGCGGCGGCCGGCGAGGTCTCGGTCAGGCCGTAGCCCTCCAGGATGGTCACCCCGATCCCCCGGAAGAAGTGGCCCAGCCGCGCCCCCAGCGGCGCGCCACCCGAGATCGCCACCCGGCAGCGACCGCCGAGTGCGGCCCGAAGCTTGCGGTAGACCAGCAGGTCGAAGACCTTGTGCCGCAGGCGCAGGGCGGCGCCGGGTCCGCCGGGGGAGTCCAGGGCCTCGCTGTACGCCACCGCCACCTGCTCGGCGGCGGCGAAGATCCGGCCCTTCCCCTCCGCCTGGGCCTTCTGCGCGGCCCCGGTGTGCACCTTCTCGAAGACCCGGGGCACCGACAGGACGAAGGTGGGGCGGAACCGCTGCAGCTCGGCGACGAGGTTCTTGACGTCGGAGCTGTGCGCCATGGTGGCCCGCGCGTGCACCACGCCGATCTGGATCAGTCGGGCGAACGAGTGGGCCAGCGGCAGGAACAGCAGGGTGGCGGCACCCTCGTTGAACAGCCCGGGCAGCACCGGGATCGCGTTGGCGATGTCGGCGTACATGTTGCGGTGGGTCAGCACGCAGCCCTTCGGCTGCCCGGTGGTGCCACTGGTGTAGATGATGGTGGCGAGGTCGCCGGCCCGGATGGCCTCGCGGCGCCGGTCGATCTCGGCGGGCGCGACCTGCTCGCCGGCCGCGACCAGGGCGTCGAGGTCGCCGGCGTCGATCTGCCAGACGTTGCCCACCGCCGGCAGCCGCTCGGCGAGCCCGGCCAGGCAGAGCGCGTGTCCGCTGGTCTCGACCACGCAGGCCACCGCGCCGGAGTCGGCGAGGATCCAGGCCACCTGCTCGGCGCTGGACGTCTCGTAGACCGGGACGGTGACCGCTCCGACGGCCCAGATCGCGTAGTCGACGAGGGTCCACTCGTACCGGGTCTTGCTCATCAGGCCGACCCGGGAACCCGGCTCGATCCCGGCCGCCACCAGCCCCCGGGCCAGGGCGATCACCTCGTCGCGGAACTGCCGGCAGGTGACGTCGACCGGTTGGACCGTCCCGTCCGACCCCGGGGCATAGCGGACGAACTGGACGGCGTCCGGCGCCGCTTCCGCGTTGTCCCAGACCGGGTCGGTCAGGTTGGCCGAGTCGCCGACGGTGACGACCGGTGGGACGGAGAACTCGCGCACCTGTACTCCTCACGCTGCCGGGCGGTTCGACCACTGTTGAACCTACCGGCCAGACCGGCTGGCCGTTCGGGCAGGCCGGCGATGCGATGATCCAGAACACCGGGGCCGGGCTCGCCGTCGGTGCGCCGCGCACCGGGTAGCCTGCCCCCCATGGCGGACTCCTCCACCCAGTCGATCATCATCGCGGCGCGCCCGGACCGGGTCGCGGCGGTGATCGCCGACTTCCCCCGGTACCCGGAGTGGACCGAGGCGGTGAAGAACGTCGAGGTGGTCGAAGAGTACGAGGACGGCTACGCCAGCCAGGTCCGCTTCGAGCTCGACGCCGGCGTGCTGGTGGACGACTACACCCTGGCGTACGAATACGCCGAGGACCTCTCCCGGGTGCAGTGGCACCTGGTGGCCCCGTCCCGGATGCAGCGCACCCAGAACGGGTCCTACGACATCGAGGACAACGGCGACGGCACCTCGACGGTGACCTACACACTTGAGGTCGAGTTGTCGGTCGGCATGCTCGGGATGTTCCGGCGCAAGGCCGAGAAAATGATCATGGATACGGCGTTGAAGCAGCTCAAACGGCGGGTAGAAACCCTGGATGGGGCGGCGTAGCGGCGGCCGGCGACGCCGGGGTGGAGGAGCCAGGAATGGCAGGGACCGATCCGGGTTCGGCCCGCGAGGAGGCCGAGCGACTGGTGGCGACCGTGCTGGCGGCGGCCCGACTGGCCGCCGCCGGGAAGGACGCGAGTGGGCTGGCCGCCGCGGGGCAGCAGGCGGCCCGGGCGGCGGGTCTCGGCCCGCTCGGCGACCTGATCTCGGGGGCATTCGGCGGCGGTATCGCCACCGGCACGCCGGAATGCTGCGTCTGCCCGGTCTGCCGGGGTATCGCCGCACTGCGCGACCCGGACCCGCAGTTCGCCGAGCGGCTGGCGGCCGGTGCCGGCGAGGTCGCGGCCGGGGTGGCCACCGTGTTGCGGGCATTCGGCGAGGCCACCCGGGACCGGAGCCCGGCCGATCCGGCGCCGGCCGGAACCGACCGCGACCCGGCCGATCCGGGATCGGCTGATCCCGGTCCGGCTGATCCCGGTCCGGCTGATCCCGGTCCGGCTGATCCCGGTCCGGCTGATCCCGGTCCGGCTGATCCGGGGCCGGTCGAACCGCGGGGCGGATCGGTCCGGGACGACCAGGTGTGGCGCGAGGCCACCCGTACCGGGCATGATTCGTGGCCGGCGCCCGAGCGGGACGTCTGGGCGGCCGCCACCCGTGCGGAGGCCCGGACCACCGACGCGGGTGCCGCCCCGCCCGTCGATGTCGCCGGGCCCGGCGGTCCCTCCCGCCCAGCCGACCGCCGGTCCACCGGCCCGGCAGCCGTCCCCACCGGGACGGCGGACGCGGAGGGCGCCGGACGACCGGCGGTGCCCGCGTCGCGAGCCCCGGAGTCAGCCGCGGCGACCGACGGCGTCCCGCCGGCCGACGGGGACTGAACAGTGGAGGCCCGATCGAGCAGCAGCCCGATCGCGGCCCAGACGCCCGGTCACGGGCCTGACGTCCGGTCACTTGCCGGCCGGTCGTGCTCGGGCCGGTGGCGCGGTCGGGCGGCCGCGTGGCACGGCAGAGGGGAGCGGCAGCGGTGACGCTGACCATCGGAGTCGACGTCGGAGGCACCAAGGTGGCCGCCGGAATCGTCGACATGGCCGGCGAGGTACTGGCGGAGACCCGCCGGGACACGCCCGCCGATGACGTCGCCAAGACCCGCGACGTCATCATCGAGGTGGTCGCCGAATTGCTGGCCCGCCACCAGAGCCAACCGGAACCGATCACCGCCGTGGGGATCGGCGCGGCCGGCTGGATCGACGCCACCCGGTCGGTCGTGCTCTTCGCTCCCAACATCGCCTGGCGCAACGAGCCGCTGCGCGACTACGTCAGCGCCGCCGTCGACCTGCCGGTGGTGGTCGAGAACGACGCCAACGTCGCGGCCTGGGCCGAATTCCGGTACGGGGCCGGCCGGGACGCCAGCGACTCGATGGTCATGTTCACCATCGGCACCGGGGTGGGCGGCGGCATCGTGCTCGGCGGCGAACTGCTGCGCGGCGCCAACGGTATCGCCGCCGAACTGGGCCACATGCTGTCCGTGCCCGAGGGGCACCTGTGCGGTTGCGGCCGGCTCGGCTGCATCGAGCAGTACGCCAGCGGCAGCGCCCTGGTCCGGTTCGCCCGGGCCGGCGCCCGGCAGGAGCCGGCCCGCGCCACCGGCCTGCTGGAGCTGGCCGGCGGCGATGTGGAGGCGGTGACCGGGCGGATGGTGACCGCCGCCGCCAAGGCCGGCGACGGGGTCTCCTGCGCGGCGTTCGCCCAGATCGGCTGGTGGCTGGGGATCAGCCTGGCCGACATGGCGCAGATCCTCGACCCGGAGACCCTGGTGGTCGGCGGCGGGGTGGTGGACGCCGGTGACCTGCTGCTCGGCCCCACCCGGCGGTCCTATCTGGAGGCCCTGGCCCAGCGCGGCCGGATTCCGGTGGCCGACATCCGCCCGGCCGAGCTGGGCAACACCGCCGGGGTGGTGGGCGCCGCCGACCTCGCCCGGCGCTAGCCTCGACACCGTGATCGAGAGTGGGGACGGCGCCCGGCTGCGGGTGCTGTCGTACAACGTGCACGGCCAGCGCGACGACGTCGCTGCGCTGGCGTCGGTCGTCCGCGCGGCGGCTCCCGACGTCGTGATCGTGCAGGAGGGGCCGCGCCGGTTCCGCTGGCGGCACCACAGCGCCGCGCTCGCCGACCGGCTCGGGCTGGTCGTGGTCGCGGGCGGACTGCCCGCGCTGGGCAACCTGCTCCTGGCCAACCTGCGGGTACGCGTCCACCACACCTGGTGCCAGCGGTTTCCGCTGACCCCCGGGCGGCACCTGCGCGGCGCGGCGTTCGCCGACTGTTCGGTCGGGGCGCTGGACGCCGGCGGCGGGCCGGCCGGCCCGGGCGCCGCCCGGTTCGTGGTCGCCGGTACGCACCTCTCCACCGACCCGGCCGAGCGGCCCGGCCAGGCGGCCCTGTTCCGGCGGGAACTCGCCGAGGTGAAGCTTCCGCTGATCGCCGGGGCCGACCTCAACGACGAACCGGCCGGCGCCGCCTGGCGTACCGTCGCCGCCGGGCTGGTCGACACCGCCGTCGCCGCCGGTCGCGACGACCGGCTGACCTACTCCTGCGGCGATCCCCGCCGGCGCATCGACGCGATCTTCGTCGACCCGCGGATCGAGATCGTCGACTACGACGTGGTCGACACCCCGCAGACCCGCCGGGCCAGCGACCACTTCCCGGTCCTGGTCGACCTCGTCCTGCCGCCGGGCTGACCGGCCTCTCCCGGCCGGTCGGTCCGGATGCTGGCCGGATCGCTGCGGACCGTGACCGAGGTGTTACCGCGACGCTGCGCCCGGCGGGCTGGACAACGGGTGACAGAAGCCGGGAGGATGCGGCAGCACGTCGGCACTGGTGCCGGAAAATAAGGAGATACCGGGTGTCCACCTCCACCGACTACGACGGCCAAGAGACCGGTGCGACCCTGTGGCGGGACGGGCGCCCGGTCTACGACCGCAGCGGCGCCGTCTGCGTCATCGGCGCCGGAGCCAGCGGACTGACCGCCATCAAGAACCTGAAGGAGTACGGCTTCCGGGTCGACTGCTACGAGCGGGAGACCGGCGTCGGCGGCGGCTGGAACTGGCGGCACGACCGCAGCCCGGTCTATGCCAGCACCCACCTGATCTCGTCCAAGCCGTTCACCCAGTACCCGGACTTCCCGATGCCGGACGACTGGCCGGACTACCCGCACCACAGCCAGCTGTTGTCCTATCTGGAGCGCTACGCCGACCATTTCGACCTGCGCCCGCACATCTGGTTCGGCACCGAGGTGGTCCGGGTCGAGCCGGCCGACGGCGACCGCTGGGACGTCACCACCCGCAGCACCGGCGGCTACGGCCCGGAGCGGACCCAGCGGTACGCCGCCGTGGTGGTCGCCAACGGGCACAACTGGGCGCCGAAGTTCCCCGCGTACGAGGGGATCGACGACTTCCGCGGGCAGCTCATGCACTCCTCGGCGTACAAGGACGCCACCCAGATCCGGGGCAAGCGGGTGCTGGTCGTCGGGGCCGGCAACAGCGGCTGCGACATCGCGGTCGAGGCCGGCCAGCAGGCCGCCCGCTGCTGGCACTCCACCCGGCGCGGCTACTGGTACGCCCCGAAGTACGTGCTGGGTCGCCCGGCCGACCAGGTCAACGACACCACCCTGGCCTGGCGGTTGCCGATCTGGCTGCGGCAGTGGCTGTACCACCGGGTGCTGCGGCTCACCGTCGGCGACCTGACCCGGTTCGGCCTGCCGAAACCCGACCACAAGGTCTACGAGACGCACCCGATCGCCAACAGCCAGCTGGTGTACTACGTCGGGCACGGCGCGATCACCCCGGTGCCCGACATCGCCCGGTTCCGCAGCTACAGCGTGGAGCTCACCGACGGTCGCGAGGTGGAGCCGGACGTGGTGGTCTTCGCCACCGGTTACCTGCCGCGGTTCGAGTTCCTGGCCCCGGAACTGCTCGGCATGGACCAGTCCGGCCGACCCACCCTGCACCTCAACGCCTTTCCCCGCCGGCACCCGACGCTGGCCGTGGTGGGGCTGCTGCAACCCGACTCCGGCCTGTTCCCGCTCAGCCACTGGCAGTCGGTGGCGGTCGCGCGCTGGCTGCGGCTGCGGGAAGCCGCCCCGGAACGGGCCACCGCCTTCGCGGCGCGCGTCGATGGCGAGGCCGGCCGCCGGTGGAGCCGGGCGAAGGTCAAGGACACCACCCGGCACTGGTTCGAGGTCGGCCACACCGACTACCTTCGTGCCCTGCAGCGCACCATCGACGAACTGGAGGTCGCCCGGTGAGCCGGCCACGGGTGATGCGGGCACGGGACTGGACCAGGCCGGTGCCACCGGTGCGCCGGGAGGTGCTGGCGGCCCTTCCGGAGGACGACCAGGGGCGGCCGCCGCTGCTCTTCGTCCCCGGCTTCGGCCATGGGGCCTGGGTCTTCGCCGAGCACTGGCTGGAGCACACCGCCGGGCGCGGCTTCCCGGCGTACGCGATGAGCCTGCGCGGGCACGGCCGCAGCGGCACGGCGCCGGGCGCGACGCTGCGCGCGTACGCCCATGATGTGGTCCAGGTGGCGGCGGGCCTGCCGCGGCAGGCGGTGCTGGTGGGGCACGGAGCCGGCGCGCTGGTGGTCGCACACGCGATGGCGCGGTACCCGGCCCGGGCCGGGGTGATGGTCGCGCCGGTGTTCGGCGGCTGGTCGACGCTCGGGGTGGCGTTGCGGCGCAACCCGGTCGGCACGCTGCCGGCGGTCGTCGGCGCGCCGCTGCGGCTGACCGGCGGGCAGCTGTTCAGCCGGGAGGTGCCGGTCGAGACGGCACGCGGGTACGCCGGCCGGCTGGGTGGGGCCGCACCCCGGGCGCAGTGGCAGCTGCTGGTCCACCGGGCGCCGGAACCGGCGGTCGGTGAGCCGCCGATGCTGGTGCTGGGCAGCCCGGACGACCGGGTGGTGTCGCCGGCCACGCTGAACCGGGCGGCCCGCCGGTACGACGCCGCACCGCTGCTGTTTCCGGGCATGGGCCACGACATGATGCTCGACGCCCGGTGGGCCGAGCCGATCGACGCGATCCTGGAGTGGCTGAGCAAGGAGACCGCGGCCTGACCGGCACCGGCGCCGCGGCCCGGGCCGGTTCGGCCCGGGCCGGTCGCGCCGGCTCGGTGGCTCGTCCGGTTCAGCGGTCGGTCAGGCGGTGGCCAGCCGGGTGGTCAGCTCCCCGGTCTGGTCGAGGGCGCTCAGGTAGGAGCGCGCCCAGGCGCGGATGTCGTGGGTGCGCAGATGGTCCCGCATCGCCCGCATCCGTTCGACGGTGTCGGTCGGGGTGGCCTGCAGGGCGTGCATCAGGGTCAGCTTGAGCCCTTCCAGATCGTGTGGGTTGACCAGGAACGCCTGGGTGAACTCGGCGGCGGCCCCGGCGAACTCGCTGAGCAGCAGCGCGCCCGAGTCGTCGACCCGGGCGGCGACGTACTCCTTGGCGACCAGGTTCATGCCGTCGCGCAGCGGCGTGACCGCCATGATGTCGGCGATCCGGTAGAGGGCGGCCAGCTCGGCCCGGTCGAACGGCTGGGTGAGGTAGTGGATGGCCGGCTCGCCGACCCGGCCGAACTCGCCGTTGATCCGGCCGACCTCGCGTTCGACCCGCTCACGCAGGATCTGGTACTGCTCGACCCGCTCCCGGCTGGGCACCGCCACCTGGACCATCACCGTGTCCCGGACCTTCACGTGCCCGGTGGCGATCAGCTCGCTGTACGCCTTGAGTCGCTGCTCGATGCCCTTGGTGTAGTCCATCCGGTCGACGCTGAGGATGACGTGCTGCGGGTCGCCGAGGTCGGCCCGGAGCCGGGCGGCCCGGCGGACCACGTCGGGGCGGCCGGCGAGCGCCTCCATCTCGGTCATGTCGATCGAGACCGGGAAGGCGCCGATCCGGACCACCCGGTTCTCGACCGCGACCCGCCGGTCGGTGGCGGGCAGGTGGAGCACCTTGGTGGCGAGCTGGGCGAAGTTGTGCGCCGCCTGGGCCCGCTGGAAGCCGACCAGGTCCGCGCCGAGCATGCCGAGCAGCAGTTCGGCCCGGCGGGGTAGCTGCATGAACAGCTCCGGCGGCGGGAACGGCACGTGCAGGAAGAAGCCGATCCGCAGGTCGGGGCGGAGCGCGCGGAGCATGCCGGGCACCAGGTGCAGGTGGTAGTCCTGTACCCAGACCAGCGCGCCGGGCTCGGCGGCGGCCGCCGCGGCCTCGGCGAACCGCTGGTTGACCCGCTGGTACGCGTCCCACCAGCGGCGGTGGTAGACCGGCTGCTCGACGGCGTCGTGGTACAGCGGCCAGAGGGTCGCGTTGGCGAACCCCTCGTAGTGGTCGCGGATGTCCTCGCGGCTCAGCGGGACGGTGTGCATCCGCACTCCGTCGATGTCGGGCAACGCGGGTGCCGGGCCGGTGCCTCCGGCCCAGCCGACCCAGGTGGCCGGGGTGTGTTGGAGCAGCGGGTGCAGGGCACTGACCAGGCCACCAGGGCTACGGCGCCATTCGCAGGCGCCGTCCGGGGCCACGCTGTCGTCGACCGGCAGCCGATTGGCTACCACCACGAGGGAACTTTGTCGCAATTCGGGCACCTCGTTTCGGGGCGAGGCGACCACCGCGAGGATCGATACATCGGCAGTCGTGAGGAGTGGTGAGGGGAACGTAACCTACCGCAGTATTCCTACTGACGTGAAGTTACACCGGTGTTACACCCCGCCCACAGGCGCCGGTGAATCTCGCGATCTGGACGCTACGGGTCAGATCCGCGCTAGACCACCGCGCCGTCGTCCGGATCGTCGTCCTCCTCGTCGCCGGGCCGCAACCGCCAGATCAGGGTCACGAAGCCGGCCAGGATGCCGGTGAAGCCGACCATCGTCGCGAGGCCGCGCTCGACCGGCAGCAGCGACGGGAAGAGGAAGAGGGCGAAGCCGAAGGTGATGGCGAGCACACCGACCACCGCGAACTTCGAGATCCGGGGGAGCGGGGGCGGCGGCGGGGGGATGTAGCGGTCCTCGGGTCCGTCGGGCAGCTCCGCGCCGAAGGTGTCCAACCCGTCCAGCAGCGAGCCGTCGCCGGTGCGGTGCCCGACGGAGATGCCGGAGATGTCGGCCGCGTACGGCAGCTTCCGGCCGGCGGGCGGCGGTGGGCCGGTCACCTCCGGACCGGGCCGGGGGGCGCCGGTCGGGTCGTCGGTCGGCGCGGGGTCGCCGGTGCCGTCCGCCCCGAAGCCCGGGCTGCCGGCCGGGTCGACATCCTCGGCGGCCGGCCAGGGCCGGTGGTCCGGGGCGCTGTGGTGGTAGCCGGCGACGATCCGGGCCCACTCCGCCTCGACGTCCGGGTCGGGGCCGTCCAGCTGCCGGCCGGGCCCCTCCTCGGCGAGTTGGGTGAGATAGTCCCGCGCGGTGGCCAGGTGGCTGCGGTCGACGTAGAGCCGGTCGGTCGGCCGGGCCGGGACGGTGGTGGTCCGGGTGACCGGGTTCAGGTCGGCCGACGGCTGCAGATAGGCGGCGATCCCGCCCGCGGCAAGCACGTCGAGCAGGTGTTCCCCGACCCGGGGGTCGACGTCGCCCGCGACGGCGTACTCCGTCGCGTCGAGCCCGTTGTCCCGCCGCCCGCGGCGGGCGCCGCCCGCTGACACTCGACACCCTCCCTCACCGGCGCGACCGCGCGCCACCCCCGAGTCCGCCGCGCCGACCCGCGCGTCGTGCACTGAATCGTGACACGTCGCGGCCCGGTTCCGGGAGTGCGTTGTGGTGTGCCGTCCGTCCTTCGTAGGCTCATGGTCGTCAGTTCCGCCGACCGCCCGCGCTCGACAGACGCCGCGCGACAAGCGTGGCGGCGGGAGCGCCCGGCGGGCGTGGGGGACGTTGGCGCTCGGAAGGGACAGCGGTGCTGTACTGGCTGATCAAGTACCTCCTCCTCGGACCCTGGCTGAGATTGATCTTCAGGCCGCAGGTCGAGGGGGGAGGTTACGTGCCCGATCGCGGTCCGGCGATCCTGGCCAGCAACCACCTCTCCTTCTCCGACTCGATCTTCATGCCGCTGATGGTCAAGCGCAAAGTGACTTTCGTGGCCAAAGCCGAGTATTTCACCGGCAAGGGCATCAAAGGCTGGCTGATCAAGATGTTCTTCGTCGGCACCGGAACGATCCCGGTGGACCGGTCCGGCGGCCGGGCCGCCCAGGCCGCGCTCGACACCCAACTTGAGGTCCTCCGGGCCGGCAACCTCGCCGGCATCTACCCGGAGGGGACCCGGTCCCCGGACGGTCGGCTCTACCGCGGCAAGACCGGCGTCGCGCGGCTCGCCCTGGAGAGCGGCGCCCCCGTCATCCCGGTCGTGATGCTCAACGCCGACGAGATCCAGCCACCGGGCAAGCTGATTCCCAAGATCGAACGGGTCCGGATCAGGTTCGGCGCCCCGCTGGACTTCTCCCGGTACGCCGGGATGGCCGGCGACCGGTTCGTCGAGCGGGCCATCACCGACGAGATCATGTACGAGCTGATGGAGCTCTCCGGCCGCGAGTACGTCGACATCTACGCGCAGAAGCTCAAGACCGCTCCACCCCGGTCGGCCGCCGGACCGGACCCGGCCACCACCGCACTGGCCGCGTAGCCGGCGCGGCGCCCGTGCTGCGGACCCGGCCGGGCCGGCCGTCAGGCGGTCGCGTCGGGCAGGCCGGCGGGCGGGTCTGGTCGCTCGCGGTCGGCGAGCCGGAGCAGGCCCGGGGCGCGGTTGCGCAACGCGAACTCGCGTACCTCGCCGAGCAGCTCCTCGGCGCCGGCCTCGTCGTCGGCCCGGCGCAGTGCCCCGGCGGCCAGCGCCAACGCCACCATCCGGTCGGTGTGGTCCGGAATCTGGGCGTACACCCTCGCCGCCGCCTGATGCCGCGCGGCCGCCTCGTCGTGCCGCCCCTCGGCGTCGGCGATCGCCGCGGTCACCGTGTGCCGGGCCGCCCGGCCCCAGGCGGTGAGGTGACCGGGCCGGTCGAGCATCTCGTGCACCAGCAGGGCGGTCGGCCGGTCGCACAGCGCCGCGGCGCAGGCCGCCGCGGCGCTCCACTCGCCGCTGATCAGCGCGGGGACCGCCCGCTGCGCGCCGGCCAGCTCGGCCAGCAGGCCGGCGGCCTCCGCCCGGCGGCCCTGCAGGGCCCGGACCAGCGCACCCATCCCGAGGGCCGTCCAGTGCATCCGATGGAAGCCGCTGCCGCGCGCCATCGTCAGCAGGTCGGTGATGTCGTCGGACTCCGGCGGGCCGGGCACCGGTTCGCCCCGCAGCACCCGCAGCGCCGACCGCAGACCGCGCACCTGCAGATCCCAGCGGCCCGCCGACGAGGCGACGAACCCGTCGGCGGCGGCCAGCAGCCGGTCGAAGTCGCCGGTGTAGTAGGCGATCATCAAATCCCGGGAGACCCCAGTGTCGAGGTTGTGGCCGCCCTGCACATCGTCGTTCGCCTCGGCCAGCAGCGCGTTGGACCGCACCCAGTCGCCCTCCTCCAGCACGGCGGCGGCCAGGTTGCGCAGCCCCCGGCGGAGCGCGAGCAGCCGCTTGCCGCGGCACAGCTGGAGCACCGTCTCCAGTTCGTCGAGGCCGGCCCGGTCGCCGGACTGGTAGCGGGCGATGCCGATGGTGATCTGGGCGTTGGTCCGGACCTCGACCAGGCCGAGCCGGCCGGCGATCTCGGCGGCCCTCCCGGCGGCGTCGATCGCCGGGGTGTCCTCGAAGTTGAGCATGTAGAGCCGGCCCAGTTCGGCGTAGGCGTCGGCCTTCTCCGGGCTGTCCGGCTGGTCGGCGAAGAGCTCCACCGCCCGGTCCAGGTGCGCCAGCGCGGTGGTCCGGTCGGCCCGCAGCCAGGCGGCCTGGCCCAGCAGCGTCCAGGCCCGGGCGGCGTGGCCCAGCTCGGCCCGGTCGTAGAGCTGCTCGGCGAGCTTGGTCAGTAGCTCGGTGCCGCCGTGCGACAGGAACGCGTCGTGGTCGCGGTAGAAGGCGACCTCGGCGCTGAACAGCTCCAGCCGGAACCGCTCCCGGCTGTCGGTCTCCACCCCGTCGCGGAACAGCGTCAGCGCCCGGCTGACGTGGCCGGCCGCCGGCTCCAGGGCGTGCAGCGCGTACGCCCGCCGGGCCGCGCGCAGCAGCGCCTCGCGGGCGGGTGGGGCGTACCGGTCGGTGTCCAGGCCCAGGGTGCGGGCGATCTCGTGGGCGGCCCACCGGTGGTGGGCGAGCACCTCGGCCAGGTCGGTGTCGCGGCTGCCGGAGAGCGCGTCCAGCCAGCCGGCGGTGCGTTCGTGCCGGGCCACCCGTTCGGTGCGCGGCAGCCGCTGGTAGCAGACGTCGCGCACCAGCACGTGCCGGAACCGGAACTCCGGCTGCCCGGCCATCGTGGAGGACGACTGCTCGTGCACCAGGTCGCGCTGCTCCAGCCGGCGCAGCGCCCGCTCGACCGACTCGACCGGCACGCCGAGGGCGGCGGCCACCGCGCCCGGCCAGAACTGCATGCCGACCACCGAGGCGGCCAGCAGCACCGACCGGTCGTCCGGATCGAGCAGGTCGACCCGGTTGGCGATGACCGAGTGGACGCTGTCGGGCATCGGCAGGTCGCCGCGCTGCTCCAGCGACCAGCCCTGCCCGGACTGGCGCAGCGCGCCCTGCTCGACGAGCATCCGGACGTACTCGTGGGCGTAGAGCGGATTGCCGTCGGCCACCTCCACCAGCGGGCCGAGCATGGCGGTCGGGAACGCCGCCGGGCCGAACATGTGCGCGTACAGCGCGGCGATGCCGCTGTCGCGCAGCGGCGGCAGGGTGATCGTCAGCGACCCGTTGATGGTCCCGGCCCAGCTCGGATCCCGGGTGACCAGCTCCGGCCGGGCGGTGCAGAGCAGTAGCAGCGGTACGTCCCGGGCGGCGGCGCCGAGCAGTTCGACGAAGCGCAGCATCGCCTCGTCGGCCCAGTGCAGATCCTCGAAGACCAGCACCGTCGGCCGCCGTGCGGCCAGCGTGAGCAGGAACCGCCGCCACGCCGACTCGGTCTCCTCGGCCGGCAGGTTCGCCCCCGGCAGGCCGATCAGTGGACGCAATGCGTCGGTGATCCGGTCGGCCCGGCCCGGGGAGAACAACTCCTCGACGGCCGCCTTCAGCCGGGCGGCCGCCGCGGCGGCCGGGTCGGTGTCCAGAATGCCCGCCTCGGCCTTCACGATGTCGGCCAAGGCGGCGAAGGTGACGTTCTCACCGAACGGCGGGCACCGGCCGACGCGCCAGGTCAGCGGCTCGTCGACCACCTCACCGGTGTGCCGGGACAGCTCCCGGACCAGCCGGCTCTTGCCGATGCCGGCCCGGCCGAGCACGGTCACCACCTGCGGCACCCGGTCCCGGGTGGACCGGTGCAGCGCGTTGACCAGCAGACCGAGCTCGTGCTCCCGATCGATCATCGGGGCGGTGTCGACCTCCCGGTCCGGGGCCCCCGGGCTGACCGGGGCCACCGCCAGCCACACCTCGGTCGGGGCGGAACGACCCCGCAGCATCACCGGCGGATGCTGGCGGTACTCGATCGCGTCCCGGGTGAGCTGGTGGGTGGTGCCGCAGACCAGCACCCCGCCGGGGGGTGCCACGGACTGCATCCGGGCCGCGGTGTTCACCACGTCACCGGCCACGATGGCCTGTCCACCGTCGCGCGCCGCCGCGACGTCAACCAGCGCCTCGCCGGTGGCCAGGCCGACCCGGAAGCGCAACCCGTCGGCGCCGGTCGGGGCGAACCGGGTCAGCACGCGCTGCAGTTCGAGACCGGCCCGCACACAGCGCAACGCGTCGGTCTCGGTCGCCACCGGCGCGCCGAACAGCGCCATCACCGCGTCGCCGATGTACTTCTCGACCACCCCGCCGTACTGGCCGACCACCCGGCGGGCGGCGGAGAAGAAGCCGGTCTGCATACCCCGGACCAGTTCCGGATCGGCCCGCTCGACATATGGCGTGAAGTCGATCAGGTCGATGAACAGCACGCTGACCCGGCGACGGTCCTCGTGGCTCGGGGTGGCGGCCCGTACCCGGCCAGCGGGTCTGGGCGTTCCGCAACCGGTGCAGAACGCCACGCCGGCCGCGAGCGGGCGGCCGCAATTCAGGCAGGCGGGTGTCAGCTCGGTCCCGCAGCCACCGCAGAAGCGGTCGTCGGTGGCGGCGGTCCGGCCGCACTTGACGCACGGAGCGGAGATGCCGTCCTCCTGTACCAGTCGATCGGACCTGCTGGCCGGGCCGGTGCCACGGGCCAGTGCCGTACGGTTCGACGGCCCGTCCCGGGGGGAGCCGTGCCGGCCGCCACTGCCGAGTATCGTCGCCCGGCGCCACTGTCGGGAACCGGGCAGTTGGCTAGAGGACAGCCTTTGAGCGGACGAATCGTCGACCACGGCAACTACAGTCGGACCGCAACATTCGATCACTACCTAAGGAGATGCGTCGATGGTTGACGTACGGCTGGAGCGGGAGTGGACCGACGCCGACGGGGTCGGACACTCCGCGGGGGACACGGTCGACGTGGACGCGGCCACCCTGGCCGACCTGCAGGCCCAGGGGATCGTGGGTGGCGAGAAGACCGACTGGGTCGGCGCGACCGGAGGCAAGGAAGGCACCGACTGGGTCGGCGCCACCGGCAACCCGACCTGACCGGGTCAGGTTGCCCGCTACGCCAGTTGGCCCGCACACCCCGGGTGTGCGGGCCAACTGCTGTCCACGGTCGTCCGAGATTGCCTCATCGATCCGCCATCCCGGCCCGCCGGCGCAGCGCCGAGACGTCGGTGACCACGATCCGGCGGCCCTCGGTACGCAGCCAGCCCCGGCTCGCGAACGAGCCGATGGCCTGGTTGACGCTCTGCCGGGAACCGCCGGCCATCTCGGCGAGCTGGCTCTGGTTGAGTTCGATGGTGATCATCGGGGCCTGGCTCTCCCCGGCCAGCCGGACCAGGGTCTTGGCGACCCGGCCCGGCAGGTCCAGGAAGACGTGGTCGGCGTTCTGCTCGGTGAGCCGCCGGATCAGCCCACCCAGCGAGCGCATCACGGCGTCGAGGATGCGCGGGTTGGAGTGCACCAACTCCATGAAGGCCCCTCGCGACAGGGCCAGCGCGGTGCAGTCCTCGATCGCCTCGGCCGAGGCGGACCGGGTCGAGGCGTCCAGCAGGGAGACCTCGCCGAGCACGTCGGGCGGACGGATCACCGACAGCACGGCGCGTTCCCCGGTGGGGGCGGTCCGGAACACCGCGACCGCGCCCCGGCGGAGCACGATCAACGACTCGCCGGGGTCGTTCTCGACGAACAGCAGTTGACCTTTGCGGTAGGTGCGGGGCACCGCGGCGGCGATCACCCGCTGGCGCACCTCGGGCTCGAGGCCGGCGAACATCTCCACACCGGTGAGAGCGTCCCCCGGCTCAGGCAGGCGACCCTCCAAGGCTCAACCCCTCCCCGGTTAGAAACACGTTCTGAACCTGGCCGACCTCGGATCGTGCAAGGACCAAGGCGAATGGACACCGGATTTCCCGTCCGGTAGCGGTACACATCAGATCATGACGGTCGTGTCGCGTGCTGTACACCCCTCGAATCACTTCTGTGACAGTACGGCTGACCGGCCGGCGCCATTCTTGTACCAGATCCGCTACTGGGTGGGGACCGTACGGGGGAGTGGCGGGTCTGGGGTCGCGGGGCGCCGCGGCAGGCTGGGGAGAGCGGTGCTCGCCGGGCCGCCCGGCCTGCCGTGGCGGGGCCCCGGACAGCGGAACCCCGTCGGATCCGGCGGGGCGGGGGTGCCCCGATGACCGCGACCGCAGTGCGGTGGGCGAGGATGCCGGGGATGGTGTACCGCTACTTCTACGACTGCGAATTCATCGAGGACGGCCGGATCATCGACCTGGTGTCGATCGGCGTCGTCGATGAGTACGGCCGCGAGTTCTACGCCGTCTCCACCCAGTTCGATCCGACCCGGGCGGTGCCCTGGGTCCGCCGCAACGTGCTCGACCGGCTGCCGTCGCCGGGCGACCCCGCGTGGCGCTCCCGGGAGCGGATCCGAGACGACCTCTACGAGTTCCTGCTCGAACCGGTGCGGGACCGGCCGGGGGAGCGGCTCGACCTCTGGGCCTGGTACGCGGCGTACGACCATGTGGCGCTCGCCCAGCTCTGGGGGGCGATGCCGGCGCTGCCCCGGGAGATTCCCCGGTTCACCAAGGACCTGCGCCAGCTCTGGGACGACCAGGGGCGCCCGCCGCTGCCGTCGTCGGCCGACCGGCACGACGCCCTGGTCGACGCCCGGCACAATCTGGCCCGGTGGCGGATCATGGCCGCTCGCGCCGACCTCGACGCCCCGTCCTGACCGCCGCGCCGCGCCCCCCGACGTCCCACCCCGCAGGGCGGTGTGCATCCTCGACCGCGGCGCCGACTACAGTGCGCAATGACGGCCCGCCCCGGGCCGGCAACGACGCCGACGGTCTGACCTGACTTCGACCCTGGGGCTTGACGGGCTTACCTGAGGCTCCAGGAGGATGAGCAGATCATGCGTATCGGCGTGCTCACCGGTGGTGGTGACTGTCCAGGTCTGAACGCGGTGATCCGGGCGGTTGTGCGCAAGGGCGTGGCCACCTACGGTCACGAGTTCGTGGGCTTCCGTGACGGTTGGCGGGGTCCGCTGGAGGGGATGACCAAGACCCTCGGCATCGCCGAGGTGCGGGGCATCCTGCCCCGGGGCGGCACCATCCTCGGCTCCTCCCGGACCAACCCGTTCAAGATCGACGGCGGGGTCGAGCGGATCAAGGACAACCTCGCCGCGCAGGGCGTCGACGCGCTGGTCGCGATCGGCGGCGAGGACACCCTGGGGGTCGCCACCAAGCTGCACGAGCTGGGCGTACAGGTGGTCGGCGTGCCGAAGACCATCGACAACGACCTCGGCGCCACCGACTACACCTTCGGCTTCGACACCGCGGTCAACATCGCGATGGAGGCGATCGACCGGCTGCACACCACGGCGGAGAGCCACCACCGCACCCTGGTGGTCGAGGTGATGGGCCGGCACGCGGGCTGGATCGCCCTGCACGCCGGGCTGGCCGGTGGCGCCAACGTGATCCTGCTGCCGGAGCGGGAGTTCGACGTGGACCAGGTCGCCACCTACGTCGAGGAGCGCTTCAAGAAGCAGTACGCCCCGATCGTCGTGGTCGCCGAGGGCGCCCACCCGATGGAGGGCCAGATGGTCCTGCACAACCAGGAGCTGGACGCCTTCGGTCACGTCCGGCTGGGCGGCATCGGCCAGTGGCTGGCCGGGCAGTTGGAGGCCAAGACCGGCAAGGAGGCCCGCACCGTCGTGCTCGGGCACATCCAGCGCGGCGGCACCCCGACCGCGTTCGACCGGGTGCTGGCGACCCGGCTCGGCCTGCACGCCATCGACGCGGCGCACGAGGGCGACTGGGGCAAGATGGTGGCCATGCAGGGCACCGACATCGTCCGGGTGCCGCTCGCCGAGGCGACCCGCGAGCTCAAGACCGTTCCGCTGGAGCGCTACACCGAGGCCGAGGTCTTCTTCGGCAGCTGAGCGCGAACCGCCCGGCCCGGGGCCGGACCCGCCGACCGGCGAGGTCCGGTCCCGGGGACCGCGCGGACGGTGGGGCCTCGGCCCAGGCCGGGCGGACAGCAGGGCGGACAGCAGGTCCGGTCGGCAGCAGGCCGTCCGGGAACGACGTTTGGGCGGGAAGACACTCGACCGGGAAGTCGCTCGGGGCGGGTGGAACCGGAGGAGGCAGGATGGCGCCGGGGGCGCACACGGTCGCGGTGGTCGGTGCCGGCAAGATCGGTGAGCTGATGCTCTCCGGGCTGCTGCGGGCCGGCTGGCCGGTGGAGAAGCTGCTCGCCACGACCCGCCGGCCGGCCCGGCGTGAGGAGCTGGCCACCCGGTACGGCGTCCGGGTGGTGGACAACCTGACCGCGGTGACCGAGGCGGACGTGCTGGCGATCTCGGTGAAGCCGCAGGACGCCGCGGTGCTGCTCGACGAGATCGGGCCGAAGGTGCCGGGGGACAAGCTGGTGATCTCGCTCTGTGCCGGCCTGCCGACCGGGTTCTTCAACCGGCGGCTGCCCGAGGGCACCCCGGTGGTCCGGGTGATGACGAACACGCCGGCGCTGGTGGACCAGGCGATGACGGCGATCTCCGCGGGGCCGCACGCCACCGCCGGGCACCTGGCGCTGGCCGAGGAGATGTTCAGCCCGCTCGGCGCCACCATCCGGGTACCGGAGTCGCAGCAGGACGCCGTCACCGCCCTCTCCGGTTCCGGGCCCGCCTACTTCTATCTGCTGGTCGAGGCGATGGTCGACGCGGGCATCCTGCTCGGGCTGCCCCGGCAGGTGGCGCACGAGCTGATCGTGCAGACGGCCATCGGGTCGGCGGTGATGCTCCGCGACTCCGGCGAGCACCCGGTCAAGCTGCGCGAGGCCGTCACCTCACCGGCCGGCACGACGATCTCGGCGATCCGGGAGCTGGAGAACCACGGGGTACGCGCCGCGCTGCTGGCCGCGCTGGAGGCCGCCCGGGACCGGGCCCGGCAGATCGCCGACCAGAGCGGCTGACGGCCGGTAACGGGACCGCACACGGGCGGCAACCTGGCCGACCCGGCGATGGCCCATACTGGCGGGCGTGTTCACCCTTGCCCAGGCCCGCCACATGGTCGCCACGCTGCGCCCCCTGATCGACGAGCTGATCACGCTGCGCGCCGACCTCGCCGAACTGACCGTCGAGATGGCCGGCGGTCCGACCCGGTCGGGCGGTCTACCCGAGATCAAGGCGTTGGAGGCGCGGATCCACGGCCTGGTCGACGAGTTCCGGGGGCACGGCATCCAGGTCAAGGGGATCGCTCCGGTGCTGCTCGACTTCGCCGGGGTGCGCGACGACCGGCCGGTGCTCTGGTGCTGGTTGGAGGGGGACACCGACATCCGGTGGTACCACCGGATCGAGTGCGGCTTCGCCGGCCGCCGCCGGATCTGACCGCCGCCGGAGCCGGCCCATGATCCTGACGCACCCAGCCGTGCTGACCGGCCATTCTCGACGGCTCATGGCGCCACGATCGCCCGGCCCGCGGCGCCCGGCCCGCAGCGCCCGACGCCCGGCCCGCAGCGCCCGACGCCCGGCCCGCCAAGCCGGGCGGCGGCCGGGTCGCGTCAGGCCGGGCCGGGCCGGGTCCACTTCGCGAACGGATCGACCGGCTGATCCCAGACGGCGAAGACCACCAGGTTGTCGCGGTAGTGCCGGCTGCGCCCGTCGAACTCCCCGTCGCAGGTGACCAGGCGCAGTTCCGGGCCAGGGGTGGGGCCGTAGACGGCGGCGGTGGGGAACCGGTCCTTGGCGTGTCGACTCGCGGCCACCACCCGGAACGGTAGCCACCGGTCGTCCCGCCGTACCTCGATCCGGTCGCCCGGTCGTAGCTCGGGCAGCCGGTGGAAGACGGCCGGCCCGGTCCGGGAGTCGACGTGACCGGCGATCACCGCCGGTCCGGTATCGCCGGGTGCCACGCCCCCGCCGAACCAGCCGGCCCGGTCGAAGTCGGCCGGCGCCGCGAGCCGCCCGTCCCGCTCCAGTCCGAGCACGACCAGGGGCGAGTCGACGCCGATCCGGGTGATCCGGATCCGGGTCGGCGGCCCGGCCGTCGCCTCTGGCCGCCCGGCCGTCGCCTCTGGCCGCCCCGTCGAGGCCGCCTTCGACGGACAGCCGTCCCCGGCGCAGGGGTCGAGCCAGACCGGCGCCGGCGCGCCCGGCCGGGTCGCGGCGACGGCGAGCCCGGTTCCGGCCGCGGCCCAGACCACCAGCCCGGCACCGGTCAGCAGTCCGCGCCGGGTGAGGCCACCATCGGCGGCCGCACCGGCCGCACCGGCGGCCATGGTCAGGGACTCCGGCGGGCCCGTCGGCGGACCGGCCCGACCAGGGCGGCCGCCGCAGCCCCGGCGACCAGGATGGCGGCCACCGCACCGGTGGGCAGGGCGCCGGTCGCGGGCAGCCCGTCCGCGGGGGCGTCGGCGCCGGTCGGACCGCTCGCCGCCGCGCTCAGGCCGCCGCCGCCGGTGTCCACCCCACCGGCCGGTACGACGGCACCGCCCCGCGCATCGACCCGCAGCTGTGTGGTGAGCCCGCCGCGTTCGTCGTCGAGCACCAGCAACGAATAGACGTTCCCGCCTGCCAGGGTGACCTCGGTGGTGGTCGGGGTGGCACCGGGTGGCGCCAGCCGCAGGGTCCAGGTGCCCGGCACCACCTGCTCGTACCGGGTGGTGGTGGCGAACTCGACGCCGCTGGCGATCTCCGGGCCGCCCGCGGCGGCCACGTCGATCACCGGCGCCCGGACCGACGCCTGCACCACCCGGACCTTGGCCCGGCCACCGGCGGGTGCCCGCAGATCGTCCTCGAGCACTCGCAGGCCCAGGTCGGCGTAGCGTCCCACTCCGGCGACGGTGTAGGCGGCACCGGCCGACACCGTCACCTCGGTGGTGAGTACCGGCGGTTCGCTCGCCGGCGCTCCCGCCGTCCGCATCGAGACCGCGTACCGGCCGGCGGGCAGCGGCAGGTAGTCGGAGAGCGCTCCGTAGCCGACGGCGGGGAAGACCTGCGGCTTGTTCGGGTTGGTGGTGCCGGCCAGGTAGACGTCGACCGCCGGGGTGTCCGGCGACAGGTGGGCCAGCCGCACGTAGCCGACCGCCGCGCCGGCGGCCGGCGTGGCGGTGGTCGCGGTCAGGCCGACGCCGAGCAGGGCCGCGCCGGCCAGCGCCGCGACTCGGCGTAGCGCGCGGATCAGTGGTGCTGGCGGGGTCATCGCTGCTCCCTGGGGGGACGGGTGGTGGCGGCCGGTCCGGTCGGCGGTACGCCGGGCGCGGCCGGGATGGTCGCGTTCGCCGGGGCGGTACGGGTCCGAGCCCGGCCAGGACGCCGGCCGGGACAGCGTGGCCGGTCGCCCGGGGCGCTCGGGCGGGCGTGGCTTCGGCGGTGCGGACTGGTTACAGAGGCTCATGGCATCCGGTGGTTTCTGCCGGGCCGCCGGCAAGCGGGCGTCGGGTCGTACATGGTTCCCCCTGCTCACCGCGCCGTTGTCTCGGGATTGCCGTTCATGGTCAGAGTCCCGTTGATCGGACTCTTCCGCAAGTCCTGTACTCAAGGTGACTCAATCGTTACTTAGAGAGAGTTAGGGTCGTCGATTCCGTGGGCTGCGCCGATCCCTGCCGGTAGATCGAGAAATGGACATCTTGACTAATCGGTAACCGGGTGAGTAGCGTCTCACTAGCTTTTTGGAAAGTTTCCTAACTGTTTGGGGAGACGCCACATGAAGAGATCCCTCCGCCTGGCGCTCTGCGCCGGGGTGGCGGTCGCGGCCGCGGTCGCCGTCGTACCGATGACCTCGGCGTTCGGTGCCGGAAATGTCACCACCACCTTCACCGCCAGCTCCGACTGGGGCAGCGGACACGAGGTCCGGGTCACCGTCAGCAACGGAACCGACGCCCCGCTGAACACCTGGCGGGTCGAGTTCGACCTGCCCGCCGGCACCACGATCAGCAGCTTCTGGGACGCCGACGTCACCCGCAGCGGCAACCGCTACACCGCGGTCAAGAAGAGCTGGGCCGGAGCGCTCGCCCCCGGCGCTTCGACCAGCTGGGGCTACATCGGCTCCGGCGCCTACAAGGCGCCGACGAACTGCACGGTGAACGGCGCGTCCTGCGGCGGCGGCAGCACCCCGCCGACCACCGCGCCACCCACCACCGCCCCGCCGACCACCGCGCCGCCCACCACTCCACCCCCGACGACCCCGCCGCCGACCACCCCACCGGGCGGCAAGAAGGTCGTCGGCTACTTCACCCAGTGGGGCGTCTACGGCCGCAACTACCACGTGAAGAACATCCACACCAGCGGGTCCGCGGCCAAGCTGACCCACATCCTGTACGCCTTCGGCAACACCACCGGCGGCCGGTGCACCATCGGCGACTCCTACGCCGACTACGACAAGGCGTACACCGCGGCGGAGAGCGTCGACGGGGTCGGTGACACCTGGGACACCGGCGCGCTGCGGGGTAACTTCAACCAGCTCCGCAAGCTCAAGGCGATGTACCCGCACCTGAAGGTGATCTGGTCGTTCGGCGGCTGGACCTGGTCGGGCGGCTTCACCCAGGCCGCGCGGGACCCGGCGGCGTTCGCCCAGTCCTGCTACAACCTGGTCGAGGACCCGCGCTGGGCCGACGTCTTCGACGGCATCGACATCGACTGGGAGTACCCGAACGCCTGCGGCCTGACCTGCGACGAAAGCGGCCCGAACGCGTTCAAGAACGTGATCTCGGCGCTGCGTACCCGGTTCGGCTCCTCGGCCCTGGTCACCGCCGCGATCACCGCGGACGGCAGCAACGGCGGCAAGATCGACGCCACCGACTACGCCGGGGCGGCCGGCAACCTCAACTGGATCATGCCGATGACCTACGACTACTTCGGCGCCTTCAACCCGCAGGGCCCGACCGCCCCGCACTCGCCGCTCACCTCGTACGCCGGCATCCCGCAGCAGGGCTTCTGGTCCGACGCGGCGATCCAGAAGCTCAAGAGCAAGGGCATCCCCGCCAGCAAGCTGCTGCTCGGCATCGGCTTCTACGGCCGGGGCTGGACCGGCGTCACCCAGACCGGACCGGGCGGCACCGCCACCGGCGCGGCACCGGGCACCTACGAGGCGGGCATCGAGGACTACAAGGTCCTCAAGAACACCTGCCCGGCCACCGGCACCGTCGGCGGCACCGCGTACGCCAAGTGCGGCAACAACTGGTGGAGCTACGACACCCCCGCCACCATCGGCGGCAAGATGTCGTACGCCAACGGCCAGAGCCTCGGCGGGGCGTTCTTCTGGGAGCTGTCCGGTGACACCACCAACGGCGAGTTGATCACCGCCATCAAGAACGGCCTCGGCTGACCCCGAGTGTCGGCGCGGCACCCCACCAGGGCGGGGCGGGATCCCGATCGGATCCCGCCCCGCCCTGGTCAACGCACCAGCACCAGCGCGAAGCCGTCCCAGCCCTTGACCCCGACCGTCTGCAGTGCGGTCGCCTCCAGCCGTGGGTCGGCCCGGACCAGCTCCAGGAACTCCCGGACGCCCCGGACCCGGTCGTCCGGGCAGTCCGGATCCACCACCGCCCCGTCCCGGACCACGTTGTCGGCGATGATCAGGCTGCCCGGCCGGGTCAGCCGCAGCGCCGCCGCGAGATAGGCCGGGTTGTTCGGCTTGTCGGCGTCGATGAAGACCAGGTCGTACGCCGGCCCGCCGCGCGCCACCAGCTCGGCCAGCCGGTCCACGGCGGCGCCCACCAGCAACTCCACCCGGTCGGCCACCCCGGCGGCGGCCAGGTTCCGCTCGGCCAGCTCGGCGTACCCGGGGTCGAGTTCGATCGTGGTGACGTGCTCGACCGCCCGGGCCAGCCAGATCGTCGAGTACCCGGCCAGCGTGCCGATCTCCAGCACCCGGCGGGCGCCGCCGAGGCGGGCCAGCAGGGCCAGCAGGGCGCCCTGGTTCGGTGCCACCTCGTACGCCGGCAGGCCGGCGTCCCGGGCGCTGGTACGGGCGGCCACCAGCGCCTCGTCCTCGTCGACGAGGGTGGTGGCGAGATAGCCGTCCACCGCCCGCCAGCGCTGTTCGGAGTCGTACATCGGTCCTCCTCGCGATGACGTCCCGGGGCGCGGCCCCGGAACGTGATCATGGTAGGAGCCCGAGCTACGGATGCAGGCGGGCGCCCTTGAACGCCTTGTCGACGCTGTTGCGGGGGCCGAAGACGGCGATTCCGACCAGGTCGAGATCCGCACGGGCGACCGCCCGCACGGCCGCCCGGTTGTCCAGGTCGTTGCCGGTCGCGAAGAGCTCGGCGGTGAACACCGACATCGGCAGGCCGCGGTCGAGCGCCCGGCCGTGCGCGGCGGTCAGCAGCGGGCCGTCACCGGCGAAGACCAGCACCGGCTGGCCGAACATCGGCAGGTACTTGGTGCCGTCGGCGTCGGCGTAGGGCTCGCCGATCGTCTCCGGCACGCTCGCGGCGATGCCGCTGACCAGGAAGGCCGTCACGTTGAGGCGTTGCCAGGTGGCCAGGTCGTCGCGGAGCAGCACCGCGATCTTGGTGGGAAAGGCGCTCATGGCAGCCACTCTGCCGGACCCGGCCCGGATGGTCTTGTACGTTCCTGACGCCGCCACCACGCGATGCGGCCGGGCCGGCCGCGGGTGGCTAGAGTGTCGGCGGTATGCCGGTCAGGTGTCCCGCCGGCCGGACCGGCGGGGAAATGAGGAGCGCGATGGCCGTCCCAGGCAGGCGTCCCGCCCGGTGGGTGGCGGCGGTCGCGGCGCTGCCGCTGGCGCTCGGCGGCTGCGGGCTGGTCGGCGGTGCCGAGCCGGACCCGGCCGGCAGTACCATCGTCGACGACGGGGCGGACGAGGCCCGGCAGCTCGTGCAGCGCTACCTGGACGCGATGACGGCCAAGGACACCGCCGCCGGCCGCGGGCAGCTCTGCGCCGCCATGCACGAGGCGTTCGACCAGGGTGCAACCGGCCCGAACGGGGACTTCGCGGACCACTTCACCGTCACCGGGGCGAGCATCGTCGACATCCGTGCCGACAACGGCGGGCAGCAGGTCAGCACCGCGATCACGGTCGAGTCGGGCGGCCGGAAGATCCCGGCCCGGATCCTGTTCGTGGTGGCCCGCACCGAGGCGGGCTGGTGCATCGCCGACGAGCGGGTCGGCGGCAACACCCCGGCCCCGGCCGGCTCCGCGACCGCCACCCCGGGCTGACCGCCCGCGGGTCGGGCCCGACGGCCCGATCCGTCGACCGGCCCGGCCGGTCGGCCCGGCCGACCGTGGCTTTCTCACGAACCGGAAGGGCCACCCTCAGCGGTGGCCGACGGCCGCTGTCGCCGTACGCTTTGCCTCATGCGCCAAGAGTGGCACCAGTTGAGCTACCCCGCCGTGGGCAACGCCGGCCTGCGGACCAGCCGCCCCACCGACGCCTCCGCCGAGGACGAGGCGCTCGGCCTGGACCGCTGGCGGGACCTGCCGCGCGCCCAGACCCCGCCCTGGCCGGACCCGGCCGTGGTCGCCGAGGTGTGCAAGATCCTCGACAACGTCCCCTCGGTGGTCGCCCCGTACGAGGTCGACCACCTGCGGGAGCGGCTGGCGCTGGTCTGCGAGGGCAAGGCGTTCCTGCTGCAGGGCGGCGACTGCGCCGAGACCTTCACCGACAACACCGAGAGCCACCTGCTGGCCAACGCGCGCACCCTGCTGCAGATGGCCGTCGTGCTCACCTACGGCGCGTCCCTGCCGGTGGTGAAGGTGGCCCGGGTCGCTGGCCAGTACACCAAGCCCCGGTCGCTGCCGACCGACGCGCGCGGGCTGCCGGCCTACCGGGGCGACATGATCAACTCGCTGGAGGCGGTGCCGGAGGCCCGGGTCGCCGACCCGCAGCGCATGATCCGGGCGTACGCGAACTCGGCCGCCGCGATGAACATGCTCCGCGCCTACCTGGTCGGCGGCCTGGCCGACCTGCACGCCGTGCACGACTGGAACAAGGGCTTCGTCCGCAACTCCCCGGCGGGCGAGCGGTACGAGGCGATCGCCCGCGAGATCGACCGGGCGCTGGCCTTCATGCGGGCCTGCGGGATGACCGACGAGGAGGCGCTGCGCACCGTCACCCTCTACTGCTCGCACGAGGCGCTCGCCCTGGAGTACGACCGGGCGCTGACCCGGGTCTCCGACGGCCGGGCGTACGGGCTCTCCGGGCACTTCCTCTGGATCGGCGAGCGGACCCGGCAGATCGACGGCGCGCACATCGACTTCATCTCCCGGATCGCCAACCCGATCGGCGTCAAGCTCGGCCCGACCACCACCCCGGACGAGGCGATCGAGCTCTGCGAGAAGCTCAACCCGGAGAACGTGCCCGGCAAGCTGACCCTGATCAGCCGGATGGGCAACCACCGGGTCCGCGAGACGCTGCCGCCGATCGTGGCCAAGGTGACCGCCGCCGGGGCCAAGGTGGTCTGGCAGTGCGACCCGATGCACGGCAACACCCACGAGTCCTCCAACGGCTACAAGACCCGGCACTTCGACCGGATCGTCGACGAGGTGCTCGGCTACTTCGAGGTGCACCGCAACCTGGAGACCCACCCCGGCGGCCTGCACGTCGAGCTGACCGGCGAGGACGTCACCGAGTGCCTCGGCGGCGCCCAGGCGATCGCGGACATCAACCTGCCGGACCGCTACGAGACCGCCTGCGACCCCCGGCTGAACACCCAGCAGTCCCTCGAACTGGCCTTCCTGGTCGCCGAGATGCTCCGTGGCTGAACCGGCCGGTCCGGCGGGCCCGGTCGACCTGCGGTCGGACACCGTCACCCGACCCACCGCCGGGATGCGGGCGGCGATGGCCGCCGCCGAGGTCGGCGACGACGTGTACGGCGAGGACCCCACCGTCAACGCGCTGGAGGCCGAGGTCGCGGCGCTGTTCGGGCACGAGGCGGCGGTCTTCGCGCCGACCGGCTCGATGACCAACCAGATGGCCCTGCAGGTGCTGGTCCCGCCCGGCGCCGAACTGCTCTGCGACGCCGACGCGCACGTGGTGACGTACGAGAGCGGCGCCGCGGCGGCGTACGGTGGCATCTCCTCGCGGACCTGGCCCGCCGCGGGCGGCGAGCCGGACGCGGAGCTGATCGCCGGCCTGGTCCGCCCGGCCGGCTTCCACGCGGTCGCCACCCGCGCGATCGCCGTCGAGCAGACCCACAACCGGGGCGGCGGCGCGGTGATCCCGCTGGCCACCCTGCGCGACCTGCGCCGGATCGCCGACGACGCGGGGATCGGCCTGCACTGCGACGGGGCCCGGATCTGGCACGCCCACGTCGCCGACGGGGTGCCGCTGGCCAGCTACGGCGCGCTCTTCGACACCCTGTCGGTCTGCCTCTCCAAGGGGCTCGGCGCGCCGGTCGGCTCGCTGCTGGTCGGCAGCGCCGAGCGGGTTGGGCGGGCCCGCGCGGTCCGCAAGCGGCTGGGCGGCGGGATGCGGCAGGCCGGGGTGCTCGCCGCCGCCGGCCGGTACGCGCTGCGGCACCACCTCGACCGACTCGCCACCGACCACGCGCGGGCCGCCCGGCTGGCCGACGCGCTGGGACCGTTCGGGGTGCTGGCCGGGCCGGTACGCACCAACATCGTGCCGCTGGACCTGACCAAGTCGCCGCTGGACGCGCCGGCGCTGGCCGCCGCGGCCCGGGAGCGGGGCGTACTCATCTCCGTGCTGGGCCCGCGCACCGCCCGCCTGGTCACCCACCTCGACCTCGACGACACCGCCCTGGACCGGGCCGTCGAGGTCCTCACCACCCTGCTCCGCGCCTGACGTTCCCCGCGCCGGAGGTTCGGCGCCTGAGCCTTCCCACGCTGGCGGTCCCGCGCCTGAGTCGGCGGCTCGCCGCGCCGGCCGGCTCAGCGCAGTCGTTTCAGGGTGGCGATGTCGTCGGCGTGGCCGTGGTGCTTCTCGCTGGGGGTCTCCACGATCACGGGCCGGCCGGCGGTGGCGGGGTGGGCCAGCAGCTCGGCGAAGGCGGCCTCGCCGATGGTGCCCTTGCCGATCGTCTCGTGCCGGTCCCGGGTGGAGCCGCAGGGGTCCCGGGAGTCGTTCGCGTGGATCAGCCGGAGCCGGTCCGGACCGACCGCCGAGACCAGGGCGTCCAGGGTCTGCGCCATGCCACCCGGCCGGGCCAGGTCGTGTCCCGCGGCCCAGGCGTGGCAGGTGTCGAAGCAGACACCCAGCCAGGGATGGTGGTCCACCGCGTCGAGGTACGGCGCCAACTGCTCCACCCGGGCGGCCAGCGACCGGCCACCGCCCGCGCTCGGCTCGACCAGCAGCATCGGCCCGGCCAGCTCGGCGGCGTCGTCCAGCAGCGGCAGCAGCACCTCCCGCAGCTGCCGCAGGGCCGCGTCGAAGTACGCCGGATCGACCGCGCTGCCAGCGTGGAAAACCACCCCGGCGGCGCCGATCGCGACCCCCCGGCGCAGCGCGTGCGCCAGCGTGGCGACCGACCGCTCGACTGTCGCCGGGGTCGGCGAACCGAGGTTCACCAGCAGCGACGCGTGGATGTAGACGGCCAGGCCGCGGTCGGCGCAGCCGGCCCGGAACGCCGTGTCCTGCGCCGGATCCCCGGGCGGCAGCGCCCACCCCCGGGAGTTGGAGACGTAGACCTGCACCGCCTCGGCGCCGGCCGCGTCGGCGTACGGCAGCGCGGTCCGGGCCAGGCCGCCGCCGGCCGGGGTGTGCGAGCCGATCGGCCGGTCAGGTGCCATCAGAAACACCCGATGACGACCTGGGTGCCCGCCGGCACCTGCGAGTTCTCCGGCGGATTCTGGAACCGGACCGTGCCGTTCGGGTTGAACTGCACGGCGACGGTGAGCTGCTGACCCTCCAGCACCTGCTGAGCCTGGGCGCAGGGCAGGTCGATCACCCGGGGGACCACCACCGCCTGCGGGCCCTTGCTGACCTCCAGCTTGATCTCCGCGCCGCGCTCCACGCCGGTGCCGTCCGCCGGGCTCTGCCCGATCACCAGGTCCTTCGGCCGGTCGTCGTCCTTGTACGTCTCGACCACCTCCAGCCCGAGCTGCTGAAGTTGGGCGCGGGCCTCGTTGATGTTCTTCCCGACCAGGTTCGGCACCGAGATCGGTGCCTTCCCCTTGCTCACCGTCACGGTGATCTGGTCGCCGGGCTTGACCTCCGCGCCGGGCTCCGGGTCGATGGCGATGACCACCCCCTTCGGGAGGTTGTCGTCGAACCGGTCCGGCCCCTTCTTCACCACGAGTTTCGCCTGCTCCAGCTCGCTCTGCGCCAGATCGAACCGCTTGCCGACCACATCGGGCACCTCGAACCGCTCGGGACCCAGGGAGAGCACCAGAGTGATCGTGCCGTCCTTGCGGATCTTCGCCGCCGAGGCGGGCGACTGGCCGAGCACCACATCCTTGGCGACGTTTTCGTCGTACCGGGGATCGCCGTAGACGATCGTGAAGCCGGCCTGCTGGGCGCGGGCGACCGCGTCGGCGTTGGAGAGGTTGACCAACTGCGGCGTCTCGGTGTACCGGCCGACGCCGAACCACCAGCCGCCGACCCCGGCGACCAGCCCGAGCACCACGATGGCGGCGGCCAGCACCGTGCGGCCGCGCTTCGCGGCCAGCACCTGGTCGCGCAGCGTACGCAGCCGCTCCGGCAGCCCGGACAGCGCGCCCGGGGCGGCCGCGCGCCGGCGGTGCGGGGTGGTCCTCGGCCCGTCCTCCGGCAGCCGCGCCCAGGTGGGCCGGTCCGCCGGCCGTACCGCCGAGACCACCATGGTCGGCTGGTCCGCCGGCGGCGGCGGGGTCTGCGGAAGCTGGCGGAGCAGAGCCGTGTTGGCGTTGGCGTTGCCCAGGTCGTCCCGGGCCACCTGCACCTCGGCCTGCAGCGCCCCGGCGTCGGTGGGGCGGGCCGCCGGATCCCGCCGGGTGGCCCGGACCACCAGGTCGTCCACGATCGGCGGCAGACCGGGGACGAGGGTGGACGGGGTCGGCACGTCCCGGTCCACGTGCTGCCAGGCGACGTCCACCGCCCGGGCCCCCTCGTACGGCACCCGACCGGTGAGCATCTCGAACAGCACGATGCCGGCCGCGTAGACGTCGGTGCGGGGATCGGCGTGCCCGTCGGTCACCAGCTCCGGGGCGACGTAGGCGACCGTCGCCATCAGCTGGCCGCCGGCCTCCGCCTCGGAGCTGGCCGCCACCGCCCGGGCCAGCCCGAAGTCGGCGACCTTCACCACACTGTCGACCAGGTTCGCGGAGCCGCCGGTGGGGGCCTCGGCGACCAGCACGTTCTCCGGCTTGACGTCGCGGTGCACCAGCCCGGCGCGGTGGGCCGCCGCGATCGCCGCGAGCATCTGCTCCAGGATCGCCAGCGCCTCACCCGGGTTGAGCCGCTGCCGCTCGGTCAGGACGTCGCGCAGCGTCCGACCGCGCACGTACTCCATCACCAGGTACGGCAGGCCGCCGTGGGTGCCCTGGTCGTAGACCGCGACGACGTTGGGGTGGGTGAGCCGGGCGATGGTCTTGGCCTCGTCGGTGAACCGCGCGAGGAAGGTGGCCACCCGCCCGTCGGCGTCCTGCGCCTGGCCGGGATGAATGATTTTCAGCGCGACGGTGCGTTCCAACCGCTCGTCGACGGCGGTGTAGACGGTCGCCATGCCACCACGGGCCACCCTGGCGCGGATCCGGTACCGCCCGTCGATCAGGGAACCCAGCAGCGTGTCGGCGACCTGTATGTCCATCGGCAGGCAGTCTATGTCTCCAGAGGGGGGCGGCAGAACAGGATGCCACAGCCGACGCCGAACGGAAATCCCGGCCGGCCGGTCGGCCCGTCGCCGAGGGCGTTGCCGGCGGCCGGACCGGACGTGGCAGGGTGATCGGGTGACCGATTCCGTACCCGCCTCCCCACCCGCCTCCCCGGAGCCGCCCGACCAGGCCGGACCGAGCGGCTGGCTGACCCTGCCGGACGTGGCCGAGCGGCTCGACGTGACCATCAGCAAGGTGCACCAGATGATCCGCGACCGCGAGCTGCTGGCGGTCCGCCGGGACGGGGTACGCCGGGTGCCGGCCGAACTGGTCGCCAACCAGACCGTCCGCAAGCACCTGCCGGGGGTGCTCACCCTGCTCGACGACGCCGGGTACGACGACGAGGCGGTGCTGCGCTGGCTGTACGAACCGGACGACAGCCTGCCGGGTACGCCCGCGGCGGCGCTCGGCGGCGACCGGGCCCGCGAGGTCAAGCGCCGCGCCCAGGCCCTCGGGTTCTGACCGACGTGGAACGCTTCGCCTACCTGGCGGTGCTGGCCGGCTGCCTGGTCTGCGCGCTGTGGCTGGAGCCGGTGCTGCGGGTCAACGTGCTGCGGCGGTGGCGCCGGCTGCTGCTCACCCTGCTGGTCGTCCTGGTGGTCTTCGGCGCCTGGGATCTGGCCGCGATCGCGGCCGGGCACTGGACCTTCGACCCGGCGCAGACCACCGGTGTGCTGCTGCCCGGCGCGCTGCCCCTGGACGAGGTGCTCTTCTTCCTGGCCGTGCCGTTCTGCGCCATCCTCGGGTTCGAGGCGGTCCGGGCGGTCCGCGGCTGGCCGGCCGGCGACGAGCCGCCGGAGGCGGACCGGTGAGCTACACGACCGCCGCGCTGCTCGGCGTCGTCGCCGCCGTGCTCGTCGACCTCTTCGTGCTGCGGACCCGGCTGGTGCTCCGGCCGGTCTTCTGGGCCACCTATCCGATCATCATCGGGTTCCAGCTGCTCTCCAACGGCATCCTGACCGGCCGGCAGATCGTCCGGTACGCGCCGGAGGCGATCATCGGGTGGCGGGTGGTCTACGCCCCCGTCGAGGACCTGTTCTTCGGGTTCGCGATGATCCTGCTGACCCTCTCCGTATGGGTCTGGCTGGGCCGCCGGGGTGTGCAGCGTACGCCGGTGGCGGGGCAGGGGAGCCCGTTGCTGCGGCTGCTGGACCGGCGTCGGTCGTCCCGGCGTCGGCGCGGCTGACCGGGCTGCGCCGGCGGCGGATCAGCCGCCGCGCCGCTACCACCAGCGCGGCGGTGACCAGCGCCAGGTCGAGCAGGGCACCCGGCAGTTTGGTCAGCACCGGGACACCCAGGCCGTTGGGCAGCACGAGCAGGCTGAGCGCGAGCACCGCCAGCGCGAGCCGGCGCCGCCACCGCCGTCCCGCCACGCCGGCGGCGAGGACGGCGATCGCCGCCAGGCCGTACCAGGGGTAGACCACCGGCGAGAGCAGCACCAGCGCCGCGAACGCGGCCCCGCACCCCACCACCACGCTCCGGCGTGCCGCCGTCCGGTCCGGCTGTGCCGCCGTCGGGCCCGGCTGTGCCGCTGTCGGGTCCGGCTGTGCCGCTGTCGGGCTCGGCCGGCCGGCCGCCGAGCGGGTTGGCCAGCGCCGGGCGTTCCGGGTGGCGCGCCAGGCGTGGCCGACCAGGGCGGCCGTGACCACGAGCAGCATCCCGGACCCGAGCGCCCGGGCCACCTGGACGGCCGGCTCGATCGCCTCGGGGCGGCCGGCCCACCGCAGGGCGTACCCGACGGCCATGCCGACCCCGGAGGGGAGCGAGGTCCACTGCACCAGCCGGCCGGTGTCGGTGAGCGCCCGGAGCCAGCCCAGGTCGAGCCCGGTGCCGAGGGTCAGCGCCGCGAACGCGCCGGCCGCGCCGGCGAGCACGCCGGCACCCGTCCGGCCGAACACCGCACCGGCCGGGCCGCCCGTCCATGCCGCGCTGCCCGTCGGCGCCGTGGTGCCCGGCGTGGCTGTGGTGCCCGGCGTGGCGGCGCCGGGTGGCGGGTGGCGCAGGGTCGCCAGCGCGATGACGAACGGCAGCGCCAGCATCGCCGTGATCTTGATTCCGGCCGCCAGGCCGACCGTCGCGCCGGCCGCGATCGCGGCGGACCCGACGCCGGCCCGGCCGGTGGGCGTTCGGGCCGCGGCGGCGACGGTCAGCGCCGCCACCAGCAGCCCCACCATCAGCGCGTCGTTGTGCGCGCCGCCGACCAGATGGATGGCGACCAGCGGCGACGGCAGCGCCAGCCAGGTGGCCGCCACCGGGTCGACCCCGCACGACCGGGCCAGCCGGGGGAGGTACCCGGCGATCAGCAACCCACCGCCGAGCGCGACGGCCCGGAGTACGGCCACCGCGACGAGCAGTTGGCCGTCGGCCGACCCGGTGACCGCGCGGGCGACCGCGACCGCCGCCCCGGACAGCGCCACCGCCAACGGCCCGTACGGCGTGGTGGTGTCGTGCCAGAGCGTCGGCACGGCGTCGGCCCACCGACACCCGCCGGCGACCACCCCGATGCGGTACGGGTCGACCCCGTCGAGCCAGAGCGCGCCCTGGCAGGCATAGGCGTAGACGTCCCGACTGCCCACCGGCGGCGTGCCCAGCAGCGGAACGGTCCAGATCGCGGCCGTGCCGAGCAGCCAGCGCAGGGTCACCGGCCCCGGTGTTTCGCGTACCGCCCGCCCCAGCCGCCACCAGGCTCCGGAGAGGGTCAGCAGCCCGGCGGCCCAGACCGCCAGCGCCAGCCACCAGGACGGCGCGACGGCGAGTGGCCCGGCCGAGCGCAGTGCGGCGCCGGGGTCGGATCCGGGCGGCGCTCCCGCGCCGAAGGAGCCGACGGCCATCAGGGTGGTCCCCGCGAGCCCCGCGATCCGCCACCGGCCGGGACGACCGGCTGGACCACCGTCCCGGTCGGTCCGGGATCCGTCCCGATCGGCTCCGCGTCCGCCGTGGCCGGCCCCGCGTCCGCCGTGACCGGCCCCGCGTATGTCCGGATCGGCCCCGCGCCCGTCCGGATCGGGTTCGCGCACGTGCCGATCGTCGCACCTACCGGTGACGGCCCGACGCCGATCGGGTGGACCGGCGATGAGCCGACGGTGTCCGCCGGATGGCCCGCCGGGCGCGCCCCGGCGGCGGCCCGTCCAGCGCTGCGCGGTGGCGCCGATGCGGAGGGGTCAGTACTTGCGGCGGGTCGCCGCGACCGCCAACTCGGCCAGCACCTGCCGGGCCTCGTCGGCCAGGTCGGCGCCGGCCAGCGTCGCCAACGCCGCGTCGGTCAGGCCGGCGATCCGCCGTTCGGTCCGGTCCAGTGCCCCACTGGAGGTGATGATCTCGCGGAGCGCGGCCACCCCGGCCGGGTCCAGATCCGGATCGCCGAGCCGACGGGTGAGCAGCGCCCGGTCCGCGGTACCGGCGGCCTCGAAGGCGGCCGCCACCAGGTACGTCCGCTTCCCCTCCCGCAGGTCGTCGCCGGCCGGTTTGCCGGTCTGGTCCGGGTCGCCGAAGACCCCGAGCACGTCGTCGCGCAGCTGGAACGCCTCGCCCAGGGCCAGTCCGTAGGTGGAGTAGGCGGTGCCCACCCCGGCCGGTGCGTCGGCCAGCGCGGCGCCGAGCAGCAGCGGCCGCTCGACGGTGTACTTCGCGGACTTGTACCGGGCCACCTGACCGGCCCGCTCGACCGACATGTCGCCAGTGGCCTGGGTGAGCACGTCCAGGTACTGCCCGATGGTCACCTCGGTGCGCATCTCGTCGAAGACCGGCCGTCCCCGGGCGAGCACGTCCGGGGCCAGCCCGCTGCCGTGCAGCAGCCCGTCCGACCAGACCAGGCAGAGATCGCCGAGCAGGATCGCCGCGGCGTCACCGAAGCCGCTCGCGTCGCCCACCCAGCCGCGTTCGTCGTGCAGCGCGGCGAACCTGCGGTGCATCGCCGGCTCGCCGCGCCGGGTGTCCGACCGGTCGATCAGGTCGTCGTGGATCAACGCGCTGGCCTGCACGAACTCCAGGGCGGCGAGGGCGGTCACCACTGCCTCGGAGTCGGCGCCGCCGGCCCCCCGGTACCCCCAGTAGGCGAACGCCGGCCGTAGTCGCTTACCACCGCCGAGCACGAAACTGGTGATCGACCGGGCGACCGGCGCCAGCGCGTCGTCGACGCCGGCCAGCCAGCCGCGCTGGGTGGCGAGGAAGTCGGCCAGCGCCCGATCGATGCGTACCCGGAGGTCGGCGCGGTCCACCGGGGAGACGGGAGCGGCGTTTGTCACGCCCCGACGCTAGTCGTAGGCCGGTCGGTGCCGGTAACACCGCCCCCGCCGAGGCGTGGGACGTCCACCGGTCGGCCCGGCCGGCCGTCTAGAGTCGTGGGGTGTCGCTTGGTCTGCCTTCCGTCCTTCGTAACTCCCAGCCGTCGATCGGGGATCTGATTCGCGGCCCGGAGCCGACCTTCTCGTTCGAGTTCTTCCCGCCGAAGACCGCCGAGGGTGAGCGGCTGCTCTGGCGGGCGATCCGGGAGCTGGAGTCGCTGCGCCCGTCGTTCGTCTCGATCACCTACGGGGCCGGTGGGACCACCCGGGACACCACCGTCGCGGTGACCGAACGGGTCGCGACCGAGACGACCCTGTTGCCGATGGCGCACCTGACCGCGGTGAACCACTCGGTCGCCGAGCTGCGGCACATCATCGGCCGGCTGGCCGGGGTCGGGGTCCGCAACCTGCTGGTGGTCCGGGGTGACCCGCCGGGCGACCCGACGGCCGAGTGGGTGCCGCACCCCGACGGCGTCGAGTACGCCGAGGACCTGGTCCGGCTGGTCCGTCAGTCGGGTGACTTCAGCGTCGGCGTCGCCGCCTTCCCGTACAAGCACCCCCGGTCACCGGACATCGCCAGCGACACCGAGTACTTCATCCGCAAGTGCCGGGCCGGGGCGGACTTCGCGATCACCCAGATGTTCTTCGACGCCGACGACTACCTGCGGCTACGGGACCGGGTGGCCGCCGCCGGCTGCGACACCCCGATCGTGCCGGGTGTCATGCCGGTCACCCAGCTGCGCACCATCGAGCGTTCAGAGCAGTTCTCCGGCGCCCCGTTCCCGAAGGCGCTCGGCGCCCGGTTCGAGGCGGTCGCCGACGATCCCGAAGCGGTCCGCCGGCTCGGCATCGAGCAGGCCAGCGAGATGTGCCGGCGGCTGCTCGACGAGGGCGTGCCGGGGATCCACTTCATCACCATGAACCGGTCCACCGCCACCCGCGAGGTCTGGCAGAACCTCCAGGTGGGGGCGCGGGTGTGAATTCGCGACCCGGCAGCCCGTCCGACGGTTGATCCCCGGTGGGCACCAGGCTGAGTTGGGACGAGTACGCCGCCTCGTGGGCGCGGCTGCACGGCGGGTTCGACCCCCGGCAGGCGACCCCGACCGTACGCGGCTGGCTGCGGATGGCGTACGAGGTGGGGTCGGTCCTGAGCCGGTTGCGGGTCTCGCCGACGGCGGTCACGGTGCTGGGCACCCTGCTCTGCGCGGCCGTCCCGCTGGTGGTGGCCCGCGGCCCGTCCGGCCCGCTGCTCGGCGCGGTGCTGATCCTGCTCGCCGCCGTCGCCGACAGCGCCGACGGCGCGGTGGCCGTGGTCACCGGCCGGACCAGCCGGCTCGGGTACGTCTACGACTCGGTCGCCGACCGGCTCGGTGAGGCGTTCTGGCTGCTCGCCTTCTGGCTGGTGGGGGTGCCGGGCACCCTGGTGGTCACGGCCGGGGCGCTGTCCTGGCTGCACGAGTACGTCCGGGCGCGGGCGGTCTCCGCCGGGATGAAGGAGATCGGCGCGGTGACCATGGGGGAGCGCCCCAGCCGGGTGTCGGTCGCCATCGTCGGCCTGCTGGCCGCCGGGGTGACCGGCCTGATCCGGCCGGAGCTGGCCGCCGGCACGATGACGGTGGCCACCACCGTCTGGGTGGTGCTCGCCGCCTTCGGCCTGGTGCAACTCCTCGCCGCCGTCCGCCGCACGCTGCGCTGAACCAGCTCGCCGGCGCCGCAAGCCGTCTCCGGGGCAGGGCACGACAGCTTGATCTCGCCGGGGGTAGCTGGCTTCGCCAGTCCGGGTGGTTGGCAACGCTCAGCGGGATCGGAATTGAATAAATTAAGATCAACTTCTTGAATCTTAAGGTGTGGCGAACCTATGCTTTGAGATATGTCGGAGCGGGCAATGGAGTGGCAGGAACTGACAAACCTGACCAGGGGGCAGCCGTTCGTCGTTGAGCGGGTGCGCATGGCGGGCAACGGGGTGGCGATCGAGGGCGAGTTCGAGCTACCGCAACTGGCTCAGCTCAACGTCGAGGACCAGGTCTTCGTCACGGCGTTCGTGCGGTGCCACGGCTCCATCAAGGAGATGGAGCGGATCTTCGGGGTGAGCTATCCGACGATCAAGTCACGCCTGAACCGGATCGCGAAGCTGCTCGACTTTGTCGAGACCGACCCGGCACCGTCGCGGGCCGACGTCATCGATCGGTTGCGCCGCGGTGAGATCACCGCGCAGCAGGCGCTCTCCGAACTGGAGGGCCGCACGTGATGCCGCAGTTGGTGACCATGCGCGTCGACCGCGCGAGCGGTCGTCCCATCCGGATCTGGATTCCGATGCTCCCGGTGCTGCTCGTGTTCCTGCCGATCGTGGTCCTGGCCGTCCTGGCGGCGGTCGTGGCCTGCCTCGGGTACCGCGTCGACGTGGTGCGGGCACTCGGCGCCGGTTGGCGCACCGTCTCCGCGTTGTCCGGCACCCGCGTCGACATCAGGCAGGGCCGCACGGCCGTGCTGGTCGCCATCCGTTAGGAGAGGTTCTGATGAACGAAGAGCGTAAGGACATCCTCGACATGCTGGCCGAGGGCAAGATCACCGCGGCGGAGGCGGAGCAACTCATCGCCGCGCTCGAACGGGACCAGCCGCCCGTCGCGTCGAGCCCCGACGCCCGGCCGAAGGGCAGGGCGAAGTACCTGCGGGTGCTGGTGGACACCCAGGACGACGGCGAGTCGGGGCGGGTCAACATGCGGGTGCCGCTGCAGTTGCTGCGGGCCGGTGTGAAGCTGGCGGCCCTGGTCCCGCCGCAGGCACTCGGCAAGATCAACCTCGAGCTGCACAAGTCGGGTGTGCCGGTCGACCTGACGCAGCTCAAGCCCGACCAGCTCGAGGACCTCGTGGATCAGCTCGACGAGATGACCGTGGAGGTTGATCAGCCCGATGCCAAGGTACGCATCTTCTGCGAGTAGGCACCGTCCGGATGGACGGACCCCCGAGAGGGTGCGGGAACACCCTCCCGAGGCCGCGTCCGCTACCGCAGAACACGGTTGAACTGCCGCTTGAAGTCTAGCCGCTCGGCCCTGCGCTCCGTGCGCACAGGCCCAGCGAGACGGGGGCGGTCCGGCGCGTCCGCCGGACCGCCCCCGCCGCCGGTCAGCCGCAGGAGCGGGCCGGGTACGTCGTGGTCAGCGTGGTGGTCAGTGGTGCGCCGTCGCGGCGGCCGGTGACCTCGACGGTCACCTCACCGGCCGGGACCTGTGCCTCCCCGGTCGGGAACGTCCGGGGCTTGCTCGCCCCGGGCTGTAGCCCGATCGATTTCGACCCGTACGCCGCCGAGGTCACCGAGCCGGTCAGCCGTACCGTGTCGCCGTTGGCGACGGTCACCAGCACCTGTCCCTTCCGGCCGAAGCAGCGGATCTCGGCGGTCGCCGAGACGGTCAGCGCCGGCGGTGCGGCGGTGAACGACCAGGAGTCGAGCTCGAAGAGGTCGGTGTCGGCCGGTCCGGTGTAGCTGAAGTAGACGTCGTGCACGCCGGTGACGCCGGTCAACTCGGCGGTCAGCTCCGTCCACTCGCCGGCTTCCGCGTCGACCGGGATGGTCGCCACCACCGGCGCGGTGACCTCGTCGAGCCGGACCTGGATCTGGCCGCCGGCCACCAGCGGGCGCACCTTCGCGGTCACGGCGCCGGCACCGGTGCCGAAGTCCACCGCAGACAGTGCAGTCCAGTCACCGTTGTCGATGTCGCGCACCACCAGGTTCGGCGCCGAGTCGCCGAACTGGTCGGATCCGCCGTCGACCTTGGTGGTCGCGACGCCCTTGCTCCAGCCGAAGGTCTCCGCCTCGAACACCCGGTACGGGTCGAAGTCGCGGACCTGGTCCACCCCGGCGTAGGTGCCGACGACCTGCTGGATCGTGCCGTCCGGGTTGAAGGTCAGCTCCTGCATGTGCGGGCTGCGGTAGCCCTGGGTGGTGTCGCCGTTGATGCGCTTGTTCAGCGTCGGCGCGTGGTGGGTGAAGTAGTACCTGCCCTCGAACTCGAACACCGACTGGTGGTTGTTGCCGCCGGTGCCGGGGCCGAAGAACTGCGACTGGTTGGGGAACAGCACGCCGGCGTAGGTCTCCTTCGGCCAGTCCATCGGGTCGTCGGAGATCAGGTAGCCGATCTGCCCGGCACCGGGGTAGCCGGGCAGCGGGGTCTGGTTGCCGCCGAAGTCGTTCCCGCCGAAGTGCGAGGAGTACGAGAGGTAGTACCTGCCGTCGCGCTTGAAGACCTGGGCCGCCTCGAAGGCCACCGGGGCGTCCACCACCTCGGCCGTGCCCTCGGTGGAGACCATGTCGTCGCCGAGCCTGATCACCCGGATGTTCTTCGGGTTGTTGAAGCGCTCGGCCGGCGGCATGTTCGTCGCGGCGGGACCGCCGCCGAAGTAGAGGTAGGCCTCGCCGTCGGAGTCCACCAGCGGGGCCGGGTCGAACTTCCAGGCGACCGCCTCGGCGCCCGGGGTCCGGCCGTCGATGAGCGTGCTGTCGCGCTCGCTGGTCCACGGACCGACCGGCGACTCACCGGTGATCACGTTGCTGGACCCGCCGCCGTTGGCGTAGTAGAGGAAGAACTTCTCCTCGCCGTCGACCACCTTCTTGGCCATGCCGGGGGCCCAGGAGTTGTTCGTGAACGGCGCCACGCCGTCCGGACCCGCGACCTGGATCTCGCCGTGGTCCGTCCAGTTCACCAGGTCCTCGGAGGAGATCACCGTGATCTGGTTGATGTCGCCGTAGTTGATGCCTGGCGAGACGCCGGTGACCGGGTCGGGCGCGTACCCCTGGGTGTCGTTCGTCAGGTACATGTAAACCCGGCCGTCGTGCACGAAGCCGAACCCGTCGGCACCGAACTTGTGCCCGATCAACGGGTTGTGCTCGCCGGGCAGCTTGCCGACGACCTCGATGGTCTTCGACGCCGGGGCGGGTGGCGCGGCGCCGACGACCGAGACGTCGTCGAGGGTGAAGTCCATCAGGTGCAGGTCGGGGTCGGTCGACGGGGTGCTGGTCCAGGGCGTCTCGAAGAAGAGTCGGGCGGTCGAGACCGCCTGCCCGGCCGGGATGGTGAACGTCCCGTTGAACTGTGCCCACTGGCCCTTCGTCGCGGTCACGCTGACCAGGTTGGTGTAGCTGGCCGCCCCGTAGTGCATGGTGGCGAAGAACTGCTTGGTCGCGGGCCCGGCCGGGTTGTCGTACCTGATCCGGGCGGTGAGCGTGTACGCCTGCCCGGCCTGGACCTTGCCGCTGAGGTTCTGCATCGGGCCGGATCCGGTGGTGGTCCGGGCGGTGACCCGCACCGCGCCCGAGCCGGAGTAGGCGTCGGTGGTGGGGGAGAGGGTGGCGCTGTCGGTGGCGTTTCCGTTGTTGGCGAACCAGCCGGTGAGGCCCTCCTCGAACCCGCCGTTGACGATGAGATCCGCCTCGGCGGCCTGGACGGGCGCGGTCGGGGCGATCAGCCCCGCGGCCGCCAGGGCACCGGCTGCGGCGACCGCGACGGCCCGTCGGCGGGCGAGCGTTCGTAGGCGTTGTTCCACGTGCTGACCTCCTGGGGCGGGCAGGACGAAGGGACGAGGACGGGGCAAAAGTCGACCCCCATCTTTGTTAGCGCTCACATTCAGTGTCAAGGGTCGGCCCGAAACTCAGTCGAAACGATCTCGCAATCCGGGGCCGGTGTTCGCGGCGCGGTAGCTGCTCCAGGTTCGGGCAACACCGGTGGGGCAGACGCCGCCGGCTCCGCCCGACCCGGGATCGGATCGGACGGAGCCGGCTCATTGATAACGCTCACAAAAAACTGTTCATGGCGTTATTCGCGAATGTCGGAGAAACAATTGTTAAATGGTCAGCGTTGCAGGGTGAGCAGGCCGGGCCGGTAGGGCAGCAGGCCGTAGTCGCCGCCCGAGTTGGGCGAGCGGCCCTGGTAGAGCAGTTGCAGGTTGCAGGCGTTGACGGTCATGGTCTGGTCGGCGTTGGTCCGGATCAACTCGCCGTGGCTGATGTCGTTGGTCCAGGTGGCGCCGCTGTTGGCCTTGCCCGCGAACGGGTTGCTCTCGCTGGTGGCGTTCGGGGTCCAGTTTCCGCCCAGGCTGGTGGCGGTGAAGGAGCGGAAGTAGCGGCCCTGCGAACCGATCGCCTCGACGAGCATGAGGTAGCGGTTCTCGCCTTCGAGCTTGTAGACCTGAACGCCCTCGAAGAGGTTGTTCGTGGTGTCGGTCATGATGGTGGTGTAGTTGGAGCCGAAGCTGCCGGGGAAGTTGCCGATCGGCATGCTGGCCCGGTAGATCCGGCCGTTGTCACCGGCGAAGAAGAGGTACATGTTCTGGCTGTCACCGATCAACGCCTGGTCGATCGGCCCGGTGCCGGAGTTGGAGATGCTACCGGTGAACAGGGTCTGCGCCGACGACCAGGAGTTGACGTTCGTCGGGTTGGTGGAGGTGCGGTAGGAGAACGCCGGTCCGCCCCACTGGTAGGCCAGTACCCACACGTTGCGGGGGGCGAAGTAGAACAGCGACGGCGCGACGGCCGAGAACGGCATGGCGTTCTGGCTGGCCGAGCCCATCTGGTTCCAGTTGGAGAAGAGTCCGAAGTTCATCGAACCCCAGGACGTGCCGAAGTCGTGGTTGGTGGCGTAGACCAGGTGCTGGCCGTTGTACGGGGCGTGGGTGAAGTCCTTCAGCGACACCCAACCCGACCTGGGCTGCGCCAACGCACCCGTCGACGACCACCGGTAGCTCGACGGCAGCGGGCAGTTGTTGGGCGGCGGGGTGGTCGGGGGCGGCGTGGTCGGCGGCGGGGTGGTCGGCGGTGGCGTGGTCGGCGGCGGTCCGGTGGTGGGCGGGGGTCCGGTGGTCGGTGTCGTGCTGCCGGTACACGTCACGCCGTTCAGGGCGAAAGTCGTCGGCGTCGGGTTGCTGCCGTTCCATGACCCGTTGAAACCGAACGACGTGGTGGCGTTGGTGCCGAGCGAACCGTTGTAACTCACGTTCCGTGCGGTCACCGCCGAACCACTTTGCGTCAGCGACGTGTTCCACGACTGGGTGACCGTCTGCCCGGCGCCGAACGACCACGTCAGCGTCCAACTGGTCAGCGGATCGCCCAGGTTCGTGATGGCCACATTGGCTCCGAATCCGCCCGGCCACGAAGAGGAGACGGAGTAGTTCACCGAACAGCCGGCGGCCGCGGACGCCGGCAACGCCACGGCGACTGTCGCCGACGCCAATAAAGCGACGCCGGCCGACACAATGGCCACATTGGTGGCTCTGGATCTAGGCATAAAACACCCTCCTGACGGGTTGGCGGCCTACGTATTGGCGCTGATCACTGTTAGGTGAGCGTTAACAGCCGCGTCAGGTATGTTACGGGAGCGCTCCCAGAGGCTCAACCATCGATTTGTCAAGCCCTCGGGCCGAGGTGGCCGGTCAGGCCCGGCCCACCTGGGCAGCGACGATCTGGGCGGAGAGGGTGACCATCGGCAGGCCGCCGCCCGGGTGGGTGGAGCCGCCGACGAGGAAGAGCCCGTGCACCGGGGCCCGGTTCGCCGGCCGGAGCAGACCCCCCGCCGTACCGTAGATCGCCCCGCCCGGCGTCGCGGTCGTCTCGGCCAGGTCGGCGGGGGTGCGCACCTCGCGGAAGACCAGCCGGTCCCGCACGTCGACGCCGCGGGCCGCCAGCACGTCGAGGATCCGGTCCGCGTACGCGTCGGCGAGGCCGGGCCGCCGCCAGTCCAGACCGGCCAGGGTACGCCCGTGCCGGGCGGCGTTGACGAGCACGAACCACGCCTGGTGCCCCGGCGGGCGGACCAGCGGATCATCGGCCACCGTCACGAAGACCGTCGGGTCGGCGGCCGGCCGGGCGGGCCGGCCCCGGCCGGGATCGCCGAAGACCGCGTCGAACTCCGCGTCGTAGTCGGCCGGGAAGAAGACGTTGTGGTGCGCGAGCGCGCCGGACCCGCCGGGCTCGTCGCGTACCCCGAGGAGCAGGACGAAGCCGGCCAGGCTGCGGTCGGCGAGCCCGGCCAGCCGGGCCGGCGTGGGGAGCAGGTCCCGGTAGACGGTGAGCGCGTCGACGTTCGCCACCACGACGTCCGCCGGCACCGGCCGGGCGCTGCCGGCCACGCGAACCCCGTGCACCCGTCCGCCGGCCGCGTCGATGCCGGTGACCCGGGTCCCGGTCTGCACCACCACCCCGAGGTCCAGGCAGTGCGACAGCAGCGCGTCGGCGAGCGTGCCGAGCCCGCCGCGCAGGTACCAGCCGCCGAAGGTCAACTCCGCGTACGGGATCGCGACCAGCGCGGCCGGGGCGCGGCGCGGGTCGGCGCCGGTGTAGGTGGCGTACCGGTCCAGCAGCATCCGCAGCCGCGGGTCGCGCAACGTCCGGCGACCCAGCCCGCGCAGGGTCTGCCCCGGGCCGATGGCGGCCAGGTCACCGAGCCGCCAGGCCAGCGGCGCCAGCGACCGCGCCGAGTCGACCTCGGATCGCAGCACGTCCCGCCAGGAGGCGTCCCAGACCCGGGCGGCCCGCCGCCACAACCGCCGCCAGTCGGCGGCGGCGCCGGCGCCGAACCGCTCACCGATCCGGGCCGCGAAGTCCGCCGGGTCGGCGCACGAGTCCAGGATGGTCCCGTCGGCGAAGGTGTGCCGCACGATCGGGTCCACCGGCTGCAGGTCGAGATGCTCGTCGAGCTTGGCGCCGGTATCGGTGAACAGGTCGGCGAAGACCTGCGGCAGGGTCAGCAGGCTCGGCCCGGTGTCGAACGCGAAGCTGCCGGCCGGGGTGTCCCGCCGGTACCGGCCGAGCTTGCCGCCGACGGTGTCGGACCGTTCGAAGAGGCTGACGTCGTGGCCACCGGCGGCCAGCCGGGCCGCCACGGCCAGCCCACCCACCCCGCCGCCGACAACGACCACCCGGCTCATACCGCCTCCATCCACGTCCCCCGCAGATGGTACGGCCGCACCCGCGCCCGGCGCGGCAAGCGCCACCGCCCGCTCCTCGCGCCTTCGCGTGCCAGCCGACCACCGTCTTGCCCGTCGCCCGGTGGCACTACGAGCGGCAGCGGGAGCGGCGGCCGCCGGCCGGCCGGGCCGTTTCAGCGCACGGGGCGGCCGCGCCAGGTCAGCCGGCCGCTGCTGCGCAGCCGGTAGGACCGCGCGGTCAGCCAGCCGAGCAGCGCCACCGAGAGCGGATGGGCGAACGCGTCCGGCCAGCCGCGGCCGCCCGTCGCCCGCGCGCTGACGATCCGCCCGGCCACCCCGAGCAGATAGCCGGCCGCCCCGGCGAACGCGATCGACGCGTCGCCGACGACGAGCCCGGCGACGAGAACCAGCGGCGGTGCGGCGTACCCCAGCAGGAGCAGGAGCACGACGGCGGCCGCGGCGACCGGCGAGCCGAAACTGGCCCACAGCGACTTGCTGTAGCCGTCCCGGAGCTCGGTCCAGGAGCCGTACATCCGGCAGTCGGCGACCGGTGAACCGTCGGCGAGCGCGATCCGGCCGCCCGAGCGCTTCACCGCCCGGGCCAGCTCGACGTCCTCCAGGATCCGGTCCCGCACGGCGGCGTGGCCGCCGGCCCGCCGGTAGCCGGCCCGGTCCACCACGAGCAGTTGCCCACCGGCGGCGGCCAGCGACGGCCGGGGCGAACGCTCCATCGCGCGCAGCGGCAGGAAGGTCAGCCAGAGCCACTGCAACAGCGGCTGCACCAGCCGCTCGCCGGCCGACTCGGCGACGATCCGGGGGTACGGGGAGAGCAGGGTCGCCGAGGCGGCCCGGAGCTCGGCCACGGCGGCGGCCACCGCGTGCGGGGCGAGCACCACGTCCGCGTCCACGAACACCAGCACGGTGGCGGCCGGACCGGCCTGGTCGGCGAGCTGCTGGCAGGCGTGCGGCTTGCCCAGCCAACCGGCCGGTGGCGGCGCCCCGGTGACCAGCCGGACCCGGGCGTCGGCGCCGGCCACCGCCCGGACCACGTCGGCGGTCCCGTCGGTCGAGCCGTCGTCGAGCACCACGATCCGCAACCTGGGCACCCCCCGCTGGGCCAGCAGCGAGCGCAGGCAGGGGCCGACCCGGTCGGCCTCGTCGCGCAGCGGCAGCAGCACCGCCACCGGTTCGCCGACCGGGTCCGCGGCCGCGGCGGTCGGCAGCCGGCGCAGCCACCGGGTGGCGTTGACCAGGGTGTGCGCGGTGAACAACGCGACGCAGCCGACCAGCAGCCAGGCCGCCCCGACCAGCCAGGCGGCGCCGGTCGGCCAGGCGGCCACGGCCGCCGGCCAGGCGGCGTCGGGGAGGCCGGTCACGGTGGCAGCTCGCCGGCGGGCCGGCGGCCGCGCAGGCTGAGCGCGAGCGGTACGGCGACCGTCGCCATGGCCAGCGCACCCCACCCGGCCGAGGCGGGCAGGCCGAGGAAGACCGCGTGGGCGAGCACACTGGAGGCGTAGGTCCACAGGTAGAGCGCGTACATCGGCCGGTCGTCGGGCCCGGCGGCGCCAGGCCCGGCGGTGCCCGGCCCGGTTGTCGCGGCGGGGCCGGCCGCCGGGCCGAGCAGCGCCATCAGCACGAGCGCGAACAGCAGCCAACCGAGATAGTTGCTGATCGGCACGCCGGGTACCCCGGGCAGGGCGGGACCCGGGTTGAGCCAGGTCCAGTAGCCCTCGCCGACCATCTGCGGATCGAGGAAGACATCCCAGGCGGCCAACCCGACCGCCGCCACCAGTACCCGACCGGCGAAGCGCCGGGCGCCGGGGGCGATCCGGCCGGTCAGCCGGACCGCCGCCAACCAGGCCGGCCACGCCATCCAGGTCCAGGCGAGCGGGATCACCAGCGGCACCTCGGCGACCTTCGGTCCGAGCGCGCCCGAGTAGTCGTACGCGCCGAACGGGAAGCCGGTGCTCAACCCGATCGCCTCGACCGCGAAGCCACCGCCGGTGGTCACCACGAGTAACGCGAGCGCGACGCGCGGACCGCGGCTGAGCAGGGCGTGCCCGACCGAGAGCAGGTAGCCGAGCAGGACCGTCAGCACGGTCAGCCGGGCCCGCGCCGAACCTTCGGTGAGCGGGTAGCCGATCTGCGTCAGGACCAGCGCGGCCAGCAGCAGCCAGGCCAGCCCTCGCCGGCCAGCCCCGGCGGTCCGTCTCCCGGCGGTCCGTCTCCCGGTGTCGGTCCGGTTCACCGCGGCGGGTCGAGGGGCAACCCCCGACCGAGTACGGCGAAGGCCCGCTCGTCGCCCGGGAAGCGGAACCCGCGCAGCACGTCGACGAAGCCGAACCGGCGGTAGAGCCGCCAGGCCCGGGACGCCAACTCGTCGGCCTCCGGGGTGGACAGCAGGGTGGTGCCGCCCGGAGCCATGCCGAGCAGGGTACGCAGTTGCCGGGCGCCGAGTCCGTGCCCCTGCGCCGGCGGCCGGACGTGCAGCTCCACCACCTCGAAGCAGTTGGCGAACCAGGTCTTGCGGGCCTCGTTGTTGAGCGCGCCGTACACCTGGTCGTGCCACCACTGCCCGGGTGCGGAGAGGTAGCCGTAGCCGAAGCCGGCCAGGTGGCCGTCGGTGGTGAGGGTGGCGACCGCGCGGAAGCCGGGCCGGCGTACGTGGGTGGCGATGTAGCCGCGGCGGGCCTCCAGCAGGTCGGCGCGGTAGCCCATCGCCTCGCCGTAGACCGCCACCACGTCGTCCAGCCGCCGGACCAGGTCGTCCGGCTGCCAGGGCACCAACCTCATCCCGGCCCGCTCCTCACTGCCGTTGCCCGTCGTGGGCGATCCAGCCGAGCACCGTACGGTCACCGACCACGTCGCGCACCTCCAGCCGGCTGAACATCTCCTCGGCGTACCAGCGCTGGACCGGGGTCCGCATGATCGCCGCGCGGTGCTCCGGGTGACGGTACGCGAACCGGGTGAGATCCGTGGCGTCGCGCCACACGCTCACCGTGCCCTGGAAGCCGAGCGGTGCCTCGCCGATGCCGAACCGGCAGAGCAGTCCGGGTGCGTCCCGCAGCGCGGCGGCGACCGGCGGCACCGCCCGCCAGAAGTTCACCGCCCGCGCCGGTCGCAACCGGGCCCGGGTCAGCGCCAGCACCGGCCGAGCATCGATCGGATCCGGGTCGCTGACCTGCGGGCCGGCGGGCGGGGTCTCGTCGGCCCGCGGACCGGCGGGCTGGGGGCCGGTGGGCGGTGGGTTGACCGCGCGGGCCGGGCCGGGGTCGCCGAAGGGCTCGACGCCGGCCCACCGCCCCCGGCTGGCCACCGGGTGCAGGTCGAGCCGGACGGCGGAGTCGGCGATCCGCCGCCAGGCGCGGCCGACCGGGCTGTCGTCGAAGCCGGCGGCCTGCGCCGGGTCGGACCAGACGACCAGGGCCGCCCACCGGGTGGGGTCGGCGTCGGTGGGGCCGAACCCGGTGCCGGTGCCCGTGCCGAGCAGCTTGCCGAAGGAGACGCCCGGGGTGGCCCGCAGCCGGCGCCGGTCGACCGCCATCCGGTGCAGCGCCCGGGGCAGGACCGGCGGGGGAATCCGCCAGACGTGCAGGGTGACCAGCTCCGGTACCGTCATGCCACCTCGGCGGGGGCGCCGTCGGTGATCCGCAGCAGCTCGGTGTAGCTGGTCGGGAAGACCGCCCGGGGTACGCCGCCGGCGGCCCAGACCACGTCGTAGCCGGCCAGGGCGGTGTCGACCAGGGTGCGGACCGGTTTCGGGTGGCCGAGCGGGGCCACCCCACCGATCGGCTGGCCGGTGTGCTCCCGGACGAACTCGGGGGTGGCCCGCCGCAGCGCGGTCACCCCGAGGTCGGCGGCGACCCGGGCGGTGTCCACCCGGTGCGCGCCCGAGGTGAGCACCAGCAGCGGCTCACCGTCCGCGTCGAAGATCAGCGAGTTGGCGATCTGGCCGACCTCGACGCCGAGCGCGGCCGCCGCGGCGGCCGCCGTGTGCACGGCGTCGGGCAGGACGCGTACCTGGCTGGGTGACCCGGCGCCGTCCCGGGCGTCGGCGCTGTCCAACGCGGCCTGGACCGCCTGGACGTTGGCGTGTGGCTGCATGCCCCCATCTTGCTCGACGGCTCGTCGGTCCAGCCAGGCGGGCGGCCGCCGCGACCGGGGACGGCCGACGCCCCGGCCGCCGTCGCGGAGGTCTCGATGATGCTCTGGCTGCTCGTCAAGGGCGTCAAGGTCCGCAGCCGGACCGGCCGGCCGCCCATCCGGCCGCGGCCGGCGTCGCCGTGTCCTGACCGGCCGGTCGGATCAGACCGACCAGGCCGGGGTGAGCCTGGCACTGGCCGGGACGTTCGCGACCGGTGCCATGGTGTCGCCGTCGATCCGGTAGGCGCGGCAGCCGGCGGGCGCGACCACCAGGGCGGCGAAGCCGCCGGGCCGGGTGACGGTCACCCGGCGGGGGACGTCGGCCGGGATCACCAGGGTGTCGCCGGGCTCGATGGTGACCGCCGCGTCGGCCAGGTCGACGGTTGCCGCGCCCGCCAGCACGGTCCAGATCTGCGTGGTGTCGATCGCGTGCGGCGGCCCGGACTGGCCGGCGCGCATGTCGACCCGCCAGACGGCCTGGTCGGTCCCGCCCTGGGTGGGGGAGGCGAGCGTGGTCATGACGGCGTTCGGCGTTTCGGTGCGCCGGCTCTCGGCGTGGCGGATGACAGGCATCGGGTGGACCTCCTAAAGTCGTCAACGTGGTTGTCGAAATAGTTAACCAGGTTGTCGTTCATGTCAAGTGACCCGCGCGAGCCGGACGCGCCGGGGTTCGAGCTGCCACTGCGGTTGCTCCTCGGCTTCCGGGTGCTCATCGACGAACTGCACGCCGAGCTCGCCCGGCAGGGGCACCCGGAGATGCGGCCGATGTACGGCTTCGTCTTCCAGGCCATCGGCGTGGAGGGGACCACCGCGGCCGAACTCGGGCGCCGGCTCGGCGTCTCCAAACAGGCGGCCGGCAAGACCATCGACTCGCTGGAACGACTCGGCTACCTGCGGCGGGAGGCCGATCCCGGCGACGCGCGCCGCAAGCTCGTCCGGCTGACCGAGCGGGGCGTCGACTCACTGCACCGGTCGGCCCGCATCTTCGACGACCTGCGGAGCCGATGGGCCGACATCGTCGGCGTGGAACGCCTCCGGGCGCTGGAGACGGACCTGCGCAAACTCACCCCCTCCGACGTCTTCCCGCTGGACGTCCCCGGCTGGTTCGGCGGCCAGTGACCGACGCGCCTCGAACCGCCGGTGGGGCCAGGGTGGTCGGCGTACCTCCGGTGGCGGTCGTCGTCGCTCAGGCCGACGTGCGGGCGGCGGTGCTGAGCAGAGCATCCGGCGCGGGTGGCGGGGGATCGGGGTCGTCGGGTAGGGCGACCCGGGCGGTCTCGGCCAGCGCCACTCCGGCCAGCACGAGCAGCCCGCCGGTGAGCTGGGCGGGGTTGAGCGCCTCGCCCGCGCCGAGCACCACCCAGGCCACCGTCGCGGCGAGCAGCGGCTCGACCATGCCGATGATCCCGACGCTTGTCGCCGGCAGGTGGCGCAGGGCGCCGGCCACCAGCAGGTACGGCAGGATCGAGCCGAGCACCACCACGTACCCGCAGAGCAGGGCGACCGGCACGCCGTCGGCGGTGCGGTCGCCGAGCGGCCCCCAGCCGCCGGCGCCGACGGTGCCGGCCCGGGTGAGCAGGCCGGCCACGGCCGAGGCGCCGAACGCCCAGGTGGTCAGCGACAGGGTGTCGCGCTGCCGGACGCCGCGGGCGCCCAGGACGTAGTAGAACGCCAGGAAGCCGGCCGCCCCGAGCCCGGCGATCACCCCGAGGCCGTCCAGCTTGAGATCGCCCCAGACCTCGGCCACGCAGGCCAGCCCGGCGAGGCTGAGCGCCAGCCCCAACCAGAGCCGGGACCGCACCCGCTGCCGCTGGCCGAACCGGGCCCAGAGGGCGACCAGCAGCGGCGCGGTGAACTCGAACAGCAGCGCGATGCCCACCGGCAGCCGGGAGATCGCCACGAAATACAGCATCGGTACGAGGAAGAAGCCAGTCAGCCCGTACCCGATAAGCAGGGGCAGTTCGCGGAGGGTGACCCGCAGGCGGCGGGCGCCGGGGCGCAGCACCAGGCTCAGCGCGAGCAGACCGACGAACGCTCCGGCGGCCCGCAACAGGGTGAGTTGCGGGGCCTCGATCCCGGCCCGCAGCACCAGCTTGGAGACCGTGCCGTTGACGGCGAACAGCGCGCCGGCGGCGATCACCATGCCGACGCCGAGGGCGGGACGTCCACTCGTCATGGGCCGAGGCTAGCCACCGGCAGTCAGGGGTGGAAGCGGATATCGCCCGTTACCAGAGGGTGGGACCGGCGGGCCGGAAAAACTTCGGCGTACGACTTGACCCTGGACCCAGGTCCGGGTTCTAGCCTCGATGCATGGCCGGAGTTGAGGCGCCCGCCGGGCTGACCACCGCCCAGGTGGCCGGCGGCGCGGGCATACCGATCGACACCCTGCGGTACTACGAGCGGACCGGGTTGCTGCCCCCGCCGCCGCGCACCAGCGGCGCGCACCGGCGCTATCCGGTCGCCGTGCTGGACCGGCTGCGGTTCATCCGGGGCGCCCAACGGCTCGGGCTGACGCTGGCCGAGATCCGCGACCTGCTGGCCGTACGCGACACCGGGGTCTGCCCGTGCGAGCCGGCCGAGGTGCTGCTGCGCCGGCACCTGGCCGAACTCGACGCCGAGATGGCCCGGTTGGCCGCGTTGCGCGGCGAGCTGACCGGGATGCTCGCCCGAATGCCCGGCCCGGACTGCCCGGACCCGGCCCCGGGCACCTGGTGCCCACCCGTCGCCGCCGAACCGGTGGCGGCGCTGCCTGATCCGGAAGGGAGGTGAACCGTCATGACCTGTCCGTGCTGCGAAGGCCCCTGCGACTGCTGCTGACGCGGTGAGTCGATGATCGTCGTCCCGTCCCGAGGCGCCCGGGCGGGCCGACCCACGCTCAGTCCGCGATGCCCTACCGGTAGCGCAGCTCGTGGTCGAAGATCAGCCCGGCCGGCACCTTCGCCCCTCCCGGTTGGTTGAGTCCGGCGACGAGTGGTGGACGATGGCCGGCAACATGCGCCACAATTGTGGCCATGACAACAGAGTCGCTTCGTAGCGTTCGCGACCACCTCTCTGAGTATGTCGACCGAGTGGAGCGCGAACACGAGCGGATCGTCCTGACCCGCAACGGTCGAGCCGCTGCCGTCTTGATCAGTCCCGAGGATCTTGCACAGCTAGAGGAGACGATCGCCGTGTTACGCGATCCGGATGCCTTGGCCGAGATTCGCGAGGCCGACGACGCGTACGCGCGCGGTGACGTCCTTCGGGGCGTCGACGAGGTGCGCAGGCTCCGCCGGTGACCGACTACGAGTTGGTGGTGACCCCGCCTGCACGTAGGGCACTCTCGTACGCCTTGCCCGAGTCTGTCGCCTCCGCCGCGATCGAATTTCTCACAAACACTCTGGTGCGCAATCCGCACCGAGTGGAAAAGCCACTGCAGTTCGAATTGACGGGCATCTGGGCCGCGCGCCGCGGGACCTACCGGGTGCTGTACCGCATCAACGACGACAAGCACGAGGTTGTCGTGTTGCGAATCGAACACCGGCGTGATGCGTATCGGCCCAGGTAGCGGTGGGCCGATGATCGTCGTCCCGTCCCGAGGCGTCCGGGTGGGCCATCGGCCTGGTGCAACGGCCGGCCGGCATCTTCGACGGACTCCGAACCGATGGGCCGAGGTCGTCGGGCTGCAACGCCTCGCGGCGACGAGGCGGGCCTGCGCAAGCTCACCCCGTCGGACGTCCTCCTGTTCGACGTTCTCGGCTGGTTCGGCGGCTAGCGGCCGTCGTGCCGTGGCTTTCTGCCTGCCGTATCAGGCGTTCGAGTCCCCCGGTCCCGAGCCTGGTCGAGATCGATCGGGTAGTCCTCGATCACGTCTGCCGCACAGAGGCGCAGGATCACGCCGACCAGCGGCACCGGAAGGTCGTCCATCCGAAACAGGCTCAGGCTCGGGTAAATCACGCGGTTGCCACCCCAGGGCGGTATCTCGCGGGAGTAGTGGATACCGTCCCGGTCCTTTGCGCACCAGGATGGGTGTTCCCGTGTTGAGGGCTGGGCGTCGATCGCGGGAAGCTCGCCGGGCATGACCATTGGGATCTCCTTGTCGGGCTCGTCGATGGAGTCCACCCTATTAGTAGACGTCTACCACGTCTACCACGTGGCGTACGTGGATCACGAGGCTCACGTATGTCGAGTGCGGCAGGCTTGGGGGCATGGCACGTCCACGCGAGGTTGACCCCTGGGACCCCACCCCGATCTACCTGCAGATCGCGGGATTCCTGCGCGAGGACATCGAGAGCGGGAAGCTTGCCCCGGGCGCGCAGTTGCCCAGTGAGAAAGAGATCCAGCAGACGTACGGGGTGGCTCGGGAGACCGCCAGGGCGGTGGTACGCAAGCTCAGGGACGAGGGGCGGGTGGTGACGCTGCCCGGCCGGGGCACCTTCGTCCCTCCCGGTTGATTGAGTCCGGCGACGAGTACCGGACGGTGACCGGCAACGGCTTGTCCCGGACGTAGACAGCCTCGCCGATGTGGCTGCGCGGGTTGCCCTCGACCTTGAGCACGCCTAACGCGCGCTAGTTCGGTCGCCCGCAGCGCGTACTCGTTCCTTTCGTTATTCCGCGTGGATCTCGTAGCGCAGCCGGCGGCTCTTGGCTGGCATCCTCAGCTCGCTCACCTCGACAGGGAGACCGGGCTCCGTCGAACTGACCCGGAAGATCCGCAGCGTCCAGTCCTGGTTGTCGAGCCGGAGCGCGTCTCGTTCCCGGGCCGTTGGGCGGTGGGCGTAGACATCCTCCCGAATTCGGCATGGACGGTGGCCGAGTTCGGCGAGCAGCCGGACGGCGCCGCCCCGGATCTTACGCGGCTCGGCGAGTGCGGTGCCCCTGGGCGAGCTGGGCCGGATAGTAGGAGTCGGTCAGCTCGACCGGCCGGTCGTCGAGGAACATCACCCGGCGCCGAACGACGACCCGGTCGTCGCCGAGGGCCTCGACAACCTCCGGGGGCGCTGTGGACTCGCCCACCTCGCTGAGATGCTGGGTTCCGTGCCCGCCGAGCCGGCGCGCCTCTTCGGCCCATTCGTCCCGTGCCTCGCTGGTCGCGGTGACGTACGGCAGGGAGGAACCAACCCATCTCGCTGCGTTCATCCTCGTCTCCCGAGCTGTCGTGTCGAGCCGTGGCGTAAAGGGATTCTTGGACTCTAAGGCGGGGCGCCTCCTTCACCGAAACTCCCGGTGGGAGCTGGCCGAGCATCAGCCGGATTCCTTGCGGGTGGTGTCCGTCTGCCTCCTTGGGGGGTGCTGGTGGGTGGGGTGTCGAGGGTTGCGTTTTTGTCGGGGGCGGGGTGTACTCTCAGCAGTAGTTAGAACGAGTGTTCGATTGAGTCGTACACTCGGACTGACACACACCGGAGGAGGCGTTCGCGGCGCCGGCTTCCGGAGTGCGGCTCCGCGGGCCGCACAGGTTCCGGATCCGGCCGGGTCTGGGCCATCAAGGCAGGACCGCTGGTCGCCACCCACCGACCCCCGGGTGGCGGCCGGCGGACCCGCCGGTTCTGCCGGCCGGGTGTGGTGTGGGGAAGCGTCCACATCCGGCCGGCGAACAGGCCGCCGGTCCAGCCGGCGGTGTGCGTGACCGGTGCGTCTTCCTCCGCAGCGGGTTGATCGAACAGACCGATCGACACAGACGTGTGCCGGCCGATCCCGGCCGGTGGCGTGATGAAGTGGTGACGCGGAGGAGACGTTTCATGCCGACCAACCCGGTCTCGGCGCCACTGGTGCCCGCGCATGTGCTGCCGCACCGCACCCCGGCGCAACTGCTCGCCCTCGCCCGGCAAGGGCTGGCCGAGGCTGCGCAGACCCGGCCGGACGGCCTGCGCTACGCCGGCGCGCACCTGGCCGCCCTGCGCGCCGCCGCCGCCGTCCTCGCCGCCCGGGCCCGACCCGCGCCGGCCCGCCGCAACCGGGTCACCAGCGTCTGGACCCTGCTGGTCATGGTCGCCCCCGAGTTCGGGGAGTGGGCCAGCTACTTCGCGCTCGGCGCGGCCAAGCGGGCCGCCGCCGAGGCCGGCATCCCCCGGGTGGTGACCGCCCGGGAGGCGGACGACCTGCTGCGCTCCGCCGAGCAATTCGTGGCCGTGGTCGAGGTGGCGCTCGGCGTCGCCCACCAACCGGTCCTCGACGGACTGCCGCCAGCGGACGGGCTTGCCGCGGCCTGACCGTCGCGGCGGTTGGCGAACCTTCTTAACCACCTGAACACCTGGATATCTGGCGCTATCAGTACTGCGGGGGTGAGAGCCGATGGCGGGGCGGATGTTGGCCGGGTCCGCCGCGTTGGCCGCCCTGGTACGTCCGGCGAGCGAGCCGGACCCGACCGGGCCGCACCGGCTGTTGCCGGTGCTGCCCGCGTTGACCGGGCTGCTGCCCGCCCGGGGGTTACGCCGGGGGAGCACGGTCGCGGTGACCTCCGGCCAGCCGGCGCGCGGCTGCACCTCCCTGGTGCTCGGGCTGCTGGCCGAGGCGTCCCGGTCTGGCTCGTGGTGCGCGGTGGTGGGCGTGCCGACCCTGGGTGCGGTGGCCGCGGCCGACCTCGGCATCGCGTTGGACCGGCTCGCCCTGGTGCCACACCCCGGCCCGGACTGGGCGACCGTGGTCGCCGCCCTGATCGACGGGGTCGACGTGGTGGTAGTCGCCGTGCCAGGCCAGGTCAGCGCCTCCGTGACCGGGCGGCTGGCGGCCCGGGCCCGGCAGCGCGGCAGCGTGCTCGTCCCCTACGGCGGCTGGGAGGGGGCTGACGTCACGCTCCGGGTGGTCCGCGGGATGTGGGAAGGGCTCGGCGCGGGCCGTGGCCGGCTGCGCCGGCGCGAGGTGACAATCGCCGCCCTGGGGCGCGGCGCCGCAGCCCGGCCCAAGGAGATCAGGATCTGGCTGCCCGGCGATGCGACGACCCGGCCGGGTCCGAGGTCGGGGTCGGGGTCGGGATCTGGGCCGGGATGGGGACCGGAGTCGGGTCCGAGGGCTGCGCCGGAGCGGTCCAGGGCGTCGCTGACCGTGGTGCGTGGCCGGTGAGCGGCGTACGGACCCTGCTGCTCTGGTGCCCGGACTGGCCGGTGATCGCTGCCGAGATCGTGGCCGGGGTGCCGGCCGACGAGCCGGTGGTGGTGCTGCGCGCCAACCGGGTGATCGCCTGTTCGCCCGCCGCCCGCGCCGAGGGGATCCGCCTGGGGTTGCGCCGGCGCGAGGCGCAGAGCCGATGCCCGACGCTGACCACTGTGGACCACGACCCTGGTCGGGACGCCCGGGCCTTCGAGCCGGTGGTCGCCGCGGTGGAGGAGGTCGTCGCCGGGGTCGAGGTGGTGCGGCCGGGAGCCTGCGCGCTCGCCGCCCGGGGACCGGCCCGCTACTTCGGCGGCGAGGAGTCGGCCGCCGAGCGGATCGTCGAGCACGTCGCCCAGAGCTGCGCGGTGGAGAGCCAGATCGGCATCGCGGACGGGGTGTTCGCCGCCGGGCTGGCCGCCCGCACCGGCCGGATCGTCCCGCCCGGCGGTACCGCCGGGTTCCTCGCCGACCAGCCCGTCGAGGCGCTCGGCCGGCCGGCCCTGACCGACCTGCTGCGCCGGCTCGGGGTGCGTACCCTGGCCGAGTTCGCGGCGCTGCCGGCCGGGGACGTGCTGGCCCGGTTCGGGTTCGACGGCGCGTTGGCGCACCGGCTCGCCGCCGGGTACGACCACCGCCCGCTCGCGGTCCGCAGCCCACCGCCGGACCTGGCCGTCGCCGACACCTTCGACGAGCCGCTGGAGCGGGTGGACACCGCCGCGTTCGCCGCCCGGTCGCTCGCCGAGCGGCTGCACGCCCGACTCGCCGGCTACGGGCTGGCCTGCACCCGGCTCGGCATCGAGGCGGTCACCGAACACGGTCAGGAACTGCACCGGGTCTGGCGACACGACGGGCTGCTCACCGCCGCCGCCATCGCCGACCGGGTCCGCTGGCAACTCGACGGCTGGCTCTCCGGCACCAACCGCCGAGGCGGTACCGCCGGGCCGGCCGTGCTGGGCGGTGCCGGATTGGCCGTGGGTGGCGGTGGGGCGGGCGCTCTGCGGCGGCCCACCGCCGGGATCGTTCGGCTGCGGTTGATTCCGGCCGGGGTGCTGGCGCAGGCCGGGCTGCAACCGGGGCTGTGGGGCGAGACGGGAGAGGAACGCGAGCGGGCGCACCGGGCGCTGAGTCGGGTACAGGGCATCCTCGGGCCGGAGGCGGTGGTCACGGCGGTGCTCGGCGGTGGGCGCTCGCCACTGGACCAGACCCGGCTGGTGCCGTGGGGGGATGAGCGGGTTCCCAGCCGCCCGGCCGAACCGCCCTGGCCCGGTCGGCTGCCCGGGCCGGCGCCGGCGATGGTGCTGGCGGCCCCGGTGCCGGTGACCGTGTACGACACCGACGGCGCACCGGTCGGGGTGACCGCCCGGCTGGCGGTCAGCGCGGCTCCGGCCCGACTCGTCGTGAACACCGGCCAGCCAGACCGGAGTGATGCGCGGGGAGGCGAAATCGTCGGGTGGGCGGGGCCGTGGCCGATTGACGAGCGCTGGTGGGCGCCGGGCGAGGCGCGACGGCGGGCCCGGTTCCAGGTGTGCCTGGCCGACGGCACGGCGCTGCTCCTCTCCCTGTCCAACGGAGCCTGGGCGATCGAAGCGATCTATGACTGAGATGCGCCGAGCCGAGATTTCGATCTTGGTAGCTAACGGCCCCTATGGGGGCCATTCCTTACCATCTGTTGGCGGGACGTGATGGGGTTCCACAATCCGGAGGTGCCGTGGGGGGAGTTGGAGCGGGCACTGTCGGGGGGAGGGGAGAACAGCGGGGGAGCGGGGGGTGCCGGGCGGGAGCGGCGGCATCTGCAGGTGGTGGATCCGCTCGCCGTCGACGGCGACGGGGGAGACGCGCCGGGCTGGAGCCGCAAGCGGGGCGGCTACACCGCTCCCGGGATCGTCCGGCCGGACGCCCCGGTGCCGTACGCGGAGCTGCACGCGCACAGCAACTTCAGCTTCCTCGACGGGGCGAGCCATCCGGAGGAGCTGGCCGAGGAGGCCACCCGGCTGGGGCTGACCGCGCTCGCGGTCACCGACCACGACGGGTTCTACGGCGTGGTCCGGTTCGCCGAGGCGGCCCGTGCGCTGCGGCTGCCCACCATCTTCGGCGCGGAGCTGTCCCTCGGCCTACCCGGCCCGCAGAACGGTGAACCCGACCCGCTCGGCCGGCACCTGCTGCTGCTCGCCCACGGCCCGGAGGGGTACGCCCGGCTGGCCCGCACCATCGCCCGCGCCCACCTGCGCGGCGGCCAGAAGGGCCGCCCGGTCTACGGCCCGGAGGTGTCGGCGGCGTTGGAGGAGATCGCCGCCGAGCTGCGCGACCACGTGCTGGTGCTCACCGGCTGCCGCAAGGGGACGGTGCCGGCGGCGCTGCTCACCGAGGGGGTCGACGCCGCCGCCCGGGAGCTGGACCGGCTGACCGCGCTGTTCGGCGCCGAGACGGTGGCGGTGGAGCTGACCGACCACGGCGACCCGACCGACGGCGACCGCAACGACGCCCTCGCCGAACTGGCCGCCGCCGCCGGGCTGCCCACGGTGGCCACCACGAACGCGCACTACGCCACCCCGGGCCGGCGCAGACTGGCCACCGCGCTGGCGGCCGTGCGGGCCCGGCGCAGCCTCGACGAACTGGACGGCTGGCTGCCGGCGGCCGGCACCGCGCACCTGCGCAGTGGCGCGGAGATGGCGCAGCGGTTCGCCGCCTATCCGGGGGCGGTGGCCCGGGCCGCCGAGTTCGGCGCCGAGCTCGCCTTCGACCTGCACCTGGTCGCCCCGGCGCTGCCCGACTACCCGGTGCCGCCCGGCCACACCGAGATGAGCTGGCTGCGGAAGCTGACCATGGACGGGGCGCTGGAGCGGTACGGGCCGCCGGAGGCGCACCCGACGGCGTACCGGCAGTTGGAGCACGAGCTGGCGATGATCGAGGCGCTCGGCTTCCCCGGCTACTTCCTGGTGGTCTACGACATCGTGACGTTCTGCCGGCGCAGCGACATCTACTGCCAGGGGCGGGGCTCGGCGGCGAACTCGGCGGTCTGCTACGCGCTGCGGGTCACGAACGTCGACGCGGTCCGGCACAACCTGCTCTTCGAGCGGTTCCTGGCCCCGGAGCGGGACGGGCCGCCCGACATCGACGTGGACATCGAGTCCGACCGCCGGGAGGAGGTGATCCAGCACGTCTACGCGAAGTACGGCCGGGAGCACACCGCGCAGGTCGCCAACGTGATCTCGTACCGGCCCCGGTCGGCGGTGCGCGACATCGCCAAGGCGTTCGGCTTCTCCCCCGGCCAGCAGGACGCCTGGAGCAAGCAGATCGATCATTATGGATCAATTGCGGCCGTTGACGCCGACGAGGTTCCCGCGCACGTGGTCGCGTACGCGAACGAGTTGCAGACCTTCCCCCGGCACCTGGGGATCCACTCCGGCGGGATGGTGATCTGCGACCGGCCGGTGATCGAGGTGTGTCCGGTGGAGTGGGGGCGGATGCCGGGCCGCACCGTCCTGCAGTGGGACAAGGACGACTGCGCCAACGCCGGCCTGGTCAAGTTCGACCTGCTCGGCCTGGGCATGCTCTCGGCGCTGCACTACGCGTACGACCTGATCGAGTCGTCGCTGGATCTGAGCAGCATGTCGCTCGACGATCCGGAGGTCTACGAGATGCTGTGCCGGGCCGACTCGGTCGGGGTGTTCCAGGTGGAGAGCCGGGCGCAGATGGCCACCCTGCCCCGGCTCAAGCCGCGCGAGTTCTACGACCTGGTGGTCGAGGTGGCGCTGATCCGGCCCGGCCCGATCCAGGGCGGCTCGGTGCACCCGTACATCCGGCGCAAGAACGGGCAGGAGGAGGTCAGCTACCCGCATCCGCTGATGCGCAACGCGCTGGAGAAGACCCTGGGGGTGCCGCTGTTCCAGGAGCAGCTCATGCAGATGGCGATCGACCTGGCCGGCTTCGACGCGGCCGGCGCCGACGAGCTGCGCCGGGCGATGGGCTCGAAGCGGTCGGCGGAGCGGATGGCGCAGCTGCGCGACCGGCTCTACGCGGGGATGGCCGCCCGGGGCATCACCGGCGAACTGGCCGACGACATCTTCGTCAAGCTCTCCGCGTTCGCCAGCTTCGGGTTTCCGGAGAGCCACGCGATGAGCTTCGCCTACCTGGTGTACGCCAGCTCCTGGCTCAAGCGCTACCACCCGGCGGCCTTCCTGGCCGCGCTGCTCAACGCCCAGCCGATGGGGTTCTACTCGCCGCAGACCCTGGTCGACGACGCCCGCCGGCACGGGGTGGAGGTGCGCCGCCCCGACATCAACGCCAGCGGCGCCCGGGCGATCCTGGAGTCGACGCCGCGGACCCGGTGGGGCAGCATCCCCGGCGAGCCGCCGCACCAGTGGGGGCTGGGCGGCCCGGCCGTCCGGCTGGGACTGGTGAGCGTCCGCAGCCTCGGTGCCGACCTGGCCGAGCGGATCGAGGCGGAACGGGCCGCCGGTGGGCCGTACCGGGACATGCCGGAGCTGGCCCGGCGGGCCGGCCTGACCGCCGGGCAGCTGGAGGCGCTGGCCACCGCCGACGCGTTCGCCTGTTTCGGACTGACCCGGCGGCAGGCGCTGTGGGCGGCCGGGGCCGCCGCGCAGGACCGCCCCGACCGCCTGCCGGGCACCACCACCGGTACGGAGCCGCCCACGTTGCCGGGGATGGGCGCGGTCGACCGGCTCTACGCCGACGTGTGGGCCACCGGGCTCTCCCCGGAGAGCCACCCGGCCAGGTTCATCCGGTCCCGCCTCGACGAGTTGGGCGCGGTGCCGATCGCCCGGCTGGACCGCTGCGACAACGGCCAGCGGGTCCGGGCCGGCGGCATCGTCACCCACCGACAGCGGCCGGCGACCGCGGGTGGGGTGACCTTCCTGAACCTGGAGGACGAGACCGGCATGCTCAACGTGACCTGCTCGCCGGGGCTGTGGCAGCGCTACCGGCGGGTGGCCCGGACCAGCACGGCGCTCGTGGTGCGGGGCAGGTTGGAGAAGCACGAGGGGGTGCTCAACCTGGTCGCCGACCGGCTGGACGCGGTCGCGGCCCCGGTCAACCCGACCTCCCGGGATTTCCGCTGACCGCCGACCGCGTCCTGGTCCGGTCGGCTACCGGTCCACCTCCGGCTCGGCGCCCGACAGTCGGTTGCGGCTATTGGGCACTCACCCTCCGCTGATGGCGCCCTCGCGGGGAGATGGCCGGCGGTGGGCCGCGAGTGGCTCCACTAGGCTGCTCCGGGTGGGACGAACGAATATTCAGCCGGGCGCCCGGGACGGCGGCCACCCCGCGACGCCCCGGACCGCCGTGGTCTGGGCCGTGCTCCGCCAGGAACTTGACCGGCAGTTCGGGCGTTCCCTCGCCGTGCTCGACGTGGGCGGCGGCACCGGCGGCTTCGCCGTGCCGCTGGCCGAGGCCGGCCACCGGGTGACCGTGGTGGACGCCAACCCGGACGCGCTCGCCGCGCTCAACCGCCGGGCCGCCGAGGCCAAGGTCGCCGACCGGGTACGCGCCGAGCAGGGCGACGGTGACGCGCTCGCCGGCCTGGTCGAACCGGGCAGCGTCGACCTGGTGCTGTGCCACTCGGTGCTGGAGGTGGTCGACGATCCGTCCCGGGTGCTGGGTGCCATCGCCACCGCGCTGCGGCCGGGCGGCGCGGCCAGCGTCCTGGTCGCCAGCCGGGCCGCCGCGGTGCTCAGCCGCGCCACCAACGGCCACCTCGACCTGGCCACCGCGCTGCTGACCGACCCGGACGGCCGGGCCGGGCCGCGGGACACCCTGCGCCGCCGCTACGACGCCGAGAGCGCCGCCGCGCAGTTGCGCTCCGCCGGCCTGCGGGTCGAGCAGACCCACGGGGTACGGGTCTTCGCCGACCTGATCCCGGCGGCGGTCGGCGAGGGCGATCCCGGCGCGCTGCTCGACCTGGAGCTGGCCGCCGCAGCCCACCCGCCCTACCGGGACATCGCCGCCCAGCTGCACCTGTTCGCCCGCCGGACGCCATGAGCGTGGCCGACCTCTCCCGCTGGTCGACCGGACCGGCACCGTTCGACGTCGTCGCTCCCCGCTACGGCACGGCCAGCCTGGCCGACCTGCTGCCCAGCGCGCTGGCGGTGCTCGGGGTCCCGGGCGCGACCGACCGGCTCGGCCTGACCGACCGGCTCGACGGGGTCCGCCGGCTCGCGGTCCTGCTGGTGGACGGGCTGGGCTGGTACCAGATCCCGGTGGCCGCGCCGCACGCGCCGACGCTGGCGGACCTGGCGGTGGCCACCGGCACGCCGCTGACCGCCGGCTTCCCCTCCACCACCCCGACCAGCCTGGTCTCGCTCGGCACCGGCGCCGCCCCCGGCGCGCACGGCGTACTCGGCTTCAAGCTCAACGTGCCCGGCACCGACCGGGTGCTCAACCACACCAACTGGCGGGGGTCGGCCGACGGGCCGGACCCGCGCCGCTGGCAGCCGCTGCCGACGCAGCTGGAGCGGGCCGCCGCGGCCGGCGTGACGGTGACGGTGGTGAGCCGCCCCGAGTACGCCGGCAGCGGCCTCACCGCGGCGGCCAACTCGGGCGGGACGTACCGGGGGGCGGCCGGGGTGGACGTGCTGGCGGCCGAGATGCTGGCCGCGCTCGCCGCCGGTGACGGGCCGACCCTGGTCTCCGGCTACCACCCGGATCTGGACCAGCAGGGTCACCTCAGCGGGGTGGACTCGGCGGCCTGGCGGCTCGCCGCCAGGGATGTCGACCGGCTGCTTCGCCGGCTGGTCGCCGGCCTGCCGGCGGACGCGGCGCTGCTGGTCACCGCCGACCACGGGCAGCTCAACGTGCCGCCCGGGCATCGGTTCGACCTGGACGCCGACCCGCGGCTGCGGGCCGGCGTCCGGCTGGTGGCCGGCGAGCCCCGGGTCCGCTACCTGCACGTGCAGCCCGGCGCGGCGGCGGACGTGGTGGCCACCTGGAGTGCGGTGCTCGGCGAGGCGGCCTGGGTGGCCAGCCGGGCCGAGGCGGTCGCGGCGGGCTGGTTCGGGCCGGTGCCCGAGGAGCACCTGGCCCGGGTCGGCGACGTCGTGGTGGTCTGCAACGGCTCGTACGCGGTGCTCGCCACCGCCACCGACAGCCAGGTCGAGTCCCGGCTGATCGCGTACCACGGATCCTGGACCGCCACCGAGATGACCATCCCGCTGCTGGTGGTCCGGGGCTGACGGTGGACGCCCGCGGGACGACCGGTGTGCGGCCGGTCGCCCCGCGGCCCCCGTGCGTCCGGTCAGGCGCCGGCCGCGTCCAGCCGGGTCAGCTGCTCCGCGGTCAGCTTGACGTCCAGCGCCGGCAGCGCCGCGTCGAACTGGTCGAGCGTGCGTGGCCCGATCAGCGGGATCATCGTCGGCGCGCCCTGGTGCAGCAGCCAGGCCAGCACCAGCTGGTTGGGGGTGACGCCGACCTCGGCGGCCACCTCGGTCAGCACGGCGATCCGGGCCTGCGCGTCCGGCCCGTCGTACGGCTCCATCGCCCAGTGCCCCTGCCGCTTGGCCGGGTCGTCGTAGATCCCCTTCAGGATCGGCGAGTACGCCACCAGGGTCAGGTCGTCGTGCGTGCGCAGGTAGTCCAGCTGCTCGTCGTCCACGATGGACACGTGTGACAGCCCGGCCCGGCGGCGCAGGTAGCTGTGCTGCTGCTGCACGGCCACCGGCGCCGGCCAGCCGTTGCGCTCGCAGAGCTGGCGGATCCGCTCCAGCCGCCAGGTGCGCACGTTCGACCAGCCGATGTGGCGGGCCTTGCCGGCCGCCACCAGCCCGGCCAGCGCCGCCAGCGTCTCCTCCAGCGGCGTGGACCGGTCGTCGACGTGCACGTAGTACAGGTCGACGTGGTCGGTGCCGAGCCGGCGCAGGCTGCCGTCCAGGGCGTGCCGCAGGGTGTCGGCGCCAGCCCCGGCGAACTGCCGCCGGGCGACCTCCCAGTCCGGTTCCGTCGGGTCCGCCCAGACCCGGTCCAGGCCGGTGACCGCCGCGCTGCCCTTGGTGGCCAGGAAGACGTCGTCGCGCCGACCGGAGCGGGCGAACCAGCGTCCGAGCACCGTCTCGCTCTCCCCGCCCCGGCGGTCCTGGCCGGTCCACCACGCGTAGCAGTCGGCGGTGTCCAGGAAGCCGCCGCCGGCGGCCAGATAGCGGTCGAGCATCTCGAACGACGCCTGCTCGTCGGTCTGGGTGCCCATCAGCATGCAGCCGAGGGAGAGCTGGCTGACCTGTTCACCGGTGCGGCCGAGTTCCACCGTCCTCATCTGTGCACTCCTCACGTCTCGTCAGCACCGTCCCCGTTTCCGGTGACCGATGACGCACACGCTAGGAGTTCGAGCGCGCTCGAAGTCAACCTGTCGTACCGGCGAGCTAGCCTGCCGGCATGGGTCGCAGCCAGTCGATGCGCGACGGGGCGGGGAGCGCCCCTGATCCGCGCTTCGGGTCGGCCGCCGACGACACCGGCTGCCCGATCCTGCACGTCGACATGGACGCCTTCTTCGCCGCCGTCGAGGTGCGGCACCGCCCGGAACTGCGCGGCAGGCCCGTCGTGGTCGGCGGAGTCGGGCCGCGCGGGGTGGTCAGCTCCGCCAGCTACGAGGCCCGGCGGTACGGCGTACGCAGCGCGATGCCGACCGCGCGGGCCCGGTCGCTCTGCCCCGGCGCGGTGTTCCTGCCACCGGACTTCAGCCGGTACGCCGCGGCGTCCCGGGCCGTGATGGAGATCTTCCGGGACGTCACACCGCTTGTCGAACCGCTCTCGCTGGACGAGGCGTTCCTCGATGTCTCGGGCGCCCGCCGGCTGCTCGGCCGGCCGGCCGAGATCGCCCGGTTGATCCGGGAGCGGGTCGCCGGGCAGGAGCGGATCACCTGTTCGGTGGGGGTGGCGCCGACCAAGTTCGTGGCCAAGCTCGGCTCGGCCTGGGCCAAGCCCGACGGGCTGGTGGTGGTGCCGGCCGGTCAGGTGCTCGACTTCCTGCACCCGCTGCCGGTGGCCGCGCTCTGGGGGGTGGGGGAGCGGGCCGCCGAGACCCTCCGCCGGCTGGGTCTGCGCACCGTCGGCGACCTGGCCCAGGCGCCGGTCGGCATGCTGCGTGGTGCGCTCGGTGAGGCGGCCGCCGGGCACCTGCACGAGCTGGCCTGGGGTCGGGATCCCCGCCCGGTGAGCCCGGAGCACGTGGAGAAGTCGATCGGCGCCGAGGTCACCTTCGACACCGACGTCGCCGACCAGCGGGTGATCCGGCAATCCCTGCTGGCGCTCGCCGAGAAGGTCGGGGTACGGGTGCGGCAGGCAGGTCAGGTGGGGCGGACGGTGTCGATCAAGGTGCGGTTCGCCGACTTCCGGACCATCACCCGCGCCCGTACCCTCGCCGAGCCGACGGACGTGGCGCATGAGGTGTTCGAGACCGCCCGGTCGTTGTTCGACACGCTCGCCCCCGGTGAGCGGATCCGGCTGATCGGGGTGCGGCTGGAGGGACTCGCGGCGGCCGGCTCGGCGCCGCGTCAGCTCACCCTCGACGCGCCCGAGCACGGTTGGCGGGAGGCGGAGGCCGCGGCCGACGCCGCGGCTGCCCGATTCGGGCGATCCGTGGTGCGTCCAGCGAGCCTGTTGGGGCGCGATGACCTGCGGCGGACGGAAAATCAACCCCGACCGTAGGTCGTCCCGCTTTCCGACCCGCGACCCCCCTCGTAGACTTGCCGGTAAGCAGCCGGTTGGCTGCCACGGTCTGTCGGTCCGACCGGATCGACCAACGTGACCGGGGAGGAGTGCCGTGCCGCTCTCGGAGCACGAGCAGCGGCTGTTCGAGCAGATCGAGCAGTCGCTTGCCGAGGACCCCAAATTCGCCTCGGCTGTGCGTGCCAGCGATCCGCGTTTCCATGCGCGACGTCGCCTGCTCGTCGCTGCCAGCATCGTCATCGCTGGCCTTGCATTGGTTGTCTACGGCACGGTGAGCAAGACGCCGTTGCTCGGCGTGGCGGGATTCGTCGTCATGCTCGGCGCGGCCGCGTTCGCGATGAAGTCGCACCGCAAGGCCCAGACACCGGACCTGCACGTGGTCGGCGGCACCACCAGCCGTCGCACCCGCGGCAGACGGCTGTCGCTGGTCGACCGGCTGGAGGAGAGGTGGCGTCGGCGGCCGGAAGGCCACCGCTGACCGCTCTCCCGCGCTGATCCGCGGATCCGGCCGCACCGGACGGGGCTGACCACGCCCCGTCGACCGGTGCGGCTCAACGCTGCCCGCCCTTCGGCAACCCGGGGAGAACCACCCGTCAGCCCGGAAACACTGCCGCAGCCCAGCCGGCCCGCACTAGTCCGAGCCAACTGGCTGCGATCTTGGTAGCTAATGGCCCCTATGGGGCCCTTTACGTACCAGGGTCGCATCGAGCCGGCCGAAACTACTGGCGGCGTGGAGAGCCGTATGGGGTGCAGGGGTAGGCCGGGCACCGGCGGCGAGATCATGGCGCGCTCAGCCGTTCATAGACAGCCGTTTACGACGGCACCGCGCGCCATGATCACGGGCAGGTGAGCAGGCGGGGGTAGGTGAGCAGGCGCGGCCGGTGGTGCTGTGGGTGGGGTGGTTAGCGGGACGGGGTCAGCGGGGGCGGGTGGTGCTGTGGGAGGGGGTTAGCGGGGGCGGGGGGCGAGCAGGCGGCGTGGGCTCCAGCGCAGTAGGCGGTCGCGGAGCAGGCCGCCTACGGACACCAGCCGGGCGAACCCGTCCGTTGTCGCCGCCCGCCAGCGCAGCAGCACCGACGGTGGCAGCACCGTCGCGACCAACCGGGTCCGCCGGCCGGCGCCGGCCGAGATCGACCGGCGTACCGTGCGGAGCGCCTCGCCGAGTTGGCCGCCGGGCAGCGGATCACGGGCGTACCTGGCCCGCTCCTCGGCCGCGCCCAGCAGCCGGACGGCGGGCACCGAGTCACCGGTGGCCAAACCCGCACCGATGAGCCGGTCGGCGGTCGCCCGGGGCGTCTCGGTCGGATCCACCCGCAGCCGGTAATCGACAAGGGTGTCGATCAGCTCGTCCCAGGCGGCGTGCGCGTCGGCCCGGATCCGGTCGGGGTCCGCGTCCACGGTCATCGCCGGGGCGGCCATCGGCCGGCCACCGCCCGGCCCGCTCGCCTCGCCGGGACCCGCGGGGCCGCCGGGGCCGCCTGCGGCGGCCGCGCCGACCGGCGCGCTGGTCGGGGCGGTGCGACCCTGCCGACGTCGGCGCAGCAGGACCCGGCGCAGGGCCGGCACCGCGAGCAGCCCCAGCAGCAGCACCAGTCCGGCTGCCGTCCACCACGGCCAGCGGGGCGGACCCGGCTCGGTCGGGGCGGTGCCGCCGGTGAACCCCTCGTCGAGGCCGCGGTCGGCCTCGTCCTGCCCGGCCGGGCCGGCCGACGGGTCGGCACCCGGCGCGGCGGTCGGACCGGCCGACGGCGTCACCTCGTCCGGCGCGTCGGTGTCCGGCGCCCACGCCGAACGGGTCGAGCCGGCGACGCTGGCCGCCGGGGTCGCGTCGAAGGGCACCCAGCCCACGGTGTCGAAGTACACCTCGGTCCAGGCGTGCAGGTTGAGGTTGGTCAGGGTGTAGGTGTTCTCGGTGCGCTTGCTGCCGTTGGTGAACCCGAAGGCCACCCGGGCCGGGATGCCGGCCGCCCGGACCAGCCAGGCCATCGCGGCGGCGTACTGCTGGCAGAAGCCGACCTGGTTGGTGAGGAAGTCGACGATGTCCCGGCCGCTGGTGCCGCCCTCGGTGCTCAGGCTGTAGCGGTAGCCGTTCTCCCGGGAGAAGTGGGAGTAGATCGCCATCACCTTGTCGTACTCGGTCCGCTCACCGTCGGTCAGCTCCTCGACCAGCTCATCGACCTCGCGTACCCGCTCGGGCACCGACGTGAAGAGCCGGCGGATCGGGTGCTGGCCGGCCAGTGGCGGCGCGTCGTCGAGGACCGCCGGGGTGAAGTCGGCGCGGAGGTAGTCGAACGAGTAGGTCCGTCCCCGGGACTGGGAACGGTTGGAGAAGACGACCCCCATGTTCTGGTCGAACAGCCAGTTGGCGTCGACGTCGCGCATCTCGACCGGGGTGCTGTAGATCGGCAGGAACGGCATGCTGAAGTCGTCGGTGACCTCGACGGTCGCCTGGTGCTGGGTGTAGCTCACCCGGCGGCTGCCGGCCCGGGGGTTCGGCAGGTCCCGGGTGACCGCCCGGCCGCTGGGGTTGCGGGCGGCGAAACCGTCCGGCCGCAGGTCGTCGGCGACCGCGAGGCGTAGGTAGTACGGATCGTCCTCGGTGGTGGTGACCCGGACCAGGTCGCGGACCTCACCACGGGTGAGCTCCCCGCTGAGCGCGGCGAACAGGTTCACCCGGCCGGGCCCGCCGCCCGCGCCGCCCCGGCCGTTGCCCTCGCCGGCGGCGGTGTTGAACCGGTTCAGCAGCCCGCTTGTCATGTCCGGCATGGCGACCGGCAGCAGCACCGCCACCGCCACCCCGAGCACCGCGAGCCGGCGCCCGGCGGCGGCGAGCGGGGACGGCTCCCAGACGTCCACGTCCCGCCCGTCGCCGGTGAACCGCCGCCCGAAGTGTCGGACCCGGTCCACGTTGTCGGCGACCAGCAGCCAGAGGAAGCCGGCCGCGCCGACGACGAACGGCAGCGGCGAGACGCTGTCGATGATCACCGCCACCGGGACCGAGTAGATGGCCAGCATCGGCAGGCCGGCCAGCGCGGGCCGGCGCAGCCCGACCGCGAGCAGGTCGACCACGATCGCCACCGCGCCCACCCCGGCGACGGTGACGAACAGCAGCGGGTCGGTGTCCGGCACCGGTACGGCGTACCCGCGCATGTCCTGGACCGAGCCGGTGGCCAGCGCGCCGAAGTTGGCGAAGGTGCCCGGCCCGGGCAGCAGGCCGAGCAGCTCCTCGCCGCTGGGGAACATCCAGGTCAGCGCGAGCAGCAGGGCGCCGGTCATGGCGGCGAGCTGCGCCCAGACCGGACCCCGCAGGGTCCGGGTCAGGGTGGCCGCGCCGGCCACCAGGGCGACCGCGAGCAGGCACTGGACCAGCCAGGTCCACCGGTCGAAGATCTCCGAGAGCGGGGCGGCGGCCAGCAGGGTCGCCGCCGCCGCGACGAATCCCAGGTGACGGCGTCCTCTCATGACCTCTCCTCGTTCTCCTCGCTCGGCGAGGACGTATCGGGGTCGACGGCCTGGCGCGGGCGGCCGGTCATTTCACCCCACCGGCCACGGTCTCGGCCAGCACCGCCCGCCAGGCGAAACCCTGCGACCCCCGGGCCGCCTGTGGCCACAGCGCCGGCAGCCTGCTGCCGTGGTCGACGCCGACCACCCGCCAACCGGCCTGCAGCAGAGCCAGCGCCGACGCCCCGTGCGCGTGGTCGGCCTCGGCCCGGGCCGGGGCCGGCAGGTTGAGCCAGGTCGACGCGTCCACCAGGAAACCGACGCAGGTCGCACCGTTGCCGCGCAGCGCCGCCAACACCTCGGCCTCGGCCGTGGTGAGGGTGCCGAGCAGCCCGATGACCAGGCCGCCGTCGGTGCGCTGCCGGACCCGGTCCACCAGTTGCGCCACGTCGCCGCGTTGGTTGAGCCGGACGTCGGCGAGGTAGTCGAGCAGCATCCCGTCGCCGCCGACCTCGGTCGCCTCCACGTCGATCCCGGTGTCGGTCACCAGCCGCAGCTTGTAGCCGGCCTGCCGCAGGTGGACGGCGACGCTGGCGGCCGCCGACACCGCCCACTCGAAGCTGGCGGTCGGACCCTCGCCGCGGTGCGCGTACGCCCGGGTGTCCAGCACGATGGTGGCCCGGCTCTCCCAGGGCTGCTCCTCGCGCCGCACCATCAGCTCACCGGTGCGGGCGGTGGACTTCCAGTGCACCCGGCGCAGGTCGTCGCCGCGCCGGTACTCGCGGGTCGCCGCGTCGTCCTCGCCGTGCACCGCGACCGACCGGGCGCGGCTGTCGCCGGCGCCGGCGTACTCCCCGGCGAGCCGGACCGACGGCAGCGGGGTGACCTGTGGGATCACGGTGAGCCGGTCGACGCTGGGGAAGGCGCGGGTGAGTTCGCAGAGGCCGAACGGGTCGGTGAGGCGGACCACCAGCGGCCCCACCTCGTAGCGGCCCCGCACGTCGGCCCGGACGGTGTACGCCACCGAGCTGGCCTGGTGCGCGCCGAGCCGCTCCAGCACCACCCGGGGCCGGCTGCCGAGCGCGTACGGCAGCCGGTCCTCCAGCATCAGCGTCCCGGTCGGCAGCCGGGACAGGTTCTGCAGCCGGAGCACCACCCGGGAACTCGCGCCGACCGGCACCCGGTGCGGTTCCAGCGAGCGGCTGCAGGCGAGTTTGTAGCGGCTGCGGCCGACGTAGGCCGCGGCCAGCAGCGGCAGGACGGCCAGCAGCACGGCGACCCGGAGCAGGTCGGTCTCGCCCAGGATGGCCGCCGAGATGGCGGCCGCGACGGCCGCGGCGAGGAAGGACCGCCCGCGGGTGGAGAGCCCGCGCAGCGCCTCACGCACGGTCATCGCCTCCGGGGCTCGTACTGGGATCGACTGTCACCGGGGGCCGGTGGTCGGGTGTCGTACGGCGAGCGCTGCCGGTCGTGCGGCAGGGCGAGCCGGTGCACCAGATCGGAGATGACCGCGTCGGTGGTACGCCGGGCCATCTGGGCTTCGCCGGTCGGGATGACCCGGTGGGCGAGTACCGGCACGGCCAGTGCCTGCAGATCGTCCGGCAGCACGTAGTCCCGGCCCTCCAGGGCGGCCACCGCGCGGGCGGTGCGCAGCAGTTGCAGGCTGGCCCGGGGGGAGGCGCCGAGCCGCAGTTCGGGGGACTCGCGGGTGGCGGTGACCAGGTCGACGGCGTACTGCTTGACCACGTCGGCGACGTGCACGTCGCGCACGGTGGCGATCAGCCGGCGCACCGTTCCGGCGTCGGAGACCGGCCGCAACGCGTAGATCGGGTCCCGCCCGCCGTGGACGTCGAGCATGGCCAGCTCGGCTCCGGCGTCGGGGTAGCCCATCGCGATCCGGGCGGTGAACCGGTCCCGCTGCGCCTCGGGCAGCGGGTAGGTGCCCTCCATCTCGATCGGGTTCTGGGTCGCGATCACCATGAACGGCGTCTGCAGTTCGTAGGTGGTGCCGTCGACGGTGACCTGCCGCTCCTCCATGCACTCCAGCAGCGCCGACTGGGTCTTCGGCGAGGCGCGGTTGATCTCGTCGCCGACCACCAGGTTGGCGAAGACCGCGCCCGGCCGGAACTCGAAGTCGTGGGTCTCCTGGTTGTAGACGCTCACCCCGGTGACGTCGCTGGGCAGCAGGTCGGGGGTGAACTGGATCCGCCGGACCGAGCAGTCGATCGAGCGGGCCAGCGCCTTCGCGAGCTTGGTCTTGCCGACCCCGGGGACGTCCTCGATGAGCAGGTGGCCTTCGGCGAGCAGGACGGCGAGCGCGAGTCGTACCGTGGCGGTCTTGCCCTCGATGACCTGCTCGATGTTGGCCACGATGGCGTCGCTGGCGGCACGGAACTCGGCGTGCGGCAGCGCCCCACCCAGCTCGTCCCAGGTCTGTTGTGTCACGGGCCTCCTCCTCGTCGTGGGACGGGTGCACTCGACCAGAGCCCCGGAACCGGGCTCAGGTTCCGGATGTCTCTCCCGTTAGCCGCAGAGACCCCATCAGCATCTCAGGCTATCCAGCATCGCCCGCATCCGACGAGCGCGCGGTGTTACCTCGCGTCTGGACGACTATCGGTACTTCTGCCGACTACCCAAGGTGTATTGCAGTCGGTGCCGCTGGCTGCTCACCGGGAGAACCAAGGGGTATCAGGACCTTATCGCCTGATTTAGGGAATTATGACCGGAGTGGGCTCACCTCGACCCACCGCCTGGAAGGAGCCTCATGCCCACCGCCGCCCCGGTCGGTCCAGTAACGGCCCGCCGGCCGCACCTCGACCGATGATCCTGCCGGTCGTCTTCGTGCTGCTGGGTGGGCTGGCGGCTACCGCGCCGCTGCTCGCCCGGCGCTGGGGGCGCGCCGCCGGTTACCCGCTCGCCGCCGGCTACCTGCTGGCCGTGGGATTGCTGGCCGGTCAACTACCCGGCGTGCTCGCCGGCGGCGTGGTCGAGGTCTCCTGGCGCTGGCTGCCAGCCCTCGGGGTCTCCGCCGGCCTGCGACTGGACGGCCTGGCGATGGTCTTCGCCATGCTGGTCCTCGGCGTCGGCACCCTGATCATGGCGTACTGCCCGCGCTACCTGCATGTCGACCGCGATCACGCGAGTCTCTACCTGCTGCTCACCCTCTTCACCGTCGCGATGCTGGGGCTGATCCTCGCCGCCGACCTGCTCCTGCTCTGCGTGTTCTGGGAGCTGACCTCCCTGCTCTCCTTCGCCCTGATCAGCCACGCCGGCCCGGCCGCCCGCCAACCGGCGATCCGGGCGCTGCTGGTGACCGTGGCGGGCGGCCTGGCGCTGCTGGCCGCGGTGGCGCTGCTGGCCGCCACCTACGGCACCACCGAACTCGACCGGATCCTGGCCGACCCCGCCCGACTGACCGACTCGCCGATGGTCTGGCCGGTCGGCGCCCTGCTGGTGGTGGCCGCCTTCAGCAAGTCCGCCCAGCTGCCGTTCCATTTCTGGCTGCCCAACGCGATGGTCGCCATCACCCCGGTGAGCGCCTACCTGCACGCCGCGACGATGGTGAAGGCCGGCATCTACCTGCTGATGCGCTGCACCCCGCTGTTCGCCGAGGAGAGCGGCTGGCGGTTGACGCTGGCCGCTGTCGGTCTGGCGACCGCGCTCTTCGGTGCCTTCCTCGCGCTTCGCCAGGACGACCTGAAGGCGCTGCTGGCGTACTCCACCGTCAGCCAGCTCGGCCTGCTGGTGTCGGTGATCGGCATCGGCACGCCGCTCGCGCTGGAGGCGGCCCTGCTGCACACCATCGCCCACGCCCTGTTCAAGGCCACCCTCTTCATGCTCGTCGGCATCATCGACCGGGAGGCCGGCAGCCGGGACCTGCGACAGCTCTCCGGGCTCGCCCGGGTGATGCCGGTGACGACCGTGCTCACCGGGCTCGCCGCGATGTCGATGGCCGGCCTGCCCCCACTGATCGGGTTCGTCAGCAAAGAGGTGATCTTCGAGGCGCTGGGCGAGGCGAACCACTGGTGGGCGCCGGTGGCGGCGACGTTGGCGGTCACGGCCTCGGTGCTGACCTTCGCCTACGGCACCCGGATCATGTACGCGTTCAGCGGCCCGATCCGCCAGGACAACCTGTACGAGCCGGCCCTGCCCTTCCTGGCCCCGGCCGGGGTGGCGGCCCTGCTCGGACTCGTGCTCGGGCCCGGCGTCTGGGTACTCAGCACCCTGATCGAACGGGCCACCCTCGACGCCCGGCCCGGTGGCCGCCCGGTGGAGCTGGCGCTCTGGCACGGATTCACCCCGGCGCTGTGGCTGTCGCTGACCACCATCGCCCTGGGCACGGTGCTCTTCCTGGCCCGGCGCACGGTCAACCCGATCGTCAAGGCCGCACCCACCTCGACGCCGGTCGAGCGGGCCTTCGACCGCGCCCACGCCGGCCTGCTGCGGTTCGGGACGCTGGTGGGTCGGCCGGACCGGCGGTCCGGACCCCAGCCGTACCTGCTCCGGCCGGTCCTGGCACTGATCGTGCTGGGCGCGGTCGCGGTGGCCACCCTGGGCCGGCTGACGCCGTGGCCGGGCGGCACCAGCCGGCCGGGCGACTGGCCGCTGGTCGGGCTGCTCGCGCTCGCCGTCGGCGCATTGATGTTCGCTCGTTCCGCGCTGGCCGCGGTCGCGCTCGCCGGCCTGGTCGGCCTGATCATGTCGGTGTGGTTCGTCACCGCCGGCGCGCCGGACGTCGCGCTCACGCTGCTGCTGGTCGAGGTGTTGACCGCGGTGCTGGCGATGCTCGTCCTGCGCGGCCTGCCGGCCCGGCTGCCGACCACGCCGCGGCGTCGTGGCGTCGTGCTCGCCGCGACGGTGGGAGTCGCGGCTGGCCTGGCCGCGGCGTACCTCACCGCCGCCCTGACCGGCCGGGCGGGTCTGTCCGAACCGGGCCGCTACTTCCTGACCAACGCCGCGGCGCAGGTCGGCGGCGAGAACGTGGTCAACACCATCCTCGTCGACTTCCGGGCCCTGGACACGCTCGGCGAGGCCGTGGTGCTCGCCTCGGTGGCACTCGGTCTGGGCACACTGCTGCGGCCCGCGCCCGACGGAACGCGCGGCCGCGCCGCCGCCGCTCCGGGCGGAGCTCCCGGGCACGACACCGCTGACCCGGGCGGAGCCGTCGAGCGGCCCGGGAAGGCTGCCGTCGACATCGTGCTCTGGTTCGCCTACCGGGCCCTCACCCCGGTCATGCTCGCGGTCTCCGGCTTCCTCTTCCTGCGTGGACACGACGAGCCCGGTGGCGGATTCATCGCCGCGCTGGTCGCCGGGACCGCGCTCGGACTGGGCCAACTGGCCTTCCCCGGATCGCGGGCACCCCTGCTCGGCCGGGTCCGCGCCCGGCCGCTGCTGGCGACCGGGCTGCTGCTCGCGGTGCTGACCGGGCTGGGCGCGACGGTGCGGGCCGAGCCCTTCCTGTCCCCGGTGTCGCTGCGCTGGCCGGGGTCGGCCGGCCCGTCGGTCTCCGGGGCGCTCCTCTTCGACCTCGGCGTCTACCTGCTCGTGCTCGGCCTGATCGCGGCGTCGACGCACCAACTCGGCACGCCACCGGGCCGGCACGGGCCGGCCCCGGATCCGATGCCGGCGACGCCCGGGCCGACGGTGCCGGCCGGTCCCGGGGCGGCGGGCCGATGACCGCGGCGATCACCGTCGGGCTCCTCGTCGCCGGAGGGGTCTTCCTGCTGCTGAGCCGGGGAATCGTCCGGATCGTCGTCGGGTTCGTGCTGCTCGGCCACGGGGTGAACGTGCTGCTCCTGGCGGCGGGCGGGCTGGACCGGCGGGCCGCGCCACTGGATGGGGCAGGCCCGGCGGAAAGCGCCGATCCACTGCCGCAGGCATTCATTCTCACCGCGATCGTGATCACCTTCGGAGTCACGGTGTACCTGCTCGGCCTCGCCCGCGCCGGTCGCTCCGACCCAGAACGGTCGGGTCCCGACGCCACCCAGGCGGGTCCCGACGCCACCCAGGCGGGTCCCGCTGACACCCAGGCGGGTCCCGCTGACAGCCAGGCGGGTCCTGCGGCCGGTGCTGCCGGTTCCGGTGTCGACCGGCGTCGGGCCGACGGGGACCGAGGGCGACCCGGGCGTGAGTCGGCATGAGCCTGCTGCTCGTGCTGCCGGTGGTGGGGCCGCTGCTGGCCGCCGGGGTGCTGCTCGCGACGCCGTACCGGATCGGGGTGCACCGGGCCGCGGGCCTTGCCACCACCACCGGGGTGCTGGCGGTGGCGGCCGGATTGCTGGCCGTGACCTACCCCGGCGGGATCCCGGTGGTGCGGATCGGCGGCTGGCCGGGCGTGATCGCGATCAGCTTCGTGGCCGACACCCTCGCCGCCCTGATGGTCGCGGTGACCGCCGTGGTCGTCCTGGTCTGCCTGGTCTGCGCCATCGGCGGCGAGGAGGAGCGCCGAGCGCAGTACGTCCCGCTGGTGCTGGTGATGTCGGCCGGCGGCTACGGGGCGTTCCTCGCCGGCGACCTGTTCAACCTCTTCGTGATGATCGAGATGATGTTGGTGCCGTCGTACGCGCTGATGTCGCTGGGCGGCAGTCCGGGGCGGGTGCGGGCCGCCCGGGTCTACCTCACGGTGAACCTGCTCGGTTCCACGATCCTGCTGGCCGGGGTGGGGCTGCTCTACGGCCTCACCGGGGAGGTCCGGCTCGCCGCGCTGGCCGGTGCGGCGCGGACCTCGCCGGGCGTCGCGCTGGCCGGCGGCGTCATCCTGCTGGCGCTGGCGGTGAAGGCCGCGGTCGTCCCGCTGCACGGCTGGCTGCCACGCAGCTATCCGCACGCGCCCCCGGCGATGGCCGCGCTCTTCTCCGGCCTGCTGACCAAGGTCGGCCTGTACGCCATCATCAGGATCTTCGCCGTGCTCTACGACGGTGATCCCCGCTTCCGGTGGATCATCGCCGCCGCGGCGCTGGCCAGCATGGTGGTCGGGGTGCTGGCGGCGGTGGGTGAGGCGACCGTGCGGAGCATCCTCTCCTTCCACATGGTCAGCCAGATCGGGTACGTCCTGCTCGGGCTTGCCGTCTTCACCGCGGCGGGCCTGGCCGGCGCGGTCTTCTACCTGGTGCAGTACATCGTGGTGAAGACGGCGCTGTTTCTCTGCGCCGGTGCGCTCTGCGCCGGGTACGGCACCGACCGGCTGGACCGGCTCGGTGGTCTGACGTCGCGGCAGCCGCTGCTGGCGGTGGCGTTTCTCGGCGCCGCGCTGTCGCTGGCGGGGTTGCCGCCGTTCTCCGGATTTCTGGCGAAGTTCCTGATCATGCGGGCGACGGCCCTGGACCGGGACTACCTGGGTCTGACCGTGGCGGTGGTGGTGAGCCTGGTGACCCTGGTATCGATGCTGAAGATCTGGAAGGCGGTGTTCTGGGACGGCGAACCCGCTCCGGACCACGGTGGGGTGGGTCCGGACCGCGGTGGGGCCGGCTCGGCCCTGGCCGTCCGGCTGCGGCCCACCCGTACGGTCCCGGTCCTGGCCCTGGCGGTCCTCACCCTGGCCCTGGGGATCGGCGCCGCGCCGCTGCTGGCGCTCGCCGACGCGGCCGCCGCCGGCCTGCTCGATCCGGCCGACTATGTCCGGGCGGTGCTGGGGTGAACAGCGGCAGGTCTGGTCTGCTCCGCCGGTTCGCCCTGCGCACCGGCCGGATAGTCGCCTTCCTCGGTTACTTCGTCGGCCGCCTGGTGGCGGCGAACATCATGGTGGCCCGCGAGATCGTCACCCCGGGAACCGGGTTCCGGCCGGGCATCGTCGACTACCCGGCCCGACCGGGCAGCCGCTCCGAACTGGTCCTGCTCTCGCTGATCATCGGGTTGACCCCGGGGACCCTCACCGTGGCGGTCAGCCAGCGACCCCGGGTGCTGTACGTGCACGGCATGCGCGCCGAGGACCTGGCGGCGTTCCGCCGCGACCTGGCCGAGATGGAGTGGCGGATGCTGCTCGCCCTGCGGCCGGTCGACCGGCCACCGGCGCCGGTGCGCCCGATCGCCGACGGAGTCGAACGATGATCTTCCTCGATGTGATTCTCGGTGCGCTCGGGCTGACCATGGTGGCCGCGATCGTACGGGTGATCCGCGGCCCGACCGACGCCGACCGGGCGACGGGCCTGGACTTCGGGTTCTTCGTCTTCATGTCCGCGGTGGCGGTGCTCGCGGTCCGCCTCGACACCATGATTCTGCTGGACATCGTGCTCGTCGCCACGCTGGTCGGGTTCCTGGCCACGGTGGCGCTGGCCAGACTCGTCGAACGGAGGAGCGACGGATGATCCGAACCGCGGTCGCGGGCATCCTGCTGGCGATCGGGACCCTGCTGATCCTCATCACGGGGATCGGGGTGCTGAAGCTGCCCGATGTCTACAACCGGCTGAACGCGGTCGCCAAGGCGGCCAGTCTCGGCCTGATCTGCGTGCTCACCGGGGTGCTGGTCCTGCGTCCCGGGCCGCGGACCGCCGCCGTGGTCGGGGTCGCCATCGTGTTGCAACTGCTCACCGCCCCGGTGGGCTCGTACGCGTTGACCCGCGCCGCCTACCGGTCGGGCACCCGGCTGACCCGGTTGACCCGCCACGACGCGTTGGCACGCCGACGGCTGGCGGACGGACCCGCCGGGACCGGGCCGCCGGCGGACCCCGGAGCGCCCTGACCGGCCGGGCGCCGCGCACGGTGCGCGTGCCCGGCCGGTGCGGCGTCGGGCCTGAGCGGCCCGCGGCGGTCGGTCAGGCCGGGCCGATGACGTTCGGGCGGTAGGTCCGCTCGGCGCCGCAGTAGTAGACCGGCATCGGCGTCGGGCCCAGCGGGTACCGGCAGACCTGGACGACCACCCGGTCGATCCCGGCGGGCAGGATGCTGGTCTCGCCGAGGGTCAGCTTGAACTCCAGGCGGCCGTTGTCGGTCCGGTACGCCATCCGGTCCAGCAGCCGTTCGCCGGCGTACCCGGCGAAGGTCACCACGCTGTAGTAGCCGTCGTCGAGGCAGGTCCGGGAGTCGTCGACGGCCGGCCGGTCGACGAGGACGCCCTGGACGTCCACCGGCGCCAGTGCCGGCGGCCGGGTCACCCGCCAGGCCAGCACGCCCAGGGTCTCGCCGTAGCGGCATCGGTCACCGGAGTCGGCCTGGAACCGTTGCCGCTCCGGTAGCGGGTCGATGATCTGCGCCTGGGCCGCGGCCGGTACGCCGAGCACGCCGGCGAGCAGGGCGGCGGCGAGCAGCAGTACGCGGGGCAGGGCGGAGCGGCGGAGGTTAGTCGGTGGCTGTCTCAACGGGGCTCCTTCGCGTCGGCCAGCGGGGACGGGCTGGCGCGCCTCGGGGGGTCGCCGCGGGACGGCTGTCCGACGCGGGATCCCGGTCGGCAACGGGGGGGCAATGCATCCGAGTCTATCGATTTTTGGCGGCCCGGTCGACGGCACTCAGAGGCCGCGCCGGGCCGGGCGGCGCGGACCGCGTACGCCAGGCGCCCGGGGCGCGTCGTAGGGTCCACCGGTGATCACCGGAACAGCGCTCGCGGTCGTCGCCGGACTGGGCTTCGGGCTGTCGTTGATCGTGGCCATCGGCGCCCAGAACGCCTTCGTGCTGCGGCAGGGACTGCGCCGTGAACACGTCGGCCCGGTGGTGGCGGTCTGCGCGGTCTCCGACGCGGCGCTCATCGTGGCCGGGGTGGCCGGCGTCGGTGCCCTGGTGACCCGGTCGCCGCTGCTGCTGGACGCGATCCGGTACGCGGGCGCGGCGTTCCTGGTCGGCTACGGCCTGCTGGCCGCGAGAAGGGCGGTCCGGCCGTCCCGGCTGGCCGCCGACCCCGGGGGCGAGCGCACCGGACTGCGCGGCGCGCTGCTCACCTGTCTGGCCCTGACCTGGTTGAACCCGCACGTCTACCTGGACACGGTGCTGCTGCTGGGCGCGGTCGCCAGCGCCCGACCGGCGGCCGACCGGTGGTGGTTCGCCGGCGGAGCGGTGCTGGCCAGCCTGCTCTGGTTCGGCGTGCTCGGCTACGGCGCCCGGCTGCTGCGCCCGATCTTCGCCAGCCCGACCGCCTGGCGGATCCTGGACGCGGCGATCGCGCTGACGATGATCGCCATCGCGATCGGCCTACTGGTCGGCGGCTGAGCCGGCGGCGGCCTGGTCGGGAGCTGACCCGGCGGCGGCGCGGGCGCGGCGCAGTTCGCGCTCGGCCCGCCAGCCCTGCACCAGCAGGACGCCGGTGGCGATCGCGCCGAGGGCGGCCGGCGCGGCGGCGTACCAGTTGATGCCGTCCGGGGAGACCGCCGACGCCCCGACGGCGGCGTAGCCGAAGGCCGACGGCGCCGACGCGAGCACGCTGCCGAGCAGGAACGGGGCCAGCCGGGCGCCGGTGGTGCCGTAGCCGTAGCTGACCAGCCCGAACCCGGCGACCGGCAGCATCCGTACGGTGATCACGCCGAGCACGCTCTGTCGGGCGAACCAGTGGTCCAGCCGGGCCAGCCGGCCCCGGACCCGTTCGGCGACGAACTCCCGGCCGAGCAGCCGCCCGACCGCGAAGCCGAGGCCGGCGGCGAGCAGCGCCGCCGCGAGGGTGTACGCGGCACCCTGCCACGGCCCGAAGATGGCGCCCCAGGCCAGCGTGATGAAGGTCCGGGGGACCAGCACGATCAGCAGCAGCGCCGCCCCGAGCACGGCGGCGACCGGGGCGGCCGGGCCGAGCCGGTCGGCCAGTTCCGGGATCTCGGCCAGCTCCGGCAGCGGCACCAGGAGCAGGGCCAGCGCGAACGCGCTCAGCATGGCGAGCAGCAGGGCGAACCGGGCCACCGACCGCTGCGCCAGCAGCCTCCGTACCAGCCGCACCGCCCGACCGGCGAGGATCCGGCCGGGGGTCGCCCCGCCGGTCATTGCCGGGCGGCTACCACGGCGGCCATCCGTTCGGTACGCAGCCGGTCCGTCCAGGTCTCGTCCAGCGGGGCGAGCTGGCTGACCCCGGTGGCCCAGCGCAGCAGCAGGTCGGCCAGGGCCGGGTTGCGGGCCAGCGCCGGCCCGTGCGAGTAGGTGCCGAGCAGCTTGCCGTGCCAGGCCCCCTCGGTCTCGCCGTCGTTGCCGATCCCGGTGGTCACCCGGGCCAGCGCGGTGACCCCCGGGCCGAGGTGGGTGCGCCCGCCGTGGTTCTCGAACCCGCTCAGCGGCGGCAGCCCCAGCCGGAAGTCCATCTCGCCGGCGAGCTCGCCGACCGCCCGCGACGGACCCCGGTCGGAGTGCAGGTCGAGCAGGTCGAGACCGGCGCACCGGGTGCCCTTGGCGAAGAACGAGCCACCGAGCAGCTGGTAGCCGGCGCAGACCGCGAAGACCACCGAGCCCTGTTCGGCGGCGCGGCGCAACCCGCCGTCGGCGATCAGGCGCTGCGCGCCGAGCGCCTGCGGACCGTCCTCGCCGCCCCCGATCAGGTAGATGTCGGCGGCGGTGGGCAGCGGTTGGTCGGAGCGGACCTCGATCGTCTCGACCGGCATCCCGCGCAGCTGGGCCCGCCGGGCGAGGATCAGCAGGTTGCCCCGGTCGCCGTAGGTGGAGAGCAGGTCCGGGTAGACCCAGACGATCCGCAGCGTGCTCTCGCCGCCGACGGCCGCCACCGGGTACGGGTCCGGGGCGGGCCGGTTGGACCCGTACTCGGTGGGCGCGAAGTAGTTGTGCTCAGTTGACACGGTCCAACTCCGCTCGGATGTCCTGGAACGCGGTGTAGTTCGCGATCACTTCGAGCCGACCCGGTGGCACCGCGCTGACCGCCGCGCCGAACGTGCGGACGTGCTGGAACGGCACCTCGTTCACCTCCAGCCGGACGGCGAGGTCGTAGGCCCGGTCGCCGGTGATCAGCACCTGCCGGCCGCGCAGCGGGGCGAAGTCGACGTCGAAGAGCCAGGAGGTGTCCAGGCCGTCGGGGTCCCGGGCGTTTATCGACAGCAGGGTGGGCGCCTCGTCGGCCATGTCGAACGCCTCCAGCCAGCTGGCCGGGTTCTTGGCCAGCAGCAGCCGGATGTTGCGTCCCTGCCGCTCGACCTGGGCGTACCGGCCGGCGACCGAGGCGACCCCGGCCAGCCGGGAGACGGCGTCGTGCGGGCGTACCCCGAATTCGGCGGCGACGGCGAGGGCGGTCGCCGCGTTGCCCAGGTTGACCCGGCCCGGCAGTTGCAGCACCACCTTGTGCCAGGCGCCGGTCGGGTCGGTCACCCCGTCGTCCTCAACCGTCCACTGCGGCATCGGGCGGCGCAGCGGGCAGCCGCCACACCACCACTGCTCCTCGGCCCGTTCGATCGGGGAGCCGCACTCGGGGCAGACCCAGGAGTCGTCGTGCCAGCGCTGGCCGGCGCTGAACCAGGTGACGGACTGCTCGGCCAGCCCCTCGGCGCGGGCCGCGGGTGGCGTGACGGCCCAGACCACCATCGGGTCGTCGGCGTTGGCGACCACCCGCACCTCGGGGTGCCGGACCAGCGCCGAACGCCACATCTGGGCCATCATCGCGACCTCCTTGGCCCGGTCGAGCTGGTCGCGGGAGAGGTTCAGCAGCGCCACCACGTGCGGCTCGGTGGCCTCCAGGACCTGGGCCAGGTAGTGCTCGTCGACCTCCAGCACGGCGTACGGGGTGCTGCCGGCCTTGGCCAGCGCCGAGGTGTGCCCGGTCGGCATGTTGGCGCCGAAGGAGTTGGTGGCGACCGGCCCGAGGACCCCGACGGCGGCGGCGGTCAGCCGGGTGGTGGTGGTCTTGCCGTTGGTGCCGGAGACCAGGGCGATGGCCCGGCCGGCCGCGAGGTGGGCGAGCAGCTCCGGGTCGATCTTGAGGCCGAGCCAGCCGCCGATCACCGATCCGTCGCCGCGGCCGGCCGCCCGGGACAGCGCCGCGGCGGTCCGGGACACCGAGCTGGCGACCTTGGCCCGTAGGGGCATTCTGGCGTCCGTCACGCGAGCGAGGTTACCGGACCGGGCGGGTGCCGAACGGAGGCCCGCAAGCATCCGCCCCTGGGCGGTAGGCCGCCGGCCGGCGGCACCGGGATCGATCGCGGCGGCGCGTCTCCACTTTCCTCCCCGGGCCACCGTCGGCGCCCCCGGCGCGGCCGTCCGGGTCGGCCGCGCCGCCGGAAAGCGCACCGGGAGTCCGATTTCGCACTCCGCCGCGCGGTCGGAATTCACCGCATGCGGTTGCCAGGTGGCTGTCGGAAAGCGGACCGGGTTCGGGGCCGGCCGCCGCCCTCCACTCCGCACCACCCCTTCTGACGTGCGGTTTTGTCGCCGGCGCGGGTCCGATTTCTCCGCGATTCTGGTTGCGGGTGGAGGGAAGTGGAGTAGAGTGGGGCGCATTGGTGGAGCCGGGAGGGCTCCGCCGGGGCGGGGTCAGTTGGCTCTGCCGGCCCGGGGGACAGCGGCGCCGCGAACGCCGTTGCTGGGGCGAGGGGGGTAGGGCCGATGTTTCTCGGCACGCACACTCCACGCCTCGACGACAAGGGCCGGCTGATCCTTCCGGCCAAGTTCCGCGACGGGCTGGCGGGAGGTGTCGTGATCACCAAAGGGCAGGAGCGCTGCCTCTACGTATTCCCGATGCCGGAATTCCAGCGGATCGCGGAGCAGCTGCGCGAGCAGCCGATGACGCACAAGGCCGCCCGGGCGTACAGCCGGGTGTTCTTCGCCAGCGCCCACGACGAGGTGCCCGACAAGCAGGGCAGGGTGACCATCCCCGGTCACCTGCGGGAGTACGCCGCCCTCGATCGCGAGCTGGTGGTGATCGGCGCCAGCAGTCGAGTGGAGATCTGGGACCGGCAGTCCTGGGAGACCTACCTCGCCGACAGCGAAGACGGCTTCGCTGACATCGAGGAGGGGGTGCTGCCGGGCGGACTGTAGGGCGTGCCAACGCCCGACGTACTGCGAGATCTCCACCCGCTCGAGTTCCTGGCGTCTCTTCCCCGATGCCAGGCGCGCGATCCCCGGCCGGTCTTCGGACCGGCCGACGGACCAGAGCGGATGGGGATCTGGCGGTATGACGGACGGCACGGCAACTACGAAGCTCGGACAGAACAAGACAGCGGTTCACTGGGGGTCGACATGGGGGAGCTACGCGGTACGCACGTACCGGCGCTGCTTGAGCGTTGTCTCGAGCTGCTCGCTCCCGCGCTCGGCCGCGGGGCGGGCGACCCGCCGACCTACGTCGACGCGACGCTCGGCCTGGCCGGGCACGCCGAGGCCGTTCTCACCGCGCATCCGGACGCCGTCCTGATCGGACTGGACCGGGACACCGAGGCGCTCCGGCACGCCCGCGCCCGGCTGGACCGGTACGCCGACCGGATCCACCTGGTGCACGCCGTCTACGACGAGTTGCCGGCGGTGCTGGACCGGTTGGACCGGCCCCGGGTGGACGCGATCCTGTTCGACCTCGGCGTCTCGTCGCTGCAGTTGGACGCGCCCGACCGCGGGTTCGCCTACGCGCAGGACGCGCCACTGGACATGCGGATGGACCAGTCGGCCGGAGTCACGGCCGGCGCGGTGGTCAACGGCTATCCGCACGGCGATCTCGCCCGGATCCTGCGAGTCTACGGCGAGGAGCGGTTCGCCGGTCGGATCGCCAGCGCGATCGTGCGGGAGCGGGAACGTGCGCCGATCACCTCGTCGGCCCGGCTGGCCGAGCTGGTCCGGGACGCGATCCCGGCGCCGGCCCGACGAACCGGCGGACATCCGGCAAAAAGAACGTTTCAGGCTTTACGGATCGAGGTAAATCAGGAGCTGGCCGCGCTGGAGTCGGCGCTGCCGGCCGCCCTGGACGCGCTGTCGGTGGGCGGCCGCCTGGTGGTCCTCTCCTACCACTCGCTGGAGGACCGGATCACCAAGCAGGCGTTCGCCGCCCGGGCCCGAAGTACGGGCCCGGTCGACCTGCCGGTGGAACTGCCCGGGACCGGCCCGACGCTGCGGCTGCTCAGCCGCGGCGCCGAGCTGCCCGGTCAGGCGGAGGTCGAGGCCAACCCGCGGGCCGCATCGGCGCGGCTGCGGGCGGCCGAACGGATCGAAGCAGACCAACCAGGCGCCACGACCAGCGCCGGGACCGACCGCGAACGGTCCCGACGCCGGGTCAGGGCGCTGAGCACACCGAGCGCGCTCCGGCCGGCTGGCACCGGCCGCGGCGCGACTGCGGAGGAGCGCTCCGCTGCGGAGCAAACGGAGGCACCGCGCCGGTCGGGGGACCGGGGCGGTAGAGCGGTAGAGGGGGAGGGAACCTATGCAATTTGACAAGCGCGACCGCCGGGAGCAGACCGGCGTGGAGCGCGACGGTGGGCAGCGTACACCGCGTTCGGGGGGCCGGAGCGCGGCGGAGCGGACCACCCGGACCGGACCGGTGACCGCCCGGGGGAGCGGATCGGCGGCTGCCCGAGCGCGGGGGGCGCGCGAGTACCCGACCGACGGCAGCGCGGCACTGCGACCCCGGGAGCGGGTCGCCCCGGACCGGCCGCTGCGGGTCTGGGACAGCTCGGCGGAGCCGGCACCGGCGGTCGAGCCCGCCAGCCGGGCTCGACCGGAGCGGGTGACGCCGCCCCGGCTGCGGGTCGCGCCGCCGCCGCCGGTCTCGGTGCCGGGCGCGCCGTTCGTGGCCTTGATCCTGGTCCTCGTGGTCGGCGGGGTACTCGGCATCCTGGTGGTCAACACCAAGATCAATGAGAACTCGTTCCGGCTCGGCAAGCTGCGTGAGCAGCAGGCCACGCTCGACGTGCAGGAGCAGCAGCTGGAGAAGAAGATCATCGAGGCGGAGGCGCCGGGCAACCTCGCCGCGCAGGCCCGCAAGCTCGGCCTGGTGGAGTCGGAGAACCCGGCCTTCATCCGGCTGCCCGACGGTCAGGTGATCGGCGTGCCCCGGCCGGCCGGGGGCGAGCCGGCCCGAACCAGCCCGCAGGGCGCGGGGGGATAGCCCGTGCCATCGCGGTCGGACGACCCGCGCCGGGACGCTCAGGCGTCCCGGCGCGGATCGTCGCGGGCCGGCTCCGGGACCGGCGGGTCCGCCTCGGGCGCGCCCGGCGGCGGAAAGTCCGGTGTCGGGAAGTCCGGCGGCGGAACCACCGGCGGCGGTAAGCCCGGATCCGGCGGGTCGAGGTCCGGGGCGGACGGGTCGAGGTCCGGGGCGGGCAGCGGGCGCGGCGGGCTGGACGGCATCTCCGACGCCCGGGCCTACACGCCGCGCGGGCGGACCGTGCGGGACACGCCGGAGTTGCGGCGTGCCCCACGCGGTGGCCGCTCGGCCGACCCGTTCCGGCCCGCGTTGCAGGTCCTGGAGGGCGGGCGCTCCGCCAGCACCCGCGGCGGGCGCCGCGACGACCGGACGGACCCGGGCTCCGGCGGCGGGGGCCGCCGCGCGGGCGCGGGCTCCCAACGGTCCGGCGCCACCTCCGGCACGGCCCGCGCCACCACGGGCGGGCCCCGCACCAACAGCGAAACCCGCACCAGCACTGGATCTGCCCGCTCCACGGGTGCCGTCCGCGCCGGGCGGGTGCCGACCCAGCCGGTACGCGGCGGCGCCCGGACCGGCTCCCCACCACCGCGCCGCCGGCCGACCACCGGCCAGAGCACCGGCGGACTCCGGCGCGGCGGCAGCGGCCGGGCCGCCCGCCCGGTCGTCCGGCGGCCGGTCCGCAAGAAGCGGTTCGGGCCGCCCCGGCTGGCCGAACCGACCCGCCGGCTGCGGATCGGCAGCCTGCTGGTCCTCGCCCTCTTCGCCGTGATCGGCATCCGGCTCGTCGCCCTGCAGGTCGTGGACGCGCCCGCCTACGCCGGCGGCGGGGTCGCCGACCGGACCAGAACCGTCGAGCTGCCGGCCCCGCGCGGTGCGATCTACGACCGGGCCGGCGTCGCCCTGGCACACAGCGTCGAGGCCCGCTACGTGTACGCCGACCCGGTGAAGATCCAGGACCTGGCCGGCACCGCCGCGGCGCTCTCCCCGCTGCTCGGCATCCCCCGCTCCGAGCTGGTCGAGCGGATGCGCCCCCGGGTGCACCCGGACGGCCGGCTGTCGATGTTCGAGTATCTGGCCCGGCAGGTCGACATCGAGACCGCCGACCGGGTGATGGCCCTCAACCTGGCCGGCATCGGCGTCAAGCCCGACGAGCGGCGTGAGGTCCCCGGCGGTGACCTGGCGGCCAACCTGCTCGGCTTCATCGGCGAGGACAGGACCGGCCTGGAAGGGCTGGAGGCGCGGTACGACGAACTGCTGCGCGGCGTCAACGGCCGGCACGTGTACGAGTTCAACCGCGGCGACGGGATCACCCCGATCCCGGGCGGCTACAGCCGGCTCACCGAGGCCCAGCCGGGCAGCTCGCTCGGCCTGACCATCGACCGCGACCTGCAGTACGAGGTGCAGCGGGTGCTCAGCCGGACGATGCAGGAGGTGAACGGCACCACCGGCGCCGCCGTCGTACTCGATCTGAACGGCGAGATCCTCGCCCAGGCCAGCCACCCCACCTACAACGCCGCCGACTGGCGCAAGAGCGACCCCGCCGACCGCCAGGACGCCGCGACCAGCTTCGTCGTCGACCCCGGCTCGGTGCACAAGCCGATCATTTTCGGCGCCGGGCTGGAGGAGGGCGTGATCAAGCCGGACAGCGCGTTCCGTGTCCCGTCCACCATCCGCAAGGGCGACACCGTCTTCTCCGACACCCACCCGCTCAACGGGCGGACCGCCACCCTGGCCGGCATGCTCGGCTACTCCTCGAACGTCGGCACGATCCGGATCGCCGACGTGCTCGGCCCGCAGCGCGTCCACGACTACCAGGTCAAGTTCGGGCTCGGCGCGGCCACCGGCGCCGGGGTGCCCGGCGAGGCGGCCGGCCGGGTGCTCGACCCGGCCGACTGGAGCGGCTCGTCGCACGGGTCGGTGCCGATCGGGCACAGCGTCGACGTGACACCCCTGCAGATGGCGGCCGTCTACGCGGCGATCGCCAACGACGGGGTCTGGGTGCAACCGCACCTGGTCCGGGAGACCGTCGCCCCCGACGGGACCCGGACCCCGGCGCCGGACCCGCAGACCCGACAGGTGATCAGCGCCGAGAACGCCGCCGCGCTGCGCGAGCTGATGGAGGCGGTGGTGGCGCTCCCCGACGGCACCGGCACCAACGCCGCCATCGCCGGCTACCGGGTCGCCGGCAAGACCGGCACCGGCCGCCGGATCGTCGACGGCCGCTACACCAACGACGAGGTCGCCTCGTTCATCGGGATGGCGCCGGCCGACCAGCCCCGGTACGTCATCGCCGTCTTCGTGCACACCCCCGGCGGCGGCGGTGGCACGGTGGCCGCGCCCGCGTTCCGCGACATGATGGCCTTCACGCTGCGCCACTTCCGGGTGCCGCCCACCGGTTCCCGACCGCCCGACATCACCGTCTTCCCCGGGTAATGGCCGGTCCGACCACGTCCGGCGGCCGGACGGGACATCATCGGGAGGTGCGGGCGAACCACCGGGGCGGCTGTGCGCTCCCCATCCGACGACCGGGTAGGGTCTAGCGCCGTGCCCGGCAATCCCCGTCCCCGCACCATAAGCCCGATCCGGCTCGGCGAGCTCGCCGAGCGGATCGAAGCCGGTACGCCGGCAGCCGCCCTGACGCCGGTGTCACCGGAGGCGGCGGCCGTGGCCGTCACCGGAGTGACCCACGCCAGCGACGCGGTGCGGCCCGGTGATCTCTACGCCGCCCTGCCCGGAGCCCGCCGGCACGGCGCCGACTTCCTGCCGGCCGTCGTCGCGGCGGGCGCGGTGGCGGTGCTTACCGACCCGGCCGGCGCCGACCGGGCCGCCGAGGCCGGCCTGCCGGCCCTGGTGGTGGCCGACCCGCGGGCCGTACTCGGCGCGGTGGCCGCCGCCGTCTACGGCGAACCCACCCGGGACCTGACGGTGATCGGGGTGACCGGCACCGCCGGCAAGACCTCCACCGCGTACCTGATCGAGTCCGGGCTGCGCGCCGCCGGACACCGCACCGGGCTGATCGGCACCGTGGAGACCCGGCTGGGCGACCTGGCGCTGGACAGCGTCCGGACCACGCCCGAGGCGACCGACCTGCACGCCATGCTCGCCGCCGCCCGGGAGCGCGGGGTCACGGCGGTGGTGATGGAGGTGTCCAGCCACGCGCTCGCGATGGGCCGGGTCGGCGGCGTCCGGTTCGCGGTCGCCGGCTACACCAACTTCGGCCAGGACCACCTGGACTTCCACGCCGACGCCGCCGAGTACTTCGCGGCCAAGGCGCAGCTCTTCGACGGCCGGGCCGCCGCCGAGGTGCTCAACGTCGACGACCCGGCGCTGGGTCCGCTGGTCAAGCCCGGCACCGTCACCTACTCGGCGGCCGGTGACCCGGCCGCCACCTGGCGGGCCGCCGACATCACCGGCGACGGGTACGCCCAGCGGTTCACCGCCCTCGGCCCGGCCGGGGCGGTGGCGCGCACCGGCGTCGCGCTGCCCGGCCGGCACAACATCGCCAACGCGCTGCTGGCGATCGCCGCGCTGGTCGCCGCGGGCGTCGACCCGCAGACCGCGGCCGCCGGCGTGGCCGCCTGCCCGGGCGTGCCCGGCCGGTTGGAGCTGATCGAGGCGCCCGGCCCGGTGCGGGGCGTGGTCGACTACGCGCACAAGCCGGACGCGATCGTGGCGGCGCTCGCCGCCCTGCGCGAGCTGACCACCGGCGCGGGCCGGGTGATCTGCGTCCTCGGCGCCGGCGGCGACCGGGACCGGGGCAAGCGCCCGGTGATGGGCGCGGCCGCGGCCCGAGGCGCCGATCTCGTGCTGATCACCGACGACAATCCGCGTACGGAGGACCCGGCGGTGATCCGCGCCGAGGTGCGCGCCGGCGCCGAGCAGGCCGGGGTGGGCGCGGACGGCGCCGGGCTGGCCGGGATTGGTGCCGACGGTGCCGGGCCGGCTGGGGGCGACGGCCGCGAGTGGACCGGTCCGGGAGCGGCGGTGGTGGAGGTGCCCGGTCGGCGGGCGGCGATCGACGAGGCGGTCCGGTTGGCCCGGCCCGGTGACGTCATCGCGCTGCTCGGCAAGGGACACGAGCGCGGCCAGGAGATCGCCGGGCGGGTCGAGCCGTTCGACGACCGGGTGGAGCTGGCCGCCGCGCTGGCCGCCCGGTACGGCGATCTGGTGGTGCGCCGGTGATCCCGCTGCGCCTCGACGAGGTCGCCGCCGCGGTGCGCGGCCGGCTGCTCGCCGCCGACCCGGCCACCCCGGTCACCGGGCCGGTGGAGTTCGACTCCCGCAAGGTCGCCCCGGGCGCGCTCTTCGTGGCCTTCCCCGGTGAGCAGGTCGACGGCCACGACTACGCCGCCGCCGCGGTCGCCGCCGGCGCGGTCGCCGTACTCGGCACCAGGGAGGTCGACGGGGTGCCGATGGTGCTCGTCGACGACGCCCTCGCCGCGATGGCCGCACTGGCCCGGGCGGTACTCGACCGGCTGCCCGACCTGACCGTCATCGGGCTGACCGGCTCGTCCGGCAAGACCAGCACCAAGGACCTGATCGCGCAGCTCGCCGCCCGGCTCGGCCCGACGGTGGCGCCGCCCGGCTCGTTCAACAACGAGCTGGGGCACCCGTACACGGCGCTGCGGGCCGACCGTCAGACCCGGTTCCTGGTGCTGGAGAAGGGCGCCCGCGGACCCGGCCACGTGCGGTACCTGTGCCAGGTCGCGCCGCCGCGGATCGGGGTCGTGATCAACGTCGGGGTGGCGCACATCGGGGAGTTCGGCTCCGTCGACGCGATCGCCGAGGCCAAGGGGGAGCTGGCCGAGACGCTGCCACCGGCCGCCGAGGGCGGGGTGGCGGTGCTCAACGCCGACGACCCCCGGGTGCGGGCGATGGCCGGGCGCACGATGGCCCGGGTGGTGCTGGTCGGCGAGGCGGCCGACGCCGAGGTGCGGGCCGAGGACGTGACGCTGGACGAGCGCGGGCGGCCGTCGTACACGCTGGTGGTGACCGGCGGTCCCGCGGAGCCGGCGGGGGCCGGCGGGCCTACGGAGCCGGCGGGGGCCGGCGGGGTCGAGGAGTTCCGGGCGCCGGTGCGGCTGGCGCTGACCGGGCGGCACCACGTCGGTAACTCGCTGGCCGCCGCCGCGGTGGCCCTCCAGATCGGCCTACCGCTGGCCGACCTGCCTGCCGCGCTCGGCGCGCTGCGGCTGGTCTCCACCAGGCGGATGGACGTCTTCGACCGCACCGACGGGGTCACGGTGGTCGACGACTCGTACAACGCGAATCCGGCGTCGACGGCGGCGGCGCTGCGCGCGCTGGCCGGGATGGGTCAGGGCCGCCGGAAAATCGCGGTGCTGGGGTATCTGGCCGAGCTGGGGGAGTTCGAACGGGAGGGGCACGAGGAGGTCGGCCGGTTGGCGGCCGAGTTGGGCGTGGACCGGCTGGTAGTGGTCGGGGAGCCGGCCGCGCCGATCCACCAGGGGGCGTCCGCTATCGCGACATGGAAGGGAGTGTCGGTGCTGGTGACCGATCAGGCCGCAGCGGTGGAAGCGCTCCGGCGCGAGCTGCGCCCGGGTGACGTCGTCCTGGTGAAGGGCTCGCGCTATCGCACCTGGGAGGTGGCCGACGCGCTGCGCGCCGACGCGACCGGCCAGACGCCGGGGAACGGGGCGACCGCGTGAGGGCGGTGATCGTCGCCGTCTTCGTGGCCTTCCTGGTCTCGCTGTTCGGCACCCCGCTGGCCATCAGGGTCTTCACCCGGCTCAAGGCGGGCCAGCCGATCCGGGCCGAGGGTCCGGTGATGCACCAGGGCAAGAAGGGCACCCCCACCATGGGCGGGGTGGTCTTCATCGTGGCGACGGTGATCGCCTACGTGGCCGGGCACCTCACCCTGACCACCCTGCCGGACGAGCAGATCGCCCAGGTGGAGCCGACCATCACCGCGCTGGTCCTGCTCGGCCTGCTGGTCTTCTCCGGGGCCGTCGGCTTCATCGACGACTTCCTCAAGGTCCGCAAGCGCAACAGCGCTGGCCTCAACAAGCGCGGCAAGCTGCTCGGCCAGATCCTGGTCGGCGCCGTCTTCGGGGTGATCGCGCTCTGGTTCCCCAGCACGATGGTCGACGAGGCGGGCAACCCGACGAACACCGAGACGGTCGGCAGCACCACGCTGTCGTTCATCCGGGACATCGACGCGCTGGACGTCGGCAAGGTCATCTCGGTCATCCTCTTCATCTTCGTGGTGATGGCCTCCACAAACGGGGTGAACCTGACCGACGGACTGGACGGGCTGGCCACCGGCGCCTCGGTGATGGTGCTGGCCGCGTACGCGCTGATCGCCTTCTGGCAGTACCGGCACTGGTGCGCCGACCCGAACTACACCCAGGACTACTGCTACCAGGTCCGGGATCCACTGGAGATCGCGCTGATCGCCGGGGCGGCGGCCGGGGCCTGCGTCGGGTTCCTCTGGTGGAACACCTCACCGGCCCGGATCTTCATGGGCGACACCGGTGCGCTCGGGCTCGGCGGCCTGATCGCCGGGATGGCGATGTCCACCCGTACGGTGCTGCTGCTGCCGATCATCGGCGGGCTCTTCGTCATCATCACCATGTCCGTGGTGATCCAGATCATCTCGTTCCGGACCACCGGTAAGCGGGTCTTCCGGATGTCGCCGCTGCAGCACCACTTCGAACTGGCCGGCTGGAGCGAGGTCAACATCGTGGTCCGGTTCTGGATCATCGCGGGGATCGGGGTGGCGATCGCGCTCGGCCTGTTCTACAGCGAGTTCCTCGCGGCTGTCTCCTGACGTTCTCGGCCGGGCCGGCCGGGGTCCCGGTCCGGCCGACACGCCCGGCCGGCCACCTGCCGCGACCGGGCGCGCCGACGGTCGATGATGGGCCGGTGGGTCAGGACGAGGGGTGGACGGGATGACCGGCGAACCAGCACGATCCACCACCACTACCGGCGGTGCGGACCCCGGCGCGCGACCCGGACCGGACCGGGGCTTCGACCCCGCCGGTGGGCTGGCCGCGCTGCGCGGCCTGCTGGCCCGGCCGCTCGCCTCCTACTACCTGCTCGTCTCCAGCGCCGGCCTGCTGCTGGTGATCGGGCTGACGATGGTCTTCTCGGCCACCAGCGTGAAGGCGTACGCGACCGACGGCAACGCCGCCACGATGTTCCTCAAGCAGGCCCTGTTCGCGCTGATCGGGCTGGTCGCGTTCTGGATCTGCCAGCGGCTGCCGGCCCGGACGTTCCGCGCCCTCGGCCTGCCGGTGCTGATCGCCGCGGTGGTCCTGCTGCTGCTGCTCAACGGACTGCTGGCCTGGGCCTCGCTGAACCAGCTCGAGGACGCCAAGGTGGGGCCGCTGGAGGCCAACCTGCTCTGGCTCTACCTCGGTCCGGTCCAGGTGCAACCGTCCGAGCTGGCCAAGTTCGGCCTGGTGCTGTGGGGAGCCGACGTGGTCGCCCGCAAGGGCGCCGCGCTCGGCTGGTGGCGGGAACTGGCCACCCCGCTGTTTCCCGCGTTGGCCCTGCTCTTCGTCCTGGTGGGCTACAACGACCTGGGCACCATGCTCTGCCTGCTGGCGGTCGTCGTCGGCCTGCTCTGGGCGGCCGGGGTGCGGCTGCGGACCTTCGCCACGCTGGGCGCGCTCGGCCTGGTCGGCATCGGACTGCTGGTCGCGGTGGCCTCGGTGGGCGGCGGTTCCGGCTCGGCCGACGCGGAGAACTACCGGTGGGCGCGGATCACCTCGTTCCTCGACCCGCCGCCGCCGGAGGAGTGCAAGCTGGCGGACTGCTACCAGATCGCCCAGGCCCGGTACGCGATCGACCAGGGCGGCTGGTTCGGTGTCGGGCTGGGCAAGAGCGTCCTCAAGTGGGAGTGGCTGCCGGCCGCCGACAACGACTTCATCTTCGCGGTCGTCGCGGAGGAGCTCGGGGTGGTCGGCTGCACGGTCATCGTCGCGCTCTTCGCGGTGCTGGCGTACACCGGGTTCCGGATCGCCCGCCGGGTGGAGACTCCGTTCCGTCGTCTCGCCGCCAGCGCGGCGACGGCCTGGCTGATCAGCCAGGCGATCATCAACATCGGTGGCGTGGTCGGCCTGCTGCCGATCACCGGGCTGCCGCTGCCGTTCATCTCCGACGGCGGCAGCGCGCTGGTGGTGACCCTGGCGGCGGTCGGCATGCTCGCCTCGTTCGCCCGCGCCGAGCCGGACGCCGCGCGGGCCCTGCACGCCCGTCCGCCGGCCCGTTGGGTACGACTAGTCTGGGCCCCGTTGCCGCCGTTGCCGCCGGCCCGGCGAAGGTCGACGAAGCGTCCGCCGACGGACGGTGAGTCCGAGCCCGCAGCGGGGAAGCGGCGGGACGGTGGTCCCCGGCCCGACGGTGGCGGGGCGAACAGAGTGCGCGCCGGTACGGCGCGCGAGAGGAGACGCTGATGGGTCCGCTGCGGTCGGTGGTGCTCGCGGGAGGCGGCACGGGCGGGCATATCTACCCGCTACTGGCCTTCGCCGACTGCCTGCGCCGGCACGATCCGGGCGTGCGGATCACCTGCCTCGGCACGCCGAAAGGGCTGGAGACCGAGCTGATCCCGCCGCACGGCTACGACCTGAAGCACATCCCGGCCTACCAGCTGCCGCGCTCGGTGAACATGAATCTGCTGCGCACCCCGGACCGGATGTGGAAGGCGGCCCGCGCCGCCGGCCAGGTGATCGACGATGTGCGGGCCGACGTGGTGATCGGCTTCGGCGGCTACGTCTCGGTGCCGGCGTACCTGGCGGCGTGGCGGCGCGAGCTGCCGATCGTCATCCACGAGGTGAACGTGCCGCCGGGGGTGGCCAACCGGCTCGGGATGAAGTTCACCAAACATGTGGCGGTCGGCTTCCCGCACCAGCCGGCCCAGGCCGAGGCGCTGCGCGACGCCCGGGTGGTGGGCGTACCGCTGCGGCGCGGGATCGCCGGCCTGGACCGGGCCGCGCAGCGGGCGTCCGCGCGGGCGCACTTCGGCCTCTGGCCGGACCTGCCGACGATCTTCGTGGCCGGCGGGTCGCAGGGGGCCAGGTCGATCAACCTGGCCGTCTCCGGGGCGGCCAAGGAGCTGGCCGGGGCCGGCATCCAGGTGCTGCACGTGACCGGCGCCCGCAACGAGCCGGTCTCGGTGCCCAGCGACCTGCCGGTGCCGTACGTGACGCTGCCGTACCTGTCGGAGATGGAGCTCGGGTACGCCGCCGCCGACCTGATGGTGGGTCGGGGCGGGGCGATGACCTGCGCCGAGGTGGCCGCCATCGGGCTGCCGACGGTCTACGTGCCCTACCCGCACAGCAACCAGGAGCAGCGGCGCAACGCGCTGCCGGTGGTGGAGGCGGGCGGCGGGCTGCTGGTCGACGACGCCGAGCTGACCCCGGGCTGGGTGGAGCAGCAGCTGGTCCCGCTGGCCCGCGACCCGCACCGGCTGGCCGCGATGGGCGCGGCGGCGGCCGGCTACGGCCGCCGCGACGGCGACGAGGCGCTGCTCGATTTCGTGTACGAGGCGGTAACCCGGTGAACGGACCGACCGAAAATGGAAGGCTGACCCCATGAGCACCGCGGATCCAGTGCGCACCGCGCACCAGGTGGACACCGTCGAGACCGGTGGGATGCCGACCGCCGAGCAGCTGGGGACGGTACACCTGATCGGCGTCGGCGGCGTCGGCATGAGTGGGCTGGCCCGCCTGCTGCTGACCCGCGGCATCCCGACCTCCGGCAGCGAACTGCGGGAGTGGCCGACCCTGGCCGGGCTGCGGGCGCTGGGCGGCACGATCCACATGACCCACGAGGCGGCCAACCTGGACGGGGTCGACACCGTTGTCTACTCGACCGCCATCCCGTCCGACCACCTCGAACTGGTCGAGGCCCGCCGGCGTGGGCTGCGGGTGATGCACCGGTCCGAGGCGCTGGCCGCCACCATGACCGGCCGCCGCGCGGTCGCGATCGCCGGCACCCACGGCAAGACCACCACCACCTCGATGGTGACGCTGATCCTGCAACGCGCCGGGGAGGACCCGTCGTTCGTGATCGGCGGCGAGATCTCCGAGGTGGGCTCGAACGCCCACCACGGCAGCGGGCAGTACTTCGTGGTCGAGGCCGACGAGAGCGACCGGTCCTTCCTGCTCTACCGGCCGTACGTGTCGATCATCACCAACATCGACGAGGACCACCTCAACACCTACGGCGACTACGCCGGCCTGGAGTCGGCCTTCGCCGAGTTCGCCCGGCTGACCGACCCGGACGGGTTCGTGGTGACCTGCGCCGACGACCCGGGCACCCGACGGATGGCCGAGACGCTGCGCGCCGAGGGCCGGCAGGTTTTCACCTACGGCACCGCACCCGACGCCGACCTGCGGCTGAGCGAGGTCGTCTCGTCGGTGCAGGGGGTGCGCTACCTGGCCGCGCTGAACGGCACGTCACTTGGTGAGATCCGGCTGCCGGTGCCGGGCCGGCACATGGGGCTCAACAGCGCCGCCGCGGTGCTCACCGCGGTCAAGCTCGGGGTCGACCTGGCGGCCGCCGGGGAGGCGCTGGGCGCCTTCCCCGGGGTACGCCGCCGGTTCGAGCGCAAGGGCGCGGTCGACGGCATCCAGGTCTACGACGAGTACGCCTACCACCCGACCTCGATGACCGCCGCGTTGCAGACCCTGCGTGAGGTGGCCCGGGCGGGCGAGTCGGGCGACGGCGCGGACGGCGGCCGGCTGATCGTGGTCTTCCAGCCCTACCGGGTCTACCGCACCCGGGACCTGCAGGCCGAGCTCGCCACCGCGCTGGCGATCGCCGACGAGGTGATCACGCTGGAGGTCTTCGGCCCGGGCGAGGTACGCGAGCCCGGCGAGGGCGGGGTCGCGTTGACCGCGGCGGTCGCGCTGCCGGACGACCGGAAGATCTTCCTGCCGTCCTGGGACGAGGTGCCGGCCGAGGTGGTCCGGCGGGCCCGCCCGGGGGACGTGGTGGTGACCATGGGCGCGCCGCCGATCTCGCTGATGGGTGACGAGCTGCTGGCCGCCCTCGCCGGTGCCACGGCCGACCGGGCCGGATGACGCCGGGCCCGATGACACCGGGGCCGTCGACCCCGGGCCGGCGACCGGGCCGGGGCCGCGGTCCCGGCGGTCCGGCGCGGGACCGTACCCCCCCGCGTGGTCGGTCCGGCGGCCCGGTCGATCGCGGCGGTCCGGCCGGCGGCCGGACCGGCGCCGACGGCGCGGACGGCGGCCGGTCGGATGACGGCCGGCCCGGCGCCGGCGGCCGGCCTGGGGTTGGCGGTCGGCCTGGGGTTGGCGGTCGGCTCGGGGTTGGCGGCCGGCGGTGGCGGCTGGTCCGGGCCGGTAGCGACGCGGTGCCACCGTCGGCGCGGCGGTTCATGCGCCGGGCCCGGCAGCGTCGGCTGCGGGCGGCGGCGCCGTGGGCGGTCGGCGGCGCGGTGGTGCTGCTGGGACTGCTGGCCGCCTGGTTGGTCTGGGGTACGGCGTTGTTCGGTCTCCGCGAGCTGCGGGTGACCGGCACGGACCTGGTGAGCCCCGCGGACGTACGTGAGGCCGCGGCGGTCGCCGACGGCACCCCGCTGGCCCGGGTCGACCTCGACGCGGTCCGGGGCCGGGTCGCCGAGCTGGCGCCGGTGGCCGAGGTGAGCGTCAGCCGGCGGTGGCCGGACACCCTGGTGATCGAGGTCGTCGAGCGGTCACCGGTGGCGGTGGTCCCGCAGGGCCGCCGGTACGCGGTCGTCGACGGCGCGGGGGTGGTGTTCCGTACCCTCGCCGAACGGCCGGCGGACCTGCCGGTCGCCGTGGTGGCCGAGCCCGGTCCGGACGACGCCGCCACCCGGGCCGCGCTGGCCGTGCTCGCCGCGCTGACGCCGCGGCTGCGGGACGAACTGGTCGAGGTGACGGTGGCGGGTCCGGCCGAGATCCGGTTGAAGCTGCGCGGGGACCGGGTGGTGATCTGGGGCGACGCTTCGCGGAGCGAGACCAAGGCCCAGGTGGCCACCGGGCTGCTCCGGCAGCGCGGTGACACCATCGACGTCAGCGCGCCGGACGTGGTGACGATCCGTTGACCCGGTGAACCGGGTCGCAGCGCCGTCCGGCAGCGCGGGGCAACCTGCGGTCGGGATTGTCCACAGGGCGTGGCGACACGCCGAGCGGGTCCTTGGCTCCCGCCGTACGTGCGCATACGTTGCCCCGAGAGGATCAATAGTTGACATAACTGTAAGCCTCTAGTAGAGGGTGAGGGTTACTCCTCGTCCTCCTCGGCCGAGCGGAAGCCCGGCCGAGCGGATGTCGACCGCGGTTGCGCCGGACCGCGCGACCGGTCGGCGCCCTGCCCAGTCCCGAAGGAAAGGACCCCGATGACACCTCCGCACAACTACCTGGCGGTCATCAAGGTCGTCGGCATCGGTGGCGGCGGCGTCAACGCCGTCAACCGGATGATCGAGGTTGGGCTCAAGGGTGTCGAGTTCATCGCGATCAACACCGACGCCCAGGCGCTGCTGATGAGCGACGCCGACGTCAAGCTCGACGTCGGCCGGGAGCTGACCCGGGGCCTCGGCGCCGGCGCCAACCCGGACGTCGGCAAGAACGCCGCCGAGGACCACCGGGACGAGATCGAGGAGGTGCTCAAGGGCGCCGACATGGTCTTCGTCACCTGCGGCGAGGGTGGTGGCACCGGCACCGGCGGCGCCCCGGTGGTGGCGAACATCTCCCGCAAGCTCGGCGCCCTCACCATCGGCGTGGTGACCCGGCCGTTCTCGTTCGAGGGCAAGCGTCGCCAGGTGCAGGCCGAGACCGGCATCGACGAGCTGCGCAACCAGTGCGACACGCTCATCGTGATCCCGAACGACCGGCTGCTGGCGCTCGGTGACCGCGGGATCAGCATGATGGACGCGTTCCGCCAGGCCGACCAGGTGCTGCTCTCCGGTGTGCAGGGGATCACCGACCTGATCACCACGCCCGGTCTGATCAATCTGGACTTCGCCGACGTGAAGAGCGTGATGAGCGGTGCCGGCAGCGCGTTGATGGGGATCGGCAGCGCCCGGGGGGAGAACCGGGCGGTGGAGGCGGCCGAGGCGGCCATCTCCAGCCCACTGCTGGAGCAGAGCATGGACGGGGCGCGCGGCGTGCTGCTCTCCATCGCGGGCGGCTCCGATCTCGGCCTCTTCGAAATCAACGACGCGGCTCAGCTGGTCACCGACGCGGCCCACCCGGACGCCAACATCATCTTCGGGGCGGTCATCGACGACGCCCTCGGCGACGAGGTGCGGGTCACCGTCATCGCGGCCGGCTTCGACGGCGGCACGCCGGCGTACAAGCCTGCCGAGTCGCGCAAGGCGAGCGTGTCGCAGCCGGCGCCGCCGGCCGGCCCACCGGTCACCCTGCCGCCGACCCCGGCCCCGGCGCAGCCGGCCCGGCGGGTGCTCTTCGACGACGTCGATGTCCCCGACTTCCTCAAGAACGGTTCCTGAGCGGGGCGGGATACCGACGGATAACCGACAGCCGATCGACACGATGACGGCGGAGACCGGGCGCGACGGAACCACCGCGCGGCGCGCGGAGCTGACCGCGAACCTGGCCCGGGTCCGGTCCAGGATCGCGGCGGCCTGCGACGCGGCGGGCCGGGACCGTGGCGAGGTCACCATGATCGCGGTCAGCAAGACCTACCCGGCCAGTGACGTGCTGCTGCTGGCCGGGATCGGGGTGTCCGACGTCGGGGAGAACCGGGACCAGGAGGCGGCCGGCAAGGCCGCCGAGGTCGCGGCGGCCGGCGTCGCGGTCCGCTGGCACTTCGTCGGCCAGCTCCAGCGCAACAAGTGCCGGTCGGTCGTCCGGTACGCCGATCTGGTGCACTCGGTCGACAGCGTCCGGCTGGCCGGGGCCCTGGCCACCGCGGCGCACCGCGGTCGGGACCGGCCGTTGGACGTGCTGGTCCAGATCGGCCTGGACGGCGACCCGCGGCGCGGCGGCGCGGTGGCCGGCGATCCGGACCCGGACCGGGGACTGGACCGGGTGGCCGACGCGGTGGCGGCCGCGGACTCGCTGCGGCTGGCCGGGGTGATGGCGGTGGCCCCGCAGGGCTGGCCGCCGGACCGCGCGTTCGGGTTGCTGGCCGACCTCGCGGCCGGCCTGCGGCGGCGGTTTCCGGAGGCGGTCGTGATCTCGGCCGGGATGAGCGGCGACCTGGAGTCGGCGATCGGACACGGCGCGACACATGTGCGCGTCGGCAGCGCGTTGCTCGGAATGCGTAGCACGCTGCGGTAGCCTGACGAGGACACCAAACTACATCAGTGTTGTTTGCGACGAACCCCGTCCCCACCTGGGGATCGAGCTCCCACTCCGGGAGATCGATCCCTACTTGGGTATCGGTGCCCGGCAGGGGCGGCGATCCCGGGGGTGGGCACGAGGCGCCCGGCTGGCGCGCCGGGAGTCGGCTCGGGCCGGGGGGCCCGGTGGGTGGCGGCGCGCGACAGCGGCAGGGCCGGGGGGCGTGCCGTACGGCGGACGGAGGGGCGCGGCGATGGGTGCACTGCGCAAGGCGGGGGTCTGGCTCGGCCTCGTGGAGGAGGACGACGAGCGGGCCTACGACGACGGTGGCTACGACAAGGGTGGCTACCGCGAATCGCGCTACCGGCAGAGCCGGTACGCCGAGGAGTTCGCCGACGAGGATGACGAGCCGGAGGAGGTGCCGGCCCGGCCCCGGCCGCGGTCGGCCGACCGGGCTGGTCGGCTCCCCGAGCGGGTGACCAGCCGGTCGACCGAGGTCGACCGGGGTGACGAGGATGACGAGCGGCCGGACCGGGTCGAGCGGGCGAGTGTGCGGTCGATCACCCGGCACGGCTCGGACCGGCACGGCTCGGAGTCGTCCTCGGCGCTGACGTACCACACCCGGGACAACCTGGCGTTGGCTCCGCAGGTTCAGCTGCGGGAGCGGGCCGTGGTCGCGGAGGAGGAGCAGCGGTACCAGATCACCACGCTGCATCCGACCACCTACCGGGAGGCACGGACGATCGGCGAGCACTTCCGGGACGGGGTGCCTGTGATCATAAACCTCACCGAAATGGATGAGGCGGATGCCCGCCGATTGGTCGACTTCGCCGCCGGCTTGGCCTTCGGCCTGCGCGGTACGATCGAGCGCGTGACCAACCGGGTGTTCCTACTCTCACCGGCAAACGTCCAGGTCACCGCGGAGGACAAAGCCAAGATCGCTGAGGGTGGGTTTTTCAGCCTGAGTTAGCTCGACCGAGGGATCCAGCCTGCCGTGTTGTCGATCGTGCTCCAAGTCCTCTATCTGGTCCTCTACGTCTTTCTCCTGGTGCTTTTGGCCCGATTTGTGCTAAGTGCGGTCCTGCAGTACGGGCGCCGCTGGCAGCCGGGCCGGGGGGCGTCGGCAGGACTTGAGTCGGTGTGGAGCGTCACTGATCCGCCCCTCAAGGCGTTGAGGCGTGTGATCCCTCCATTGCGAATTGGTACCGTGAGCATCGACCTGGCCTCCCTTGTGCTCCTGGTTATCCTGTTCGTGCTGATGGAGTTCGTGTTAAGGCCGTTGATCATCAGGTGAGCAGCCTGCTGACCAGCGCGTTACGCGGCCGCAACTGACCCGAGGAGTTTCGATGCCGCTGACCCCGGCCGACGTCCATAACGTCGCCTTCAAGAAGCCGCCGATCGGCAAGCGGGGCTACGACGAGGAGGAGGTCGACGCTTTCCTGGACGAGGTCGAGCGCGAGCTCGCCCGGTTGATCGAGGAGAACAACGAGCTGCGCGCCCAGGTGGAGCGTGGCGGCCGGGGCGGCGCGCCGGCCGGCCCGGGGGCGGACCCCCGACTGGCCGCGGAGCTCAACGACGTCAAGGCCCAGCTCGACCGGGTGCAGCGCGACAAGGCGGCCGCCGAGCAGGCGGCCCGGGCGATGCAGGCCGAGCTGGAGCAGGTCCGCTCGCAGGGCGGCCCGGTCACCGGCGCCGACGGCGAGCAGCAGGCGCTGCGGGTGCTGATGATGGCCCAGCGCACCGCCGACGACCACGTCTCGGACGCCCGGCGGGAGGCCGACAAGCTGCTCTCCGACGCCCGGTCCAAGGCCGAGGAGGTCACCCGCGAGGCGCGGGCCAAGGCCGACGCCCTGGAGCGCGACGCCCGGCAGCGGCACCAGGAGGCGATGGGCGGCCTGGACGCCAAGCGCACCGCGCTGCAGAAGCACATCGAGGAGCTCAAGCAGTTCGAGCGCGAGTACCGCACCCGGCTCAAGGCCTACCTGGAGAGCCAGCTGCGTGACCTCGACGGTCGCGGCCAGGGCATCGAGGCGGAGCTGGTCCGGCCGGAAGGCAACCGGTCCGGCAGCGGCCCGGCGGGCCTGGCGGCGGCGGGCCTGTCCAGCTCGTACGGCGGAAGCCGCTCCGGCGCCCTCGAAGCCGGCCGCTGACCGCGGCCGGACGGCACCACGCCGCGGTCCGGCACGACGGCGGCGAGCGCTGACAAACCTAAAACGAGGCGGCGGGGGTGGCCGTGATAGTTGGAAGTCTCCTGCTCATCCTCGTCGCCGTGACCCTGCTCGTGCTCGGGTTGGCGACCGGTTCGAGTGGGCTGCTGATCAGCTCCATCGCGGCCAGCCTGCTGGCGGCCGTGGCGCTGGTGGTGGGGGCCAGGCAGGCGGTGGCCGGGCGGGCCGGGGCCGACGACCTCGACGACGCGGCGCACGTGCGGGCCGCGGCCAGGAACCGGTACGCGACCGCCCGGGGGGCCGGCCCCCGGGTCGGTGAGCCGGTGTGGCGGCCCGACGCGACCACCCCCACCGGCTACGCCGAGCCGGAGACGTACGCCGGCTCCGAGACGTACGCCGAGCCGGAGCGCTACCCCGGGTCGGAGAGCTACGCCGAGCCGGCCGGCTACGGCGGACGGTCCGGGCACCCGGACACGACGGCGTACGCCGAACCGGTCGAGGTCCTGGTGCCGGCCCAGGGAGGGGCCACCGACGCCGACGAGATGTGGCGACCGCCGACCGGAGCCGCCGACCCCGCGGCCGCCACCGGCCCGGCTGCCCCGACCGTCGACGAGTCCACGGACGAGCCTGCGGACGAACCCGCCGCCCAGCGCCTCGGAGCCGGCGACGAGGCCCGGCTGGCCCAGCTCGCTGCCGACGTGATGGTGGTCGACGGCCGACCCCGCTTCCATCTGCCCGGCTGCCCCCACCTGCGCGGCCGGGAGACCGATCTGCTGCCGGTCGGCGAGGCGGTCGAGCTCGGCTTCACCCCGTGTTCGCGGTGCGCGCCGGCCACCGCGCTGCTGGCCGAGACCCCCGGTGGCTGAGCACCGCCCCGCCGGCGCCGCCCGGCACGGCCGCCCCGCCGGCGCCGTCCGGCGCGGCGAGCGACGCTGATGCGCGGCCCGGACCCCGACGCGACGACCGCGGTCACCGTCGCGGTGCGGGTCCGTCCCGGCGCCTCGCGGACCCGGGTCGGTGGCCGGTACGACGGGCCGCTCGGACCGGCCCTGGTGATCTCCGTCAACGCCCCACCGGTCGACGGCCGGGCCACCGAGGCGGCTCGGCGGGCCCTCGCCGACGCGCTGCGGGTCCGCCCGGCGGCGGTGACGCTGCGCTCCGGGGCGGCGAGCCGCGACAAGCTGTTCCTGGTCCGACCGGCCACCCCGGCCGGCACGCCGACGATGTCGGAGCGGATCGACCGGCTGCGGGACGGGACGCCCGGGTGAGGGCCGCCCGCGCGGGACGTCCGTGAGTGATCGGCTCGAACTCGCACTGCTGCTCGGCGCCGCGGTGCTGCTGGCCGCCGTCGGCGCGGTCCGGCTCTCCACCCGGCTCGGGGTGCCCAGCCTGCTGTTCTATCTCGCGCTCGGGGTCGCCATCGGCGAGTCCGGCCTGGGCATCCGCTTCGACGACGTCGAGCTGACCCGCACGCTCGGGTTCTGCGCGCTCATCGTGATCATCGCCGAGGGCGGGTTGACCGCCCGGTGGAGCACCCTGCGTCCGGTGCTCGGGGTGGCCAGCGCGCTGGCGACCGTCGGGGTGCTGGTCAGCGTCGCGGTGGTGGGCGTGCTGCTGCACCTGCTGCTCGGGCTGGACTGGCGGTTGGCGCTGCTCTACGGCGCCGTACTGTCGTCGACCGACGCCGCCGCCGTCTTCGCCACGCTGCGCCGGATGCGCCTGCCGCCCCGGCTGGTCGCCACCCTGGAGGCCGAGTCGGGGATGAACGACGCGCCGGTGGTGCTGCTGGTGATCCTGCTCTCCGCGGCCGAGTTCGGCGCCCGGCCGTGGTGGCTCGAAGTGCTGGTGGTCGGCTACGAGCTGACGGCGGGCGCGGCGCTCGGTTTCCTGGTCGGGATGGGTGGACGGTGGGCGCTGCCGCGGGCCGCCCTGCCGGCGTCCGGGCTCTACCCGATCGCCGCGGTGGGGCTGACCGTGCTCGCCTACGGCGCCGCCACGGTGTCGCACGCGTCCGGGTTCATCGCCGTCTACGTCGCCGGAGTCGTGCTGGGCAACGCCCGGCTGCCGCACCGCCAGGCCATCCTCGGCTTCGCCGACGGGCTTGCCTGGATCGCCCAGATCGGGCTGTTCGTCCTGCTCGGACTGCTGGTCTCGCCGAGCCGGTTGGACCAGGCGCTGCTGCCGGCGGTGCTGGCCGGGCTGGCGTTGGTGCTGCTGGCCCGACCGCTGTCGGTGCTGGTCTCCGCGACCGGGTTCGGGATCCGGGCCCGGGAACAGGCGTTTCTGTCCTGGGCCGGGCTGCGGGGCGCGGTCCCGATCGTGCTGGCCACGATCCCGCTCTCCGAGGGGGTGCCGGGCGCCAGCCGGCTGTTCGACGCGGTCTTCGTCCTCGTGGTGATCTTCACGTTGGCGCAGACCGGGACGCTCGCCCCGGTGGCCCGCTGGCTGCGGGTGACCGCCCCGGCCGAGGCGACCGAGATCCGGGTGGAGTCGGCACCGCTGGACCGGATGGAGGCCGATCTGCTGCAGATCGAGGTCTCCGCGGGTTCCCGGCTGGCGGGCGTGCACATCGACGAGCTGCGGCTGCCGGTCGGCGCCGTGGTCACGCTCGTGCTGCGGGACGGGGAGGGGTTCGTGCCCGGCCCGGACACCCGGTTGCGGACCGGCGACAACCTGCTGATCGTCGCCACCGGCCGGGTGCGGGACGCCGCCGAGCGCCGGCTGCGGGCGGTGAGCCGGCGGGGCCGGCTGGCCCGCTGGTACGGCGAACGCGGTGCGGACCGCAGCGGGTGAGCTATGTACCATATGCGGGTTGTGCCGGGCCGTCCCGCCGCGCTGCGGTGCGGCGTGTTGTCGGACGTCTGTACGTTCCGTATTCTTGCCAACCTCCGGAGTGCGCGGCGTCCCGCCGCGCGCCCGTTTTGCAAGTGGGGGACGCCATGGCCGAATCGGCGCACATCGCCGGACCGGTCGCGGTGCCGCACGCCGGGTCGAGCGGACGGCCGATCGCGGCCGTCCGGTCCACCCATGGTGGCGCTGGGGGATCCTGTCCAGGCACCGTCGATCGCCGCGGCTCGCGGCCTAGGGAGTGACGATGGCGAAGCCAACTGAGACCAGGACCGCCGGCCGCAAGCCGGCGGCGAAGGCCGCCCGCAGTGCCGCGGAGACGGAGAAGATCCGGGCCGCGCTGGCCGCCCGCCGGGACGAACTGAAGGCCGAGTACGATCAGACGCTGAGCGAGATCACCGAGCTGCAGCGGGACCGGCTGACCGACTCGGCCGGCGACGACCAGGCCGACACCGGCACCAAGACCGGCGAGCGGGAGCAGGAAATCTCCCTCGCCAACAGCATCCTGGAACGGATCACGCAGGTGGAACGGGCGCTGGAGCGGCTCGACGAGGGCGGCTACGGCTGGTGCGAGCGGTGCGGCAACCCGATCCCGGTGGAGCGGCTGGCCGCGTTCCCGTCCGCGACCCTCTGCGTCTCCTGCAAGCAACTGGAAGAGCGACGGTGACCGCCGGGGGGACCACCGCTGGACACCGATGAGGAGCAGATGACGCGGGCAGCATCGGCCGCCGGTGACACCGGCGGGCCGCCGGAGCGCCCGCGTCGGCGGCGGCCGGTCATCGTCCTGTTGGCCGTCGCGGCCGTCGCGGTGCTCGCCGACCTCGGCACCAAGCACCTCGCGGTGCTGGCTCTGTCCGACCGCGAGCCGGTGCAGCTGCTCGGCGGCGCCGTCTACCTGAACCTCACCCGCAACAGCGGGGCGGCGTTCAGCCTGGCCCGGGACCACACCTGGATCTTCCCGATCGTCACCGTCGGAGTCGCCGGCTGGATCGGCTGGCTGGCGCTGCGGCTGCGGTCGCTGCCCTGGGCGGTCGCGCTCGGCCTGGTCCTCGGCGGGGCGCTCGGCAATCTGGTCGACCGGATCTTCCGGGCCCCCGGCACCTTCGTCGGGCACGTGGTCGACATGATCAGCCTCTTCGACCCGTACGGCCGGGTCTGGCCGGTCTTCAACCTGGCCGACAGCGCCCTGGTCACCGGGGTGTCGCTCGCCGTGCTGCTGGAACTGACCGGCCGTCAACGCGACGGCACCCGGATCGGTCGCGGCGCCCCCGCTGCGGTCCCGACCGGTTCCGACCCGGATCGGAGCGGCCGATGAACCCGCCGACCAGTCCGGGGCAGCTCCGGCCAGTCGGTGACACGCGTTCCCTGCCGGTGCCGGACGGACTCGACGGGATGCGCCTGGACCAGGCGGTGTCCCGGCTGTTCGGGCTCTCCCGGACCGCCGCGGCGGCACTCGTCGAGGCCGGTGACGCCCTCGTCGACGGGACCGCCCGGCCGAAGTCCGAACGGGTCGCGGCCGGCTCCTGGCTGGAGGTCACGCTGCCCGCTCCGCCGGCGGCGGTGACCGTCGTCCCGCAGGCCGTCGCCGGTCTGCGGGTCGTCTACGCCGACGACGACATCGTCGTGGTCGACAAGCCGGTCGGTGTCGCCGCCCACCCCAGTCCAGGGTGGACCGGACCGACCGTGATCGGCGGCCTCGCCGCGATCGGGCACACCATCGCCACCAGCGGCGCCGCCGAACGGCAGGGCGTGGTGCACCGGCTCGACGTCGGCACCTCGGGGGTGATGGTGGTGGCCAAGAGCGAGCAGGCGTACAGCCACCTGAAGCGGGCCTTCAAGGCGCGCGAGGTGGAGAAGCGCTACCACGCGGTCGTGCAGGGCCATCCCGACCCGCTGCGCGGCACCATCGACGCGCCGATCGACCGACACCCGGTGCACGACTACCGGTGGGCGGTGATGGCCGACGGCAAGCCCAGCGTGACCCACTACGACACGCTCGAGGCGTTCCCCGCGGCGAGCCTGCTCGACGTCCGGCTGGAGACCGGCCGCACCCACCAGATCCGGGTGCACATGTCCGCCCTGCGGCACCCCTGCGTGGGCGACCTCACATATGGCGCGGATCCCACGCTCGCCGCCCGGCTCGGGCTGACCCGTCAGTGGCTGCACGCCCACGAACTGGGCTTTCTACACCCCCGTACGGCCGAAGAGGTTCGGTTCGTCAGCGACTACCCTGACGATCTGAGGCACGCACTCGCCGTCCTGCGTGACTGAGCGGGCGCCGGGCCTACCGACCACCACCCGACCAGGGGAGTGCCACCACGTGCGTGCCGGCGACCTGTTGCGACAGCTGGACCGTCGGCTGCTGCCCCCGTTGGGGCGCGGCCTGGCCCGGCTCGGGCACGGTCCGGTCCGGTTGCGGATGCTGACCGGGGTGGCCCTGTTGTCGTCCGCCGCCGTCCTGGTGACCGCCGTCTGGGCCGCCGAACGGCGTCCGGTCGGAGATCCGACAGTCGGCGAGGTGACCCGGATCGGTGTCGTCGAGGGACAGTCGATCCCCGGCTACGTCGCGTCGACCCGGGGCGAACTGGCCGAGTTGCTGGCCGCACCGGCGACCGGCCCGGCCGTCCGGACCTACGCGCTGGTCGCGCTCGCCGCCTACCTCGGCCCGGACCGGCTCGCGCCGGTGCTGGCCGGCGCCGAGGTCACGGAGGTCTTCGCCCGGGTTCCCCTGCCGCAGATCCAGACGGAGATCGTCCGGATCCCGGCCGCCCGGCTGCCCGGTGACGTGACCGAGGGGATGCTGCGGGTGGCCGAGGAGAAGGACCGCGAGGTGGCGGACTACCGGCAACGCAGCGCCGCGGTCACCGGCAGCGGAGACCGGGCCGCCGGGCTGCGCCGCTGGTACGACAGCGGCGCCGAGGTGGCCAGCGCGGAGGCCACCGGCTACCGCAGCCGCTGCTCCTGCCTCTACGCGGCGGTGGTGCGGGCCGACGCGGCCACCCTGGACCGGATCGCCCGCCGGTCCGAGGTCCGGGCCGTCGACCCGGCCCCGGAGGTGACCCGGTTGGACCGGGCCGTCTTCTCCCCGCCACTGCCGGACCAGCACGACGTGGTCCGGCCGCCGGCCGACTCGCAGTTGCCGGCGCCGGCCACCGGCGGCGTACCGGCGCAACCAGTGCAACCGGCGCAACCGCCGCCGCTGTCGGCCACGCCGTCGGCGTCGGTCACCGCGCCGCCCACCGACCCGGCTTCCCCGCCGGAGCCGAGCGCGGCGCCGAGCACGGACCCGTCCCCGTCGAGCCCGGCCCCGGACGCCGAGCCGTCCCCGGTCGACGTGGAGGAGAGCAGCCCGATGGCGGTGCCGTAGCCCCTGGTCGGGGTGGCCGGCGAACGGAAAGCCGGGCGTTGAGGTGATGGAAGGAAATCCCGCGCAGTGGGTCACGACAGCGGGATGAGTGCTCTGGTGTGGCCTGAACAGGTTTTGCTTCGTAGCCTGTCAGGGCGGGACCGATAACGCTGGGAGGGCGAGCCGTGGACGGCACCGAGACCGGCTGGGGCCGGCCGGCGGAATCAGCACCCCGCTGGCGGGCTCTGCTCGACCGGGCCCGGCTGGCTGGCCGCACCGGCGACTCCCCGGACCAGGGTGAGCGTGGCGACGAGGCCGGTCAGGCCGACCGGCCCGGCCGGCTCGCCGGCAACGGCGCCCAGGGCCGGGCCAGCATCGGCGCTCCGGGCGAGCCCGAACCGGGCTACCGGCCCGGCCCGCCGGCCGACCCGCACTACGGTGCCGGGCCGGGCTACCATCCCGGTGCCGGCCCCGGGCGCCCCGGGTCCGGCTATTCCGGGTCCACCCCGGTGCCCCGGCCGATCCGACCCCGTCGGGCCGGTTATCCGGCCGCCCCCGGACAGGCGTCGCCGGCCGAGGGCGGTTACCCGGCCGAGGCCGGTTACCCCGCCGGTGCCGGCTACCCGGCGGGTCCGCCACCGCGGCCCGGTGCCGACCCCGGCCCGCCGCCCGGCGAGTCGCGCTACGCGCTGCTGGAGAACGGTTACCAGCCGGAGCCGCGGCAGTCCCGCTACGCGCTGCTCGACGGCTACCGCACCGCCCCGGTCGCGCCGCCCCCGGTGGTGGCGCCGCCGCCGGTCCCGCCACCCGCGCCCCCGCCACCCGGGCCGCCGGTCGCGCACCCCCCGGTCGCGCCGCCGCCGGTGCATCCCGGTCCGGAGCGGATGCCCGCCCCGCCGCTGCCGCCGGCCCGGCGCGGCCATCCTCCGGTGCCGCCGCAGCCCGCCCCCGAGCGGGCCCGGGTGACCCGCGAGGCCGGCTACCCGGCCCGGGTGGAGTGGCAGGAGAGCCGGACCGACAGCGAGGTCGAGCGGGCGGTGAGCGTGCTGCGCCGCGACCTCGGCACCCCGCGGGTGCTGGCCTTCGCCAACCCCAAGGGGGGCGTACACAAGACCACCGCGACCGTCCTCGGCGCTGCCACCATCGGCAGCGTGCGCGGCCGGGGCGTGCTGGCCTGGGACGACAACGAGCTGCGCGGCACCCTCGGGCTGCGGGCCGGCAGTGCCCGACACGCCCGGACGATCCGGCACCTGGTCGCCGACCTGCTGGACGTCGAGTCCCGGCACGGCGCCGACCTGACCGACCGGCTCGACGACTACCTGCGGCACGCCTCCGACGGCTCGTACGACGTGCTGGCCGGGGAGGAGAGCCCACGCTTCGCCCAACGGCTCGACCAGCACACCGTCCGCCGGGTGCTGGAGCTGCTGCGCCGCACCCACGACGTGATCTGCGTGGACACCGGCAACAACGTGGAGAGCGCGAACTGGCAGACCGTGCTGCAGGCCGCCGACCAGCTGGTCGTCACCACGGTGCCGCGCGAGGACGCCGCCTTCACCGCCGACTGGATGCTCGACCTGCTGCACGACGTCGGGATGGGCGAGCTGGCCGACAACGCGGTGACCCTGCTCTCCTGCCCGACTCCGGGCCGGTCGCCGCTCCTGGACGATCTGCAGCGGCACTTCGCCACCCGGACCCGGGCGGTGGCGGTGGTGCCGTACGACGCCGCGCTGGAGACCGGCTCCTCCATCGAGTACCACCAGCTCCAGGACGAGACCCGGCAGGCGTGGCTGCTGGCGGCATCGGTGATGGTCGAACCCTTCGCCCGCTGACCCCGCGGCCCGGTGCCTGGCCGGCCGATCACTTCAGGACTAGGCTGCCAGCGGCGCCGGGGGGTGGCGCAGAGGTGGAGGGGATCCGTGGCTGACTCGTTCGTGCACCTGCACGTACACACCGAGTACTCGATGCTCGACGGGGCGGCCCGACTCAAGGACCTGTTCGCCGAGGCCAACCGGCTCGGCATGCCCGCGCTGGCGATGACCGACCACGGCAACCTGTTCGGGGCGTACGACTTCTACAAGCAGGCCACCGCGGCCGGGATCCGGCCGATCATCGGCAGCGAGATGTATCTCACCCCGGGCACCGACCGGCGGGACCGGACCCGGGTGCGCTGGGCCGACGGCGGCGAGAACGACGTCTCCGGCGGTGGCGCGTACACCCACCTGACCATGCTCGCCGCGGACGGTGACGGGCTGCGCAACCTGTTCCGGATGCAGTCGCGGGCCAGCCTGGAGGGGTACTTCTACAAGCCGCGCGCGGACCGCGAACTGCTGCACGAGTACGGCAAGGGGATCATCGCCACCACCGGCTGCCCCTCCGGCGAGGTGCAGACCTGGCTGCGGATCGGCAACTTCGACAAGGCGTGCGAGTCGGCGGCCGAGTTCCGGGACATCTTCGGTGCGGACAACTACTACCTGGAGCTGATGGACCACGGTCTGGACATCGAGACCCGGGTCCGGCAGGACCTGATCCGGCTCGGCAAGCGGCTCAACCTCAAGCCGGTGGCCACCAACGACCTGCACTACACCTACGACCGGGATGCCGACGCGCACGAGGTGCTGCTCTGCGTGCAGTCCGGGTCGACGATGGCCGACCCGAAGCGGTTCAAGTTCGACGCCCGGGACTTCTACCTCAAGTCGCCGGCCGAGATGCGGGCGCTGTGGGACGCGGAGGTGCCGGGCGCCTGCGACAACACCCTGGAGATCGCCGAGAAGATCGGCGACTACTCGGCGCTGTTCGCCTCCCGCAACCTGATGCCGCAGTTCCCGGTGCCGGCCGGCGAGACCGAGGAGACCTTCCTGCGCAAGGAGGTGCTGCGCGGGCTGGAGCGGCGGTTCCCCGGCGGCGTGCCGGAGGGGCACCGCAAGCAGGCCGAGTACGAGCTCGACGTGATCCTGAAGATGGGCTTCCCCGGCTACTTCCTGGTCACCGCCGACCTGGTGGACTACGCCAAGCGGGAGGGCATCCGGGTCGGTCCGGGCCGTGGGTCGGCCGCCGGCGCCCTGATCGCGTACGCCCTGGGCATCACCGAGCTGGACCCGATCCCGCACGGCCTGCTCTTCGAACGGTTCCTCAACCCCGACCGCGTCTCGATGCCCGACATCGACATGGACTTCGACGAGCGTCGGCGCGGCGACATGATCCGGTACGCGACCGAGCGGTACGGCGAGGAGCGGGTCGCCCAGATCATCACCTACGGCACGATCAAGGCGAAGGCGGCGGTGAAGGACGCCGCCCGGGTGCTCGGCTACCCGTTCGCGATGGGCGACCGGATCACCAAGGCGATGCCGCCGCCGGTGATGGGCAAGGACATCCCGCTCGGCGGCATCTTCGACCCGAAGCACCCGCGCTACCCGGAGGCGGTGGAGTTCCGCCAGCTCTACGAGTCCGACGCCGAGGTCAAGAAGATCGTCGACACGGCCAAGGGGCTGGAGGGGCTCAAGCGGCAGTGGGGGGTGCACGCCGCCGGGGTGATCCTGTCCCGGGACCCGCTGATGGACGTGCTGCCGATCCAGAAGCGCGAGCAGGACGGCGCCATCATCACCCAGTGGGACATGGGCGCCTGCGAGACCATCGGCCTGCTCAAGATGGACTTCCTGGGCCTGCGCAACCTCACCGTGATGGACGACTGCGTCGAGTCGATCAAGGAGAACCGGGGCCTGGACATGGTCCTGGAGGAGCTGCCGCTGGACGACAAACCCACCTACGAGCTGCTGGCCCGGGGCGACACGCTCGGGGTGTTCCAGCTCGACGGCGGGCCGATGCGGTCGCTGCTGCGCTCGATGGTGCCGGACAACTTCGAGGACATCTCGGCGGTGCTCGCCCTCTACCGGCCGGGTCCGATGGGCGCCAACGCCCACAACGAGTACGCCGACCGCAAGAACAACCGCAAGCCGGTGGTGCCGATCCACCCGGAGCTGGCCGAGCCGCTCGCCGAGATCCTGGGCGACACCTACGGGTTGATCGTCTACCAGGAGCAGGTGATGGCGATCGCCCAGCAGCTCGCCGGCTACACCCTCGGCGCCGCCGACCTGCTGCGCCGGGCGATGGGCAAGAAGAAGAAGGAGATCCTGGACAAGGAGTACGTGCCGTTCTCGCAGGGCATGCGGGACAACGGCTACTCCCCGGAGGCGATCAAGACGCTCTGGGACATCCTGGTCCCGTTCTCCGACTACGCCTTCAACAAGGCACACACCGCCGGGTACGGGCTGGTCTCGTACTGGACCGCGTACCTCAAGGCCAACTACCCGGCCGAGTACATGGCCGCCCTGCTCACCAGCGTCGGCGACGACAAGGACAAGGCCGCCGTCTACCTGGCCGAGTGCCGGCGGATGAGGATCAAGGTCCTGCCGCCGGACGTGAACGAGTCCAACGCCCGGTTCGCCGCGGTCGGCGAGAACATCCGGTTCGGCCTCGCCGCGGTCCGCAACGTCGGCGTCAACGTGGTGGAGTCCATCCGGCGCAACCGCCGGGAGAAGGGCGCCTACACCGACTTCTACGACTACCTGCGCAAGGTCGACGCCGTCGCCTGCAACAAGCGCACCGTCGAATCGCTGATCAAGGCGGGCGCCTTCGACTCGCTCGGGCACACCCGCAAGGGGCTGCTCGCCGTGCACGCCGACGCGATCGACTCCTTCCTCGACATCAAGCGCAACGAGGCGGTCGGCCAGTACGACCTGTTCGGCGACGCGTTCGGCGCCGGCGACGGCGCGCCCGGCGGCGCGATGGTGGTCACCCCGCAGATTCCCAGCACCGAGTGGGACAAGACCGACCTGCTCACCTTCGAACGGGAGATGCTCGGGCTCTACGTCTCCGACCACCCGCTGTTCGGGGTGGAGCACGTGCTCGCCGCGGCGGCCGACCGCTCCATCGCCTCGCTCGGCGAGGAGGGGGCTGTGCCCGACGGCCAGGTGGTGACCCTCGCGGGGATCCTCTCCGGGGTGCAGCGGCGGATCACCAAGCAGGGCCGGGCGTGGGCGTCGGCGAGCCTGGAGGACCTGGGCGGCGCGGTCGAGGTGCTGTTCTTCCCGAACACCTACGAACTCGTCGGCCAGTACATCGCCGAGGACGCCATCGTCGTGGTGAAGGGCCGGGTGGACCGGCGCGACGACCAGCCCCGGCTGATGGCGATGGACCTGTCGGTGCCGGAGATCACCGCGGCCGACGAGGTGAAGCCCGTCATCCTCGCGCTGCCGCCGGCCCGCTGCACCCCGCCGCTGGTGGAGCGGCTGCGGGAGGTGCTGACCAGCCATCCCGGGTCGGCCGAGGTGCACGTCCGGCTGGTCAACGGTTCCCGGGCGACGGTGCTGCGGCTGGGACCGCTGCGGGTGGCGCCCACCACGGCGCTGATGGCCGACCTCAAGGCGCTGCTCGGCCCCAGCGCGGTGGCCGGCTGAGAAGCGGCGGTCACCCGGCCGGACCGGCAGGTGGCCGGGAAACCGGCCGGATCGCGGCTCCGCCGCCCGGCCGCCGGTCCGCGGCCACCGATCGCGGCTCCGCCGCCCGATCCGCCGGTCCGCGGCCACCGATCCCGGGTCCGCCGGCCGGATCGCCGGTCCGGCCTGAGAGGATCACCAGGTGAGCCCGGCCACTTCCGAACCCCATCCGCCGTCCGGAGACGCCGGCGACGGCACGTCGCTGCCGGCTGACCCGACCGTGCCGGCCGCCCAGACCGGCCCCACGGCGGCCGGCCCGGTTTCGGCCGGCCCGGTCCCGGCCGGGCCGCCGGTCGGCGGTGGCCGACGGCCCGGGTTGGCGGCGCTTGTCGGAGTTGCGACGGCCGCCGGGATCACCCTGCTGGGACTGCCGATCGGGTTGCTCTGGGCGGCCCTCGCCCCGGCCGTGCCGGTCCGCAAAACCGCGGACGGGGCGGTCCTGACCCAGGCCCAGCCGGAGGAGTTCATCGCCGCCGACGGCTGGTTCACGCTTATCGGGCTCTGCTTCGGCGTGGCGACCGCGATCGCGGTCTGGCTGCTGCTGCGCCGCCGGCGCGGGCCCTTCGGCCTGATCGTCGCGGTGCTCGGCGCGCTCGGCGCGGCGGTGGTCGCCTGGCAGGTCGGGCGCCGGATCGGCCTCGCCGAGTACCAGCGGCTGCTCGCCGACGCCCAGGTCGGGGACATTCTCAACCGGCCGCCGGACCTGCGGGCCGGTGGCTTCGAGTGGGTGCTGGGGGTGATCCCGACGATCCAGGGCAACCTGCTGCTGCCGGCATTCGGCGTGGCGGTCATGTACACCCTGCTCGCGGGCTGGTCGGGGCACCCCTCGCTGCGACCTGAGCCCGACCACCTGCGATACGACGCCGGTCCCGGCGGACCGCCGGCGGGAACGGGAACGGCAACGGTGGAAACCGCCGGGGGGTTCGGTGCCGGTGGCGCAGGTGATGTCGCTGAGGCGAACGGAGCCGCCGTCGTCACCGATCCGGGCACCGCCAGCGACGTTCCTGCTGCCGACCAGACGGCCGGGGGCGGCGAGCCGCCGGTGGTCAGTTGGGGCTCGTCGGAACGGCCAGCTCCGGCAGCGGCACCGGCACCGCCCGAACCTGGCGCAACAGAGTCGCCTCGCGGGTGAGCAGACGCAGCTCGGCGCGGAGCCGACCGGCCGTGTCCAGGGTGGCCAGCAGCCGTTGACGGTCCGCCAGGCTCAGCGCCGCGGTCGCCGCCACCAGGTGCGACAACACCGTCGGATCGTCAGGCAGCTGCTCGGAGATCTCCTCCGGATCGTCCCGGATCAGCCCCAGGTACTGCCGGAAGACCGCGAGCACCCGGGGCGCGAGCAGGTCGGCCACGTCCTCCCGACCGGCCGGCTCGGGCAGCCAGTCCACCGCCGCGGTCAGATACGGTTCGGACCCCTCCGCCACGTCGACGATCCGGAACCGCCGCCGCCCCACCGTCACCACGTCGAACCGGCCGTCCGGTAACTCGGTCACCTGGCGCAACTCGGCCGTGCAACCCACCTCGTGCAGCACCGCCCCGCCCCGGCCCGGCCCGGTCCCGTACCCGCCCGAAGGCCCGCCGCCACCCGCCCCGGCACCGGGACCGGCGCCGCCGGTCGGGCCACCCGAGCCGGTCGGGCCACCGGCCTCGGCCGGGCCGCTGGGGCCGCTGGGGCCGCTGGGGCCGATGGTGCCGGTGGTGCCGATCGGGCCGACCGAGCTGGGCTGGCCGCCGGGGCCGGCCGCGGTGGTGGCGGCCGACCACCCGCTGCGGACCGCGACCACGCCGAACTCGCGGGGGGTGCCGTCGGGCAGCCCGATCAGATGGCGGATCAGCGCCCGGTAGCGCTCCTCGAAGATGTGCAGCGGCAGCACCAGGCCGGGAAACAGCACCGTCCCGAGCGGGAAGACCGGCAGCCGCGCACTCACCGGTCGAGCCTAACCTCCGACGCCAGCCCGGCCGGCGGCGGAGCCGCCGGCTACCGGTGAGCGATCACCTCGGCGCCCGCCCCCGGACCCTCCCGGCGCCGGCCCGCGTTCGCCCGTGGCCGGGCTCACCGTCCCGCCCGCTGGACGGCCTCGGCCCGACCATCAGCGGCCGCCTAGACTCGCAGGCGTGCTGAACCGGATCGACCTGCGCGGCGGCGCGCGTGACCCACACGGCCTGCTGCCCCGTGCCCAGCTGGACGTCTCGGTGGCGGTGGAGAAGATCCGCCCGATCGTCGAGGCGGTCCGCGCGCATGGGTACCCGGCGATCCGGGAGGCGACCGAACGCTTCGACGGGATCAGCCTGGACCGGGTCCGGGTGCCCGCCGAGGCGATCGCGGCGGCCGAATCCGCACTCGAACCCGAGGTCCGCGCGGCGCTCGTCGAGTGCGCGGAGCGGGCCCGCCGGGTGCACGCCGACCAGCGCCGGACCGACACCACGACCCAGGTGGTCCCGGGCGGCACGGTCACCGAGCGCTGGGTGCCGGTCGACCGGGTCGGTCTCTACGTCCCCGGCGGCCTGGCCATGTACCCGTCGACAGTCGTCATGAACGTGATCCCGGCCCAGGTCGCCGGCGTCCGGGCACTGGTGGTGGCCAGCCCGCCCCAGCGGGAGAACGGCGGGCTGCCCGACGCCCGGGTGCTGGCCGCCTGCGCGCTGCTCGGGGTCGAGGAGGTCTACGCCGTCGGCGGCGCCCAGGCGGTGGCGATGCTCGGCTACGGGTCCGCCACCGACGCCGCCGGGACCGACCGGTGCGAGCCGGTCGACATGATCACCGGACCCGGCAACGTCTGGGTGACCGCCGCCAAGCGGCTGCTGCGCGGGGTGGTCGGCATCGACGCCGAGGCCGGGCCGACCGAGATCGCCATCTTGGCCGACGACACCGCCGACCCGGTGCACGTGGCCGCCGACCTGATCAGCCAGGCCGAACACGACCCGCTCGCGGCGAGCGTGCTGGTCACCCCCTCGGTGGAGCTGATCGAGGCGGTCGAGCGGGAGCTGCCGCGGCAGGTGGCCGCCACCAAGCACGTCGAGCGGATCACCGCCGCGCTGACCGGCGACCAGAGCGGCGCGGTGCTCGTCGACGATCTGGCGCACGGTCTGCGGGTGGTCGACGCGTACGCGGCCGAGCACCTGGAGATCCAGACCCGGGACGCCCGGCAGTGGGCGATGCGGGTCCGCAACGCCGGCGCCATCTTCGTCGGCCCGTACGCGCCGGTGTCGCTCGGCGACTACTGCGCCGGCTCCAACCACGTGCTGCCGACCGGCGGCTGCGCCCGGCACTCCTCCGGACTGTCCGTGCAGTCGTTCCTGCGCGGCATCCACATCGTCGAGTACGACGAGGCGGCCCTGCGCGACGTGGCCGACCACGTCGTCACCCTGGCCAACGTGGAGGACCTGCCCGGCCACGGCCAGGCCGTGCAGGCCCGGTTCCGGTCGTCCGCCCAGGTGCCGTCGTGACCGGCGCCCAGGATCCGCCGATCCCTACCGGCTCCCAGGATCTGCCGATCCCTACCGGCCTGGACGACCTGCCGATCCGGGACGATCTGCGCGGGCTGCGGCCGTACGGGGCGCCGCAACTCGACGTCGCGGTGCGGCTGAACACCAACGAGAACTCGTACCCGGTGCCGGAGCCGGTGGTGGACGCGATCGGCAAGGCGGTCGCCGCCGAGCTGCGCGACCTGAACCGCTACCCGGACCGGGACGCGGTGGCGCTGCGCGCCGACCTGGCCGACTACCTCGGGCACGGGCTGACCACCGCGAACCTCTGGGCGGCGAACGGGTCCAACGAGGTCCAGCAGCAACTGCTGCAGGCGTTCGGCGGGCCGGGCCGGGTGGCGCTCGGGTTCACCCCGGCGTACTCGATGCATCCGCTGCTGGCGCTGGGCACCGGAACCGGCTGGGTGGCCGGCCGGCGGGACGCCGAGTTCGGCCTGACCGCCGACGACGCCGTGGCCCAGGTCCGCGAACACCGGCCGGACCTGGTCTTCCTCTGCTCGCCGAACAACCCGACCGGGACCGCCCTGGACCCGGCCGTGGTCGACGCCGTGCTGGCCGCCGCGCCCGGCATGGTGATCGTCGACGAGGCGTACGCGGAATTCGCCCGGCCCGGCACCCCGACCGCGCTCGCGCTGCTGCCCGGGCATCCCCGGCTGGTGGTGACCCGGACGATGAGCAAGGCGTTCGGCTTCGCCGGGGGACGACTCGGCTACCTGGCCGCCCACCCCGCGGTGGTGGACGCCGTCCAGCTCGTCCGGCTGCCATACCACCTCTCCGCGCTCACCCAGGCCGCCGCCCGGGCGGCGCTGGCCCACCGCGACGTGCTGCTCGGCACGGTCGCGGCGATCAAGCAGCAGCGGGACCGGATCGTCGCCGAGCTGACCGGCCGCGGGATCACGGTGGCGGCCAGCGACGCCAACTTCGTACTCTTCTCCGTCGCCGGGTTCGCGCCCGGCGGCGACCAGCGGGCGGTGTGGCAGGCGTTGCTGGCGCACGGGGTGCTGGTCCGCGACGTCGGGCTGCCCGGCTGGCTGCGGGTCACCGCCGGCACCCCGGCGGAGACCGACGCGTTCCTCACCGCGCTGGAGGCCGTGCGGCACGTCACCGCGCCCAGCAGAAAGGTCGGACAGTGAGCAGAACCGCCCGGATCGAGCGGATCACCAACGAGACGAAGGTCGTCGTCGAGCTGGACCTGGACGGCACCGGCAAGGCCGAGATCGGCACCGGCGTCGGGTTCTTCGACCACATGCTCAACCAGATCGCCCGGCACGGCGGCTACGACCTGACCGTGCGCACCATCGGCGACCTGGAGATCGACGCCCACCACACCATCGAGGACACCGCGCTGGCGCTGGGCGCGGCCTTCGACTCCGCGCTCGGCGACAAGGCCGGCATCCGCCGGTACGGCTCGGCGACGGTACCGATGGACGAGGTGCTGGTCCGGGCCGCCATCGACCTGTCCGGCCGGCCGTACGTGGTGCACGACGAACCGGCGACGCTGGCGCCGTACATCTTCGGCAACGCCGGCCCGGTCTACCCGACCAGCCTCACCCGGCACGTCTGGGAGTCGTTCGGGCAGGCGGCCCGGTTGACCATGCACGTGACCGTGCTGCGCGAGGGCCGGCCCGGCGCCCAACCGGACGCCCACCACGTGGTGGAGGCCCAGTTCAAGGCCGTGTCCCGGGCGCTGCGCGAGGCCACCTCGATCGACCCGCGCAACAGCGGCGCCGTGCCCAGCACCAAGGGCGTGCTGTAGATGGGCACCGTGCTGCCGATCGCGCTGTTCGCGCTGGCCGGCGTGTTGGTCGGCGGCGCCTGGTCGCTGGCCCGGCAGGGGGCACCCCGGGCGATGCTCGGCGTGGTCGGGGCGCTGGCCCTGCTCAGCGCCGCCGGCGGCGTCTTCTGGCTGCTCCCCGGGGACAACTGATGGCCGCCGCAGCCGGCCGCCGGCCGACGGTGGTGGTGCTCGACTACGGCTCGGGCAACCTCCGCTCGGCCGAGCGGGCGCTGGAACGGGCCGGCGCCGAGGTCACCGTCACCGCCGACCTGGCCGCCGCCGCGACCGCCGACGGTCTGGTGGTGCCGGGCGTCGGGGCGTACGCGGCCTGCATGGCCGGCATCGACGAGCTGCGCGCCGGGCCGGTCATCGCCGACCGGGTGGCCGCCGGCCGGCCGGTGCTGGGCATCTGCGTCGGCATGCAGATCCTCTTCGAGTACGGCGAGGAGCACGGCGTGGTCAGCAAGGGGCTCGGCCTGCTGCCGGGCGGGGTGACCCGGCTGGCGGCCCGCCGCATCCCGCACATGGGCTGGAACACGGTACGGCCACCGGCCGGCTCCGGCCTCTTCGCGGGCCTGCCGGCGGACAGCCGGTTCTACTTCGTCCACTCGTACGCCGCCGGTGACGCCGCCGGACTGGCCGACGCGGGTGCCCTGGTCACCACCTGCACCCACGAGACGCCGTTCGTCGCCGCGGTCGAGCGGGGACCGCTGTCGGCCGCGCAGTTCCACCCGGAGAAGTCCGGCGACACCGGCGCCGGGCTGCTGCGCAACTGGCTCGGCACGCTGTGAGCAAGGAGCGGGCCCGGCGCCGGGCCGCCCGGCAGGCCCAGGCCGAGGCCGAGCGGGCCCGCCGGGCCAGGGCGGTGGCTCGGCGGCAGCGGCGCCGCACGCTGCTGCGCCGGCTCACCCCCCGGCTGCCGGACCGCCGCCGTACCGGCCGGCTCTTCGTGCGGCGCAGCCGGGCCGAGCGGGCCGGTGTCGTCGTGCTGTCGCTGCTCGCGGTGGCGGCGATCTGGGCGCTCGTGGACAACCTCGCGCTGCGCCTGGTGCTGATCGTGTTGCTGATCCTCGCCCTGCCGGCGGCCGTGGTGATCGCCCTCGGCCGGCGGATCTGACCGTCCACATGCAAGGAGACCCGTTGTGAGCCTGACCCTGCTTCCGGCCGTCGACGTCGCCGACGGTCAGGCGGTGCGCCTCGTGCAGGGGGCGGCCGGCAGTGAAACCACCTACGGCGACCCGCTGGAGGCCGCGCTGGCCTGGCAGTCCGACGGGGCGACCTGGATCCACCTGGTCGACCTCGACGCGGCCTTCGGGCGGGGCTCCAACGCCCACCTGCTCGCCGACGTGGTACGCCGGCTCGACGTCGCCGTGGAGCTGTCCGGCGGCATCCGCGACGACGAGTCGCTGCGGGCCGCGTTGGGCACCGGGGCGGCCCGGGTCAACATCGGCACCGCCGCGCTGGAGGACCCGGTCTGGTGCGACCGGGTGCTCGGCGAGTACGGCGACCGGGTGGCGATCGGCCTGGACGTACGCGGCCGTACCCTCTCCGCCCGGGGCTGGACCCGCGACGGCGGCGACCTGTACGAGGTGCTGGAGCGGCTGGAGAAGGCGGGCGCGGCGCGGTACGTGGTCACCGACATCACCAAGGACGGCACCATGCGCGGCCCCAACCTGGACCTGCTCCGGGAGGTCTGCGCCCGCACCGACGCGCCGGTCATCGCCTCCGGCGGCGTCTCCACCCTGGACGACCTGCGGGCGCTGACCGCGCTGGAGTCGATCGGCGTGGAGGGTGTGATCGCCGGCAAGGCGCTCTACGCCGGCGCCTTCACGGTGGCCGAGGCGCTGGCGGTGCTGGCCAACCCGTAGCCCGGGGCGTGCTCAGGCCAGGTCGCGGCGGCGGAAGATGACGAGCGCGGCGAGCAGCGCCAGCACCACGTAGCCGGCCAGCACCCCGGCGGCGACCGGGCCGCTGGTGACCGCGGCCACCCCGAAACCGTCGCCGCTGGCGCCCAGCGCCGCCGCCACCGACCCGGAGCTGGTGCTGAGCTGGACCGTCCGGACCGCGCCGAGCAGCGGCACCAGCCCGCCGAGGCCGGTCACCGCGTTCTCCACCAGCAGGGTCCAGAGCAGCCCGGCGCCGACGGCGGCGGTCAGGCTGCGGGTGGCCAGGGCGAGGACGAAGCCGACCATGCCCCAGGCGGTGCAGATCAGCCAGATCGAGCCCAGCGCGAGCAGGAACCGGTCCGGGCCGGGCCAGCGGATCGCCGCCCCCTCCACCAGCGCGACGGCGACGCTGCTCGCGGCGCTGACCGCGAGCGTGAGCACCGAGAGCGCCAGCAGCAGGAGCGCCAGCGCGAGGAACCGGCCGAGCAGAAAGGACGTCCGGTCGGCGAACCGGGCCAGCACCGTGCGCAGGGTGCCCCAGCGCTGGTCGCCGCCGGCGATCAGGGCGCCGAGGACCAGCATCACCGGGCCGCCCCAGATCGGCAGCGCCCCGACGATCGTGTGGTCCGCGCTGGCCGGCAGCAGATCGGCCAGGATCGGCCCCGAATCCGAGCCGGAGCCCTCCGGCTGCGCCGCCACCGCCCGGTAGACCAGGTAGGTGATCAGGTAGACGAAACAGATGATCTGGACCGTCCAGCCGGCGGCGACGATCCACACCGCCGGGCGGCGGCGCAAGGCGAAGAGCTCCGCCCGCAGGCTGCGTACCGTCATCGCCGAACCTCCTGCGGCTCACCCGGCGCCCACAGTTGTCGCGGGGGATCGGGGGATTCGGTGGTGAGATCGAGGAAGACCTCCTCCAGGGTGTGGCGCGCCCAGCTCAACTCACTCACCCGCACCCCGGCCAGCACCAGCGCCTCGTTGATCTCCGCCGCCAGCTCCGGCCCGGCGACGCGGTCCGACTGATCGGCGGCGTCGGCCGCGAGCGGCGCGGCGGTGCCGCCGCCGAGTTCGACCAGCTCGCCGTCGACCCGCAGGACCCGTACCCCGGGTAGTTCCCGCAACCTGGCCAGCGCCGCCTCGACCGGCCGCACCCGGACCGACACGGTGCCCGGCCCGCCCAGCCGGGCCTGGACCTCGGCCAGGTCGCCCTCGACGACCAGCCGGCCGGCGTGGATGATCCCGATCCGGTCGCAGACCTGCGCCACCTCGCCGAGCAGATGGCTGGAGAGCAGCACCGTCCGGCCGCGCCCGGCCAACGACCGGAACAGGTCCCGCATCGCCGCCATCCCGGCCGGGTCCAGCCCGTTCGTCGGCTCGTCGAGAATCAGCAGTTCCGGGTCGTCGAGCAGGGCCGCCGCCACCCCGAGCCGCTGCTTCATGCCGAGCGAGTAGGTGCGGTAGCGGTGCGCGGCCCGGCCGGCCAGGTCGACCTGGTCCAGCGCGGCCCGGGCCGCCGGGTCGCCCACCCCCAGATAGCGAGCGAGCAGCCGGAGATTGTCCAGCCCGGACAGGTGCGGCTGGAAGGCCGGCGCCTCGATCAGACTGCCCACCCGGGCCAACGCGGCCGGGTCGCCGAGCGGGCGGCCGAGCACCCGCCCGGTCCCGGCGGTCGGCCGGACCAGGCCGACGAGCATCCGCATCGTGGTGGTCTTGCCGGCGCCGTTGCGGCCCAGGAAGCCGTAGACCTCCCCGGGACGCACGGTCAACCGCAGGTCGTCGACCGCCCGGATGTCCGGCGGGTACGACCGGCTCAGTCCGTCGGTCTCGATCACCGGCCCGGAGCCCGACGTCACCGGTGCCCCCGGTGCCCGGCCCGGCGCCCGCGGCACGTCACCGGGCCGGCTCCGCGGCGGCCCGCCTGGCCCGGCGGCGGAACAGCTGGCGGACCAGCAGGACCACCGCCACCGCCTCGGCGGCGAGGATCGCCACCGCGGCCGGCCCGTTGAGCCAGCGGCTGAGGTTGAGATACCACAGCGACACCATCGCGGCCAGCAGCGTCGCGCCGACCGCCGCCACCGCGAACCCGTACAGCGCGTGGGTGACCCGGTCGGCGGGCCGGAACGCCCCGACCCCGCGCCGGGTCAGCACCGCCCCCCAGAACCGCCAGGTGTCCCGCCGCAGGTCGAGCATCCCGGTGGCGTGGTTGAGCATGAAGTAGCCGTCCAGGCGCAGCACCGGCAGCAGGTTCAGCAGCACCGTCAGGGTGCCGTAGAACAGCAGCGAGCCGGCCAACGCGTGGGCGTGCCCGCCGGCCGGGATCAGCAGCCAGCCGAGCGCGAACGGCACCAGCGCCACCAGGTTCACGAACACCCCGGCGAAGGCGGTGTAGACCCGGTGCCGGCGGCGCGCGAACAGCACCACGTCGTCGGTCTTGCAGTACGGCGTGAGCAGCGGGAAACGCCACAGCACCCCGAGTTCGGTGGCGGCCCCGCCGAACCGGCGGCAGGTCAGCCCGTGGGCCACCTCGTGCGCCGCGATCACCAGCCAGGTGGTGACGAAGGAGACCACCGCGAGCGGATGGCCGATGTTCATCCGGGAGGCGGCGTAGAGCTGGCCGGCGTCGCCGACCGCCACCACCAGCGCGGCGGCGGCGGCGAGCAGGGCCGGCACCACGAACCAGGGCGAGTAGAGCACCCCCGCCCGGGGGGCCAGCCAGGCCAGGAACCGGTCCGGGTTCACCAGCGGGAACCGGGCGTACCACAGCTTGCGGCGCCCGGCGCGGCGCTGCCGGTCCGCCCGCAGCCGCAGCGCCGCCAACCCGGCATCGTCGCCCGCCGACCCGGCGCCGGCACCCGGCCGTGCGGTGTCGGCGCCCCCCGGGTGGCGGCCGGCGGTCCCGTCGCCGGCCGCCACCCCGGAGCCGTCGGCCGGCGGGAGGTCGGCGTGCTCGTCGACAAGCAGGCGTCGGCGGTCGAGCATCTCCAGCAGCGCGGACCAGTGCGCGGCGCTGAGCCGGCGGCCGAACCGGTCGGCGTACGCGGCCTCCACCTGCGCCCGGCTCTGCCGGCCGTCCAACCTGGAGAGCAGGAAGAACTCCCGCGCCCCGAGCTGGTAGAACCAGCCGGTCCGGGGGTCCTTCACGAAGTGCACCGTGCTGTCCCCCCGGCGCAGCCCGGCGCCGAGCACCACGTCGGAGCGGACCCGCGGCGGCAGCTCGTGCGGCTCCGGGACCTGCACGGCGGCGGTCACGCCGGCACCGGTTCGGCGTCGGTGAGCGCCCGGACCATCAGGTACGACAGGTAGATCTCGTCGAGGATGCTGGTGCCGATCCGGTTGTTCGTCATGTGCACGTAGGAGCTGAGCAGCACGGTGAACGCGATGTCTGGATCGGTCACGGTGGTCGGGGCATCCTCGCTGCGGCGGTGGAACACCAGCGCGCCGGACGCGGCCAACCCGACCACCTCCTCCCGCAGCGCCAGCGCGTGCCGCACCCAGCCGCGTTCCAGCGCCGTCAGCCGGGCCCGGTCCGGGTCGCGTACGGCGTCGCGTAGCCGGGCCAGGTGCCCGCGCAGCCCGGTGGCGACCCGCTCGAAGCCCTCGTCGAACCGGCTGTGGTAGACGTCGCTGCTCTCCTGGTGCAGGTTCTCCCAGAACCGCCGGTAGTCGGTGAAGAACCGCGCCACCCGTTCGTCGGTGCCGAGGAAGGCGTAGCAGAGCGCCGCCGCGAGCTGCGCGGAGCTGCCCAGCCGCACGGAGCTGACGTGCGCGTTCGTGGTTTCCAGCAGCCGCAGCACCAGGTTGCTGGAGACCTCGAAGTGCCGCTCGGCCAGCTCGACGCCGGCCGGCCCGCCGTACCTGTCGTACTCCGGCTCGTAGGCCTCCCCGCGGACGCTGTTGTTGGGCTGGAACGGCATCCCGCCGCTGGCCCCGTACGTCTCGTCCCAGCGCTGCTCGCCGTACTCGGCGATGTAGAGCTGGCGGTAGACGTCGCCGGCGCCGGCGGTCGAGGCGTCGTAGAGCGCGGGCCGGTTCTTCAGGAAGGCGCCGATCGCCTCCTGCGCGGCCAGCCGCACCTCCTCCGCCGCCGACTCGTCGGCCGGCAGCAGCCGCAGCCGCACGTGCGGCCCCTCCAACCAGTAGCGGATGAAGAACCAGCGGCGCAGCAGACCACGGTCGCGCAGGTCGGCCACGAGCGGTCCGACGCACCGCAGCAGCATCGGGTCGCTGTTGCTGGCGTAGTAGATGTGCAGGCTGATCCAACCGGTCACCGGGGCACCTCCTCCTGGGCGGCGTTGAACGCGAGGACGAGTTCGCTGACGTGGGCCGCGCCGCCGTCGGTCAGCCACTGCTGTCCGTGGTCCGGCAGCATCTCGGTGAAGACCAGCCGCTTGTCGGCCTCCCGGGCCACCGCGGCCAGCAGGGTCAGCGAGAAATAGCTGTCGAAGTCGACGTAGAGCGGCTTGTGCGAACCGAACGCCCGGGCCCCGGCCCGGCCGGCCCCGTCGGGGGTGACGAAGACCCGCCGGGGCAGCCCGTGTTCGCGCCGCCAGCGGGCCCACGCCAGCAGCCAGTCGCTGCCCGGCGCGTCCGCGGCGACCGCCGGCAGGCAGTCCGGGTGGGCCTTCCACATCCGCCGCTGCAGCACCACGTCGCGGTACCGGATCCGGGGGTAGCCGGCGATGCCCCGGTCCGGCAGCGGCACGGTGGTGCCGGCCCACAGGTCCAGCGCCGCCATCCCGGTCGGGGAGAAGGTCAGCAGCACCTGCTGGATCTCCGGCAGCGCCATCGGCAGCAGGAAGCCGAGGTAGACCGGGACCACCTCGACCCCGAGCCGGCGGGAGCGCAGCACCAGCCGGTCGGCGACCGGGTCGTCGAACAACACCAGATCGTCGATCGGGATCTGCTCCTCGGCCGGCCGGGAACTGATGTCGCCGGGGCAGACCAGCTCGTAGTCGGTCGCCGCCGGGTGCAGGTTCAGGTTGGTGTCCTCGTGGCCACCCTTCAGCTCGGCGAAGACCACCCCGGGCGGGCAGGCCGCCGCCAGCCCCCGGCTCAACAGATCGGGGCGGCCGTCGCCGGGGCCGCCGAGCCAGTGGGCGAACCGGGAGACCATCAGGGCCGGCCCGGTGAAGCCCTTGTTCACCACCGCGAGCGGCCCGGCCGGGGTGCGGGCCACCTGGAGGAAGAAGCCGTGCGCCTCGACCGGGCCGAGGGTGGCCGGCACCCGGTCGCGCAGCGCGGTGAAGAAGCCGTCGTCGAGGACCAGCTCGGTGGCCCCCGGCGGCAACGCCGCGTACGCCGCGTTGACCCGCTGACCGGCCAGCTCCCGGGCCTCGTCCAGCAGGTCTATCTCGGCCAGCCGGAAGGTGTTCGACTGCGGGACGTACCGGTTCTCCGCGTCGAACGGGCGGCGCCGCAGCTGGCTGCCGGCGAAGTGGTCGAAGAAGTCGTCCAGGTATTCGTGGGCGAAGGTGAGCACGTCGTCGGCCCGGCCGCCGGCGCCGTACCGGGCGCGGAAGTACCCCTTGGTGACCAGCCGGCGGGCGATCTGGATGTCGAAGACCGGCAGGATGCCGGCGACCGCCGCCAGCCCGGCGGTGAGCCGGCCCCAGGCCGCCCGGTCGGCGGTGACCCGGGCGGGCAGCACCACGTCCTCGTACACCGGGTTGTCGGGCGGGTCGGCGGCCGACTGGCCCAGGTCGAGCCGGGCCCGGACCAGCTCGTCGCCGATCGCGTCGAGCAGGTCGCGCCGGCCGGCGAGGTCCGCGTCGGGATAGCCGGCCAGGTGCCGGTCCACCGTGTCGAGGCGGGCCAGCAGCGGGTCGGCCCAGGGCTGGTCGAGGTCGCGCAGCCCGGCCCGGAACCCGGCCAGCGGGTCCGGGTGGTGGATGTCGACCCGCAGCGCGGGCGCGACCAGCAGGCCCAGCCGCAGCAGGTGGTCCAGGTAGCGGTTGACGTCGGCCGGGTTGCGCCCGCCCGGGTCGCGGGCGACCAGGACGTCGGCCACCGCGCGCAACGGCCGGGTCCGGCCCTGCCCGAGCAGTTCGATCAGGTCGTGCATCAGGTCGCTGGTGGGCAGGTGGAACAGGTTCTCCTGCAATCGCTGGACCACCCCGCCGCCGCCCCGACCGGCCTGCCGGCGCAGGTAGGAGAGCCGGTGCGCGCCGGACCGCAGCCCGGTCACCAGCCGTACCGGCAGCCCGGCCCGGATGTCGTCGCGGGCGATCACCGCGCCGGCCAGCCCGGTCAGGGCGGCCACGTTGAGCCGGACGTGGTGCCGCTGGCCGCCACCCGCCCGGTCCAGCCGCAGCACCGGTCCGCCGCTTCCGTTCGTCGCGGCACCGTCGACGAACCCACCCTCGCAGACGCTGGTGAAGGTGGAGAACGGGCTGGTCTTGGTGGCCGCCCGGTAGACGTACTCCAGCAGGGACCGCTCCACCCGACGGGCCCGTTTGTCCAGCCGGGCGTCGCCGTCGGCCCGCAGGTAACGCGGGAGCTGCCGGTCGAGCAGCCGGGAGGAGAGCAGCAGCCCGTGCCGCAGCGCGGGTTCCTCGGCGACGGCCCGCAGCGCGGCCCGCCGGTCGGCCACCTCGGCGGCGAACAGGTCGGCGCCGCCGGCCGCCACGGCGCGCAGCCGGTCCCGGTCGGCCAGCCACCGCCGGTAGCCGCCGAGCGCCGCCGGGGCCGCCGCCGCGAGCAGCGTGACCACCGCGGCCGGGTCGCGCGGCGCCCGGTCGTTGAACACATCCCGGCGTACGTTGATCAGGGCGGCCCGGACGGCCGGCTCGGCGATGCCGGCGGCGACCGCCGCGGCGAGCAGGTCGCCGACCCGGGCGGCGTGCTCGCGCAGCGCCCGCTCACCGTCGACCAGCCGGTGCGCCCAGGCCGCCGTACGCGGGAAGGCGAGCCGCTCGGCCGTGGCCAGCGGCAGCCCGCCGACCCGGACCAGGAACTCGTCGGGGGTGGCGAACCGGGACCGGTGGTCCCGGCGTCGGCTGGCGGCGGTGATGGTCATTGCGGCCTCCTCAGCTCGGGTGGGCGGTGCCGGCCGCCGGGACGACCGGATAGTCGAGACCGCCGGGCGCCGGGCGGTCGTGCCCGAGCAGGGCGAAGAGCAGGGTGTGCTGCCCGCTGCCGGTCAGTCCGAGCAGGTCGTCGAGCGCCTCGTTGTCCAGGCCGAGCACGGCGCCGCACCCGACGCCGAGCACCGTCGCGGCCAGGTAGCTGACCTGGATCGCGCTGCCGGCCAGCGCGTTGAGCAGCCGGTAACCGCGCGGGCCGTAGTGGTCCAGCGTCTCGCCCAGCCGGCCGGAGACGGCCAGCACGGCGGCGACCTGCTCCAGGTTGTAGTTGGTGAGCGCGTACGCGCGCTGCAGCGGGTCGGCGGTGGGGCCGACCCGGACCGGCCGGAGCCGGTGCCCGGCCGGCTGGTAGTGGTAGCTGCCGGCCGGTACCCCGGCCACGTCGTTGACCACCACGTGCAGCGCGGCGGGCGGGTGCGGACCGGTCAGGTCGGTGGGAAAGGCGAGTCCGGCGGCCGCGCAGCCGAGGATGCCGCCCAGGTCGGCGGTGGAGAGCCGGTGACCCCGGCTGAACCGTCCGAAGCTGGACCGCCGCCGCCGCAGCGCCTCGGTCAGGTCGGTCTCCCACCGGCCACCGGGCAGCTCCGGCAGCGCCACCCCCGGCCCACCTGGCGGGTCGGGCGGTTCGCCGCCGACAGGCAGCGGTGCCGGCCGGGCCTCGGTGGTCAGCAGGGTGGCCCGGTGCACGGGGACCAGCCGGTCCGGTGCGAAGACCCGGCGGGACCGTTCGAACCGGACCGCCCGCACCGGCTCGCCGACCGGCGCCGGCCCGTGCCCGGCCGGTCCGTGCCCGGCCGGTCCGTGCCCGGCCGGTCCGTGCCCGGCCGGTCCGTGCCCGGCCGGTCCGTGCCCGGCCGGCCCGTGCCCGGCCGGTCCGTGCCCGGCCGGTCCGTGCCCGGCCGGTCCGTGCCCGGCCGGCGGGCCATCGTGCGGTGGCCCGGGCAACGGTACGACGGCCAGTGCGCTCTCCGCGTCGGTGTCCAGCCCGAGCGGGCCGTTGACGGCCGCGTCGGCGAACCAGAGCACCGGCGCCAACCGCCGGCCCAGGCCCCGCGCGATGAGCTGCCAGGACCCGAGCAGCGCGCCGAGGTCCTGGGTCACCACGTGATAGCAGAAGTTGTGGTACTTGAAGGCGTTCTTCCAGAACCGCACGGTGACCACCAGAAACTGTCCGGCCGTGGCGGCGGTCGGAGCGCCGAGGCAGGCGTCCCGGACGGCCCCGGTCTGGTCGCCGGTGGTCAGCCGCTGCCAGGCCCGGTGCCCGGTGTGGAAGTGGTAGACGCCGGGACGGACCGGCCCCCCGGTGCCGGTCACCCAGTAGATCTCCAGCGGGTACATCCCGCCGCCCGACGGGGTGGCCCGGCCCCACGTCGCGCTCGGATAGTGCGCCTGGCCGGCCAGGTCCTGGTTCCAGCTCGCGGCGACCCGGCGCTCCTGCACCCCGTACCCGAGGTCGGCGAGGGCGCAGACGGCGCCGGCGGTCCATTCCCGACCGGGACCGGCCGCGGCGGTCGGGTCGGCGGCGAGCAGGTCCGGCAGCCGGCCCAGCGACGTCGCCGGGCGGCGCGGCGCGGGAAGCATCGGCACCTGCGGGAAGGTGGTGTGCTTGGACGGGGCGTCGGCCCAGTCCACCTGGAAGTCGGCGCCCGTCAACGGCCGGCGGGCCCGTTGGAACACCGCCTCGGCGTAGTCCCGGACGACCTGTGTGGAGCGAGCTGGCATCGCGTCCGCCTGTCTCATGGGAACGGGTGTGGGTGGGGGTGGGCCGCGGCCCCGGTACGCCGCAGCCAGCCGGTGAACCGCGGGTGGTGCAGCACCCGTTGGCGGGCCCAGCCGAAGTCGATCGGCAGCAGCCCCGGCGCGACCACCGCGCTCGTGTGCACCCCGGAGCGGCGCTGCTCCGGGCAGGTCTGGTCGACCACGAGCACGTCGCTGCCGAGCCCCGCCACCCGGTCGACCAGGTGGCGCAGGTCGTCGGTGAGGTCCTCGGTGACCGGCCGCTCGGCCAGCCAGTCGCGGTAGAGCTCGGCCATCGGAACCAGCGGCGGATCGTCGAAGAAGAAGTCGGCGTGCGGGGCCATCTCGGGCAGCCCGTAGAGCAGCGCGTGGTGGCGCAGCTCGGTCAGCCGCTCGTAGTCGGTCGCCATCGGCCGCACCTCGGCCAGGCTGGCGGCCACCCGGTCGGCGAACCCGGGAACGTAGGACGCCGTCTCGCAGAGCGCGGCGCGGACCGCGTCGGTCGGGTCCAGCGAGCTGCCGGCGGCGAAGCAGAGGGTGCCCAGGCCGCCGTCGCGGCGTACCGCGACCGCCATCACCACCGGCACCGGCAGGTCCGCCCGCAGGTCGAACAGGCGCACGTGGTAGCCGAACAGGCCGATCCGCTCCCGCATGAACTGCACCTCGGGGCTGGCCACCGTGCGGATGTCGATCTCCGGCACGGTGCGCCGGGCGTACCACGACAGCAGGAAGGCGTCCCGTTCGATCAGCTCCAGCAGGCCGTAGAAGGCCGCCTCCTCCGGGCAACTGCCGCTGGCGCAGCCGTTGGAGCACTCCTGGACGAAGTTGTTCTCCCCGACGTGCCGGTCCAGGTAGTACACGAGCTGCTCGGGCACCAGCACCGGTCGCTCGTCGCGCAGCGACCGGCCCCACACCCAGCGCATCGGCAGCTCCGGGGTGAACGGCTGGTAGTGGTGCCGTCCAGAGTAGAAGCCCGGCCGGTAACCGCCGCAGTCGCGGGGATCCAGCGCGTCCGCGCCGAGGTTGGCCAGGCTGTCCCGCACGACGACCGGCCGGGACCGGGGCTGCTGGCCGGCGTACCGTTCCAGGCCCTCCAGGATGCCGGCCCGCTCGCTCTCGGCGTAGCTGTAGGCGTGCCCACTCCACCAGGAGTCGTGCAGGTCGTACTTGCTGCGTACCCGGAACAGGCCGCTCACCGGGGCGGTGGCGCCGAACTGGTAGATGCGCAGGGCGGTGCCGCCGAGCGGGCCGCAGACCGGGTCGACGAAGCCGTCCAACCGGTAGGAGCCGGTGTCGCGCAGCCGGTACCGGTCCGGCGCCGGTTTCGGCCGGGGCACCAGGGGCCGGTCGGCGGCCGCCCGGGTGTCGACGGCCGGCACCGCGCAGCGGGGGCAGAGCGAGTCGGCGATCAGGAGGTGCCGGCGTACCACGGCGGTGTCGAGCGCCACCTCGTAGATCCCGGCGGTGCCGGGCTCGGCCGGCGGCTCGGCCAGCAGATGCCGGGCGACCGACCAGAGCCGGCCCAGCATGGTGGGCAGTGGGGCGGCCCCGATGCCGTCCGGGCCGCCCTCGGGGTGCGCGCCGGCAATCTCCAGGGCGCGGCGTTCGGGCATCGGCCGGGTCTCCTGCCAGCGCCGCTCAAGGCAGCGTACGCAGGGCGGGGCGGCCGGGCCGGCTGACCCGACCGGTCCGATCAGGGCGGTCCGGCCGTACAGCCGCACCGGCAACAACACGGCCGGCACCGGCCCGGCCGCCAGCGCGTCCGGTCCGGTCGCATCGACCGACGCGTCCGGCGGCGGCCCGGTGAGCCGGTCGGCCAGGCCGAGCACGTCGACATCGACGGCCACCCGGTACGGCAGCCGGTCGGCCCGCTCGGTCAGGTACCGGGCCACCCGGTCGACCGGTACGCGGCGCTGGGCCGGGCTGGCGGTCATCGACACCGTCGCTCACTCCTCACCTGTTCGCGGTCGATCCAGCGGGGCATCGGTGGGCCGCCGCACCCGCCGGTCGGCGCCGACCGGTCCGGCCGGGCGGCGAGCCCGGCCGGACCGACCGGTCCGGTGAAACATCGGATCGTTGGGGCATGATTGGCGGGACCACCGGGTAGAGGCACACGGACAGCGGTTGTGGCCGGCGTTGCCCGGCCCGATGCGGCGCCGCGACGGGCGGTGGTAGCGACCGCCCGTCGCGGTCAGCCGCAGCTCGAGGTGCTCGAGCTCGTGCTGCAGCAGCTCGACGTGGAGCAGGAGCAGCAGCTCGAGCAGGAGCAGCTCGAACTGCAGGCCGCGACGGCCAGATCGTCCGCTGGCATGTTCGCCAGGTCCTGTGCGGTCTCGGTCAGGTCGAGGATTTCGAAGGTCTCGGCCTCGATCTGGAGCAGGTCGTCCTTGAGCTGGTTGGAAAGCATGTGTCACCTCCCTTCCGCCGTGTGCCCCGACCGGGTGGTCCCGCCGGTCGGTCCTCGGTCGTCCGGCCGGTCGGCCGGACGGTCAGCCGCAGCTCGACGTGCTGGTGCTGCAGCAGCTCGACGTGGAGCAGGAACAGCAGCTCGAACAGGAGCAGCTCGAGCTGCACCAGCCGTCCTCGGCCGCCGGCACGGTTGCCAGGTCCGCACCGATCTCGGTCAGGTCGAGGATTTCGAAGGTCTCGGCCTCGATCTGGAGCAGGTCGTCCTTGAGCTGGTTGGAGAGCATGTCTCACCTCGATTCCGTCGGTGTTCCTCGACCCGGTGGGTCCGCCGGGTGCGGCCGGGCGAGCCAGGATGGCGACACCAGCCGCCGTTGCTCAGCTGCCGCAGCTCCAGCTGCAGCTCGTCGACGAGGTGGAGCAGGCGTCGGAGCAGCTGGTGCTGAAGTCCTCGGCGACCGGGGCGTCGGCGAGATCCTGGCCGAGATCGCGGAGGTCGACGATCTCGAAGACCCCGGTCTCGATCTCCAGCAGGGCGTCGGCCAGGTCGTTGATGCTCATCCGGTCATTCCCCCCGTCCGCGGGTCCGGCCGGTCGCCGGCCGGCCCGGCCAGCAGCACCCGGCCGGTGTGGAAGCCGCCGACCGAGGCCAGGTCGGCCGGGGTGGTGGCGGCGAAGAGGGCGTCGTGGTCCAACTCGGCCAGGTGCCGCAGGATCGTCGCCCGGTCGGCCGGGGCGGCTTCGCCGGCCGGCGGCGCGGTCGCCGCGATCACGGGCGGCAGGTCGGCCACGAGCGGATCGCCGAGGTCGCCGGCGCCACCGTGGTACGCGTCGAGCTGGGCACCGCCGAGCAGGAGCGTCAACGCCTCCCGGACCGCGCCGGCCCGATCGCCGGCCACCCCGACCCGCCAGCCCACCCGGTCCGGCTGGTCCGCCTGATCCGCCAGGTCCGGCTGATCCGGATCGGCCGGCGGGGCGAGGCTGGCCAGCACCACCGGCACCGGGCCGTCCTCGATCAACCGCAGCGTGGGGGAGTGCCCCAGGTGCCGCAGGCAGTCGCGCAGGAACGGCAGGCGGTCGGCCCCGTCGGGCAGGGCGTCCGGGTCGAGCGCGGCGACCGCCGCCGCACCCCGCAGCATCCGGTCCAGGGCGCGGTAGGCGAGCGCGGTGAGCAGGCCGGCGTCCGCCGCCGCCTCGGCGTCGGCGCCCACCCCGAGCCCGGCCGGTCCGGCCTCGAACACCAGGTCACCGTTCCACCGGCTCGCCGGAAAGACCGCGCCGGCCGGCACGTACCGCGGTTCGCCGGTCAGCAGCGAGACCGCTGGCACCCAGCCGGTCGGCTCGTCCGGCCCGGGTGCCCGCAGACCGGCCCAGGTGCCGAGCCGGTCCGCCCCGACCGCCGGCGCGTCCAGGTCGGCGGCCCGGCCCACCCGCACGGGTACGGCCGCGAGCCGGTCCGCGTAGTGGCCGACCGCGGTCCGGGCGGCGGACAACCGGGCCCGCAGCACGGTCTGCACGTCGAAGCCGACGAACTCGCGGATCGGCTCGTCGGGGCCGGCCGGCGACGCCACCCGCAGTCGCCCGGTGGGCAGCGGGGACTGGCGCAGCGGGTCGTCGGTGAACTCGGCGAACGGCCCGGTGCGGTGGTCCACCAGGGCGCTGAGCCGCTCGTACCGGCTCTCGTCGGTCTCGTCCGCGGCCGCCGGTGCGGCCCGGAGGCCGGAACCGGCGCAGGTCGGGCAGCGGGGGTGCGCGATCACCGGGGCGACCCCGGCCTCCAGGGTCAGCGCGTCCTGCACCAGGACGGCACCGCGCGTGTCGGGCGGCAGGGCGGCGGTCAGCTCCCGGAACACGTCGAAGGCGGCGGCGTTGCCGATCATCCGGCGGACCGTCTCGGTGGGCGCCGACCGGTCCGGGGTGACCGGCCCGAGCGCGATCGACCGCCAGGTGTCGGCGGCCAGCTCGGGCGGGTCGTTGGCGGCCAGCCGGAGCTGCGCGCAGGTCCAGCAGCCGGCGCGGTCGGGTCCGACCAGCGGGCCGAGGAGCGCGCGTCGGCCGCGCAGCACGGCCGGCAGGAAGCGTACGCCGGCCGCCCGGCTCTGTTCGGCCAGCCGGGCGACGAGCGCCAGGTCGGTCTCGTCGGCACAGTAGACCAGCAGGTCGACATCGGTCAGGTCGGCGTCGGTGGGGGTGCCGGTGAGCTCCACGGTGGCCCGCAGGGCGGCGGCGGTCGATTCGATCGCCGGCCGGTGCGGGTCGGTGACCGCCGCTCCGGCGAGCCGCAGCGCGCCCAGCCCGTTGCCCAGCAGACCGGTGGCGACGGCGTGCAGCGCGTGGCCGGTGCCGAGCACGACCACCCGGGCGGTCCGGTAGGCCAGGAACTGGTCGACCGGATCGTCGGCGAAGTGGCCGAGGAAGGCGAGCTGGTCGGCGAACCGGTCGGCCAGCGGCGCGGGCAACTCGCGCTGCGTCGAGCGCCGCAGGTCGTGTGCCATGCCGCGGTCGAGCAGGGCGCCCACCAGGTTCGCCACCGCCGCGGACTGGGTCCGGGGCAGCCCGGCGCAGAGTTCCCCGAGGCTGTGTTCGCCGGTCAGGTACGGGCTGATGGCGGACATCAACCGGTAGGTCGAGGACCCGCGTAGCAGCATCGCGCTCTGCGCGCTGCGGACGTAGACACCCTCGTCGCTGCGCAGCCAGATCACGTCGCCGCGCAGCCGGGGCCGGGCGTCACCACCGGTGGTGGCCGGCTGTTTGTCGGTCAACTGCTGGTCGGTCATCCTGAGCTCCCAACCGCCCGATCGCTGCGGACCGTGGCAGCACGGACTCTTCGGGAATTCGACGTCGGCCGTCAAGCAATCCGGGTCGATTCAGTAGTTCTCCGGATGCTGCGGACCGGCCCGCCTCCGGGCCGGGCGATCGCCGGTGGATCTTCGCCAACCATTAAATGTCTACAGCGGACTTAATGCTGTCAACGGGCCGGAGGGCCACGATGCCGGTACATTCGTCGATCTGGCGGTGGATCGTTTCATGAGGTTACGTGGTCGGCACGAGAACTTCTGTCAAGGAGGAGTCTTGTGCGGACACGTGTGTCTGGGTCCGATGCGGTAGCCGAGCCGGCGCGTGGTCGGCCCGACCGGATCGGCGACGGGTTCATCGGGCGGGCCGATGAGCTGGGCCGGTTGTCCGGTTCGCTGGTGGCGCCCGGGGCTGGCGCGACCGTGGCGGTGGTCGAGGGGGAACCGGGCATCGGCAAGACCCGGTTGGTCGCCGAGTTCGCCGGCCGGGCCGGCGAGTCGGGACTGACCATTTTGTCCGGTCGCGCGGCGGAGTTCGAGCGGGCCGTACCATATGGCATTTTTCTGGACGCACTCGCGCTCGATGTCGAATCGGACGGCTCGGGATCCGAGCAATTGCGGGAATTGCTCGAATCGGGCAGCCGGGTGTCGGGCGGCGGCCCGGGCGGGATGCGGCGGCGGGAGCTGCATTCCCGGATTCGGGCGCTGCTGGCCACCCTGGTCGGCCCCGCCGGACTGCTGGTCATCCTCGACGACGTGCACTGGGCCGACGAGGCGTCGATCGACCTGATCAACCTGCTGCTGCGCTACCCGCCGGCCAGGCGGGTCCGCTTCCTGCTAACCCTCTGCAGTGGACAGTGTCCACCGCTGCTGGAGGCGAATCTGGCCCGGCTCGCCCCGGCCCCGGTCCGGCTGCGACTCGGGCCACTGGCCGGGCCGGACCTGGCCGGCCGGCTCGCCGGCGAGCCGCCGGCCCGCCGCCGCCTGCTGGAGCGGATCAGCGCCGGCAACCCCCTCTATCTGGAGCTGCTCGCGCCGCTGCCCACCGCCGACCTGGTCGCGTTGGACGCCGACGACTGCCCGCAACTGGACACCAGGGTCGGGCTGTACGGAACCATCGCGGCCGAGCTGCGGGGGCTCGGCACCGTCGAACGCCGGGTCGCGCAGGCCGCCGCCGTGCTCGGGCCGGGCCGCGACTTCGCCGCGATCGCGCAGGTCGCCGAGGTCGCCCCGGAGCTGGCGACGGCGGCGATCGACCGGCTGGCCGGCCGGATCGTGCTCCGGGAGGCGCACGGCCGGCTGGAGTTCCGGCATCCCCTGGTGCGGGCGGCGGCGTACTGGACGGCCGGCCCGGCCTGGCGGGCGGCGGCCCACCGGCGGGCCGCGGCCCACCTGCGCGACCGGGGCGCGCCGCTGTCGCTGCAGGCCCACCACCTGGCCCGCACCGTCGACGTGGGCGACGAGGAGGGCGCGACCATCCTGGCCGACGCGGCCTGCGACGTGCTGGGAACCGCGCCCGGCAGCAGCGAGCGGTGGCTGCGCAGTGCGCTGTGGGCCCTGCCGGACCGACCCGAGCTGGCCGATCGGCGGGCCGAGCTGACGCTCTGGCATGCCCGGGCGCTCAGCCTGTGCGGGCAGCTCGACGCCGCCCGGGCCGTCCTGCACGACCTGGTCGCGCAGGCCGGCCCGCACCGGCACGCGGCGGTCGAGCACCTCGCGGTGGTGGAACGGCTGTTCGGCCGGCACGACACCAGCCGGGCGCTGCTGAACCGGGAACTGACCCGGGACCGCCCCGGCGCCTCCGCGCAGGCGTTGCGGCTGGAACTGGCGGTGAACGAGATGCTCGACGGCGTGTGGCCGGACGCCGTCCGGCACGGCGACGAGGCGGTCCGGCACGCCCGGGCGGCCGGCGACAGCGGCGTCGAGGCGGCGGCCCAGACGGTGCTGGCCGGCTGCGCGCTGGGCAGTTCGGCGCTGCCGACCGCGCTGGCCCACATCGACCTGGCCGGCGCTCTGCTCGACGGCCTCGCCGACCCGGCCCTGCGCGACCAGCTCGGCTCGGTGGCGCTGCTGGCCTGGATCGAGCACTCGGTGGACCGGAACCCCGCCGCCCTGCGGCACCTGCAACGCGGCATCAGGGCCGCCCGGCGCTACGGCCGCAGCCACACCCTGCCGCAGCTCTACACCGTCCGGGCCATCGTGCGGACCAGCCTCGGCCAGGTCGTCGAGGCGCTGCACGACGCCCGGGAGGCCGAGTCACTCGCCCGACGCCAGGCCAGCTCCGAGATCGCCGCGCTGGCCGCGGCGGTGAGCCTGCGGCCGACGCTCTGGGTCGACGGGCCGGAGGCGGTCCGGGCGATCCTGGATCGGCTGCACGCCGTCGAGCCGCCCCGGTCGGCGTGGTACCGGGCGATCAGCCTGGCGCTGATCGGCGAGGCCACCCAGGTCGTGGCGGAGGCCGGTCAGCCCGACGGCGAGCTGCCGCCGCCGGTGTCGATGACCGAGGCGGTGGCGGTGGCACGGCGCTGCCTGGGACCCGGCGCCGCGACCGCCCTGGCGTTGAGCGTGGAGGGCGCGCCGGCGCCGGGGGACGCCGGCCGGCTGCACCGGGCCCGCGCGGTCGCCGGCGGGCTCTCCTCCCAGCGCGGCCGGGTGGAGCTGGCCGCCACCCGGCTGGCACTGGCGGCGGGGCGGATCGACGAGGCCGTCGTGTCCGGGCTGCGCGCGGTCGGGCTCTTCGTCCGGGCGGGTACCCCGGCGCCGGAGGGCTTGGCCCGGATGCGGCTGGCCGAGGCGTACTTCGTGCTCGGTGACGCGGTCGCCGGCCGGGCCCAGGTCGGCACGGCCAAGGGGCTCTTCGTCGCCGCCGGGGCGCGCTGGCTGGCCGACGAGGCCGGCCGGGCGCAGCGGCGGTTCGGCGCCCGGATGCCACGGGCCGGGTTGGTCGGCAAGTTGTCCGGTCGGGAGGCCGAGGTGGCGGAGCTGGTCGCCCAGGGACTCACCAACCAGCAGATCGCCAGCCGGCTGGTGGTCAGCCCGCGGACGGTCGAGACCCACCTGGCCCGGATCATGTCGAAGCTGAACGCGCCGACCAGGGCGGCGATCGCCCGCCACCTCGGCCCGCTGCCGGCCTGAACAGGCCAAACACGACTGTCCAACATGGATGACTGCTAGCATCCGGAAATCTACTGAACCGGCGCCGGGATCATTGCGGCCGCTCCGATAATCGATAAGCGTTTGTCTGGCCCCGCCGAGCGTAGGAGTCCGGATGAGCGCCGACCCGATCGAGGAGACCTTCCCGCTGACGTCCCTGCTGGACACCGTGCTGTCGCCGGACGCGCGGGGCTGGCGGGTCGAGCGGTCCGGCCGCTGGTGCCACGTTCGCCGCCCGGACCAGCCGGCCCGCCGGCAGGGTTGGAAACTGCACCTCTCCGCCACCCCGCTCTCCGCCCCGCTGGTGCTGGTCGCGGCCGCCCGGGTGCTTGTCGAGGCGCGCTGCCAGTTCAAGTTCGCCGCCGACCTGGCGGCGGTCAAGGAGTTGACCGACGGCCGGGCCGACCGGGGCGGCGGAGGCAAGTTCCTCACCGTCTACCCGGCCGACGACGAGCGGTTCCGTCGGCTCGCCGAACGGCTCGACCTGGCCACCGCCGGGTTGCCCGGTCCGGCCATCCTCTCCGACCGCCGGTACCGCCCCGGCAGCCTGGTGTACTACCGGTTCGGGGCGTTCACCGGCGTCACCGTGCTGACCAACGACGGCACCTACGACTGCCGGCTCACCGCCGCGGACGGCACCCTGGTGCCGGACCAGCGGCGTGCCTGGTTCTCCCCGCCGGCCTGGGCGGACAACCCCTTCCCGAGCGAGCAACCGGCCCCGAACCCGCCGACCAGACCGGCGGCGGTGCTGCTCAACGACCGGTTCGAGGTACGCCGGGCGATCCAGCACGCCAACAAGGGCGGCGTCTACCGCGCCCGGGACCGGCGTACCGGCGCCGAGGTGGTGGTCAAGCAGGCCCGGCCGCACACCCAGGCGTCGGTGGCCGGCACCGACGGGCGGGACCTGCTGCGCCACGAGGCCAGGATGCTGCACCGGCTGGCCCCGCTGGGCCGCACCCCCCGGCTGGTGGACCTCTTCGAACAGTCCGGCGACCTGTTCCTCGCCGAGGAGCAGATCACCGGTACGCCACTGCGGACCTGGGCCGCCCGGCAGGCCGCCGAGCGGGCCGACGGCGTACCGGTGGCGCAGGCCTGGGCGCTGGCCGCCAGACTTGTCGAGCTGGTGGCGGCGGTGCACGACGCCGGCCTGGTGCTGCGCGACCTGTCGCCGAACAACCTGCTGGTGGTGCCCGGCCCGGACGTGCGGCTGGTCGACGTCGAGTTCGCCGCCGAGCCGGGCACCCCCGGACCGCGGGTGCACACCCCCGGCTACGGCGCCCCGGAGGTGCTGGCCGCCCCCCGCTTCGGCCCGTGCCCCGGCCCGGAGACCGACCGGTACGCGCTCGGCGCCACCCTGTTCCATCTGGCCACCGGCGTCGACCCGGTCTTCCCGGACGGTCCCGGCCCGGTCCCGGCCGGCCGGATCGCCCGACTCGCCGCGACGATCGGCGCGCACCTGCCGGCCCTGGCCGCGCTCGCGCCGCTGATCGCCGGACTGACCGGAGCCGACCCGGCTTCCCGCTGGGACCTCGGCCGAGCCCGCGAACTGCTGCTCGGCCCGCCCCCACCGGCCGCCCCATCGCCGGCGGTACCGCGCTCGGCCGGGTTCGGCCCCGGCTCGGTGGTGGACGTGGCCATCGCCGACGGGCTCGACCACCTGCGGCGGCTGGTGGACACCGGCGACCCCGGGCGGGCCACCCGGACGGGCGGGTTCGGCGCCGCGGCCGACCCCTGCGCGGTGCAGCACGGTGCGGCCGGGGTGCTGATGACCCTGGTCCGGGGCGCCCAGGTCCGGCCCGAGCCGGTCGCCCGGGCCGCCGTCCGCGACCTCGCCGACTGGCTGGCAGCCGCCGTCGACCGCGCCGCGCCCGCGCTTCCCGGACTCTACTTCGGACGGTCCGGCACCTCGGTCGCCCTCGGCGCCGCCGCCGACCTGCTGGGCGATGAGGCCCTGGCCGAACACGCCGCCGCGCTGGCCCGCCGGGTGCCGGTGCGCTGGCCGAACCCGGACGTCTGCCACGGCGCGGCCGGCGCCGGTCTGGCCAACCTGCTGTGGTGGCGGCGCACCGGCGACGACGACTTTCTCGACCGGGTCCGGGACTGCGCCGACGGGCTGCTCGCCGCGGCGGTCCGCGACGGGCGCGGCGTCTGGTGGCCGGTGCCCGACGACTTCGACTCGGTGCTCGCCGGCTCCTGCCAACTCGGCTTCGGCCACGGCGTCGCCGGGGTGGGCGCCTTCCTGCTCCAGGCGGCCCAGGCCACCGGGCACGAAGACTACCTACGGGTCGCCGTCGAGGCCGGCGGCACGCTGCGCGACACCGCGATCGTCGAGGACCAGACCGCCTGGTGGCCCCGCGACCGGGCCGACAGCGAACCGGCGTACGGGCCGATGACCCCGCACTGGTGCAGCGGCGCCTCCGGGATCGGCACCTTCCTGGTCCGGCTCGGGTCGGCCACCGGCGACGGCCGGCTGGTCGAGCTCGCCGGTCAGGCCGCGCGGACCGCGTGGCGGGCCCGGTGGAGCGCCCCGCCGGTGCAGTGCCACGGCACCGCCGGGGACGGGGAACTGCTGCTCGACCTGGCCGAGCTCACCGGCGTGGACGGCCACCGCCGGCAGGCCGAGGAGTTGGCGGTGGCCATCCTGAGCCGCGCGGTGCGCCGCGACGGACTGCTGGTGGTCGCGGACGAGACGCTGCGGGACGTGGTCGCCGACCACCAGACCGGGCTCGCCGGCACCCTGGCCTTCCTGATCCGGCTCCGGCACGGCGGCGCCCGCGGCTGGCTCGCCGATCCACCAACCGACTCCGCCGCCGGAGTGCCGATGCCGGCCGTGCTCGCCGGGTCGGCCAGCGGGCCGGGCTGACGGCCCCCGAGATGTCGCCGGCCGCCCTCGGGAGGTCGCCGATTCCACCAACCAGGTTCGAGAGGAGGTGAACGAGATGGAGAACGACATCGCTGCCCTGCAGATGCTCGAGGGCGAGGAGCGGATGGACGTCATCGCCCCGCCCGGCGGGTGCGGCTGGACGTGCGCGTGGACGTGCTCGTGGACGCTCTTCTGAGCCATGCTCCGCTGAGCCGAACGAGATCGTCGGGGCGGCCCACCCGGCCGCCCCGACGTGCCCACCCGCCGACATCCGCCACCCCGCCCCGCACCACCGGACCCGGCAGCCAGGCAGGAGGAGCGCGTGACGTCCGCAGAGCAACCGCCGACCGGCAGCCGCGCCGGGGACCGGTTGCTGCTGGCCGTCGCCCGGCAGGCCCGGGGGCCGACCGCGCTGCTGGTGGCCGCCAGCCTGACCCGGGCCGGCGTGGCGCTCGCGCTGCCCGCGGTGACCGCGCAGGCCGTCACCAGGTACGCCGCCGGCCGGCCGGCCGGGCACCTCGTCGGGATGCTGGCCGCGCTGGTCGCCGCCGCGGTGCTCGCCGAGACGGTGGCCATCGGGTACGGCGGTGCGGTGGTCGCCCGTACCGCCGGAATGTTGCGCCGCCGACTGGCCGCGGCGGTGCTCGACCTCGGCCCGGCCGGCGCGCGCAGCTTCGCCGCCGGCGACCTCACCGCCCGGCTCTCCACCGGCGCCGGGCACGCCGCCGCCGTGGTACCGGTGGCGCTCTCCGTCGTGGTGACGCTGGTGACCGCCGTCGCCGGCATCGTCGCGATCGGCTGGTACGACCCGCGGCTGGCCCTGCTCGTCGCACTGGCGATCCCGACCCTGCTGCTGGTGATGCGGACGCTGCTGGTCCGGTTCAGCCGGCTCTTCGGCGACTACCAGGCGATCCAGGCGACGATCGCCGCTCGGCTCGCCGACGCGCTCGGCGGGATCCGCACCATCCGGGCCGCCGGCACCGTCGACCGGGAGATCGACCGGGTGCTCGCGCCGCTGCCCGACCTGCGCGACGCCGGCCTGCAGGCCTGGGCCCAGCAGCGCCGCGCGATGTGGCGGATCGGTCTGCTGCTGCCGACCGCCGAGGTGGCCGTACTGGCCGCGACCGGCGTCGCGGTCGCCGCCGGCCGGCTCCCGGCGGCCGGGCTGGTGGCGGTGGCCGGCTACCTGGCCCTGGTGCTCGGCGCCCTGACTCAGGTGGACTCGGTGCTGCTGCTGGCCCAGGCGCGGGCCGCCGGCGCCCGGATCGCCGCGGTACTCGACGCCGTGCCCACCCCACCCGCCACCCCGGCGGACACCTCCGCGCCCGCCGTGGCGCCGGCACCCGCGCCGGCCGTGGCGCCGGCACCCGCGCCGCCCGGGGCGCCGGCACCCGCGCCGGCCGTGGCGCCGGACCGCGCGGTCGCCGCGTCGGACGGCACGGTGGAAACGGCGGCGGGCGGGGTGGAGATCCGGCTGCGCGGGGTGCGGATCGGTCCGCCGCAGGCGCCGGTCCTGACCGGGGTGGACCTGTGCCTGCCCGCCGGCTCGGTGGTCGCCCTGGTCGGGGCGAACGGGACCGGCAAGAGCGCGCTGGCCGCGCTGCTCGGCCGGCTGGCCGACGCGGACGCCGGCGAGGTGCTTCTCAACGGGGTGCCGACCACCGCGCTGACCGACCACACCCTGCGCGGCCTGGTCGGTTACGCCTTCGCTGAGCCGGCCCGGCTGGGCGGCACCATCCGGGCGATGATCGGGTACGGCGTACCGGGGGAGTTGCCGGTGCGGGCGGCGGCCGACGCCGCCCGACTGGCCGGCGCGGACGAGTTCATCCGGCGGCTGCCGGCCCGTTACGAGACCCGCTGGTCGGACGCGCCACTGTCCGGCGGCGAACTGCAGCGCCTGGGCCTGGCGCAGGCGTTCGCCCGCCGTACCCCGATCCTGGTCCTGGACGACGCGACCGCCAGTCTGGACACGGCCACCGAGGCCCGGATCGGCCGGGCGCTGACCGCGCAGCGCGACGGCGGCACCCGGCTCATCGTGACCCACCGACCCGGCATCGCCGCCGCCGCCGACCTGGTGGTCTGGCTGGACGGCGCCCGGGTGCGCGCCACCGGCCGGCACGATCTGCTGTGGGCCGAGCCCGACTACCGGACCGTGTTCGGAGCGGCGGCATGACCGCGCCCGCCGGTCCGCAGCGGGTGAACCGGCGGGCGGTGGCCCGGATCGCCGGCTGGTCGGTGCTGGAGTCCCTGCCCGACCTGCTGTTCGGTCTGCTCATCGCGGCCGCGATCGATCACGGGTTCGGCGCCGGCCGGGTCGGCCTCGGCCTCGCCCTGATCGGGCTGCTCGGGCTCGCCCAGCTCACTGCCGGGCTGGCCACCCGGGCGGTGTTTCCGTGGCTGGCCGCGGTGGTGGAGCCGCTGCGGGACCGGCTGCTGGCCGGGGTGGTGGCCGGCAGTCTCCGCTCGGCGGTGCTCGGGCAGCCGGTCGACACCGCGGTGGTGGCCCAGGTGACCACCCAGGTGGACACCGCCCGGGGGTTGGCGTCGGCCCTGCTGCGGGGCCTCCGGCAGGGGGTGCTGAGCCTGGTCGCGGCCGTCGCCGGGCTGGCCCTGCTGGCGCCGGGGCTCGGCGCGCTGGTCGGCGGCTGCCTGGTCGGCGCCGCGCTGGTCTTCGCCGCCGTGGTCCGCCGGTTGCGCGCCCGGCAACTCGACGCGCTGGCCGCTGAGGAGTCGCTGACCGAGGTGGGTGGCCGACTGTTCGGGGCGGTGCGCGACATCACCGCCAACAACGCGGCGGACCGGGCCCGGGGCGAGCTGTTCGCCGCGATCGACCGGCAGACCGCCGCCACCGCCGCGATGGCGCGGACCGCGGCCGGCCGGACCGCGGCGGTGGCGGTCGGCGGCTACCTGCCGTTGCTCCTGCTGCTGCTGGTCATCCCGGGCCAGCTACGCGCCGGGACGCTCAGCGCCGGGGCGGCGGTCGGCGCCGTCAGCTACGTCGCGGCCCGGCTGCTCCCGGCGTTGATCACGCTGACCGCCACGATCGGCCCCTGGCTGGTCCAGTTGGCGGTGGTGCTGGCCCGGCTGCGGGACGCCGGCCGGACCGCTGTCCCGCCGGCCGGACCGCCCGCGCCCCCCGGGGCGGTCGCGCTCCCCGGGCCACCCGCGCACCCGGGGGCGGTCGCGCCGGTGTCCGGCGCGACGTCGGTCACCCTCCACGAGGTGACCTTCCGGTACGGCCGGGCCGCGGCCCCGGTGCTGGACCGGTTCTCGCTCCGGCTGGTGCCGGGCGACCATCTGGCTGTGGTGGGACCGAGCGGGGTCGGCAAGTCGACGCTGACCCGGCTGATCACCGGCGAGCTGCCGGCCGGTTCGGGGCGGGTGGAGTTCGCCGGGATCGACGTGGGCCGGCTGCCGCCGCAGCTTCGGCGCCGCGAGCTGGCCGTCATCCCGCAACAGGCGTACGTCTTCGACGGCACGCTGCGCGACAACCTCTGCTACCTGTCCGGCCCGCGCCCGGCCCCGGCGCTCGACGACGCCTGCCGGCTGCTCGGCCTGTCCCCGCTTGTCGACCGGCTCGGCGGCTACGACGCGGCCGTCGGCCCGGGCGGGGCTGCCCTGTCGGAGGGCGAGCGGCAGCTGGTGGCGCTGGTCCGGGCCTACCTGACGCCGGCGACGGTGGTCGTGCTGGACGAGGCGACCAGCCACCTCGACCCGCGTACGGAGGATCGGGTCGAGCGGGCCTTCGCCGACCGGGGCGGGGTGCTCGTCGTCGTCGCCCACCGGATCAGCTCGGCCCGCCGGGCCGGCCGGATTCTGCTGCTCGGCGAGGCCACCCCGCTGCTGGGCGGGCACGATCGGCTGGTCGCCGAGTCGCCGCTCTACGCCGAACTGGTCGGCCACTGGCTGCCGCCCGCCGGGCTGTCCGGGACGCGGGTCGCCGGCGGCGCGCCGGGTACGCTGCGTCCATGACGGTTGCGGTGCGGGTCATCCCCTGCCTGGACGTGGACGCCGGCCGGGTGGTCAAGGGGATCAACTTCCTGGACCTGCGCGACGCCGGCGACCCGGTCGAGTTGGCCGCCGCCTACGACCGCGCGGGCGCCGACGAGCTGACCTTCCTGGACGTGACGGCCTCCTCCGACGACCGGGGCACCATGCTCGACGTGGTACGCCGCACGGCCGAGTCGGTCTTCATCCCGCTGACGGTCGGCGGCGGGGTGCGCCGGGTGGCCGACGTGGACACCCTGCTGCGGGCCGGTGCCGACAAGGTCGGGGTGAACACCGCCGCGATCGCCCGGCCGGAGCTGATCGCCGAGATCGCCGACCGGTTCGGCCGCCAGGTGCTGGTGCTCTCCCTCGACGTACGCCGGCTGACCCGGCCCGCCGCGGTGACCGGCGGCGGGGCGGCTGGTGGCGGCGCGGTGGCCGCCGACGGCGGGTTGACTGGTGGCGGCGCGGGTGAGGCGGTGCCGGCGAGCGGTTTCGAGGTGACCACCCACGGCGGGCGGCGGGGCACCGGCATCGACGCCGTCGAGTGGGCCCGGCGGGCAGCCGAGCTCGGCGCCGGCGAGATTCTGCTGAACTCGATGGACGCCGACGGGACGAAGACCGGGTTCGACCTGGAGCTGATCGCCCGGGTACGGGAGGCGGTCGACATCCCGGTGATCGCCAGCGGTGGCGCCGGGGCGGTGGCGCACTTCCCGCCGGCGGTGGCGGCCGGCGCCGACGCGGTGCTGGCGGCGAGCGTCTTCCACTTCGGCGAGCTCACGGTCGGCGAGGTCAAGGACGCCCTGCAGTTGGCTGGCCACCCGGTCCGGCATTGACCTCCCCTCCGCCCTGAAAGGACGGGGATTACCTCCACGTCGCGGGGCGGAACACTGGCCCGCATTCCGGTAGCCGGCGAGGTTCGCAAGCGGCGGGCGAGGTCCGCCATCAGCCGGCGAGGGCCGGTATCGGCGGGCGGGCGGTTCCGGCCTACCGGCCGTCGTTCTCGGGGGAGCGGCGCGGGGCCGGGATCCGTACCCGGGCGGCGTACTCCTGGACGGCGGCGGCGTGCTCCTCCTCGTCCAGCTCCCACTCCGCGGTGCCGGGCGGGTGCCGGCGGGTGAGCACGTTGTGCATGGTCTCGACGGTGGTCGACAGGCCGCCGTGCGGCCGGGTCCGCCAGAGCCGCTCGCCGGTCGGGGTGACCCGGAACCAGCCGTCGGTGACGGTGATCAGATCGGCGCCGATCAGCCGGCGCACCGCCGCCTCAACCTCCTGCCGCGCCGGGATGGCGTGGTTGAGGTGGTCTGCGGTGGAGAGCACGTCGGTGAGCCGGACCCCCTCGGGACGCCGGCTCGACGGTGCGCGGCGGTGTCGTCCGGCGCCGCCGGCGATGACCAGCGACACGAAGATCCAGGCATCGGACCACCGCCATCCCTCGTCCCCCATGGGGAAATGATGCCGGGTTACCGCCGGGGAGGGAACGACTGCCCCACCGTGTTCGTCCACTCATTCATGTCCGGGAGCCCCTGCGGGCCGGTTAACCAGGGCTGGCCGATCCGGAACGATATCGTTGTCGTTCCGAATGCTGGGAAGCTGGAACAGCGGAACGAAGACGTGCGCCAGCGGTCCGATGGCCAGCGCGTAGGCCACCGTGCCGACCCCGACGGTGCCGCCGAGCAGCCAGCCGACGGCCAGCACGGTCACCTCGATAACCGTACGGACCAGCCGGATCGACCGGCCCGGCCGGCGGGCGACATAGCCGGTCATCAGCCCGTCGCGGGGTCCGGGGCCGAACCGGGCGCCCAGGTAGAGCCCGGTGGCGACGCCGTTGAGCAGGATTCCGCCGGCCAGCAGGGCGATCCGGGCGGGCAACGACCCGCCGGCCGGCAGCAGCGCCAGCGCGGCGTCCACCACCAGGCCGATGACGATCACGTTGCTGACCGTGCCCAGCCCCGGGCGCTGACGCAGCGGGATCCACAGCAGCAGCACCCCGGCACCGACCAGAATGGTGACCGTGCCGAAGGAGAGCCCGGTGAGGTTGGTCAGCCCCTGGTGCAGGACGTCCCAGGGGTTCAGGCCGAGTGACGACTCGATCATCAGCGCCATGCTGATCCCGTACAGCGCGAGTCCGGCGTAGAGCTGGACCAGCCGGCGGGGAAGCCGGTCGGTGTTGCCGGTCCGACTGGTGTTGCTGGTCCGACCGGTGTCGCTGGTCCGATCGGTGTTGCCAATATCTGCCATGCGTGCCACTCTGAGGGCCAATTAGGCCGAGGGTAAGAGCCAATATCGCGGAGGTGGCCATGACTAGCCTCGTGCGGGGGACGCAATTGGCTCGTCTGCTGGGGCAGTGGCACGCATTGCCCGGCCGTCGCCGCAGTCCGGACTACGCCGCCCTGGCGGCCGCGGTCCGTGGCCTGATCGCCGACGCCCGGCTTCCGCTCGGGGTCCGGCTGCCGGCCGAGCGGGAGCTGGCCGAGGCGCTGCGGGTGAGCCGGACCACGGTCACCGCCGCGTACCGGGAGTTGCGCGAGAGCGGTCATGTGACCAGCCGGCGCGGCGCCGGGAGCTGGACCACCCTGCCCGGCGGGCACCGGGTGGCCAGCTCCGGTCTCTGGACCCCGCTCGACGACCTCGACATGATCGACCTGGGCTGCGCCGCGCCGGCCGCCCCGGTCGAGTTGCTGTCGGCGGCCCGGGCCGCCGCCGAGGAGCTGCCCCGCTACCTCGGTGGGGCCGGCTATCACCCGACCGGTATCGGCGAGCTGCGGGAGGCGGTCGCCGCGGCGTACACCCGGCGGGGGTTGCCGACCAGTGCCGAGCAGATCATGATCACCAACGGCACCCAGCACGCGCTCGATCTGGTTCTGCGGCTCACGTTGCCGGCCGGCGCGGGCGTCCTGGTCGAATCGCCGACCTATCCGAACGCGTTGGCCGCGCTGGCCGCCCGGCGGGCTCGGCTGACCACGCACGGACTGGCCGCCGACGCCGGTGGCTGGGACGCCGACCTGCTGCTGGGTAGCCTGCGCCAGACCCGACCCCGGCTGGCCTACCTGATTCCGGAGTTCCAGAACCCGACCGGACACCTGATGCCGGTCGACCTGCGCGAGCGGCTGGTCGCCACGGCCCAGGCCACCGGCACCGACCTGGTGGTCGACGAGTCGTTCGTGGATCTGCCGCTGGACGGCACGGCGATGCCGGCGCCGACCGCGGTGTTCGACCGGCACTCCCGGGTGGTCACCATCGGCGGGATGAGCAAGCCGTACTGGGGCGGTCTGCGGATCGGCTGGGTCCGGGCCGCCGCTCCGCAGGTGCAGCGGCTGGCCGCCGCCCGGGTCGGGGTCGACATGGCCAACCCGGTGCTCGACCAGCTGTTGGCGGTGCACCTGCTGGCCGACGCCGACGCGATCGTGGCCGCCCGGCGGGCCGAGCTCGCCGGCCGCCGGGACGCGCTGGTGGCGGCGCTGCGGGAGTTCCTGCCGGACTGGCGGGTGACGGTTCCCCGGGGTGGGGTGACCCTCTGGACCGAGCTGGACGGGCCGATCTCCAGCGCGCTGGCGCGGGCCACCGAGGAGGTCGGCGTACGGCTGGCCCCGGGGCCCCGGTTCGGGCTGGACGGCACGCTCGAACGGTTCCTGCGGCTGCCCTTCACGCTGCCCGCCGAGGAGCTGGTGGAGGCGGTACGCCGGATCGCGGCGGTTCGCTACGACCTCGACCAGACCGCCCGGCCGCGCTGGCGGGAGCCGGCCGTGATCGCCTGAGCCCCGCTCCGCTCGGGGCGAAAAAACCTAATTGTTCCTTTCGGCTGCCAGACTGGGCCGGTGGGCGGACCCGAGGACCGCAAGACCGCGAAGCAGCTGCTGCCGCTGGCCGAGGGCGCCCGCGTCACCCGGCTGGAGCTCTTCTTCGACCTGGTCTTCGTCTTCGCCTTCCTGAACGTGACCCGGTTGATGGCCGACGACCTCACCGAGCGCGGCCTGATCCGGGGCATGTTGCTGCTGATGCTGCTCTGGTGGTGCTGGTGCTCCTTCACCTGGGTCGGCAACCTGGTCCGGATCGACCAGGGCTTCATGCCGGCGGTCCTGTTCGTCGCGGTGGCCGCGATCCTGGTGGTGGCCGTCACCGCCCCGGAGACCATCGTCGACAAGCCCGGCGGGATCTCCGGACCGCTGGTCTTCCCGGTCTGCTACCTGGTCGTCCGGTCGCTGCACGTGGGAACCCTCTGGTACGCCAACCACGGCCAGCCCGGACTGCGGCGGCACCTGCTGCGGGTCGGGCTGCCCGCGCTCGCCGCGGTGCTGCTGCTGACGGCCTCCGCGCTGATCTCGTTGACGGTCGGCTCGACCCAGCCGTTCCCGGTCAAGGCGACGCTCTGGACGCTCGCCGTCGGCATCGAATACGGTGCGGCGGCGACCGTCGGGGCGCAGGGCTGGCGGATCATCTCGGCCGGCCACTGGGCGGAGCGGCACGGCCTGATCATCATCGTGGCGCTCGGCGAGTCGATCATCTCGGTCGGCGGTAGCGGGGAGCTCGTCCTGTCGCCGGTGAGCTGGTCCGTGCTCGGGGTCGGGCTGGCCGGCCTCGTGATCACCGCGTCGCTCTGGTGGTTCTACTTCGACTTCATCGCCCTCGCCGCCGAGCAGGCGCTGCACGACGCCAGGGGAGCCGCCCGCGGCATCCTGGCCCGGGACGCCTACACCTACCTGCACCTGCCGATGATCGCCGGGATCATCCTGCTCTCCCTCGGGGTGCGGGAGGTGCTGCAGCACATCGTGCAGCCGCCCGCCGCCGGGCCCGACGGCCCGCTGCAGGTGATCGACCGGGCGGTCCTCTTCGGCGGGGTGGCCGTCTTCCTGCTCGGGCACCTCGGTTTCCAGTTGCGGATGCTCGGTACGGTGCTCTGGAGCCGGGTCGTCACCATCGTGCTGCTCGGGCTGCTGATCCCGGCGACGGGTGCCGTGCCGGCGCTGGGCCTGCTCGTCCTGCTGGCCGGTCTCTGCCTCGGGTTGGTGCTGGTGGAGCGCTGGGTGCTCGCCGGGTCGAGGCGTGCGGTGCGGGGCGCGGTGCTGCAGGAGCAGGTCGCCCACGAGGCCCGGGAGACCGCCTGGCGGCGTCGCCACCGCTGACCGGCGCAGTGATCCGCCCGGACGTGGGGCTCCGGGCGGGGAGTGTCCGGTGGGAGGGCGGGTGCCGCGCCCTCCCACCGGAGCCGGTCAGAGCTCGGCCAGCGTGCCCTCGTACATCTTGTCGATCTCGGCGGCGAAGTTGGTCTCCACGCCGCGCCGCTTGATCTTCAGCGACGGCGTCATCTCGCCGTCCTCGATGGTCAGGTCCCGCGGCAGGATGGTGACCTTCTTGACCGTCTCCCAGCGGTTGAGCTTCGCGTTGAGCTGCTTGACGTAGTCGTCGACCATCGCCGCCGCCTCGGCCGAGGTGACGATCTCGGTGTACGGGCGCCCGGCCAGCGGCCCGCCGGCCGCCCAGGCGGTGATCGCGTCCGGATCGAGCGTGACAAGCATGGTGCAGTAGTTGCGGGCCTGCCCGATCACCACGGCCTGCGAGGTGTACGGGCAGAGCGCCTTGAACACGCCCTCGATGTGCGACGGCGCGATGTACTTGCCGCCCGAGGTCTTGACCAGGTCCTTCTTCCGGTCGGTGATCTTGAGGTAGCCGTCGGCGTCGAGTTCGCCGATGTCACCGGTGCGGAAGTAGCCGTCCTCGGTGAAGGCGGCCGCGGTCTCGGCCGGCAGGTTGTGGTAGCCGCGCATCACCGGTGCGCCCCGCAGCAGGACCTCGCCATCCGAGTCGATCTTGCATTCCAGGTCGCCCATCGCCTGGCCGACGGTGCCGATCCGGATCGCCTCGGCCCGGTTGACGAAGTTCCCGGCGCTGGTCTCGGTCAGCCCGTACCCCTCGGAGATCGGCAGGTTCGCGGCGGCGAAGAACTCGCCGATCTCCTTGCTCAGCGGCGCCGCCCCGGAGACCAGCACCCGGATGCGTCCGCCGAGGCGGGCCTGCAGCTTGCTGAAGACCAGCTTCTCGGCGATCCGGTAGCGCAGCTGCAGGCTGCCCGGTACCGGCTTGCCGGCCTGCTCCAGGGCGACCTTCTCCTTGCCGGTCCGGACCGCCCAGGCGAAGATCTTGGCCTTGGCGCCGCCGGCCGACTGGGCGGTGGTGACCGACTTGTTGTAGACCTTCTCGTAGACCCGCGGGGCGCCGCACATCAGCGTCGGCCGCACCACGCTGAGCAGCTCGACCAGCTTGTCGACCCGGCCGTCGACGTAGGTGGGCAGCCCGACGTGGATGACCCCGCAGAGCAGCGTCTTGCCGAACGAGTGCGACAGCGGCAGCCAGAGATACTGCAGGTCCTCCTCGCGGAGCAGGCCCAGCTCGGCCTGCGCCACCGCCTCCCAGCACCAGCCCCGGTGCAGCAGTTCGACGCCCTTCGGGCGGCCGGTGGTGCCGGAGGTGTAGATCAGCGTGGCCAGGTGGTCCGGCTCGATCTCCGCGACGATCTTGTCGACCAGGTCCGGCTCGGCGGCCAACGCCTGGGCGCCGCGGTCCTCCAGGTCGGCGAGGCTGAGCTGCGGGGGAGTGGCGGCCGGGTCGGGCGTCCCGTCGATGAGCACCACGTGGGTCAGCCCGGCCGGTACGGCCCCGGCCATCTTGCCGGCCTGGGTGGGGTTCTCGGCGATCAGCACCCGGGACCCGGAATCGGCGACGATGTAGGTCGCGTCCTCGGGCTCGGTGGTGGGGTAGACGGTGGTGGTGGCGGCGCCGGCGCACAGGATCCCGAGGTCGGCGAGGACCCACTCCAGGCGGGTGTTGGCCAGGATCGCCACCCGGTCCTCGTGGCCGACGCCCAGGCCGCGGAGTCCGGCGGCGATCGCCTTCGCCCGCTGGCCGACCGTCTCCCAGGTCAACCAGACCGGGGCGGAGTCGTCGGCGTTCGGGTGCGCGAACGCCTCGCGGTCCGGGCTCGCCGCGACGCGGCGTAGGAACATGTCGGGGATGGAACGGTACGGCACTTCGAGAGCCATGGTGGGGGCAGCCTCCGGTTATCGGTTCGTGACGGGGGTCACGTTGACTAGCGGTTACCGAAGGGTATTGCGTCCGGCCGCGCCTCGGCTAGCCCCGAGACCGACCGGCTCCGGTCGCCGCCGGCCGGCGCTCTGCCCGGTGCGTCCCGCCGTCGAATGATATGGGTATTCCGGTATATCCGTCTCCGGCGTCGCGCTCAATAGGCTCCTCTCGATCCGTCCAACCCCCGGACGGTCAGGGAGGAGCGGGAGAATGAAACTCCCCGACATGCGGTACGGACGCCGGGCCGCGCTCGGCATCTTCGCGGCCGTGGCGACCGGGGTGGTCGCCACCGCCGGTCCGGCCGTCGCCGCACCCACCGGCGACGTCCGGTACGCCGACAGCCCGACCGCCGTCGCCGGCAGCTACATCGTGGTGCTCAAGGACAGCGCCGTCGGCGCCCGCGCCGGCACCGCCCTCGCGGCGTCCGCGGTGCCGTCCCGGGCCAAGGCGCTGACCGCCCGGTACGGCGGCAGCGTGGCGCGGGTCTACGGCGCGGCCGTCAACGGCTTCGAGGCGAAGATGAGCGCGTCGGCCGCCCGCCGGCTGGCCGCCAGCCCGGACGTCGCCTACGTGGAGCAGGACCAGGTGATCTCGATCGCCGCCACCCAGACCAACCCGCCGTCGTGGGGGCTGGACCGGATCGACCAGCGGTCCCGGCCGTTGAACAACTCCTACACCTACCCGAACACGGCCAGCAACGTGCGGGCGTACATCATCGACACCGGCATCCGGCTCACCCACAACGACTTCGGCGGCCGGGCCAGCACCGGCTACGACGCGGTCACCTCGGGCGGCACCGCCAACGACTGCAACGGTCACGGCACGCACGTGGCCGGCACCGTCGGCGGCAGCGCGTACGGCGTGGCCAAGGGCGTCCGGCTGGTCGCCGTCCGGGTGCTCAACTGCTCGGGCAGCGGCACCACCGCCGGGGTCATCGCCGGCGTGAACTGGGTGACCTCGAACGCGGTCCGGCCGGCGGTGGCGAACATGAGCCTCGGCGGCGGCGCCAGCAGCACGCTCGACAACGCGGTGGCGAACTCGATCGCCTCGGGGATCAGCTACGCGGTGGCGGCCGGCAACTCCACCGCCAACGCCTGCAACTCGTCGCCGGCCCGGGTCGGCTCGGCGATCACGGTCGGCGCCACGACCAGCACCGACGCCCGCGCGTCGTACTCCAACTACGGGACCTGCCTGGACATCTTCGCGCCCGGCTCGGCGATCACGTCGGCCTGGTACAACAGCAACACCGCGACCCGCAGCATCAACGGTACGTCGATGGCGGCCCCGCACGTGGCCGGCGCCGCGGCCCTGGTGCTGTCGGCCAACCCGTCGTACACCCCGAGCCAGGTCCGCGACTACCTCTACAACAACGCGACCACGAACGTGGTCACCAGCCCCGGCTCCGGCTCGCCGAACCGGCTGCTCTTCGTCGTCAACTGATCGGGTACGACCACAGCTCCGCCCCGCGGGGGGAGCCGGCGCCCGCCGGCTCCCCCCGCGCCCGCCGGTGGCGCCGGGCTTGCCCGGCACGGCCGCGCGGCCTCCGCGACCCGATCCGTCAACAAGCGCTTCTCCGGCGACAGCACCGGACTCAGTCGAGCAGGGCGGCCAGCCAGCGGTCGGCGTGCGTCGCGGCGTACTCCGCGTCGGCCCGCCAGGACTCGCCGTGTCCCTCGCGCCACAGCCGCGCCCACGGCTCGACGCCGCGGGCGGATTCCCGGGCCAGCAGGTCGTGCATGGCGGCCGCCCGGCTGGCCAGCAGCCGCACCAGCCGGCGGCGCCCCGCCTCGTCCAGCCGGTACGCGTCGACAAGCACCCGCAGCCGGTCCGACGCGTCCGGGCGCCGCCAGTCGGGGTGGGCGGCGAGCGGAACGAACCCACGGGCCGCGTACGCCAGGTCCCACAGCCGGGTGCCCGGCGCGGCCATGTCCCAGTCGATCAGCACCCACCGGTCGCCGACCACCAGGTTCCACGGGGCCGGGTCGTGGTGTACGACGATCCCGCCGCCGTCGCGGACGGGGTCGCCGCCGTCCGGGATGAGCACCTGCCAGCGGGCGTCGGCCGGCGGGGTGAAGCCCTCGGCCGCGTCGTGCAGGTCGCGCAGCAGCCGGCCGACCCGGGCCAGCTGGTCGGCCGGCTCCAGCAGGTCGAACCGGTCCGGCCAGGGCACCACGCCCGGGGCGTAGGTGAGCACCTCCCGGCCGCGCTCGTCGATGCCGAGCGGCCGGGGGGCGGCGTCGAAGCCGACGGCGTGCAGGTGGTCGAGGTACGCGTGCACGGCGGGCGTCCACGGGCCGGCCGGTCGCCGGACGGTGTCCCCGACCCGGACCACCCCGGCGCTGACGTTCCCTCCGGTCAGCGGCATCTCGTCGGGCACGCCGGCAGTCTGTCAGCCGCGGCCGGCCCCGGCGAGCGCTTTCGCGTGTGGCATACCTGAAATGCCCCGATACGTCTATATGATTTCCGACAAATGCCCGGCTCTGTTTTCCGGAGCCTTCGATCCCAGGCGGGAGGGATTCGGCGATGCACAGCTTGCGCCGCTTCGACGACGGGCAGCCCGGTCACGTGATCCACCTCCGCGTCGGGGTGGGCAGCCTCGCCGCCGCCACCGACCTGGCCGCCCGGCTCACCGAGTCGCTGTCGTTCCTACCCGAACTCGACGCCGGCGAGGTGACGGTCTCGGCCGAGGACGCCCAGCACGAGCACCACCGCGTCTTCTGCGACCGTCTCCTGGCCGGCGGCGCCCGCTGCGCCAAACGCCTACCCCATCCGGCCCCCTGCGCCCCGAAGATCTACTGACTCTGCCGGGGACGACGGCGAGTCGTGTAGGGAAGGGCGAAGAGGTAGAGGCCGGAGAAGGTGAGCAGGGCGAGCGGGAGCAGCGGCAGGTAGAACACCCACTCGGCCGGCTCCTCCTGCCCCACCACCGCCACCGTCACGATCACGACGGTCACCACGAAGGTGATCGAGAGCCAACGGTGCAGTTGTCGGATCCACCTGTTCCAGTTCACCGGGAACTCCTCATCGACGGCGCTGACGATGGTCACGCTAACCGCGCCGCCGCGGCCGGTGCTTCTCGATTCCTGACCGGTATTCCGGTCCGGTCCGCGCCCCCGGCTTCCCGAACGCGCTAGTCGGCCGGGCCCACCGCGAGGATCCGGGAGAGGTTGAACATCCGCTCGTCCTGCCGCATCCGACACCAGGCGAAGATGGACGTGCCGGCGAGTTCGATGCTCTCGATGACCCGGTTGCTGACGTTGCCGGCCTGGTTGACATAGTCGATGCGGACCGGCCCGCCGCTGTCGATCGCGTGCGCCAGTATCCGGGCCGGACCGATGGTGAGCTGCGGCGCCTCGGCCTGCACCACGGGCAGCGACCGCGACCGCGGCCCGGCCGCCTGGTCCGGGCGGCCCAGCAGGGTACGGGCCAACTCCGCCGGCTCCGGCCGACCGGAGCCGCCCGCGCTCTTCGACCTGCCGGCCGGCCGGGCTCCCGCCCCGGTCGCGCCAGCCCCGCCGGCTCCCGCCCCGGCCGCGCCCGGCTTACCGGGTCCTGCCGCGCGAGGTTCAGCTGTGCCGGGTCGGGGTTTGGCGGACCGTGCTCGGCCGGTAGCTGTCCCGGCGGTTGCGGGACCGGGGGCGCGGCGGGGGGCGGCCCGTTCCAGGATCGGGGTGCCGTCGGGCGACTCGGCCAGCGGGGCGTAGCCGGCGGCCCGCAGCGCGCTGATCGTCTCGGCGAGCGGCCTTCCGCCGGCCAGCACGGTGGGCGCCAGCACCCGCAGCGCCAGGCCGCGCAGCCGCCGGTCGGCGGCGATCTCGGCGAGCAGCGCCGGATCGTCGGCGCGCAGGCAGCAGGCGACGTCCTGGCCGCGTACCGCGCCGTGCCGGCGGGCGACATCGTTGACCAGATAGGTCAGCGGCTGGGGCAGCACGCCGCCGGTGGCGACCGCGGCCAGCTCGGCGAGCAGTCCGTCGGGCCGGGTACCGGCGTCCAGTGCCCGGCGTACGCTGCCCGGGGTGAACCGCCAGGTGCTGGCGGTGCCCCGGGACTCCCGGTCGGCGGCGGAGTCCAGCACGTCGGTCAGCTCGGCCGACGGGGTACCGGCCACCACGGCGGTCAGATCGGCCTGGATCCGGACGGTCCGTTCGGTGCCGCCCAGGTCGGTGAGGGCGCGCGCCGGGTCGTCGCCGACGACCAGCGCCCGGCCGGCCGCGCTTAGCGCGCCCGCGCCGACCGCGCCCAACAGCGCGGCCTCGGCCCAGCAGGCCGTCACCAGCCGCGCCGCCTCCGGCTCGCCGAACAGGAACGGGTGGCGCCAGGCGACCAGGTCGGCGAGGCCCGCCGGGTCCGCCACGGCCAGCGGCTGGTCACCTGTCGACAGGTCGGCCGCGGCCCGCAGCAGGGCCGGCCGCAGCGCGGCCAACCCGGGCGAGCCGGCCTCGGGTGTCCAGCCGGCGCCGGCGTCGCCGGTCGGCACGGCCGGCATCGCCCACCAGGCGGTCAGCAGCACGCCGAGCCGGTCGGCGGGCTCGCCGCGCAGCCATTCGTCGTACCCCTGGGTTGGGGTCATCCCGTCGGGTCCGAAGGTGAGCAGCCCGGCGTGGTCGGCGACGGCCAGCCCGAGCCGGATCTCGGCTTCGGCGCCGCCGATCCGCTTGGCCAGCCGGCGGATCTCCCGGACCCCGAGCCCGCCCGCCTTGAGCGTCGGGAAAGGGCTCCGGCCGGCCTCGTCGGCGAGCGCCGAGACGACCCGCAGCGCCGCGGCGCCGGCGGCCGCCGCGTCCCGGGCCACCACGTCGGCCGCCACCGGCGCGGTCGACGGGCGGGGCGGTTCCGGGTCGAGCGGCGCGGTCCAGCCCGGCCCGCGCAGCGCGAGCGCGATCTCCGCCGGAAGGCGAAGGTGGTCGTCCCAGTCGCCGCCCGGCACCAGCAGTCCCCGCTCGTAGGCCCAGATCGCCGGGTCCGCTCGACGGTCCGGGCCGGACCGGTAGCCGAGGTGGATGAAGCGGAGGTGGCTCTCCTGCGCCACCGGCTCGCCGGTCAGCGCCGACTTCATCAGCAGTTCCCTGGTGGCCGGCGGCGCGGTCGCCACCACCCGGCGGATCAGCTCCGGATCGCGGTACGCGGCGATCAGCTGCGCGAGCAGGTCGGCCTTGCGGGTGGCCGGCTTGAGGTCGAGCAGTCGCAGGCACCGGCGGAGCCCGTCGGCGCTGTGGTAGCGCACCGCTTCGGCCACCGGTACGCCGAGACCGAGGGGCGCCTCCCACGCACCGGCCATCGCTTCGGTCAGGCGCGGCCGGTCCCGGTCGGTCAGCAGGGCGTACCCGTGCAGGGTCGCCAACGCCCGGTCCACCACCGCGGCCCGCTCCCGGCCCGCAGCGGCAACGCTGCCGGCGGGTGCGGCGCTGCCGGCGGGTTCGGCGCCGGCCGGGTCGGCGGGGGTGACGCCCAGCAGGCGGTCCAGGGTGGTGCGGTCGGCCTCGCCGCCGAGCGCGGCGAGCGCCTCGGCGACCTGCAGGGTGGGGCGGTCCAGCTGCCGCAGCGCGGCGATCAGGGAGCGTGGCTGGTTGAGGCGGTCGGCGAGCTCGGCCAGCGAAGCCGGCAGCGGCGCCGCGGTCGCGTCGGGTCGCCGTCGCAGCAGGGCGTCGAGCTCGGCCTCGCCGAGGGCGCGCAGCCAGGTCGCGTCGATCATGATCCGTTCCCGGTTCCGGAGGCGATGGCGACCGGAAGGTTACCCTTCCGGTCGCCATCGCCTCAGGTTGCACCGGGCGTGGCGCCCGATCAGTCGTCGTCGCGGTCGTCGTCGCGGTCGTCCTTGTCATCGTCGTCGGCCGGCTCGCGTTCGGCCTTGACGATCTCGCCGGTCTCGGCGTCCACGTCGACCTCGACCTCGGTGTCACCGTTGACGATCTCGACGCTCCAGACCTGGCGGCCGTGCTCGGTCTCCCGCTCGATCTCGTCGACCCGGCCGCCGCCCGCCTCGGCGAGCGCGATCTCGACAGCCCGGTCGTGCCCGATCCCGGCCGTGCCGGCCGGGGCGCTGGTCGGCGTACCCGTTGGGGTGCCGGTGGGGACGGCGGTCGGGGTGGCGGTCGGGACACCGGTGGGCGCGGAGGTCGCCGGGGTTGCCGGCGTCTCGGTGGCCTGACCGACGGCGGCGACCGGGGTCACCCGGGTTCCGCCGGTGACGAGCTCCGCGGCGCCGGCGCCGATCGCCGTGCCGACCACGGCGATCGCGACGACGGCGCCGCCGGTGGCCAGCATCAGGGTCCTGCGTGTCATGTCGTACTCCTCGGAGTTCGGTTGTTGATGACCCCGAGGTTCCCGCCGAGGGGGATAGCGGCGCGCTGCGTCAACGCTAAGCCCGGGTTAAGACTCGACTTGTAACCCTAGCGGGGGTATACAGGGGGTATGAATTCGAGTCCGGGGGTTGGGTGTGCCGAAGATCAACGTGTATCTGCCCGACGAGCTGGCCGAGGCGGTCCGGGAGGCCGGGGTGCCCGTCTCGGCCGTCTGCCAGCGGGCGCTGGAGCAGGCCGTACGGCGCATCACCGCGATCCGGGAGACCACCGTGGGTGAGCTCGACGAGACCGACCTGGTGGCCCGGCTGCCGCACTTCACCGACCGGGCCCGGACGGCGCTGCGGCTCGGCATCGACCAGGCCCGCGCCGCCGGATCGCCGGCGGTGGGCAGCGCGGCGCTGCTCGGCGGCCTGCTCGCCGAGGGCGGCAACCTGGCCCTGCACGTGCTGCGGGCGGTGGACATCGAGCCCGGCCAGGTGGCCGCGGAGCTGGTCAGAGGGCCAACGGGGGAGGGCGACGCCACCGACGGCGGGTTGCGGTTCAGCGCACCCGCGGCGGCCGCCCTGGAGCTGACCGTCACCGAGGCGACGGCGTTCGGGCACAACTACATCGGCTGCGAACACCTGCTGCTGGGCCTGATCTCCGAACCCGACGGGGTGGCCGGCCGGGTGCTGCGCGGCCTGGGCGCCGAGCCGCGGCTGACCCGCCGCGCGGTGGCGGCCGCCCTCGCCGGCTACGTCCACCTGCGCGCCCAGACGGCCGCCCGGCAGCCCGCGCCGCCACCGCCAGGCGACCCGACGGCGCCGCCGGCCGGGCCGGCCGCGGTCGCCGAGGCCGTCCGCCGCGAACTGCGGCCGCTGATCGGCCGGATCGAACGGTTGGAGGAACGGCTCGACGCGGCCGGGTCCGGGGCGGGCGGCTGAGATGCCGCCCCGGGTGCTGCTACTGGCGACGAAGGACACCATGGCGTACGCACGCCGCCCGCCCGGCGTCGCCACCGGCGCGGAGCTGCTCGCGGCGGTGCCCGCCGACCTGCTCGCCGCCGAGGTGACCGTCGAGGACGTGTCGAGCGAACCGAGCTGGGACATCACCCCGGCGACGATGTTCGCGCTGGCCCGCCGGGTCCGCGCCGCTCTCGCCGACGACGGGTACGACGGCGTGGTGCTCACCCACGGACTCGACACCCTGGAGGAGACGGCGTACCTGATCGACCTGGTCGTCGGGGAGGCCGCGGACCGCGGCCGGATCGTGCTGACCGGGGCCACCCGGTACCGCGACGAGCTCTCCGCCGACGGTCCGCGCAACCTGGCCTCGGCGCTGACCGCCGCCGCCGATCCGGCGCTGGCCGGGGCCGGCGTGTTGGTCTGCCTCGACGACGAACTGCACGCCGCCCGGCGGGTGTCCATGGTGGACGCCACGGGTATCGCGGCGGTCACCTCGGCCCCGTATCCGCCGGTCGGGCGGGTGGTCGGCGGCCGGGTCGAGTCGTTGGCCGCGCCGCCGCAGCGCCCGCCGCGGGCAGTTGGCGAACCGGAGTCGGACGTCGCCCTGATCAAGACCTACCCGGGCATCGACCCGGTGCTGCTGACCGCCGCCGTCGACGCGGGCGCCCGCGGGGTGGTGCTGGAGGGCACCGGGGCGGGCAATGTGCCGGCCAGCCTGCTGGTGACGATCAGCGACCTCACCGAGTGGGACATCCCGGTGGTGGTCGCCTCGCGCTGCCGGACCCGCCCCGTCGACCTGGCGGAGCAGTCGCTGGGTGGCGAGATCGCGGCCAAGGTGGGGGCGATCGGCGCCCGTGGCCTGGCGCCCGGCAAGGCCCGTTGCGCCCTGATGGTCGCCCTCGGCCACATCGGCGGGGTACGCGTCGCCCGCGACTGGTTCGCCCGGCTCTGACCGTGCACTCAGCTCTGACCGTGCACTCAGCTCTGTCCGTGCGCTCAGCTCTGTCCGTGCGCTCAGCTCTGTCCGTGCGCTCAGCTCAGCCACTCTCCGGCGATCCGGGTGCTCAGTCGGCCGCGCTGACGATCTCCCGGATCGCCTCGCGGGTGTCCTCGGCGGGCGCGTCGTCGACCCGGGTGATGGTCGGGTCCCCGGGGTCGTGGGCGACCGCGACGTAGCGGGCCGCCGGGAAGTTGGACCGGCCTTCGGCCATCGCGGTCACCGGGATCTCGCCGACGGCGATGAAGACGGCGCAGTCCTGGCTGGCCAGGGTGTTGACGTAGGTGAGCGCGTTGGCCGCGGTCTGCGGCCCGGCCACCGACAGGTACTGGATCTGGACCAGGTCGGCGGTCGAGGCCTCCTGCATGCCGGCCCAGACCGTCGCGGCCGGCTCACCGGTCAGCCCTCGGTCGTCGGTGAGCAGGCAGGCCGTGGCGTCGCGGTACCGCCGCTCCCGGACCGGCCCGTCATCCGACTCAGGCCACAGTAGCCAGACCGCCGCGGCGGCCAGCACGACGACGGCCGCGCCCGCTGCCAGCACGCGGTCCCGCCGCGAAAACCGCACCACAACCCCCGTAATGCCGTGGATCCGCCGCCGTCAGGATCGCGGCCACGGTCGGCCAGAGCATAGCGACCCGGACCGGGCCGCAGAAGCCCGTCGACCGGGCGTCCCAATACCGGTTCCAACAGCCGGGATAGCTGAAAGTAATCATCCGTGGTCAAGGCGCGTTCGCGCGTGGACTGTCGGAAAGGCTGTTGCCAGATTCGAACCCTGCGCCGCAAGCTTCCTCCACTTTGTAGCTGCACGGGGGAGGGCTGCGATGAGCGGTCGAGCGCGCATCAGCAGGTCACGGGACGGTCGGAGCCGACCGGACCGAACGGTGACGGGATCAGCCCGTCGCCTCGCCACGGTTCTGATCCTGGCGCTGGCGCTCGGGCTGGGCATCCCGCCCGGCGCGGTGCCGGCGGACCGGCACCCGACGTCGTTCTCCTGGCTGTGGAACTGGCTCTCCACCCGGCCGTCGTGGGCCTTCAACGACCCGCCGACCCCGGCCCAGGAGCGTGGCCGGGCTCCGGACCGCGGGCACTACGTCGAGGCCGCGAAGGCGCCGGCCGGCGGTACGGCCAAGCCGGCCAAGGGCGAACTGGACCGGTACGAGCCGCACCGGCCGACGTCCCGCTCGGTGAACACCGGCGAGGCCGACACCGGCTTCGACCCGACGACAAGTGAACGGATCGCTTCGGCCGCCAGCGAGAAGTCGGACGTCTACCAGAACCCGGACGGCTCCTACACCCGGCGGGTGCACCGCGACCCGGTCAACTACCGGGCCGCCGACGGCACCTTCAAGCCGATCGACAGCACCCTGCGGTTCGGCCGGGACGGCCGCCCCCGGGTGGCCGCCAACTCCTTCGACCTGAGCTTCGCCGGCCGCGCGACCACCGTCCCGCGCAAGTCGGCCCAGATCAGCGGCGACAGTGCCACGCCGGCCGGGGAGAGCGGCGACCTGGTACGGGTCACGCTCGGCGATGGCCGGGAACTGGCCTTCACCCTCTCCGGCGCCACCGTCGGCACTCCGGCGGTGGACGGCGAGATCACCCGGTACGCCAACGTGTTCCCGGACGTCGACCTGGAGCTGGGCGCGATGGCCTCCGGGGTCAAGGAGGTCCTGACCCTGCGGTCGGCGCAGGTGCCGACCGAGTACGTCTACCCACTGCGGCTGACCGGCCTGACCGCCCGGATCGGCGCGGGCGGGGCGGTCGAGTTCGTCGGCGACGACGGCAAGGTCGTCGTGGCGATGCCGGTCGGCTACCTCGAAGACGCCGCCGTCGACGCCACCGGCGCGGGCGCGATGTCACACGCGGTCCGCTACGAGATCATCGAGGCCGACGGGGCGCCCGCGCTGAAGGTGTCGATCGACGGGGCGTGGCTGCGCGACCCGGCCCGCAAGTTCCCAGTGGTGCTGGACCCGACCGCCACCATCGCGACCACGAACAGCGACACCTATGTCCAGTCCGGATCGAGCGAGCCGGACCGGTCCACCGAGACCAACGTCGCGGTCGGCACCTTCGACGGCGGGGGCGGCAAGGCCAAGTCGCTGATCCCGTTCCCCACCTTCGGCACCACCTTCGCCGGCAAGCGGCTCAGCGCCGCCGACCTGAACCTGTTCATGAGCTACCAGGGCGTCGGCACCGGTTGCGTGGCCCGCCGGTTCGACGTGCACCGGGTCACCTCGACCTGGTCCTACTCGACCGTCAAGTACGCCACCTTCCCGACCTACACCACCTCGATCGGCAACGCGTCCCCGTCGAACACCAACGCCTGCAACAACGTCTCGGCGGTCCGCAACGTGGGCACCTGGGTGTCGGTGGCGCTGAACGTGGCACAGGTCAACGAGTGGGTGACCGGCGCCAGCAACTTCGGGCTGGCGCTGACCGCGTCGGAGACCGACAGCATGGCCTGGAAGCGGTTCACCTCGGCGAACCCGAACCTCACCTGCAACCACGGCACCTACGGCGCGATCCAGTGCGACCCGTTCATCGACATCACCTACAGCGACAACGTGGCGCCGCAGGTGACCGCCCGCTACCCGGAGAACAACTACACCGTCAGCACGCTGACCCCGGAGCTGGCCGCCCAGGGCTCCGACCCGGACAACTGGCCGGCCAAGGGGCTGCGGTTCAACTTCCTGATCTACAACGACCAGGGCACCCAGATCACCACCTCCGGCTGGGTGCCCGGCGGCGTCTGGAAGGTGCCGCCGGGCGTGCTGGCCTGGGGCAAGACCTACCTGTACGCGGTCCAGGTCAACGACTACTCGTCCACCGGTCCGCCCGCCCCGGTCACGTACGCCTTCTCCACCCAGGTCCCGCAGCCGGCGGTGACCTCCTCGCTGGCGCAGAACGGCGGCAAGGGTTACGAGGCCAGCGTCGGCAACTACACCACCTCCGACAGTGACGCCGAGGTCGCCACGGCCGGGCCGGCGCTGTCGATCACCCGGGACTACAACAGCCTCGACACCCGCGCCGACAGCGCGTTCGGGCGGGGCTGGTCCTCGCTGCTGGACATGCGCGCCCGGGAGGACCGGGACGGCGCCGGGGTGCTGCAGACCGCCACCATCCGCTACCCGGACGGGCAGGAGGTGGCGTTCGGGCGCAACAACGACGGCACCTGGGTGCCGCCGTCCGGCCGGTTCTCGGTCTTCAAGGCGATCACCGGCGGCTACTCGCTCACCGACAAGGACGCCACCGGGTACGAGTTCACCCAGCCCGGCGGCACCGGCGTCTTCCGCCTCACGAAGATCACCGACGCGTCCGGCCGGGCGCTGACCCTGCGCTACGACACCAACGGTCGGGTCGACCAGCTCCGGTCGGTGGCATCGAACCGGACCCTGACCATCGCCTGGTCCACCCCGGCCGGCGCCGACCATCCGCACGTCGCGACCGTCACCACCGACCCGGTCACCGCGGGCGATCCGGGGTCCGCGCTGACCTGGAACTACGAGTACGACACCGACCTGCTGGACCGGGTCTGCCCGCCGGGCACCAGCACCGAGTGCGCCAGCTACGACTACACCCCCACCGCGCAGCACGCCAGCACGGTGCTGAACTCCGCGCCGTACTCGTTCTGGCGGCTCAACGAGCCGGCCGGCGCGACGGTAGCGCAGAGCGGGGTGCTCTCCAACGACGGCGGCGACGCCGGCATCCTGGAGAACGTCACCCTCGGCCAGCCTCCGGTCCACCCGGAGTCCACCTCCGCCTCCGCCACCTTCAACGGCACCAGCGCGAAGGTGCGGTTGCCGGCGAAGGCGATCGCGAACGCCGCGTACCAGTCGGTCAGCATGTGGTTCAAGACCAGCACCCCGACCGGGGTGCTGTTCAGCTACCAGAAGGACGCGGTCAACCCCGGCGCCACCACCACCGGCGGGTACGCCCCGGCGCTCTACGTCGACTCCCAGGGCAAGCTGCGGGGCCAGTTCTGGAACGGCAACGCGGCCAGCACGCTGGTCTCCCCGGGGACGGTCACCGACGACCAGTGGCACCACGTGGCGCTGTCCGGCAACGGCGGCAGCCAGCGGCTGTACCTCGACGGCGCCGAGGTCGGCGTGCTCAACGGCGCCATCACCCTGACCAGCCTCGGCTCCACGAACAGCTACATCGGAGCCGGCTTCCTCGGCGGCGCCTGGCCGGCCCAGCCGCACACCACCCCGACCGCCACCTTCTTCAACGGCTCGATCGCCGACGTCGCGTTCTACAACCACGCGATCTCCGGCACCACCGCCAGTTCCCTGCACGCCTCCGGGCGGTTCGCCACGCCGGTGATGTCGCAGGTCACCAGCAACGCCGGCCGGGTCCGCGCGCAGGTCCAGTACGACACGGTCAGCGGCCGGGTCAGCCAGGTCACCGACGAGAACGGCGGCTCCTGGCAGATCGCCGCCCCCACCACCTCCGGTTCCAGCCAGGTCTACGTCTCCACGGTGCTCGGTTCCCGGCCCCGCGACTACTACCGGCTCGGCGACATCGAAGGGCCGGCCGAAGCAGCCAACGAGGTGGTCGGCAACCGCGCCTACTACAACAACGTCACCTTCAACACCGCGCAGCCGAACACCACCAGCCCGTTCGCGGACACCTACGGCGCCGGCTTCAACGGCACCTCGTCGTTCGTCCGGATGCAGGGCTGGGGGGTGGTGCCGTTCGAGGGACCGCACTCCATCGAGATGTGGTTCAAGGTGCCGGCCAACCACGCGCAGAGCGGGGTGCTCTACAGCTACCAGGACTCGGCGGTCAACGGCGGCTCCCCGACCACCGGGGCGTACGTGCCGGCGCTCTACGTCGGTTCCGACGGCTACCTGCGCGGCGGCATGTGGACAGGTGCCCGCGGTTCGATCACCTCGACGGTGAAGGTGAACGACGGCAACTGGCACCACGTGGTGCTCTCCGCCACGTACCAGAACGGGCAGCGGCTCTACCTGGACAACAAGCTGGTCGGCACCCGGGCCGGCGCGTTGGTGCCGACCTTCTCCGAGCTGGGCTACATCGGAGCCGGCACCACCCTCAACTGGGCCGGCTCGTCGCGCAACGTCAGTTACTTCACCGGCAACATCGCCGAGTTCGCCTACTACAACGAGGCGCTGACCGAGGCGGCTGTCGACGCGCACTACAAGGCGTCCCGCAGTGCCCTGCCGCCGCCGGCCGGGGTCACCGGTCCGGTGCTCACCCCGGTCACCACCGCCACCGTGACCGACCCGACCGGCAAGCCGATCAAGCAGATGTTCGACCTGGCCAACGGCAACCGGCTGATCGCGCAGACCGACGCCCTGGGCAACACCACCTCGTACGGCTTCGACGTCGGCGGCTTCGTCTCGGTGGAGTACGACCCGCTGGGCCGCAAGACCGAGCTGGGCAAGGACGTCCGCGGCAACACCATCCGGTCCACCACCTGCCGGCACCACGGCGGCGAGGTGGGCGACGAGTGCCAGACGTCGTACTACCGCTACTGGCCGGACGCCACCACCGTCAACCTGACCCCGGACGCCCGTAACGACCAGCTGATCGAGATGGTCGACGCCCGGGGGACCAGCGAGACCGATCCGGCGTACCGGACGCGCCTCACGTACGACACCGCCGGCAACCGGACCAGCATGGTCACGCCGCCGGTGCCGGGCCACCCCAACGGGCGCACCACCACGATGACCTACACCACGGCCAGCACCCCGGCCGTGGGCGGCGGGGTCACCCCGCCGGGCCTGCCGATGACCACCACCTCGGCGCGCGGCTCCCTGCAGCGCACCGACTACAACGCCGCCGGCGACGCGGTCCGGGTCACCGATCCGGCCGGGCTGGTCACCGAGTTCGGCTACGACGGGCTGGGCCGGGTCGCCACCAAGAAGGTGATCTCGACGGCGTACCCGGCCGGGCAGGTCACCAGCTACGCCTACGACGCCGACGGCGAGGTGACCGAGACGGTCGAGCCGCCGGTGACGAACCGGATCACCGGGGCGGTGCACACCGCGCGGACCACCGACGTCTTCGACGCCGACGGCCTGGTGACCGAGCGGACCGTGGCCGACACCACCGGCGGAGACAGCGCCCGGACGGCGACCAGCGCCTACGACGCGTACGGCCGGATGATCAAGAGCGTGGACCCGGCCGGTGGGGTCACCCTGCTGGAGTACGACGTCTACGGCAACCAGACCAAGGCGGTCTCCTGCGACAGCGACCCCGACCCGGGTGACCCCTGCCCGACCGGTGACGTGCTGCGCGTGCTCGAGGACGAGTACGACGCCGAGGGTCACCTGCTGACCAGCCACCTGACCGGCGCCGACGGCACCCGCACCCGGCTGACCTTCAACGCCTACTACGCCGACGGCACCCTCGCGTCCGAGACGGACGCGATGAACTGGACCACCAGGTACCTCTACAACGCCGACGGCACGCTGCGGACCGTCACCCGGACCGACGGGGTGAAGACCCACATCGTCGAGGAGAACCTCTACGACCGGGCCGGCAACCTCTCCTCCCGGACCGAGAACAACGGCGCCACCAACACCCAGCACATCCACGACGCCGCGGGTCGGCTGCAGGCGTCCCGGGTGGTGGTGAACGACGTTCCCCGGACCACCCGTTACTCCTACGACGCGGACGACCGGGTGGTGGCGACCCGGGACACGGTCGGCGACAACGAGACCGTGCTGCGCACCGTTGAGAACACCTACGACCCGATGGGTCGGGTGACCTCGGAGAGCATCAGCAGCAACGCGGCCTCGCGGCCCGCCGGCTGGTGGAAGCTGGACGAGACCAGCGAGCCGGAGAACTTCTTCACCGCCCACGACTCGTCACCGTCCCAGCAGGACGCCTACGGCTACCTCGGAGCGTCCCTCGGCGGCGGGGTCGGCACCTTCTCCACCGGCACCCTCGAAACGGGCGGACCGGTGCTCAACACCACCCAGTCGTACTCGGTCTCGGCGTGGCTGCGGGTCAACAACCTGACCGCCTACCACACGGCGGTCGGCCAGGGCGGCAACAACCACGGCGCCTTCTTCCTCCAGTACAACCGGGGGGCGAACAAGTGGGCGTTCACCTCGCCGTCGTCGGACTCGACCTCCCCGTCGGCGTACCGGATGGCGACGGCGAACCTGGCCCCGGCCGTCAACACCTGGGTCCACCTGGTCGGTGTCTTCGACGCCAACACCAAGGTGATGTCGATCTACGCCAACAACGTGGCCGGCGTCTCGGCCACCAACGCCACGCCGTTCAACTCGACCACTCCGCTGAGCATCGGCGGCAACCGCTACGCCAACGGCGGCGGAGACACCTTCGTCGGCCAAATCGACAACGTTCAGGTCTACCAACGGGCCATCTCGGCAGCCGAGGTCTCCACCCTGTACGGCGGCGGCAACGGCCGGACCAGCAACGCCACACTGAGCGTCAACCAGTTGACGACCAACTACACCGTCGACGACCGGGGTCTGACCACCGCGATGGTGGACCCGAAGGGCAACCGCACCGACTACGAGTACGACGAGGCCGGCCAACTCGTCCAGCAGCTCGACCCGGCGGTCAGCACCGAGGTCTTCGGCGGCGGCGCCCCGCTGCCGATCCGGCCGGTCTCGAAGCTCGGCTACAACACCTTCGGCGAGGAGGTCGAGTCCCAGGACCCGCTCGGCAACATCACCCAGGTCCGGGTCGACGCGCTCGGCCGGCCGTGGCAGACGATCCAGCCCGACTACACCCCGCCGGGCGGCACCCCGATCGTCGGCGCCAACACCACCGTCACCTACGACAAGCTCGGCCAGGTCACCGCCACCACCGACCAGCGCGGCAAGACGACGACCTACGAGTACGACTCGTTCGGCAACGCCGTCAAGGTGATCGACCCGGCCGGCAAGTTCTCCACCGCCACCTACAGCCCGGTGGGTGACCTGCTGGAGACCGTCGACCCGACCGGCGCCAAGTCGACCGCCACCTACGACTACCTGGGCCGGCAGGTGACCACCAGCCAGGTGGTCCGGCAGCCGACCCCGCAGGTGAACACCACCCAGTACGACTACGGCACCGGCGTCTACGGCGACACGGCCCTGGCCGGCCCGTGGCTGCAGAAGGTGACCTCGCCGGACAACGTGGTCACCTCGATCACCAACAATGTGCTGGGCGAGCGGGTCGCCGTCCGCGACGGCGCGAACAACACCACGAACATCGAGTACGACGGCCTCGGCCGGGTGTCGCGGGTCGTCAACCCGGACCAGTCCCGGCGGCTGTTCAGCTACGACGGCGCCGGCCGGACCGTGCAGGTGGAGAACCGCGACCAAAACAACGCGGTGGTGACCACCGAGAAGGCCGCGTACGACGAGAACGGCAACCTGGTCGCCTCGACCGACGCCCGGCAGACCACCACCACCTTCGGCTACGACGCGTTGAACAACCTGACCAGCGAGGTCCAGCCGATCACGGCGACCACCGCGATCAGCACCTCGTTCGGGTACGACGCCGCCGGCAACCGGACCCGGTTCACCGACGGACGCAACAACGCGTTCTGGACCACGTACAACAGTTGGGGTCTGCCGGAGTCGCAGATCGAGCCGGCGACGGCGGCCCACCCGGACCTGGCCGACCGGACCTGGACGGCGGTCTACGACCGGGCGGCGCGGCCGGTCGCGCAGCTCGCGCCCGGTGGGGTGCGGATCGACAACGAGTACGACGACCGGCACCGGCTGATGGGCCAGACCGGCTCCGGCGCCGAGGCCACCACCACGGCGCGGACGTTCGACTACGACGACGCCGGCCGGCTCACCTCGTTCTCCGCCCCGAACGGCACCCACTCGATCACGTACGACGACCGGGGCCTGCCGCTGACGATCGACAGCCCCGGCAACCCGATGGCGTTCGGCTACACCCGGGACGGCCGGATGGCCTCGCGTACCGACGCGGCCGGCACCACCGGTTACACCTACGACGTGGCGGGCCGGCTGCGGACGGCGTCGAACCCGACCACGGGCATCGACCTGACCATCGGCTACAACGCCATGTCGCTGCCGTCGACGATCACGTACGGCACGAACAACAACGTCCGCACCCTGACCTACGACGCGTTGCAGCGGCTGCGCACGGACACCCTGCGTACCGCCAACGGCGCGACCACCCTCGGGTCGATCACCTACGGATATGACGAGAACAGCAACCTGACCTCGAAGGTGACCACCGGGTTCGCCGGGGCCTCGTCGAACACGTACGGCTACGACCTGGCCGACCGGTTGACCTCGTGGACCCGGGGCAGCACCGTCACCGCGTACGCCTACGACGGGTCGGGCAACCGGACTCAGGCGGGGTCGAAGACCTTCACCTACGACGCCCGCAACCGGCTGACCGGGCAGACCGGGGTGGGGACGTACGCCTACACCCCCCGTGGCACGCTGCGGCAGACGATTGTCGGCTCGGTCGGCTACGAGACGACGGCGGACGCCTTCGGCCAGGTGATCTCGCAGCAGGCGGCGGGCGGGAACAGCACGTACGAGTACGACGCGCTGGGGCGGGCCGTCCAGCCGGAGTTCCGGTACACCGGCCTGGGTAACACCCTGGCGCAGGACGCCACCGCGACCTACACCCGTGGTCCGGGTGGCGAGCTGCTCGGTCAGGGCGCCGGCTCCGGCGCCGGTTCGGTCTACGCCTGGACCGACCTGCACCTGGACGTGGTCGGGCAGTTCACCGCGACCGGTACCGCGTTGGCCGGTTCGACCAGCTACGACCCGCTCGGCACGGCGTTGGCCAGCTCCGGGATGGTCGGCAGCCTCGGTTACCAGTCGGAGTGGACCGACACCGAAACCGGCCGGGTGAACATGCACGCCCGCTGGTACAACCCGGACACCGGCCAGTTCGACACCCGCGACACCGCGTCGAACAGCCCGGTGCCGGACTCGGTGGCGGCCAACCGCTTCCAGTATGGCGACGCGAACCCGATGACCACCATCGACCCGACCGGGCACTGGGGCATCAAGAGCTTCCTCAAGAAGACCGTGCGGGTCGTGACCAACCCGGTCGCGACGTACAAGGCGGTGGCCAGTAAGGCGACGTCGGCGTTCAAGTACGTCTCGTCGGGGCGGGCCTGGAAGGACGTCAAGTCCACGGCGAAGAAGACCTGGACCAAGGCCAAGAAGGCCGCCAAGGTGGTCAAGGATTCCACCGTCCGGTGGGCCAAGAAGAAGGTCAACACCGTCAAGGACGCCTACAAGTCGGCGAAGAAGTGTGTCTCGGGCGGGGTCGGCAAGTGCGTCAAGGAGACAGCCAAGAAGGCCGTCAAGAAAGTCGCCACCACCGTCAAGTCGACGGTGGAGGCGATCAAGAAGGACCCGTGGAAGTTCGTCGCGACGGCGGCCGTGGGGCTCGCGGCTGCGGTGGCGGTCGGGGCGCTCTGCGCCACTGGCGTGGGTTGTCTGATCGTCGCGGGTGCGGTCGCCGGAGCGATGTCGGCCGGCGCCGGCTACATGGTCGACGTCAGCCGCGGTGACGAGGAGTTCTCGTGGAGCGGTCTGGCCGGGACGATGATCGAGGGCGGCCTGGACGGGGCGCTGTCGGCCGGGCTGAGCCGGCTCGGCGGCGGCCGACTGCCCAGCATCGGCGGTGGCCGGGGCACCCCGGGTGGCCGGAGCCCGGCGGCGGCCTCGGCCGGCCCGTCGGCCCGGTCGTCGTACACCGGCGGTAGCCCCGGTGGTGGTACGTCGGCGGCCCGGCCCGGCTCGTCGGGTGGCGGCGGATCGTCGACGCCGGCCCGGCCGCCGAAGGCGGAGGAGAGCCGGACGTCCGGTCCGGGATGTCCGCGACACAGTTTCGATCCGGCAACGCCGGTGCTGCTTGCGGACGGCAGCGCCCGCCCGATCGGTGATCTCACCGTCGGCGACGAGGTGGTGGCGACCGACCCGGAGACGGGGGAGACCAGCGCCGAGCCGGTGACCCGGTTGCACGTCAACATCGACCGGGAGCTGACGAACGTCACGGTCCGGGAGGCGGGTTCGGATCGGACGGTGACGCTGGAGACGACGGCGCATCATCCGTTCTGGGATGCCACCGAGCGCCAGTGGGTGGATGCCGGAAAGTTGCAGGTGGGGCACCGCCTGCTGGTCCACGACGACAAGCGCCTGGAGGGCGACGGCACCGGCGCCGGGGTTGGCGGCGGCGGACCTGGACCCGAGGTTACGGTCGTCGCGGTCGACAACTTCACCGGCTCCGAGGTCATGCGCGACCTCACCGTCGCCACCCACCACACGTACTATGTGATCGCCGGCGACGCCCCGGTACTCGTACACAACTGCGTGGTGAAGTGGAGGAACGCGGACGACAGCCGTTTCCCGAACCGTCAGGTCGACACGAGCGATCAAGACCCATTCCCCAATTCCGCAGCGGTGCGGAGCAGTAATGACAGCGGGGCAGGGAGCCTGAAGGACGGTGATCATCATTTTGTGATCATGCCGACTGGTGAGGTGAGATCGGCTCTGAACGCAGACATTGAGGATGCGTTTGACAATAACATCTGGCCCGGTCACACGAGCCTGGCTGGGCGTGACGCGAACGGGGATCCCAATGCGGTTATCATGGCGGGAAGATTTACCGTCCAGAATGGAAGAATTTCAAGGTACGATAACTGGTCGGGTCACTATCAGCCACAGCAGTATGGCAATCGGGCGCTACAAGATATTGCGAAACGTGCCTTCACTGACGCGGGATACGCGGGCCGGCGAATGCGATTCACCCAATACTGAGTAGATTGATCAACTGATTGCGGTTTGCGGCTAGCGCATCCGTCGGCAGGGCAGTGGCGTCCGGGCGGAACCGTTGGCAGAGCTGCGTTCGGAAGGCGGTGACATGCCGGGTCCTTGGCGTATGGTCTGGTCGACCGGGTACGACCTGCCGCGTCTGGGTCGTCTCTTGCCTACGGGATCAGTGGTCGCAGTGGCTTCGGGTCGAGATGTCGGACACTTGATCGCGGTTCTCACCAGCCGGGACTCAGAGGCCGGGTGGGGCGATCGGCTGCAGGTCTGGGATGTGGCATCGGGTTCGGTTGTGGTGGCCTCGGTGGAGGCTGCGCAATGCTTGACGGTGGGCGACTCGGCGGACGGCCCGGTTGTGGTGACGGGCCATGCGGATGGAGCGGTGCGGGTGTGGACGGCGTCCGACCTGACGCTTTGCCATGAGTGGTATGTGGGTAAGCGTGGAATCGACGAAATAGGCTTGGGCGAAGCGGTCGTAGTGACGCTGGACGGCGAGGGCGCAGTGGCGCGATGTTCACTGCAGTCCGGCGAGTCGTTGGACGCGCTCGATGTGACGGCTGTGCGTGTTCTTTGCGTAGGCGAGCTGGCCAGCGGGCGGTCGGTGATCGCCACCGGCGGGCGTGGCCTGTCGTTGTGGGACGCGATCAATGGGAAGCGGCTGCCGCTTCCGATTCCCGCGCAGGAGAGCCTGGGCAAGATTGCGGCGTTGCTGCTGTGCACCATTGCGGGGCGTGACGCGCTGACGGTCGTGACGGGTGCGCGCGAGATCGTGACGTTCGACGTGCTCACCGGCGCGCAGGTGGGCGGGCGGATCGATGCACATGTCGATGACTTCACCGAGCAGCGGGGACGGGTCTGGGGTGGTCGGCGTGGCCGGCCGAAGTTGGCGGTGGTGGGCGGAATGCTCGCTGTGCCGACGAGGTGGCGGGTCCACGTCTGGGACCTGTCGAACACCACACCGGCGCGGCCACCCTTGCCGGGTCCGGTCCGGAGGCCGGTACTGGCGACTGTGCGGTGGCAGGGCCGCGCCTGGCTGGTGACCGGTTCGGCGGAGGACGGCGTCGTTGGTCTGTGGGACATCAACCAGCCCGTACGCCCGTTGCTGCCTGGCCACGATGAGGAGGTTGCGCTTATCGGCCTGGCGGAGCCTGGCGTGGTCGTGTCGGTCGATGGGGGCGGAACGATCGCCGCGCGTCGGACCGGTGATGGTTCGCTGGTTGCGGAGCCGACGGAGAGTCGTGTCCCGGGTGCGGTGGCGTTGGCGGCCTGGGTGGCTGGTGAGTCAGTGCGGGTCGCGGTCGGGGCAGGTTCGCCCGGGTCGTCGCATCCCTGGCTGCGGAGATGGGACCTCATCGCACGGGCAGAGATTTCGCCGCCGATCAAGGTGCGCGTGCCGCAGTTGCGCCATGTGTCCCTAGCCACCGTGCTGGGAGAACGAGTCTTGGTGATCATTGACCGAGATCTGCTTCAGGTGCGACGGACCGTCGATGGCACGCTCCTTCACGAGGTTCGTAAGCACCGCGGGACATTCCGGCTGATCACTGGGTCGTGGGAAGGGAGGCCGATCGCGGTCGTCTCCGCGCTCGATCGGGTGCCCGAGATCTTCCAGTTGGAGGACTTGGCCGTACCGCCGTCGCCGATCGAAGGTCTGCGCGGCTGCTTCGCCGCTGCCGTAGCGGGCCAGCGGCTGCTTGCGGGAAGCCTTGCGGAGCGGCAATCCGGTTGGCGCACAGTGTGGGCTTGCGACTTGTCAGGTGAGCCGATCGGCCCCGACCTCCACGGGGCGCCGATCACTTCGGTCGCGGTCGCCGGCTGGCCAGCGGTATATGTGGCCAGATCAGATTGCACCGTTTCCTTGACCGACTTCGAGTCCGGTCGCGACTTCTGCCCGGCCCTGCACCTTCCGGCAGCGGCAAGAAGCATAGCCGTGGATAGCAACGGGGATTTGCTGGTGGGGGTGGGCGCCGACGTGGCCCGCTTCGCGCCCCCGGCTCAACTACCGAGCGGTTAACCGAGGGTGATGTTGGCTACGGAGCGTTTGAGAACGGTCGGAGCGCAGCGAGCAGGGGGGTGCCCGGTGGTATGACGCAGGCGATCAAACGTACGCTGTCGATGCGGCCTGAGGTCGACCGGATGCTCACCGCGCACGTCGCGCACACGCCCGGGGCCACGATGTCCGGCACCGTCAACGCCGCTCTGGCTGAGTACCTGGAGGCTGCGGCGCTGGAGGCGTATCGGCAATGGGACGCCGAGGCCGACGAGAGTGAGCGAGCGGCCTTGGACGAGTTTTCCGCCCACCGTGACGAGTCCTGGGCTGCTGGGTGAGGCGGGGCAGCATTCTGCAGTACACGGTGGGTAGCCACCAGCTGCGGGTCGTCGTGGTCACGGCGGATCGATACAACCCGAACCACGGTCTCGTGGCCCCGCTCCGCGAACGAGCGCACCCGACCTCGTGCCTGCGTTCCTCGTGCCACTGAGTCGACAGGACTGGCCGACCGCCGCTGTCATTGATCTCTCCCGGGTGCGGTCCCTCGATCCGGCATCGGTCGCCGGACCGGCCGGCCAGCTCACCCACACGACACTCCAAACCTTGATGGCCGCTGTCCGCAGCTACCTCGACGCTACGGAGCGGGTTTCGTAGTAGACCCGAAACGGCTGTCCAAAGGAGACTCATCAGGTTGATGAGCGACGCTGGGCTACCGTGCTCGCGTGGCCAAGGTTGTGGACCTGTCGAGTCCGGCGTCGCGCCGGGAAGCGCTCCGGATGGTGGACGTCGAGCACCCGCGTTCCCACCACGCGATGCTGCGGGAGATCTTCGACCTCGAACGGTCCTGGCGCGAAGGTCCGGACAGCGGCGAGAGCGACGAGTACGAGCAGATCTACGTGGCAGCCTTCCTGCTGTTCCTGATCGGTGATCCCGCGGACTCGTGCCGCCTGTATGCCGCGAAGTTCCACACCGGCGACATGGACCTGGGCGTCGGCTTCGACGCCCAGGCCATCTTCGGTGCCGGCCGCCACGAAACGCTGCGGTGGCTCTCAGAGCACGGGTACGCCGACGAGCACGCGCATCTTGCCGAATGGTTGTCACACGCGGAGGACCCGACGATCGAAGACTGGGCTCGGCAGACGCGTGACTACTTCTACTCGCCGGACGGAAAGCTGCTTCTCGAAGGGCTCTGACCTGGGTTAGCGCTTGAGGCCCTGCACGAAGGAGTGCCAGGCGGTCGGGCCGAAGGTCAGGGTGGGGCCGGTCTGGTCCTTGGAGTCGCGGACGCACACCCGCCCTGGGAGGTTGTCGGCCACCTCGACGCAGTTGCCGGTGCCGTTGCTGCGGGTGGACTTCCGCCAGCTCGGCTCAGAGGTTGCGGTCATTGATCATCCTCAGCATCGCGTCTCGCGTCTGGACGACGGGCAGCGCCAGTGCGTCGATCTCTGACCATGTTAGCTCCAGCTGTCCCAGGTCGCTATGGCCCGTGACAGGCTGGCCGGTCAACTGGTTGTCCAGCAGGCCCGCTCGGCGGCCGTCCGTCAGGTAGGCGATGACGAGGGGACCGCTGAGTCCGGCGTGGATCATTTCGTCTTCGGCCGGGATGAGACGGATCTTGACATGCGGCAGATGGCCAACATCGACGAGGTGGCCCACCTGCTTCTTGAGCGTCTCTTTCGGCCCTCGGTGCAGTGCCATCTCGCCGATTATGGCGGACATAGCGACAGGATTGTCGTCCCGGTGGATCGTGTCCGCCTGACGCTGAAGGCGGTTGGCGACCAGGTCGTCGACGCGGCCGGCGTTGCGTGGCGTCGCAGCGAAGACCTCGCGCATATACGCCTCGCACTGCAGCAAGCCCGGCACCACCATCGGTTCCCATGTCCGCAGGAGCAGTGCGCGGCGTTCCTGTTCGACCCAGGACCGAAGCCACGGCTGGCGATCTTCCCGTCCCTCCTTGGCCAGCTTGCGGATCTCGGTGCCCGTACCGAAGAACTCGTCGAGATCGGCGGCGGTGTCGTCCTGCGGAATCAGCTTCCCCGACTCGAATTGTTGGATCAAGGACTTCGACACCTTGAGCGCCGCCGCGAGCTTGTCCTGGGTCAGCTTCCGGCCGGCCCGCAGGCTCCGGAGTCGGGCCGGCAGATCCTGATAGTCATTCATGATTATCCCCGCCTGTCGCTTGGTCGTCCTGACACCTGGTTCGTCCATGCGCGCTATCCATCTTCTGCTATTCCGCCACCACAGTCCAGGGTGGAGGACAACCAGAAATCACCGACCCCCGGTGTCCGTGCGAGCCCCGAATTCGCCCCCGCACGGACACCGGGCCGCAGATCCGGTGTCCGGGGTGTTGCGAAACAACAATGCGCACCCCGGGCGCCGGCCCGGCCGACTCTCTCGACACGGACGGAGACCCAGATGCCGCAGGAGGACGGGGACCCGAAGATCACCCGCTTCACGATTCCGCCATTTCCCACCGGGACACTCTCCGGCGGATTCGGACCACCAATACTGCGACAGCGGAAGACGCCGGTGCCCCGCCGCGTGAGCTATGACGAGTACCTGCGGATCGTCGCGACGACCTTCGCCTGGCGGCATCGCCCGACCTGGTCCTGGCGGAGCTGGCGGTTCGTGTGCCGGTGCGGCTCGGATCTGCCGTGCCGGGTCAGGCACCGGGTGCCGGTCAATCGCGGCCACTGGCCCCGGGAGGGGCGATGAGCAGCCACGAGCCGGTGACCCCGGCCTGGGACTGCGCCGGCTGCGGGATGCCCTGGCCGTGCGGCACTCGCCGCCAGGAGTTGCGGGCCGAGTACGAGCGCGCCCCGGTGTCACTGTCGCTCTACCTCACCTCGCACCTGGTCCGAGCGATGAGCGACCTGCCCAACACCCACGCTGGAGTGCTGCACCGCCGCTTCGTGGGCTGGCTGGACCAGCACGGCACGCCGCAACGGGAGCCCCGGTTCCGCCGACGTTCAATCTAGGACCGGGAGGGAGGTGTGTATGAGCGAGCGCCTCGTGGGTAGCGAATTGGTGTACCGCCCTGAACGATCTACCAGAGGCTGATCATGGAACGGCTCCCCGTCATGCTTTCACTCGTCGTTGTCGCGGCCGCCGCGAGAACCGGACCCGGCACCGTCGAGCCGACCCCACCCAGCGACGCACAGCGAACAGCCGAGACCTCAACCGGGACGGAAGCTGGTGACGACGTCCGTGTCACCCTCGTGACCGGCGACCGGGTTGTCGTCGTGGACGGCGACCTCGGCCGTGCCCGGGTGGAACCAGCCGCAGGTCGCGAGGAGGTCTCCTTCCACATCTCGTCGGCGGGTGACCGCCTCGAGGTGGTTCCCTCCGACGCGAGTCGCTACCTGGCGAACCGCACACTCGACGGCCGATTGTTCGACGTCAGTCTGCTGATCGAGGCCGGATACGACGACGCGAACACCGACACCGTGCCGCTCATCGTCTCCGCGCCGGCCGCACCGGCGTCCGCTGGCACGGCGCTCGCCAGCGCCGGCGCCGCGCCGGGCCGCGAACTTCCCGCCGTCGACGGATTGGCCGCCGAGGTCGACAAGACCAGGGCAGCGGAGTTCTGGTCGGCGATGACCGCTGCCGGATCACGATCGCTCAACGGCGTCGAGCGGGTCTGGCTCGATGCCACCGGCCACACGAGGCTGGACGAGAGTACCGCCCTGGTGAACGCGCCGGCCGCCTGGGACGCCGGCCTCACCGGCGAGGGCGTGACGATCGCCGTCCTCGACTCGGGCATCGACGCCAGCCACCCCGACCTCGCCGGACGCGTCGCGGAGGTGGCGAACTTCACCGCTGAGGAAGCGGGTGACCAGTCGGGCCACGGCACGCTCGTCGCATCGGCGGCCGCCGGTACGGGCGCGGCGTCAGGCGGGACGTATCGCGGCCTGGCGCCGGGCGCGACCCTGCTCGACGGCAAGGTCACGAACGCGGAGGGCACGTTCCGCGAGTCGGCTGTGATCGAGGGCATGCAGTGGGCGGCTGACCAGGGTGCGCAGGTCGTCAATCTGAGTCTCGGCGCGACCGTCCGGGCCGAGACGACTCCGCATCCGTTCGAGCAGGCGGTCGACCGGCTCACTCAGCAGGCTGGCCTGCTGTTCGTGGCCGCAGCGGGCAATGCCGGGGCGGCTGACGGAACGGTGGAATCGCCGGCCAGCGCGCGGTCGGCTGTCGGTGTGGGTGCCGTGGACAAGGACGGCGTCATCTGGGAGCAGTCCAGCCCGGGACCCCGGGCGGGTGCGACCGTCGTCAAGCCGGACCTCCTGGCCCCGGGTGTCGAGGTCACCGGCGCTCGCGCCAGCGAGGGTTACATCGGCGTGCCCGTCGACAACGACTACGTCCGCGACTCGGGAACCTCACTGTCCGCCCCGCTCGTCGCCGGTGCGGCGGCCCTGCTGCTCGAAGCCGAACCGGATCTTGCCCCGGCCGAGCTCAAGGCCAGGCTGATGGCCTCGGCCGATCCGCGTACCGGCGAACCGGCGTACCAGCAGGGCGCGGGACTGCTGGACGTGGCTACCGCAGTCGAGCAGACCGTCACCACCGAGCCCGCGAGCGTCGACCTCGGAGTACGGCGATGGCCGCACTCTGACGATGACCCGGTCGAACGGACCGTCACGTACGTCAACACCGGTACCGAGAACGTCGCGCTGGAGTTGTCGGTGATGGCGTTCGGGCCGGACGGAAAGGCGCCGGCCGAAGGGATGTTCACGCTCGCCGACAGCGCGCTGGAGGTGCCGGGCGGTGGCACTGCCGCGACGACGCTGACCGCCGACACCAGCCTTGGTGGCCCGAACGGGCACTACTCCGGACGCCTCACGGCAGTCTCCCCGGACGGCAGCACCACCACCACGCCGTTCGGTATCCACCAGGAGGCGGAACTTTACACCGTCACGTTCGCCTTCGTCGATCGGGACGGCGAACCCAGCGACAACTACAGCATGCGACTTCAGGATCACGACGAGGAACGGCAGTGGTGGTTCGCCGGCGCTTCGCACGGGACGGAGACCGCCGTCCGGATCGCGCCAGGCCGGTATCACCTGGACGCCCGATTCCCCACCCCCGACGGTGGGCTGGCCCTACTGGTGCAACCGTTGCTGGAGGTGACCGGGGACACCTCGATCGAGGTGGACGCCCGTTCGGCGAGGGCCGTCGAGGTGACCGTTCCGGACGATACCGCTGAGCTGCAACGCGGCCTGATCGGCTACGAACTGCAGCTGGCCGAGGACACCCGGCGGTTTTCGAGCAACCTCGTCGGCCTGGACCGCAACCACATCGGCCAGCTCGGCCCCGAGCTCGACGCGCACCAGTTCGAGACCAGGATCGTGGATTCTGGGGCACCGACAGCAACGACCGTTACGCACTCGCCTGGTTCGAGGGCGGCCGGCTGCCCACCGGCCTGCGGCGGGACGTCCACCGGCACGAGCTCGCCACGCTGCGGCTGTACGCCTTCAGCACCGGCACCGACCAGACCGGCTCCGGCGAGATCGTCGCCACCGGACCGTTCCTCGGCACGTCGACGTCCGGGCGACTTCCGGAGGTGGACCTGCCCGCCACGCTGGACCTGCACGTCACAACCGGCGACGAAACGTGGCAGATCGAGTTCGAACAGCAACCGAACCTGCGCACGCTGCGGACGGTGCCGACCAGCTACGAGCCGGGCCGGTGGCAGGTGGACAGCTGGAACGCCGCTGTGATCGGCCCCGGTCTGGTCAGCCCGGACGGCTCGACGGCGGCGACGAGGCTGGGCGACACCATCCAGGTCGACGTGCCGCTGCAGACCGACCGCGCCGGGCACCCCGGCACCACCTTCCTGATCGACTACCTCGGCACGCGTACCGCCCTGTACGCAGACGGCGAACTGGTCGACGAGACCAGCCGCCCGGGTACCGGCGAGTTCGACGTGCCCCCCGGTGCCACGAACCTGGGACTGGAGACGACCCTGGCCCGGCTGCCGGGCACCGCACACCTCTCGACCACGGTCGACGTGGCCTGGACGTTCCAGTCCAGACACGTCGTCGACCCCGAACCCCGACCGCTACCACTGACCGTCGTACGGTTCGCGCCGTTCCTCGACCGGCACAACCGGATGCCGGCCGGGCCGGCCGCGTTCGTGCCGGTCACCGTAGAAGCCCAGCACGGTACGCCGCCGGTGGACGACCTCGTCGTCGAAGCATCGCCCGACGACGGTGACACCTGGGCCGAGGTTCCGGTCACCTCGGTCGGCCACGGCTGGCTGGCGCGCATCCGACACGACTCAGCGGCCCGGTTCGTGTCACTGCGCGCCACCGCCACCGACGAGGGTGGCAACAGGGTCGAGCAGACCATCATCCGGGCGTACGAACTCGCCGCCCGGTGAGGAGCCGGGCAGCCGGCCGATCGGCCGGGTCCGGAACGGCAAACCGCAGTTTCCTGCCCGTCTACGAAGGAGGTCAGACATGCGACGCATCTGGCCGCTCTCCGCCGCCGTCTTGCTGGCGTTGAGCGCATGCGCGAACAACCCCGGGAACGGAACCGGCGGGCCGACCACCCCGACGGAGACCACTCCCGCTCCCGAACTGGCGGAGTGCACCAACGACGAAGTCGGGTACGTCGCGCGATACCCCGCCGACTGGCACACCAACCCCGGCGACGTGGTGCAGACATGCAGCTACTTCGACCCCGAGCCCATCTCGGTGACCGAGGGTACCGAGCCCGACGTCGCGGTCGTCCTGCGGTCCACGGACGTTGGATACCGCACCACCTCGTCGTCCGACGCGTTCGGCGAGGTCCGCTCCCGCGACTCAGCCATGGTCGACGGGCGCGAGGCCGTCGCCGTGGTCGACGAAGCCACCGGGGAGGGACTGCTCGACGAGGGCACGCTCGCGTACACCTGGGTGGTCGACATCGCGGACGGCAGTTTCCTCGCGACGACCCACGACGCACCCGGGCGCGACTTCTCCCGCAACAGCAGGGTGGTCGACCAGATCATGGCGAACCTCGACTTCACCGCACCGCCACCGGACGACGGCAACGGCGACAACGGCCAGGACGGCCAGGACGGCGATGACGGCGGGCCGCCCGGCGAACGGACCGTCGTCGCCCGTTACGACGGGTTCGATGTCGTAGCCGTCCGGACCGCCGAGGAAGTCTGTCTGGTCGCCCGCGCCGACGGTCGCGGGGGTGACCCTGCCTGCTGGAGCGCGGGCGGGTCGGACCGCGAGCTCACGGTGAGCCCGCTCGACGTGCCCGGCGACCTCCGGGCGATCGGCGGGCTGGCCGCCCCCGAACTGCCCCGTGTCCTGGTCGCGACCACGGACGAGGGCACCGCGGGTTTCCGCCCGTCACCCGTCGCCGGAACGGACACCCGGGCCTGGGTGGTGCCGGTCGACCAGTCGGCGACCGATCGGGTGATCGGGTACACCGCCGACCAGGAGATGGCCGTCGCCATCGACGCGCGGGGCCGGTCCACCGATGTGCTGCCCGGCACCGACACTCAACCGGAGAACACCGGCCCGTCCGACCAGTTCCACCTCCTGACCGACGTGGAGACCGGGCTCCACGCCGGCTACGACCGGGTCACGTTCCAGTTCGGCGACGGCGCGCCCGGTTACGAGGTGTCGTACGAGGATCGGCCGATCACCGAAGACGGCTCCGGCGCGGAGGTGAGCATCCAGGGCGACGCCGTGGTCGTCGTCCGCATGCGGCTCGCGTCCGGTCGCGAGCGAACCGGGACGGGCGAGCCGACGTACACCGGCCCTGAGCGGCTCCGGGGCGCCGGCACGTTCGCGGTGACCGAGGTCGTCCGGACCGGTGATTTCGAGGGTGTCCTGTCGTGGGCGGTGGGCGTACGCGGCGAGTCGCCGATCCGGGTCCAGGTATTCGGCAACGTCATCGCGGTGGACGTTCGGCACGCCGAGTCCGACCAGGGGTCAGCGGTTGGCTGATCAACGCCCGACCGATCAGCCGGTCGCCGGGGACTGCCTGCTCGCCGCCGGCACGCCCGACGTGGGCGCTACGGATGTCTTACCAGCGGGCACAGCCGCTCACGATGGCTCCTCAAGATCGCCGCCGTCCGGTACGAGGTGAACGTCAGATACCCTACGTCGCGGTTTTAGGGTAACTGGCGTTCATCTCGTGAGCCGGACCGTGATTGCTTCCGTCCGTCGACCGTGATCGCGAGCGGTTCATGGGCTCAGGTGGGGGACCGAGGTCGACGGTGATCAGGGCGCCGCCGGGCGAAGCGTTGGACACGGACATCGTGCCGCCGCTGTCGGTGGCGGCCCGCCGCACGATGTCGAGGCCGAGTCCGGTCGAGCCGGCGGCGCTCGCCCCGCGTCGCAGCACACCGGACCCGGCCAGCCCTGCCGGCAGCCCCGGACCCTGGTCGGTGACGACCAGCCGGGCACCACCGCCGGGCCGCCCGGCCAGCCTCACCCCGAACGCCGTCCCGTCCGGGGTGTGCGCGAAGACGTTGCCCAGCAGCGCGTCCACGGCGGCGGCCAACTCGTCGGCGCCGACCCGTACCGGTAACGGTGTCTCGGCCAGGTCCAGGGTGACCGGCCGGTCGGTGTCCTCGGCGAGCACCGACCAGAACTCCACCCGGTCCCGGACCACCGCCGTGGCGTCGCAGGCGGCCACGGTCGCACCCTCGGTACCCCGCCAGCGGGCCTGCCGGATCAGCCCGGTCACCGCCCGCTCCAGGTCGTCCACCCGGGCGGTGATCCGGGCCGCCTCCGCCGGGTCGGCCAACGACTCCGACTCCAGCTTCAACGACGTCAACGGGGTACGCAGCCGGTGCGACAGGTCCGCCACCTGCTCCCGCTCGTCGCGCAGCAGCTCCTGGATCCGGCCGGCCAGGTGGTTGAGCGCGCCGGCCACCTCGCGCAGCTCCGGCGGCCCGGCCGGTCGCGCGCGGGCGGACAGCTCCGCCCGGGCCAGCCGATGCGACACGGTGGCCAGCTCCGCGATCGGGGCGGTCAACGCCCGCGCCAGCCGGTCGGCGACCAGCAACCCCAGCAGCAGCAGCGCGACGCCCAGCCCGGCCAGCACCAGCCAGGCCCGCCACACCCCCCGGGTCAGCTCCTCGGCCGGCACGAAGGTGCGGATCACCGCCGTACCCTCCGGTCTGCCCTGGACCGCGACCAGGATCTCCCGGCCGTCGGACCGGTCCACGCTCAGGCTCTCGCCGCGCGACGCCAGCTCGACCCCGTCGGTCCGCTCGGCCGGGGTACCGAGCACCGCGCCGTCCGGCAGGAACACCGTGATCGGGCGGCCGCTGGCGGCCGCCACCTGCTCCGCGCTGACCCGCAGCGACTCCGGGTCGGCGGTGCCGACCACCGACACCAGCCCCTGGGCGTCGGCGCCGGCCTGTGCCACCGCCCGGTCCCGAGCCACGGTACGCAGCAGCACCGCCAACGGCACCAGGAACGCCAGCAGCACCAGGCACATGGTCGCCGCCACCAGCAGCGTCAGTCGCCGCCTCATGGACCACCAACCCCGCCGCCACCGTCCGCCGCACCACTGGTCGGCCCGGCACCGTCCGTCCCGGCGCCGCTGACGCCAGTGGGTGGGGCGCTCAGGCGTACGCCCACGCCGCGGACCGTGTGCAGGTAGCGCGGTTGCTGGGCGGTCTCGCCGAGTTTGCGGCGCAACCAGGACAGGTGCACGTCGACGGTCTTGTCGGCGCCGCCGTAGGGCACCTGCCAGACCTCGGTGAGCAGTTCCCGCTTGGTGACCACCTGATCGGCCCGGCCGGCGAGGTGGTGCAGCAGGTCGAACTCGCGGGGCGTCAGCTCCAGCTCGACGCCGGCCAGGGTGGCCCGGCGGGCGCCGACGTCCACCCGCAGCTCGCCGACCACGAGCGCCGAGTCGGTGCCGCCCGCCGCCGGCCCGCGTCGCAGCACCGCCCGGATCCGGGCGTCGAGCTGGGCGGCGGTGAACGGTTTGACCACGTAGTCGTCGCCGCCCGCGTCCAGCCCTCGGACGATCTCCGTCTCGTCGTCCCGGGCGGTGGCGATGATCACCGGTACGGCGGTGACCGCCCGGATCATCCTGAGCAGCTCCAGCCCGTCCAGGTCGGGCAGCCCCAGATCGAGTACGACCAGGTCGGGCCGGTCGTCGAGAACCGACTGCAGGCCGGCCATGGCGGTGTGCGCCGCCGCGACGGCGTGGCCCCGCTCGCGCAGCGCCCGCAGCAGCGGGGTCCGGATCGCCGGGTCGTCTTCGATCAGCAGGAGGCGGGCCACGCCAGCACGGTATCCGGTCGGTCCGCCGGTGAGCTGCCTCGTTAACCACCTCTTAGGGTCGGCCGGGGCCCGCCTTAACCAGGGACCGGGCATAGTCGGGGGATGGCACGACGGACCGCGCTGGCGATCGCCGGGTGGCTGGTCGCCGCGGTGGCGGCCACCGGCACCGGGCTCGCCGCCGTACAGGTGATCGGGGCCGGCCTCACCGGCCCGGCCGGCGAGGTTCGCGACGCCGACGAGGTGGCCCGCCTGGTCGCCGCCCCGACCCAGCCGCCGGGCATCGGCCCGGCCCCCGGCTCGGCCCGGCCACCGGGCACCGCCGAACCATCGGACCCCGGCCGGTCAACGGACCCCGGCCAGTCAACGGAACCCGGCCAGTCACCGGGCGGCACGCCGGGTCCCGGTGTGCCGGAGTCCCGGCGGGCGTTGGCGACCCCGGGCGGCACCGTGGTCGCCGAGTGCCGCGGCGCGGACGTGGCGCTGGTGTCGTGGACGCCGGCCCAGGGCTACCGGGCCGCCGACGTCGACCGTGGTCCGGACGACGACGCGGAGGTCACCTTCGCCGGCTCCGACCACGACATCGAGGTCGAGGTGGCCTGCGTGGCCGGCACACCGGTCGCCACCCACATCCGGGACACCGACGACTGAGAGTTGAGCCGGGCGGGGAGGAGCGCTGAGCTAGCGGGTTCGGGCTGCGTCGGGTTGTGGGTGTGGGGCAGCCGGTGGCAGCAGACCGATACCGAAGTTCAGGACGCTGGTGAGAATCCGGGTGCGGCCGTCGTTGCAGGTGATGAGTGCGGCGGCGGACCGGTCCGGGGAGACGACGGCGGTGGCCACCCAGCGGGCGTTCGAGCCCTGCTGGGCGTAGGCCACCCGGTACCGCAGCGACCCGCCGCCGGGGACCCACCAGCCCATGCCCTGCTCGGCCCCGGCGGGCGGCGTGACGATCCGCTCCAGCGACCCGGCGCTGACCAGGCTCTCGGGCCGGGCCAGGAAGATCCGGATGAACGCCGCCCAGTCCGACAGGCCCAGGTGCAGCCGCCCGGCCGGGGAGAGGACCGGCGGATTGTCCGGTGGATGCCGCAGCGACCGGTCGGCCGGTCCGACGGCCGGACCCCGGCCGACGCCGAGCCCCCGGACGGCGAACCGGGCGCGGTGTCCCCAGGGCTGGTCGGCGGCCGGCGGGCCGAACCCGGCGGTGGTCATGCCGAGCGGGCGCAGCACCTCGGCGGCGAGGACCTCCTCGAACGGCGCACCGGTACGCCGTTCGAGCGCCGCGCCGACGAGGGTGTAGCCCAGGTTGGAGTAGCGGAAGCGGCCCTTCGGCCCGGGCGGCCGGTCCAGGGTCTGCCGCGCCAGCCGGGACCGCTGGACCGGCAGCGGGGTCGGGTCGGTCAGCGCCGCCCGCAGCTCGTCGGCGGTGGGGTTGGCCGGTACGCCGGCGGTGTGGGTGAGCACCTCGGCCAGGGTCACCGCCCGCCACCCGGGGTGCGCGGCGTCGGCGTCGAACAGTTCCGCCACGGGGGTGGACCAGGCCAGTTCGCCCCGGTCCACGAACCGGGCCACCACCACCGCGGTCATCGCCTTCATGCAGGACCCGATATGCCACCGGTCGGCCGGCTCGACCGGGTCGCCCTGCCCGCGGACCCGCTCGCCGCCCACGGCGACGGTCGGCTCGCCCACGGCCGGCACCAGCGCCACGCCGATCCCGGGGGTCCGGGTCCGGCGGCGGTAGGCGTCGAGAGCGGCGGTGAGCCCGGGCGTCACGCTTCCTCCCCGGGCACCGACGGGCGCAGATCCAGCACCGCGCTCAGCACCGTCAACAGTGGGATGACCTGCTGCTCGCGTACCGCGTAGGTGCCTCGTTCCGGTTGGTGGACGACGCCGGCCGCGAGCAGTTCCTTGAGGTGGTGGAAGAGCTGGCCGGTGGAGGGCTGGTTCAGCCGGTGCGCCAGTTCGGCGGTGGTGAGGCGGCGGCGCAGCAGCTCGACCGCGATCCGGACCCGGGTCGGGTTGCCCAGCGCGGCCAGGACGGCGGCGCTGCGCTCGGCCGGGGCCTGCCGGATCTCCTCCCAGCCACGTTCGACCTGCCAGGCCAACGTCTGGCCGTCCCAACCGCCGACGCCGGCGTAGAGCACGACGTCGGCGGAGTCCGGGCCGCCGCGTAACCGTTCGAGCAGCTTCTCCACCGCGGGGGGTGCGGTGGGCGTCCCCGCCGGTGCGCCGGCTTCCAGGGCGGCCACCCGCCGGCCGAGTTCGGCCAGCGATCGGGAGATGTCATCGGCATCCATCAGGATACGATAATCCGTCATTCCGGAATAGCAAAGCCAGGTGGATCAGTGGTAGCGGGTGGAGTGCAGCGACCAGTCGTAGGTGCCACGGATCCAGCACCGGCGGGCGGTGAGCATCCGGGTCACGGCCGGGTCGGCGCCCGGCAGCATCGCCGCCTCCAGCCGCAGGTACGACTCGATGCCGGCGTTGAAGCGGCCGGCCGCCTCGGCCAGCGCGGCCGCCTCGTCCTGCCCGGTCTCCTGGGCGATCGCCCGGGCCAGGTTGTGCCCGTCGCGGCTCTCCTTGTCGTAGGAGAACAGGTCGTTGCACCAGCAGACCAGGTCGGCGGCGAGCCCGTCCAACGCGGAGAGCCGGGGATCGGCCCGCCGGCCGGCGTCCGGCAGCGCGTGGTGGGCCAGGTCGGTCAGGGTGAAGCTGGGATGCACGCCGCCGGTGTGCCGGCGCATCTGCCGATACTCCTCGACCGCGGGTATCCGGGCCCGCTGCCGGTTCGCGGCCTCCCAGAGCAGCGCGAGCAGATAACTGCGGAACTGCGCGGTGAAGCGCAGCAGCAGGTACGGCTGCCGCTGCGCGCGGAGGCGCCGGCACAGGTCGTGCAGCCCGACGCCGGTCGGCCCGGCGGGCGCCACGGCGGCCGCCGGGTCCGGACCGCCGAGCAGATCGAGTACGTCGAGCAGCCGGCCGACCACCGGCGCCAGCCGGCTCGGGTCGTCACCCAGCCCGTCGTCGTCGCAACTGTCGTCGAAGGTGAACAGCCAACTGAACAGGTCGGCCAACAGTTGCAGGTGGTCCAGGTCGGCGTCCGGGCAGGCCCGGCCGGCGAGGTCGCCGGCGTTCGCCCGGTCCAGCCGGGCGGCGGCGGCCGCCGTGGCCGCCAGCCCGATCTCGGCCGCCCACCGGGACGACCGGGCGCCGACGTCCGCCGCGTACCGGCTCGTCCGGGCCGGGAACGGCGGGCCGATCAGCGCCGTGGCGGCGAAGTCTCGCATGGTGCCCCCTGTCGCGCGCGAACCCGCGCGGTGGGGCGCGCGTCGCGGAGGCGCCGACGTCGGTGCTGGCCCACCATCCGGTGCCGTCGGAGGGCGACACGACGACGACGCACGGCGGTGAGGGGGTTCGCCGATACGCCCGGGCTGATGGATGCCGTTACGACGTCGGTGCGTCTCCGATCCGACGCCGACCTGCCGCAGTCAGGTACGCGCTGTCGATGGATAGCCGGTGAGGAGGTGGAACTACGACGACACGCAGCGGTGCGCGATGGTATCGCGCGAATCTTGCCAACTTGCCGGTCCGCTCCACTGTGGCACGATGAACCGCCCGATTTCCGCGCCGAGCGGCCCGGCCGGTCGGCATTCCCCCGGTCCGCCCGGCCGAAGTACCCGGTCCGGTCGGCTGATCCGCCCGCCCCGCGTCGGCGCCGGCGGATCGAAGCGCGTGGTGTCAGACCCCGAGGTGGGCGTTGCGGAGCCGGCCGGTGAGCTCCGCCGGACCGTCCAACTGGACCCGGGCCACCCGCTGGCGGCCGAACAGGAACAGCGTCAGCTCACCCGGCGGCGCCACCAGGCGCAGGTCCTCGCCGCCGGCACCGGCCCGCCCCTCGCCGTGCCCGGGCGCCTGGATGAGCAGCCGGGCCGGGAACCGGCGCAGGCTGAGCCGGGCCAGGCCGGGCACCCGCTTCCAGAGCGCCGCCTGCAGCCCGTGCGGCAGCTCCCGGGGCTGCCAGCCGGGTTGGGCCCGGCGGACGTCCTCGTGGTGGACGAAGAACTCCATGGTGTTGGTCAGCTCCTCGACCAGCCGGTTGCTCACCGGACTCCACCACGGCGGGTTGCGCACCTGGGTCACCAGCTCAGGGAAGGGCTTGGCCGCCAGCGCGGACTGGACCCGGTCGGCGTACCCGCGAAGCGGCTTGAGCACAACTCCGGCGGCGGCGTCCGGCCGGCGTTCCCGAAGAATCAGGTGGGCGGCCAGGTCGCGGGTCATCCAGCCCTCGTTGATCGTCGGCGCGTCCGGCCCGACGGCGAGCAGGAGATCGGCCAGCGACTGGCGCTCGGAATCTGCGTACCTCGGCATCCTCCGATCGTAGATCCGCCCAGCGTGTGACGGTTGACACAATCGATACCGGTTCGTCGCCGATGGCACTTGTCGGTAAGGATGAGGTTGACGGGCGATGGCTTACGGCGGGGGAGAGCGTGGCGACGACCAGGACAAGTCGGGACGTGCTCGGCCGTGGGCTGGGGGTACTGGGCAGGGCGATCCGGGAGCAGCCGCGGATCTTCGCGGTGTCGGTCGTCGGCAGCGTGCTGTTCAGCCTGCTGATCATCGTCACCTCGTACACGGTGGGGACGATCGTCGGCGAGGTGGTGGTGCCGGCGTTCGAGCGCGGCCGGGCCGACGCGGCGCTCGTCGCCCTCGGCGCCGCGGCCCTGCTGGCGATCAGCCTGCTGCGGGTGGTCGGCATCTTCGGCCGCCGGCTCGGCGCCGGCTACATGCAGTTCCGGCTGCAGGCCAGCTACCGCCGCCGGGTCACCCGGCAGTACCTCGACCTGCCGCTGTCCTGGCACCACCGGCACGCCACCGGCACCCTGCTCAGCAACGCCAACTCCGACGTCGAGGCCACCTGGTTCCCGATCGCGCCGATGCCGTTCGCGGTCGGCACCGTGGTGATGCTCTTCGCCGCCATCGGGTCGCTCTTCGTCACCGACTGGGTGCTCGCCCTGGTCGGCGTCGCGATCTTCCCCGCGCTGTTCGCCCTCAACGTCGTCTACTCCCGGCGGATGGCGCCCCGGCAGGCCCGGGCCCAGCAGCTGCGCGCCGAGGTCAGCGCGATCGCCCACGAGAGCTTCGACGGGGCGCTGGTGGTCAAGACGATGGGTCGGGAGGCGGCCGAGACCGAGCGGTTCGCCGCCCGGGCCGGCGAGCTGCGGGACGCGCTGATCTCGGTGGGCCGGCTGCGCGGCATCTTCGACCCGATGCTGGAGACGCTGCCCAGCCTCGGCACGCTGGCCGTCCTGCTGGTCGGGTCGGCCCGGCTGGGTCAGGGTGCGATAAGCGTCACCGAGCTGGTCTCGGTGGCGTTCCTCTTCACCGTGCTGGCGTTCCCGGTCCGGGCCATCGGCTGGGTGCTCGCCGAACTGCCCCGCAGCGTGGCCGGCTGGGACCGGGTGCAGAACGTGCTCACCGCCACCGGCGAGATGCCGTACGGCGCCGACGAACTGCCCGACACCGGCCGTCCGGTCACCCTGACCTTCGACCGGGTCCGGTTCGGCTACGCGGCCGGCGAGGCCGGCCCACCCGACGAACCCGGCGACCCGCAGCGGGCCGGTCCGCTGTCGAGCGCCGACGCCGACCCGACGCCGGTGCTCAAGGACGTGTCGTTCACGGTCCCGGCCGGCCGCACGGTCGCGATCGTCGGCCCCACCGGCTCCGGCAAGTCGACGATCGCCTCGCTCGCCGTCCGGCTGGTCGACCCGCAGGCCGGCTCGGTCAGCCTGGACGGGGTGGACATCCGGTCGCTTACCGCCGCCTCGCTGGCCGCCAACACCGCGCTGGTGGCGCAGGTGCCGTTCGTCTTCGACGACACCGTCCGGTCCAACGTCACGCTGGACCGGGCCGGCCTCACCGACGACGACGTGTGGCGGGCACTGCGGCTGGCCGAGGCGGACGGCTTCATCAGCGCGCTGCCCGACGGGCTCGACACCATGGTCGGCGAGCGGGGCACCACCCTCTCCGGCGGTCAGCGGCAACGGCTCACCCTGGCCCGGGCACTCGCCGGCCGCCCGCGGCTGCTGGTGCTCGACGACGCGACCAGCGCGGTCGACCCCCGGGTGGAGGCGGCCATCCTGGCCGCGCTGCGCGGCGGCCGGGTCGACGCACCCGAGCGGCCGGCGCCGACCTCGATCCTGGTGGTCGCCTACCGCCGGGCCACCATCGCCCTCGCCGACGAGGTGGTCTACCTGGAGCACGGCCGGGTGATCGCCCGGGGAACCCACCCCGAGCTGCTGACCACCAGCCCCGGCTACGCCAACCTGGTCACCGCGTACGAGAAGGCCGAGGCGGAGCGGGAGCGGGAACGCGGCTTCGAGCGGGACGCCGCGTACCAGGGCGAAGGGGTGACGCTGTGACGGCCGCGGCCCCCGGCGTCGAGCGGACCGAGGGCACCTGGCGCACCCTGCGGCGGGGTCTGGCGCTCAGCCCGGAACTGCGGATCGGGCTGGCCGGCACGCTGCTGCTGGCGCTGGTGTCGATGATCGGCCGGGCCGCCGTGCCGGTGGCCGTGCAGCAGGGCATCGACCGTGGCCTGCGGGCCTCGGGCGGGCCGGACCTGGACGTGGTCGGCCTGGTGGTGGCCGTGACCGCCGCGGTCCTGGTGATCACCACCTGCTGCGGCTACCTGATGATGCGCCGGCTCTTCACGGTCAGCGAGACCGCGCTGGCCGGGGTCCGGACCCGGGCGTTCCGACATGTGCACGACCTGTCCATGCTGCACCAGCAGTCGGAACGGCGCGGGTCGCTGGTGTCCCGGGTGACCAGCGACGTCGACCAGATCACCCAGTTCCTCCAGTGGGGCGGCGTCATCCTGCTGGTCAGCGTCGGTCAGGTGCTCGTCACGTCGATCGTGATGGCGGTCTACTCCTGGCAGTTGACGCTCGTGGTCTTCGCCGCGTTCGTGCCGGCGCTGCTGGTTATCCGGGGTTTCCAGCGCCGGCTGGCCGCCGCCTACGGGCAGGTCCGGCAGCGGATGGGCACCCTGCTCGCGGTGGTCTCCGAAAGCGTGGTCGGGGCGCCGGTGATCCGCGCGTACGGCGTCTCCGCGCGCACCGCCGCCCGGCTGGACGAGGCCATCGACGGACACCGGGTGGCGCAGCAGCGGGCGATCCGGACCAGCGTGATCAGCTTCTCCACCGGCGAGATCGCCGCCGGAGTGGCGCTGGCCGCGGTGGTGCTGCTCGGCGTCCGGCTGGGGGTGGCGGGTGAGCTGGGCATCGGCGAGCTGACCGCGTTCCTGCTGCTGGTCACCCTCTTCATCCAGCCGATCCAGATCGCCACCGAGGTGCTCAACGAGGCGCAGAACGCGATCGCCGGCTGGCGTCGGGTGCTGGACGTGCTCGATGTGGAGCCGGACGTCGCCGACCCGGGTACCGAGGGGGTGCCGCTGCCGGCCGGCCCGCTCGACGTCCGCTTCGTCGGGGTGAACTTCGCCTATCCGGGTGGCCCGCCGGTGCTCTCCGACGTCACCGTCGACATCGCCGCCAAGAGCCGGGTGGCGGTGGTCGGCGAGACCGGCAGCGGCAAGACCACCTTCGCCAAGCTGCTCACCCGGCTGATGGACCCCACCGCCGGGCAGGTGCTGCTCTCCGGCGTACCGCTGGACCGGGTGCGGTTCGCCTCGCTGCGGTCCCGGGTGGTGATGGTGCCGCAGGACGGCTTCCTGTTCGACGCGACGGTGGCCGACAACGTCCGGTTCGGCCGGCCCGGCCTCAGCGACGAGGAGCTGGCGCTGGCCTTCACCGAGCTGGGCCTGGCGGACTGGGTGGACGGCCTGCCGGCCGGGCTGGCCACCCCGGTCGGTGAGCGCGGCGAGGCGCTGAGCGTCGGGGAGCGCCAGCTGGTCGCGCTGGCCCGGGCGTACGTCGCCGACCCGGACCTGCTGGTGCTGGACGAGGCGACGAGCGCGGTGGACCCGGCGACCGAGGTCCGGTTGCAGCGCACCCTGGACGCGGTGACCCGGGGGCGGACCACGGTCGCCATCGCGCACCGGCTCTCCACCGCCCAGTCCGCGGACGAGGTGATCGTGGTCGACCGGGGCCGGATCGTCCAGCGTGGCCCCCACGACGACCTGGTCCGCGACCCGGACTCGATCTACGGCCAGCTCTTCGCGTCCTGGCTGGAACAAACGCGCTAGCGGGCGGCCCGGCTGTACCAGACGCGCCAGCGACCGGCCCGGCTGGGCGGACGCGGTGCCGGGTGGCGCCACCAGATGGTGGCCGCCACCCGGCTGGTCGGTCGGCGTCAGCGGGCCGACATGGCCGGTGCCCGGGCGACGAACTCCATCATCGCCCGGTTGATCTCGTCGCCGTGCGTCCACGGGATGCCGTGCGGCGCCCCCTGCAGGGTCACCAGCTTGCTGCCGGGCAGCATCGAGTGCAGTCGCTGCCCGGTCACCGGGTACGGCAGCACGGCGTCCTTGTCGCCCTGGATGATCAGCACCGGAACGTCGATGCGGGGCAGGTCCGGCCGGAAGTCGGTGAGCCACGCGTCGACGCTGTGCAGGGTGCCGATCGCCGACGCCCGGGCACCGATGTTCCAGTGCGCCCGGAACGCCTCGTCGCTGACCCGCTTGCCGCGGTTCTCCTCGAAACTGAAGAACGAGGTGACGAAGCTGGTCAGGTACTTGAACCGGTCCGCCACGATGTCCCGCTTGAACCCGTCGAACAGGCTCTGATCCACCCCGTCCGGGTTGTCCGGCGTCTTCAGCAGGAACGGCGCCAGCGGGCTGATCAGCACCGCGCTGCTGACCCGTTCGGAGCCGTAGGCGCCGAGGTAGCGGGTCACCTCACCGGTCCCCATCGAGTGCCCGACGAGGATGGCGTCCCGTAGGTCCAGGTCGGTCATGATGGTGTTCAGATCGGCCGCGAAGGTGTCGTAGTCGTAGCCCATGGCGGGTTGGCTGGAATTGCCGAAGCCGCGCCGGTCGTAGGTGATGGTCCGGTAGCCGGCGTCGAGCAGCGGACCCACCTGCTTCTCCCAGGACGAACCTCCGTAGGGGAACCCGTGGATGAGCACCACCGGCTGCCCGGAGCCGTGGTCCTCGTAGTACAGGTCGATCGGCGCGTAGTTCTCCGCGCCGACGGTGATGTACGGCATGGGAGTCTCCTCGTATCTACCGTCGATGGACCCCGCTGCCTACCCCGACCGGGCCGGGTTACGCCTCAGCGTGAGTAGTACTCGACGACGAGCTGTTCGTCGCAGATCACCGGGACCTCGCGCCGGGCCGGTTCGCGGACCAGGGTGGCGCGCAGGTCGGCGAGGCTCACCGACAGGTACGCGGCGCCGGGTCCCTCGGGGGCGTGCGCGCCGGCCGCCGCGAGCTGGAACGGCGGCTTGCTGCGACTGCGCTCCCGGACCGCGACCACCTGGCCGGGCCGCAGCCGGTACGACGGCCGGTCCACCTTCGTTCCGTCCACGGTGAAGTGTCCGTGCGCGACGAGTTGGCGGGCCTGGTAGATGGTGCGGGCCAGGCCGGCCCGGTGGACCACCGCGTCGAGTCGCCGTTCGAGGAGGCTGACCAGGCTGTCGCCGGTCTTGCCCGGGCCCTGCACGGCGTCGTCGAAAGCGCGCCGGAGCTGGGTTTCGCTGATGTTGTACTGGTGCCGGAGCCGCTGCTTCTCCAGGAGCCGGACCTGGTAGTCGGAGGTGCGGCGGCGCTGCCGGCCGTGGACCCCGGGTGGGAACGGGCGCCGCTCGAAGTACCTGACGCACTTGCGGGTGAGCGGGATGCCCAGGGCACGGGACAACTTCGCCTTGGGTCGCGGCTTGTTCACGTGGACGTCTCCGGTTCTGTAGGTTAGCCTCACCTTACTAAGGCGAGCCTAACCCGTGTCGGAGGTCCGTGTCATGCAGCCCAGTCCCGCCGAGGTCGCCCGAACCCTGGCCACCGGCCACCTGGCCGGGCGGGTGCAGGTCGCCTACCGTCCCGGCGCCCACCAGGTCCGCCACGCCGTCGACCGGCAGGGCCGGGTGCTGCTGCTCGTGTCGATAGTGGACGATCTAGCCCTGGCGCTGCTGCCGGTGACCGGCGCGGACGACGCCGCCGTGGTGCTCGACGTCCAGGACCTGCCGCCGGCGGCCGGCGCGCCGTCGCTGGGCCGGGTCTGGATCTCCGGCTGGGCCGCGCCGCTGACCGGACCCGACGCCCGCCGGGCCGCGCTGGACTTCGCCGACGTCGACCCGACCGGTGACCTGCTCGACGTCGGCACCCGGCTGACGATCTACCGGTTCGACGCCGCCGAGGTCCGGCTGGAACGCGCCGGCGCGATGATCGACATCGACCCCAAGGAGTACGCCGAGGCCGAGCCGGATCCGCTGCACCGCATCGAGCGGGACCTGCTCGCCGACCTCGCCGACCACCACGCGCCGGAGATCGCCGACTTCATCCGCCGCCAGCTCGGCGCCAGCGCCGAGCGGGTCCCCGCCGGCTCCCCGGAGCCGAGGGTGGTGCGGATGGACCGCTACGGGCTACTGGTGGCGCTCGGCGCGTACACCGCGCCCCGGTGGGCCAGGCTGGCGTTCCCCCGCCCACTGTGCGGCCACGCCGACCTGGTCCGGCTCCTGCACCCGGTGATCTGCCGGCGCGGCCGCGAACACCCCGGCCACGAGACGCACGCGGAGCCGATCGCCCACCCCAACCCCGCCGCCCGGGGGGACCGGGCCTGACCGGTCAGTCAGCCGCAGGCGGCACCGGTCAGCCGCCGGATGTCACCGGTCAGCCGGCGGCGCCGCGCCGGCGCCGCCCGGCCCGGTGGCGGTCGGCGGCGCCGGCGTCGTCAGCAGGTCGGCGGCGTCGGCCAGGTCGCCGGTGAGATAGCGCTGCAGGGTGGGGCCGACCGCGGCGGCCACCGCCTCGGCCGGCGCCGACGCCAGCGGCTCCAGCTTGACGATGTAGCGCATCGTGGCCAGCCCCAGCAGTTGTGAGGCGACCAGGGAGGTGCGCAGCGGCGCCTCCCGGGGATCGAGGTCCACCTGGGCCAGCACCCGGCGCAACACCTGCGTCACCAGGAACTCGCGGAGCAGCCGGCTGCCCCACTCGCTGCCCACCGCCGACCGCAGCAGGGCCACTCCGCCCGCGCCGGCGGGCGAGTCCCAGACCCGCAGGAAGAGCCGCGCCAGCCGCTCGCCGAGCCCGTCGACCCCGCCCGCCAGCACCTCCGGCAGCAGGGCGCGCGGGTCGACCGGGGAGCGGATGGTGGCCAGGAAGAGCTGGTCCTTGGTGCCGAAGTAGTGGTGCACCAGCGCCGGATCGACCCCGGCGTCGGTGGCGATGGCGCGGATCGAGGCGCGGTCGAACCCGCGTTCGGCGAACGCCGACCCGGCGGCGGCGAGGATCGCCTCCCGGGTGTCCGGGTTGCCGGGCCGTCGACCGGTCCGTCGTGCCATCGCCGTCCCTCACTCACCCACCGCGCCGCGCCGGCGCGCCGATCCGGTACGCGGTCAGCCGGTCCGCCGCCGCAGGGTGGCCGCCGCGAGCACCAGCGCCACCAGCACGGCACCGCCGACCACCGCGAGGTCCCGCCACATGGTGCCGGTCGGCTCGGCGTGCGCGCCGACCTCCTGGAGCGCCTCGACCGCGTACGACAGCGGCAGGACGTCGCTGACCGCCTGCAGCCAGCCGGCCATCTGGTCCCGCGCGACGAACAGGCCGCAGAGCAGGATCTGCGGGATCACCACGACCGGCATGAACTGTACGGCCTGGAACTCGGTGCGGGCGAAGGCGCTGCAGAACAGCCCCAGGGCCACCCCGAGGACGGCGTTGAGCACGGCGATCAGGATGACCAGCCCGCTGCTGCCGGCCGTGTCCAGGTCGAACACCCAGTAGGCGAAGCCGGCCGCGACGCTCGCCTGCACGGCCGCCGCGAGCCCGAACGCGATGCCGTAGCCGAACAGCAGGTCGAGCCGGCCGAGCGGGGTGGTGAGCAACCGCTCCAGCGTGCCCGAGGTGCGCTCGCGCAGCATCGCGATGCTGGTCACCAGGAACATGATCACGAAGGGGAAGATGCCCAGCATGACCAGGGCGACCCGGTCGAAGGTGGTCGGCTGGCCGGGCACCGACGGCTGGTCGGCGTACATGAAGTAGACCACCGTGAGCAGCAGCGCCGGCACCACGAGCAGCAGTGCGACCGTACGCCGGTCGTGGCGCAGTTGGCGCAGGATGCGCCCGACGGTGGCAGCAAGGATGCGAGGGTTCATCGGGTCACCGCCCGGCCGGAGTCGGACTCGGCCGCCCTGGTGCTCGCCTCGATCAGGCGGAGGAACGCCTCGTCGAGGTCGTCGGTGCCGGCCGCGGCGCGGACCGCCGCCGGGGTGTCCTCGGCGATCAGCCGCCCCTGGCGGATGAGCAGCAGCCGGTCGCAGCGGGCCGCCTCGTCCATCACGTGGCTGGAGACCAGCAGGGTGGTGCCGGCCGCGGCCAGCGCGTGGAACCGGGCCCACAGGTCGGCCCGCAGCACCGGGTCCTGGCCGACCGTGGGTTCGTCGAGCACCAGCAGTTCGGGTCCGCCGACGAGGGCGCAGGCCAGCGAGGCGCGGCTGCGTTGGCCGCCGGAGAGGGTGCCGACGAGCTGGCCGGCCGCTCCGGCCAGGCCGACGTCGGCGACGGCCCGGTCCGCGTCGGCGGCCGGCACGCCGTGCAGGGCGGCGAAGTAGCGGGCGTTCTCCCGCACCGTCAGGTCGGCGTAGACGCTCGGCGCCTGGGTGAGGTAGCCGATCCGGTGGCGCAGGCGGGGTGCGCCGGCCGGTTCACCCAGCACGGTGATCGTGCCGCCGGCGACGATCTGGACGCCGACCACGGCCCGCATCAGAGTGGTCTTCCCGCTGCCGCTCGGGCCGAGCAGCCCGGTGACGCTGCCACGCGGGATCCGACAGCTCAGGCCGTGCAGGACCGGCCGCTTGCCGCGTCGTATCTCGAGGTCGCGAACCTCGATGGCGGTCTCCATGAATGATCCTCCGGAATTCATCGAGCAATGAACTCAACGGTAGATGAAATACTCCGACGCGGGCAACCGACGGTAATGAACTTGACTCCGGGCCGGCTCGGCCTGGAACCCTGAACGGGTGGAGTCCTCACTGCGAACCGACACCGGACAGCTCCCGGTGGTCGACGACTCGACCCTGTCGGTCGGCGCCGCCGCCGAGCGGGTCGGCCTCACCGCCTACACCCTGCGCTGGTACGAGCAGGAGGGCCTGGTCGCCCCGGTCGGCCGGGACTCGGCCGGTCGGCGCCGCTACCGCCCGCAGGATCTGGACTGGCTGCACCTGCTGACCAGGCTGCGCCGGACCGGGATGCCGGTCCGCGACATGCGCCGCTACACCGACCTGGCCCGCCAGGGCGACCACACCCTGGGAGCCCGCCGGGAGCTGTTCGAGGCGCACCGGGACCGGGTGCTGGCCCGGATGGCGGAGCTGGAGGACGACCTGAAGGTACTCAACTACAAGATCGACCTCTATCGCCAGATGGAGGCGGAGACGCCGCCCGCCGGCCACTGAGCCGGTACGCAACAATTGGCCCGTGCCAGTCTCCGACCGACCCGTGGCCGCCCCGCCCGCCGCCAGCAGCCCGCCCGCGCCCGGCCCGGCGCGACCCTCCGCGCTCGATCCGGCGATCGCCCGCCGGCTGCGCCGCACCGCCGACGGTCTGGTGGCCGCCGTGGTCCGGCAGCACGACTCGGGGGAGGTGCTGATGCTGGCCTGGATGGACGACGAGGCGCTGCACCGCACCCTCACCACCGGCCGGGCCACCTACTGGTCCCGCAGCCGCCGGGAGTACTGGGTGAAGGGCGCCACCTCCGGCCACCACCAGTACGTCCGCGCGGTGGCGCTGGACTGCGACGGCGACACGGTGCTGGTCAGCGTGGACCAGGTCGGCGCGGCCTGCCACACCGGCCGCCGGACCTGCTTCTCCGACGAGCTGCCGGTCAGCTCGCCCGTTCCGGCCGACGGCGACGCCCGGGAGTCGGCGTGACCACCGGCGCGGTCAGCCCCGACGAGTCGACCTTCCACGAGCTGGCCCGGGACCGGCGGGTGGTGCCGGTCATCCGCCGGCTGCTCGCCGACGGCGAGACACCGGTCGGCGTGTACCGGAAGCTGGCCGGTGGGCCCGGCACCTTCCTGCTGGAATCGGCCGAGCAGGGCGCCGGCTCCGGCGGCACCGCCTGGTCCCGCTACTCCTTCATCGGCGTCCGCAGCGCCGCCACCCTGACCGAGCGGGACGGCCGCGCCCAGTGGCTCGGCACCCCGCCGCCCGGCCTGCCGACCGGCGGGGACCCGGTGGCGGTGCTCCGGGAGACCGTGGCGGCCCTGACCGGGCCGGCCGGACCGGTCGACCCGGGCCTGCCACCGCTGACCGGCGGGATGGTCGGCTACCTCGGGTACGACTTCGTTCGCCGGCTGGAGCGGCTGCCCTCGCTCACCGAGGACGACCTGCGGCTGCCCGAGCTGGGGCTGATGCTCGCCACCGACCTGGTGGTGCTGGACCACTTCGAGGGTACGGCGATCCTGGTCGCCAACGCCGTCCTGCCGGCCATACCCGAACCGGCCGGCGCGGCCGAGCCCGGCGCGGCCGAGCCCGGCGCGGCCGAGCCCGGCGCGGCCGAGCCCGGCGCGGCCGAGTCGCGCGCGGCCGGGTCCAGCGCGGGCGGGTCCAGCGCGGGTGACGGCGGCGACCGGGCGGCGGCGGTGGCCGCGGCGTACCACCACGCGGTCGGGCGGCTGGACGCGATGACCAGCGCGCTGTCCCGCCCCAACCCGCCGATGATCTCCACGGTCGGGGTCGCGGCGCCGGGCGAGGTGACCAGCCGGACCCCCGAGGGCGGCTACCCGAAGGCGGTGGACGAGGCGAAGGAGGCGATCCGGGCCGGCGAGTGCTTCCAGATCGTGCTCGCCCAGCGGTTCGAGCGGGCCACCCGGGCCGACCCGCTCGACGTCTACCGGGTGCTGCGGGCCACCAACCCGAGCCCGTACATGTACCTGCTGCGGTTCGACGGGTTCGACATCGTCGGCTCGTCCCCGGAGGCGCACCTCAAGGTCACCGCCGGCGCCGACGGCGACCGGCGGGCCATGCTGCACCCGATCGCCGGCACCCGGCCGCGCGGCGCCACCCCGGAGCAGGACGCCCGGCTCGCCGCCGAGCTGCTCGCCGACCCGAAGGAACGCGCCGAGCACGTGATGCTGGTCGACCTGGGCCGCAACGACCTGGGTCGGGTCTGCCGGCCGGGCAGCGTGGAGGTGCCCGAGTTCGCCACCATCGAGCGGTACAGCCACGTCATGCACATCGTCTCGACCGTGGTGGGCACCCTGCGGCCCGAGCAGACGGCGTTCGACGCGCTGGCGGCGACCTTCCCGGCCGGCACCCTCTCCGGCGCCCCCAAGGTGCGGGCCATGGAGATCATCGAGGAGCTGGAGCTGACCCGGCGCGGCCTGTACGGCGGCACGGTCGGCTACTTCGGCTTCGGCGGCGACCTGGACATGGCGATCGCCATCCGGACCGCGCTGATCCGCGACGGCCGGGCCTACGTGCAGGCCGGCGCCGGCATCGTCGCCGACTCCGACCCGGCCGCCGAGGACCGGGAGACCCGCAGCAAGGCCGCCGCCGTGCTGGCCGCGATCGCGGCCGCCGAAACCATCCGACCGGCACGATGAGCCAGCCCGACCCACCGGGCCCGGTGGACCGGGGGGCGCCGGGCCCACCGCCGCAACCGGCGGCCACCGGCGTTCCGGCAGCGGTCGGCGGCCCGGCCGACCCGGTCGGACCCGGGGATGCCGGCGGACCGGACGAGCCGGGCCGCGGCGGGCGCCGCCTGCTGGCGTACGCGGTCGGGGTCTGTCTGGTGGGGGCGGGCCTGGCGCTCTTCGCCGCCACCCGGACCTGGGCGGTGGAGGTCACCCTGCGGCCGACGCCGCTGCCCGCCGTGCGTACCGACCGCACCGGCGGCGACCTGCTGCCGTGGCTACCGGCGCTGGCGCTGGTCGGGCTGGCCGGGGCCGGCGCCGTGCTCGCCACCCGGGCCACCGCCCGGCGGCTGATCGGCCTGCTGCTGGTCGCGGCGGGGGTGGGGATGGCGGTCGGCGCGGTCACCGGGCTGGGCGACACCGACCGGGGTGGCATCGGCCCGCTCTGGCCGCTGGCCGCGCTGCTGGGCGCCGGCCTGACCGCCGCCGCCGGCGCGGTCACCGCCGCGCACGGGCACCGGTGGCCGACGATGGGCGCCCGCTACGAGCGGCGCTCCGGTCGCCGCCGGCCCGAGCGCGCGGACCGGGCGGACCGGACCGCCGGCCGGCCGACCGACGCGGCCGACAACGCCGGCTCGGCGCGGGTCACCGGCCGGCGCACCACCGAGGTCTGGGACGCGCTGGACCGGGGCGAGGACCCCACCGGCTGACCGGCGGCCAGCAGTGCCACCAACCGGCGTACCTCCTCGCGCTGGTGGGCGCGGGCCCGGTCGGCGCAGACCGCCTCCCAGGCGTTGCCCTGCGCGGTGCGGACCCGGGCGTCGCCGACGAGCGCCCGTTCGACGGCGTGCGCCACCCCGGCGGCGATGGAGAGCAGGACGCGCGGGATGCTGCGCAGATCACGGGCGGTGCCCGGCTCGGTAGCGGCGTTCATGGTCGTCTCCAGGGGGAGAAGCGATCCTGCGTCAGCGGCGGTCCCGCGACCAGTTTGCCCCACCCCGAGGGTGCGCGGGCGGTGTTTCGCGGCGGTGACCCCGCCGTCAACTGTTAGCTGCACGGCGGCCACGGCTGTGGTGTCATAGGGCCGTGATCGTCGATGGATATTGGGGCGCGGCGTGCCAATTCGATCACCGGAGGGCGGTCATTATGCCCGAGTCCACCTCGTGAGGCGCGCCATACCCCCGGCACCGCCCGGCGCCGGTGGACACCTAGCATCGGCCCATGACGCCCGGAGAGGGGAGTCCGTTGGTGACTGCTGAGCATGGGCACGCCGAAGGGGACGGTGCCGCGTCGGCGGCGTCCGGGAGCGTGCTCGACGAGATCCTGGCCGGCGTCCAAGAGGACGTGGCGCGACGGCAGGAGCAGGTTCCGCTGGAGCAGATCCGGCAGCTGGCCGCCGAGGCACCGCCACCGCTGGACGCGTTCGCCGCGCTGCGCCGTCCCGGCGTCGCGGTGATCGCGGAGGTGAAGCGCTCCTCGCCGTCCAAGGGACAGCTCGCCGAGATCGCCGATCCCGCCGAACTGGCCGGCGAGTACGCGGCCGGCGGCGCCCGCTGCATCAGCGTGCTCACCGAGGGCCGCTGGTTCGGCGGCTCGCTCGACGACCTCGCCGCGGTGCGGGCCGCCGTCGGCGTGCCGGTACTGCGCAAGGACTTCGTCGTCTCCAGCTACCAGGTGCACGAGGCGCGCGCGCACGGCGCCGACCTGGTCCTGCTGATCGTCGCGGCGCTGGAGCAGAACGCCCTGGTCGGTCTCCTGGAGCGGATCGAGTCGCTCGGCATGACCGCCCTGGTCGAGGTGCACACCGAGGAGGAGGCCGACCGGGCCCTGGAGGCGGGCGCCCGGGTGATCGGGGTGAACGCCCGCGACCTGCGCACCCTGGAGGTGGACCGGTCGGTGTTCGAGCGGATCGCGCCCGGCCTGCCCAACGGGGTCGTCAAGATCGCCGAATCCGGCGTCCGCGGACCGCACGACCTGATCCGGTACGCCTCGGCCGGCGCCGACGCGGTGCTGGTCGGCGAAGGGCTGGTCACCCAGAAGAGCCCCCGCGAGGCGGTCGCCGAACTGGTGAACGCCGGCAACCACCCGGCCACGCCCCGGCCGGTGCGGTGAGACCGCCGGCCGGCCGTCCGGCCACCCGTGAGAGGACCACCCGATGAGCACCGACGCCCTGGCCGCCGAAGCCGGCCAGCTGCCCGACGCCGCCGGCCACTTCGGCCGCTACGGCGGGCGGTTCGTCCCGGAGGCGCTGATCGCCGCCCTCGACGAGTTGGACGCCGCCTACCGGCACGCGATGACCGACGAGGGCTTCCAGGCCGAGTTCACCGCCATGCTGCGCGACTACGCCGGCGTACCGTCGCTGCTCTACTCGGCCCGGCGGCTGTCGGCGGAGGTCGGCGCCCGGGTCCTGCTCAAGCGGGAGGACCTCAACCACACCGGCGCGCACAAGGTCCGCAACGCGCTCGGTCAGGCGCTGCTGACCAAGCGGATGGGCAAGCCGAGGGTGATCGCCGAGACCGGGGCCGGCCAGCACGGGGTGGCCAGCGCCACCGCCGCGGCCTACCTCGACCTGGAGTGCGTGGTCTACATGGGCGAGGTGGACACCGAGCGGCAGGCGGTGAACGTCGCCCGGATGCGGATGCTCGGCGCCACCGTGGTGCCGGTGACCACCGGCTCGCGCACCCTCAAGGACGCGATGAACGAGGCGATGCGCGACTGGGTCGCCAACGTCGACCGCACCCATTACCTGATCGGCTCGGCGGCCGGCCCGCACCCGTTCCCGGCGATGGTCCGCGACTTCGTCCGGGGGATCGGCGTGGAGGCCCGCCAGCAGTGCCTGGACCTGACCGGAACGCTGCCGGACGCGGTGGCCGCCTGCGTCGGCGGCGGATCCAACGCGATCGGCATCTTCCACGCCTTCGTCGACGACCCGGCGGTCCGGCTCTGGGGCTTCGAGGCCGGCGGCGAGGGCGTCGACACCGGTAAGCACGCGGCCAGCGTCTCCGGCGGGTCGGCCGGCGTGCTGCACGGCGCCCGCACCTACGTGCTGCAGAACGCCGACGGGCAGACCCTGGAGTCGCACTCGATCTCGGCCGGGCTGGACTACCCGGCGGTCGGCCCCGAACACGCCTGGCTCAGCGACATCGGCCGGGCCAGCTACGCCCCGGTCACCGACGCCGAGGCGATGGCGGCGTTCCAGCTGCTCTGCCGCACCGAGGGGATCATCCCGGCGATCGAGAGCGCGCACGCCCTGGCCGGCGTGCTCAAGACCGTGCCGGCGCTCACCGCCGAGCTGGGCCGGGAGCCCACCGTGCTGGTGAACCTCTCCGGCCGGGGCGACAAGGACGTACACACCGCCGGCCGGTACTTCGGCGTGCTGGACGAGGAGAAGGCGCAGTGAGCATCTCGGTGGCGTTCGAGAAGGCGCGGGCCGAGGGGCGCGCCGCGCTGATCGGCTGCATGCCGGCCGGCTTCCCGACCGTCGACGGCAGCATCGCCGCGATGATCGCGATGGCCGAGGCCGGGGTCGACGTGATCGAGATGGAGCTGCCGTACTCCGATCCGGTGATGGACGGCCCGGTGATCCAGAAGGCCAGCGACATCGCGCTGGCCGGCGGCGTCCGCACCGCCGACGGCCTGCGGATCGTCGAGACGGTGGCGGCCACCGGCGTACCGGTGGTCACGATGACCTACTGGAACCCGATCGAGCAGTACGGGGTGGCCGCGTTCGCCCGCGACCTCGCCTCGGCCGGCGGCACCGGGCTGATCACCCCGGACCTGATCCCGGAGGAGGCCGCCGAGTGGCTGGCCGCCTCCGACGAGCACGGCCTGGACCGCACCTTCCTGGTCTCACCGTCGTCCACCGACGCCCGGCTGGCGATGACCCTCGCGCACTGCCGGGGCTTCGTCTACGCCACCGCGCTGATGGGCGTCACCGGCGCCCGGCAACAGACCTCGGCCGCCGCGCCGACCCTGGTCGGCCGGGTCCGGGCCGCCCTCGCCGCCGCCGGACCGGACCGCGAGCGGCTACCGGTCGGGGTCGGCCTCGGGGTCGGCACCGGCCCGCAGGCCGCCGAGGTCGGCTCCTACGCCGACGGAGTGATCGTCGGCAGCGCCCTGATCCGCTGCCTGCTGGACGCCGAAGATCAGGCCAGCGGACTGACCGCGCTGCGCCGGTTGAGCGCCGAGCTGGCCGAGGGCGTCCGGAGCGGCGTGACCGTCTGACGGCGCGCTTGCGGTACCGGCGCATTGCCGGCCGTACCGGGGTGCCGCGGGCACCGGGTGCGACGGTAGCGTGTGCACCCGTGACCCTCGCCTCGCTTCCTCCACTGGCGGCCCTGCCCAGCCCGACCACCGCGATCTGGGAACTCGGACCGCTGCCGATCCGGGCCTACGCGCTCTGCATCGTGCTGGGCATCGTGGCCGCCTGCGCGGTCACCGAGGCGCGGCTGCGGCAGCGCGGCGTCGCCCCCTGGGCGGTGCTGGACATCGCCGTCTGGGCGGTGCCGGCCGGCATTATCGGCGCCCGGATCTACCACGTGATCACCTCGCCCGGGGCGTACTTCGGCGCGGACGGCAACCCCATCGAGGCCCTCTACATCTGGCAGGGCGGCCTCGGCATCTGGGGCGCGGTGGCCGGCGGCGCGGTCGGCGCCTGGTGGGCCGCCCGGCAACTCGGCATCCCGTTCGCCGTGGTGGCCGACGCGCTCGCCCCCGGGCTGCCGCTGGCCCAGGCGATCGGCCGGTTCGGCAACTGGTTCAACAACGAGCTGTACGGCGGACCGACCACCCTGCCCTGGGGCCTGGAGATCCACCGGATGGACTCCAGCAACCCCGGGCACGCGCTGCGCGACGAGAACGGCAACCCGATCCTGGAGCCCGGCCTCTACCACCCGACCTTCCTCTACGAGGTGCTCTGGAACGTCGGGGTGGCCGCGCTGGTGTACCTGGTCGACCGGCGGTTCAAGCTCGGCCGGGGCCGGGCGTTCGCGCTCTACGTGATGGGCTACACCGTCGGCCGGTTCTGGATCGAACTGATGCGCACCGACCCGGCGAACCTGATCGGTGGGGTCCGGCTCAACGTCTGGACGTCCGTCCTGGTCTTCGCCGGCGCGTTGATCTACTTCCTCCGGGTCCGGGGGCCGCAGGAGTACCTGATCCCGCTGGACGCCGACGGGACCGGTCTCGGCCGGCCGGTCGACGCCGGCACCGGCGCCGAGGCGGACCGGCCGGCGGCCGACCGCGCCGGCGCGGACGCCGCGGAGGCCACCGAACCGGCCGGCGGCGTCTCCCAGGTCCGGCTCTCCGAACGGCCGGCCCCCCGCGCCGACGGGCAGCCGGCCGGCTACCGGGTCGTCACCGAGGAGCAGTTCCACGCCTACCAGCGCACCGGGCAGCTCCCGGCCGATCCGGCGACCGACGACGCGACCGAGCCCGCCAGCGCGGCTGACGCGACCGAGCCCGCCAGCGTGGCTGACGCGACCGAGCCCGCCGCGCCCGGTGCCGCCACGGAGCCGGCGGCTGCGGGTGACGCCGACGCCGACGCCGCGCCGGCCCGGGCCGACCAGCCGTCCGCGGCGGGGGAGCCCGACGAGCCGACCGGACCGGACGGGGATCGCCGGGCCGGAGAACGCTGACCGAGAACGTCGAGCGAAGGAGCCGGACCGATGCGTACGGCCGTGGTGGTGGGCGGAGGAGTCGGCGGGCTGGCCGCGGCGGGCGCGCTGGCCCGGTCCGGCTGGCAGGTCACCCTGCTCGAACGGGAAGCCCGGGTCCGGGCCGAACGGACCGCCCTGGTGCTCTGGCCGAACGGGATCCGGGCTCTGCGCGCGCTCGGGCTCGGCGACGGGCTCGACGCCATCGCCACCCCGCTGCCCGACATCGGCATCCGCCGGCCGGACGGGCACTGGCTGGTCCAGCCGCGGGCCCTGCTCGGGGAGCGGGCACCGGTCGTGGTGCACCAGGAGGACCTGCACGACGCCCTGATCGCCGGGCTCGGCGACCGGGTGGAGATCCGTACCGGGATCTCGGTGCGGACGGTGCGCGCCGTGGACGCCGACCGACCCGCGGTCGGCGACGGCCGCACCACGTTCGAGGCGGACGTGGTGGTGGCGGCCGACGGCATCGACAGCACGATCCGCCGCCGGCTCGCCCCGGAGTCCAGCGTGGTCAGCTCGGGGTGCGCCGCCTGGCGGGCGGTGATCCCCTGGTACCGCGCCCCCCGGTTGCCCGCCGACCGGCCGATCGGGGAGGAGATCCTCGGCGCCGGCTACCGGTTCGTCGCGGCCTCGCTCGGCGAACGCGGCTCGTCGGGCGGGTCCACCCGGGGCGGCATCTACTGGGTGGCCACCGCGGCCGGCGCGTCCCGGCCCGAGCCGCCGGTGACCCAGCTGGCGCTGCTGCGCCGCTGGTACGCCAACTGGCCGGCGCCGATCGGCGACCTGCTCGCCGCCACCGAGCCCGACGACCTGCTACAGCAGGAGGTACGCGAGCTGCGCCCGCTGCCCCGCTGCTACGGCTTCCCGGCCGGTCCGGGTGGCGTGGTGCTGCTCGGCGACTCGGCCCACGCGATGCCGCACCACCTGGGTCAGGGCGCCTGCCTGGCGTTCGAGGACGCGGCCACCCTGCGCTCGGTGTTGCGGGAGGCGATCCCCGGCGACCAGACCCGGGCCGCTGTCGAGTCGTACAGTCGGCTGCGCCGGCCGCGCGCGGCGACCGTGGTGCGACAGACCCGGCGGATGGCGGCCGTTCTGCAGACCCGAGGACGGCTCGCGTTGCGCGCCCGGGATGCGGCCCTCGGCACCATCACCCCCCGGTTGATGGGCAGTGCCGCGTCGGCCGCGGCGCAGTGGCGACCGCCCAGCTGACCGGCCCGTCACCCGGACCCGGATCCGGTCCTGAGTAGACGTCCCGGCGGCCGGTGCCGGCCGGCCCCGCGGTGACCCGCCGCCGCCGAGCGGCGCAGCGGGCATCGCCCACTTCGCAGCGTAACCGGCACCGACGGGTGATGACCGTCCGGTCGGCTCGGTCGCAGACTGGTGGGGAGTGAAGGCGAGGCTCCAGGTGCGGCGCAGTGTGCCCGAACGGCGGGGGACGGGAACGACCGAGGACGGCCGGTCCCGCTTCCAGGTGCGGCTGCTCGGCCCGGTCGAGCTGACCGGTCCGAACGGCCCGGTGGTGTTGCCCGGCGCGGCCCGACCGTTGCTCGGTCTCCTCGCCCTGCGTCCCGGTGAGCCGGTGACGGTCGCCGAACTGCTCGACGCGCTCCACCCCGACCAGCCGTTCACCGCGCCGGCCGACGCTGGCGCGCCGGTCGGTCTGGGCCGGGCCGCTGAGGTGTTGGCCGTCGCCCTGGCCGATGCCGGGCGTCCCGACGCGCTGCGGGTCCGACCCGGCGGCTATCTGCTGGACGTCCCGGCCGACGAGGTCGACGCCGGCTCGTTCGGCGCGCTCGCCGACCGCGCCCGGCGGCGGGCGGCGGCCGGCGACCCGGGCGGGGCACTGCCCTGTTACGCCGAGGCGCTGGCCTGTTGGCGGGCGCCGATGGGCGGCGGACCGCTCACCGGGCACCGGCTGCGGCCCACCGGCTGGGCGGCGGCCGCGGCGGCCCGGCTCGCTCAGATGCGGGTCGCGGTGACCGAGGAACGCTGGGACGCCGCGCTGCGACTGGCCGCCGCCGCCGCGCTGGCCGCCGGCGGATCGGTGGCCGACGCGGCGACCGTCGCGGCCGGCGAGGAGGCGGTCCGGCTGGCCGGCGTCGCCGAGGAGGAGCTGGCGACCGCCGTCACCGCGCATCCCCTGCGGGCCCGGCTCTGGGAACTGCTGCTGGTGGCCACCTTCATCGGGCGTGGCCGCCGCGCGGCGATCGATGTCGGCCGGCGGGCCGGTGTGGTGTTCCAGGAACAACTCGGGGTCGAGCCGGCCACTCGGCTGGCCGAGCTGATCACCGCGGCCGAGCTGGGTGATCCCGGCCAGGAATGGCTTGTCGCCGGCACGCCCGTCGACCAGCCGGGCGGGCCGCCCCCGACCCGGTCCACGCCAACCGGGCCTACGGCAACCGGACCCGCTCCGACCGGACTCGCTCCGTCCGGACCTGCCCTGACCGGACCCGCTCCGACCGGACCTGCCCTGACCGGACTCACTCCGACCGGACCTGCTCCGACCGGGCTCGGGCCGGCCGGGTCTGCTTCCACGGGGCTCGTTCCGATCGGGTGCGCTCCGACCGGGTCCGATCTGACTGCTGCGGGCGCCCTGGAGCCGGCCGGCGGTGCCGTGGCCGCTCCGGTGACGGCGGTGCCGGGCTCGGCCGGCCCGGCCGGTGCGGCCCGGCCACCCGATCCGCTGACACCGCTGCTCGGCCGGGACGAGTTGCGCACCGTCGTCGCCGAACGGCTCGCCGAGCACCGGCTGGTCACCCTGGTCGGTCCGGGCGGAGCGGGCAAGACCCGACTCGCGTTGGCGGTGGCCGCCGGCCGTCCGGAGTGCCGATTCGTCGACCTCAGCGTGGTGGAGAGTCCGGTCCGGGTGCCGGAGGCGGTCGCCGCCGCGCTCGGTCTGCCGGCTCCGTCGGCCGACACCGACGCCGTCGGGCTGCTCATCGACCGGCTCGCCACCGCCACCGTCCTGCTGGTACTGGACAACTGCGAGCACGTCGTGGCCGGCTGCGCGGAGCTGGCCACCCGGCTGCTGGACCGCTGCCCGGGGCTGCGGGTGCTGGCGACCAGCCGGACCCCGCTCCGGCTGTCGGCCGAACTGACCGTGGCGGTGCCGCCGCTGGCCGGACCGCCGGCCGGGTCGGGGCACACCATCGCGAGCCTCGCGGCCCATCCGGCCAGTCGACTCTTCCTCGACCGGGCGCGGGCGTGCTCGGGACGGCCGGTGCCGGAGGAGAGCGCGGACGCGGTGGCCCGGCTCTGCGTGGAGCTGGACGGGCTGCCGCTCGCGATCGAGCTGGCGGCCGCGCGTACCCCGATGCTGGACGTCCGGGAGATCCTGGCCCGGCTCGGCACCGACCAGCGGCTGCTGCGCAGCTCCGACCCGACCGCGCCGGACCGGCACCGGACCCTCGCGGCGGCGATCGATTCCAGTGTCGAGCAGCTCGACCCCGAGGCGCGCACGCTGCTGGAACGGCTCGCCGTCTGGAGCGGCGGGTTCCCGGCCGAGGCGGCCACCGCGATCTGCGGCCCGGCCGGCCCGGCGGCCCTGGCGGCCCTGGTGGACGCCTCACTTGTCGAGCCCATACCCACCGCCGCGGCCGGTCCTGATCCGGCGAGTCCCGATCCGGCCGGCCCTGATCCGGCCGGTCCCGCCCCGGTCAGCCCCGGACCTGCCGCTGCAGATCTGATGGCCGCCGACGAGTCCCGGTACCGCCGGTTCCGGATGTTGATGCCGATCCGGCGGCACGCGGCGCACCTGCTGACCTACAGCGGCGCGGAGTTCGCGGCCCGACAGGCGCTCGCGGCGTACTGTCTTGCCCTGGCCGAGCGGGCGGACGCCCGGCTGCGCGGCCCGGAGCAGCAGCCGTGGCTGCGTCGGCTGCGGGCGGAGGCGGTGAACCTGCGCTCCGCGCTGGCCTGGCTGGCGGAGGCCGGCGCGGCCGGCGAGCCGTACGGCGACCTGCGGCTGGCCGCCGCCCTGGCGATGTACCACCGGTTGGACGGCCGCTACGGCGAAGGGCTCGACTGGCTGGCCAAGGCGCTGCACCGCCACCCCGGCGCGCCCGCGCCGCTGCGCGCCCGGGCCGGCGTCGGCGCGGCCATGCTGGCCATGCTGCGGTGTGACTACCCGGCGGCGGCGGAGCACGCCGAGGCGGCCCGGGCCGCCTGCCGCGCGACCGGGGACCGCCGGGGCGAGGCGCGGGTGGAGCTGATCCTCGGCTCGGCGGAGCGGGAACGGGCCAACTACGCGAAGTCGAGCGCACACCTGGCCAGCGCGGCGGCGATCTTCGCCGAGCAGGGCGACGAGTGGGGCGAGGCGCAGACCGTCCAACTACGCGGCTTCACCGCCTGGATCTCCGGCGACCTGGACCGGGCCGATTCCCGGCTCCGGTCCGGCCTGCACCGCTGTGAACGGCTCGGCGATCCGGAGGCGGTCGCGTCGGCCCTGATGAACCTCGGCGCGGTGGCGCTCTACCGGGGCGACATCGACCGGGCCTCGTCCCTGCTCGACGCCGCGCTGCACCGGTACGCGGCGCTCGGCTTCCCGGAGGGGGTCGGCTGGGCGCACAACCTGCGCGGCGTGGTCGAGCTGCGGGCCGGCCGGACCGACCGGGCCGGTCGGCATCTGGCGCTGAGCCTGGCCGCACACCGCGAGGTCGGCGACCGGTGGCGGATGGCGAGCGTGCTGGAGGCGCTGGCCGAGGTCGCCCGCCTCGGCGGCGAGCCGGTTCGGGGAGCCAGGCTGCTCGGTGCCGCCGCCCGGATCCGGGCCGAGATCGGCGCGCCGGTGCCGGCCTGCGAGCGACCGGACACCGCGGCCACCGAGCGGGCCCTGCGCGCCCGGCTGAACGCCGACGACCCGGAAGGCTTCCGGGCCGCCCACCGGTACGGCTGGGAGGCGCCGCTGGACGTGCTGGTCGACGGCGGCTCGGCGTACCACGACGGAGTCCTGGCGCCGGTCCCCTGACCGAACAGCGGAGTCAGCCTGGACAGCGCGGTCAGGCCGGCACGGCGGCGGGTTCGCCGATGCAGGCCGTTCCCAGCCGGCGGAAGCCGACCCGCAGGTAGACCCGCGCGATGTCCTCGCTGCCGGCGGAGAGGAAGACCAGGTCGGTGCCGAGGTCGAGCATCCGGCGGGTCAGGGCCGCGGTGAGGGCCGCCCCGACGCCCCGGCGGCGGACGCTCGGCAGCGTGGCCACGCCGGTGATTTCCGCGACATCATCGACCCGCATCGCGGTGCCGCAGGCCACCGCCCCGATGCCGGGCAGCTCGGCGAGCGCGGAGACCTGCCGGCCGCCGACCGCCCGGGCGCGCTCCTCGGCGAGGACGTCCGGCGCCAGTTCGATGGTGGTGGCGTCGCGTTCGGCCGGGCCGGCCGCGCCGGGTTCGGTGCCGGGGGTGCCGAACCCGACCGTGGCCAGCGCGCGACGGACCGCGAGGTCCGCGGGATACCGCGGGTCGTCGGGGTCCAGGACCCGCACCGGTACGTCGGCGAAGCGCTCCGGTGGCGCCAGTTCCGCGACGTCCAGCACCATCAGCGGCGCCTCCAGGACCGCCAGGCCGGCGGAGCGGGCGACGGCGAGCAGGTCGGGGTGCCGCTCGTGCATCCACTCGAACGCCTCGGGTACACCGAGGTCGCGCTGACGTTGCCGGACTGCGGTAATGTCGGCCGCAGAAGGCGGCTCGGTGGCGTCCGGCCGGGGGCGGGCGTAGAAGGGCCAGCCGGCACCGTCCCGGACAAATAGCACAAGACCGCCGAACTCCTCCGTGTGGGACATGTCACGGGGCAGGGCGTCGTAAAAGCGTTCTAACCGGTCAAAGAGCTGCTGTTGCACGGGAGCCACCGGGGGAGAGTACACGTCCCACCGAGTGGGGTGTGATCAATCCGCACTGGTCGAGCGGGGCCGGCCCTAACGTAGACTCGTAGGACTCAGCAGGGCCGACGTCGTCCCGACCGATTGACTGAAACGTGAGTGACGACAGGAGGCCCGGTGGTTCTTCCGTACCGTCAGGAGCCGAACCTCTCTCCGACCGCCCAGGGTCTGCCGATCGCGCAGAGTGACCCGACCGCGCCAGGTCTGCCGACCGCGCAGGGACTCTACGACCCGGCCTTCGAGCGGGACGCCTGCGGGGTCGCCTTCGTCGCGGACCTCAACGGCCGGCGGTCCCACGACGTGGTGGGCAAGGGCCTGTCGGCGCTGTGCCGCCTCGACCACCGGGGTGCCCGGGGCGCCGAGCCGAACACCGGTGACGGCGCCGGCATCATGCTGCAGGTGCCGGACGGCTTCCTGCGCGAGGTGGTCGACTTCCCGCTGCCGCCCGCCGGGCAGTACGCCACCGGCCTGGTCTTCCTCCCGGTCGACGAGCCCGACGAGGCGCAGGCCCGCCGGGTCATCGAGAAGTACGCGCTGGTCGAGGGCGCCGAGGTGCTCGGCTGGCGGGACGTGCCGGTGGTCCCGGACGACCTGGGGGAGACGGCGCTCGCCGCCCGCCCCCGGATCCAGCAGATCTTCATCGCCGCGCGTCGGCTGACCGACTCGCCCGCCGGCCCGGCCGGCTCCCCGCTCACCGGCCTCGACCTGGACCGGGTGGCGTTCTGCGTCCGCAAGCAGGCCGAGCGGGAGAGCGCCGAACGCGGGGTGCCCGCGTACTTCCCGTCGCTGTCGGCGCGAACCATGGTCTACAAGGGGATGCTCACCCCGGACCAGTTGCCGAGCTACTTCCCGGACCTGACCGACCCGCGGGTGACGAGCGCCATCGCGCTGGTGCACTCCCGCTTCTCGACGAACACCTTCCCGTCCTGGCCGCTGGCGCACCCGTACCGGTTCATCGCCCACAACGGCGAGATCAACACGATCCGGGGCAACAAGAACTGGATGAACGCGCGGGAGGCCCTGCTGTCGAGTCCGGCGATCCCGGGCAACATCAAGCGGCTCTTCCCGGTCTGCACCCCGGGCGCCTCCGACTCGGCGAACTTCGACGAGGTGCTTGAGCTGCTGCACCTGGCCGGCCGGAGCCTGCCGCACGCGGTGCTGATGATGATCCCGGAGGCGTGGGAGAACGACTCGGACATGGAGCCCGCGGAGCGGGCCTTCTACCGGTTCCACGCCAGCCTGATGGAGCCGTGGGACGGGCCGGCCTCGGTCGCCTTCACCGACGGTTCGCTGGTCGGCGCGGTGCTCGACCGCAACGGCCTGCGGCCGGGCCGGTGGTGGCGGACCAGCGACGGGTTGGTGGTGCTGGGCAGCGAGGCCGGCGTGCTGGACCTCGACCCGGCCACGGTGGTCGCCAAGGGCCGGCTGCAGCCGGGTCGGATGTTCCTGGTCGACACGGTGGCCGGCCGGATCGTCTCCGACGACGAGATCAAGGCCGAGTTGGCCGCCGAGCGGCCGTACGACGACTGGCTGCACGCCGGGCTGATCGACCTGGCCGACCTGCCGGCCCGGGAGCACACGGTCTACACCCACGACTCGGTGCTGCGCCGCCAGCAGACCTTCGGCTACACCGAGGAGGAGCTGAAGATCCTGCTGGCGCCGATGGCCCGCACCGGCGCCGAGCCGATCGGGTCGATGGGCACCGACACCCCGATCTCGCCGCTGTCCACCCGGCCGCGGCTGCTCTACGACTACTTCCACCAGCTCTTCGCCCAGGTCACCAACCCGCCGCTGGACGCGATCCGGGAGGAGCTGGTCACCAGCCTGCAGTCGACCATCGGGCCGGAGGCCAACCTGCTCGATCCCGGCCCGGCGAGCTGCCGGCAGATCGTGCTGCCGTACCCGATCATCGACAACGACGAGCTGGCCAAGATCCTCTCGATCGACGAGGACGGCGACCTGCCCGGCTTCAAGGCGGTCCGGGTCTCCGGGCTCTACCGGCTGCGCGACGGCGCCGCCGGCATCCGGGCCCGGCTGACCGAGATCTGCCGGCACGTCTCCGAGGCGATCGAGGACGGCGTACGGATTCTGGTGCTGTCGGACCGGGACTCCACCGTCGACCTGGCGCCGATTCCCTCCCTGCTGCTCACCGCCGCCGTGCACCAGCACCTGGTCCGCGAGCAGACCCGCACCCAGGCGGCGCTGATCGTCGAGTCCGGCGACTGCCGGGAGGTGCACCACGCCGCGGTCCTGATCGGCTACGGCGCGGCGGCGGTCAACCCGTACCTCGCCTTCGAGTCGGTGGAGGACCTGATCGCCACCGGCGCGCTCACCGGCGTGGCGCCGCAGACGGCGATCCGCAACTACGTCAAGGCGCTCGGCAAGGGCGTCTTGAAGATCATGTCCAAGATGGGCATCTCCACGGTCTCGTCGTACTGCGGGGCGCAGGTCTTCGAGGCGGTCGGCCTGGACGACCGGCTGGTGCAGCGCTACTTTGCCGGCACCCCGGGCCGGATCGGCGGCGTCGGCCTGGCCGGCATCCACGGCGAGATCGCCGCCCGGCACGCCCGGGCGTTCCCCCGCTCGCTTACCGGCGTCCCGCCGGCGGGTGCCGCGACGGCCGGCACCGCGCAGCCGGCCGCCGGGCCGGCCGGCGACGGCGAGCTGCGCCGGCTGGCCGTCGGCGGCGAGTACCAGTGGCGCCGCGAGGGTGAACTGCACCTGTTCAACCCGGAGACGGTCTTCCTGCTCCAGCACGCCACCCGCAGCCGGCAGTACGACATCTTCCGCGAGTACACCGCGAAGGTGGACGAACTGGCCGCCCGCACGGGTTCGCTGCGCGGGCTGTTCACGCTGCTGACCGGCGAGCGGGAGCCGGTGCCGCTGGACGAGGTCGAACCGGCCAGCGAGATCGTCAAGCGGTTCGCCACCGGCGCCATGTCATACGGTTCGATCTCCGCCGAGGCGCACGAGACCCTCGCCGTGGCGATGAACCGCCTCGGCGGCAAGTCCAACACCGGCGAGGGCGGCGAGGACGTCGACCGGCTGCACGACCCGGCGCGCCGCTCCGCGGTCAAGCAGATCGCCAGCGGCCGGTTCGGGGTGACCAGCGAATACCTCGTGAACGCCGACGACCTGCAGATCAAGATGGCGCAGGGGGCTAAGCCCGGCGAGGGCGGCCAGCTGCCCGGCAACAAGGTCTGGCCCTGGATCGCCCGGACCCGGCACGCCACCCCCGGGGTGGGGCTGATCTCCCCGCCGCCGCACCACGACATCTACTCCATCGAGGACCTGGCCCAGCTCGTCCACGACCTCAAGTGCGTGAACCCGGCCGCCCGGGTGCACGTCAAGCTGGTCAGCGAGATCGGGGTGGGCACGGTCGCGGCCGGGGTGGCCAAGCTCAAGGCCGACGTGATCCTGATCTCCGGGCACGACGGTGGTACCGGCGCCTCCCCGCTCAACTCGCTCAAGCACGCCGGCACCCCGTGGGAGCTGGGCCTGGCCGAGGCGCAGCAGACGCTGCTGCTCAACAAGCTCCGCGACCGGGTCACCGTGCAGGTCGACGGCCAGCTCAAGACCGGCCGGGACGTGCTGGTCGCGGCGCTGCTCGGCGCCGAGGAGTTCGGCTTCGCCACCGCGCCGCTGATCGTCGCCGGCTGCGTGATGATGCGGGTCTGCCACCTGGACACCTGCCCGGTCGGCATCGCCACCCAGAACCCGGTGCTGCGCGAGCGGTACACCGGCCGGCCGGAGTTCGTGGAGAACTTCTTCCTCTTCCTCGCCGAGGAGGTCCGCGGCTACCTGGCCGAGCTGGGCTTCCGGACGCTCGAGGAGGCGATCGGCCGGGCCGAGCTGCTCGACTTCGAGCCGGCGCTGGAGCACTGGAAGGCGCACGGGCTGGACCTCACTCCCGTACTGCACGTGCCGGACCTGCCGCCCGACGCCGCGCGGCGCGGGGTGCGCGCCCAGGACCACGGCCTGGCCAAGGCCCTGGACAACGAGCTGATCCGGCTCGCCGAACCGGCGCTGCGCGACGGCACCCCGGTGCGGGCGGCCACCGCGGTACGCAACGAGCACCGCAGCGTGGGCGCGATGCTCGGCGGCGAGGTGACCCGCCGGTTCGGCGGCGAAGGGCTGCCCACCGACACCATCGACCTGACTCTGACCGGCACCGCCGGCCAGTCGTTCGGGGCGTTCCTGCCGCGCGGGGTGACGCTGCGGATGATCGGTGACGCCAACGACTACGTCGGCAAGGGGCTCTCCGGCGGCCGGATCGTGATCCGGCCGGACCACGCGGCGCCGTTCGTCGGGGCGGCGGCCAGCCGCCCGGACGGCACCGGCGGGGCCGAGGAGCAGATCATCGCCGGCAACACCATCCTGTACGGCGCCACCGGCGGGGAACTGTTCCTGCGCGGCCGGGTCGGGGAGCGGTTCGCGGTGCGCAACTCCGGCGCGGTGACCGTCGTCGAGGGCGTCGGCGACCACGGCTGCGAGTACATGACCGGCGGCACGGTGGTGGTGCTCGGCCCGACCGGCCGGAACCTCGCCGCCGGGATGTCCGGCGGCACCGCGTTCGTCTGGCGGCTGGACCGCCGCAAGGTCAACCCGGAACTGGTGGACCTCGCGCCGCTCGCCGACGACGAGCGGGTCACCCTGCACAACCTGGTGCAGCGGCACTTCGCCGAGACCGACTCGGCGATCGCCGAGGAGCTGCTCAAGCGCTGGCCGGAGGCGGTCGAGGAGTTCACCGCCGTGGTCCCGCGGGACTACCGCCGGGTGTTGGAGATCATGAAGGCCGCCGAAGCCGCCGGCCGGGACGTCGACGAGGCGGTGATGTCCGCGCTGGCCGCCCCGACGGCGCCGGCGGCGGCGCCCGCCGCGCCGACCGTGACGGAGCTGCCCGCGCCGCGGGCGTCCCAGGAGGTGGCTCGTGCCTGACCCGAACGGTTTCCTGCGGTACGGCCGGCAGCTGCCCGCCCGCCGCCCGGTGCCGGTCCGGATCAAAGACTGGCGGGAGGTCTACCCTCCCGCCAGCGACCAGCTCATCACCGAGCAGGCGACCCGCTGCATGGACTGCGGCATCCCGTTCTGCCACGACGGCTGCCCGCTGGGCAACCGCATCCCGGACTGGAACGACCTGGTCCGCACCGGCAACTGGGCGGCGGCCATCTCCTCGCTGCACGCCACGAACAACTTCCCCGAGTTCACCGGCCGACTCTGCCCGGCACCCTGCGAGGCGGCCTGCGTACTCGGCATCGGTGGGGTCGACCCGGTCGCCATCAAGCAGGTCGAGGTCGAGATCATCAACCGGGCCTTCGACCTGGACCTGGTGACGCCGCAGCAGGTCGGCGAGCCGACCGGCAAGCGGGTCGCGGTGGTCGGGTCCGGCCCGGCCGGGCTGGCCGCCGCCCAGCAACTGGCCCGCGCCGGGCACGCGGTGACCGTGTACGAACGGGACGACGCGATCGGCGGGCTGCTGCGCTACGGCATCCCGGACTTCAAGCTGGAGAAGGAGCACATCGACCGCCGGATGGCCCAGCTCACCGCCGAGGGCGTCCAGTTCCGCACCGGCGTCAACGTCGGCGTCGACATCACCGCCGAGGCGCTGCGGGCCGAGCACGACGCGGTGCTGCTCGCCTGCGGGGCGCTCGCCGGCCGGGACACCCCGGCCACCCCGGGCCGCCAGCTGCGCGGCGTACACCAGGCGATGGCGCACCTGGTGGCGGCCAACCGAGTGGTTTCCGGGCTGGCGACGAGCACCCCGATCGACGCCGCCGGCAAGCACGTGGTGATCATCGGCGGCGGTGACACCGGCGCCGACTGTCTCGGCGTGGCGCACCGGCAGGGCGCGGCCGGCGTACACCAGCTCGACCTGTACCCGGAGCCGCCGCACAGCCGCGACGCCGACCGCGACCCGTGGCCGACCTGGCCGTGGGTGCTGCGCAACTACCCGGCCCACGAGGAGGGCGGCGAGCGGGTCTTCGCGGTCGCCGTGCAGGAGTTCGTCGACGACGGCACCGGCCAGGTGCGGGCGGTGCGGATCGCCGAGGTGACCGTCGAGAAGGTCGACGGCCGGCGGATCCTGACCCTGGTGCCCGGGTCGGAGCGGGAACTCCCCGCCGACCTGGTGCTGCTCGCGATCGGCTTCGACGGCACCGAGGAGCAGCCGCTGCTCGACCAGCTCGGGGTGACCCGCAACGCGCGCGGCGCGGTGGACTCCCGACCGGACTGGCAGACCGGCACCGACGGCGTCTTCGTCGCCGGCGACATGCACCGGGGGGCCTCGCTCATCGTCTGGGCGATCGCCGAGGGCCGGGCTGCCGCCGCCGCGATCCACACCTACCTCGGCGGCGCCGGCGAACTCCCAGCCCCGGTCAACCCGGCCTCCCGCCCACTGGCGGTCCGCTGACGGGTGGCACCGCCGAGATCTTGGAACCGGAGTGTCGTCCAAGCGGCGCTCCGGTTCCAAGATTCACCGACGCTCGTCCGGGCACCAGCCGGCTGCCAGGAGTGCCTGGCGGACCTGGGCGATCACGTCGGCGGGGCGGTCGCGGACGAGCCAGGCGGGGAAGCGCAGCACCCGGTCGCCGGCGATCCACAGGTCGTTCTGCCGGGCCATGTCGGCCCACTGGGCGCGGACATCCAGGTGGTGGCCGCCGTCGATCTCCACGTGCACCCGCCACCGCTCGTAGTAGACGTCGAGGTAGCGGATCCGGCCGGACGCGTCCCGGCGACGGTGCTGCCGGTTCGGCTCCGGCAGCCCGGCGCGGCGGGCCGCCTGCAGGTACCGCAACTCGGGCAACGACTCCGAACCGCCGCACGCGTCGTCGGCCGTGGCCAGAATCAACGCGCGGCGGCGCAGGGTCGGCAGCCGCGACACCAGCCGGTGGATGTCGTCCCCGCCGACCAACCGCTGCTGGAACCCGGCTGCGATCACCGCCCTGGCCCGGTCGTCGGTTGCCGCCCACGCCGCCGCGTCCACCAGAGACCGGGCGTTCGTGGTGTACGGCGGTAGTCCTCGGGAATTGACGTCCTCCTCGGCGAGCGTGCCGCTGCGGTGCACGACCACCCCGCGCGGTGGTCGAACGGTGCGTAGCTGCGCCGGCCGGACGAGGTGGATGGTCCGTTCCCCGAAGCCCTTCAGCCCACACCGGGCGGCCGCGGTCAGACCGGCGAGCGCGCTGCCCTGACCGCAGGCGAGGACGGCGATCCACAGCCGCTGCTCGGCGCTCACCGGTCCACTGTGGGTGACGTACACGTCGCGGTGCACCCGGCGCCAGCGTCCGGATCTGACCCGGTGGCGCACCGCGGACGCAGTGAGGTGCTGCCGCGCCTGCCGTCCGGCCAGCACCTCATCCTGCCGGAAGAGCAGCCAGGTCAACTCGTCCGCATCGTCGCCGGGAACAGCCCGCTCCGCCCGCTTCCCAGAGGTAAAGAACGCCATGCCGCCCAACCCTGCCCACCCCGCACCCCTCCCACTGCCAATAACCCGCCACAACCGCCTCTCTTTCGCTCCCCCCGAGAGATCTTGGAAGCAGAGTGACGCGACCGCGACCGTCCCGTTCCAAGATTCAGCTTCCTGCGACCTCGATCAGCGGTTCGTGGCGGACGGGGAAGTTGACGGAGGCGGCGATGAAGCAGCGGTTGTGCGCTTCGGGGTGGAGGGCGGTTGCGGTGGCTATCTGGTCGGGGTTTTGCACCGTTATCTGGGGGCGCAGGACTACTTCCGTGAAGTGACCGCCCGGGCCGACCTGCCGCATGGAGCCGTCGGCGTGGTCGACATAGTGGGTCACCGTCACCCCGTTCACGGCGCATAGGTGCAGGTAGGAGAGCATGTGGCACTGGGAGAGGGCGGCCAGCAGCAGGTGCTCGGGGGTCCAGCGGTCGGGGTCGCCCCGGAAGGCGGGGTCGGAGCTGCCGGGGATGACCGGCCGACCCTCGGCGGCCACCTCGTGGGTCCGGTCGTAGTCGCGGTAGCCGCTGGTGCCGGTGCCGCGATTGCCGGTCCAGGTGACCACCGTCCGGTAGTGGTGTACCAGGTTCGTCATCGCACATCTCCATCCGTTTCCCAGCCCTTGTCGACCGCGATCCCGGTCGGCGGTCCCAGCGTATTCGGGGTGGCTGGGATGCCGGGGGCCGGTGGGGTCGGTTAGTGTTCCCGTGACTACGCGGCCGGGACGTGGGTGGGGGGCAGGTTGGGACTCGCAGCCACGTACCGGCGGGCGCTGGCGGCGCACCGGCAGGCGTACGTGCACCTGGCGGCCGCCTCGCGGGAACTGACCAGCCTTGCCGCGCCGGCCGACACCGGCCAGCTCGCCGACGTCGCCGCGCGGCTGCGGCGGATCGGTGACGTGGTGACGGCGGCGCCGGAACCGGCCGGATTCTTCCCCGGCCCGATCCCGGTGCGGGTCGGTTTGGCCGGCACCTCGGAGAGCGCCGCACCCGGCGGGTTGTTCCCGGCGATCGTGCCGCTGACCGGCGGCACCCACCTCGCGATCGACGCCGACGCCCGCGATCCGCGGGTGGCCGCGCTGCTGCGTGGCCTTGTCGTGCGGCTGTTGCTGGCCGCCCCGCCCGGTGCGGTGCGGGTCGCCACGATGGACACCGCCGCGTTGGGCGCGACGTTCGTACCGTTGCGGGCGCTGGTGGAGGCGGGCGTGCTGCAGCCACCGGCCACCAACGACCAGGAGGTGGCGGCGCTGCTGGACGCGGCCGAACGCCACGCCCGCACCACCCAGGACCGGGTTCGTGCCGCCGGGGGCGTACCGGGCGGCCTACCGGGCCGCTTCGCCGGCGGCTCGGCTTCCGGTGGCCCGGCTTCCGGTGGCCCGGCGTTCGGTGGCTCGGGGTCCGGCGACGCTGCTGCCGGTGGCCCGGCGTTCGGCGGTCCGGATGAGCTGCTGCTGGTGGTGGCCGCCTCGGCGCCGCAGGGGCGGGAGCTGAACCGGCTCGCCGCGCTCACCCATGCCGGACCGAGCGCCGGGGTCTGCGTACTGGTGGCGGGTTATCCGCCGCGGGTGGCGGGCCTGACCCCGCCGGAGCTGGGCGGCACCACCCAGATCCGGGTGGAGGGGGACCGGGCGCGGGTCGGCGACCCGCCCGGTCATCTGTTCAGCAGCGACGGCAGCGGACTGGCCGTGCCGGTGCGGCTGGACGGCGACCCGCCCCGGCAGGTCATCGACGAGCTCGCCGACCAGCTCGGCGAGCAGAGCCGGCGCGGTTCCGAACTGGATTTCACCGACCTGCTGCCGGCCCGGCCGTGGACGGAGTCGTCCGCCGCCGGGCTGCGTACCGTGATCGGCCGCGCCGGCCGGGACGCGGTGGCGCTCGCCTTCGACGACAAGACACCGCACTGGCTGGTCGGCGGCCGCACCGGCGCCGGCAAGACGGTCTTCCTGCTCGATGTCCTCTACGGACTGGCGGCCCGCTACTCCCCGGACGAGCTGGCGCTCTACCTGCTCGACTTCAAGGAGGGCATCAGCTTCACCGAGTTCGTGCCGACCGGCCGCGACCCGTCCTGGATCCCGCACGCCCGGGCGGTCGGCATCGAATCCGACCGGGAGTACGGCGTGGCGGTGCTGCGCGAGCTGCGCCGGGAGCTGAACCGGCGGGCGTCGGCGTTCAAGCGGCACGGCGTCACCAAACTGGCCGACCTGCCCCGCGACGACGGCCGGCCGGTACCCCGGGTGGTCGCGGTGATCGACGAGTTCCACGTGCTCTTCGCCGGCAACGACGCGGTCGCCCGGGAGGCGGTGGCGCTGCTGGAGGAGCTGGCCCGCAAGGGCCGCTCGTACGGCATCCACCTGGTGCTGGCCAGCCAGAGCATGTCCGGCATCGAGGCGCTCTACGGCAAGACCGACTCGATCTTCGGTCAGTTCCCGCTGCGGATCGCGCTGGCCGGCGGTAACGGCGTACTCGATCCGCTCAACGACGCGGCCGGCGCCCTGCCGGTCGGGTCGGCCGTGGTCAACCCGGCCGCCGGCATCCGGTCGGCCAACACCGTGGTCCGGTTCCCCGACGCGCACGCCAGCGCCGGGCAGGTCGCGGCGCTGCGGCACGAGCTGTGGCGGGCGCGGGCGGCCGGCTCGCGACCACCCGCGGTCTTCAAGGGGTACGAGTCGGCGCACGTCGAGGACGACCCCACCTTCGCCGGCCTGGCTCCCGGCGGTCGGCGCCCGCTGGCGCTGGTCGGCCGGGTGGTGGACGTGGACCTCACCTCGGCGATGTTCCCGATCGACGCCACCCCCGGCCGGCACCTGGCGGTGGTCGGCACCTCCCCGGTCGGCGCCGACGTGCTGCACGCCGCCGCCGTCAGCCTGGCCCGCCAGCACCGCCCCGGCACCGTCGCGTTCCTGCTCGCCCCGCTGGTGGCCGGCGCCGACCAGGTCGCCGACGAGACCGCCGAGACGCTGGCGGCGGCCGGCCATCCGGTGACCCGGCTGGACGCGCAGACGCTGCGCGACGAGATCCGCAAGCTGGCCGAGCCGGCCGGCCGGCAGTCGACCGACCGGACCTACCTGGTGGTGTTCGGGATGGACGCCGCCAGCGGGGTGCTCGGCATCACCGACGCGAGCTTCCGGTCCGGGCTGGACGACCTGCGCACGATGCTGCGTCAGGGTCCCGCGTACGGGGTGCACCTGCTCGGCTGGTGGCGTGGACTGAGCCGGCTCTCCGACGACATCGGCGGCTCGTTCAAGCGCGACGACGTCGCCTGCCTGGTGGCGTTGAACGTGACCGGCGCCGAACTCGGCTCCTACCTCGGCACCCAGGAGCTGCCGTACGCGCCGCGCGCGAACCGGGCGCTGCTGATCGACCGGCACGACCAGCGGACCCGGCTGATCGTCCCGTTCGTACGCCCCGGCCACGAGTTCGACGAGGGGCTCTGAGATGCCACGTTGGGATCCGCCGGGCCAGCCCGGCCCGCCGGCGGCCGGCTCCCCGGCCTGGTCCGGCTTCCAGGAGTACGCCGCGCTCGCCCGGCACCTGCACGAGCTGCACCGCACCGGCGCCGACAGCACCGACCGGGTACGCCAGCAGCGGGCCGACGCCGACGCGGAGATCGCCGGGTTGTCGCATCACCTGGCCATGCAGCGACGCCGGCTGACCGATCTGGCCCTCAGCATCGGCGAGTCCCCACCCGGCCCGGACCCCGACCCGAACAACCTCCCACCCCCGAGCCCGACCCACCCCGGCTTCCCGACCCCGCCCCCGGGCGCCGGCCTGCCGCCCCCGCCACCGCCACCGGGCGCCGGCCTGCCGCCCCCGCCACCGCCACCGGGCGCCGGCCTGCCGCCGCCACCGCCTGAGGGCTGGGCGCCGCCGGGTGCCGGGCGTCCCGGTGGTGCCGGGTATTCGGGGGCTGACGGGCATCCGGAGTTGCCGGCCGGGCCGGCTCGGATCGCGCTGCCGGCCACACCGGTGTCGGAGGCGGGTGCCCCGGGCCCCGGGCAGCCGCCGGTGCCGCCGCCGCGTACCGCGTACGACGATCGGGCCGTGCCGGTCGGCACCAGCGTGCGGTGGGGTGAGCCGATCCGGAACGCGCCGGCCGGCGGCGCCGCGCCGGACCCCGCCCCGGCCGACCCCGGGCGCGAGATCGCGCTGGCCCGGCAGGCGATCGCGGCCGCCGACGAGGCCGCGACCCGCGCGGAGGAGCTGGCCCGACGGCCCGCGCTGCTGCCGATGTGGGCGCCGCTGGGTCGGGCGGTGGCCGTCTACGCCGGCTGTGGGGCGGCGGCGGGCGTCCTGCAGTTCGTGATCCTGTATCTCAACCGGCTGGTCGACACCGACCCGTTCGCCTACTTCGCGTGGAGCTGCGCCGGGCTGCCGGCACTGGCCTTCTTCGCCGGCTTCCTGATCCTGCGCCTGTTCGGGCAGCCCAAGGTCGGCGAGACGCCCGACCTCTACGCCCGACTGGGCTTCCTGATCTGCTTCCTGGTCGCCGTGGTGGCCCCCTGCCTCCTGACGATCGTCCCCCGGCTACTCCTCTGACGGTGGATGCGGGAGTCTTGCGCAGGTGATCATGGCTGGTCGGCGGGTTTGGTGAGGTCTTCGGCGGAGCGGAGGAAGGCGTCAAGGTCGGTGGGGGAGAGGCCCTCGTCGTGGAGCAGGCCGATCAGCAGCAGGGTCTGGGTGGCGATGGCGGCCTGGTCCATCGGCACCGGCGGGTACTCGCCGAGCGCGGCCCAGACCAGCGCCTCGGCGGTGCCCGGGTCGATGTCGCGCCCGGTGCGGTCGTAGCGTTCCCGGATCCCGGCCACCATCCGAATCACCGGCGCCCGGTCCTGGCCGGGCCGGAACCGCCGCCCGACGGCCAGCGCGAACGCGACGGCGAGCAGCGCGCCGTACCGCTGCCAGTCGGCGTCGTCGAAGCGGCGCAGCCTCAGGTCGTAGTCGTGGACCCGGCCCTTGGCCAGATCCCGTAGCGGGCGGCGTACCTGCTCATCTGATCCGTGCCGTCCATGGTGGTCGCTCCCTGCGTCGATGGTCCTCGCGAACGCCGTGCAGCACTCGTGCCGGGCGGCCGCGCCAGCCGTCCCCGGCCGGACGGCGAGCACGGCTCGATCCGCGGCCCGCGCTCCAGCCACGGTCTCCGCCGCCAGGTTCGCGCACAGCGGGTGCGCCTTTCGGAGGTTCCCCGCGTCCGGCGACCCCGCCTCGGCCGCGAAACGTCATCGCGGGCAGGGCGCCTGATCGCTCGGCTGAGGCGACCAGTGACGTGATCTCAGCAAGGATGCGGTAGGTATCGGTATTCGAAGTGTGTGAGGTGGATAGCGGCGCGGACGATATCGCCGAGGCTTCGTGGGCTGGCGGTGGTGTGACGAAGCGTCCGCCAGCGGCCGGTCAGGATTGCGAAGCCGCGTTCTCCGAGGCACCGCAGGGATCGAAGGATCGCGTTGTGGGTTCGGTTGCCGACGGCGAGGCGGTGGCTGTCGGTGGGTTGCTTGTATGGGGTGTGGATGCCCTGGCCAGCGCCTTCGTAGCCGGAGTCGGCCAGGGTCGGCAGGTCCAGGGTTGACGCGGCCCAGTAGAGCGCGCCGGTGATGTCCAGGTCCTGGGCGCAGGTCAGGTCGTGCAGGTGCGCGGGCATCGCCTCGGACGTCCAGATCGGTAGCCCGTCGGGCCGCATGATCGCTTGGATGTTCGCGCCGAAGCCACGGTGTTTCCCGGAGTACCAGGCATCGATCGTTTCGCCTTTGACACTGGTGGTGGTCTCGCCGAGCCGGTCGGTGTCGAACAGTTTCCCGTCCAGGATCACGTGCGACCAGCCGTCCGCGGCCACCCGGGCGAGGGCGTCGTGCAGGGTTGGTGTCTGCGCCGCGAGGACCCGCACGGCCTCGGCGACATACCGGTACGCGGTGGCCCGTGACACCCCGAACCCGGCCCCGAGGGTGGTCTTGTCCTCACCCTTGCGGAACCACACCAACACCAGCAGCGCCTGGTAGAAGCACGTCAACGCCCTCGTGCGGCGGCGGGTACCCACCGCCGCACGCTCGGCGCGAAGCAGACCCGCCACGTGACGCACGAGTTCCCTGGGCACGTCAAGCCTGGCAGAATAGGTGATCACGTGGAGCCCTCTCGGAGACCGATTCCGTCGCAAGAACCTGTCTACCGATGGCTCCACGTCCATATCCCAGCATGTCCGCTACGGGCGCTACGTCCGTGTCATCCCGAACCGCTCCCGAATCCTTGCTGAGATCACCTCAGTCAGTGACCGGCCAGGTCGGCGAGAAGGGTGTCGAGGACCAGTTCCTCCTCGACGCGGGCGCCGTGCCGGCGCATGAGGTCGGTCAGCTCGGCGTCCCAGCCGGCCTCGACCGGCAGGCCGGTGAGCGTTCCCGGTGTGGCGTCGGCGACCGCGGCCCGGTACGCCGCCGCGTCGTACCGCCACGGTTGCCACCGGACCCGCGACCGCAACAGGTTGGCGATCCGCAGGCCGCCCCAGTCGAAATCGCCGTGGTACGACAGCCGCGCGCCGGCTTCGGCGAGCGCCATCAGCAGCCGCAGCGCCGCCGTGCTCGGCTGACCGTTGACGCAGACCAGCGGCGGGCACGCCGGACCGAGCTGGTCGGCCGCGGCGGCCAGCTATCGTCATCGCGGCTGACAGCGCCGCGATGGCCAGGCGGCGGGATCTGAGGAGTGGAGGTATCAAGACGTGCCCCCTTCGGCAGCCGTCCTGGTGTGGGCCTCCCCGTGAAACCCGATGACGGCTGCGGATCGAAGGCAACCTAACGTGACAAGTCAGTGGGGCACTGCCCCGGGCTGACCGGCTTGCTTTGGTAACGGCCGGTTCGCAGACGGAAGTTCCAAGTCGCTATTGGAGTGATTCCGAGGCCGGCCAGAACTGGAACAGGAACGACTCCACTCCGCGCAACTCGTCGATCCCGGCGCGCGGGGTCAGCTCGGCGATACGGGACCGTCCGGCGCGGTACGCCCGCAGCTCATAACGACCGGGCGGGCCGATCCGCAGCACGTGGGTGTCGGTGGGCTGGATCTCCAGCTAGCCGCTGTCGAGCCGGACCCGGGCCGCCTTGCCGCTCTCCCAGCCGCCGGCCGGCGGGGGTGCCGTATCCCAGATCTCGACGGTAACCCGGGCGTGGTGGTCGGTGGAGCCTGCGCTGATTGCGACCACGCAGTTCGGTGTGACCGACAACCAGTCCTTTTCGGACAGCCCGTAGTCGCTTGCGTCGTCGAGGAGTACGATCATGCCCTGGGTGACGAGGGCCTCCGTCTCCAGCCGGGTCAGGCATCGGGGCATCAGTCTTCCCTCCAAGCCCTGGGAGGTAGGCGGTGAGCCGGCCCGCCACGGCTGGCGGGGCGGTGCCGGCGGACCTCCGGTCATCATGGCAGAACCCGTCCTGACGGCTGGACGCCGCCGCCCGGATGGCGTGGACCGGTGCCTCACATCCGGGATCTGAGCACGTCGACCTCGCAGCCGGGGGCGGTCGGGTCGAAGCCGTGTTCGGCCAGCCAGCGGATCGCCGTCAGGCTGCGCAGCGACCACCAGCCGCGGATCACGTCGAGGTCGACGTCGGTGCCGTAGCCGGCGAGGAGATCGCCGAGGCGCTCCTCGTGGCCGAGTGTCAGGATGGCGAGGTCGAACATGGCGTCGCCCCGGCTCGCCTCGGACCAGTCGATCACCCCGGTTACCTCGTCACTCTCGACGAAGACGTGAGTGATCTGCAGGTCGCCGTGGATGAAGACAGGTTTCCACGGCCGCAGCGCCGCCCCGGCCACCTCGCGGTTGCGGGTGACCAGGTCGTGGGGGAGAATGCCGTCCGCTACCAGCCGTTCGCACTCCCTGTCGAGGTCGGCCGCGAACTCGTCGGCGGTGCGGCCGGTCCGCGGTGGCGGCGGCGAGTCATGCAGGGTGCGTACGGCGGCACCCGCCGCTGCCCAGGCCGCCGCCGACGCGGTCGACGGCTCGCCGAGGCGGCCGAGTGCCGTCCCCGGGAGCGCGGCCAGCGCGAGCACCGACGGCCTGCGCCACAGCACCCGCGGCGTCGGGATCGGAGCCATGGCCATCGCCTCGGCCTCGACCTCGATGCGGGTCGGATCGGAGTCGATCTTCAGGAACATGTCGCCGAGGCGCAGGGTGACGCGCTCGTCATGGGCGACGACGACCTCGACCTTCTGCACCCCACCCATTGTCGGGACGACGGCCTGCGGCGCCACTGGTTTAGCCGCCTCCAACTGCCTCGGATGTACGGCGGGACACAGTTGACCGTCGGCTTCGCCCTCGCTGCGACCGGCCTGGTGGCCGCGGCGACAAACGGACCGCGCTCAGCCTGCTGACCGGGTTCGACGCGGACGGGGCCGGCTGACGTCCCGGCTCAGCCGGGCGAAGTACGCGGGGCTGACCCCGACCAGCTGCTTGAAGTGCCGGCACAGGTGCGACTGGTCGTAGAACCCGGCGGCCGTCGCCACGTCGGCCGGGGGGATTCCGGCCAGCAGCAGCCGTCGGGCGTGCTCCACCCGACGACCCGTCAGGTAACGGTGCGGCGGCAGCCCGTACTCCCGGCGGAAGGTCCGGATCAGGTGCACCGGGTGGGCCTGGAGCAGCTCGGCCGCCTGGTCGAGGCGGACCCCTTCGGTGGTGTGCTCGTCCAGCAGTTCGCGCAGCCGTCGGGCCAACCGGGGTTCCCGCCGTGGGCGCGGCTCGACGGAGCCGCCGCCGAGGTGGGTGCGGAGCCGGTCGCCGATCAGGGCCAACCGGCAGTGCGCCGCCAGCTCGTCGCCGCCCTCGGCGAGCAGGTCGTGCAGCTGGCCGACCCTGGTCCGCAGCATCGGATCGCGCAGGTCGGGTTCGTCGGCGGCCGGCCCGACGAGTGATTCGTCCAGCAGGGACCGGTCCAGGTAGAGCACCCGCTTGCGCAGGCCCTCCGGCGCGACGACCCGGCCGTCGTGTGGCAGGTGCGGGGGCAGGATCGTGGTGGTCGCCTCGCCGACGGTGTGTTCGCGGTGGTCGAGCTCGTAGTGCACCGCACCACCGTCGATGATCAGCAAGGTCCAGGCGTCGTGCGTGTGCACCGGATACTCGTGCCTGGCGTACTGGGCGTGGAAGACTTCGATGATCCCCGGCACCGGTGGCCGCCACGCCGCGACCACCGCGTCAGCCGGAAGCCGCACCCGTTCGCTCCCTGAGTCGTGCCGCCGGGAAACCCGCACGGCTGTCGAGCGCCGACGATACCGGAGCCGGGTCCGGAAGACAGCGGACCGGGGCCGGGTCAACGGGATTCCGGAGGCGTACAGAGGTCCACCTTCGGGATCACCTCCTGGTTGGACCAGAGTTTCTTCGCCGGTGGTCCGATCCGGTTCTCGGCCGGGATGGGTTCGACGCTCAGCAGACTCAGGAAGTCGTTGATCAGCTTTGCGACCGGGGCGAGAATGGTGTAGCCGATGCCGTACCTGGCCCACATCCCCAGGCCCACCCCCCGGCACTCGACGAAGTGCGAGCCCAGCGTGCCGACCGCGCCCAGGCTGGAGCCCAGCGTCGCCCCGTAGGCGGTGGTCACCTCGAAGAAGACCCCGGCCTTGAGGACGAAGGCGTTGAACCCGACGTTGAAGTTGACCGAGTGCTCGATGAGCAGACCCATCACCCCCACCGGTACGCCGGTCAGCGAGTCGATGAGGCTCTCCTTGCGCCGTACGTCCGTGGTGACCCGGGTGCCGAAGGTGCCGTCGGCGTACCCGTAGCCCAGGGAGCCGGCCAGGCTGAACTCGCCGGAGCCCTTGACCGTGCCGAGCTTCGCGCCGAACGCGGTGGTGACCTTCAGGGTCTGGCCGATGGTGAGCGACAGCGGCACGCCCAGGATGGTCCCGATCGGAAAGCTGAACTCGACCGGGACCGGGAGCACGGCCTTGATGTTCTGGCCGTCCTTGATCCCGGCCTCGAACGCCACCTTCACCCCGAAGCCGCCGCCGAGCTCCAACTCGGCCCGGTGCACCGCACCGTCCCGGATGTCGAGGTGGAAGCTGGCGCCGATCTTGGTCTGCGCGGTCAACTGGACCCGCCCGGCGAGTTTGACCCCGTCCCGGTAGTAGTAGAAGCCGAGGTCGGCGCCGTCGGCGAGGCTGGCGTTCTTGAAGAAGTTCGCGTTGACGAGCTGGACCTCGTTGCCGCGGACCGGCGGGGGCTGGACCGGCCGGGCGCCGGGTGCGTCGCGCTGCGCCAGCCGGATCGGGGCGGCCCGCCCGGGCCGTCCGGCGGCACCGGTCTCGCCGCCGCTCCCGCCAGGTTCCGGGCCGGCCGCCGCGCCCGCGGCGGGGTCCGCCCAGAACGGCTCCCCGGCCTGGTATGCGATCGGGTCGTCGAGCACGATGCCGGAACGCTCGAAGGTGCCGTCCCGGATCACCTCGGTGAGGTTGACCGGTCCGATCGTGGCCAGCAGGTCGTCGCCGTCGCGGTCCAGGTGCAGCACCCGGCCGACCGCCCGGCCGGTGACGAACATGACCTTCCCCGGGGCCAGTTCGTCGGCCCGTTCGGCGCCCGCGTCGACCCGCCAGGTCAGCCCGTCGGCGGTGACCGATCGGATCGACCGGCCACCGCCGCCGACGATGACGACATCGGGCTGGTACGTCACGTCCGGGTGCGGCTGCGGGGCCAGCCCGTACCGCATGGCCGGCTCGCTCCACGGGTCCTCGGCGGTGGTCTGCGCCGTGGACCGGCCACAGGCCGCGAGCAGGACCAGCACGCTGACGGTCGCGGCGACCAGCTTCCGCATGCGCCCGGCTCCCGTCAGATCCGGCCGGCCGCGGTGCGGGCCAGGCTCTCCAGCGGCTCCCGATGGGTGGCCGGGTCGTCCAGCCGCACCAGGCGGATGGAGAACCAGAGTCCGGACCGGCTGACGAAGACCATCGTGCCGTCGACCCAGATGTACGCCTCGTCACCGGCCCCCGAGATCGGCTGCAGGTCGTGTCCGAGCTGGCGTTCGATGTCGAGCTGCTTCTTCGCGCCGTCGCCGACGTAGACCTCGACCTGGGCGACCGGGCCGCTGGGCGGCGCGGTGTACTGGCACGCCTGGGAGGCCGGAACCGGGTCTGCCAGCGGCGTGCCGGCGAGCTGTTCCGCCTCGGCCGGCAGGACCAGGGAGCACGCGTCCACGGTCGGTCCGGCGGTCGGTTCGGCGGTCGGCTCGGCGTCGGCCGTGGTGGTCTCCTCCGCGGCGGGGGCGGCGATGGAGGCGGCGCCGGGGTCAGGGTCCTGGTCGGCTCCGCCGCAGCCGGCCGTTGCGGCCAGGGTGAGTGCGATCAGGCCGAGCACGGCGGCCCCGCGGACGTCGTACATGATGTCTTCTCCTTCGCGCTAGAGACGCTGGCGGACCAGGCCGATGAGGCGGACGATGGTCGGCCGGTCGGTCTCGTCGGTGACGCTGGTGACGACCTGGAGTTCGCAGCTGCGGTTGCCGGCCACGAACTCGGCGATGTTGCCGGGGGCGAACCGGATGCCGTCGGGGCCGGGTTCGGTGGTCCCGTAGTCGGACTCGGCGGGCAGTTCGCCGCTGGCGGCGGTGCCGGCGTCGCCGATGCTGACGGTGATGGAGTGGTAGGTCTCCGGGTTCTCCCAGACGCAGGAGCCGCCGTCGTCGCCGTCGCTGCGCCGCCCACCGTCGTTGGCGCCGATCACCGGGTCGACCTCGTCGGGGGTGAGCAGCGCGCACACGTCGACCGGCTCGGCGGGGGCGTCGGCCGCCGCGGTCGTCCCGGCGCCGGCGGCCGGTGGGTCGTCGTCGGCCGCCGGCGAACCGCAGGCCGCCGCCGTGAGGAGCAGCCCGAGGGCGGCGGCGCGGACGGCGAGCTGGCGCCACCGGGCGGGCGCGGGGGAGTCGGTCATGGGAATACCTCCTGGTGGGTTCGGGCTGGTCAGTGCGCTGGTGGCGGTCCGAGCAGCTCGATGCCGTGCCGGGCGGCGGCGTGGCCGAGCGCGGCCGGATCGATCGGCGCCGGGTCGGGCAGCCACCGGTGCAAGGCGGGGGTGCCGGCCTCGGCGGCGAACCGGTCGAAGCCGGCCGGGGTGGTGATCTGCAGCGTGCGCAGCGGCTGGTCGGGCCCGACCAGGAAGGTGTGCGGCAACCCGACCGGCAGCAGCACGAAGTCGCCCGGACCGGCGACGAACGCCTTGCCGTCGCAGCGGAACTCGGCGTCGCCGGAGAGCACGTAGAACAGCTCGTCCTCGTCCTGGTGCCGGTGCAGCGGCGGTGCGAAGCCGGGCGGGTTGACGAACTCGACCACGGTGACCGCACCGCGGGTCTGGGCGCCGGTGGCCTTGACGGTGACCAGGCTGCCGGTGAACCAGTGCGCCTCACCTTCGTCGGCCCGGAGCAGGTACGGACTCGTGGACACGGGACCCCTCGTTTCGTTGGACACCGGTCTCTTGGATAGAGCCGAGTATTTTCAATAGACACCGTCTAGTAGATAGACTGATAGTGTGGCCATGTCATGGCAGATGTCAAGGACGGAAAGCCGACCCGGACCTACCGCTCGGCCGTCCGCGAAGAGAGCGCCCGCCGCACCCGGCGGGCGATCGTCGGCGCGGCCGCCGAGCTGTTCGTGGCGCGCGGTTACGGGCGCACCTCGCTCGCCGACGTGGCGGCCGCCGCCGGGGTGGCCCGGCCGACGGTCTTCGCCGCCTTCGGCTCCAAGCCGGGCCTGCTGCGACAGGTCCTCGACGAGGCGCTGGCCGGCGACGACGAGCCCGTACCGGTGGCGCAGCGGCCCTGGTACCGGCCGGTCTGGGACGCCCGCACCCAGTCCGACCTGCTGACCGCCTACGCCGGTGTATGCACCCTGATCGGCGGCCGCGCCGCGGGGATCTTCGAGACCGTGCGCCGGGCCGCCGACGAGTCGGCCGAGGTGGCCGAGGTCTGGGAGACGCTGCTGCGCAACCGCCGCAGCGGCGCCCGGATGGTCGTCGAGCAGGCCCGGGAGCTCGGCCCGCTGCGGCAGGGCGACGACGTCGAGCGGGCGATCGACGCGGTGTGGATGTGCAACGACCCGGCCCTCTACGGGGCGCTGGTGCTGCGGTGCGGGTGGTCGGAGGAGGAGTTCCGGGAGTGGCTGACCGGCCAGCTGCGCCAGGCCGTGCTGCCCGACCCGGCCTGACCCCTACCGTTCCAGCAACAGCACGGCCCACTCGTCGCCCGGCTCGGCCGGCCGGCGGGTCAGGCCGGCCCGCTCGGCGACCCGGATCGCCGGGGCGTTGTCGGGTCGGGTCTCCACCAGCACCGGCCACCGCGGGTGTGCGACCGCCGCCACCGCGACCGCCTCCCGGGCCATCTCGGTCGCGATGCCCCGCCCCCACCACCGCGGCGCCAACCGGTAGTAGAGATTCCAGCAGTCCCGGTCCCGCCACCGTTTGGGCCGCACGCCACCGAACCCGGCGATCTCGCCGTCGTACCGGATCGTCCAGTAGCCGAGCTCCCCGCCCTCCCACACGTCGACGAAGGCGGCCAACAGGCGGGCGGAGTACGCCGGGTCCGGCGGCTGACCGGGCGGCTGCCGGCGCGACCGGAGCGCGGACTCGACGGCGACGAACGCGTCCAGGTCAGCCATTGTCACGGGCCGCAGGACCAGCCGGGAGGTACGCCACTGCACGGGCGACATGGCAGCAACCGTAGCCGGCCCACGGTGAACCGCGACCGAATTACCGAGCCGAACCGGGCCGCGACGCCCACCCGCCCCACCGCTGCGGCTGGTTACGATCAACCGCGATGGAGCTGCTGGAGCGGGCCGAGGCACTCGGCCGGCTGATCCGCGGTCACGACCCGTGCGGTCCGGCGAGGGCGGCGCGGACCTGGACGGCCTCCGGCGCGCCGAGGTCGGCGTAGTGCGCGAGCGCCCGCTCCCAGTGCCGGCGGGCCCGGTCGGGGTCGCCGGTCGCCTGGTGGGCGTGGGCCAGCCCGTCGTGGGCCCGCGCCTGCTCGTAGCGGTCGCCGACATCGGTGGCGAGGGCGAGCGCGGTACGGTGCTCGGCCCGCGCCTCGACCGGACGGCCGGAAGCGCGTAGCGCCTCGCCGAGCCCGTTGCGCGCCTCCGCCTCGCCGCCGCGGTCCCCGGTCTCCCGGAAGACCGCCAGCGCCAGCCGGTGCTGGGCGATCGCCTCCGGATGGTGGCCCAGCCGCTGGTGGACCACCCCGAGATCGGTGTACGCGTGCCCCTGGCCGTGCCGGTCACCCAGCCGCTGGCAACTGGCGAGGGCCTGTTCCAGGTGCTCGACGGCCGCCTGGTAGCTGCCCAGCCGCTGGTAGACGAAGCCGAGATTGCCCAGCGCGTACGCCTCGCCGGTCCGGTCACCGATCTCGCGGCACAGCGTCAGCGCCTGCCGCTGGTGCTCGGCCGCCTCCTCGAACCGTCCGGACAGCTCGTAGACGACACCGAGAAAGGCCACCGCCTGTGCCTCGCCGACCCGGTCGTCGATCTCCCGGAACACCTCGCGGGCCTGCTCATAGTGGGCGATGGCGTGCGGATACTCGCCCAGCCGCCGGTAGACCAGGCCGAGGTTGGCCAGCGCGCGGGCGGTCCCCTCGCGATGCCCGGCCCGCTGGGCCAGCCCGACCGCCCGCCGCAGGTGGTCCAGCGCCTGCCGGTAGTTGCCGAGGTGCCGGGTGGCGACGCCGAGGTCGGTCAGCGCCTGCGCCTCGGCGGCCAGGTCGCCGCTGTCCCGGGCGGCCCGCCGGGCGTGGCTGTGCACCGTGACGGCGTCCCCGTGGTCGCCCCGGGTCTCCAGGTAGCGGAAGAGGGTGGCGGCCAGTCCGGTCGCGTGCCGGGGCCAGCCATCGGTGGCGGCCAGCCCGGTCGCCGCGATCAGGTTGACCCGCTCGGCGTCCAGCCAGTCGCGGGCCGCCTCCGGATCGTCCACCACCGGCCCGTCGGCCGGCCGGGTGGGTCGGGGCCGGCGGTGTTGCTCGGCCGGGACCAGGGCGTCCATCGCCGCCGCCGCGGTGGCCAGGTAGTGATCCAGCAGCCGGCCCACCGCGTCCCGGCGGGCGGCCGGCCGGTCCTCGTCCTGGCTGCGGTCCATCGCGTACGCGCGAACCAGGTCGTGGAAGCCGAACCGGTCGGGGCAGGTGCGTTGCAGCAGATGCTCGTCGGCGAGCCGGCGCAGGACGTCCCGGGCCACGGCCAGGTCCACGCCCGTCAACGCGGCGGCCGCGTACGGGTCGAGGTCCTGGCCGGGATGCACCGCCAGCAGCCGGAACAGCTCCCGCCGCGCGGGCTCCAGACCCTGGTAGGACATGGTGAGCGCGAGCCCCACCTCGGTGTCCAGCCGGTGCATCCGGTGCCGCTGGTCGAGCCAGTCGGCGTGGTCGGAGCAGGTCCAGCCGGGCTTGGTGCGCATGTGGGCGGCGAGCAGGCCGAGAGCCAGCGGGAGCCGGCCGCAGCGCCGGGCCACCCGGTCGAGCGCCTCCGGGTCCTCGCCGAGCGGCACCTCGGGCACCGCCCTGCTGAGGAAATCGGTCGCCTCCCGGTGGGTGAACACGTCCAGCCGCAGGTGCAGGGTGGGGCGCAGGCCGGTCAGCCGGCGCCGGCTGGTGACCAGGGTGAGGCTGCCGGGCAGGCCGGGCAGCAGCGGCCGCACCTGTTCCTCGTCGGCGGCGTTGTCGAGCACGATCAGCACCCGGCGGCCGGTGAGCTGGCGACGCAACGCCGACCGACGGTCCGGCAGCGCATGCGGGATCCGCTGCCCCGGCACGTCGAGCAGGCGCAGGAAGCTGTCCAGCACGGCGCCCGGGTCGGCCGGTGGCTGGCCGGGGTCGGGATGGAAGCCCCGCAGGTTGACGAAGAGCACCCGGTCGACGGCGCGTTCCCCGGCGAGTCGGTGCGCGGCGTGCACCGCGAACCCGGTCTTGCCGACCCCGGCCATCCCTTCGATCACCACCACCTGGGCCCGGTCGTCGCCGGTCGGTCCGATCCTCAGCAGCCGGTCCAGTTCGGCGGCGCGACCGGTGAATCCGTCGATGTCGGCGGGCAGCCGGTCATGGGCGCGGACCTGGACCGCGGCGCGGCTCTCGGCGAGCACGATGCGCAGCACCTGGCGCCACTGCGCGACGTAGCCGGCATCGGGCTGCAGCGCCTGCACCACGGCGACGACCAGGTCGGTGTTGACCCGGCGGCGGCCGACCTTGAAGCAGTCCGCCACGGTGTTCTTGCGCACCAGTTCGGCGGCCGGGCGGGCCGGTTCCGCGTTGATTCGATCCTTGATCGTCTCGTACGACGGGTCGCCGGCCCAGATCTTGAGCAGCCGGAGCCGCTCGATCAACTCGTCGAGGTTGCGTGCCTGGCTCGGATCGGGCAGCTCCGTCAGGGGCCGGGCCGGTTCGGTCTGCGTCACAGTCCGGCTCCGTAGCGTACCCGGAATGGCGTTCGGCGTCCGGGATCGTCCGGGAATGCCGCCGCGACCCCACCGGCTCCGGCAGAGTATGGGTGGCGGCCCCTGGCGGCACGGGGGGTCAGGGGCCCCACTCCGACGGTAGAACACATCCTGACGGTCGGGCGCATCGTGGCGGTCGGGCGCATCGTGGCGGTCGAGCGCGTCGTGGCGGTCGAGCGCAGCCCGACGGTCCAGCGCAGCCTCATCCGGTCTCCTCGGTCGCCCCGAGGAGCAAGTTTAGAAGCCGTCGGGTCCGGGCGCCCGGCGCAGGGTCAGCCGGGCAACAGGACGAGTCGGCCGGGCAGCCGGCCCGCGGCGAGCCGGTCGTGCGCCTCGGCCACCCGCGCCAGCGGCAGCGTCCCGGCGAGCCGCAGGGTCAGCCGGCCCGCGTCGACGCCGGCGGCGAGTTCGGCCAGCCGGGCGCCGTCGGCGTACACCTCCTGGACGAGGACCCGGGTGGCCCGCAGCGGTGGCGGCGCGAACGGTGCGACGAGCGCGACGAAGGTGCCGCCGCCGCGCAGCGCCTCGTGGGCGGCGACGCCGACGACGGCAGCGTCGACCACGGCGTCCACCCCGCCCGGGACGATCCGCCGAACCGCCGTGCCGAGCCGGTCGGTGCGGGCGACGAACTCGTCGGCGCCGAGCCCGCGGACGTAGGGCTCGTCGGCCGCGTCGGCGACCGCGACGGTACGGATGCCGCGCGGCGCGGCCAGTTGGAGCAGCAGGCCGCCGACGCCGCCGGCCGCGCCGGTGACCAGCAGGGTCTCGCCGGCGCGCAGTCCGGTCAGGGTCAGCGACCGGTCGGCGGTGAGCCCGATCAGCGGCAGGGCGGCCGCCAGCTCCACCGGAACGCTGGCCGGCGCGGGTGCTACCGCACCGGCGTCGAGGACCACCTGTTCGGCCTGCGCGCCGCCGGCGGAGAGCACGTCGCGCAGCCCGATCACCCGGTCGCCGACCCGGTGGCGGGTCACCCCGGCGCCGACGGCGTCCACCTGCCCGGCCACGTCCCAGCCGAGAGCCACCTCGGGTAGGCCGCGCGGCAGCAGACCGGCCTCGGTGAGCGCTCCGCTGCGGGTGGAGAGGTCGATCCGGTTCACGGCCGCCGCGGCGACCCGGATCCGGAGCTGGCCGGGACCGGGTTCGGGACTGGGCAGGTCGGCGATTTCCAATACCTCGGGGCCGCCGAAGCGGCGGACGATGACAGCTCGCATGATCCGAACGCTAGGGGCGTTACTCTCCATTGGTAAGAAGGCACCTCCAGGTGCGTAGCGAACCCCGGAGGCACGACCGATGGTCACCCTGCCCGCCGCCGCCCGCCGCGAGCGGGACCGCCAGCGGTACAACGCCAACCTGGCCGGCTGCCCCGGCCACGAACTTCTCGCCACCCTCAGCGACAAGTGGGTGACGCTGGTGTTGAGCGCGCTCGCCGACGGGCCGCGGCGGTACAGCGAGCTGTCCCGCACCATCAGCGGGGCCAGCCAGAAGATGCTCACCCAGACGCTGCGCAAACTCGAACGCGACGGGTTGCTGACCCGCGCGGTGACGCCGTCGGTGCCGGTCCGGGTCGACTATCGGCTCACCCCGCTCGGCGAGAGCCTGCTGCCGGTGCAGCGGGCCATCAAGGACTGGGCGGAGACCCACATCGAGCAGGTGCACGCCGCCCGGGCCAGCTACGACGGGACCAGGGCGGTCGAATCCGAGGTTTCGACGGGTGTCCGATCTGGATAAACCGGAGGTATGGGCGAGATCCGGGTGGGCACGTCGTCGTGGGCGGACCGGTCGTTGGTGGACTCGGGGTGGTACCCGCGGGAGTTCAACACCCCGGCCGGCCGGCTGGCCTACTACGCCGGCTGGTTCGACCTGGTCGAGGTGGACACCAGCTACTACGCGCTGCCGGCGGTGGAGACCGCCGCCGCCTGGGCCGACCGGACGCCGCCCGACTTCACCTTCAACGTGAAGGCGTTCGGCCTGTTCACCGGCCACCCCACCCCGGTCTCCGCGCTGCCGAGGGACCTGCGGCCGACCGGCCGGCACGACCGGGTGCGGCGTCGGGACCTGGCCGCTTCGGCGTACGACGAGCTGTGGGCCAGGTTCCACGCGGTGCTCGATCCGCTGGCCGGGGCCGGCAAGCTCGGCGTGGTGCTGCTGCAGTTCCCGCCGTGGCTGGTCGACGGCGAGGCGGCCCGGCGGCGGATCGCCGAAACGGCCGAGCGGTGCCGGCCGGCCCGGGTGGCCGTGGAGTTCCGGCACGGCTCCTGGCTGCACGGTGCGGCGGCCGACCGGACCCGTGAGTTCCTGGCCGGCAACGACATCTCCCTGGTCGGGGTGGACATGCCGCAGGGCCACCCGGAGTCGGTGCCGCCGCTGCTGGCGGTCACCGCCGAGCCGGCGGTGGTGCGGCTGCACGGCCACAGCCCGGCCTGGGACAGCGGCGACAAGCGGGAGAAGTTCCGGTACGCGTACGGCGAGGAGGAGCTGGTCGGGTGGGCGCGCCGGCTGCGCGGGTACGCCCGGCGGGCCGGCACCCTCCACGTCCTGCTGAACAACTGCTGCGCCGGCCAGGCCCAACGGGACGCGGCCCGGCTCGCCGACCTGCTCGGCGTCGGCGCCGGTCGGCCCGCCCGCGGCCCCGCCGTCGGTGCCGCGTCAGCCCGGGGCGGTGACCGGGTGCGCGGCGCCCTCGCCGCGGGCGAACGCGGAGAGGTTGGCGATCGTCGTTTCCGCGATGTTGTGTAGCGCCTCCTCGGTGAAGAACGCCTGGTGCCCGGTGATCAGCACGTTCGGGAAGGTGGTCAGGCCCGTCGCGGAGCTGCCCGATGCGCTTCTCGTCGATCAGGTGGAAGGTGTCGGCGGTCAGCGGGCAGTGCAGCGTGACGATGTGCGACTCGGCCAGCAGCGTCTCCAGCGGCACGTACTCGGCGCCGGCCCGGACCGCCTCCGCCGACGGGTACGGGTCGGTGGCCAGCACCCGGCAGCCGAACCCGGCCATGATCCGGATCAGACAGACACCGATCTTGCCGGTGCCGACCACCCCGACCGTCTTGCCGTACAGGTCGAAGCCGAGCAGCCCGGTCAACGCGAAGTTGTGTTCGCGTACCCGGTTGTAGGCGCGGTGGATCCGCCGGTTGAGCGCCAGGATGAGCCCGACGCAGTGTTCCGCGACGGCGTGCGGAGAATAGCCCGGCACCCGGGCCACGGTGATCTGCAACCGGGCCGCGGTGGCCAGGTCGACGTGGTTGAACCCGGCCGAGCGCAGCGCCACCAGCCGGACACCGGTGGCGGCGAGCGCGGTGAGCACCTCGGCGCCGAGGTCGTCGTTGACGAAGGCGCTGACCGCCGGGCAGCCGGCCGCCAGCGGCACGGTCGCCGGGGTCAGCCGGGGCTCCAGAAACACCAGGTCGTGCCCGGCCCCGTCGTTCGCGGCCCGAAGAAACCGCTCGTCGTACGGTTTGGGGCTGAACACGGCGACCCGCATCGCTCCACCTCCGTCGCCGACGCTAACCGGACGGCCGACCCACCGGCAGGGCATTAGGTCCCGCCCGTCGCCCTGTCGTGGGAATGAACCGGGCGGGCTCCGCGCGCGTGTGGATGATCGGGATACGGTGGCACGACCACCCGTCCGGTCCGCGCGCGACCGTCGACAACCCGTCCAGTTGCCACGAGCCAGATGGAAGGTCCCCGCGTAGTGTCGCTGCCAGCACTCCTTCGTCGGTCACCCACGCGTCCGGACGCTCCGGAGCGGCCCGACGAGGGGCCTGCCGAGGGGTCCGCCAGCCGCGGCGACCGGCGCGACCGCGGCCGGATCCGCCGGGTGCTGGCCGCCGGGCTGACCGGGGCCGCCCTGCTGCTGGTGCTGGTCGCGCTTGTCGCGCCGAACGAGCTCGGTCGGCTCACTCCCGGCGCGTTCGTCCGCGTTCCGCTGGAAGGGCTGCTCGGTGCCGCCCTGCTGCTCGCCCTGCCGGCCCGGGCCAGGCGGGTGGTGGCCGTACCGGTGGGGTTGGTCCTCGGTCTGCTGGTCGTCCTGAAGGTCCTTGACATGGGTTTCTTCATGGTCTTCGCCCGGCCGTTCGACCCGATCTTCGACTGGACGTTCCTGACCGCCGGGGTGGACTTCCTCACCGAGTCGGTCGGGCGGGCCGGTGCGGTCGGCACCGCGATCGGGGCGGTGGCGCTGGCCGTCGCCGTACTCGTCGCCATGGTGCTGTCGGTCCGCCGGCTGACCAGCGTGGCGGGCGATCACGAGACGGCGGCGAGCCGGACCGTCGCGGTGCTCACGGTGCTCTGGGTCCTCGGCGCGGCGTCGGGCGCGCAGATCGTCCCCGGGCTGCCGGTCGCCGCGGACAGCGCGGCCACCCTCGCCTACGACCGGACGCTGCAGGTACGCGACGGCCTGCGCAACCAGGAGGCGTTCGCGGCCGGAGTGCGGATCGACGACTTCGACCAGGCCACCGGGGAGCAGCTGCTGACCGGGCTGCGCGGCAAGGACGTGCTCTTCTCCTTCGTGGAGAGCTACGGCCGGGTCGCGGTCGAGCATCCGCAGATCGCGCCCCGGATCGACGCCCTGCTCGACGACGGCACCCGCCGGCTGCGAGCCGCCGGGTACGACTCCCGCAGCGCCTTCCTCACCTCGCCGACGGCCGGCGGTGGGAGCTGGCTGGCCCACGCGACGCTGCTCTCCGGCATGTGGACCGACAACCAGTTCCTCTACAACGACCTGGTCACCAGCGACCGGCTGACCCTCAACGGGGCGTTCCAGCGGGCCGGCTGGCGGACCGTCATCGTGATGCCGGCCCTGACCAAGGCGTGGCCGGAGGGCGAGTTCTTCGACTCCGACCAGATCTACGGTCCCGAGCACCTGGGTTACCGGGGTCCGAAGTTCGGCTTCGCCCCGATGCCCGACCAGTACACCCTGGCGGCGTTCGAGCGCCTGGAGCGGTCCCGGGCCGACCGCGGGCCGGTGATGGCCGAGATCGCCCTGGTCTCCAGCCACGCGCCGTGGACCCCCACCGCGGAGCTGGTCGACTGGAACGCCATCGGCGACGGCTCGATCTTCGGCCCGATGGCCAAGGACGACAGGTCGAAGGACGCCTCCTGGAAGAAGCCGGCCCAGGTACGCGGCGGCTACCAGCGGGCCATCGAGAACTCGCTGGCGAGCCTGATCTCCTACGTCGAGACCTACGGTGACGAGGATCTCGTCCTGGTCTTCGTCGGTGACCACCAGCCGGCGCCGGCCATCACCGGCGAGGGCGCCGATCGGGACGTGCCGATCACCATCGTCGCGCGCGACCCGGACGTGCTGGACCGGATCTCCGGCTGGGGCTGGCAGGAGGGCCTCAATCCCGATCCGCAGGCTCCGGTCTGGCGGATGGACACCTTCCGCGACATGTTCCTGCGTGCCTTCTGACCAGCGCCGACCGGGCCGATGCCGGCGGATCCGGCGCCCGCCGGTCTAGGGTTTCGACATGCGCCCAGACGCCGCGGTGATCGAATCGCTCAAGTCCGACCCGGCCACCGCCGGGCTCCGGCGCTCGCTGGAGTTCTACTACGGCGACCCGGAACAGGAAGCGGCGATGGACGCCTTCTACGCCCGGTTCGTCTCGGCCGGCGACCTCGTCTTCGACGTCGGCTCCCACGTGGGCGACCGGATCGGCAGCTTCCGCCGGCTCGGGGCCCGGGTGGTGGCGGTGGAACCGCAGCCGGCCTGCGCGCGCGCCATCCGCGCCATCTACGGCGGGGACGACCAGGTCACGCTGGTGGAGGCGGTCTGCGGTGCGGAGCCCGGCAGCGCCCGGTTGCGGGTCAACTCCGCCAACCCCACCGTCTCCACCGCCTCGCCGGAGTTCGTCCGGGCGGCGCGGGACGCGAACGGGTGGCGCGACCAGGTCTGGGACGCCGAGATCGAGGTCCCGGCGGTGACCCTGGACCGGCTGGTGGCCGAGTACGGCGAACCCGTCTTCGCGAAGATCGACGTCGAGGGCTTCGAGGACGCCGTGCTGGCCGGTCTGAGCCGTCCGCTGACCGCGCTGTCGTTCGAGTTCACCACCATCGCGCGCGAGGTCGCCGGGCGCTGCCTTGAGCGCCTGACCGAGCTCGGCTTCGCCGGCTTCGACGTCGCCCTGGGGGAGAGCATGACGCTGACCTTCCAGCGGTGGATCCCCGGCGACCAGATGCGGACGCATCTCCTGGCGCTGCCGCACCAGGCCAACGCCGGCGATGTGTACGCCGTGTCGGCGTTCGACGGTCAGCGTTCGGAGAGCACCACCGGGTAGTCCGTCGCTTGCAGCCCCGCGGCAACCGGCTCCGGGTCGAGGTCGAGCGTGGGTGCCGACCGGAAGCGGTGTACCGGGGCCGTGGCCCGCACGTCCGGCGGCACCGCAGCGCCGTCCCCGGCGGTGCCCAGGGTGCCGGCGGCGTCGGCGGTCGTTGCCGCCTGCCGCCACGACCAGCGGATGTCGGTGCCGAACGACCAGACCAGCAGCGCCAGCGCGGCGCCGACGGCCAGCGTCGCCTGCCAGCGCGGCAGCACCCCGGCGGTGGCCACGACAAGCACGACACCCTGCAGTGCGGCGACCACCTTTCGCGACATCCGGGGCGGCAGGGGCGCGGTCAGCCAGGGGAAGACCCAGGTCAGGACGACGAAGACGTACCGGAACGCGCCGATCGCCAGCACCCACCAGCCCAACGACATGGCGACGTAGACACTCAGCACGAGCACCAGCACCGAGTCGGCCTCCATGTCGAACCGCGCACCCAACCGCGACGTGCAGGCCCGGCGGCGGGCGACCTGACCGTCGACCGCGTCGAGCAGCAGCGCCACCGCGGCCAGCGCGGTCAGCGCCGCCACCGGCGGCGGCGCCCAGATCGAGTCGGCCACCAGGGCCGTCACCCCGCCGGCCAGCGTCAGCCGGGCCAGGGTGACCGTGTTTGCCGGCCCCCAGCCGTGCACGTCGGGTTGGCGCAGCGCCCGGGAGAGCAGGACGTAGCTACTCAGGGCGTACCCGGCGCCGGCGAGCCAGCCCGCGGTGCCGAGACTGACGGTCACCGCCAGTGACGCCAGCACGACGAGTTGGGCGGCCAGGCCCACCGTCGGCGGGTGGACCCCGAGGGCTGAACCGCTGCGAGCGCTTACCGTCACCATTCCTCCGTCACCAGGGCCTCTGTTCCGCGGCCGGCCGATCTTCGCCGCATCTCATGCATACGTGGATACCCCGCGGAAGGTTCAGCCGCAGTGGCAGGTTCGCCGCGCCGCCCGGGCCGTTGTCGACGCTACGCGACGTATCCACTGCTCACCACCGGGACGGCGATTGGCGAGTCGGACCCCACACCTATGGTGGGGGAATGGTCGACGCTCATCAGGTGCGCAGTTTCCGGATCCGAGCCCAGCAGCTCGACCGGGACCGGGGCGGCCTGGGGGACACCTCCGTTCTCGATCTCGGGGTGCAGCAGACCGGGCCGGACGGGGCCGGCTGGGCACTCGCCGTGCGCGGCGTCGACGTGGCGACCCTGCCGGCCGAGGAGCTGATCCTGCTCTGGACCATCCGCGGCGCTCCGCATCTGTACCGGCGGGCCGACCTGCCGGAGGTGGCCGCCGCGGTGGAGCCGTTCTCGGACGCCGACGCGGGCCGGCGCATCTTCGACGCCGCCAAACCGCTGCGGGCCGCCGGGATCGACAACCTGGCCGCCCTGGACGAGGTGGCCGCCCACCTGCGGGCCATCGTCACCGGACCGATGGTCAAGGGTGATGCCTCGGGCCGGTTGGCCACTGTGCTGCCCGAGCCGTACCTGCGGTTCTGCCGGGCGTGCGACGCGACGCACGTCTACGAGCAGCCGTTCCGGCTGGCCGCGCTCCGGGCCGGTCTGGAGTTGGAGATCGACACGTCGCCGCCGGTGCTGCGGCCGATCCCCGGGTTCCGGACGGCGGCCGCGGCGGGCGACCGGTTCGACCTCATCCGCGGCTACCTGCGGCTGCTCGGCCCGGCCAACCCCAAACACGTGGCCGAGTTCCTCGACGCGCCGGTGAAGGAGGTGCGGGCCCGCTGGCCCGAGGACGCCGTCGAGGTGGTGGTCGACGGCGAGCCGCGGTCGATCCTGGCCGCCGACGAGCCGGCGCTGGGGTCAGCGCCGGCCGCCGGCGTCCGGCTGCTCGGCCCGTACGACCTCTTCCTGCAGGCCAGGGACCGGACCACCCTGACCGCCGACGCCGGCCAGGCCAAGCAGCTGTGGCCGGTGCTGGGCCGGCCCGGCGCGGTGCTGGCCGGCGGTGACCTGGTCGGCACCTGGCGGCCCCGCACCTCCGGGCGGAGGTTGCGGGTCGCCGTACAGCCCTGGCGGAAGCTCCCCGCCGCCACCCGGTCGGCCGTCGCCGAGCAGGCCGAGCGGCTCGCCGGATACCGCTCGGCCACCCTCGCCGGCGTCGACTTCGACGACGACTGACGGCCGGGTCAACCCTTGACGCAGACCACCTGCTTGAGGTGCGCCACCACCTCGACCAGGTCGGACTGCTGCTCGATCACCGCGCCGATGTCCTTGTACGCGGCCGGGATCTCGTCGACCACACCCGCGTCCTTGCGGCACTCCACCCCGGCCGTCTGGGCGGCCAGGTCGTCGACGTCGAAGGCCCGCTTCGCCGCCGACCGGGACATCCGCCGCCCGGCGCCGTGCGAGGCGGAGCAGTACGCGTCGGCGTTGCCCAGCCCGCGCACGATGTAGGAGCCGGTCCCCATCGAGCCCGGGATGATCCCCAGGTCACCCCGGCCGGCCCGGATCGCCCCCTTCCGGGTGACCAGCAGCTCCACCCCGCCGTAGGTCTCCTCGGCCACGTAGTTGTGGTGGCAGGAGATCGGCTCGGCGAAGCGCACCGCCGGCACCGCGTCGCGCAGCACCCCGCAGAGCAGGGCCAGCATGATCGCCCGGTTGCGGGCCGCGTACTCCTGGGCCCAGGCCAGGTCGCGCCGGTAGGCGGCCATCTCCGGGGTGCCGGCGAGGAAGACCGCCAGGTCGCGGTCGGGCAGGTCGGCGTTGTGCGGCAGCTTCCGCGCCACCCCGATGTGCCGCTCGGCCAGCTCCTTGCCGATGTTGCGGGAACCGGAGTGCAGCATCAGCCAGACCTGACCGGCGTCGTCGCCGCCCTGCTCGACGCAGACCTCGATGAAGTGGTTGCCGCCACCGAGGCTGCCGAGCTGCCGCTGGGCGCGCGACTCCAGCGCCCCGACGCCCGCGTGCAGGTCGCGGAAGCCGGCCCAGAAGTCGCCCCAGCCGGCGGTCGGCAGACCGTGCACCCGGTACGGGTTGACCGGGTCGTCGTGGGCGTGGAAACCGACCGGGATGGCCGCCTCGATCGCCGTACGCAGGGCACCGAGGTCGTCCGGCAGGTCCGCGTCGGTCAGGTTGGTGCGGACCGCGGACATCCCGCAGCCGATGTCGACGCCGACCGCGGCCGGGGCGAGGGCCTGCCGCATGGCGATGACCGAGCCGACCGTGGCGCCCTTGCCGTAGTGCACGTCGGGCATCACGGCGACCCCCTCGACCCAGGGCAGGGCGCCGATGTTGCGCAGCTGCCGGGCGGCGTCGGGCTCGATGGTCGACGGGTCGGTCCAGACCTTGACCGGGGCGCGGGTGCCGGACAGCAGGGTGTGGTTCATGCGAGCGACGGTACGGCGCCCGATCGGGGCGGACAACGGCTTTCCCGGTGATGCCGGCGGAGTTGGGTTGTTGCCCGCCATCTGACATCCACGCTCATCGACGGACGTATCTATCTGTCGATTCGCGGCTCAGGAACGTTGTCAACGAACCGAGTCGGTCCGTCTACTGAGGAGGCCCAATGTTGGGTAGCAGGAGAAGGCAGTTCCGAGCGCTGGCGGCGGGAGCGGCGTTGACGCTGCTGCTGTCGGTCGCCGGGTCCGGCCCGGCGCTCGGCGCGGTCACCGCCGACGAGGGCGGCGCCGCGGTCACCGACCGCACCGACGTCTACCTGCGCGACACCGCCGACGACATCGGTGTCGAACCGCATACCCTGAACCCGCTGTGGCAGAGCCCGGACATCAGGGTCTGCAACGGGCCGGCGCTCTGCGCGGCCAGCCAGAACCCGATCGTCGGCCAGACCAACTACGTCTTCGTCACCCTGCGCAACCCCGGCCCGTACGGCTCGGGTGACAGCACCGGCACGATTACCGTCTACCGGACCACCCCGGGCGGCGGCGCGGCCTGGCCGGCGGCGTGGACGGTGATCGGCTCGCAGACCCTGAGCGTGCCGGCCGGCACGACCACGGTGATGCTGCCGTGGACCGGCGTACCCGGGCCGGGGCACTTCTGCCTGATCGCCCGCTGGGTGTCGCAGACCGATCCGATGACCGGGGAAGGCCCGGACATCGGCCCGAACACCCGGAACAACAACAACATCGTCTGGCGCAACGTGGACTCGGTGCACCCGCAGCCGGGTGATGGCGTCAGCGACCGACCGTTCGCGATCGGCAACACGCTGCGCCAGACGACCGCGAACGACGTGCTGTTCACGCCGTTCGGCAGAGCGTTCCAGGACCTCGGCGGGCGGATCGTGGTCGACCTCGGACCGGCACTGTTCGAGCGCTGGCGGGCCGGCGGGGGCCAGGGCAAGGGCATCCGCCAGGTCGGCCAGACCCAGGTGGAGATCGTCGAACCGGCCGGTGCCAGCATCAACGGGATCCTGCTGGCCCCGGGCGAGCGGCTCACCTTCCGGATCTCCTTCGTGGGTGGCGGCGAGGCCCGGGAGCGGGCCGGGCTGGATGTGACCCAGTTCGGTCCGGACACCACCGGCGCCCGCCGCGCCGACCTGGGCGGCGTCCGGTACGAGATCGCCCCGGCCGCCAAGCGGTAGCCGAGTCGATGCGCTGTCGCCGCCCTGCACGCCGGGGCGGCGATGGCAAACCAGAACGATGGTTGTTTCGCTTAATTGGTCGCACCGCGGCCCGTTCGGCGATTGATCGCCGATTCTGGCGGCCGCATGTCAGCGTCTGGTCAAAATGTTTGTAGAAATCAATGTTTATGGATCTGTTACCTGTCACCATCTGTATCAGACGCCGGCCGGCGAAACCTTCCCCACCAGTACGAATGTCGTTCGGGGCGCACCTATTCCCTACTGTCCGGAATCGATCTAGCCGGTGCTGACCGGGGCTGCCGCGCGCGTGGGCAGCGGTAGGGGCGCCGGAGAAAGTAGGCTCGGGCAATCCAAGAGCGGCGATGGCATAAATGTAAATGCCGTCCCGATCCTTCGTCGTGCAGAAGGTGGGGAAAGAATGTCGATTGCTACCGTGTCCGGGAAAAGGGCGCAACGACTGCTGGCGGTTGTCGCGGTCGGTGCACTCGTGGCGGTGGGCCTCGCCGCGCCCGCGTCGGCGGGCGAAGGGCCGGCCCGCGTCTCCGTGTTCGAGTCCGCGATGAACGTCGTCGGGTACGATCGCGCGGTGGCCAAGGCGAACGGTTACGAGATTCGTACCGACGAGAACGGTCGCGAGTACTCGGTGCCGAAGGGCTCGGCCCCCGACTACCGGCCCGCCGAAGCCGTCGTTCAGGACGAGCGGGTCGGCAATTGCGGCAGGTCCTTCGTCTACCTGTACGGGCTGGGTAACCACCAGGCCGAGATCCACACCGGCTGGCGACTCAACTCCGGAATGTCTGGAGCGGTCCAGCAGACCTGGAGTGTCTCCGTGCTTGACGACTACGGGGTCAGCATCAAGAGGTTCGACCGGCTGCACGCCTCGGAGCACAGCTGGCAGGCCTGGCACACCTTCACGGCCGGTGGTCCGACCTGGGTCACCGCCGAGGTGATCGTCGGCACCGTCGTCCTGTGGAACGGAACGATCTGCTTCGCGCTCGGGCCAATCGCGCACAAGTACGTGTAGTCGGGTTAGGAGATCTCCACCATGCACGCCTCCTGGCAGGACCATTCGGTGTCGTTCGGTGAGCGTCACGCACGGGTGCGGGCACCGTTCTGCACTCCCGTCGGTGTGGAGATCTTCTCCGACTCGGAGCACGAGCGGCATGGAACTGTTCCGGTCTCCCATCCGGTGCTGCTCAAATGGGAATACGTCACAGCAGACGGCTCGCCGATCCACGTGGTGACGCGCCGCCCGTACGCCTGGTCTCGGGTTGAGATCTCCGAGCATCTCTGGCAGGTGCTCGGAGATCTCATCCTCAAGGAGCGTCATCCGCAGCACCGCGGCCCCCGGCACGAAGTGTTGGGCGAGCGTCCGTCAGAAACTGCTGGCCGGATGCTCGTCGTCGACGGACAGGCGGTAGCGGCGTCGACAATGGTCCACGGTGCATTCGAGGCACGCGGCGTCTCGGTCGCGAACGTCGCGATAGCCGTCGCCGCACCGAGCGGGGTCCTTGCCGGTCGAGAGTTCGCGCTGGAAACCGTCGCTGCCGCGACGGGTTAGGTGGTACTGCGGGCCAACTGGTCAAGCGGCGGACGCTGTCGCCGCCCTCCCCCGTGGCGGACGGCGACAGCGTTGCCAGGTGTACGCCTGCCGGGGTCAGGTCGGCCCGGCGGCGCAGTCCGGTGGTGGGTAGGTCTCCCGGAAGGTGAAGGCCCGCGGTCCCGGGCCGTCGGCGGCGAGTAGCTCCAGCCGCTGCAACGCCTCGGCCACGGTCGGCAGGTGCCCGGCCGGCACCCACCACAGCACCAGGTAGGCGGGGAGCCCCTGGTGGTCGAAGAACTCCCGGCGCCGGCGCAGCGATTCCAGGTGCGCCGAGTGGTAGGTGAAGGCGCGCAGCGTCTCGACGTCGGTCCAGACCGAGAGGTTGACGATGACGTCCGGTTGGTCCAGCGGACGCAGGCCGGTGGCGTCGTCGGCGCCCTCCTCCTGCAGTCGCCAGACGAATCCGGGGGAGGCGTCGGCGAGGGCGTTGATGACCGGCAGCGCGGCGGCGAAGTCGGCCATCGACGGGTCGTCCAGCGGAGCGCGGAGCCGACCGATGTTCAGCTGGGCGAGGTGGTGACGACTGGTGGGCATGCCGGAAGCACACCAGGCCCGCGCTCTATTGTCAATCCTTATTGTTTTTAGTCAGCGCCACGCAGCACCGACCCACCGCCGGGTCCAGGGCGGCCGTCCAGGTCGTGACCCCGGCTCCGGCCAACAGACCGTCCACGAGCGCGAGGTTCATCCCGCAGATCAGCGGCGGGAACCGCTCCGCCAGCACGTGGAACGGGCAGTTGCGCAGCCGGATGACCTGGTCCTCGCGCTCGGGTCGGTACTCGTTCGCGGAGAGCAGATCCAGTACGTCCTCATCGGACGGTGGTGGCTCCGAACCGGCCCGGTCCGTGCCGGCCCGGTGGCCGTGCCGGCGGGCCACCTCGTAGAGGGTCGCGTCGGCTCCCGACCGGTCGAGCGCCTCAGCCAGGATCTCGGCGCCGGTCCGGTACGCGCGGGGCGGGACGCTGACGGCGTGCTCGGTGACCGCTGGCCGGTACAGCTTCGCCGGGCGGCCGGCGCCGGGTCCGGACCGGCCGGACCGGCGGGCGAACGAGACCTCCAGCACGCCCACGTCCACCAGCTTGTCGAGGTGGAAGGCGGCCAGCGTGCGGCCGACCCCGAGGCTCGCCGCCACCTCGTCCCGCCCCACCGGGACATCGCTGGCCGCCACCACCTGGTACGCCGCCCGCCGGACCGGATCGGTGAGCGCGGCGACCGCGCCGAGGTCGAGTTCGGAGATCATGCCGGGATTCTATATCGCATCAACGTTGTCGTTAGTGGCCCGGGTGCCGGCCCGATCGGTTTCAGGCTGCCGCTCCCGGTCGGTTCACCAGGTGAACGCGACCGAGAACGGCGAGTCGACGGCGGCGCCCGCGCTGTCCACGCAGCGGACGGAGATGTTCTCGTCGGAGCCGGCGGACGACCAGCCCGACGCGTGGCAGCGGGAGTCGGTGGTGCCGGTCGCCCGGGCCACCGCGTGTCCGTACGGGCTCGCGATCTGGGGATAGAAGACCCGGTAGCTGCCGGTGCCGAGCCGGGTGACCGTACGCAGGTGGCTGAGGTTGCTGTCGCTGTTCCAGGCGAAACCCGGGGTGGTGCCGGCCAGGGTCACCTGACTCAACGAGGTCGGGGCGATCCGCATCAGCAGGTTGGACGGTGCGAAGGTCAGCGAGAACCGGGTGTCGACGAGCGCCCCGGCGGCGCTGCGGCACCGCACCCGGACCACCCCGCCGCCCAGGTATCCGGTGACCTTGCAACTCACCGCCGCCGCCCCGTACGCCGTGGTCTGGTAGAACGTCGTCACCTGCTCCGGATAGGTGTGGGTGCTCGGCAGATAGGCCCGGTAGTCGCCCACCCCGTCCCGGAACACCCACGGTGCGACGCCCCTGGCGTCGTACCGGTAGTGGCTGGCCGGCGCGTAGCTGGCGGTGGTCGGCTGGTCCGCCCAGAGGTAGCTGTAGTGGTCACCGGTCAGCTCGCCGGCAACCGCCGTCCAGTTCGCGGTGAAGAAGGTGTCCTTCGGCGCGCCGGTCCGGTCGTAGCAGGCCACGCTCACCACCACGTCCGTTCCGCGACCCCAGGAGATCACCGCGCACAGGTCGCTCGTCGACCCGTACGCGCTGGCGTGCGCGACCCCGCCGCCAGCCGGCGCGGCCGTTCCCAGCCCGCCCCACCGGATGCTGTACCGGCCGGTCGACGACCGGGTGACCGTCGTCGGACCGGCACCGTCGTTGGCGCCGTAGAAGGTGCTCCCGGCACTCTCCGGGATCACGTAGCTGGCGACCGTCGGCTGATAGCCCCAGACGTAACCACCGGCGCCCGGAAACGGCGCGGCGGCGGCCGGCGCGGGAGCAAGCGTCGCCGAGGCGGCGCCGACCGCGACGCCCGTGGCGAGGACCGCGACACGATGGACAATTCCCGGGGTACGCAGGTTCATGATCGGCAGGATAGGACCGGGCCACAACGGCCCGGGGACGGCACCGGTTGGACGATTGCGGTAGACAGTGGGCATGGACGAGGTGATGCCGGCGTACCTAACGTCGATGCCGCTGCACGCGGTCACCGAGGTGTACGGCGAGGCCGGGCTGCGGCAGCGCTTCGCGCTCGAGATCGCCGGCTTCGACGAGCCGGCCCGGGACCGGCTGCGGCGGGCGTTGGCGCTGGCCGAGCGGCTGCACCGCGACGACCGGCGGGTCCGCGAGCCGTACCTCAACCACCTGCTGCGGGTGACCATCCGGATCATCTGCTACTACCGGGTGCGGGACGTGGACGTGCTGGTCGCGGCGCTGCTGCACGACGCGGTGGAGGACCACCCCGCCGAACTCGCCGGGTCCGCGGCCCAGGACCCGACCGAGGCGGCGCTCGCGGTGCTGGCCCGCGACTTCGGGGTACGGGTGGCCGCGCTGGTCGCCTCGGTCACCAACCCGCGCTACGACCCCGACCGCGACGCCTACCAGCAGTACCGCGAGCACGTCGCGAGCAGCCTGGACCGGGATCCGTGGGCGCGGGTCATCAAGTTCTCCGACTTCACCGACAACGGGGTGGGCGTCATCCACACCACCGCACCGAAGGCCGGCCGGGCGGCGACCAAGTACCGCCCGCTGGTGCCGATCCTGCGGGAACTTGTCACCCGCCCCGACACGCCGCTGGACGACGACGTCCGCCGGCACGTGCTCGACCAGCTCGACCTGGCCGAGCAGCGCTTCAGCGCCATCCTCGCCGGGGCCTGAGGGACGGGCCACCGGTTCGGCGGCCCGGGATCACCGAAAGTCCTGGTTGTACTACCGGAGGCCACGACGGTAGACATGTTCCGTGCGCCGGACCACGATCATCATCGCCACGGTGGTCTGCTCCCTTGCGCTGGGTGTCGCCACGAACGTGGGATCCGCCGCCTTGCCGGACGACTGGGGACCCTACCTGTGGCTCGCCTGGCCATTGGCCCTGCTCGGAGCCGCGGCGCTGATCGTCCTTGAGCTGCGCCGCGATCGGCCGGCCGTGCCGGCCGCACTCGGTGCCGAGGATCGCTACCGACGTACGCTGCTCGGCCGGGTCGACCGCTACTGGGTGCGTAGCGTCCTGGAGGGCTCGCTCTACCACGAGGCGCGCATCGAGCTCGGCTTCGAGACGGTGCAACAGCAGGGACACCCGTGGGACGTGACCGCCGCGCGGTCCGGCGGCGTGCCGCAACCACAGCCGGCCGGGCGGACGATGAGCGACCTCTTCGACACCTTCGACGAGGCGATCGTGATCATCGGGGCGCCGGGCTCCGGCAAGACCACCATGCTGCTGGAGCTGGCCCGGGATCTGCTTGCCCGCGCCAACGCCGATTCCACCTATCCGGCCCCCGTGGTGCTCAATCTCTCGTCGTGGGTTCGCCTACGCAAGCCGGTGGCCGAGTGGCTGGCCGACGAGCTGACCGAGCGGTACGGCATGCCACGCGAGTTGTCGGCGCGTTGGGTGGCCGAGGAACGTCTGCTGCCGCTGCTCGACGGTCTCGACGAGGTGGCGCCCGAGTACCGTGAGGCATGCGTGGCGGCGATCAACACGTTCCGCCGCACGTACGGTGCCGTGCCGCTGGCGGTGTGCTGCCGCACCGAGGAGCACGACCGCCTCGACACCACCCTGCGGCTCTACGCCAGGGTGATCATCCAGCCGTTGAGTCAGGCACAGATCGGCGCCTTCCTCGACCGCGCGGGGACGGCGGCCACCGGCATCCGGGCCGCTCTCGACGCCGACCCAGGACTGTGGGACCTCATCGACTCACCACTGTTGCTGAGCATCGTCGCGCTGGCCCACGCCGATCGGCGGGGTCGGCCCGCTCCCGAGCCCCGGACCGCGCCCGAACCGGGCACGACCGACGCTCCGACGCGCGGGCGGCAACGGCTCTACACCACGTACGTGCGCACCATGCTCACCCGCCGGCCGAACCCGAACTTTCCGCCGGCCGCCACCGTGCGTCACCTCGCGGCGCTCGGTGGCAACCTCCGGCGGAGGAGCCTGACCGTGTTCACAATCGACACCATCTCCGCCCGGTGGTCATCCGGGTGGCTTGATCGTCAGGAACATGCCGCGGTGGTCACCTCGACGGCGGCCGGGCTGCTGCTCGCTGGGCTGGGATACCCGCTGCTGGGGGTCTCGGGTGCCGCCGTCGGCGTGGTGTGTGGGCTGCTCATCCTCGCCGGGCACCGCAACCTCTCGTATGACGGGGCGTCGTACCTCGCGGAGGGTAGGAGCGAGCGGGAGGGCGACCGGGGTGGCGGCCGCCTACCGCTGCTCTGGGCCTCCGGCACCTGGGACAACGCCGTGGAGCTGCTGCGCGCGCCCACGGGGCTCGGGGTCGTCGCCGGCGGTGGCGCCGCCATCGGAGCGTTACTCGGCTGGCCGCACGGCGGGTTCGCGATGGCGGGTTATACCGCGGTCGCCGCCGTGACGATCGCGCTGCTCTGGGGCGCCGTCGACGATCTGCTGCTGCATCTGCACTGGATACCCGCGCCGCGCCCGGACGACGGCACCGGTCGGGTGGAGGTGCCCTCCCCGCTGATGCGGATGAGACTTCGCGGCAGCCTGCTGGGCGTGGTGATCGTTGCCGTGCTGGCCGGGACAGCCGCGGCAGCCGCGGCAGCCGTGCTCGCTGGCGCCGATGCGGCGCAACGCGTCGGTGCTTTCACCGCTGTCGGCTCGGCCGTCTTCGTGCTCACCGAGACGGCTTTCACCCCGATGCTCGAGCAGTGGCTGATCCGGCGGGCGCTGGCGCGCAAGGGGGTCGTGCCGCTGCCGTACCTGCCGTTCCTCGACCACTGCGTGCGGTGTCTCATTCTGCGCCAGGTCGGTGACGGATACATCTTCGTGCACCGCGAACTGCTGGACTTTTTCGCCGACTGCTGGCCGGACTGGCGGACGCATCGCTCCCGGGATGACGAGCGGGCCACCGCCGAGAGGCTGCGAGCACTCGTACCCTGACCTGCCGACGACGCCGCGACCCGCCGACCGACCGAGGCCGTACGGACGTTGCGGCGTTCGTACGGCCCCGGTCTCGACCGGCTGCTCAGCCGCCGACCGACTCCGCCTGGTCGGTGACCGTGATGCCCTCCGCGAAGCGCACGATCTGGTCGTCGCGCAGGCCCAGCTCGCCCGGGACCTGCACCAGGACCCGCTGGCCCGAGGCGACCGGGAAGATCAGCCAGCGGGTGTCGGACGGTTCGCCCGGCGTCTCCCAGGGCGAGCCGAGCCGGCCGGTCCGGCCGTTGATGTCGACCTGGGTGACGGGCGAGTCGTCGGGGAGCCGGGACAGGCTCTCCAGGGACACCGAGATCCGGCCCCGCAGGCTGACCGCGCTGCCGGGAGCGGCCGGGGCCGGGTCCTGACCGGACGGCATCACCACGAACATGCTGGTGTCCGAGGAGATCACCTGCCAGCCCTGCGGCACGGTGCTCACCTCGAAGCCGACCGGCTGGGTGCCGGTGTACGCGACCAGCCGCAGCGTCTGCGCCGTCGGGCCGGTTCCCGTCGTGCCGGCGGTCGGGGCGCCGGCGGGCTGGCCGAGCTGGCCGGCGCCCACCGCCACGGCGGCGACGGCGGCGACCGCCGCGCCGGAGAACGCGAACCGCTGCCGGCGGCGGCGGGTCAGGGCGCGCTGCCCCCGGGCCACGTCGGCGGCGACCATCTCCGGGCTGGTCCGGTCGGGGGTGACGGTCTGCGGCAGGGTACGCAGGACGTCCACGACGTCTGGCATGTCGGTACTCCTTCGATCAGGCGGTTCGGGAATGGGTCAGGCGAAGTGGTTCGCGCGTTCGGGCAGGAGTGCCCGTAGTCGCTCCAGACCGCGGGAGCTCTGGCTCTTGACGTTGCCCTCGCTGCACCGCATGGCGTCGGCGGTCTCGGCGACGCTCAGCCCTTCGACGTAGCGCAGCACCACCGCCGCCCGCATGCTCGCCGGGAGGGTGGCCAGCAACGCCAGCACCGTTGTCTCGTCGCTGTCCGTGGTCGTGGCGGCGACGTCGGGCAACTGCGCCCGTACCTGCTCGCGTCGCCGGAACAGGCTGCGGCGCTCGTCCGACGCGGCGTTGACGACACACCGCCGCGCGTACGCGTCGACGGTTTCCGGCCGGACCCTTGGCCAGGCCAGGTAGAGGCGGGTCAGCGCCGTCTGTACCACGTCCTCGGCCTTGGCCAGGTCACCGGAGACCAACAGTGTCGCCACCCGGACCAGCGCGGCACGCCGGGTCGTCACGAACTCGGTGAACTCGCGATCCTGCTCGGAAGGCCGTCTCACTGGCCACCCACCTCTCGTCGTCCCCACTTGCCATCTGGACGCCTCTGATACGGGATCGCCGTGGCATCGGTTGCATGGTGGGACGGAAATTCGTGGGCTGGTCAACGGCCGCGAGGCCGGCACCCCGTGCCGGCTTCGCGGGAACTGGTTTGGTGGTCTGCCGACCGACCGTCGAGGTGGCGGCCGGTCGGGTGGCTGTCAGGGGCTGGTGCAGGTCAGCGATGGGGCGGACGGGCTGCCGCTGCCGAGGAAGCCGAACGTGGTGGAGCCGGCGGCCGGCAGCGAGCCGTTGTCGGAGGCGTTACGGACCGACACCGTGGAGCCGCTGGTGCTGAGCGTGCCGTTCCAGACCTGGCTGATGGTCTGACCACCGCCCAGGGTCCACTGCACGGTCCAGCCGTCGACGGCCGCACCGGCCGCGGTCACCTCGCCCTGGAAGCCGCCCGGCCAGGAGTTGACCGTCCGGTAGGTCGCCCCGCACGCTCCGGCCGGCGGCGGCGCGGTCGTGGTCGCATCGTCGGCTCTCCTCACGGCATCGATGTGAACGCTCACCTATATCGATGAACATCAGGCTGCCAGAGCCTCCGGAGGATTTCAATCAGGCCGCGGGCGGCGCGGTGCTCCGCCGGACGGTCAGGGTCGTCGCCAGTTCCAGCCCGGTCTGCCTGATCTTCTCGCCGCGCCCGAGCGCGAGCGCCAGCTCGGTGGCGGTGACGGCCATCTCGATGAGCGGCTGGTGGACGGTGGTCAGCGGAGGGTCGACCAGGTTGGCCACCGGCAGATCGTCGAATCCCACCAGGCTGAGGTCGGCCGGGATCCGCAGCCCCAACTTGCGGGCGGCCTGGTAGACGCCCAGCGCCTGGAGGTCGTTGCAGGCGAAGATCGCGGTCGGACGATCCGGCCGGTTCAGCAGGTCGAGCGCGGCGACCTCGCCGTCCTGCTGGTGCAGGCCGGTATGGGTGACCAGCGCGGGCTCCACCGGCAGGCCGGCGGCGTCCATCGCGGAGCGGTAGCCGTCCAGTCGGGCCCGGCAGCACAGGATCCGCTCGGGGCCGCCGATCATCGCGATCCGGCGGTGGCCCAGCCCGATCAGGTGCCGGGTGGCGGACCGGCCGCCGGCCCAGTTCGTCGCCCCGACGAAGGGGACGCCGTCGGGTAGCTCGCTGGTGGGGTCGAAGACCACCAGCGGGATGCCGCGGGCCCGCAACTGGTTACGCTGCTCTTCGCTCAGCTGGGCCACCGTCACCAGACAGTCCGGACGGCGGGAGATGGTGTCGTCGATCCAGTACCGGATCGCGTTGCGCTGTGGTCCGAACTCGGTCAGGACCACCCCGACGCGCTGCTGCCTGGCCACCCGCTCGACACCACGGATGATCTGCAGCCCCCACATGTCCTCGATCTCCTCGAAGACGAGCTCCAGGGTGTTGCTGCGGACGGCCGGGGACGGTCGGCGGTAGCCGTGCTGGCTGATCACCGCCTCGACGCGGGCCCGGGTGTCGGCGGCCACGCCGGACCGGCCGTTGATGACCTTGGACACGGTCGGGATCGACACCCCGGCGGATTCGGCGATGGCCGCGATCGTCACCGGCCTCGTCGGATCACCGAGCAGCGGTTTCAGTTCGGTGACCGGCCCGCCCGGCTCGGCAGTTGTCAACCCGACCCCCCTTCCTCGGCCGACCGCCGCGACTGTGGGCACTTCTCCACCCTGACCGTCCTGCGGAGAGTGCCAGCGCGTCCACCGCAAGGGTAGTCGGGAGCACCGCTCGGCAGTCATTGACGCTGCTCGACGTAAACTGTAACGTCCGTGCCGGAAACTTTCCGCTCCTGATGAGCGATCGTTTCTATCGCGGGAGTCCCATCACTCGTCGCGGCGGCCCGGGCAGGCCCCGCGTACACCGCCGCCGTTTCCGGCTGCGCGCGGCGCCCGACCACCGGGCGCGTACCGATCCCCCCAGACTTTCCGCGGACGCCATGATGGCGAGGAGATGCAGGATGAGTTCGTCGAACACAAGGAAGATCCCTTGGCGGGTCAGCATCGTCGCCGCGGCGGTGGCGGCGCTGCTGGTGGCGGCGACAATGGTGAGCGCCAACGCGCAGGCGGCGGCCGGCTGCCGGGTGGCGTACACGGTTTCGGCCCAGTGGTCGGGCGGCTTCACCGCGAACGTGAACGTGACAAACCTCGGCGACCCCATCAACGGTTGGCGGCTGGTCTGGACGTTCCCGGCCGGGCAACGGGTGACCCAGGCCTGGAACGCCACCGTCACCACCTCCGGTGGCCAGACCATCGCCACGAACATGAGCTACAACGCGAACATCGCCACCAACGGCTCGGTCTCGTTCGGCTACAACGGAGCCTGGTCGGGCAGCAACACCGCCCCCACCTCGTTCACCCTCAACGGCGTCGCGTGCACCGGCAACGTCGGGCCAACGGCGTCGCCGACCCCCACCGCGACGCCGACGCCGACCCCCACTCCCACCACGTCGCCGTCCCCGACGCCGCAGCCGCAGGACCCGATGGCCCAGGTCGCGGCCATGCAGCCCGGCTGGAACCTGGGCAACACCTTCGACGCGATCCCCGACGAGACCTCGTGGGGCAACCCGCTGACCACCCGGGAGATGCTGCACTACCTCCGGTCCCAGGGATACAACAGCATCCGGATCCCCATCACCTGGAGCAACCACCACGGCGCGGCGCCCGACTACACCATCGATCCGGTCTGGTTGAACCGCGTCCAGCAGGTCATCGACTGGTCCCTCGCGGAGGGCTTCTACGTGATGATCAACCTGCATCACGACTCCTGGCAGTGGATCAACACCTACCCCGGCGACCGCACCACCGTGATGAACCGCTACCGGGCGCTCTGGACCCAGCTCGCCACGACGTTCCGGAGCCACTCGTCGAAGCTGGTCTTCGAGAGCATCAACGAACCGCAGTTCGCCGGCACCTCCGGTGACGCCGAGAGCGACCAGCGGCTGCACGAGCTCAACCTGGAGTTCGTCCGCCTGGTACGCGGGACCGGCGGCGGCAACGCCACCCGGCTGCTGGTGCTGCCGACCCTGCACACCAACGGCGAGCAGGGCCGGCTGGACGCGCTGCTGGCCACGATCAACGAGCTGGACGACCCCAACCTCGCCGCCACCATCCACTTCTACGGCTGGTGGCCGTTCAGCGTCAACATCGCCGGCGGCACCCGGTACGACACGAACGTCGAACAGGACATCCTCGGCACCTTCGACCGGGCGCACAACACCTTCGTCCAGCGGGACATCCCGGTCATCATCGGCGAGTGGGCGCTGCTCAGCTACGACTACACCCGACCGGGCATCATCAACCGCGGCGAACTGCTGAAGTTCTTCGAGTCGGTCGGATACAACGCCCGGATCAGGAACCTCACCACGATGCTGTGGGACGCGGGATCGTTCCTGCACCGTCCCGAGCTGCGCTGGCGCGACCAGGGCATCTACGAAATGATGAAGGCGAGCCTGACCACCCGCTCCGCGACCGCCTCGACGGACCAGATCTACGTACCCCGGACCGGCTCCATCACGGCGAAGTCGCTCACCCTCAACCTGAACGGCCTGTCGTTCCGCGGTCTGTGGCAGGGCAACACCCAGCTCGCCAACGGCACCGACTACACCGTCTCCGGCAACACCCTCACGCTCACCGCCGCGGCCGTGACCCGGCTGGTCGGCAACCGCGCGTACGGGGTGAACGCCACCATCGAGGCCCGCTTCTCCGCGGGCGTGCCGTGGCAGCTCAGCATCCTCAGCTACGACCGGCCGACCCAGGCGGCAGCCACCGGCCCGACCAGCTCGTTCGCCATCCCCACCCAGTTCCGCGGCGACCAGCTCGCCACCATGGAGGCGAAGTACCCCGACGGCAGCGGCGCCGGGCCGGCGAACTGGACCTCCTACAAGGAGTTCTGGACCCACTTCCAGCCCGACTACGCCGCCAACACCATCATCCTGAAGCCGGAGTTCTTCGCCGAGGTCAACGACGGCACCGTCAACCTGACGTTCCACTTCTGGAGCGGCACCCAGATCACCTACCGCATCACCAAGTCCGGAACTACGGTCACCGGCAGCACCACCTGATGAGCCCGGGACGCCCGGCAGGGGACCGGCCGGGCTGACCATTCGGGTAGGGCCGGTGCGGAGTTGGGCACTCCGCACCGGCCAACCAGCTCAGCCCGCCCATTCGAAGATCGCGCCGAGGGTGAGGAAGAGAGCCAGGAACAGGACCGCCGCCGCGATGCCGAGCCCGATCGGCAAGGCGGGGAAGTGCCGGCTGAACACGGAGCCGTTGACCGGCTGGTCACAGGTGATGGCGGCGGTCCCCGACCACCAGGCCGACACGTGGTGGACGCCGTCCGGACCGGGCCGCACGGTCACCCGGCGGCGCTCACCGTCCGCCGGGGCCACCAGGCAGCCGGCGGCAGCCGGCTCGGTGAAGGTGCGCGCCAGGGTGAACCGCTGCCCCCGGACAACCGTGATGGTCGTCGGCGCGTTCACGTCCACCTGGAACGGGTCCGGCCTGGTGTTCCAGAACGCGGCACCGAGCGCCACGAACCCGGCCAGACCCAGCACGACGACCGCCGACGCGGGGCCGAGCCGATACCCTTGGTCCACGGTACGGACGGTACCGGCGCGGAACCAGCCGGACCTGACTCCTCGGGTCGCGCCGGTGCGGCGGGCGAGCTGCGTCTGCAGCTCACCGACGGACGCACTCGCGGTGAGCTGCGGGTACGCCTCCGCGACCAGCCGGCCCAGCGCCGGCCCGGGTCACCGGCCGGGTGCTGCGCATCGTGCCGTTCGGCACCATCGGCGACGCCGCGTCCACCGCCCGGCTGACCAGCCTGTACGACAGCCGGGCGCTGGCCTGGCTGACCAAGCGGACCGGGGCGCCCGCGGTCACCTCCGACGGGACCGGCCTGGTGCCCGGCTACTTCGTGGTGCTCGACGACGGTTCGTCGCCGCAGGTCACGGCGTGGCGCGCGACCCCGCGGTCCAGCCGACGGCTGCGCCCGGGCGACGTCGTCACGGCGCGGGTCGAGCGCTGGACCAGAGCCTGATCAGCGTCGAACTCGGCGGATCGGCGGGCGAGCCGGGGTTCAGGGGCGTGGGCGGTGGAGGAGGTGGCGCATCGAGCCCGTGCCGTAGCGGTCGACGGTGCTGGACATCGCGGCCACCTCGGACAGGATCGGGTCGGTGTCGATACCGAGGTCGCGGGCTCGGGTGAGCAGGGCGTCCAGGGCCATCAGTTCGTCGCGGGTGTCCGCGCCCTGGTCGCGGGCCGACAGGTGGATCAGCCGGGCCCGGAAGTCGGCGGCGGTGCGCCAGTCGCGGGGCAGGTGGGCGGCCCACCGGAACGACGGGTACCGGTCGAAGAGCCCGCGGATGGTCGTCCGGGTCGCGTCGTCGCCGGTCGCGTACCGATCGATGATCGTCGACAGTACCGCCGTGGTCCGGTCGGCGACGCCGAGTCGCTCAGCGAGCGGGGTGGCGTGCGCGACGGCCAGCTTGGCGAGCCAGTCCGGGTCGGAGATGTCCACCGGAGCGTGCGCGGCCGGGGCGAAGAGCGCGTCGAGTTCCGCCACGGCGTCCTCGATTTCCTGCGGCTCCATCCGATCCTCACGCCCTGCGCCGACCCCGCCTCGACCGTACCGGATCATTGGTGGTCGCCCTTCCCGCCGCCGGCGGGTTGACCGGATGGCGGCCAAAGGCGTCGATGGGGTGCTTTTGATCGTTTCGGTCCGGAGTACGAGGGGTACGGATCGGGAGATCAGGGCGGACTACCGCGGACGTCCCGTCCGCCAACGAACGAGGAGAGTGGCATGACGATGCGTCGAGGACTCGCCGGAATCGGGCTGTGCGCGGTGACCGCCATGGTGGCGGCCTGCACGAGCTCGTCGCCGGACGCGACCCCCTCGCTGTCGCCGATCGCCACCCCGGTGACACCCTCGCCGACCGGCTCGCCGACGCCGGCCCCGTCCGGCGGCTCGGCGGCGCCGACGGATCTTCCGCCGGTGCTCGCCGGTGACCGGCAGGTCACCATCGTGCGGACGGCGGCGTTCGAGTCGGGTCTGTCGCTGGCCGACGGCGGGCGGCTCGGCGAGGTGGACGACGACAGCGGCCGACAGCTCTTCGTGCCGAGCCCGATCGGCGGGCAGAAGTTCCTGATCCTGTCGTACTTCGGGGCCGGCGGCGGCCCGGGCGAGGGCGAGCCGGTCTGCTGGCAGGTACGCAACCCGGGCAACTCGCAGCCGTTGCACGTCGAGGGCGCCGAGTGCGACGAGCAGGAGCCGCACCAGCAGTTCGAGATCGCGGCCGCCCAGGGTGACGCCGAGGACACCTACCTGATCAGCATCACCTCTGCCTACCTGCGCTCGTCGGCGCGGTCGGGGCTGATCCTGGAGGAGCTGGGTGACGCGCCACCCGCCGACACCTTCCGGTTCAACGACAACGGCCCCGCCCCCGACCGGAACTGAGCCGGCCGCCGGCCCGGTCCCGCGCCACTCACGACGGCCGGGGGTGTTTCAGGAGTTCTTCGAGTTCGGCCAGGCCGGCGGCGTAGAAGAACGAGCCGGCGAGGTCGGTCGGGGCGCTCAGCAGGGTCAGCACCGGAACCCCGATCACGGCGTCCACGCTGGCCTTCGTCGCCTCGGTAACCAGCCGGATCCCGACCCGCTGGAAGATCCGGTCGGTGGGCCGGTGCTGGCCGGGCAGCACGACGGTGAACTCGCGACCGTCGTCGGTGCTGAACCGGTAGGCGTCCACCCGGTCCGTCGGCTCCAGCGAGCGGCGTAACTGCGCGCACAGCTCCTCCCCGGTCAGCGGGCCGGCGATGTCCCGGTGCTGCCAGTCGCCCGGCATACCCAGCACCCGGTCGAAGACGCTCCGCGCGATGACGGCCCAGTCCTCCGCCGACCGGCCGATCGGCTCCAGGTGTTCGCTGAACGGCGGCTCCGGGCCGGTGAGAACCGACGCTTCCGTCGAATCGAGAAGCGGTTGCCGGCCGAGTTTGTGCCCCGGCAGTTCGGTCTGCCCGCGGCCGGGCGGGGCGGTGATGTCCGGCCGCTCCAGCGGATCGTCGAGCGGATCCGGGTGCACGGGGCCGGACTCTATCCCGGGCACGTCGTCCCCGAGCCAATCGTCCGGAGCGGCGATCGCCTTGACCGTCAGGTCGTCAAACGGGTCGAATGCGGCCGGCGTGGGCGCCGGCTCGGGGATCTCGGGGAACTCCGGCGGCCTGCCAGGGCGAAAAAGGTCCATCCTCAGCTCCGATCCCGGGCTCAGCGGCTACCTCCCTCCACGGTAGACGGCCGCCGCCAGCCCGGTCCCGGTCCGCCGACGCGAACCGGGACCGGGCTGGTTGCTGCTCACTGGCTCTGCTTGGCGACCTCCTCGGCGGTCAGCCGCAGCGGTGCCGCCGCCGTGGTGCGGGCGGCCGCGGCGGCCGGCGCCGGGTCCGGCGGGCGGCGCCAGTGCCAGTCGGTGACCGCCTGGTACGCGGCCACCACCGACAACAGCCGGTCCTCGGCGTACGGCAGGCCACCGAGGATGGTGCCGATCGGGACGCCGGCGGGGTCGAAACCGATCGGGAAGGCGATCTCCGGCAGGCCGATGATGTCGAACGGCACCGGGCTGGTCTGCACCACCACGTCACAGCGGTCGAAGAGCTGGTCCAGCACCCGCTCCAGCAGCAGTTGCTTGGCCCGCTGGCCGGTGATGAACTCGGTCCCGCCCAGCAGCGCGCCCTGCAGCCAGCTGGTCACCGAAACCCCGAATCCGCGCAGGTCGGTGCGGAGGTACGGCATGAACGGCTCGCTGCGTTCGGGCAGCCGGACGTTGTTGAAGGCGCCACCGGTGAGCAGGTCCCACTCGTCGGGCAGCGGCACGTCCACCACGCTCGCGCCGGGGATCGCCGCCAGTTTGGCCAGGAATGCCTGGCGGGCCTGGGCGGTCGGGGAGGTGCCGGCGGTGAAGTCGGGCAGCACCCCGATTCTGGTCCGCCAGCGCAGCTTGACCCGCTTGCCGTGGTAGACCGGGTTGGCCGCCTCGATGAGGTTCGGCACCTTCGGCAACCCCTGGGTACGCGGGTCGGCGGGGTCCTCGCCGGCCATCGCGGTCAGCATGATCGCGGCGTCCTTGGCGTCGCGGGCCAGCGGGCCGGGATGGTCGCGGGTGTAGGTGAGCGGGATGATGCCGTACAGCGAGACCCGGCCCATGGTGGGTTTGAGCCCGGTCAGGTTCTGCGCGTTGGACGGGGCGGTGATCGAGCCGCCGGTCTGGGTTCCGGTGCCGGAGGTGGCCAGCCGGCCGGCGACGGCGGTACCGGTGCCGGTGGAGGAGCCGCCCGGGTTGGTTGCCGGATCGCCCGGCGTCCAGGCGTTCACGGTGGTGACCACCCCGGCCGGGGTGGTGGCCCGGGTGGTGGCCAGCGGCCCCATCTGGGTCTTGCCGAGCACGATCGCGCCGGCACCGGTGAGCCGGGCCACCGAGGTCGCGTCGAACGGCGGCACGAAGTCCTGGAACAGGTACGAGTTGGCGGTGGTGGTCACCCCCTTGGTCCAGTAGTTGTCCTTGATGGCCAGCGGGATGCCGTGCAGTGCCCCGGTGCGCGGGGTCCGGCCGGCCTTGCGGGCCGCCTTGATCGCCGCCTCGGCGAGCACCAGGTTGAACGCCTTGTACGTGCCGTCGTACGCGGTGATTCGGGCGAGGTATGCCTCGACCAGTTGTTGTGGGGTGAGTTTGCCGGCCCGGATCAGCCAGGCGGCCTCGGCGATGGTCAGCTCGGTCGGGTCGGCCATCGCCTCCGGCCGGGGCCGGACGTAGGCGGCGGGTCGGTCGAGGTTGGGTGCCTGGCCGTCGGGCCACGGGCCGCGGTGGCTGACCGGTCCGAAGGCGAGTGTGCCGCCGGCCTGGGCGGCGGCGGGTAGTCCGACGGTGCCGCCGACGGTGGCGACGGCGGCCAGCGCGGCGGTGCGGGCCAGGAAGGCCCGCCGGTCGACGGTGCGGTCGAGTGGCTGTGGATCGGTGGCGGCGATCCGGTCGAGCGGTTCGATGCTCATGCGTCCCGCCATTCCGTGCTGATCGAGGGGTAGAGGATCGGGGCGGGCTGCTGGGAGAGCGCCATCGCCAGCGCCGGGTCCGTCCCGGTCGGGGCGGGCATCTGGTACGCGGCGAGGGTGCCGACGGTGCTGCGCACGAAGGACCGCAGCGAGGCGAGTACGGAGTCCCGGCCGGGGGAGCCGGTCTCCGGGTCCGCGGTGCTGCCGGCGGGGAGCTGGTCGAGGTCGATGCCGACGCTGGCGAGTCTGGCGCGGATCATGGTGTCGAGTTCGGCGTCGGTCGGCGGGGTTGGTGCCATGTTGCTGCTCCTCCCGAAGGGATCGTTGCCGAGACTGTCGGCGTTGATCATGTCGGGGAAGTGCCAGCAAGATCACGTGACTGTGAACCGGCCCAGCTCAGCGCGGTTCGGTCCGAACGGAGGAGGCGGTCCAGACGGCCCGGCCGGGGCCGCCGCGTGGGCGACCCCGGCCGGGGACGGTGCTGCGCTGCCGGCGCCTACTTGGTGACGGTGAGAGCGATCCGGCTGTGGGTGTCCTCGATGCCGGTGAACCCCTCGCCGGGGTTCAGGTGGTCCTCGCCGAAGTCGACGTCGGTGTCGTCGGCGGTGCCGCCGATGCCGTCGGGGCCGACGCCGTACATGACGGGGAAGTTGCCGCCCTGATCCATCAGGTTGGGCGTGTCGTTGAACTGGTCGACGTGCCAGTTGCCGAAGAAGTGGCCGGCCTCGTGGGAGGTGACGTTGCCGATCGCCTGCCCGACGAACGCGACCCGGTCACTGGCCTCGTTGAGGTAGTAGTTCAGGGAGAGTTCGTCGTCGGACGGACCGCTCATGACGTCGAGCAGGACCAGCGCCGACTCCTCGGTCTCGAAGTTGCCCGGGTCGATCGACTGGGCGATGCCGATGGTCGGCACGCCCGACTCCTCGATGGTGCCGCCGATGACCACCCGGCTCACGTTCGGCTGCCCGAACGGGTCCGCGTGGTCGCGGCTGTTGAGCAGCCGGATGTCGAAGTCCGGGTTGAGACCGCTCTGCAGCATGTCCCGCCGCAGGTTCTCCCGCACCTCGGCGATGATCGCGTCGATCACCGCGTTCTCGTCGGCGGCGGTCAGGCCCCACTGGCCGAGGAACGCGCGGAACGGGCTGAGGTCACGCACCCCGGGGCCGCCGAAGATCGCCGTGTTGACCCGGGCGCCGTCGAAGTCCAGGAAGAGCTTCTGCACCGGCCGCTGGCCCTCCAGCACCGGCCGGAACACCTCGACGGTGAGGTCGTAGTCCCCGTCGCCGCTGGCGACCCCGACGTAGTGCCAACCGGTCCGGTCGACGACGTGGTCGGCGACCGCGTTGCCGCCGCCCGGCAGCGGGGTGCTGGCCGGGTAGATGCCGCTGGCGTCCTGGGTGGAGCCGTGCGTCTCCTGGCCGGGGGTGTCCCAGATGGTCACCTCGGCCGCGGCGCCGGCGACGGAGGCGCCGAGCACGTCACCCTTGCGCAGCTGCACCGCGTAGAAGTCGACGTCCATCTGGTCGGTGGCCAGCTTGCTGATGCTCACCGCGTACGGTCCCTCGCTGTCCGCGCCGGTGCCGCTGCCGGAGTCGAACGGGTCGTTCGGCAGCACCGGGAACCCGGTGACCAGCACGAAGTAGGTGCCGGCGACGGTCACCTCGTAGGTCAGCAGGCTGTCCAGGCCGTCGACGCTGTCGTCGTTGAGGGCGACGATCTCGCCCGCCTCGTCGTAGAGGGCGACCACCGAGTCGAGCGAGCCGCCGTCCGGAGTGTCGATGTCGACGGTGACCACGTCACCGGCGGCGGCGCTCAGGGAGTAGAAGTCGAAGTCACCGTTGCCGGTGCCACCGCTGCCGTGCGGCCCGTCACCGATCTCGCCGGTGGTGGTGATGCCGCCGAGGTTTTCGTCGATGCCGGTCTCGGTGGCCAGCGGGATCGCGCCGTTGTCCTCCTCGCCCGGCGGCAGGCTCTCGATGGCGACGTCCTCGGGGGAGAGGGTGCCGAGGACCCGCATCCGCTGGTTCTGCGCCGGGCCGGTGCCGAACCCGGTGATCCGTTGCGCGTTCGCCGGCGACTCGTTGGAGCCCCGGATGCCAGCCGGCTCGGCCTCGTCGACGAGCAGCGGCGTCGGGGCCAGTGCCCGCTGCTTGGCCTTCTGCTGGGCACGTAGCTCGCCCTGCGCGCTCATCCAGGCCCGCCAGCCGGCGTAGTCGGCCTTGGACGGATCGGGCAGCAATGCGAGGTACGGGTTGGCGCCGGCCGGCTTGCCGGCGGTGCCACCGGGTTTGGCCGCGGCGAGTCGGGCCGCCTCCAGTGTGGCCGAAGCGGCGTGGTCGGGCTCGCCGGCCGGCCGGGCCTGCGCGGTTGCCGGCGTGAGCAGTCCACCCACCAGGATGCTCACGGCCAGCAGTGCAGTCGTGCGACGCATGAAGTCCCCTCTGCTGTGTCCGCCTCGATGGCCCCCGCCATCGATGGCATAGGGGACGTTACTGCCGATCATGTCCCGTTGATAGATGTGTGGGCATGAACCAATCAGAATGTCGCGATGGCGACCCGCTCACGGGCCGGCCGGACCGACCGGGTTCCTGGCCGGTAAGGTGGGTCGTTCTCGCGATCGGCGCCGACCGGGCCGACCGGGAGAGACACCGGGTGAGGGACGGGAGTACGCTTCCGCAGCGGCCGTTGACGCCCGCCACCAACGTCACCGGCGTGCGCACCCGCCGGACTGCCGGCCGTCGCGGGACGTTGGACCCGTGTTAGAAATCCGGCAAGGGGTCGGTCACCGGGCCGATCCGGGAGAGAGACTAGCCTGATGGGCGTGAACCGCCGCGCGAAGATCGTCTGCACCCTTGGCCCCGCGACCTCGTCACCGGAGCGCATCCGGGGCCTCGTCGAGGCGGGCATGGATGTGGCCCGGCTCAATTTCAGCCACGGCAGCCACGACGACCATGAGCAGGTGTACCGGCTGGTCCGGCAGGCCGCCGAGGCGCACGGGACCGCGGTGGCGATCCTCGCCGACCTGCAGGGCCCCAAGATCCGCCTCGGCCGGTTCGCCGACGGCCCGCACGAGTGGCGGACCGGCGACTCCGTGGTGATCACCAGTGACGACATCGTGGGCACCCGGGACCGGGTCTCCTGCACCTACCGGAAGCTGCCGGCCGAGGTGAAGCCGGGCGACCGGCTGCTCATCGACGACGGCCGGGTGGCCGTCGAGGTGACCGCGGTGGTCGGCAACGACATCCGGGTGCTGGTGACCGAGGGCGGGCCGGTCTCCAACAACAAGGGCGTCTCGCTGCCGAACGTGGCGGTCAGCGTCCCGGCGATGTCGGAGAAGGACGCCGAGGACCTGCGGTTCGCGCTCGGCCTCGGGGTGGACCTGGTCGCGCTGTCGTTCGTCCGGTCCGCCGAGGACATCAAGCTGGTGCACGGCATCATGCAGGAGGTCGGCGTACACCGGCCGGTGCTGGCCAAGGTCGAGAAGCCGGAGGCGGTCGACCAGTTGGAGGCGATCGTGCTCGCCTTCGACGGCGTCATGGTCGCCCGCGGCGACCTCGGGGTCGAGATGCCGCTGGACCAGGTTCCGCTGGTGCAGAAGCGGGCGGTGCAGCTCTGCCGGGAGAACGCCAAGCCGGTGATCGTCGCCACCCAGATGCTCGACTCCATGATCGAGAACTCCCGGCCGACCCGGGCCGAGGCGTCGGACGTCGCCAACGCGGTGCTCGACGGCGCCGACGCGGTGATGCTCTCCGGCGAGACGAGCGTCGGCAAGTACCCGGTGCTCACCGTCAGCACGATGGCCAAGATCGTGACGACCACCGAGTCCGGTTCGATCGGGGTGCCCCGGCTGCAGCACGACCCCCGTACCCACGGCGGCGCGCTGACCGTGGCCGCCTCCCAGATCGCCCGCGCGATCGGCGCCAAGGCGCTGGTGGCCTTCTCGCAGACCGGCGACACCGTACGCCGGCTCTCCCGGCTGCACTGCGACCTGCCGCTGCTGGCCTTCACCCCGGTCCCGGAGGTGCGCGACCAGCTCGCCCTCTCCTGGGGCGTGCAGACCTTCCTGATGCCGTTCGTCCAGCACACCGACGACATGTTCCGGCAGGTCGACCAGGCCCTGCTCGGGCTCGGCCACGCCAACCCCGGCGAGTACGTGGTGATCGTGGCGGGCAGCCCGGTCGGCACGCCCGGCTCGACGAACACCCTGCGGGTGCACCAGCTCGGCTCGCTCGTCGACGCGGCGGCCGCGCGAGCCCTGCTGTGATCCTCGACCGGCTGATCTCCGACCGGCTGGTCTCCGATCGGGTGCGGCGGTGACGGCGGGGGAGAGCGCGGTGCGCGGCCAGGCGGCGGTGGACCAGCTGCTGGAGGTGCTCGACCTGCGGCAGACCGGCCAGATGTCCTTCCAGGGGATGAGCCCGCCGGTCGGCCCGCAGCGGGTGTACGGGGGCCAGGTGGCCGGCCAGGCGCTGGTGGCCGCCGGGCGGACGGTGGACCCGTCCCGCCTGGTGCATTCGCTGCACGGCTACTTCGTCCGGCCGGGCGACCCGTCCGAACCGATCGAGTACCAGGTGGAGAACATCCGGGACGGCCGGTCGTTCTCGGTCCGGCGGTCGGTGGCGCTGCAGCACGGCAAGACGATCTTCTTCATGTCGGCCTCCTTCCACCGGGTGGAGGAGGGGCTGGACCACCAGGCACCGCAGCCGCCGGACGTGCCCGGCCCGGACGAGGTGCCGACGATGACCGAGCGGCTCGCCCGCTACCCGGAGCGGCTGGGCATCTGGGCGGTCATCCCGCGCCCGATCGACGTCCGGTACGTCGGCGAACCCGGCTGGGTCCGGCCGGGCGACCGGCCCGCCGACCCGTACCAGCGGGTTTGGATGCGGATCGACGGCAAGCTGCCCGATGATCCGCTGCTGCACGCCTGCGCCCTGGCGTACGCCTCCGATCTGACCCTGCTCGACTCGGTGCTGTCGGTGCACGGCGAGGTCTGGGGCCCCGGTGGGCTGATCGGCGCCAGCCTGGACCACGCGCTGTGGTTCCACCGTCCGTTCCGGGCCGACGAGTGGTTCCTCTACGACTGCTGGAGCCCGTCGGCCTCCGACGCCCGCGGCCTGGCCACCGGGCGGATGTTCGCGCCGGACGGCCGGCACATCGCCAGCGCCGTGCAGGAGGGCCTGCTGCGCCGGGTCGGCGGCTGAGGCCCTGGGGTCACCCGTTGGTGTGAAGCCGACTAGCCTTTGAGCCATGCGCCTCTCCGCCCGGGTCGACTACGCGTTGCGGGCCGTCGCGGAGCTGGCGGCGCTCGCCCTGACCGACCCCGCCGATCCGGACGGCACGCCACCGCGCCGGCCGACCCCGGTGACCGCCGAGCAGATCGCCCGCGCCCAGGCCATCCCGCCGAAGTTCCTGGAGAGCATCCTGTTGCAACTGCGCCGGGGCGGCATCGTGCACGCCCAGCGCGGTCCCGAGGGCGGCTACTGGCTGGCCCGGCCGGCCGACGGGATTTCGCTGGCCGAGGTGATCCGGGTGATCGACGGACCACTGGCCAACATCCGGGGACAGCGCCCGGAGGACCTCGGCTACCAGGGTTCGGCGCGGGCGCTGCAGGAGGTGTGGATCGCGTTGCGGGCCAGTGAGCGGGAGATCCTCGAACTGGTCACGGTCGCCGACGTGGCGACCGGGAAGCTGCCCCCACGGGTCCACGACCTGATCGCCGACCCGAGCGCCTGGACCTGACCGACCCGGCCTGACCGCCGTCGGGCTCCCACCCACCGGAACACTCTTGACCGCCACCCCGCCCGGCGGCATTCTCGACTATGCCGATAGGAATAACCAAAACAATAGGCATTGCCGAGTAGGGACAGGTGGTTCAGGTGCGCAAACTTCTGGTGCTGGCGCTGGTCGGCCTCGCCGCCCAGCTGGTCGACGGCGCGCTCGGCATGGGGTACGGGGTCACCTCCACCACCCTGCTGCTGCTCGCTGCGGTGTCGCCCGCCACCGCCTCCGCCTCGGTGCACCTGGCCGAGATCGGCACCACGCTCGCCTCCGGGGTGGCGCACTGGCGGTTCGGCAACGTCGACTGGGCTGTGGTCCGGCGGATCGCCCTGCCCGGCGCGCTCGGCGCGTTCGCGGGCGCCACCTTCCTCAGCTCGATCTCCACCGACCTGGCCGCGCCCTGGATGGCCGGCATCCTGTTCGCCCTCGGCTGCTACCTGCTGATCCGCTTCTCCCGGCCGGTGCGGGCCCGAGCCCGACGCCCGCTGCGCGGCCGGTTCCTCGCCCCGCTCGGCCTGGTCGCCGGCTTCGTCGACGCGACCGGTGGGGGCGGCTGGGGACCGGTGGCCACCCCGACCCTGCTGGTGTCCGGGCGGATGGCGCCCCGCAAGGTGATCGGATCGGTCGACGCCAGCGAGTTCGTCGTCTCCGCCGCGGCCAGCGTCGGCTTCCTGATCGGGCTCGGAGCGGGCGGGTTCCTGCTGCCGATGGTCGCGGCCCTGCTCGCCGGTGGCCTGGTGGCCGCCCCGATCGCCGCCTGGCTGGTCCGGATCGTGCCGGCCCAGCTGCTCGGCGCCGCGGTCGGTGGCCTCATCGTGCTGACCAACGCCCGTACCCTGATGAACGGGCTCGACCTGGTGCCGGCCGGCGACCGGTCGACCGTCTACCTGGTCATCGTCGCCGGCTGGCTGACCGCCACCGCGTTCGCGGTCCGGGCGCTACGCCACTCCCGCCGCGCCGCAGCCGCCACCGCCGTCCCGTCGGGCGTCGTCCCGCCGGGCGCCGAGTTGCCGGGCGCCGAACTGCCGGGCGCCGAGCTGCCGAGCGCCGGGCTGCCGGGCGCCGAGTTGCAGGACGGAGGGCGGCCCGGCGCCGAGCTGCAGGAGGACGCCAGGCGGCCGGGTGCCGGGCAGCCCGCCGCCGCGTCGGATTCCGCCGGCGGGCCAACGGTCACCTGGCCAGTGAATTGATCAGCTCCCACGCCTCGGTGACGTGCTCCGGCCCGGTGTGCGGCGAGCCGACCGCCAGCCGGAGGGTGTGGCGGCCGGCCACCCGGGTGTGCGTCAACTGGATCCGGCCGGTCGCGTTGACCCGGGCCAGCAGGTCGGCGTTGCGCGCGTCGGAGTCGGCGCCGTCGCCGGTGTCGCGTAACCGGAAGCAGACCAGCGAGAACGGATGCGCCGCGACCACCTCGAACCGGTCGTCGGCGCGTACCCGGTCGGCGAAGCCGGCGGCCAGCCGCACCCCGGACCGCACGTGCGCGCGCAGCCCTTCGGCGCCGTACCAGCGCAGCACGAACCAGAGCTTCAACGCCCGGAACCGCCGGCCCAGCGGGACCTGCCAGTCCCGGTAGTCCAGCACCGCGCCGGACTCGGTCGCGGCGTTGCGCAGATACTCCGGCAGCACACTGAGCGCGTCGATCAGCTCGGCCCGGTCGGCGACCCAGAACGCGTCGCAGTCGAAGCCGGTCAGCAGCCACTTGTGCGGGTCGAAGCAGTACGAGTCGGCGTACTCCAGGCCGGTGTGCGTCCAGCGCAGCTCCGGGCAGATCGCGGCCGACCCGGCGTAGGCGGCGTCGACGTGCAGCCACACGCCGTACTCCCGGCAGACCTCGCCGATCGCGGGCAGCGGGTCGATCGCGGTGGTCGAGGTGGTGCCGACGGTCGCCACCACGAGCGTCGGGTGGGCGCCGGCGGCCCGGTCCGCCTCGATCGCCGCCCGCAACGCCACCGGGTCCATCGCGAGGGTGGCCGGGTCGACGCCGACCTGGTGCACCCCGGCGTCGCCCAGCCCGGCGATGCGGGCCGCCTTCTCGATCGAGGAGTGCCCCTGGGTGGAGGTGTAGACCCGGTACCGCCGGTCCACCCCGGCCGACCGCCACCGGCCGCCGCCGGCCCGGTGCAGCGCGACCAGAGTGGCCACCAGGGTGGCCGACGAGGCGGAGTCCTGGATCACCCCGCCGCCCGGGCCGGTGGAGCGGAACCCTGCCGGCAGGTCGAGCAGCTCGGCCAGCCAGTCCAGCATCACCGTCTCCACCTCGGTGCAGGCCGGTCCGGTCGCCCAGAGCATCCCCTGTACGCCGAGACCGGCCGCGACCAGGTCGCCGAGCACGCTCGGGCCGGAGGTGTTGGCGGGGAAGTAGCCGAAGAAGCCCGGGTGCTGCCAGTGGGTCAGCCCCGGGGTGATGACCCGGTCCAGGTCGGCCAGGATCTCCTCGAAGCTCTCGCCCCGCTCCGGCGGCCCGGTCGGCAGCAGCGCGGCCACCGTCCCCGGCGGGTCGGCCGAGGTGACCGGCCGGTCGGCCAGGGTGGTCCAGTAGTCGGCGATCCAGTCGACGACGGCGTACCCGTTGCGGCGGAACTCCTCGGCGTCCATGTGCGCGGCCATGGACTGAGTCGATCATCCACGGCGACCGGGAGCAAGGACGCGCCGGTCGGCCGCGGCGGCCGGTGGCGCGGTGCTGGCCCGCAGGGTCAGCCGGGGATCGAGCAGCGTCGACTCGGGCACGGCCTCCCCCTCCAGCTTGCGCATCACCAGCGACACCGCCTGCCGACCGACCTCCTCGGCCGGGACCAGCACCGAGGTCAGTGCCGGGCTGGCCCGCTCGGCCACCTCGTCCGGGCAGATCGCCAGCACCGACATGTCGGCCGGCACCGACCGGCCGAGGGCGGTGAGCGCGGCCAGCACCTGCCCGACCGCCGCCTCGTTGTGCACCACCAGGGCGGAGAGGTCCGGATGCCGGTCCAGCAGCCCGGCCAGCTCCCGGCGTACCGCGTCGAAGTTCTCCTCGCACGGCTGGGCGACCGCGGCGATGCCCAGCTCCCGGGCCGTCTCGGCGAATCCGGCCCGGGTCCGGTGGGCGAAGCCGGTGTCCCGGTCATAGACCACGGACGGCGCGCCGAGCAGGGCGATCCGCCGGTGTCCCAGCCCGGCCAGATGCTCCACGCAGGCGCGGCCGGCCCGGTAGAAGTCGAGGTCGACGCAGGTCAGCCCGGCGGCGTCGGCCGGGAAGCCGATCAGGACACTCGGTCGGGCCAGCTCACGCAGCAACGGCACCCGGTCGTCGCGCATCTCGACGTCCATCAGCACGATGCCGTCCACCATCGCGCTGGCCGCGATCCGCCGCAGCCCGGCCGGACCCTCGTCGGCGGTGACCAGCAGCACGTCGTGGTCGAACTGCCGGGCGGTGGTGACCACCGCCGTGGCGAACTGCATCAGCACCGGCAGGTGCATCCCGGACCGCAGCGGCAGCACCAGCGCGATCACGTTCGCGCGGCGGCTGGCCAGCGCCCGGGCGCCGGCGTTCGGATGGTAGCCGAGCGCGCGTACGCTCGCCCGCACCCGCTCGCGGGTGGTGGCGGAGATCGCCCGCTTGCCACTGAGCACGTAGGACACGGTGCTCACCGCCACCCCGGCGTGCCGGGCGACGTCGGCGATCGTCACCATGTCCGGCCGCTTGGCCGGTTCGCCGCCCTGGCCGGCGGGTTCGGTGGCCTGCGACGGATCGGACACTAGGACCCTCCACTCCCAGCCGCGGACCGGTCGCCGTCCGCATCGGCCCGCGCCTCGGCGTCGAAGGCGAGCCAACTCACCGTAGCGCCCGGCGCGTCGAAGAGCAGGTACAGGTCTCGTACTCCGGTCACCCCGCCGAGCCAGCGGCCGGCCACCTCCCGCCAGGCCAGCCGGTCACCACCGCCGGCCGGCACCGGTACCGTCCCGGCCACCGGCCCGGCCACCGGGTCGTCCAGCCGCAGGGTCAGGGTGCCGGTCCCGCCCGCGCCGGACCGTCCGGCCACCCGCGCGGTCACGCCGCCGACCCCGGCGCCGAAGTCCACCCCGGAGAACCGCAGCCAGCCGCCCGGCTCCCAGGCGGTGACCGCCCCGCCGCCGTTGTCGTCGGGCAGCGGGACCGTGCCGGCGTACTCGTCGTGGTCGGTGGCCCGCAGCGGACCGGCCAGCGGTGCGCGGTGCGCCACCGGCTCGCCGCGCACCGACAGCGGCGCGGACAGCGCCAGGTCGGCGCAGGAGCGGCCGACCGCCACCGTGTGCCGGGCGCGCTCCACCACGTACCGGCCCCGGGTGACGTCCCAGTACGCCAGGTCGGCGGCGCGCAGCCGGAACCGGACCGTGGTGGACGCCCCGGCGTCGAGGGCCACCCGGGCGAAGCCGCGCAGCTGACGCAGCGGCTGCTTGACCCGGGACCGGCGTTGCCGGGTGTAGAGCTGCACCACCTCCTCGCCGGCCCGGGGGCCGGTGTTCGTCACCCGCACCGAGACCTCGACCTCCCCGTCGGCGTCCACCTGCCCGGCGCCCAGCCGCAGCTCGGAGTAGGCGAAGGTGGTGTAGCTCAGGCCGTGCCCGAACGGGTAGAGCGGCGCGCCCCGGTAGTACAGGTAGGTGGCGTCGGTGGCGATGATGTCGTAGTCGAGCAGGTCGGGCAGCTCGGTGGCGTCCCGGTACCAGGTCTGGGTGAGCCGGCCGCCGGGGTCGGCGTCGCCGGCCAGCACGGCCGCCAACGCGTGGCCGTACTCCTGGCCGCCGTGCGCCGACCAGAGCACCGCCGGCAGGTGGTCGTCGGCCCAGCCGACCGCGTACGGGTAGCTGCTGGACAGCACCAGGACGGTCCGCGGGTTGGCGGTGTGGACGGCGTGCAGCAGCGCCTCCTGGGCGGGCGGCAGCGCCAGGCCGGTGCGGTCCTCGGTCTCCCGGCCGCAGACCATCGGGTGGTTGCCCAGCACGACGACCGCGACATCGGCCGCCCGGGCCGCGGCGGCCGCCGCCCGGGCGCCGTCAACGACCACGTCGATGACGAAGCCGGTCGCCTCGGCGAGGCCGGTCGCTTCGGCCCGCAGTTCACCGTCCGGGCCGACGAGCACGTAGCGGTCGCTGGCCAGGTGGTGCAGGGCGGTCCCGCCGGCCGGCCGGTCGACCAGTCGGAACGTCTCCCGGACCACCCACTCGCCGGGACCGGGCCGGTCGTTGACGAGCAGCCCGCGGGCGTCGACGCCGACGTGCCGGCCGTTGGCGACGCTGCGCAGCGCGACGACGCCTGGTCCCCACTCGAAGACGTCGAACCAGGTCCGGGCGCCGGCCTCGGCCGATCCGGGGGACCCGGCGGGGGCGGTGGTGAGCGGGGCGCCGGCCGGTCCGTCGCCGGCCCGCACCGGCGCGCCGGCCGCGCCGTACGGGCGCAGCGCGATCCGGTCCACGCCGGGGTGGTGGACGACCGCGTCGGCGCCGAACCGGGCGGTCAGCCCGTCGAGGGCGGAGACGGTGTACGGCGGGGTGCCGCTGTACCAGTCCTGGTGGACGGTGTCGGCGAGCGGGCCGAGCACCGCGACCCGGGTGCCGCCGGCGGTCAGCGGGAGCAGCCCGTCGTTGCGCAGCAGCACGACGGACTGCCGGGCGGCCTCCCGGGCCAGGTCCTGGTGCGCCGGGCAGTTGATGACGTCGGCGGTGACGGCGGCGTACGGGTTGGCCGCTGGCGGGTCGAACTCGCCGAGCCGGAACCGGACGTGCAGGATGCGCCGGACCGCGCGGTCCACGTCCGCTTCGTCGAGCAGGCCGCGCCGCAGCGCCTCGGTGATCCGGTCGATGGTCGGCCGGGAGTCGGCGTCGTCCTCGGTGAAGTTGTCGATGCCGGCGCGCAGCGCGGCGGCGTAGCCGCTGGGGTGGTCGGCGTGGAAGCCCTGGGCGCCGGCGATGTTGGAGACCGCGGCGGCGTCGCCGACCACCATGATCTCCTGGTCGGCGTACCCGCGCAGCTCGGTGTCGATGAGCGGGCTCAGGTGCGCGGGCCGGCCGTTGACGAGGTTGTAGGAGGCCATCACGGCGACCGCCGCGCCGGCGGCGAGGGGGGCGCGGAAGGCGGGTAGCTCGTACTCGTGCAGCACCCGGGGTGGCAGGTTGCTGGAGGTCAGGCAGCGGTCGGTCTCGTTGTTGTAGCCGAGGAAGTGCTTCAGGGTGGGGGCGGTCCGCAGGTAGCGGGGGTGGTCGCCGCGCAGGCCGGCGGCGTACGCGGTGCCGAGTACGCCGGTCAGCCAGGGGTCCTCCGAGTAGCCCTCCTCGTTGCGGCCCCAGCGCGGGTCGCGCAGCGGGTTGACCACCGGTGCCCAGACGTTCAGCCCGGCCCGGGTCGGGTCCTTGTGGTGCAGGCCGCGCACCTCGTCGCCGACCGCCGAGCCGACCGCCCGGATCAGCTCGGGGTTCCAGCTCGCGGCGAGCCCCACGGCCTGCGGGAAGACGGTGGCGGGGCCGAGCCACGCCATGCCGTGCAGCGCCTCCGTGCCGGTGCGGAACGCGGGTACGCCGAGCCGGGGGACCGGGGCCTGGTGCTGGTGCAGCAGCGCGACCTTCTCGTCGAGGGTGAGCCGACCCAGCAGGTCGGTGACGCGGTCGTCCAGCGGTAGGTCGGGGTCGCGGAAGGTGCTGTCGCTCATCTGTCGATCACCTTTCGTGATCTTCGGCCGGCGTCCCAGGAGGGGATCCGTCGAAGCGCTTCGAATTGGTGTTGAGGGCATGGCGGGGTGATACGGGGGGTGGCCGCCAGCCCGGGAAGCTCGAAGCGCTTCGACGACCGTGTGAAAAATCGCCCGGCCGCGATGGTGGTTTCCCACGTGTTACGACAGAGGCAATTCGAGGTTCCACCACCGGGCCGGACGGGTCAAGGGTTTCCGGCCGGCGAATTGGTCGCCATCATCGCCGGGAGCCCGGCCCGGACCGCTCTTTCGGCCGGTCAGCCGGCGGCGACCGCGGTGGCGGGGGTGGCGGGGGTGGCGGGGGTCGGACCGGTCACGGCGGTCGCCGGCCCGGTCCCGGAGACGCCGGTTGGCTCGGCCGGCCGGGCCGGGGTGGTGGGAGCCGATCCGACGGGCGGCAACCGGCCCGCGTCGACCAAAGCGAGGGTGCGGGCGGCGCCGCCCGCGGCGGCGGCCCCCGGGCCGAGGGTGGAGGCGACCAGCCGGCAGCCGCCGGCCTCCGGGGCGATCGCCCGGGCGGCCAGCTCCGCCTCGGCGGCCGGCAGCAGCCACGGCGCCAGGTCCACGAAGTAGCCGCCGAGCAGCACCACCTCGGGGTTGACCAGGTTGACCAGCAGGGAGGCGGCGTACCCGAGCTGCCGGCCGACCTCGTCGAGCGCGGTCAGGGTGGCCCGGTCGCCCTGCCGGGCGCTGCCCCGGATGCGTTCCACCTCCGGGGCGAAGTCGGTGAGCGGACCGTCCTCGGCGGTGTCCGGGAGGACCCGCCGCACCAGGGCGGGGATGCCGGCCACCGCCTCCAGGCAGCCGCGCCGGCCGCAGGGGCAGGGCGGGCCGGCGGGGTCGAGCGGCACGTGACCGAGTTCGCCGGCGAAGCCGCGGCCGCCGCGCAGCAGCCGACCGTCGGCCACCACCCCGGCGCCGATGCCCGCGCCGCCGGTCAGGTGCACCAGGTTGTCGGTGCCGGCGTACGGGCCCTGCCGGTGTTCGGCCAGGGCGGCGAGGTTGGCGTCGTTCTCCACCGCCACCTCGAACTGCGGGTCGCGCATCGCGCGCCGCAGCTCGGCGGCGAGTGGCACGTCCCGCCAGCCGAGCCCGGTGGCGAGCCGGACCGTCCCGGTCCCGTCGACCAGCCCGGGGACGCCGACGGTCAGCCCGAGCACCCGCCGGCCCTGCGCGCCGACCCGGTTGACCGCCCGGCCGGCCAGGGCGGCGATGGTGCTCACCGCGCGGCCGGGCGGCGCGTCGAGCCCGGGGAAGGCCCGCCGCCAGGAGAGCAGTTCGGTGCCGGCCAGGTCGACGGCGTGCACGGTGAGCTGGTCGGCGTTGACCTCCAGCCCGATGGCGGCGTAGGGCTGGCCGTCGAGCACCAGCATGGTCGCGGGGCGGCCGATCCGGTTCTCGGTGAGCCCGGTCTCCCGGATCAGCCGGCGTTCGATCAGGTCGGCGACCAGGCTGGAGACGGTGGCCTTGTTGAGCCCGGTGGCGGCGGCGATGTCCGCCCGCGAGCAGGGCGCGTTGGCCCGGACGTAGCGGAGCACGACGGCGAGGTTGGTGGCCCGGACGTCGGCGAGGTCGGCGGGCTGTGGCCCGCTCGGCATGGTGATCAAGGTCAGTCCCGCTCCCCGCGTGTTCTTCTCCCGACCGGTGCCGCCCGGCCCGCGGTGGTGTGCCTCATCATGCCGCACCTTTCGGGATCCGGGCCATCTTCGTTACCTGGCCGCGCCGGTGGGCCATCTTGTGGCACCGTGCACCGTCGATTACTTTTGTTTAGTCATCAGACGAACTAACTCTAGCGTGTCATCGCCCCACCCCACACCCTCAATCGAGTGGCCGCCCGCGCCCGGCCGGACCGCTCGCCGATACGAAGGGAGCGCGCCGTGGACCCATCCCTCGCGAGCGCCGCTACGGACCGCAGAAGATTCCTCAGCCTGCTCGGGGTCGGCGCCGCCGCCGTCGCCGGCGGTGGCCTGCTCAGCGGTTGCAGCAAGGAGGTCGGCTCCACCACCAGCACCCAGGACCTCGACAAGCTCTCCGCGCTGGTGCCCAACCAGAAGAATCTCGACCTGGCCATTCCGAAGCCGGACGTGCTCAGCACCCGCCCGGTGCCGGACGGCTACACCAGCTTCCCGCCGGAGCTCTTCGACGCGATCACCGAGAAGCCCGGCACCAGCGGCCAGGAGATCAGCGCGATGACCCCGGCCTGGGGCCCGGCGCCGCCCGGTCTCGGGCAGAGCGCCTACCTGGACGCGATAAACGCCGAACTGGGCGTGCCGGTCAACTTCAGCGTCCAGGACGGCAACAACTACGCCGACAAGCTGAACGCGATCCTCGGCGCCCGCGACGTGCCGGAGCTGCTCTGCGTGCCCGGCTGGGAGGTGGACAAGATCCCCCGGTTCTCGGACGCGGTCGCCGCGCTGTTCGAGGACCTCACGGACCGGCTCAAGGGCGACGCGGTGAACAAGTACCCGATGCTTGCCACCTTCCCGACCGGCGCCTGGCGCAACTCGTTCTGGAACGAGCGGCTGATGGCGATCCCGAACCCGACCGACGGTCCGTGGCCGTGGATGATGTTCCAGCGCAAGGACCTGCTCGACGCCGCCGGGCTGACCGCGCCGACCACCATCGACCAGCTGCTGGAGCTGGGCAAGGAGGTCACCGACACCGCCAAGGGCGTCTGGGCCTTCAACGACATCTTCGCGATGGTGCAGATGTACCACAAGGTGCCCGCCTCCAAGCAGGGCTGGCGGCTGAAGTCGGACGGCACCCCGGAGTTCAAGTACGAGACCCCGGAGTACCGGGCCGCAGTGGAATTCATGATCAAGGTGTACGAGGCCGGCCTGGTCCACCCCGACCTGGTGGCCAGCACGGGCGCCGACGCCAACGCCCTCTTCTACGGCGGCAAGATTCTCTTCCTGCAGGGCGGCCCCGGCGTCTGGCAGCCGATGCAGGCCGAGCAGCAGAAGGTGACGCCCGGGTTCAACATCCAGCCGGTGCCGCTCTTCTCCGCCACCGGCGGGGACCCGCTGGCCTGGGGCGACGACGAGCCGATCTCGTTCACCTTCATCCGGAAGGGGCTGCCGGAGGAGCGGGTCGACGAGCTGCTGCGGGTCATCAACTGGTGTTCGGCCCCGTTCGGCACCAAGGAGTTCGACCTGCGCGAGCACGGCGTGGAGGGCAAGCACCACACCCGCGACGCCAACGGGCCGGCAAAGACCGACCTGGGCTTCAAGGAGATCCAGAACCAGTACTTCTTCATCAGCGGCCGCAGCCCGGTGCTGCAGCCCACCCCGCAGACGCCGACCTACGTGCGGGACATGCTCAGCTACTCCAACGCCACGGTGAAGTTCCTGGAGAAAGACCCGTGGGACGGGATCAAGCTGGAGATGCCGGCCGCCTACAAGGCGGCCCAGGTGCCGACCGAGGACAAGATCACCGACCTGCTCCGGGGCCGGCGCCCGCTCACCGACCTGGACGGCATCGTCAACGAGTGGCGGACCAGCGGCGGCGGTGACGAGGCGCGCGCCCTGCTGGCCAAGGCGCTCGAAGACGCCGGACGATGAGTAGCCCGATCGATGAGTAGCACCGACACCACCCGGGTGGCCGGGGCCGGCGACGACCGGACCCGGCCACCCGGCGGTCCACCGCCCGCACCCGAGAAGGCCGGCCGGCCCGGCCAGCGGTCCGGCCGGCGACCGGGTCGCGACCGCCGCCGGTCCCGGATGCCGCTGCGGGCCCGACTACGCCGCGACTGGCCGCTGCTGGTGATGGTCGCCCCCGGCGCGCTGCTGCTGGCGGTCTTCCACTACCTGCCGATGCTGGGCAACCTGGTGGCCTTCCAGGACTACAACCCGTACGTCGGGGAGACCCCGCTGCAGGCGTTCCTTTACAGCGAATGGGTGGGCTTCGGCCAGTTCGAGGCGCTCTTCGGCGACCCGGCGTTCTGGGACGCGCTCTGGAACACCCTCTCCATCACCGCGTTCCAGCTGGTCTTCTACTTCCCGCTGCCGATCCTCCTGGCGATCATGCTGAACAGCATCCTGTCCAGCAAGCTCCGCCGGTTCGTGCAGACCGTCGTCTACCTGCCGCACTTCTTCAGCTGGGTGCTCGTGGTGACGTTCTTCGTGCAGATGCTGGGCGGCGCCGGGCTGCTTTCCCAGGTGATGCGCGACGCCGGGCTGGAACCGTGGAACATCATGACCAACCCGGACACCTTCATCGTCCTGGTCACCGCCGAGGCGGTCTGGAAGGACATCGGCTGGGGGACCATCGTCTTCCTGGCCGCGATCGCGATGATCGACCCCAACCTCTACGAGGCGTCGGCCGTGGACGGTGCGGGTCGGTGGCGCCGGCTCTGGCACGTCACCCTGCCCAGCCTGCGTCCGGTGATCATCCTGCTGCTGATCCTGCGGCTCGGCGACGCGCTCTCGGTCGGCTTCGAGCAGTTCATGCTGCAGCGCGACGCGGTCGGCCGGCAGGCCGCCGAGGTGCTGGACACCTTCGTCTACTACCACTCCATCGCCACCGGCAACTACGGCTTCGGCGCCGCGGCCGGCCTCTTCAAGGCCGCCGTCGGGCTGGTGCTCATCCTGGCCGCCAACAAGTTCGCCCACGCGATCGGCGAACGGGGGGTGTATTCGCGGACATGACAATCGCCAGAACGACGCCCAAGAACCGGCGCGCGGCCACCGGCCGGCCGGCCTGGGAGGAGCCGCCGAGCCCGGCCGGGCAGGCCGCCAAGGGCCTGGTGCTCACCCTGGTCGTGCTGGCCGTCCTCATTCCGATGTGGGTGGTCCTGGTGACCAGCCTCGCCGACCGGCAGACCATCAACGAGGCCGGCGGACTGGTGGTCATCCCCCGGGAGATCGACTTCTCGGCGTACGTGACCGTCTTCTCGGGCGGGCAGGTCAGCCAGGCGCTCTGGACCAGCACGCTGATCACGGTGATCGGCACCGCGGTGAGCCTCACCCTGACCGTGCTGGCCGCGTACGGGCTGTCCCGGCCGGGATCGGTGCTGCACCGGGGGCTGCTCTTCTACTTCCTGCTCACCTTCCTGCTCTATCCGGGCCTGGTGCCCAGCTACCTGGTGGTCACCGGGCTGGGCCTGAAGAACAGCATCTGGGCGCTGATCCTGCCGACCGCGGTGAGCGTCTTCAACCTGATCGTGATCCGGGCGTTCTTCCAGAACATCCCGCAGGAACTGCTGGACAGTGCCCGCATCGACGGGGCGGGCGAGTTCCGCATCCTGGCCCGGATCGTGCTGCCGCTGTCGAAGGCGGTGATCGCGGTGGTCGGCCTCTTCTACGCCGTCGGCTACTGGAACGTCTGGTTCACCGCCCTGCTCTACATCGACGACAACTCCAAGTTCCCGATCCAGCGGGTGCTGCAGAGCTACATCCTGGCCGGGCAGAGCCCGAACACCTCCGGCACCGGGGTCGGCGTCTCGTTGCCGCCGACCCTGGCGATCAAGATGGCGGTGGTGGTGGTGACGGTGGCCCCGATCGTCGCGGTGTACCCGTTCGTGCAGCGGCACTTCGTCAAGGGCGTGATCGTCGGAGCCGTGAAGGGCTGAGGGCGGGGCGCCCCCCACCTGGGCACCCCGCCCCGCTCACCCGCCCGCGAGGATCAATCGCGTACCGCGGGTAGTCCGTCGGCCGGCACGAAGGCCGCCGGTACGCCGTTGAGCAGCAACCGCCTCGGCGCCGGCGGCCCGGCGGCCACCGCGGCCAGGGCCACCCCCCGGACCCGGGCCGGACCGCTGGTCTCCACCCGCAGTGTGTCGCCGTCGCGGATCACCGTCACCGCCGTGTCCCCGTCGACGTCGCTGATGGTGGTCCGGGAGGTGATGGCGCCGTAGCTGACGACGGTGATCTCCGGGAACGGCCCGTCGCCGATCGAGTCGGCCAGCGGGGCGGTCGGCAGCAGGGCACCGTGCCGGACGAAGAGCGGCAGCCGGTCCAGCGGCTGGACCACCCGCAGGTGCCGCCCGCCGGTGTGCAACTCGCCGGACCAGAAGTCCACCCAGTCGCCGGCCGGCAGGTAGAGGTGCCGCCGCCCGTCCGGGTTGGTCATCGGGGCCACCAGCAGGTCCGGGCCGAGCAGGTACTCCAGCTCGGCGTGCCAGGCCGCCGGGTCCTCCGGGGTGTCCACCAGCAGGGCCCGCATCATCGGCGCACCGGTCCGGGCCGCCACCACCGCGGCCGAGTAGAGGTACGGCAGCAGCCGGTAGCGCAGCCGGACCGCGTCGACGGCGTCACGCTCGGCCTCGGCCGGGAAGTCCCAGGGCAACCGGCTGCTGGTGCCGTGGAACCGGAACAGCGGCGAGAAGGCACCGAACTGCGCCCAGCGGACGTAGAGGTCCGGGGTCGGGGTGCCGTGGAAGCCGCCGGTGTCGTGACTCCAGAACGGGACGCCGGACAGGCCGTGCGAGAGCCCGCCGCGCAGCGTGCTCGCCATCGCCGGCCAGGTCGAGGCGACGTCGCCGCTCCACTGGGCGGAGTGCCGCTGCCCGCCCAGGTACGACGACCGCGCCCACACCAGGCCGTGCCCGGCCACCTCCCGGGTGACCGCCGAGACGGCGTCGTTGAAGAGCAGGCTGTAGACGTTGTGCAGCTCGACGCCGGTCATCCCGTTGTAGGCCACCGCGTCCGCCGGCACCCCCTCGGCGAAGTCGGTCTTGAACACGGCGGCGCCCTGTGCCAGCAGCGGCCGCAGCAGCCCGGTGAACCACGCGCTGGCCGCCGGGTTGGTGAAGTCCACGATCCCGGAGGCCGGGTGGGTGCCGTGCCAGACGTCGGCGACGTAGGCCGACCCGTTGGCCCGGCGCAGGAAGTAGCCGGCCTCGGCCGCCTCGGCGAACAGCGGGCTGCCCTGGCTGAGGTACGGGTTCATCCAGAGGCTGACCTTGAACCCCTGGTCGGCGAGGATCGCCATCATCGCGGCCGGGTCGGGGAAGTTGTCGGTGTCCCAGCGCAGGTCGGACCAGGCCCCGGCCACCTGCCAGTAGCAGTCCAGGTGCAGCACGTCGCAGGGGATGCCGCGCTCGCGGATCTTGCGGGCCCGCTCCAGCACGTGCTCCTGGGTGTCGATGAAGAACCCGGACGAGATCCAGCTCCCGAAGGCCCACTTCGGTGGCAGCTCCGGCCGGCAGGTCAGCCCGTTGTAGCGGTCCAGGAGCTCGGCGGGGGTCGGCCCGGCGATCAGGTAGTAGTCGAGCAGGTCGTCCGGGACCACTATCTGCACGCAGCTGTGGGTGGACTGGCAGATGTCGAACTCGACCGGCATCCCGCTGTCGACGAGCACCCCGTAGCCCCGGCTGGACAGGTACAGCGGGATGCTCTTGTGGGACCGGTCGGACTCGCTGCCGAAGGCGTCGAAGTTCCACATCAGGGCCCGCTGGCCGCGCTTGTCCAGCGGGGTGAACTTCTCGCCGAGCCCGACGAAGCGCTCGTCGCCCGGCGCGGTGAAGGTCTCGTGGTACGCGGCCACGCTGCCGTCGGCCAGCGACCGGCCGAACGGCAGGGTCCGCAGCCGGCCGCTGATGTCCTGCTCACCGGGGTTCTGCTCGACCAGCAACTCGCCGTCGGCGTCGACGAACCGCAGGTGCCAGGGGTCCAGCCGCAGCTCGGCGGTGACCGCGCCGGCCGAGATCCGGACCCGGTCGCCGTCGACGCGTACCTGGGCGGGGTGGGTGCCCGGCCGCACCAGCGGCAGGATGCGGGCCGACCGGCTGCGCGCCACCGGGTCCTCGCTGAGGCGTACCCGGATGACGCCCTCGCCCGCGGCCGCGACCCGCACCGCGAGCGATCCGCCGTCGGAGGTGGTGGCCTTCAGGGTCACCCCGTGTTCGTCGGTGGCCAGCACCTCGGCCCGGGTCAGCGCGGAGAGGCCCTGCTCGCCGGGGGCGCGCACCGGAAGCTCCGGCGGGTCGGCGACGAAGGTCTCGTGCGGTACCAGGGGCGGACGGTACGGCATGCGATCTCCTCAGCTCCCGGGCGCCGACGGCGTTCTATTAGTTTCTTTGCTAACCCAACAAACTGTCAACGGTCGAGATTGACAGCCCTCACCGCCCTGCCTAGGTTCGGCACGATGCGATGGCCCCGCGGGTTGACCCGGCTCTGCTACGGCGGCGACTACAACCCGGAGCAGTGGCCGGAGGCGGTCTGGGCCGACGACGTCGAGCTGATGCGGCGGGCCCGGGTCAACCTGGTCACCGTCGGGGTGTTCGCCTGGTCCCGGCTGGAACCGGCCGCCGGCGCCTACGACTTCGGCTGGCTGGACCGGGTGCTCGACCTGCTGCACGACGGCGGCGTCCGGGTCGCGCTGGCCACCCCGACCGCCTCCCCGCCGCCCTGGTTCTCGCTCGCCCACCCGGATGCGCTGCCGGTCACCGCCGACGGGGTACGACTGCACCACGGCAGCCGCGACACCTACTGCCCGAGCGCTCCGGCCTACCGGTCGGCGGCGCTGCGGATCGCCGGCGCGCTGGCGACGCGGTACCGCGACCACCCGGCGCTGGCCCTGTGGCACGTGCACAACGAGTACAGCGCGGCCTGCCACTGCGCGCACTCCGCGGCGGCGTTCCGGCGCTGGCTGCGCCACCGGCACGGCGACCTGGCCACCCTCAACGACGCCTGGGACACCAGCTTCTGGAGCCAGCACTACGGCGACTGGGAGCAGATCGGCACCCCCCGGGCCACCCGCTACCTCGCCAACCCCGGCCACGAGCTTGACTTCCGGCGGTTCTGTTCGGACGAGCTGCTGGCCGCGTACACCGATCAGCGGGACCTGCTGCGGACCGTGACCCCCGACGTGCCGGTGACCACCAACTACGTCCTGGGGGGTTGGGTGCCGGTCGACCACGCCCGCTGGTCGGCGGAGGTGGACCTGGTCGCGATCGACCACTACCCGTCGCAGGTCGGCATCGGCGCCGAGGAGCAGACCGCCCTCGCCGCCGACCTGGCCCGCTCCTGGGCGCGGCGCAGCCCCGGCGGGCCGGGCTGGCTGCTGATGGAGAGCGCGCCGAACCTGATCTACACCGCCGGCCGGATGCACACCAAGGAGCCGGGTCGGATGGCCCGGCACAGCCTCGCGCACGTGGCCCGGGGCTCGCGCGGGGCGATGTTCTTCCAGTGGCGGGCGCCGCGCGGGGGAGCCGAGCGTTTCCACTCGGCGCTGGTGCCGCACGCCGGCCCGGACAGCCGGATCTTCCGCGAGGCGGTCGCCCTCGGCGCCACCCTGGACCAACTGTCCGAGGTGGATGAAGGTGCGGTGCACGCGCCGATCGGCATCGGCTGGGATGCCGAGTCCTGGTGGGCGTTGCAGGGGCCGGGTCTACCTGCGGAGCTGGACTATCTGGCCGAGGTGTCGGCCGCGCACCGGGCGCTGTGGCAGGCCGGCATCGGCACCGACTTCGTGTCACCGGGTGAGCCGCTAGCCCGGTGGAAGATGCTGGTCCTGCCGGCCCGTTACCTGGTCACCGACGCCTTCGCCGCGCAGCTGGGGGAGTGGGTGGCGGCGGGCGGGCAGCTCGTCGTGACCTATCTCAGCGGGGTCGCCGACGAGCATGGCCGGGTACGGCTGGGCGGCTACCCGGGTGCGCTGCGGGACCTGCTCGGCATCCGGGTGGAGGAGTTCTGGCCGCTCGCCGAGGGCGAGACGCTGACGTTGTCGTCGCAACCCCCGGGCGCGACCGGCTCGTTCTGGTCGGAGACCGTCCGGCTCGCCGGGGCCGAGCCCGTCATCGGGTACGCCGAAGGCCCGCTCGCCGGCCAGCCGGCGGTCACCCGGCACCGGGTCGGGTCCGGGACGGCCTGGTACGTCTCGACCCGGCTCGACGAGGCTGCCTACCGCTGGCTGCTGACGTCGATGGCGGCGACCGCCGGCATCGAGCCGACCTGCCCCGCCGCCCCCGACGGCGTGGAGGCCGTCCGCCGCTCCACCCCGGACACGAGCTGGCTGTTCCTGTTCAACCACACCGACCGGCCCCACCGGGTGCCGGTATCCGGCACCGTGTTGATCGACGCCAACCGGGGACCGGGCGAGTTGGCTCATCCGCAGCCGGTCAGCGAGGTGCTGGTCCCGCCCGGCGGCGTCGCAGTGCTCCGCGAACCCTCCCCGGCGCCCGCCGCCGAGCGGGGAGTTCACGATCCTCAGGACATTCGGCACGTCTGATGCGCGTTTGGCGTGCCGGATGTCCTGACGATCGTGAACGGCCGGTTGGTGTTGTCTCGGGAAAGCGGTTGCCTTAGCATGCTGGTGCGCAGGAGTTGGCATCCATCGATAGTCAGCGGGGTTTGAATCGTTCCATCCCCGTCGGCGCGGCACCGCGGCCGACCCGGGCAAGGGTCGCGTCGGGCGGCGCCGCGCACCGCCACCATCGGAGTCAGCATGCGCATCTCGCGACATCGAACCGCCCTGCTCGCCGCCGGCACCAGCGTGCTCGTCGCCGGCGCCGGCGTCTGCTTCGCCACCGTCGCCTCGGCCGCCGCCGGCTGCCGGGTCGACTACCAGATCGCCAGCCAGTGGTCCGGCGGCTTCGGGGCGAACGTCACCGTCACCAACCTCGGCGACCCGCTCACCGGCTGGTCGGTCACCTGGGCCTACGGCGCCGGCCAGACCATCACCCAGGCGTGGAACGCCACCGTCACCCAGTCCGGCGCCAACGTCACCGCCACGAACGTCAGCTACAACGGCAACCTGGCCACCAACGCCAGCACCTCGTTCGGCTTCAACGGGTCGTGGACCGGCTCCAACCCGGTGCCGGCGAGCTTCGCGGTCAACGGCACCACCTGCACCGGCGGCGTGACCCCGACGACCCCGCCGCCGACCACCGGCCCGCCGCCCACCACGCCGCCACCCACCACCCCACCGCCCACCACGCCGCCCCCGACCACGCCGCCGCCGACCACCGGGCCGCCGCCGGCCGGGGCGAAGCAGATGGAGGACCTGGACCGGGGTCTGATCAGTGTCCGGTCCGGCTCGGGCAACCTGGTTTCCTGGCGGCTGCTGGGCACCGAGGCGGCCGGCACCGGCTTCAACGTCTACCGGGGCGGCACCCGGGTCAACTCCACCCCGATCACCAACTCCACCAACTATCTCGACTCCGGGGCGGCGGCCGGTTCCGCGTACACGGTCCGGGCCGTGGTGAACGGCGCCGAGCAGGCCCCTTCCGGACCGGCGTTGCAGTTCACCAACGGCTACCTGGACGTGCGGCTGCAGGTACCGCCCGGCGGGACGACGCCGTCCGGCGAGTCGTACAGCTACTCGGCAAACGACGCCTCCGTCGGTGACCTCGACGGCGACGGCCAGTACGAGATCGTCCTCAAGTGGGACCCGTCCAACGCCAAGGACAACTCCCAGTCCGGCTACACCGGCAACGTCTACGTCGACGCGTACCGGCTCGACGGCACCCGGCTGTGGCGCATCGACCTGGGCCGCAACATCCGGGCCGGGGCGCACTACACCCAGTTCCAGGTGTACGACTACGACGGCGACGGCCGCGCCGAGGTGGCGATGAAGACCGCCGACGGCACCCGCTCGGGCACCGGGCAGGTGATCGGCTCCGCGTCGGCGGACCACCGCAACTCGTCCGGCTACGTGCTCGCCGGCCCCGAGTACCTGACCATGTTCAACGGCCAGACCGGCGCGGTCGCCTCCACCGTCAACTACGTGCCGGCCCGGGGGAACGTCTCGTCCTGGGGTGACTCGTACGGCAACCGGGTGGACCGGTTCCTGGCCGGCACCGCGTACCTGGACGGCCAGCGGCCGTCGCTGATCATGGCCCGGGGCTACTACACCCGCGCGGTGGTCGCCGCCTGGGATTTCCGCAACGGCAGCCTGACCCAGCGCTGGGTCTTCGACTCCAACTCCTCGGGCAACGGCTCCTACGCCGGGCAGGGCAACCACAGCCTCTCCATCGCCGACGTGGACGCCGACGGTCGGGACGAGATCGTCTACGGCGCGGCCACCATCAACGACAACGGCAGCGGGCTGTGGAACAGCGGCCTCGGGCACGGCGACGCCGGACACGTCGGGGATCTGAACCCGAGCCGGCCCGGGCTGGAGTACTTCAAGGTGCAGGAGGACGGGTCCAAGCCGTCGTCGGCGATGATCGACGCCCGGACCGGGCAGGTCATCTGGTCCACCGCCGCCGGTGGTGACAACGGCCGGGGCGTCTCGGGCGACATCTACGCCGGCAGCGCGGGCGCCGAGTCCTGGTCGAACGCCGTGGACGGACTGCGCAGCCCGACCGGGTCGAATATCGGCCGCAAGCCGTCGTCGGCGAACTTCCTGGCCTGGTGGGACGGGGATCCGGTGCGGGAACTGCTGGACCAGACCAGGATCGACAAGTACGGCACCTCCGGTGACACCCGGCTGCTCACCGGCAGCGGGGTCGCCGCCAACAACGGCACCAAGGCCACCCCGGCGCTCTCCGGCGACCTGTTCGGGGACTGGCGGGAGGAGGTGATCTGGCGGACCAGCGACTCGTCGGCGCTGCGGATCTACGCCACCCCACACCAGACCGACCGGCGGATCCACACCCTGCTGCACGATGCGCAGTACCGGGTGGCGATCGCGTGGCAGAACACCGCCTACAACCAGCCGCCGCATCCGAGTTTCTTCATCGGAAACGGCATGAGCACCCCGGCGCAGCCGAACATCTACGTCCGCTGACGGGAAAAGCCTGACCGGAAAACAGTCGCGCCGGGCCGGTAAGGAGCGGAATCCGCTCGTACCGACCCGGCGCGACACACACCGCGACATAGCGCAGCCCGTCCCGACCGCGCTCGTCGAACCACCACCGGGTATTACTCTAGGCGCCGTTCCGGGACGGAGCCGTGACGGTGGGATGAAGTTCCTGTTTCACGACCCCGACGTTTGTCGATGCAATCCGCCGGCCACCTTTTCCGCGATCAATTCGTACGAGCGCACCCGGTCGGCGAGGTCGTAAACCAGGGCGGTGAGCATCAGCTCGTCCGCGCCGGTGCGGGCCAGCAGCTCGGTCAGTTGCCGGCGGACCGTCTCCGGCGAGCCCATCGCCTGCCCGGTCCGGCGGTCGAGGGCGAACTGCCGCTCCGCCTCCGTGTAGGGGTAGGCGGCGGCCTCCTCCGGGGTGGCCAGCGGCTGCGGCCGGCCGGACCGCAACCGCAGGAACGACAGCACGGCCGGCCCGGACAGCCATTCGGCCCGCTCGTCGGTATCGGCGCAGACCGCGTTGACGGCGACCATCGCGTACGGCTTGTCCAGCCAGCGCGACGGCCGGAAGTTCTGCCGGTACAGCGCCAGCGCGGGCAGCGTGTTCGCGGCGCTGAAATGGTGGGCGAACGAGAACGGCAGGCCGAGCCGGCCGGCGAGCTGTGCGCTGAATCCGCTCGAGCCGAGCAGCCAGATGGCTGGCCGGTCGCCCCGGCCCGGGGTGGCCAGGATCGGCCCGGCCCGTTCTCCGGTGAAATAGCTCTCCAGGTCGGCCAGCTCCTGCGGGAAGCCCTCCGCGGAGAGCCCTTCCATCGTCCGGCGCAGCGCCAGCGCGGTCACCTGGTCGGTGCCGGGCGCCCGGCCGATGCCCAGGTCGATCCGGCCCGGGTGCAGTGCCTCCAGGGTGCCGAACTGCTCGGCCACCACCAGCGGCGCGTGGTTGGGCAGCATCACCCCGCCGGAGCCGACCCGGATCCGGGTGGTGGCCGCCGCCAGGTGGGCGATCAGCACCGCCGGCGCCGAACTGGCGATCGCCGGCATGTTGTGGTGTTCGGCCACCCAAAACCGGTGGTAGCCCAGCTCCTCGGTGCGCCGGGCCAGCTCGGTGGTGTGCCGCAGGGCCTGGCCGGCGGTGGTGCCGGCCGCCACCGGAGCAAGATCAAGAACAGACAACGGTACGTCGATCACAAGATCATTCAACGCGTCCGGCCGCGAATCTGTTCCGGCGCACCGCTTCCGGTTTCCCGCCCCGACCCCTGGCGTCGAGTCGCCGTGGCGGTCCTTCGATGACGCAACTGCGAGCATGTCCAGCAGTTTCCTGTCGCGGATGCCAACGGTATGGTCTGTCGCATGGGGCAGTTTCGGATCGGTGAGGCGGCCGAGCTGCTGGGCGTGAGCACCGACACCGTCCGGCGGTGGGTCGACGCCGGCCGGCTGTCGGCGGCCCGGGACGAGCACGGCCACCGGGTGATCGACGGCGTCGACCTGGCCGCTTTCGCCCGGCGGGCGGGCGACGAGCCGGACGGCCGTGCCGGCGACTCCTCGGCCCGCAACCGGCTACGCGGCATCGTCACCGCCGTGGTGAAGGACACCGTGATGGCCCAGGTCGACATCCAGGCCGGACCGTTCCGGATCGTCTCCCTGATGAGTCGCGAGGCCGTCGAGGCACTGGACCTGGCGGTCGGCTCGGTCGCGGTCGCGGTGATCAAGTCGACGACCGTCGTGGTGGAGAAAGCCGCCCCGCCGACGCCCGTCCGGACCCGGAGCACCCCGTGACCGCGCCATCCGGGGCGACCGCTGGCCGGCGAGACCCGGAGCATCCGGTGATCGCGCGATCCACGGTTCGCGCCGGCCGGCGGGCGCGAACCGGCCGGCCGGCGGCCGCGCTCGGGTTCGTCCTCGCCGCGACGCTTGCCGCCGGGTGCGGTGGCGCCCCGGACGCGGCCGGATCGCCGTCCGGCGCCGGGGTCACCGGCACCGTCACCGTCTTCGCGGCGGCCTCCCTCACCGAGTCGTTCACCCAGCTCGGCACCGCCTTCGAGGCCGCGAACCCGGGCGCGACGGTGGTCGTCAACTTCGCCGGCAGCTCCGCGCTGGCCACCCAGATCAACCAGGGCGCCCCGGTCGACGTCTTCGCCGCCGCCGCGCCGGCCAACATGGCGACCGTCACCGACGTCGGCAACGGTGCCGGCAGCCCGGCCACCTTCGCCCGCAACCAGCTCGTCATCGCCGTACCCGAGAGCAACCCCGGCGCGGTCACCAGCCTGGCCGACCTGACCGGACCCGACGTCAAGGTGGCGCTCTGCGCCGAGCAGGTGCCCTGCGGCGCGGCGGCGAGGAAGGCACTCGACGCGGCCGGTGTCACGCTGACCCCGGTGACCCTGGAGCAGGACGTGAAGGCTGCGCTGTCGAAGGTGCGGCTGGGCGAGGTGGACGCCGCGCTGGTCTACCGCACCGACGCGCGGGCTGCCGCCGACGATGTGGACGCAGTGGAGTTCCCGGAGTCGGCGGGCGCCGTCAACGACTATCCGATCGTCGTCCTCACCGACGCGCCCAACCCCGACGGTGCGCAGGCGTTCGTCAACTTCGTCCTCTCCGACCGGGGCCGGACCGTCCTCACCGACGCCGGCTTCCAGGTGCCGTGACGATGCGCCGACCGCCGCTGGCGCTGCTGGTGCCGGCCGGACTCGGGCTGGCGTTCCTGGTGCTGCCGCTGGCCGGGCTGCTCGTCCGGACGCCCTGGGCCGACCTGCCCGAGCGGCTGACCGAGCCGGGCGTGCTCACCGCCCTGTGGCTGTCGCTACGGACCGCCTCGGTCGCCACCGGGCTCTGCCTGGTCCTCGGGGTACCGCTGGCCTGGCTGCTGGCCCGGGTCGAGTTCCCCGGCCGCCGGCTGGTACGGGCGCTGGTGACCGTCCCGCTGGTGCTGCCGCCGGTGGTCGGCGGCGTCGCCCTGCTGCTGGTCTTCGGCCGCCGAGGCATCGTCGGCTCCTGGCTGGACACCACCTTCGGGATCACCCTGCCGTTCACCACCACCGGGGTGGTGCTGGCCGAGGCGTTCGTCGCAATGCCGTTCCTGGTGATCTCCGTGGAGGGCGCGCTGCGCGGCGCCGACACCCGGTACGAGGAGGCCGCCGCCACCCTCGGCGCCGGCCGGTGGACCACCTTCACCCACGTCACCCTGCCGCTGGTCGCCCCCGGCATCGCCGCCGGCGCGGTGCTCTGCTGGGCCCGCGCCCTCGGCGAGTTCGGCGCCACCATCACCTTCGCGGGAAACTTCCCGGGCCGCACCCAGACCATGCCGCTGGCGGTCTACCTGGCCCTGGAGACCGACCTGGAGGCCGCCATCGTGCTCAGCCTGATCCTGCTGACCGTCTCGGTGACGATCCTCGCCGGGCTACGCGACCGCTGGCTGACCAGCTCATGACCGGCAGACGGCCGACGCCGGACGGTCCGCGCGATCGTGCCGTGCCGGTCGGCGCCGCGCAGCGGGCCGGCGCGTCGCCGCTGCTCGACGCGCGGCTGACCGTCGACCGGGGTGAGTTCCGGCTCGACGTGCCGCTGACCATCGCCGCCGGTGAGGTGGTGGCGCTGCTCGGCCCGAACGGGGCCGGCAAGACCACCGCGCTGCGCGCCCTCGCCGGCCTGCAACCGCTGACGGCCGGGCACGTCACCCTCGCCGGCGCCGACCTCGACCGGCCGGGGAGTCGGGCGTTCACGCCGGCCGAGCGGCGCCCGATCGGGGTCGTCTTCCAGGACTACCTGCTGTTCCCGCACCTGAGCGCGCTGGACAACGTCGCCTTCGGCCCGCGCCGGCACGGCGTCGACCGGCGCCGGGCCCGCGACCGGGCGGCCGGCTGGCTGGACCGGGTCGGCCTGACCGAACACGCCCGCCGCCGGCCCCCGCAGCTCTCCGGCGGTCAGGCCCAACGGGTCGCGCTGGCCCGGGCGCTCGCCGTCGACCCGGCCCTGCTGCTGCTCGACGAGCCGCTCGCCGCGCTGGACGCCCGCACCCGGTTGGACACCCGGGCCCAGCTGCACCGGCACCTGACCGACCACCCGGGCGCCACGCTGCTGGTCACCCACGATCCGCTCGACGCGCTGGTGCTGGCCGACCGGCTGGTCATCATCGAGGACGGCCGGGTGGTGCAGGAGGGCGACGCGGCCACCGTCACCGCGCGCCCCCGCACCGACTACGTGGCCCGGCTGGTCGGGCTGAACCTCTACCGGGGGCGGGCCGACCGGCACCGCGTGACCCTCGACTCCGGTCTCACCCTCACCGTCGCCGACCCGACCGACGGCGAGGTGTTCGTCGCGTTCCCGCCCAGCGCCGTGGCACTGCACGCGACCCGGCCCGACGGCAGTCCTCGCAACACCTGGCCGGCGACGATCGCCGGGATCCAGCGCCACGGCGACAACCTGCGCATCCAGGTGACCGGCCCGATCACCGCCGCCGCCGACGTCACCCCGGCCGCCGCCAGCCAACTGAACCTGCTGCCCGGCCAGCCGGTCTGGGCGGCGGTCAAGGCCGCCGAGACCCGCGCCTATCCGGCCGCCGGTTGATTGCGGTGTTGGTCTGGCCGCAACGCCGTCTGATTGGAAGACTTCAGGGGACGTGACCCTTTCCGTCGAAGGTACAGGTCCCGGTTGAATGCAGGTCATAAACGCCTGGAATCTTCTTCACAGACGGTATCCATCGGCTCGATGGTCGGACGCGTCCAAGGTGTAGCGGAGACGGTGTTGGCGCCCTTGGCGTACTGCAGGCCCTATGGCAGCCCATTGGGTAGGTAGCCGGCCAGAATCGATTGGCGGGGGTTGTGGGAGCGGGGGCCTCCGGCCGGTCGGGACGGGAATTGCAATCCACGCCAGGTCGGAGGCCCCCTCATACCTCATGGTCGGATGTGGTGCGCCACTAGCGTCGGCGACTTCTGGTCAGTGCGGCCGAGCAGGACATTCTGGTGCTGCCTGGAGGACTACCAGACGGCCATCGAGTCTGCGTAGCGGTGAGTACCTGCGCCGCCTGTGCAGATGGCGGTTGATGTTCCGGACCCGTGACGTGCGGGCCCTTGACGTGACCAGGTGAATCCGGATCCGTCAATGCAGTAAGCGATTGCTGCGAACCACTGCGGCCCTGGCCCCTGTGCGCACGTGTAGCTGATCGATGTGGATGTCCCGCTCTTGTTGCAAGGACCGACGGCTGAGGCGGCGGCTGGCACGGCGAGAATGGACCCCGTCACGACGAGGGGCACGGCGATCCGCGCAAGCATCATTCTCATTTTGCTCCTTCTGGTCTCTAGAGTGGACGATTCCACGAAAGTACTCGGCTGCATCGATAAGCTGAAGGAGTTTAAGTCAGTACTGAAAGACTGGGTTTGAAGCCGGTCGCGTGCTACCGTGCTAACGACTTCATAGGCAAGTTGACTTCATTGAGCCCGCTGCGTGGCCACTTTCTCCTGCGCGGCAGGTTTCCGAAGTGTCGGTTGACCCGCGTGATAGATTGTCCCGGAGCGGTGTGTAGCGTGCCGTATCCTTTTGGGTATAACGGACGGCCGCGATCCTGGTCGTCCCCGCCCGAGGAGCCCGGTGAACCGCACTCCCCGTGTCATCCGTAACGACTGGTCCCCGGTGCCGGTGCCCGACCTCGACGGCTGGCGGCCGACGATGTCGGTGACGGTGGTGATCCCCGCCTACCGGTGCCAGCCCACCCTCGACCTGACCCTGGCCTCGCTGAGCCGGCAGACCTACCCGGCCGACCTGCTGGAGGTCGTCGTCGTCGACGACAGCTCCGACCCGCCGCTGCGGCTGCCGGAGATCCGCCCGGAGCGGACCAAGCTGGTCCGGGCCGGCGACGCCGGCGAGCCCGGCTGGGGCCGGGCCAACGCGCTGCACCTCGGAGTGACGCACAGCTCCGGCGAGATCCTGCACTGGCTCGACGCCGACATGGTCGCCTACCCGGAGCACGTCGCGGCGCAGGCCCGCTGGCAGCACGTCCTGCCGTACGCGGTGACCCTCGGCTACAAGCGGTTCGTCGACCCCGACACGCACGGCCCGTGGCCGGCGCCGGAGACCGTCGCCGCGGCGTGGGACGCAGGCGCCGCCGCCGACCTGTTCGGCGGCAGCCAGGGCGACCCGCACGAGTACCTGGAGCGCTACCTCGCCCAGACCGACCAGATGCGCACCGCCGACCACCTCGCGTTCCGCTTCCACGTCGGCGCCACCGCCGCGCTGCGTCGGGAGCTGTACGAGGCGGCCGGCGGCTTCGACCGGGAGCTGCGCCTCGGCGAGGACACCGAGTTCGGCTACCGGCTGGCCCAGGCCGGCGCGGTGTTCGTACCCGAACCGGCGGCCCGGTCCTGGCACCTCGGCCGGACCCACGTGATGCGGGCCCGGGAACAGGTCGCCCGCTACAACCGGCCGTTCCTGGCCGACCGGCTGCCGTACCCCCGGCACTGGCGCCGGGCCGGCGGCACCGCCTGGACCGTCCCGCTGGTCGAGGTCGTCGTCGAGGTGGCGGACCAACCGTTGGAGCGGGTCCGGGCGGCGGTCGACGCGGTGCTGCGCGGCACCGAACAGGACCTGCGGGTCACCCTCGTCGGCCCCTGGGACCAGCTCGACGACGACCGGGTGCCGGTGCTCACCGACCCTCGCCTCGACCTGCGGCTGATCGCGGCCAGCTACCGGGGTGAGCCCCGGGTGCGGCTGGTCACCGAGCGGCCGGAGACCGCCTTCCCGTCGCCGTACCTGCTCGACCTGCCGGCCGTCCACGGCCTCGCCCCGGACGCGGTGCGTACCCTGATCGACCTGGCCGACCGGCACCAGGTCGGCGTGCTGCGGGTCGAGGCGCCGGAGGGCGCCGGCCCGCCGGCGCTGCTCTGGCGCACCGCCGCGCGCGGCCGGACCCGGTGGGCACGCGCCGCCGGCGAGTCGCTCTTCGACGCGGTGGATTCGGTGTACGGCCACCGCGCGGTGACCGCCGCCGAGGTGGGGATCGTCGACCTGACCCGGTACCAGCCGGCCGACCTGCTGCACGGGGTCGCCCGGCTGGTCGAGGCCGGCCGCCGCTCCCCGGCGCTGGTGCCGTCGATCGTGGAGGTGGAGGGCGTCCGGTCGCTGGCGAAGGCGACCGTGGTGGTGGGCTGGCTGGCCGGCCGCCGCCTACTGGCCTGGCTGCGCCCCGGCCGGCGCGGCCCCGCTGCTCGCCGGTGACCCGTTGTCCGGCGGGGATTCGCGGTCGGGCCGCGCTCCGGCGTCCGGCGGTGATCCGGCGGTGCCGGTGCTCGGGCGGGTGAGGGCCAGGTCCCGCAGCCGGTGGCGCAGGGTCGGGGGGATCAGCCAGATCTGCAGGAACGTCAGGTAGTCCAGCGGTCCGGGCCGGCCGTGCCGGTGGGCCTCGCGCCACAGGGTGCCGAAGACCTTCGGGCTGCGGGTGCCGGCCGCCATCGAGCTGATCACGCTCATCGTGACGGCCGCGTACGCGCGCGGCGTGAAGAGTGGGCGGCTGCGCCGCAGCCACTCCAGCTGGCGCTGCCACGGCGAGTGCAGGCTGATCCGCGGCCGGTCCTCGTCCTGGTGCCAGATCACCAGCGGCTGGTCGGCGATGAGCAGTTCGACGTCGTCGTGGGCCAGCGCCCGTAGCGTCCAGTCCAGCTCCTGCATCCGGGGCACCGCCGGGTCGAACGGCACCCGGCGCAGCAGCCGGGTCGGCGCCAGGATCGTCGAGGTCTGGATGAACCCGTCCCCGTGGAACAGTCCGCGCCGCACGGTGAGGTACTCGCTGAGCGACTCGCCGCTCGCCGGCAGCCGGCGGGGGATGACGAACTCGGCCCGGGGGGTGCGGTTGATCAGGCGACTGCCGACGATCGGCAGCGGCGCGGTCGCCCGCCGGGCGAGGTCGAGCTGGACGGCGAGCTTGGTCGGCAGCCACTCGTCGTCGTCGTCGAGCAGCGCCGTCCACGGCGCGCGGGCGGCGCGTACCCCGGCGTTGCGGGCGCTGGGCGCCCCGCCGCGGGCCGGTAGCCCGATCACCCGCAGCCGGTGGTCGGCGAAGCTGTCCAGCGCCGCGCGGGTGGCCGGGTCGGGCCCGTCCACCACGACGAGGACCTCGATGTTCGGCACCGTCTGGGCGAGCGCGCTGCGCACGGCCCGGGCGACGAGTGCCGGGCGGTTCAGCGTGGGTACCACCACGCTGACCTCGGGAATGGGCGTCATGGAGTCCCGCCGGGTCGATGGGAATGAGCCCAGGAAGCTATCGACCGCGCGCGGCCGGCAGGTGAAGTTCGGGTGGTGTCAGGTTGGCGAGCCGGAGACCAACAACCGAGCCCGGCGGGTGGCGGATAATGGCAGGAAGCCGGCCGAACGGGGTTCGGCCGGCTCGGTGGGCGCACGCGACGCGCCTGGCAGGGGTGCCCCCGGTGGGACTCGAACCCACACTGTCGGAGGTTTGAGCTCCGTCTCTCTGCCGGTTGGAGTACAGGGGCCTGTCAGGAGTACTACAGGGGCCTGAGGTTCTTGGCTCAGCCAGCCTACCCACTACGCTGAGGACGGTCACATCCGGTAGGTCGGGTGTCGCTACTAGAGCGCTGGGGGTAGGGGTCCGTGACCGACACGCAGGATGGCGCCGAGCGCAGACGGGTGCTCATCGCCGAGGACGAGGCGCTGATCCGACTGGACCTCGCCGAGATGCTCGTCGAAGAGGGCTACGACGTGGTGGGCGAGGCCGGCGACGGCGAGACGGCCGTGCGGCTGGCCGAGGAGCTCAAGCCCGACCTCGTCATCCTCGACATCAAAATGCCGATCATGGACGGTCTGGCGGCGGCCGAGCGGATCGCCGCCGGCCGGATCGCCCCGGTGGTCATCCTGACCGCGTTCAGCCAGCGCGACCTGGTCGAGCGGGCCCGGGCGGCCGGTGCGATGGCGTACCTGGTCAAGCCGTTCCAGAAGAGCGACCTGGTGCCGGCGATCGAGATCGCGCTGTCGCGGTACTCGGAGGTCGCGGCGCTGGAGGCCGAGGTGGCCGGGTTGACCGACCGGCTGGAGACCCGCAAGACGGTGGAGCGCGCCAAGGGCGCGTTGATGACCACGTACGGGATGACCGAGCCGCAGGCGTTCAAGTGGATCCAGCGCACGGCGATGGACCACCGGATGACCATGCGCGAGGTGGCGGAGCGGATCCTCGCGGAGGGCACCGGGACCGAGCCGCCGGCCGCCGGCTGACGGGCCGACGCCGTGGGTCCGGCGGCAGGGGCAAGCGGCGCCGGCTCGCGGGCGCCCCGGGGCGGCCGACGGCCCTAGAATTTGACGGATGCCGGTGTCCCGACGCCTCGCCGCCGTGTTCGCGGTTTCCCTGCTGGCGCTCGCCGGCTGCCGGGCCGGTTCGGAACCCGAGCCGGCGCCGCCGGAGCCGCTGCGCCCGGTCTGGCAGCCGCTGACCCTGCCGGCGCCGGCGGGTGAGCCCGGCCGGCCGATGCTGCGCGACATCGTCGCCTGCGCCGGCCGGTGGTTCGTGGTCGGCGGGCTGGCCGACGCCGCCGGCGGCACCAGACCGGCGGCCTGGACCAGCACCGACGGGCAGACCTGGACCTCGCTGCCGTTCGTCGCCGACAGCTACTACGGGCGGCAGAACGTCGTCTACGCCGCCGGCTGCCGGGACGGTCGACTCGCCGCGCTCGGCGCGAAGACCGGCGGCGCGCACGCCTATCCCCGGACCAGCAGTTGGTGGCAGCGCCCGGACGGCACGCTGGTCGAGGTGGCGGCCCGGTTCGAGCTCTACGGCGGCCCGACGGCCGTGAACGTGGGCCGGCTGGTCGGCGGGCCGGCCGGCTGGTTGATCACCGGGAATCGCAGCAGCGGCGCGGCGGCCTGGGTGTCGCCGGACGCGGCCGGGTTCGAACTGCTCGAAGGGGCGCCCGAGTTGGCCTCCGACGACCGGGGGGTGACCTGGGGCTTCGACGCGGTCGCCGGCCCGGCGGGCTGGCTGATGGTGGGCGGCCTGCTGCCGCCCGGCCGGATCGACCGCGACCCGCTGGCCTGGACATCGCCGGACGGGCGGGCCTGGCAGCGGGTGTCGCTGCCGGGAACCGACGAGTACGAGGAACTCCAGCGGGTCGCCCTGGTCGGCTCGACACCGGTCGCGGTCGGGCTGCGTGGCGACTCGTTCGGTGCCTGGCGGGCGTCCGGCGACGGCTGGCGGGCGGCCGGCGGGTTCGGTGCGGTCGGCGGGACCGGAGTGGTGCCCGGGGTGGTCGGGCTCGGGGTGGTCGGTGACCGCCTGCTGGCGACCGTCTCGGACGGCACGGCGTACACGGTCTTCAGCTCGGCAGACCTGGGTGACAGCTGGCTGCCGGTGGTCGCGCCGGTGCCGATGCCGGCCGGGCCGGACCGGGATGCCGGGTTGGCGGTGGTCGCGGATCGGGCGGTGCTCTTCGTCGATCCGGGCGCAACCACGGACCAAGGTGGCGCACTGTGGTTGACCGAATCCGGACTGTGAATGCGATAAGGGACGGGAGCGCTCTCGCATGTTACGGGCAATGACGCGATCGCACTCGTATTCGTAACGGTTTGGCATGCCCCGGCCCCAGGCCTTCCGAGAGTGAATGAGCCTAGGTACGCTCCGCCATCACGAGCCGTAACGCAGGTCAGCGTTCCTGGTCGGTTGGCGCGTGCGCGGACACGTCGCGTCGTACCCCGACTGCCGTTGCCCTGCATCCCGAGGAGGTCAAGAAGCCGTGAGGCGAAAGTATGTACGGGCGCTGAGCACCGCCGCGCTCGCTACGGTGATGGTGGCCGCCGCCGGCTGCCAGGACAGCGGTAGCGAGGGTGGCGAGGCCGCCGAGTGCGGCGGCAAGATCGCGATCTTCGGCGCGTTCAGCGGTGACAACGCGGGCCTGGTGCTCCCGTCGCTCAACGGCGCCGAGCTGGCCGTGAAGCAGCACAACGAGGCGAACGCCGACTGCCAGGTGACCCTGCAGCGGTTCGACACCCAGGGCGACCCGGCGGTGGCCACCCCGTTCGCCAACCAGATCGCCGGTGACCAGTCGTTCCTCGGCGTCATCGGTGGGCACTTCTCCGGCGAGACCGACGCCACCATGCCGATCTACGAGGCTGCCGGCCTGGCCATGATCAGCCCGTCCGCGACCCGGCTGGACCTGACCTCCAAGGGGAACAAGTCGTTCTTCCGGGTGGTCGGCCACGACGGCACCCAGGCCGCCGCGGTGGCGACCTACATGAAGGCGCAGAACGCCCAGCGGGTCTTCGCCGTCGACGACGGCAGCGCCTACGGCGCCGGCATCACCGCCGAACTCGGCACCGCGCTCGGCCCGCTGATGGCCGGCACCGACAAGATCCAGGAGCGGCAGGCGCAGTTCGACGCCACCATCTCCAAGATCAAGGCAGCGAACGCCGACTACGTCTTCTACGGCGGCTACGTCCGCGAGGCGGCCCCGCTGGTGCGTCAGATGCGCTCGGCCGGTGTCACCGCGAAGTTCGTCGGCCCGGACGGCCTCTACGACCCGGCGTTCGCCGAGGGCGCGGCCGGCGGCGCCGAGGGCGCCATCATCACCTGCCCGTGCATCCCGGCCGACAAGGCCGGCGGTTCCTTCACCGAGGACTACCAGGCCGAGTACGGCATCGCGCCGGGCTCCTACGGCGGTGAGGGCTTCGACGGCGCCCAGATCTACCTGGACGCATTCAAGGACGGCAAGCAGACCCGCGCCGACATCCTGGCCTTCGTGAAGGCGTACGACAAGCAGGGCGTCTCGAAGTACATCAAGTTCGCGGAGAACGGCGACGTCGACCCGTCCCGTGTCGTGATCTGGGCCTACGAGATCAAGGGCACCGCGATCACCCCGCTGCAGGAACTCAAGCTGAACTGACGACCGCGTCATCTGGAGTACGGCCGGGGGGATCCCCCGGCCGTACTCGATGCAAGGAGTTCTTGTGAATTTCGACGAACTATTCGGCCATCTCGGCCAGCACACCGTCGACGGGCTCTCCAAGGGATCGATCTACGCCCTGATCGCTCTCGGCTACACCCTCGTCTACGGCGTCCTGCGCCTGATCAACTTCGCGCACTCCGAGGTTTTCATGGTCGGCACCTTCGCGGTGCTCGGCGTCTGGACCGCCATGGGAGTGCAGGCCAACCCGCCGATCGGGCAGGCCATCCTCATTCTGCTGATCGGTCTGATCGCCGCCGCGATCGCCGCCGGCGGCACGGCACTGGCGATCGAACGCGTGGCCTACCGGCCACTGCGCCGAAAGAACGCGCCACCACTTATCTTTCTGATCACCGCGATCGGCCTGTCGCTGGTCTTCGTCGAGGTCTTCGGCTTCGTACTGCCGAAGCTCTTCGGCGGGATCGCCGAGACCCTCTTCGGGCGGCCCCGGCAGATCATCGGGATGCCCACCATCATCGAGCAGAAGACGCTCTTCACCATCGCCGGCACCGCGATCACGAACGTGCAGCTGATCGTGGTGATCGCCGCGGTGGCGATGATGGCGGTGCTGGACTGGTTCATCAACCGCACCCGGTACGGCCGGGGCGTGCGGGCCGTCGCGCAGAACCCGGAGACGGCCGCCCTGATGGGCGTCAACCAGGACCGGGTGATCATGCTGATCTTCGTGCTCGGCGGGATCATGGCCGGCGCCGCGGCGCTGCTGTGGAGCATGCGGTTCGGCTTCACCCAGAACAGCATCGGCTTCGTGCTCGGTCTCAAGGCGTTCACCGCCGCGGTGCTGGGCGGCATCGGCAACCTGCGCGGCGCCCTGCTCGGCGGGCTGCTCCTCGGCATCGTCGAGGTCTACGGCGCGACGCTGCTGCAGTCCCGGTGGGAGGACGTGATCGCGTTCGTGGTGCTGATCGTGGTGCTGATGTTCCGGCCGACCGGCCTGCTCGGTGAGTCGCTGGGGAGGGCCCGAGCATGATCGACAAAGCTCGTGCCATGGACAGTCGCCGGCTCGCCTTCCTGACCGGGATCGGCGACCGGTTCCGGGCGCTGCCGAAGTGGCAGCGAATGCTCGCCGTGGTGGCCGGCATCGCCTTCCTGTACTACCTGCCGCTGCTCGGCATCCCCGGGCTGACCTGGCTGCGCACCGACTCGATCGAGGGCGGCAACAACTGGGCCGGCGTGCTCTTCGTCTGCGCCATCTACGTGCTGGTCGCGATCGGACTGAACGTGGTGGTCGGCCTGGCCGGCCTGCTCGACCTCGGCTACATCGGCTTCTTCGCCATCGGGGCGTACAGCGTGGCGCTGTTCGGCTCGGTGAACTCGCCGGTGGTGCAGTGGATCCAGCGGGAGTTCGACCTGCCGCCGACCTGGGCGGTGACCTGGGCGGTCTGCGCCTTCCTCGCGCTGGTGCTGACGCTGATCTCCGGGGTGATCCTGGGCTGGCCGACGTTGCGGCTGCGCGGCGACTACCTGGCCATCGTCACGCTCGGCTTCGGCGAGATCATCCGGATCTTCGCCCGGAACTCGGAGCAGATCACCAACGGGCCGCAGGGCATCTCCGCGATCCCCGGCCCGGAGGGCCCGCCGTCGGCGGACAACCAGCTGTTCGGCCTGATCGACGTCAAGCCGTGGTACTGGTTGGCGCTCACCTTCGTCATCGTGATGGTCTTCGCCGTGCGCCGGCTGGAGCACAGCCGGGTCGGCCGGGCCTGGCTGGCCGTGCGGGAGGACGAGGACGCGGCCGCGGTGATGGGGGTCTACCCGTTCAAGTTCAAGCTCTGGGCGTTCGCCATCGGCGCCGCGCTGGGCGGGCTCTCCGGGTTCCTCTTCGCCAGCCGCAACGCCTTCATCGACCCGACCCAGTTCAACGTCAACCTGTCGATCCTCTTCGTCGCCATGGTGGTGGTCGGCGGCTCGGGGAACATGGTCGGCGTCTCGCTGGGCGCGGTGCTGCTGGCGTACCTGCCGGAGCGGTTCCGGGAGTTCAGCGACTGGCGGTGGCTCGTCTTCGGCCTGGCGATGGTGCTGGTGATGATCCTGCGCCCGCAGGGCATCATCCCCAGCCGGCGACGGACCCGGGAGTTCAAGGACCGCGCCGAGGAAGCAAAGGAGGCGCCGGCTCATGCCTGACGACGCAACCGCGGTGGCGGCGCCCCGCATCCCCACCCAGCCCGGCCCCCGCAAACCGCTGCTGGAGATCGACGACGTCACCCTCCGGTTCGGTGGGGTGGTGGCGCTCAACGAGATCCGGTTCGAGATCTACGAGGGCGAGATCCTCGGCATGATCGGGCCGAACGGCGCCGGCAAGACGACCTGCTTCAACGTCATGACCGGTGTCTACAAGCCCACCTCCGGGGCCGTCCGGTTCCGGGGCGAGCGGGTCAGCGGCCGCAAGCCGCACCAGATCAGCAAGCTCGGCATCTCCCGGACCTTCCAGAACATCCGGCTGTTCCCGGAGATGACCGCGCTGGAGAACGTCATCGTCGGGACCGACTCCCGGCACAAGACGAGCGTGCCGGGGGCGCTGTTCCGGCTCTACCGCAAGAAGCCGAAGCCGGAGGAGATGCCGCAGGTCACCGCCGAGGGCGGTCCGCTGCGGGCCTGGCAGCAGCTGAAGCTGTCGGCGGCGAAGGTGTTCGGGATCTCCCGGCACACCCTGGAGGAGCGGGCCGCCGAGCGCAAGGCGCTCGATCTGCTCCGGTTCGTCGGCATCGTCGACCGGGCCAACGACGCGGCCCGGAATCTGCCGTACGGCTACCAGCGCCGGTTGGAGATCGCCCGCGCGCTGGCCACCGAGCCGAAGCTGCTCTGCCTGGACGAGCCGGCCGCCGGCTTCAACCCGGCGGAGAAGGAGCAGCTGCTCGAGCTGATCCGGCAGATCCGCGACCGGGGTCACACCGTGCTGCTGATCGAGCACGACATGCGGCTGGTCATGAACGTGACCGACCGGATCGTGGTGTTGGAGTTCGGCAAGAAGATCGCCGAGGGGGCACCCTCGGAGGTCAGCAAGGACCCGCGGGTGATCGCCGCCTACCTGGGGGAGTCGACCGATGCTGCTTGAGCTGGATCAGGTCACCGTCGCGTACGGGCGGATCGAGGCCCTGCACGGCATCAGCATCACCGTCGACGAGGGCGAGATCGTGGCCCTCATCGGGGCCAACGGTGCCGGCAAGACCACCACCATGCGGGCGATCTCCGGCATCCGGTCGCTGTCGGCCGGGCGGATCACCTTCAACGGCGAGGACATCAGCAAGCTCCGGGCCGACCTGCGGGTCATCCGGGGGCTGTGCCAGTCACCGGAGGGCCGGCAGATCTTCCCCGGCATGACGGTGCTGGAGAACCTCGACATGGGGGCGTACACCCGGCGCGACACGGCCGGGATCGCCGCCGACCTGGAGCGGGTGCTGACCCTCTTCCCGCGGCTGCGGGAGCGGCGCAAGCAGGCCGGTGGCACGCTCTCCGGCGGCGAGCAGCAGATGCTCGCGGTCGGCCGGGCGCTGATGAGCCGGCCGAAGCTGCTGCTGCTCGACGAGCCGTCGATGGGGCTGGCGCCGATGGTGATCCGGCAGATCTTCGACATCATCACGGAGATCAACCAGCAGGGCACCACCATCCTGCTGGTCGAGCAGAACGCCCAGCAGGCGTTGTCCCGGGCGCACCGGGGCTACGTGCTGGAGACCGGCCGGATCGTCAAGGAGGGGAGCGGGCAGGACCTGCTGCACGACCCGTCGATCAAGGAGGCGTACCTCGGCGTCGCCTGAGCCGGGACGTACCGGGATCTGTGGCCGGCCCGGGACGCGGATGTCGCGTCCCGGGCCGGCGCCGTTCGCGGCGGTGTTTTGATGGCCGCGTCGGCGGCGGTGTCTTGATGGCCGCGTTCGCGGCGGTGCCTGTGCCGGAGTTGTCGGGGGGCCGGACTAGAGTCGGCTGACGTGACAGCCTCCACCGCACCGCGCCTGCTCCTCATCGATGGTCACTCGGTGGCCTACCGGGCCTTCTTCGCCCTGCCGGTGGAGAACTTCTCCACCACCACCGGGCAGCCGACGAACGCGGTCTACGGCTTCACCTCGATGCTGATCAACGTGCTCCGCGACGAGCGGCCGACCCACCTGATCGTCGCCTTCGACGTGTCCCGCAAGTCCTTCCGCACCGAGAAGTACGCCGAGTACAAGGCCGGTCGCTCGGAGACCCCCGCCGACTTCCACGGTCAGGTCAGCCTGGTCAAGGAGGTGCTGGCCGCGCTGCGGGTGCCGGTGGTGGAGAAGGAGGGCTACGAGGCCGACGACGTGCTCGCCACCCTCGCGAAGCAGGGCCGGCAGGCCGGCATGGACGTGCTGATCTGCACCGGCGACCGGGACGCCTTCCAACTGGTCGGCCCGCAGATCACCGTGCTCTACCCGCGCAAGGGCGTCTCCGACCTGGCCCGGATGGACCCGGCGGCGGTCACCGAACGCTACGGCGTCGGCCCGGAGCAGTACCGCGACCTGGCCGCCCTGGTCGGTGAGAGCAGCGACAACCTCTCCGGCGTGCCGGGCGTCGGCCCGAAGACGGCCGCCAAGTGGATCATCCAGTACGGCGGGGTCGAGGGCGTCATCGCCCAGGCCGACAAGATCAAGGGCAAGGCGGGGGAGAGCCTGCGCGAGCGGCTGGCTGATGTGATCCGAAACTACGACCTCAACTGTCTCGTCGACGACCTGGAGCTCTCCCTGCGGGCCGAGGATTCCCGCTGGCCCGGCTGGGACCGCGAAGCCGTCCACCAGGTCTTCGACACCCTGCAGTTCCGGATCCTGCGGGACCGCCTCTACCAGTACCTCGACGCCGTCGAGCCGGAGGCGGAGGCCGGATTCGAGCTGGCCGGCGAGGTGCTGCCGGCCGGCGGGGTGGCGACCTGGCTGGCCACCCACGCGCCGGCCGGGGTGCCGACCGGGGTGGCGGTGGCCGGCACCTTCGGCCGGGGCACCGGCTCGCTGACCGGGGTGGCGCTGGCCGCCGCGAGCGGCGAGGCGGGCTGGTTCGACCCGGCCGCCCTCGACCCGGTCGACGAGGCGGCGGTCGGCGCCTGGCTGGCCGACCCCGACCGGCCCAAGGTGCTGCACGACAGCAAGCCCGCGCTGCTCGCCTTCGCCGAGCACGGCTGGAGCCTGCGCGGGGTCAGCCGGGACACCGCGCTCGCCGCCTACCTGGCCCGCCCCGACCAGCGCTCCTACGACCTGACCGACCTGGCGCTGCGCTACCTGCACCGGGAGCTGCGGGTGGACGCGCCGGAGACCGGGCAGCTCACCCTCGACGGGCTGGGCGACGACGGCGCTGTCGAGCAGAACCTGATGCTGCGGGCCCGGGCCACCCTGGACCTGGCCGACGCGCTGGACGCCGAGCTGTCCCGGGACGCGGGCACCGCCTCCCGACTGATGGCCGACGTCGAGCTGCCCCTGGTCGAGGTGCTGGCCGGGATGGAACGCACCGGCATCGCCGCCGACACCGACTACCTCTCCGAGCTGGAGGCGCTCTTCGCCGGCGAGGTGAAGGCGGCGGCCCAGTCGGCGTACCAGGTGGTCGGGCGGGAGTTCAACCTGGGTTCGCCGAAGCAGCTGCAGGAGATCCTCTTCACCGAGCTGGGCCTGCCGAAGACCAAGAAGATCAAGACCGGCTACACCACCGACGCCGACGCCCTGCAGTGGCTCTATGCGCAGAACCCGCACCCCGTGCTGGAGCACCTGCTACGACACCGCGACGTGGCCCGGCTCAAGTCCACCGTGGACGGGCTGCTCAAGTCGGTCTCCGACGACGGCCGGATCCACACCACCTTCCACCAGACGGTGGCCGCCACCGGCCGGCTCTCCTCGACCGACCCGAACCTGCAGAACATCCCGATCCGCACCGAGGAGGGCCGCCGGATCCGGCGCGCGTTCGTCGTCGGCGCCGGGTACGAGTCGCTGCTCACCGCCGACTACAGCCAGATCGAGATGCGGATCATGGCGCACCTCTCCGGCGACGAGGCGCTGATCGCCGCCTTCAACTCCGGCGCGGACTTCCACGCCGCCACCGCCTCCTCGGTCTTCGCCGTCGACCTGGCCGCGGTCACCGCCGACCACCGCCGCAAGATCAAGGCAATGAACTACGGCCTGGCGTACGGGCTCAGCGCGTTCGGGCTGTCTCAGCAGCTCGGCATCAGCGCCGAGGAGGCGCGTGGGCTGATGGAGGAATACTTCGGCCGCTTCGGCGGGGTCCGCGACTACCTGCAGACGGTGGTCCGCAAGGCGGTGCTCGACGGCTACACCGAGACGATTCTGGGCCGCCGGCGTTACCTGCCCGACCTGGTGAGCGACAACCGGCAGCGCCGCGAGATGGCCGAGCGGATGGCGCTGAACGCCCCCATCCAGGGCTCGGCCGCCGACCTCATCAAGGTGGCGATGCTGCACGTCGACACCGCGCTGCGCGGCTCCGGGCTCCGGTCGCGGCTGCTGTTGCAGGTGCACGACGAGCTGGTCTTCGAGGTGGCACCCGGCGAGCGGGAGCCGCTGGAGGCGCTGGTCCGCCGGGAGATGGGCGGCGCCCACCCGCTCTCGGTCCCGCTGGAGGTCTCGGTCGGCGCCGGCCCCGACTGGAACAGCGCTGACCACTGACCGCCGGCCGACCGCTGACCACTGACCGCCCGCCGCCCGTTGTCGGCCTGCGGCCTGCCAACAGGCCGGCCCGGCCGGCCATCTGCCGCTCCGCGGCCGCGCCGCAGGTCAGCGCTTGAGCGGGTCGTGGCCCCAGTTCATCAGGGAGTGCCGCCAGCGGGTGTCGGTCACGTCGCCGGCCGGGCGCTGGGCCAGGTGGCGGTGGACGTAGCCGACCACCTTGCGCATGTGGGCGTAGTCGGAATCGGACAGGTCGGCGCGCTTACGGCGCAGCAGAGCCACGATCCGCCGGCCGGAGGCGTGCCCGACGGACTCGCCGCCGCCGGCGGAGTGCTGCCCGGCGGCCTTGGACTCCTCGGTCGTGAGCCACTTCTCCAGTTCGCCGGGGCGCATGTTCACCGCGTCGGTGAACTGCCGGTAGTGCTCCGCGGCCTCGGTTTCCGGACTCGCCGTCCTGGCCATCGCGGTCACCTCCGCTCGGGGCGCAGCGCCTGGGGCTTGTGCACGGCGTCGCGGCCCTCGTCGGTGCGGACCCGGTACTGCGGCTCCTGCGGGGAGGCGGCCACCGTCCGCCCGGCCGCCTCGGTCCGCTCGGTGATCTTCTCCTGCACGGTGCCGTGTGCCGTGCCGCCGTGGCTGCGCCAGCTGACCCGGTCGCCCTTGCGCGGCTCGTCCCGACCGGCGTGAGTCGCCTGGTTGGTCCGCACCGCCCGGTCGGCCTCCGATCCTCGGTCGGCTCGTGTCCCTCGGTCGGCTCGTGTCCCTCGGTCGGCTCGGGTCGTCCGGTCGGCTCGGGCCGCCCGGGGGCCGCTCTCGTGCTCGGGTGTCGGCCGTTTCCGCTCGCTCATGCCCTCCGGCTACCCGCGACCGGCCGTCGGTAACGCGCCGGCCGGCCGGTCGCAGACGAAGATCGCGGTGCCCGGGAAGAGCCGGCCGCGCAGCGGGCTCCACTGCCCCCAGAGCTGCTCGTGCCCCGCCGGCCACTCCGGTTCCACCACGTCCCGCAGCACGAAACCCGCCCCGACGATCTCCCGGACCCGGTCGCCGACCGTCCGGTGCTGCTCGACGTACGTCGGCACCCCGTCGGCGTCCTGTTCCACGTACGGGCGCCGGTCGAAGTACGAGTGCACCGCGGTCAGGCCGCGCTCGCCCGGATCGTCGAGGAAGATCCAGCGCATCGGATGGGTGATCGAGAAGACCCACGAGCCGCCCGGGCGCAGCACCCGGAACACCTCCCGCATCACCGCCGCCGAGTCGGCCACGAACGGCACCGCCCCGAACGCCGTGGCGACCAGGTCGAACGCGCCGGTCGCGAAGGGCAGTGCCAGCGCGTCGGCCTGCACCAGCGGTACGCGTACCCCGGATCGGGTGGCCGCGCGAGCGGCGTGCCGCAACATGCCGGCGGACAGGTCCAGGGCGACCGGCCGGGCACCCTCGGTGGCCAGCCACCGGGCGCCCGCGGCCGCCCCGCAGCCCAGCTCCAGTATCCGGCGTCCGCGCAGCTCGCCGAGGAGTCGGGCGTCGGCCTCGCGCAGCCGTTCCGGGCACCAGACCCAGTCCACGTCGCCGAGGAACGCGCCGTGTTCGGCCTGGTACGCGTCGGCGTCCGCGTCCCACCACCGGCGGTTGGCCCGGCGGGCCTCCCCGTCGCCGACCGGTCGCCGCTCCACCCCGTCCCCGCCGGCCGCGCCGTCCCCGGCGGCACTGTCGTCGGCCGCAGTGTCGGCGGCCGGGATGTCGTCGGCCGCGCCGTGGTGGGTCGTGCCGTGATAGGCCACCGCCGCGCCGGGCTCGGGGGCCTGTTCCAGGTTGCTCACGGCGCTACCGTAGGGGCAGGTCGGGACCGTCCGGCCACCGGTGCCCGACCCGGATCGTCCCGGGTCGTGGACAACTGATCTCATCAGGTGCCGGTAGGGCTTGCACGCTGTGGTAATGCGCACGGTAAGCTGTTCGATGCGCACGCGGATCGTGTGCCTCGGCAGGGAGCAGGTCCGCGGTCGACGGACACACCCCATGATCGAGTGGCGATTGTTCGGTGTGCCCGGCGACGGATCCGCTGGCGCAAACAGGTCACCGCGACACAAACCTGCAGTGACACACCATCCGACCGGAGCAACCGCCCACATGACGAGCAGCATCGAGGCCCCCTCGAGCGCCACCCGGGTCACCCACGACGATCTCGGTTCCGAGGAGGCTTTCCTCGCCGCGATCGACGAGACCATCAAGTACTTCAACGACGGCGACATTGTCGAAGGCACCGTCGTCAAGGTCGATCGGGACGAGGTCCTGCTCGACATCGGCTACAAGACCGAGGGGGTCATCCCCTCTCGCGAGTTGTCGATCAAGCACGACGTTGACCCCGCCGAGGTGGTGTCGGTCGGTGATCACATCGAGGCCCTGGTTCTCCAGAAGGAGGACAAGGAGGGCCGCCTGATCCTCTCGAAGAAGCGGGCGCAGTACGAGCGCGCCTGGGGCACCATCGAGAAGATCAAGGACGAGGACGGCGTCGTGCGCGGCTCCGTCATCGAGGTGGTCAAGGGTGGCCTCATCCTCGACATCGGGTTGCGGGGCTTCCTGCCCGCCTCGCTTGTCGAGATGCGTCGCGTGCGTGACCTGCAGCCGTACGTGGGCCGCGAGCTGGAAGCGAAGATCATCGAGCTGGACAAGAACCGCAACAACGTGGTTCTGTCCCGCCGGGCGTGGTTGGAGCAGACCCAGTCCGAGGTGCGCACCGAGTTCCTGAACAAGCTGCAGAAGGGGCAGGTCCGCAAGGGCGTCGTCTCCTCGATCGTCAACTTCGGCGCGTTCGTGGACCTGGGCGGCGTGGACGGCCTGGTGCACGTCTCCGAGCTGTCCTGGAAGCACATCGACCACCCGTCCGAGGTGGTCGAGGTCGGCCAGGAGGTGGAGGTCGAGGTCCTCGACGTCGACCTGGACCGGGAGCGGGTCTCGCTGTCGCTCAAGGCGACCCAGGAGGACCCGTGGCGGCAGTTCGCCCGGACCCACGCGATCCAGCAGATCGTGCCGGGCAAGGTCACCAAGCTGGTGCCGTTCGGTGCGTTCGTCCGCGTCGACGACGGCATCGAGGGCCTGGTGCACATCTCCGAGCTGGCCGAGCGGCACGTGGAGATCCCGGAGCAGGTCGTCCAGGTGGGTTCGGACGTCATGGTCAAGGTCATCGACATCGACCTGGAGCGGCGCCGGATCTCGCTCTCGCTCAAGCAGGCCAACGAGGGCTTCGTTGAGGGCGAGGAGCACTTCGACCCCACCCTCTACGGCATGGCCGCGACGTACGACAACGAGGGCAACTACATCTACCCGGAGGGCTTCGACCCGGAGACCGGGGAGTGGCTGGAAGGCTTCGACAAGCAGCGGGAGACCTGGGAGACGCAGTACGCCGAGGCGCGGACCCGTTGGGAGGCCCACACCAAGCAGGTGCAGACCTCCCGGGCCGCCGACGCCGAGGCCGCCGCGAACCCCACCCCGCCGAGCGCGGCCGCGTCCAGCGGCGGTGGCGGTGGCGGCGCGACGTCGTCGTCCAGCCCGGCCCCGGCCCGGCAGGCCGAGGAGCCGGCCGGCACCCTGGCCACCGACGAGGCGCTCGCGGCACTGCGCGAGAAGCTCGCCGGCGGCAAGTGACAAGCGGTAGTTAGCGTTACCTTCAGGCCCCGGCCCCGCGATCCGCTCGCGGGACCGGGGCCTCCGCACGCGGTGCGAGATCTTGGCACGAAACGGCCCCGGGTGGCCACCTCCTGCCAAGATCCGGAAAGGGTGGGACGGCCGGTGCTGAGTGTGGGGTTGACCGGGGGGATCGGGTCGGGGAAGAGCGCGGTGGCGGCGAGACTGGCCGGGCACGGGGCGGTGGTCATCGACTCGGACCGGCTCGCCCGGGAGGTGGTCGCCGCCGGCACCGACGGGCACCGGGCGGTCGTCGCGGCCTTCGGGGAGCGGGTGCTGGCCGCCGACGGCGAGCTGGACCGGGCCGCGCTGGGCGGGATCGTCTTCGCCGACGCCACCGCCCGGTCCCGGCTGGAGGAGATCATCCACCCCCGGGTACGCGCCCGCAGCGCCGAACTCGCCGCCGCCGCCCCGCCCGACGCGGTGCTGGTCAACGACGTACCCCTGCTGGTGGAGGTGGGGCTCGCGCCCGCGTACCACCTGGTGGTGGTGGTCTCCGCGGCGGCGGGGGTGCGGGTCGACCGGTTGGTGCGGCACCGGGCGATGACCGCCGAGCAGGCGCAGCAGCGGATCGACGCGCAGGTCGACGACGAACGGCGGCAGGCCGCGGCCGACGTGCTGCTCGACAACAACGGTCCGCTCACCGACCTGCACGCCGCCGTGGACGCGCTCTGGACCGACCGGCTAGTGCCCTACGAGCACAACGTCCGGCAGCGGCGGCATGCCGCCCGGCCGCAGCCGGTGTCGCTCGTCGAACCGGACCCGACCTGGCCGGCCCAGTACGCCCGGCTCGCCGCCCGGATCCGGCACGCGCTCCGCCCGGCCGAACCGCGGATCGACCACATCGGCTCGACCGCGGTGCCCGGCCTGGCCGCCAAGGACATCATCGACATCCAGCTCGGCGTCGACACCGACGCCGCCGACCCGCTGGCCGGACCCGAGGCCGCCGAGCTCGTGGACCGGCTGTCCGGGGCCGGGTTTCCTCCCCTGCCCGGCCAGTGGTGGGACACCCCGCACGGGCCGGGGCAGCCGCCGGATCGCTGGCCGAAGCTGCTGCACGGCAACGCCGATCCGGGCCGCCCGGTGAACCTGCACGTCCGGGTCGCCGGATCACCCGGCTGGCGGTACGCCCTGCTGATGCGCGACCACCTGCGGGCCGACCCGGCCCGGGTGGCGGAGTACCTGGCGGTCAAGCGCGGGCTCGCGGCGCAGGGACTGCCGATCGAGGCGTACGCGGCGGCGAAGGAGCCCTGGTTCGACGAGGAGCACCGGCTGGCCGAGGAGTGGGCCGAGGCGACCGGCTGGCGCCCCTGACGGGCGGTGGGGTCGCGGTGGGTCGGTCACCGCGCCGACCGCTGTCGCACCGAAAGCCGGTGCGACGGCCGAACCACGGTCTCCAGATCGGCGACGACACCCCCGAGCAGATCCACGATCCTCGGCTGGCCGTCGGCGGCGGAACGCACCTCGTCGACCACCATCGCCAGCAGGCTGTCGTAGGACTGCTGCTCCACGCGTACCCGAACGGTCGCGGCGTCGTCCCGGACGACGTGGGGCTGCAGTGGCCGCGCACCGACCCGGCGCAGCAGGTCGTGTGCCTCCTGCACGGCGCGGACCGCAGTGGTGAGGTCGTTGACCCCGGGGGAGAGTGCCCGTCCCGCGATGTCGGCGAGTTGCCGGAACCCGAACCCGATGTCCTGACCGGGAGTGCGTTCCGCCGCGATCTCGACGCCACGCGCCGCGCGGGCCGGATCCACCCGCCGGGGCGGGGCGTCGCCGACCTGGTGGACCCGCAGCAGCGGCACCCCCTCCGGCACGAAGTCGCCCGGCGTGGGCACCACCGAGATCGCGCAGTCGTGCTGGCGGGCGAGCGCGGCGAGGTGGTTCAGGTCGACCCGGGTGATCATTCCCGGCCGGTCAGCGCGGATGACCTGGACCACCTCACCCGGCACCGCGAAGCTCCGATCGTCGGCCTCCGCCGGCAGGTGCTGGTCGATGCAGTGGCGGGTCTGGGCGCCGATCGCGGCGATGATCTGCGAGACCCGCATGACGGTGGTGATGTGGTGCAGGTAGTAGATGAAGACGCCACTGCTGGCCAGGACGAGCGCCATCGACGTTGCCAGCGCCAGCTCCGGCAGCCGCTCGGTGTCCGCCCCGGGTAGGGCGGCGAGCACCACCATGGCGAACAGGAAGGTGGCCACGAAGGTGCCCAGGGCGAGTTGGATGACCCGGTCCTGCAGGAAGGTGCGCAGGACCCGGGGGGAGTACTGGCTGGAGACAAGCTGCAGGGCGACGACGGTGATCGAGAAGACCAGCGCGGTGAAGGAGATCATCGCGGTGATGATCGACGACAGCAGCGACCGGGCGCCCGCGGCTCCGCTCGGCAGGAGACCCCGCACCGGGAACTCGAACCGCAACTCCAGCACCGACAGACCGATCGCCACCACGACGGCGCCGATCGCGCACACCGCGGGCAGTACCCAGAAGCTCTCCCACACCTCTGCCAGGCGCGACGAGACCGTACCCGGCCGATTCATCCGGCTGCAGTTCCCCGCGCGGGACCCGTTCACACCTGCGGCGCACCGGCGTCACCGGTCAGTTGGTCGGCACCCAGGGCAGCTCGGGAACCTGGCCGGGATGCAGGTCGAGCTGGGCGAAGGCCCCGGTGCGGGTACGCAGCTCCAGCCGGCGCAGCAGCCCGGACCGGTCCACCCAGTACCGCATCCGGGCCTGACCGCGCGGGGTGTCCGCCTCGACCGGCTTCGGCAGCTCGAACACGGTCACCTTCTGCCCGGCGACCACGTCGCGCCGCAGCCACACCGCCGACCGGCGTAGCGCGGCCAGGTCGCCGGCCCGCTGGTCGCCGAGCGACAGCACCTCGCTGACGAGCAGATCGAGGTCGAGGCCGCCGAGCCGGTCGGTCCGCTCGGGCCACTGGCGGTAGCTCCAGGCCCGGTCGATGGGTGCGGGCAGCGGCGGCAGGTCGGCCGCACCGGGCCGGCCGTCGCGCGGGGGATCGGCGCCGTGGGCCGGTGCGTCGTCCTCCCGGCGTACGGTTCGGGCCGCGACCCCGGCCGGGTCCGCCCGCAGCAGCAGCCGCTCCGTCGGCTCGTCCAGATCGTGTACGGCGAGGTAGGCGTTTCCGCCGTACCAGTTGACCCAACCGGCGCCGCGCAGGTTGACGGTCGGTCCGTCGCCGGGCAGCAACCGTTCCGCCGGCACCGTCGGGACGGTGAGCGCCACGGTCGCGCCGCCCTGGTCCAGGTTGGTGGGGCGGAGCCGGGCGAGCAGTTCGGCCTCGTCGGCGGTCACCGCGCGGGGGAGTACCGGCAGCCCGCCGAGGGCGGCGACCGCGGTCACCTCCGGGCGGGTCGTCCGGTCGAGGTCCACCTGGACCGGTACGTTCTCGCCCAGCAGCGCCTCGATCCGGTGCAGCCGGGCGTCGGAGTCCAGCCAGTACCGGACCGCGCCGCCCATCTCGGTGAGCGCGGTGGGCGTCGGGCTGGCCGGGCCGCTGTCCCAGCTGGCCTGGGACACGGCGGGGCCGAGCAGGACGTCGACCGTGGCGCCGCCGGCCCGGTCACGGCCGAGCCAACGCGCCTCGCTGCGCTCCAGCGCCTCCGGGCGGTCGGGGCGGTCGGCGGCGGCGGCGAAGATCAGCGCGAGGAACGAGTCCAGCGGGTTGACCTCGGTCCCGGTGCCGCCCATCCGGCGGACCCGCCAGCCGTCCTGGGGCGGTGCGACCGGTGGCTGCTCCGCGGCGGCGGTGGCGGCCTCCCGGGGCGGGCCGGCCGGTTCGGCGACGACCGGCCCGGGGGCGCCCGCCGGCGGTCCGAAGACCCCGCCGGCCGGACCGGTTTGCCCCGGTCCCGCCGTCTCCGGCTTGCCAGTCGCGGGCTCTCCGGTCGCGGGCTCTCCTGGCGTGGGGTCTCCAGTCGCGGGGTTGTCGGTCGCTGGTTCCTCGGCTGCCGGGTCTCCGGTCGCCGGGTCTCCGGTTGCCGGTTGGCCGGCTGGCGGGTCCGAAGCGCCGGGCTCGGTGCCGCCGGGCTGCGTGCTGCCGGGCTCGGTGCTGGCAGGTCCAGTGCTGCCGGGCTGGGCGCTGCCGGGCTCAGCGCTGCCGGGCTCGGTGCTGGGTGGTTCCGTCGGGCCGGGTCGGGTGGCGGCAGGTGGGTCACCGGCCGGTGGCCGGGCGCCGGCTGTGGTGCCGGCGGCGGGGTCCCGATCGTCGGTGGGCCGTCCGGTGGTGGCCGGTCCACTGGGCCGGGCCGGGGTACGGCCGGTGGCCGGCGCCGGGCGGGTGGCCACCAGGCCGGGGCCGGCCTGCAACAGCCCCCGGTGCTCGCCCGCGCCGGGGCCGGTGACGGTGAGGTAGATCAACTCCCGTCCCCAGTCCACCGCCCCGGTCACCTCGATCTCGTCCCCGGCCAGCCCGAGCGTCGCCCGCAGGCCGACCCGGCCGTCCTGGTAGTTGGTCACCCGCATGGCGGCCAGCCGGCGGGCTTCGGCGGGCGACAGGGGCCGGGCCGTCTCCAGGGTCGGTGTCGGTTGACAGGAGATCAGCCCGCCGGCCAGCCCGGCCCCGGAGCCGACGGCGAGGCAACCCAGCACGGTAAGCGTCAGCATTCGGCGGCGGCCGGGCTCGGAGGTGCGCGCGACGGGCGTGGGAGTCCTCACTCGTGGTTGAACTGCGACAACCGGCGAGAGGTGACGTGAGCAGGGGCGGAGCGGTCTCCAGCGGCGCGCGGCCGGGCGGCAAGGGGCGCTCGCGGCGGCCGGTCTGCGCTGTCGCGCGACCGCGTCGGGTGCGCACGCCGACACGTCGTGCCGGGGCTGCAACCACTGCGCCGGACGCGACCTGCCGGTGTGGCGGTGGGTCGCGGACCCGGTCGGCCGCCGCGAGCGGCCTACCCTAGAACGGTATCGTGGTGATCTTTCACACACAATGCGAATATCGAAGCCGATCGTGTACCCACCGTGTGCTCCCGGCCTTGTCGGGGGTCGGGCGTACGGTTGTTCCCATGGCGCTCGACATACCCCGGCTCGACGGCACCTTCGAGGTGATCAGCGAGTTCAAGCCCTCCGGTGATCAGCCGGCAGCTATCGATGATCTTGAGCGCCGGGTCCGTCGGGGGGATCGTCACTCCGTGCTGCTCGGCGCCACCGGCACCGGCAAGAGCGCCACCACCGCGTGGCTGGTCGAGCGGCTGCAACGGCCGACCCTGGTGATCGCGCCGAACAAGACCCTCTGCGCCCAGCTCGCCAAGGAGTTCGGCGAGCTGCTGCCGAACAACGCCGTCGAATACTTCGTCTCCTACTACGACTACTACCAACCCGAGGCGTACATCCCGCAGACCGACACCTACATCGAGAAGGACTCCTCGATCAACGAGGAGGTCGAGCGGCTGCGGCACAAGGCCACGATGTCCCTGCTGACCCGCCGCGACGTGATCGTGGTGGCCACCGTCTCGGCGATCTACGGCCTGGGCACCCCGGAGGAATACCTGGACCGGGCGGTCCGGATCCGGGTCGGCCAGGAGGTCGAGCGGGACGGCCTGCTGCGCCGCCTGGTCGACGTCCAGTACACCCGCAACGACATGGCGTTCAACCGGGGTACCTTCCGGGTCCGCGGCGACACGCTGGAGATCATTCCCGCGTACGAGGAACTGGCGCTGCGGATCGAGTTCTTCGGCGACGAGGTGGAGAAGCTCTACTACCTGCACCCGTTGACCGGGGACGTGGTGCGGGAGGTGGACAACCTGCTGATCTTCCCGGCCACCCACTACGCCGCCGGGCCGCAGCGGATGGAGCGGGCGATAACCGACATCGAGGCCGAGTTGGGCGAGCGGCTGGCCGAGCTGGAGCGGCAGGGCAAGCTCCTGGAGGCGCAGCGGCTGCGGATGCGCACCACCTACGACATCGAGATGATGCGGCAGGTCGGCTTCTGCTCCGGCATCGAGAACTACTCGATGCACATCGACGGCCGGCTCCCCGGCAGCCCGCCGCACTGCCTGCTCGACTACTTCCCGGACGACTTCCTCACCGTGGTCGACGAGTCGCACGTGACCATCCCGCAGATCGGCGGCATGTTCGAGGGCGACGCCTCCCGCAAGCGGATGCTCATCGACCACGGGTTCCGGCTGCCCAGCGCCGCCGACAACCGGCCGCTGCGGTTCGACGAGTTCCTGGAACGGGTCGGCCAGATGGTCTTCCTGTCGGCCACGCCCGGCACCTGGGAGCTGCAGGAGGCCGGCGGCGAGTTCGTCGAGCAGGTGATCCGCCCGACCGGCCTGGTCGACCCCGAGGTGGTGGTCAAGCCCACCAAGGGCCAGATCGACGACCTGATGCACGAGATCAAGCTGCGCACCGAACGGGACGAGCGGGTGCTGGTCACCACGCTCACCAAGAAGATGGCCGAGGACCTGTCGGACTACCTGCTGGAGCACGGCATCCGGGTGCGCTACCTGCACTCCGAGGTCGACACGCTGCGCCGGGTCGAGCTGCTGCGCGAGCTGCGCAAGGGCGACTACGACGTGCTGGTCGGCATCAACCTGCTCCGGGAAGGGCTGGACCTGCCCGAGGTGTCGCTGGTCGCCATCCTCGACGCCGACAAGGAGGGCTTCCTGCGCAGCGGCCGGTCGCTGATCCAGACCATCGGCCGGGCGGCCCGCAACGTCTCGGGCCAGGTCCACATGTACGCGGACAAGATGACCCCGTCGATGCGGGACGCGATCGACGAGACCAACCGGCGCCGGGCCAAGCAGGTCGCGCACAACGAGGCGCACGGCATCAGCCCCGAGCCGCTGCGCAAGAAGATCCACGACATCCTCGACGACATCTACCGGGAGGCCGAGGACACCGAGGGCGCCACCGTCGGCGGCGCGGCGCGGCAGATGTCGCGGGGCAAGGCGCCGGTCCCGGAGACCCGCAGCCGGTCCCGGTCCGCGGCGGCCGGCCCGTCCCGGCAGGGGATGGCCCGGGCCGACCTGGCGCAGCTCATCCAGGAGCTCAACGACCAGATGCTGGCCGCCGCCCGGGAGCTGCAGTTCGAGCTGGCCGCGCGGATCCGCGACGAGGTCTCCGAGCTGAAGAAGGAACTGCGGGGCATGGATGCCGCCGGCATCACCTGAGCCGGCGACCGAGGCCACGGCCACGGCGTCAGCCGAGAGCCCCGCCGACGGGCCGGCCACCGTGCTGACCGCCGACAGCGGCCTGGTGTTCGGCACCCCGCAGCCGGTACTGCGTCAGTACGTCGACAGGTACATCGGGTACTGGGAGCGGGCCCGGGAGCCGTTGATCCGCCGGGAGGTGGCGGGCGCCTTCGTCGTGGTCGTCCTCGGCTGGGGCGCACCCATGGACGTCACCGACCCGCTCGACGCGGATCGGGGAGTCCGGCGGACGGCGTCGTTCGCCGCCGGGGTCTACGACCGGTACGTCACCACCCATCTGCCGGCCGGTCTCGGGCAGGGGGTCGAGCTGATGCTGTCCCCGCTGGTGGCCGGGCGGCTGCTCGGCCTGCCCGGCGGCGAGCTGGGCAACCGGTCGGTCAATGTCGACCAGCTTCCGGGCGGCTGGCTGGGTCGGCTGCGGGACCGGCTCGCCGAGGCGCCAGACTGGCCCGCCCGGTTCGCGCTGCTCGACCGGGCGATCGGGGCGCGGCTGGCCGCCACCGCCGACCCCGACCCGCGCCTCGACCGGGCCTGGCAACGGCTGGCCGACACCCACGGCCGGGTGAGCATCGGTCAGCTCGCCGCCGAGGTCGGGTGGAGCCGCCGGCACCTCGCCACCGTGTTCCAGCGCGAGATCGGCCTGGCGCCGAAGACGGCGGCCCGGGTGCTGCGCTTCCAGCGGGCGTACGCCGACGGCGGCGTCGGCTCGGGTGCCGGAGGCGGCTCAGGTGACGGTGGCGGCGGATCGAACGGCGGTGGCGGAGCGCATGGCGGCGGCGGGTTGGCTGACGGTGGCTGGGCTGACGGTGGCTGGGCTGACGGTGGCTGGGCTGACGGTGGCTGGGCTGACGGTGGCTGGGCTGACGGTGGCTGGGCGGCAGTCGCGGCCCGGTGCGGCTACTACGACCAGGCGCACCTGATCCGCGACTTTCGCGAGTTCGCCGGCGCCACTCCGACCGAGTTCGCCGGGTTCGCACCGAAGCCGGTCGCCGGACCGTGTGAGCCCGTCTGATGCTGAAGCGACCCGCCAGGGTCACATTTTTACAAGCGCGGCTGACCCTCGGCGAACCAGACTGAGGCATGCGAACGATCTATCCCATCTTCACCTACTCCGACGCCCGGGCCGCCATCGACTGGCTCACCAGGGCGTTCGGCTTCCAGGTCCACCAGGTGCACGACGCCCCGGACGGTTCGGTCGCGCACGCCGAACTGATCTACGACACCGGAATGATCATGATCGGTCGGGGGACGGGACCCGATCCCCTGCCGGCCCCCGACCAGTGGTCGGTCTACGTGGCGGTGGACGACATCGAGGCGCACCACGCGCGGGCGAAGGCCGCCGGCGCCGAGATCGTCCAGGACCTCCGCGACACCGACTACGGTTCCCGCGACTACAGCGCACGCGACCTCGAAGGTTACGTGTGGTCGTTCGGCACCTACCGGGCCTGACCCTTGACAACAGGGGTCGGTGATCCGACGGCGGATCATCGGGTCAGGTCCGGCTGCACTACCGATCGACGCTTCGACGCCGGTGCTCCGGTGCACCGACCGGGGCTCAGGCAGGTTCGACACCGGTCTCCGGCGAGTAGAGCTGCACGAGTTGGGCACCGGGTAGCTGCTGCGCGCGCCAGATCGGCTCGACGCAGGAAACCCGGAGCGAGCCGGTCGTCGATCCGCCAGCGGTGCCGGCATCAGCGGGTGGGAGGTCGGCCGGGGAGTCGCCGGCCAGTGCGGATCCGTGCTGGCCGGGCCACCCGTGGTCCCGGAGCGGCCGCAGCAGGTCCAGCTCTCCCCAGTCGCTGTAGTAGGTCTGTGCCTGCTCCGCTGTCGGGAAGACGCCCACCTCCCGGATATCCCGCTCCGGGTGCTTGAAATAGACCACCGCCTCGGTGGTCGACTCCAGTCCCCAGCCGACCGCCCGGTGGTGGCCGGGCTCGCCATTGGTTCACCCCACACACCACCTTCTCGATCTACACCTTCCCCGACCCCGCCGACCCACGGACCGTGGTGCTGGAGACGCTGACGAGTGACATCCACCTGACCGATGACGAGGATGTCGTCCTCTACGCGCGGATCGGGCGCTGGCTGCAAGAAGCGGCACTCTCCCCGGCCGAGTCGATCGATCTTCTGGCTAAGCTGACTGACAGCAGCTAGAACCTTGTCGGGGAGGTGACCCATGGTCGCGCGGTATCCGGGGCGCCCGGAATGGCGCAAGAGCAGCCGCAGTAACACCAGCGGCAACTGTGTCGAGGTCGCGGCGACGGGTGGGATGGTCGTGGTCCGGGACTCCAAGGACCCGGCCGGACCGGTGCTCGGCTTCCCGGCCGCCGACTGGCAGTCCTTCGTGGACAGCCTCCGCCGCGCCTGACCGACCGCCGGAACGCCGTCAGGCGTAACGGTTGAAGCCGCCCTCGGAGTCGATGACCTGGCCGGTGATCCAGCGGGCGTCGGCCGAGCAGAGCCACTCGACCAGCCGGGCGGCGTCGTCCGGGGTGCCCCACGCCCCGCCCGGGAACATTCCGGCCACCACGGCCGCCGCCTCGGGTGTCGCGTACCCGGTGTCGGTCGGTCCGGGATTCACGCAGTTGACGGTGATGCCGTTGGGCGCCAGTACCGGCGCGAGCTGCCGGGTCAGGTTCTCCAGGGCGGCCTTGCTCGCCGCGTACGCCAGCTCGGCGGGCATCGGGCCGAGCCGCTGACCGCTGCTGAACAGCACCAGCCGCCCGCCTGCCGGGGCCGTGAACGCGGCGGCGAACGCCTCCGCCAGCAGCATCGTGGCCCGCACGTTCACGACCAGGTGCCGGTCGATCTCGTCGGCGGTCAACCCGCCCAGCTCGGTGCGGGTCGAGTACGCGTGCGCGGCCACCACCGCGTCCAGCCGGCCGAACCGGCGTACCGTCTCGGCGACCAGCTCGCCCGGCGCGGCGGGTGCGGTCAGGTCGGCGGCCCGGTGGACGGCGTCCGGACCCAGCTCGGCCAGCAGCCCCGGCACCCCGTCCGGGTCGCCGCCGTAGGGCTGCGCGGCGTCGTACGCCGGCAGCCCGGTCAGCGACAGCCGGTAGCCGGCCGCGGCGAACCGGCGGGCGATCGCCGCGCCGATCCCGATCCGGCGGCTCACGCCGGTGATCAGGGCGACCCGGCCGGTCGTGGGCTCTGTCATGGTCCCGACCCAACCGTTCGGACGGCAGGTCGGCAACCGGAATTCGGTGGGGCGCCGGGCCGGGTCGGGCCTACCCTCGGCAGATGCGACTCGAATCGACTGTCGGGGCGGATTCGCAGCTCGCCTGGCGCCCACTGACCGGCGGTGACCTGACCGGCGGTGATCCGGCCGGCGGTGAACCGGCCGGCCTGGTCGCGCTCGCCGGCCGGTGCCGGGCCGCCGACGGCGGCATGCCGCTGATCACCTCGCCGTCGTTCCTGGCCGGCCGGTTCGCCGCCGCCGACGGTGTCGGGTGGGGCGCGACCGACCGGACGGGCGCGCTGGTCGCCGCCGGCGCGGTCCGGAGCGTCCAGAGCCGGGTACGCCGGGCCGTCTTCACCGGGCTGGTCGACCCCGCCCACCGCGGGCGCGGCGTCGGGGCCGCCCTGCTCGACTGGGGACTGGCGATCGCCGGTGGCCTGGGCGGCCGGGTGGCGGTGGAGACCGAGTCGCTCACCGGCGCGGCGACCGCGCTCTACACCAGCCGGGGACTGCGGCAGACCTTCGCCGAGGACGTGCTACGCCGCGACCTGGCCGCAGTGCCGGGCGTCGGCGCCGACCCGACGGTGCCGGGCGTCGGCGCCGACCCGACGGTGCCGGGCGCCGGCGCCGACCCGACGGTGCCGGGCGCCGGGGTCGACCCGACGGTGCCGGCGGGCATCAGCCTGCGCGCCTGGCCGACGGTGCCGGCCCGGCGGTTCTTCGAAACCTACCGGGCCGCGTTCCGGGACCGGCCCGGATTCCCCGGCTGGTCGGAACGGAAATGGGTGGAGTGGACGGCCGACGACGCGGAGTTCCGACCCGAGTGGTCCCTGCTGGCCGTCGACGACCGGTACGGCGACGTCGGCTTCGTCACCTGCGCCGACGGGTGGATCGTGCAGGTCGGCGTCCGGCCGGACCGGCGCGGCCACGGTCTCGGGGCGGTGCTGGTGGCCGAGGCGCTGCGGCGGATGCGGGCGGCCGGCGCCACCGAGGCGCTGCTCGACGTCAACGTGGACAACCCGGCGGGGCGTCTCTACCGGCGACTCGGCTTCGTCGAGATCGGACGGCGGGCCCGGTTCGAGCCGCCGGCATCCTGAGCCGTGTCGGCGGGCCTTGCTAGGGTTTCGCCCGCCCGCATCCCCGGCCCGGAAGAGCCAGCATGACGATCAGCCAGTCCCGCACCGAGTTCGCCGGCCTGCCGGTGGTCGACTTCGACCCGGCGGTGCCCGCGCCCACCCCGGCCGGTGCGGCCGCCTGGCGGTTGAGCCTGGACTACGACTCGACGGCCGAGGAGTTCGCCGGTCTGGTCGAGAGCTTCCTCGCCGCCGTCGACCCGGCCCAGGTCGCCGCGCTCGTCGTCGGGCAGTGGGGCGAGGAGTACGAGACGCCGGCCCCGATCGAGCTGCTGGCCGGGCTCGCCCCCCGGCTGACCGGCCTGCGGGCGCTCTTCCTCGGCGAGATGACCTTCGACGAGTGTGAGATCTCCTGGATCATGCAGGGCGACGTGACGCCGCTGCTGTCCGCGTACCCGGGATTGGAGATCTTGTGGGTGCGCGGCGCCACGGAGCTGGCGTTGCGGCCGGTCCGGCACGCGGCGCTGCGGGAGTTCGCGATCGAGGCCGGCGGTCTGCCGGCGGCCGTGGTGCGGGCGGTCGGCGGCTGCGACCTGCCGGCGCTGGAGTGGCTGGAACTCTGGCTGGGCACCGACGACTACGGCGGCGACGCGGGCGTCGACGACCTGGCGGAGATCCTGGCCGGCGGGCGGCTGCCGGCGCTGCGCCGGCTCGGGCTGCGCAACGCCCAGATCGCCGACGAGGTGGCCGCCGCGCTCGCGACCGCGCCGGTGGTCGCCCGGCTGGACGTCCTCGACCTCTCCCTGGGCACCCTCTCCGATGCCGGCGCGGCGGCGCTGCTGGCCGGGCAGCCGCTGGGCCACCTGCGCCGGCTGGTGTTGGACCACCACTACATCGGCGCCGAGCTGGCGGCCCGACTGGTCGCCGAGCTGCCGGATGTCGCGGTCTACCTCGCCGACCGGGAGGAGGCCGAGGACGGGCGGCGCTACGTGGCCGTCTCCGAATGACCGGCCACGGCGGTCGGCCGCTGCTGGTGGTCGGTAACCCCGCGAACCGCCGGGTGGCGATGCTGCGCGCCGCGGCCGACCGGGTCGGGGTGCCGGCGTCGGTGCTGCCCTGGCGGGAGCTCGCGGCCGGGCCGGTCCGGGTGCCCGACGGCGCGGTCGTTCGGGTCGACTCGCCGGGCGAGGACGCCGAGGTCGACCGCCTGCTGCGGGGAGCCGACCGACCCGCCGACCCGGGCGAGATCATCGGCGCGGCGGCCTGGTACGCCGGGTTGCGCGCCGCGCTGGGCCGGCTCACCGAGGCGGTACGCACCGCCGGCGGCACCCTGGTCAACGCGCCCGACGACATCCTCACCATGTTCGACAAGCCCACCTGTCACCGCCGGCTGGACCGGGCCGGGGTGCCGGTGCCGCCGGCGCTGCCGGCCCCGCCGGCGGACTGGCCGGAGCTGCTGGCCGCCCTGCGCGCCGCCGGCTGGGCGCGGGTCTTCGTCAAGCCCGCGCACGGCTCGTCCGCGTCCGGCGTCCTCGCGTTGCAGATCGGCTCGACCCGGGTCCGCGCGACCACCTCGGTCGAGCTGGCCGGCGACGGCCGGCTGTTCAACTCGCTGCGGGTGCGGCACTACACCGACGAGCGGTCGGTGGCGGCGATCGTGGACCGGCTCGCCCCGGACCGGCTGCACGTGGAGCGCTGGTTTCCAAAGGCGACGCTTGCGGATCGGGTGGTCGACCTGCGGGTGCTCGTGGTGGCGGGGGTGCCCGGCCACGTCGTGGTGCGCGCCGCCCGGCAGCCGCTGACGAACCTGCACCTGGGCAGCGCGCGGGGTGATCTCGCGGCGGTGCGGGCCGGCTTCGGCGCGGCCGGCTGGGCGGCTGTCCTGGACACCTGCGTACGCGCCGCCGGTTGCTTCCCCGGCAGTCTGCACGCCGGGGTCGACCTGTTGCCGGGCAGCCGATGGCGGCGACATATGGTGGCCGAGGTGAACGCGTTCGGCGATCTGCTCCCCGGCGTGTACGACGCCGCCGGACGGAACAGCTACGCGGCCCAGCTGCACGCCCTGCGGACCGGGGGATTCGACCGGTGGCGGGCGACGGGCCTCGACGGGAGGGCGGCATGAAAGATCTGATCGGCAGCCACGACCTGCTTCTGGTCACCCTCGACACACTCCGCTACGACGTGGCCGAGGAGTTGGCGCGGACCGGGCGGACCCCGAATCTCGCCCGGGCCCTGCCGGGCGGCCAGTGGGAGCGCCGGCACAGCCCGGCCAGCTTCACCTACGCCGCCCACCAGGCCTTCTTCTCCGGCTTCCTGCCCACCCCGACCGGCCCGGGGCCGCATCCGAGGCTCTACGCGGCGACCTTCCCCGGCAGCGAGAGCACGGCCGGTGACACCTGGGTCTTCGACGCCCCCGACGTGGTGACCGCGCTGGCCGCCGCCGGCTACCACACCATCTGCGTCGGCGGCGTCGGCTTCTTCAACCGCAAGCCACCGCTCGGCGCGGTCCTGCCGGCGTTGTTCACCGAGTCGCACTGGGAACCCGAGTTCGGGGTCGCCGCCCCGGGCTGCTTCCAGGCGCAGCTCGACCGGATCGCCACGGTGGTGCCGGCCGTGCCGGCCGAGCAGCCGATGTTCCTCTTCGTGAACGTGGCGGCGATGCACCAGCCGAACCGGCACTACCTGCCGGGCGCCGACCGGGACAGCCGGGAGAGCCACGCCGCCGCGCTGGAGTACGTCGACCGGCACATCGGACGGCTTTTCGCGCTGGTCAGCTCGCGGGACCGGCCGTGCCTGGTGGTGATCTGCTCGGACCACGGCACCGCCTACGGCGAGGACGGCCACAGTGGACATCGACTCGGCCACGAGGTGGTGTGGACGGTGCCGTACGCGCAGTTCGTCCTGCCGCCGGGCGAGTGGGGGAAGCCAGGGGACTGGGAGTGAGCCGGCTGGCCGGCTCGCCGTACCAGGACTACCTGTACGCCTACCCGCACAAGACGGCGTACCGGCCGTTGCGGCCCCGGCCCGCGCTGCGGGAGGTCTGGGCGGGGGAGCGGTCCGACGCCCTCTTTCTCTACCTGCACCTGCCCTTCTGCGAGCATCGGTGCGGTTTCTGCAACCTGTTCACCAGGGCCAATCCGCCGGCTGAGCAGGTTGGCGCGTACCTCGCCCAGCTTGCCCGGCAGGCCGACCGGGTCGCCGACGCCCTCGGCGCCGGGGCGAACTACGCCCGGGTGGCGATCGGCGGCGGCACCCCGACCTTCCTGACCGCCGGCGAGCTGTCCGACCTGTTCGACCTGGTGGCCCGGTTCGGCGCCCGACTCGGCTCGGTGCCGATGGCGGTGGAGACGTCACCGGCGACCGCCACCGCGGACCGGATCGCCGTGCTGGCGGAGCGGGGCACCAGCCGGGTCAGCATCGGGGTGCAGAGCTTCGTCGACGCGGAGGCGCGGGCGGTGGGCCGGCCGCAGCGGCGGGCCGAGGTGGAGGCGGCGCTGGCGACGATCCGGTCGTACCCGCTGCCGGTGCTCAACCTCGACCTGATCTACGGCATCCCCGGCCAGACCGAACGGAGCTGGCGGGCGTCGTTGGCGGCGGCCCTGCACTGGCGGCCGGAGGAGCTGTTCCTCTACCCCCTCTACGTCCGGCCGCTGACCGGCCTGCGCCGTCGTGCCACCGGCGGCAGCTCCAGCGGGGGGCGGGACCCCGAGTGGGACGCGCAGCGACTGGCGCTCTACCGGATCGGTCGGGAGTCGCTGTTGGCGGCCGGCTACCGGCAGCTCTCCCTGCGGCACTTCCGCCGGGCCGGGCCGGGCCTCGACGTCGACCCGGCCCCCGAGTACTCGTGCCAGGACGACGGGATGGTCGGGCTCGGCTGCGGCGCCCGCTCCTACACCGCCGGCCTGCACTACTCGTTCGACTACGCGGTCGGGGTCCGGCAGGTGCGGGCGATCATCGACGACTACCTGCGCCGGCCGGCCGGCGACTTCGAGGTCGCCGAGGTCGGGTTCCGGCTCGACGACACGGAGCGGCGCCGCCGCTGGCTGGTGACGTCGTTGCTGCGGGCCGAGGGGTTCCGGCCGGCGGACTACCGGGACCGGTTCGGCACCCCGGTCGAGGAGGACTTCCCCGAGCTGGCCGAGCTGACCGGCCGCGGTTGGCTCGACGCCGGCCCGGGCCTGCTGCGGCTCACCGAGACCGGGCTGGAACGCTCCGACGCGATCGGTCCGTGGCTGGTCTCCGGCCCGGTCCACGCCGCGATGGCCGGGTACGCCGCCCGGTGAACCTCGCCATCCTCTACCGGGGGCCGCTGGCCAGCTGCAACTACGACTGCCCGTACTGCCCGTTCGCCAAGCGCCGGGACGGTCGGGCCGAGCTGGCCGCGGACCGGGCCGCGCTGGACCGCTTCACCGACTGGGCGACCCGCAACCCGGACGGCGACCGGCTGTCGATCCTGTTCACGCCGTGGGGCGAGGGGCTGTCCCGGAGCTGGTACCGGTCGGCCCTGACCCGGCTGTCGCGGCTGGCGCACGTCGAGCGGGTGGCCATCCAGACGAACCTGGCCGGTCAGCTCGGTTGGCTGGCCGAGGCGGACCGCTCGACGGTGGCGCTCTGGGCGACGTACCACCCGGGTCAGGTGCGCCGGGAGACCTTCCTGCGCCGGTGCGACCGGCTGCTCGGGCTGGGGGTGCGGTTCTCGGTCGGCGTGGTCGGCCTGCCGGACCACCTCGCCGAGGCCCGGGCGATCCGGGCCGCGCTCCCCGACGAGGTGTACCTCTGGGTCAACGCGGCCGATGGCCGGCGTTATCCGGCCGACGAGGAGGCGGCCTGGACGGCACTGGATCCGCACTTCGGCTACAGCGTGCGGCCGCACCTGACCGCCGGGGCGTCCTGCCGGACGGGGGAGAGCGTGCTCTCGGTGCTTGGCGACGGCACGGTGCGCCGCTGCCATTTCGTACCGACCCCGATCGGCAACCTCTACGACGGGTCGTACCGGGCCGGCCTGCGGCCCCGGCCGTGCCCGAACGCGGTCTGCGACTGCCACATCGGCTACGTTCACCTGCGCACGCTGCCGCTCTATCAGGTCTTCGCGGGCGGCACCCTGGAGCGGATCCCCGCGAACTGGCCCGGTGCCGCGGACTTCTCCGGCCGTGACCCGGCCCGCCGGACCGGCGGCCCCGAGCCCGCCGGTCCGGCCGGACCTTCAACGGGTCCGCAGTGGACTACGGCAGGCTAGTAGCGACGTACGACATTTCTGGCCGGCGAGCCGGCGGCCGGCCTCGTCGCCTCAGCCGACGGGTACGTCGGTGAAGTGTTCGACCACCGGGGCGGCGGCGAAGTACGGGCCGATCAGCTCGCGCCAGGCGGTGAAACGCTCGGTGTTGCGGAAGTTCTCCTCGTGCGCGGCGACGGAATCCCACTCGACCAGCAGCACGAACCGGGACGGCGACTCGACCCCACGGGTCATCCGGACCGACCGGCAACCGGGCGTGCCGGCCAGCACCGGGTGCCCTTTGGCGTACGCGGCCGCGAACTCGTCCTCATGACCGGCCCGTACGTCGATCAACGCCACCTCAAGAACCATTCCGCGAGCCTCGCACGGCCGCCGGGACGGGCCGGCACCGGGGCCTTCCGCTTCATACCTAGCCTCCTAGGATGCCGTTAGGGGAGGTCCGGAGTGTCACACGACGCAGAACTCCGAGGTGCGGTGCCGGTGGTGGATGGTGAACAATGGTGGGCAAGGAGGGGAGTATTCCCCCGTGACGGTGTCGTCAACACGGTCGTCGTCGCCCCCAGGCAACGACCCGGCGCCGTCGGTCACCGCCCTCGTCGGCGGTGACGGAAGAGACCTCCGACAGCACCCGAGACACAACGCCTTCCGGCCTGCCCAGAATGGCCCCGGCCGGTACGGCGTTGTGGCGTGTCTGCCGGAGGTTCGTGTTGCAGGTTTCAAGCTGGGTGTGGGCCGTCACGCTGGTCGTACTGACCGCGGTGCTCATCGCCGATCTGCTGATCATCGTCCGGCGTCCGCACGAGCCGAGCTTCCGCGAGTCCAGCTTCTGGACCGCGTTCTACATCGTCTTCGCGGTGATCTTCGGCCTCGGGGTCTGGCTGGTCTGGGACTCCCGGCACGCCGGTGAGTTCTTCGCCGGCTACGTGACGGAGAAGAGCCTGTCGGTGGACAACCTCTTCGTCTTCGTCCTGATCATGAGCCGGTTCGCGGTGCCCAGGAAGTACCAGCAGAAGGTGCTGCTGGTGGGGGTCGTGCTCGCGCTGATCCTGCGCGGCGGTTTCATCGCCGCCGGTGCCGCGCTGATCTCCCAGTTCTCCTGGATCTTCTACCTGTTCGGGGCGTTCCTGATCTACACCGCTATCAGCCTGGCTCGCGAGGGCGAGCCCGACGAGGGGGACTTCACCGAGAACGCGCTGATCCGGTGGAGCCGGCGGGCGCTGCCGCTGTCGAAGGACTACCACGGTGGTTCGATCACCATGGTCAGCGACACCGGCCGGCGGCTCTTCACCCCGATGCTGATCGTGATGATCGCGATCGGCACCACCGACGTGATCTTCGCGCTCGACTCGATCCCGGCGATCTTCGGCATCACCCAGGAGCCGTACCTGGTCTTCACCGCGAACGTCTTCGCCCTGATGGGGCTGCGCCAGCTCTACTTCCTGCTCGGCGGCCTGCTGGACCGGCTGGTCTACCTCAACATCGGGCTGGCGGTGGTGCTCGGCTTCATCGGGGTCAAGCTCGTCCTGGAGGCGTTGGCCGACAACAGGCTGCCGTTCCTCAACGGCGGCGACCCGGTCGGGTGGGCGCCGCACATCCCGATCTGGCTCTCCCTCACCATCATCCTCGGCACCCTGGCGGTGGCGACGGTGGCCAGCCTGGTCAAGTCCTCGCGGGACGGCCGGCGGGCCGTCGACAAGGACGAGCAGCTCCCGGTCGGCTGACCCGTCAGGCCGGCGCCAGCCGGCAGACCCGGTGGGCGCCGACCAGGGTGGCCGCCCGGTCGGCCGGCATGGACTCCTCCACCACCCGCCGCGCCGAATAGCTCGCGTGCAGCATCCGCCGGTCCCCGCCAGGCTGGGCGGCGGTGACGATGCCGACGTGGTGCACCGGCCGGCCCGGCCGCGCGAACAGGTACAGGTCACCCGGCCGCTCGGTGCCGGGTGCCAGCGGGCGGGTCGCGCCGGCCTGGTCGTCGGCGTCCCGGGGCAGCCGGATGCCGAGCCGCCGCCAGGCCAGGTGGACCAGGCCCGAACAGTCGATCCCGTACGCCGACACGCCGCCCCAGACGTAGCCGACGTCGCGGAGCCGGTTGGCGATGGTCAGCACCTCGACGGCGGTGGGTGGCCGGGTCGGGTTCCGCACCAGGTGCCGGCGAGGCGCCCAGAGCAGACGTCGGTGACCGGGCACCCGGACGGGTTGCCAGCCGCCCCGGGGCGGCCCGGCACCGGCCAACCGGGTGCCGAGCACCACCCCGGGAACCACGACCGGCCCGCCGGGGGTGGCCCGTAGCGCGGTGGTGACGGAGTCGACCACCAGATCGCGGGTGTCCGGCGGGTCCTCGCCGGTCGTGAGCTGCCCGGCCGGCAACCAGCCCGGGTAGCCGCGCGGGTCCAGCTTCGCGGCGGGCTGCTCCACGGCGACCAGCCGGGCCCATCCGTCCGGACGCACCTCCTCGACGAGTACCCGCTCGCCGAGCAGGAGCTGACTGAGCACCCGTTCCTGGAACCGTGCCTCGGCGTGCAGGGCGGAGCTCCACCGGGCGAGATCGGTGCGGTGGGCCAGCGCCGGCGCGTCGACCGGCCGAACGGCCTCCGGCCGTGCCCACAGGGTGGCGACGGCGACCCGGACCACCGCCGTCCGACCCGCCCGTACGCCGGCCCGGCCGGCCCGGCCGATCCAGTCGCCGCCCCTGATCGGACTCATCGGCGCCCCCCACTCGTCCGGCCGGTTTCCTCGACGGTAGTGGCCGCGGACCGGAATTGGCGGCCGTCGCCGTCGATTCGCTGGTGGGCGCAATTCTGCGCGTCGACTGCGCCGATCCGCCGGGGTTGTGCGGTGGGGTCAGCCCGTCGGGGTCGGCGGTGGCGGTTGGTCCGGGGTCGCGACGGTCAGGGATCGGCGGGCCTGCCAGGCGGTGGCCGAGACCCGCGCGATGAGCGCCCGGGCCGCGGCGTCCCACTGCCGGGCCGCGACCCGTTCCCGGGCCGGGTCCTCCGGCGGGCCGGTCGGCCCGGCGCCGGGCGGTCGCCGGCTGACGCAGACGGCGATGGTGTACGGGGGAGCGTCCTCGGGCAGCACCAGGCCGGCGCCGTGGCGTACCCACCGGACCCAGCCGTTCTTGTGCGCGATACGGGTGCCCGGCGGTAGCCCGGCGGCGAGGTCCTCTCGGCGCTGCTGGCGGGTGAGAATGTCGAGCATCGCCGCGCAGCTCGCGGCACCGGCGACCCGGTGGGTGGCGATCGCCGCGAACAGGCCGGCCAGGTCGGCGGCGGTGACCAGGTTCTCCAGGCCGGACCGCCGGGCGGCGGAGTCGTCGATGCCGCGGGCGGTGCCGCTGTGCCGGGCGCCGGCCGCCGCCCAGGCCCGCCCGACCGCCGGTAGGCCGACCTCGGCCAGCACCAGGTTGGTGGCGAGGTTGCTGGACCGGGTGATCATCCGGTCGGCGAGCCAGTCCAGCGGCGCCGTGTCGCCCAGCCGCAGCCAGACCGCCTCGTCGCCGTCGAACTCCCGCTCGCAGCCGAAGCGGGCCGCCCCGGGCGCGGCCGAGTCGAACTCGTTCACCACCGGCACCGCCGCCGCCAGGTCCAGGGTGCCGGTCTCGGCGGCCCGGTGCAGGGCGGCGAGCACCGCGACCTTCATGGTGCTCGCCGCGTAGTGGGTCCGGTCCGGCGACCGGGTGTACGCCGGCGGCGTGCCGGGCCGGCCGACGTACGCCGACACCGTGCCGTCGACGGCGGCCAGCTCCGCGTCCAGTTCGGCCCAGCCCGGGGCCGGTTCGATCTGCGGGCCCACCCGGTGCCGTCAGCCGGCGTGCTTGCGGCGGGCGGCGGCGCGGCCCCGGGCGTTCTGGTCCAGCACCACCTTGCGCAGCCGGATCGCCGCCGGGGTGACCTCCACGCACTCGTCCTCGCGGCAGAATTCCAGGGCCTGCTCCAGGGAGAGCTTGCGCGGCGGGATCACCTTCTCGGTCTCCTCGCTGGTGGAGGAGCGCATGTTGGTGAGCTTCTTCTCCTTGGTGATGTTGACGTCCATGTCGTCGGAGCGGGAGTTCTCGCCGACCAGCATGCCCTCGTAGACCTCGGTGGTCGGTTCCACGAAGAGGGTGCCGCGCTCCTGCAGGTTCAGCATCGCGAACGGGGTGACCACCCCGGCCCGGTCGGCGACCAGCGACCCGTTGTTGCGGGTACGCAGTTCGCCGAACCACGGTTCGTAGGACTCGAAGACGTGGTGCAGGATGCCGGTGCCCCGGGTGTCGGTGAGGAACTCGGTGCGGAAGCCGATCAACGCACGGGCCGGCACCAGCCACTCCATCCGGATCCAGCCGGTGCCGTGGTTGATGAGCTGTTCCATCCGGCCCTTCCGGGTGGCCAGCAGCTGGGTGATCGCGCCGAGGTACTCCTCCGGGGCGTCGATGGTCAGCCGTTCCACCGGTTCGCAGAGCTTGCCGTCGATCTCGCGGGTCACCACCTGCGGTTTGCCGACGGTCAGCTCGTACTGTTCGCGGCGCATCTGCTCGACCAGGATGGCCAGTGCCAGCTCGCCGCGGCCCTGCACCTCCCAGGCGTCCGGGCGTTCGGTGGGCAGCACCCGCAGCGAGACGTTGCCGATCAGTTCCCGGTCCAGCCGGTCCTTGACCATCCGGGCGGTGACCTTGGCGCCCTTGACCCGGCCGACCAGCGGGGAGGTGTTGGTGCCGATGGTCATCGAGATGGCCGGTTCGTCGACGGTGATCAGCGGCAACGGGCGTGGGTCGTCCACGTCGGCCAGCGTTTCGCCGATCATGATGTTCGGGATGCCGGCGACGGCGATGATGTCGCCGGGGCCAGCCTGGTCAGCGGGCTTGCGCTCCAGCCCCTCGGTCATCAGCAGCTCGGAGATCCGGACCTTCTCGGTGCTGCCGTCGGTGCGGCACCAGGCGACCGTGCTGCCCTTGCGGATCGTGCCGTTGCGCACCCGGCACAGCGCCAGCCGACCGAGGAACGGGGAGGCGTCCAGGTTCGTCACGTGCGCCTGCAGCGGGACGTTCTCGTCGTAGGCGGGCGGCGGGATGGTCTCCAGCAGGGTGCGGAACAACGGCTCCAGGGAGCTGCTGTCGGCCGGGACCGTGCCGTCCGGGGGCTGGGCCAGGGAGGCGATCCCGTCCCGGGCGCAGGCGTAGACGATCGGGAAGTCGATCTGCTCGGCGTCGGCGTCGAGATCGAGGAAGAGTTCGTAGGTGTCGTCCACGACCTCCTTGATCCGGGCGTCCGGCCGGTCCACCTTGTTGATCACGAGGATGATCGGCAGCTTGGCCCGCAGCGCCTTGCGCAGCACGAACCGGGTCTGCGGCAGCGGCCCCTCGCTCGCGTCGACGAGCAGCAGTACGCCGTCGACCATGGTGAGGCCGCGTTCCACCTCGCCGCCGAAGTCGGCGTGCCCGGGGGTGTCGATGATGTTGATGGTGACCGGGTCCGAGCCGTCGGCCGGCACGTACCGCACGCCGGTGTTCTTGGCCAGGATGGTGATGCCCTTCTCCCGCTCCAGGTCCATCGAGTCCATCACCCGGTCGGTCAGCTCACCCCGGGACTGGTACGCGCCGGACTGTCGCAGCATGGCGTCGACCAGGGTGGTCTTGCCGTGGTCGACGTGGGCGATGATGGCGACGTTTCGGAGGTCGGCGCGGGTCTGCATGGGTTCCATCCTCCCCGGCCCGGTGATCTGAGCCCGCGTCGGGGTCACCCCTGAGGTGGCCCGGATCTCCGCCGTAACGGGTGGGCCGGATCGGGCGTCGCCTGGCATGCTGGCCCGGTGTCCCGGGGGTCGATGTGCACGAGGTGATGACGTTCGTCCGGGACCTGCCGCCCGGGCTCATCTACCTCGCTGCCATGGTGGTCGTCGCCGGTGAGACGGCTCTGATCTTCGGCCTGCTGGTGCCGAGCGAGGCGACCCTGCTCCTGGTCGGTTTCCTGGCGTACGCCGGCACGCTGGAGCTGGCCCCGGCGATGGTGTTGATGATCTCGGCGGCGTTGGTCGGTGACAGCCTGGCCTTCCGGGCCGGGCGCCGGCACGGGCCCCGGTTGCGGGCCAGCGGGTGGGGAACGAGGGTCGGCGCGGAACGCTGGGTGCGGGCGGACGCGATGCTGGCCCGGCTGGGCGGGCGGGGGGTGTTCGTCGGCCGGTGGGTGGCGTTCGTCCGGACCCTGATGCCCCGGCTGGCCGGCAGTGCCGGGATGCCGTACCGGAGGTTCCTGCCGTGGAACGTGGCCGGCGTGCTGGGCTGGGTGGGCGGCTCGGTCCTGGTCGGCTTTCTGGCGGGCGAGTCGTACGAGACGGTCTCCCACCGGCTCGGTCGGGCGACCGGCGCGGTGCTGGCGTTGCTGGTGGCGATCGTGGTCATCGTGTTGATCGGTCGGTGGCTCGGTCGCAACCCGGATCCGGTCCGGGCGCTGGCGTCCCGGGTCGGGCGGCTGCCGCCGCTGCGCTGGCTGGCCCGGCGGTACGGCGTGCTGTTCTTTCTGCTGTCGATGAGTGTCGGGCCGGGCTGGACCCTGTTGATCAATCTGGTCGCCGGGCTGGCGTTGTTGTTCGGGATCGGCATCGCGCTGGCCTGGCTGATCGACTGGGTGGTGCGGCACAGCGGGCTGTCCGTGGTGGACGGTGCGGTGGCGGAGTGGATCGCCCAGCGGCGTACCGACGGGATCGCCGAGCTGGCGACCGGGGCGATCTCGGTGCTGCGCGGCTCGTTGTTGATTGTGGTGGTCGCGGTGGTGGCGTGCGCCCTGGGTTGGCGCAGCCGCGCCTGGCGGGCGGATCTGGTGAATCTGGTGGGTACGGTCGGGGCGTTCGTGCCGTTGGTGCTGCTCGCACTGGTGGCCAGCAGCACCCGGCTGGACGAGGGCACGACGGTGATCCGCGGCTCGGTCTTCCCGGCGCACAGCGCGGTCGTCATCGCCGCACTCTGCACGCTGGCCTGGCTGCTGGCGCGGCGGACCCGCTGGCCGCTGGCGGTGGCGGCCTGGACGGCGGCCACGGTGGGGGTGGTCAGCCTCGGCGCGGCCCGGCTCTACGTGGGGTGGAGTTCGGCCAGCGAGACGGTCACCTCGGTGCTGCTGGGGGTGCTCTGGACGGCGGTGTTCATGGTCGCCTGGTCGACCCGCGCCCGGGCGGCGCGGGCGGCGGGGCAACCGGCCGGGCCGCTGATCCCCCGCCAGACCGGGCGGGCGGGCCGGTCCCGGCGGCTAGCCTTTCTGCCGGCGGGACAGTTCGCTGGGCCACCAGAACCGGCGGCCGAGGGTGATCGCGATGGCGGGCACCAGCAGGGTGCGGACCAGCAGCGTGTCGAGCAGCACGCCGAGGCCGACGATCACCCCGATCTCGGTGAGCGTCACCAGCGGCAGCACGCCGAGGACGGCGAAGACCGCGGCGAGCAGGACACCGGCGCTGGTGATCACGCCGCCGGTGACCGCCAGTGAGGTGAGCATCCCCTGCCGGGTGCCGCTGGTGGCCGCCTCCTCCCGGGCCCGGGTGGCCAGGAAGATGTTGTAGTCCACCCCGAGGGCGACCAGGAACAGGAACGACAGCAGCGGCACCAGGGTGTCCAGGGCCGCGTAGTCGAGCACCTGGGTGAAGAGGAAGTTGCTGGCGCCGAGCGCGGCGAAGAAGGTGGCCACCACGGTGGCGACCAGCAGCAGCGGGGCGAGCAGCGAGCGGAGCAGCACGATCAGCACGAGCAGCACGACGATCAGGATCAGCGGCACCACGACCCGCAGGTCCCGCACGGCCGCTTCCCGGGTGTCGAGGTTGGTGGCGACCGTGCCGCCGACCAGGGCCTCGGCGTCGGGGACCGCGCCGACCCGGTCGCGCAGCGTGCGGATGGTCTGGTAGCTGGCGGCGCTGTCCGGTTCGGCGTCGAGGATCACGTCGATGGCGACCAGGTCGGCGGTCTGTTCGGTCACCCGGGCGCTGGCCACGCCGGGGGTCTGCTCGGCGGCGGCGAGCACCGGGGCCTGCTGGCCGGCGCGGGTGAGCAGCACTGTCGGGTCGGCGGCGCCGGCCGGGAAGTGTCGGCTCAGGGTGGCCAGCCCGTCGATCGACTCGGCCTTGACCCGGAACTGCTCGGTCTTGCTCAGCCCGAGCCGCGCGTCGTAGAGACCGGTGGCGAGGATGGCCAGCAGGACCAGCGAGCCGGCCAGCACCGCCCGGGGACGTCGGTCGACGAACCCGCCGATCCGGGCCCACCGGCCGGTCCGGGTGGGGTCCGGCTGGCCCACCCGGGGGATGAAGGGCCAGAACAGGCCCCGCCCGCAGACCGACAGCGCCGCCGGCAGGACGACCAGTCCGAAGACGGCGGCGACGGCGATGCCGGCGGCGCCGGCGACGCCGATCGCCCGCTCGTTGTCGAGGACGGCGAAGACCAGGGTGAGCAGGCTGAGGCAGACGGTGGCGGCGCTGGCGGCGATGGCCGGGCCGGCGGAGGAGAGGGCCTTGCGCATGGCCGCCCGGCGGTCGGGCTCGCGGCGCAGCTCCTCGCGGTACCGGGCGATCAGCAGCAGGGCGTAGTTGGTGCCGGCGCCGAAGACGAGGACGTCGACGATGCCGGTGGTGGAGGGGTCGATGTCCAGCGCGGCGGCGCGGCTGACCAGGGCGATGACCGCGTTGGCGACCACGTCCGAGGTGCCGACCACGGCCAGCGGCACCAGCCACAGCCACGGGCTGCGGTAGGTGATGATCAGCAGACCGGCGACCACCGAGACGGTGACCAGGATGAGCTTGAGGTTGGCGCCGTCGAAGGCGGAGGCGACGTCGGTGCTGAAGCCGGCGCCGCCGGTCACCTGGGCGGTGGCGCCGGCCGGCAGGCCGTCGCGGGCGCCGGCCCGCAGCCGGTCGACGACCGGGGCGAGTGCCTCGTTGCCGGTGTCGGCGGGCAGCGGTACGGCCAGCAGCGCGGCCTGCCCGTCGGGGGAGTAGACCGGCGGGGAGACCTGGCCGCCGACCGCCTCGGTGGCGAACGCCGCCGCGTCGGCGGCGATGGCGGCCCGGTCGTCCTCGGTGAGTGGTTGGCCGCCACGGGAGTAGACGATCAGGGCCGGGTTGAGCTGGCCGCTGGGTAGCTGCCGCTGTAGCTCGGCGACCCGCACCGACTCGGCGGAGTCGGGTAGGGCGGAGGTGGGGTCGTTGCTGGTGCGGGCGTCGCCGGCGAAGCCGATCAGGGCACCGGAGGCGAGGACCGCGACGAGCAGCACCAGCCAGGCGCTCCAGCGGCCGGTGATGACGCCGGTGAGCCGGCCGCCTAGTGATCTGGTCACGGGCACTGCGCTCCCTCATTAGCCCATCAAGTATCTCGACGATCGAGATTATCGGCCGATGAGGTAAGGTGCAACCGTGGTAGCGGGGATGTATCGGCCGCGCGACACCCGGCGCGACGAACTGGTCGGCGACATCACCGCCGACCTGCGCGCCTACACGGTCGACGCCCAGCACGTCGGGCACGCGTTCGCCGCCCGGCACGGGCTCGGCCAGACCGACCTGCAGGCGCTCATCGCCGTGATGGACGCCGAAGGCAGCGGCGATCCGATCACCCCCGGCCGCCTCGGCGAACAGCTCAACCTCTCGTCCGGTTCCATCACCGCGTTGATCGATCGGCTGGAGCGGGCCGGCCACATCCGCCGCGACCGCGACACCACCGACCGCCGCAAGATCTTCCTGCGGTACGCCGAGCGGGGCGCCCGGGTCGCGGTGGAGTTCTTCCGCCCGCTGGGCCGGCGCACCGACGCGGTGATGGACCGCTTCACCGAGGAGGAGCTGGCGATCGTCCACCGGTTCATGCGGGAGATCGTCGGCTCGATGCGCGAGCACCGCGACGCGATGCGCCAGGCGGCCGATTGATCGGCCGGATATTGAGCCGGGCGGCCGGTCGGGTGCTGGGCCTGCCGGCCCCGACCGGCGGGCGGATCACGGTGCGCCGGCACCTGCCGGTCCGGGTCCGCGACGGGGTGACGCTGCGCACCGACCACTACGCCCCGCAGCGGTCCGGCGCTCCCACCGTGCTGATCCGCACCCCGTACGGCCGCGGCGGACCGATGCGGCTGCTGGCCCGGCTGATCGCCGACCAGGGTCTGCACGTGGTGGTCCAGTCCTGCCGGGGCACCTTCGGCTCCGCGGGAACGTTCGAACCGCTGGTGCACGAGCGGGCCGACGGGCTGGACACCATCGACTGGCTGCGCCGCCAACCCTGGTACGCCGGGTCGTTCGGCATGTTCGGCGCCAGCTACCAGGGCTTCACCCAGTGGGCGGTGGCACCGGACGTCGGCGCCGACCTGGCCGCGCTGGTGCTCGTCGCGACCGCCTCCACCACCCGCGACTCCACCTACTCCGGTGACTCCTTCGCGCTGGACACGGTGCTCACCTGGGCCGAGCTGATCGCCGCGCAGACGGTGCCGCGACTGGCCCGCCAGGTCGAGCTCAAACGCGGCCAGCCCCGGCTGCTGGCCGGCCTTGCCCACCTGCCGCTGGCCGAGGCCGACCGGGTCGCCACCGGCGCCACCGTCGGGTTCTTCCAGGAGTGGCTGCGCCACGACACGGCGATCGACTACTGGCGGCCCCGGGTCTTCGACGACGGGGTGTCCCGGGTCGCCGCGCCGGTGGCGATGGTCACCGGCTGGCAGGACATCTTCCTACCGGCGCAGCTGGCCGACTACGCCGCGCTGCGGGCCGCCGGCCGGCGCCCGTACCTGATCATCGGGCCCTGGACCCACGGCAGCGTCGGCCTGTTCGGAGCGGCGCTGCGCGACGGACTGGCCTGGTTCCGGGCCCACCTGGCCGGCGACCCGGCCGCCCTGCGGGCGGCGCCGGTCCGCATCCACGTCGGCGGCGGGGGCGGGTGGCGGGACCTGCCCGACTGGCCGCCGCCGGCCACCCCGACCCGCTGGCACCTGCAGCCGGACGGTGGACTGGCCACCGCCGGGCCGCCACCGTCCGCGCCGGACCGGTTCCGGTACGACCCGGCCGATCCCACCCCGTCGCTGGGCGGGCCGCTGCTGGTGTCGCACCGGGCCGGCCCGGTGGACAACCGTCCGCTGGAGGCGCGGCCGGACGTGCTGGTCTACACCAGCGAACCGCTGGCCCGGCCGCTGGCGGTGGTCGGCGCCGTCACCGGCCTGATCCACCTGCGCAGCACGGTGCCGTACCTGGACGTGTTCATCCGGTTGTGCGACGTGGACCGGCGCGGGCGGTCGTGGAACGTCACCGACGGACTGGTCCGGGTGGTGCCCGGCGACCACCCGGCGGACGCGGTGCTGCGGGTGGCGGTCACCTGCTGGCCGGTGGCGCACCGGTTCCGCCGGGGCCACCGGATTCGGCTGCAGGTCTCCGGTGGCGCCCACCCCCGGTACGCCCGCAACCCCGGCACCGGCGAGCCGCTGGCCACTGCGGTGCGGCTGCTGGCCGGCGACCGCGAGGTGCTGCACGACCCGGAGAATCCGTCCTCAGTGACCCTCCCGGTCAGCTACCAGCTGTGACGAACCTCCGGGTCGTCCGAGGTTGGCACGGCTCTGACCTGGACATATGCCGGATCGGCTAGTTACCGTTTCGGTAACACCGGGGCCCCGAGGTTGGAGGGCGGACGGGTGCGCATTCTCTGGTTTGTCGAGGTGCTCCGGGCGGCGGGCCTGACCGTGCACGAGGTGGACGGGTGGCGGACCCGAGGCTCGGCGACCTTCGAGCCACGCGGGATCATGGTCCACGAGACCCGCGGTTCCCTGCGCTCCACCGACGCCGGTGAGATCCGGGTGCTGCTCAACGGCTCGACGACGGCACCACCGCCGATCGCCCAGCTGTATCTGTCCCGCAGCGGCCAGTGGTGGGTGGTCGCCTCCGGCCGCTGCAACCATGTGCTGACCGGCTGGGCCGGGCCGTTCAAGGGGGTCGGCAACGGCGGCCTGCTCGGCATCGAGGCGCAGCACGCGCTCGGCGAGCCGTGGACCGAGAACCAGTACCGGTCGTACGTGCGCGGCGTCGCCGCGCTGCGCCAGCGCACCGGCTGGGCCGTCGCCGGCCACAAGGAACACCAGCCCGGCGGGTACGGCAACCCGAGCGTCAAGACGGACCCGAGCTTCAACATGGACCAGTTCCGGCGCGACGTCGCCGGGCGGCTGACCGGAACGGAGAGCATCATGCCGGCACTGACCGAGGCGCAGCAGGAGCAACTGCTGCGGTACGCCAAGGACAACTACTACATCCTGTGGCAGGGCGCCCAGAAGCCCGACGGCAGCGGCCGCACGGACTTCCGCCAGTACTTCCAGGATCTCCGCCAGGACCTCCAGGATCTCCGCCAGGAGCTACAGGCCCTGCAGGCTCTGCTGTCGGAGGTCCGGGCGGGGCAGCGGGAGCTGGCCGGCCGGGACTGGGTCGACGAGCGGCAGATCATCGACGGTGTGCTGGCCGGTCTCGGGTCGCGCGACCTCGACGAGGTGGCGTCGGCGCTGCGGGCGGTGTTCGGCGAGCGGGCCGCCGAGCTGGGCGCCAGGCTCGTCGGCGTACCGCGCTGACCCGCGCGGTGCGCCCACCCGGCGCCCGGCCCGGGCGCTCACATCGGGCGGACGTTCTCCGCCTGCGGACCCTTCTGGCCCTGGGTCACGTCGAACTCGACCTTCTGGCCCTCGTTGAGCTCCCGGTAGCCGGAGGTCGCGATCGCCGAGTAGTGCACGAAGACGTCGGGCCCCCCGCCGTCCTGCTCAATGAAGCCGAATCCTTTTTCCGAGTTGAACCATTTCACGGTGCCGGTTGCCATGCCTGTCTCCTTCACGGGTGCGGGCCGAGGTTGATCGCCACGCACTGTGATGACAGTAGCCGCCCGACGGGCCGCGTGGGCCGGAAGTCGGTCCGCCCCGGGTGTTTCGCCGCCGATCCTGGCGCTCGTCCGCCATGCTGAGGCGGTGACCGGTCCGACCACGGCGGCCCTCGCCGACCTGGAACGGAAGACGCTGGAGCGGGCCGACCCGCCGCGGCGCCCGAGGTCGGCGCCGCCGCGCGGCATCGACGGGCTCCGACTGACCGCGGTGCCGTTCGTCCCGGAGATCCGGCTGCACCTGGCCGAGGACCCGATCGTCTTCTGGGCCCGGATGGAGGCCGAGGCCGGTACCGCCCTCACCCCGCCGTTCTGGGCGTCGGCCTGGCCCGGCGGCCAGGTACTGGCCCGGTACCTGCTGGATCACCCGCAGGTGAGCGCCGGGCGGCAGGTGCTGGACCTGGCCGCCGGCTCCGGACTGGTCGCGATCGCCGCGGCGCTGACCGGCGCGCGCTCGGTCACCGCGAACGACATCGACCCGTACGCGCTGGCCGCCGTCATCCTCAACGCCCGGTGCAACGCCGTGCCGGTCGCGGTGCGCGGTGGTGACCTGCTCGACGGCGACGCCGACGGCGCCGATCTGGTGCTGGCCGGCGACGTCTTCTACAGCGCCGCGATGGCCGAGCGGATGCTGGCCTTCCTGGACCGGGTGGTGCGCCGCGGCGGCCAGGTGCTGGTCGGCGACCCGGGCCGGACCAACCTGCCGCGGGGGCGGCTGAGCACGGTGGCCAGCTATCCGCTGCCGGAGGCGGACGCCTTCGCGGACTCCCAGATCCGGCGGGCCGACGTGCTCCGGCCGGCGCTCGCACCCGGCCGGGCGGCGGCGCGCCGGTCGTCTCAGGGGGGACCCGGATGAGAGCCGGGTCTCGATCGACCAGTTCCGGGCTTTCACCTGATACCGGCCGGCCGGTAGCGGGCCTAGCGTGATCAGCATGGGGGAAATGATCACGCAGCTCGGAAATCTACCGACGCTCTGCCTGATGCTGGTGCTCGGCGGGGTGATGCTGCTCGACGCGGTGCCACTGCTCGGGGTGCTGGTGCCCGGTGACGTGGCGGTGTTGGCGGTGGTCAGCGTCGGCCGGCCGGTCGGCGGGATCAGCGCCTTCGTGTCGGTGATCGGCGGCTGCCTGACCGGTTGGTCGCTGAGCTTCCTCGCCGGCCGCCACTTCGGGGACCGGATCCGGCAGGGCTGGTTCGGCGCGTGGGTCGGTGAGGCGCGGTGGACCGCCGCCGAGCGGCTGCTGCGCCGCGGCGGCGGCCGGATGGTGATGGTCGCGCCCTTCCTGCCGGTGCTCAACGCGCTGCTGCCGCTGGCGGCGGGCGGGCTGCGGATGTCGTACCGGCGCTTCGTGGCCTGCGCCACCGTCGGGTCGGTGCTCTGGGCCGGCCTCTACGTGCTGCTGGCCGTGGCGGCCCGGTCGCTGGGCGGCCTGCTGCCCGGGGAGACCTTCGCGATGGTCGGCACCGTCGCGATCGGGCTGGTCTTCGGCTGGCTGGTGCTGCTCAGCATCCGGCGTCGGCTCGGGATCGCCGCCCTGGAGGATGCCTGACCGGCGCCCGGGTCAGCGGCCCGGCAGATCCAGCAGGTAGCTGTCGCCGTCGCGCCGGAACCCGAGCCGGCCGTAGTACGGCGCCACCATCCCCGGCGGGGTGCGGACCCGGCGGAAGCCGCGGGCCGCGAATGCCCGGCTGTCCCGGTAGACGAACTCGCCCGGGGTGAGGTCGCGGAACGGGCGGGTGACGTAGTCCAGCTCGACCTGGGCCACCCCGTCGCCGCTTGCCCGGACCAGCACCATCCCGACCAGCTCGTCGGCCCGCAGCACCAGGAACGCCGACCGGTCCGGCCCGTCGGGGGACCACCGGAACCGGGGGTTGAACCGGGCGATGTCGGCGGCGTGCACCCGCAGCGCGTGCGCCAGGAAGCCGTCGTCGGTGCCGACCTCGACCACCTGGTAGGTCTGCTGGTCGTGCCGGGTCCGCAGGATGCGGACCAGATACCAGATGTTGATCACCGCCAGCACCGCGTTGAGGCCGACCATCGGCCAGACCCGCAGCGCGCCGTTGTAGCCGACGAGCACCAGGGAACCGACCAGGTTCAGCGCCCGCAGGCGCAGGATCCGCGACTGCAGCAGCGACCAGACCAGCAGTCCCGAGCCGGCCCAGCCGACCACCTCCAGCCAGTTCACCTGGTGAGGTTAGCCGCCCCGGCGTGATCGGCCCCGGCGCCCGTCGGGCCGGCTGCGGCTGGCTGCGGGCCGGGCGCGGCCGGCTGCGGGCCGGGCGCGGTGGCGGGTTCGGGCTGCCGGGGGTCGGGTGCGGCTGGCGGGTCCAGGCGGGCGGCGCGGCGCTCGGCGCGGGCCAGGGCGGGCAGGCCGTGCCGGCGGCGGGCCGCCATCCAGGCCAGCGAGCCGAGCCCGAGCGCGGCGGCCAGCCCCACCAGCAGGGCGCCGTTCGGCACCCCGAGCAGCTTGAGACCGCTGGCCAGCAACACCACGGCCAGGGCCCGGCGGACCAGCCCACCCGGCGCCCGGGTGGATAGCTGGGCGCCGAGCCAGGCACCGGGGACCGCACCGATCAGCAGCGACGCGGTCAGGTCCAGCCGGAAGTCGCCGAACAGCAGGTGGCCGAGCGCGGCGGCCGCCACCAGCGGGACCGCCTGCACGAGGTCGGTGCCGACCAGGCTGCCGGGGTGCAGCAGCGGATAGAGCATCAGCAGCGCGATGATGATCAGGGAGCCGGACCCGACGCTCGTCATCCCCACGATCAGGCCGCCGACGGCGCCGACCAGCACGGTCGGCACCGGCCGGGCCAGCACCGGGCCGGTCGGCGGCGGGGCCGGTGCGGCGCCGGCCGCCGCCGCGCGGCGCCGGGCCGCGTGCTCGACCATCCGGGTGTACGCGCGGTAGACCAGTCCCGCAGTGGCGACCAGCAGCGCGATGCCGAGTGCGATCTTCACGGCGCCCTGCAGCCGTTCACCGTCGCCGACGGCGCGCAGCAGCAGCACCCCGGTGAAGGCCGCCGGCACGCTGCCCACGCAGAGCCAGCCGACCAGCGACCAGTTCACGGTGCCCCGGCGGATGTGGACCAGCCCGCCGACCGGCTTCATCACCGCGCTGACCACCAGGTCGCTGGAGACCGCCGCCAGCGGCGGGATGCCGAAGAAGAGCACCAGCATCGGCGTCATCAGCGCCCCGCCGCCCATGCCGGTCAGCCCGACGACGATGCCGACGGCCAACCCCGCGATCGCCAGAACCCAGTCCACCCGCCCGAGTGTGAACCACCGGAGCCGGAATGTCGACCAACTCGATCGACTTAGTTAGACCACCCGCCGGCCGGGCACCGATCGGATGCCGGCGGAGTGCCCGGATCCCCGCCTGACCCGGTCAACCCGTGTCATACTGCCGGTATGACGAAGCGGGTAACGGTCAGCCTCCCCGACGACATCGCTGACCGACTCGAAGCCGAACCCAACGCCTCCGCCTACGTCGCCGAGGCCATTCGCCAACGCGCCACGCGCGAACGGGGCCGGCGCATCCTTGAAGAGCAGGGCTTCCGAATCACCGACGAAGGGCTCGCCCGCACCCGGGAACGCCTCGCCGAAGCCGACCGCGAGTGGACCCCCGAGCGGCGCCAAGCCCTCCGGGAACGCTTCGGCCTCCCCGGCCGGGCCGCGTGACCGCCTCCATCCGGGTCGTCCTCGACGCTTCCGCCATCGTCGCCTACGCCGCATCCTCCATCGCGGTGGGGGAGATCCTGGTCGAGGTCGGAGACGAGGGCGCCCGCGTCGGCCTACCGGTCTTCTGCCTGGCGGAGGCGTACCGGCGAGTCCCCGATCACGATGTCGCGGCCGTCGGCCTGCTGGCCGGGCATCCCGCCGTGGTCGTGGTCGACACGGACCCCGGCGAGTGGATGCCGTTGGCGCAGGCGGCGCGTGATCTTGGCCGGGTGGACACCGCGGCGGCACTGCTGTTGACAATTGGTGCTGACGGGCACCTGATGACTTCGGATCCGGACGCGTACGGGGACTGGAAGGACCTACCGATCATTCCGATCTAGCGCTCGATCCAGAGCGAGCGGGGTGGTCGCGGTTTGGACCGGCAGGCTGGTGTCCGGCCCGTCGCCTACACCCCTACCAGCCGCGGGCGCGCCACTGTGGCAGCGAGCCGCGTTCCGCGCCGAGCGTCGAGTCCTTGCCGTGGCCGGGGTAGAACCAGGTCTCGTCCGGTAGCCGGCCGAAGAGCTTCTGCTCGACGTCGTCGATCAGGGGGGCGAACCGCTCCGGGTCGCGGTCGGTGTTGCCGACTCCGCCGGGGAAGAGGCTGTCGCCGGTCCACAGGTGCGGCCCGCCGGCCGGGTCGCGGTAGAGCAGGGCTATCGAGCCCGGGGTGTGCCCGACGATGTGGATCACCTCGAGGGCGCAGTCGCCGACCGGCACCAGGTCGCCCTCGGCGACGGTCTCCGAGGAGATCGGCAGCCCCTCGGCGTCGGCGGCGTGCACCAGCGACCGGGCGCCGGTGCTGGCGACGATCTCCTCCAGGGCGACCCAGTGGTCCATGTGCTGGTGGGTGGTGACGACCGCGGTCAGCCCGGCGTCGCCGACCAGCTCCAGCAGCCGGGGCGCCTCATTGGCGGCGTCGATCAGCACCTGGTCACCGGTGTTGCGGCAGCGCAGCAGGTAGGCGTTGTTGTCCATCGGGCCGACCGAGACCTTGGTGATGGTCAGGTTGGCCAGCTCCCGTACGGCCGGCGGGCCACCGGGGGAGACGTCTCCGGAATAGGTCACCCGCAGACCCTAACGGCCGGCCCGGCGGTGGTCGTACCCGGAATTGGGTTTCTCCGGTGGTCGGCCCCGGCCTACCGTCGGGTACGCATCATCGACTGACCGGAATCGGGCGGACATGACAATCGACCTCGCGTCCCTGGGCTGGGACGCCGCGCGGGTGGCAAGCGTCGACCCGGGTTGCCGGCCGGGCCGGGTCACCCGGGTCGACCGGGGGGTCTGCACCGTGCTCTGCGCCGACGGACCGGTGCGGGCCAGCCTGGCCGGGGCGGTGCTGGCCCGGGCCGCCCACGACCCGGCGAACCTGCCCTGCGCGGGCGACTGGGTACTGGTACGGAACTGGCCGGACCAGCGGGTCACCGCCGAGGCGGTGCTGCCCCGGCGGACCGCCCTGATCCGGCGGACGGCCGGCAGGGACTCCACCGGACAGGTGCTGGCCGCGAACCTGGACGCCGCCGCGGTGGTCGAACCGATGCATCCGGCGCCCGACACCGGCCGGATCGAACGGCTGTTGGCGTTGGCCTTCGAGTCCGGCGCCGACCCGCTGGTGGTGCTCACCAAGTGCGACCTGGCGGCCGACCCGGCGGCGGTCGGCCGGCAGATCGCCGCCGTCGCCCCCGGGGTGCCGGTGGTGCCGGTCAGCGCCCAGCGTGGCGACGGGTTGGCCCGGCTCCGCCCGCTGGTCGCCGCCGGGCGCACGCTGGCGCTGCTCGGCCCGTCGGGGGCCGGCAAGTCGACGCTCGTCAACGCGCTCGCCGGCGCCACGGTGATGACGACCCAGGGGATCCGTGGGGTGGACGGCAAGGGTCGGCACACCACCACCTACCGGGCGTTGATCCCGATCCCAGGGGGCGGGGCGGTGCTGGACACCCCGGGGATTCGGGCGGTCGGCCTGCTGGCCGCCGCGGCCGGGCTGGACCGGGCCTTCGCCGACGTGGCCGACCTGGTCGCCGCCTGCCGGTTCGCCGACTGCGGGCACGCCGCCGAGCCCGGTTGCGCGGTGACGGCGGCGCTGGCCGCCGGGGAGCTCGCGCCGCGCCGCTGGGAGAGCTGGCGCAAGCTGCAGCGTGAGGTGGCGTACGAGACCGGCCGTCGGGACGCCCGGGTGGCCGCCGCCGAGCGGGCCCAGCGGCGGCGCCGCGACCGGCGGGCGACCGGCCGAGGGTGACCGCGCCGTTGACCTGGGGGAATCATCGCGGACGGGAAACTGTCATACCCCGGGACTAGAGTTGCCAGGCGGTGCCGTGGGCTCGGCGAGAGCCAACCCGGGTGACCACAATTCGGACATACAATCCCAGGGAGTACGCCGACCGTGGCCGACCGATTGATCATCCGTGGCGCCCGCGAGCACAACCTGCGTGACGTCAGTCTCGACCTGCCGCGCGATGCGATGATCGTCTTCACCGGGCTCTCCGGCTCGGGCAAGTCCAGCCTCGCCTTCGACACGATCTTCGCCGAGGGTCAGCGCCGGTACGTGGAGTCGCTGTCGTCGTACGCCCGGCAGTTCCTCGGGCAGATGGACAAGCCCGACGTCGACTTCATCGAGGGCCTCAGCCCGGCCGTCTCGATCGACCAGAAGTCGACCTCCCGCAACCCGCGCTCCACCGTCGGCACCATCACCGAGGTCTACGACTACCTGCGGCTGCTCTTCGCCCGGGTCGGCGAGCCGCACTGCCCGGTCTGCGGCGAACGGATCTCCAAGCAGAGCCCGCAGCAGATCGTCGACCGGGTCCTGGCGATGGCCGACGGCACCCGGTTCATGGTGCTCGCGCCGGTGGTGCGCGGCCGCAAGGGCGAATACCTCGACCTCTTCGCCGAGCTGCAGGCCAAGGGCTACGCCCGGGCCCGGGTCGACGGCGTGGTGCACCCGCTCACCGACTTCATCGGGGAGCGGCCGACCCGGCTGAAGAAGCAGGAGAAGCACACCATCGAGGTGGTGGTGGACCGGCTCACCGTCAAGGCCAGCGCCCGGCAGCGGCTCACCGACTCGGTCGAGTCGGCGCTCGGGCTCTCCGGCGGGCTGGTGCTGCTGGACTTCGTCGACCTGGCCGAGGACGACCCGGGCCGGGAGCGGCGCTACTCCGAGCACCTGGCCTGCCCCAACGACCACCCGTTGGCGATCGAGGACCTGGAGCCCCGGGTCTTCTCCTTCAACGCCCCCTACGGCGCCTGCCCGGAGTGCACCGGCCTGGGCACCAAGAAGGAGGTCGACGCCGAGCTGATCGTGCCCGACCCGGAGCGAACCCTGCGGGAGGGGGCGATCCAGCCCTGGTCCGGCGGGCACACCCTGGAGTATTTCCTGCGCCTGCTGCAGGCCCTCGGCGACGCCGAGCACTTCGACCTGGACACCCCCTGGCGCAAGCTGCCGTCGCGGGCGCAGAAGACCATCCTGTACGGCGGCGGCGACCAGGTGCACGTGCGCTACCGCAACAAGTACGGCCGCGAGCGCTCCTACTACACCGGCTTCGAGGGCGTGGTGCAGTGGATCGAGCGCCGGCACTCCGACACCGAGTCGGACTGGTCCCGGGACAAGTACGAGGGCTACATGCGCGACGTGCCGTGCCCGTCCTGCCACGGTGCCCGGCTGAAGCCGGAGGTGCTCGCCGTCACGCTGGGCGGGCGCAGCATCGCCGATGTCTGCGCGCTCTCGGTCGGCGAGTGCGCCGAACTGCTCGGCGGGATGACCCTCACCGACCGGCAGAAGATGATCGCCGAGCGGGTGCTCAAGGAAATCAACGCCCGGCTGCGGTTCCTGGTCGACGTCGGCCTGGACTACCTCTCCCTGGACCGGCCCGCCGGCACGCTCTCCGGTGGGGAGGCGCAGCGCATCCGGCTGGCCACCCAGATCGGCTCCGGGCTGGTCGGCGTCCTGTACGTGCTCGACGAGCCGTCGATCGGGCTGCACCAGCGCGACAACCGCCGGCTGATCGAGACCCTGGTCCGGCTCCGCGGGCTGGGCAACACGCTGATCGTGGTCGAGCACGACGAGGACACCATCCGCACCGCCGACTGGATCGTCGACATCGGGCCGGGAGCCGGCGAGCACGGCGGCGAGATCGTGCACAGCGGCTCGGTGGCCGAGCTGCTGACCAACGAGAAGTCGGTCACCGGGGCGTACCTGGCCGGCCGCCGGTCGATCCCGACGCCGCAGGGGCGCCGGCCGCAGACGCCGGGCCGGGAGCTGGTGGTCAGGGGTGCCCGGGAGCACAACCTGAAGGACCTGACCGTGGCGTTTCCGCTCGGGCAGCTCATCGCCGTCACCGGGGTCAGCGGCTCGGGCAAGTCCACCCTGGTCAACGACATCCTGTACGCGGTGCTGGCCAACCAGATCAACGGCGCCCGGCTGGTGCCGGGCCGGCACACCCGGATCGGTGGGCTGGAGCACGTCGACAAGGTGGTCGGGGTGGACCAGTCACCGATCGGCCGCACCCCCCGGTCCAACCCGGCCACCTACACCGGGGTCTGGGACCACGTCCGCAAGCTGTTCGCCGAGACCACCGAGGCGAAGGTCCGGGGGTACGGCCCGGGCCGGTTCTCGTTCAACGTCAAGGGCGGCCGCTGCGAGGCGTGCAGCGGCGACGGCACCATCAAGATCGAGATGAACTTCCTGCCGGACGTCTACGTCCCGTGCGAGGTGTGCAAGGGCGCCCGGTACAACCGGGAGACCCTGGAGGTGCACTACAAGGGCCGCACGGTCGCCGAGATCCTGGGCATGCCGATCGAGGAGGCGGCCGAGTTCTTCTCGGCGATCCCGGCCATCCACCGGCACCTGAAGACCCTGGTCGACGTCGGGCTCGGCTACGTCCGGCTCGGGCAGCCGGCGCCGACCCTCTCCGGCGGCGAGGCGCAGCGGGTCAAGCTCGCCTCGGAGCTGCAGAAGCGGTCCACCGGGCGGACGGTGTACGTGCTCGACGAGCCGACCACCGGGCTGCACTTCGAGGACATCCGCAAGCTGCTGATCGTGCTGGAGAGCCTGGTCGACAAGGGCAACACGGTGATCGTGATCGAGCACAACCTGGACGTGATCAAGACCGCCGACCATCTGATCGACATGGGTCCGGAGGGCGGCCACCGGGGCGGTACGGTGCTGGCGACCGGCACCCCGGAGGAGTTGGCCGAGGTGGCCGAGAGCCACACCGGGCAGTTCCTGCGGCCGGTGCTCGGCCTCGACGGTCCGGCGAAGGGCGCCCGCGCGGCCACCGCCCGGGCGTCCCGCGCCAACGGCACCCCGACCGCCAAGAGCACGACGGCCAGCAAGAACACGACGGCCAGCAAGAGCACGACGGCCAGCAAGAGCGCGACGGCGAAGAGCACGCCCGCGGCGAAGGGCACCGGTCGGGGGCGGCGGCCGGCCTCGAAGGTGTGACGGCCGGGCGGACATTCAGGTTACTCACAGCGCGGTGCCAGCCGGCTCCCGGACAGATGCGGCAGGCTGGCGTCCGGGTCTACGCTCCGGGACAGTTTGAACCGCTTTGTGAGATCTTCCGTGACTACCTGAGTGGCCGCGGACGACCGGGTGCGTGGCGACGCCGAGAGAGAGGCTAGGCATGAGTGACGAGCAGACGGTGACCGGGGTGGGTCCGCGGAGCCGCCGGGCGCTACTGGCGGGGGCGGGCGCCGTCGGCGCTTCTGTCGTGCTGGCCGCGTGCGGCACCGACACCACCCCGGACGCGTCGGGCAGCACCACCGCACCCCCGGCCGGCGGGGCGACCGGCGGCGCAGCCCCGGGCGGCGGCGCGGCGCTGGCCGCCACGAGCGATGTCCCCGAGGGCGGCGGACTGATCGTCCAGGGCCAGAACGTGGTCCTGACCCAGCCGGCAGCCGGCCAGTACAAGTGCTTCGACGCCATCTGCACCCACCAGGGCTGCCCGGTCTCCAACGTCGACGGCGGCACCATCAACTGCACCTGCCACGGCAGCAAGTTCTCGATCGAGGACGGCTCGGTGACCACCGGCCCGGCCCGGACGCCGTTGGCCGAGAAGCAGATCACGGTCGAGGGGGACAGCATCAGCCTGGCCTGACGCAGGACCGAATCCGGCGCGTCGCGGGGGCCGCGTCGCGCCGGATTCCTGTCGGGCGTACGGATTAGGGTTGGAGCGTGGCTGACCCCTCGACCTATCGTCCGGCGCCGGGCACGATTCCCGACGCCCCCGGGGTCTACCGGTTCCGCGACCCGACCGGCCGGGTGATCTACGTCGGCAAGGCGAAGAGCCTGCGCAGCCGGCTCAACTCCTACTTCGCCGACCCATGGACCCTGCACCAGCGCACCCAGCAGATGGTGACCAGCGCCGCCTCCGTCGACTGGACCACGGTCGGCACCGAGGTGGAGGCGCTGCAGCAGGAATACACCGAGATCAAGCAGTACGACCCCCGGTTCAACGTCCGCTACCGCGACGACAAGTCCTATCCCTACCTCGCGGTGACCCTCAACGAGGAGTTCCCCCGGCTGCAGGTGATGCGCGGCGCCAAGCGCAAGGGGGTGCGCTACTTCGGGCCGTACTCGCATGCCTGGGCGATCCGCGAGACGCTGGACCTGCTGCTGCGGGTCTTCCCGGCGCGGACCTGCTCGTCCGGGGTGTTCAAGCGGGCCGGGCAGATCGGCCGGCCGTGCCTGCTGGGCTACATCGGCAAGTGCTCGGCGCCGTGTGTCGGCACCGTCAGCGCCGAGCAGCACCGCGACATCGTCGAGGACTTCTGCGACTTCATGGCCGGCCGCACCGACTCGATGGTCCGCAAGCTCGAACGCGAGATGGCGCAGGCCAGCGAGGCGCTGGAGTTCGAGCGGGCGGCCCGGCTGCGCGACGACGTCGCCGCGCTGCGCCGGGCGATGGAGAAGCAGACGGTGGTGCTCGGCGACGGCACCGACGCCGACGTGGTCGCCTTCGCCGAGGACCCGCTGGAGGCCGCCGTCCAGGTCTTCCACGTCCGCGACGGGCGGGTCCGGGGGCAGCGCGGCTGGGTGGTGGAGAAGGTCGAGGAGCTGACCACCGGCGACCTGGTGCACCACTTCTGCACCCAGGTCTACGGCGGCGAGGAGGGTGAGCGGGACGTCCCCCGCGAGCTGCTGGTGCCGGCGCTGCCGCCGGACGCCGACGCGCTCACCGAGTGGCTCTCCCAGCACCGGGGCGCCCGGGTGTCGCTGCGGGTGCCGCAGCGCGGCGACAAGAAGGCGCTGCTGGAGACCGTCGGACGCAACGCCGCCGAGGCGCTCAACCGGCACAAGCTGCGCCGGGCCGGTGACCTGACCACCCGCAGCCAGGCCATCGACGAGATCGCCGAGGCACTCGGCATGCGGACCGCGCCGCTGCGGATCGAGTGCTACGACGTCTCCCAGATCCAGGGCACCGACGTGGTGGCCAGCATGGTGGTCTTCGAGGACGGGCTGGCCCGCAAGACCGAGTACCGCCGGTTCGCGGTGCGCGGCGCCACCGACGACCTCTCCGCGATCTCCGAGGTGCTGCGGCGCCGGTTCAGCCGCTACCTGGCCGCCCGCAGTGAGACCGGCGAGCTGGGCGAGGAGACCGCCGCCGACCCGGACCGGCCGGGCATCGACCCGACCACCGGCCGGCCGCGCCGGTTCGCGTACCCGCCGCAGTTGGTCGTGGTCGACGGCGGCCAGCCCCAGGTCGCGGCGGCCGCCGCGGTCCTGGCCGAGCTCGGCATCGACGACGTGGCGCTCTGCGGGCTGGCCAAGCGGCTGGAGGAGGTCTGGCTGCCCGACGACGAGTTCCCGGTCATCCTGCCGCGCACCTCCGAGGCGCTCTACCTGCTGCAACGCATCCGCGACGAGGCGCACCGGTTCGCCATCACCTTTCACCGCCAGCGCCGCTCGAAGCGGATGACCAGCTCCGGCCTGGACGACGTGCCGGGCCTGGGCGAGGTACGCCGCAAGGCGCTGCTGCGACACTTCGGCTCGGTCAAGCGGCTGGCCACCGCCTCCGTCGACGAGATCACCGCCGTTCCCGGCGTCGGGCAGCGCACCGCCGAGGCGATCCTGGCCGCGCTGCGCCAGCAGGAGCCCGCCCGACCGGAACCGGAAGCGTGACCGGACCGCGGGTTCCGCGCTGGACACGTGCCGCCGCGGTGGCGGTCACGGCTGCCAGAACCGCACCTCGGGGTAGCGGTCGGACGGGCCGCTCAGCAGCGGCGCGGGGCGGCCGCGCAGGTGCCGGTCCGCGAACGCCAACGCGTACGTCCGGGTGAGCTCCCCGCACCGGTCGCCGGCCAACGGCTGCCCGGGCAGGCCGACCTGGTCGCCGAGGATCCCGTAGTCGGTGAACGAGCTGTGGGTGGTGCCGTCCACGGTCAGCCAGCGCCGCCAGCCGGTCAGGTTCGACCAGGTCCGGTCCCAGCTCAGGTCGTCCCCCGGACCGGTCGCCTCGGCACCGACCAGCAGGAACGGTCGGTCGAAGGCGGTCAGCGGTCCCGGCCGGAAGGTGCCGTCGAAGTTGCCGCCGGCCCGGATCCGGCGGTCGACGAGCATCGCCTCGGCCGCCGCGGCGCCACCCAACGAGTGGCCCAGGACGGCGATCCGGCGGGGGTCGATCCGATGGCCGCCGCGCCACGCCGGCCGCCGGGCGGTCAGCCGGTCGATGACGAAGGAGATGTCCCGGGCCCGGCCGGCGGTGGCGTGGACCGGGTCCGGGTTCGACCGGCAGGCGAGGCAGTCGGTGATCCGGCCGTCGGGGAAGGTGATCGCCGCCGCCTCGAAGGTGTGGTCCACTCCGGCCACCACGTAGCCGTGGCTGGCCAACTCCTCGGCCAGGGCGGTCAGCGACGAGCGGGGGAAGCTGAACCCGGGGGAGAGCACCACGAGGGGCAACCGCCGGCCCGCCGGCCGTGCGTCGACGCCCGCGTGGACGCGGGTGGCGCTGAGGATCTCCGGGGGCAGGCTGGGTGCCCCGATCTGGGCCAGGATCAGTGCCGACTCGGCGGGGCTCACGTACTGGGCCGGGGTGGCGCCGGCCCCGGTCGCCGGGTACCAGACCGAGACCATCAGCTCGCGACGTTGTGAGGTGACCCAGGGGTCGGCGCGTTCGGGGTCGCGCAGGTGCACGGTGTCGAGCCCGACCGGGTGCCGGCCGGTCGGCGCGGGCAGCGCCAGCGTCGGCTGCCGTCCACTGGCGACGGTCACCCACCGGTCAGCCGGCGGGGCCGGCGCGGCCGGGCTGACCAGCGCGGCCGCGCTGAGCAGGGTGGCCACCGCGACCGGTGCGATAAGGCGGGACATTCCCGACATGCTGCCTCCCCGTGGTGTTTCGATCAGGGTCCATCGACGGTCGGCGTGCTGGCCATCGGGAATGACCCGGTGGCGACCCTGAGTTGACCCGCAGGGGTCGGCCGCCGTCGGGTCGGCCAGAAAGTGCCGGGAACGGCCGGATAGAGTACGAACTCGTCGTCGTTGACGATTACCGGGTGTGACGCTGGTCCCCGGGTCTCGGGCGGGACCGGACCGGTCGCGTCGGGGCGGCGGCAACCGGGTTTGGGGGAGACGCGTGACGGACCAAGAGGTGCGCCCGGTGGGGGCCGAGCTGGCACCGCCGGCGGAGCGTGCGGACACCGTGCTGGTGGTGGTGACGGGGGTCTCCGGCGGCGGCCGCAGCACGGTCGCGCGGGCGCTGGAGAACGTCGGCTTCTACGTGGTCGACAACCTGCCCCAGGCGCTCATGCTGGACATGGCCGAGCTGGCCTTCCAGGCCGGCGGCGCGACCCGGCAGACCGCCATGGTGCTGGACGTGCGCAGCCGGGCCTTCTCCACCGACCTGGCCGGCGCCATCCGGGCCCTCAAGGACCGCGGCTACGGTCCCCGGGTGGTCTTCGTCGACGCCGACGACGAGGTGCTGATCAGGCGGTTCGAGAGCGTCCGGCGGTCGCACCCGCTGCAGGGGGAGGGGCGGCTCGCCGACGGCATCGCCGTCGAGCGCGGCCTGCTCGCGGAGGCCCGCGAACAGGCCGATGTGATCATCGACACCTCGCACCTGAACGTGAACCAGCTTCGGCGCCGGGTCGAGGAGCTCTTCGGCGACGAGGACGCCCGCCGGCTGCGGGTCACCGTGCTCTCCTTCGGCTTCAAGTACGGGTTGCCGCCCGACGCCGACTTCGTGCTGGACGCGCGCTTCCTGCCCAACCCGTACTGGGTTCCGGAGCTGCGCGAGAGCACCGGGCGGGACGAGCCGGTGAGCAGGTACGTGTTCGACCAGGACGGCGCGGTCAGCTTCGTGGCGGAGTACGCGCGCCTGATCGGCGCGACGGTGCCCGGCTTCGAGCGGGAGGGCAAGCGCTACCTGACGGTGGCGGTCGGCTGCACCGGCGGCAAGCACCGCAGCGTGGCCATCGGCGAGGAGCTGGCCAACCAGCTCCGGCAGGCCGGATTGGTGGCGAACGCGCAGCACCGCGACCTGGGGCGCGAGTGACGGCGGCCCGACCGGTGCGGGTGGTCGCCTTCGGCGGGGGGCACGGGCTGGCGGCGTCGCTGCGGGCGCTGCGCCGGTGCCCTCCCGACCTGGACCTGGAGATCACCGCCGTGGTGACGGTCGGTGACGACGGCGGCTCCAGTGGGCGGCTGCGCGCCGACCGGGGCGCGCTGCCCCCGGGCGACCTGCGCCAGGCGTTGGCGGCGCTGGCCGGCGACGAGCCGGTTGCGCGCCGCAGCGCCGACCTCTTCCAGTACCGGTTCGCCGCGGGCGGCCCGGTGCCGGATCCGTTGGTCGGGCACGCCGTCGGCAACCTGGTGCTCTGTGGCCTGATGGAGCTGCTCGGCGACCCGGTGGCGGCGCTGGAGCACGCCGGCGGGATGGTCGGCGCGGTGGGTCGGGTGCTGCCGATGTCGCGGCAGCCGGTCGGCATCGAGGCGCGGGTGCGCGGGGTGCGCGCGGACCGGCCGGACGAGGTGGTCACCGTTCGCGGGCAGCACGCGGTGGCGGTCACGCCGGGCCGGGTCGAGCTGGTCAGGTTGACCCCGCCGGGGCCGCCCGCCTGCGCGGAGGCGGTCGCCGCGGTCCGGGCCGCGGACTGGCTGATCTTCGGGCCGGGGAGCTGGTACACCAGCGTGATCCCGCACCTGCTGGTGCCCGAACTCGCCGGCGCGATCGTCGCCAGTCCGGCCCGGCGGCTGGTGACCCTCAACCTGGCCGCGGAGAAGGAGACCCTGGGGCTCTCCGTCGCCGATCATCTGGCGGCGCTGGCATGGTACCTGCCGGAGCTGAAAGTTGACGCGGTTCTGGCCGACGAGAAAGCGGTAGGAGACCCCGAACCGGTCCGACGTGCGGCAGAATCGCTGGGTGCGCGGCTCGTGCTGGCCCCGGTGGCGGTACTCGACGGCTCGCCGCGGCATGATCCCGCGGCGCTCGGCGCCGCACTGGTGCCTGTCCTGGGTGCCGATCGTTAAGCACCTACGAATCACCGGCACAACACGCCGAAACCAGAATCACCGGCGAAACGCCGGAACCGGCCACGAGGTGACGACAAGATGGCGATGACGGCGGCGGTAAAGGACGAGCTGAGCCGGGTCGACGTGCCCAAGCCCTGCTGCCGCAGGGCGGAGATGGCCGCCCTGCTGCGGTTCGCGGGCGGCCTGCACATCGTCTCGGGACGGGTGGTGGTGGAGGCGGAGCTGGACACCGGGGCGGTGGCCCGGCGGCTGCGCCGCGAGGTGGCCGAGGTGTACGGCTATCCGAGCGAGATACACGTTCTCGCCTCCGGTGGGCTGCGCAAGGGCAGCCACTACATCGTCCGGGTGGTCAAGGACGGTGAGGCGCTGGCCCGGCAGACCGGGCTGCTCGACGTACGCGGGCGCCCGGTGCGCGGCCTGCCGCCGCACGTGGTCGCGGCGAACGTCTGCTGTGCCGTCTCCGCGTGGCGGGGCGCCTTCATGGCGCACGGCTCGCTCACCGAGCCCGGTCGGTCCTGTGCGTTGGAGATCACCTGCCCGGGGCCGGAGACCGCGCTGGCGCTGGTCGGCGCGGCCCGGCGGATCGGCATCACGGCGAAGTACCGCGAGGTGCGCGGGGTGGACCGGGTGGTGGTCAAGGACGGTGACGCCATCGCCGCGCTGCTCACCCGGGTCGGCGCGCACGCCAGCGTGCTGGCCTGGGAGGAGCGACGGGTACGCCGGGAGGTGCGGGCCACCGCGAACCGGCTGGCCAACTTCGACGACGCGAACCTGCGCCGCTCGGCGCGGGCGGCGGTGGCGGCGGCGGCCCGGGTCACCCGGGCGCTGGAGATCCTGGCCGACGAGGCGCCCAACCACCTCACCTCGGCCGGCCAGCTGCGGCTGGAGCACCGGCAGGCGTCCCTGGAGGAGCTGGGCGCGTTGGCGGATCCGCCGCTGACCAAGGACGCCATCGCCGGTCGGATCCGCCGGCTGCTCGCGCTGGCCGACAAGCGGGCCCGTGACCTGGGGATTCCCGACACCGAAGCGGCGGTCACCCCGGACATGCTCTCGGTCTGAGCCCGCCTCACCACCGGCCCGGCACCGGATTACGCCCCGACGCAACGCGGCGCCGTCCGCTCGGATAAGGTCGCAGCGTACGGCGACGCGGCCGGAACCGGTTCTCCGCGCCGCATCACCGCCTCGGGCGGTCAGGTCCTCGGGCCGTGGCGAGGTGGCCGACAGACCTATCAGCGGCCGGCTTCCAAACGGTCGGCGAAAACCAGTGCGAGGAGATGGGACCTGTGACCATCCGGGTTGGCATCAACGGGTTCGGCCGGATCGGCCGCAACTTCTTCCGGGCAATGCTCGCGTCGGGCGCCGACATCGAGCTGGTCGGCGTCAACGACCTGACCGACAACGCGACCCTGGCGCACCTGCTCAAGTACGACAGCATCCTGGGCCGGCTGCCGCAGGAGGTCAAGGCCACCGCCGACGAGATCACCGTGGGTGGACAGACGTTCAAGGCGTTCGCGGAGAAGGACCCGGGCAAGCTGCCCTGGGGTGACCTGGGCGCGGACGTGGTGATCGAGTCGACCGGCTTCTTCACCGACGCGACCAAGGCGAAGGCGCACGTCGACGCCGGTGCGAAGAAGGTCATCATCTCGGCCCCGGCCAAGAACGAGGACGTCACGATCGTGATGGGCGTCAACCACCAGGCGTACGACCCGGCGGCGCACACCATCATCTCGAACGCGTCGTGCACCACGAACTGCCTGGCCCCGATGGCGAAGGTGCTCAACGACAGCATCGGCATCGAAAAGGGTCTGATGACCACCATCCACGCCTACACCCAGGACCAGAACCTGCAGGACGGTCCGCACAAGGACCTGCGCCGGGCCCGCGCCGCCGCGCTGAACATCGTGCCCACCTCGACCGGTGCGGCCAAGGCGATCGGCCTGGTGCTGCCGGAGCTCAAGGGCAAGCTGGACGGCTTCGCGCTGCGGGTGCCGATCCCCACCGGCTCGGCCACCGACCTCACCTTCACCGCCGGCCGGGAGACCACCGTCGAGGAGGTCAACGGCGCGATCCGGGCCGCCGCCGAGGGGCCGCTCAAGGGCGTCCTGGTCTACACCGAGGACGAGATCGTCTCGGCCGACATCGTCACCGACCCGGCCTCCTGCATCTTCGACGCCGGTCTGACCAAGGTGATCGGCAACCAGGTCAAGGTCGTCGGCTGGTACGACAACGAGTGGGGCTACTCCAACCGCCTGGTCGACCTGGTGAAGCTGGTGGGTTCGCAGCAGTGAGCATCCGTACCCTCGACGATCTGCTCGCCGAGGGGGTCTCGGGTCGGCGCGTGCTGGTGCGCGCCGACCTGAACGTCCCCCTCGACAAGCAGTCCGGCGCGATCACCGACGACGGCCGGGTACGGGCGGTGCTGCCCACGCTCACCGCCCTGCGCGACGCCGGTGCGGCCACCGTGGTGGTCTCGCACCTGGGCCGCCCCAAGGGCGAGCCGGACCCGAAGTACAGCCTGGCCCCGGTCGCCACCCGCCTGGGCGAGCTGCTCGAATCCCCGGTGCTGTTCGCCGAGGACACCGTCGGTGAGTCGGCCCGCGCGGCCGTCGAGGCGCTCGGTGCCGGCCAGGTCGCGCTGCTGGAGAACCTGCGGTTCAACCCGGGGGAGACCAGCAAGGACGCCGCCGAGCGGGAGGCCTTCGCCGACCAGCTCGCCGGGTTCGCCGAGGCGTACGTCGACGACGCGTTCGGTGCCGTGCACCGCAAGCACGCCAGCGTGTACGACGTGCCGGCCCGGCTGCCGCACGTGGCCGGCCGGCTGGTGCTGCGCGAGGTCGAGGTGCTCTCCAAGCTGGCCGAGAAGCCCGACCGGCCGTACGTGGTGGTGTTGGGCGGCTCGAAGGTCTCCGACAAGCTGGCCGTGATCGAGGCGCTGCTGCCCACCGTGGACCGGCTGCTGATCGGCGGCGGGATGTGCTTCACCTTCCTCAAGGCCCAGGGCCACGAGGTGGGCAGGTCGCTGCTCGAAGAGGAGATGGTCGACACCTGCCGGGACCTGCTGGCCCGCGCCGAGGGCCGGATCCTGCTGCCGGTGGACGTGGTGGCCGCCACCGCGTTCGCGGCCGAGGCCGAGCACGACACGGTGGACGCCGCCGCCATCCCGGCCGACCGGCTCGGGCTGGACATCGGCCCGCGCACGGTGGCCGAGTTCGCCTCGGCGCTCGGTGGGGCCCGCACGGTGTTCTGGAACGGACCGATGGGCGTGTTCGAGCTGGCACCGTTCGCCGCCGGTACCCGGGGCGTGGCCGAGGCGATCACCCGGGTGGACGGCTTCACCGTGGTCGGCGGCGGCGACTCGGCCGCCGCGGTCCGCGCGCTGGGCCTGGACGAGTCCTCGTTCGGGCACATCTCGACCGGCGGGGGTGCCTCGCTGGAGTACCTGGAGGGCAAGACCCTCCCCGGCATCGCCGCTCTGGAGACGTGATGGCTACCCCCGCCCGCCGGCCGCTGATGGCCGGCAACTGGAAGATGAACCTCAACCACCTTGAGGCCATCGCGCTGGTGCAGAAGCTGGCGTTCAGCCTGAACGAGCAGCAGCTCACCGACGTGGAGACGGTGGTGCTGCCACCGTTCACGGACCTGCGCAGCGTGCAGACCCTGATCGACGGGGACAAGCTGCTGATCGGGTACGGCGCGCAGGATCTGTCGCCGTACCAGTCCGGGGCGTACACCGGGGAGATCTCCGGGGCGATGCTGGCCAAGCTCGGCTGCCGGTACGTGGTGGTCGGCCACTCCGAGCGGCGGGCCTACCACCACGAGGACGACGCGTTGATCAACGCGAAGGTGCTGGCGGCGTTGGCGAACGACCTGACGCCGATCCTCTGCATCGGCGAGGGGCTGGAGATCCGCGAGGAGCTGCGGCACGTGCCGCACTGCTGCGACCAGCTCGACAACGCGCTGCGTGGGCTCAGCGCCGAGCAGGTCGAGAAGATGGTGGTCGCCTACGAGCCGGTCTGGGCGATCGGCACCGGCAAGACCGCCACGCCCGAGGACGCCCAGGAGGTCTGCGGGGCGGTCCGGGCGCGGCTGACCGAGTCGTACGGTGCCGAGCTGGCCGAAAAGGTCCGGGTGCTCTACGGCGGCTCGGTGAAGGCGGCGAACATCGCCGGGATCATGGCCCAGCCGGACGTCGACGGGGCATTGATCGGCGGGGCAAGTCTCGACGCCGACGAGTTCGCACAGATCTGCCGGTTCCCGGAGCACATCGCCCGCTGACGGCTCGCTATCCTTACGGGGCACCCCGCCCGTACGAGAGGACTGACCCTGCCATGCCGATCGCGTTCGCGTACACGTTGATCGTGTTGCTGACCCTCACCAGTGTCCTGCTCACCATGCTGATCCTGCTGCACCGGGGGAAGGGTGGCGGCCTGTCCAGCATGTTCGGCGGTGGGGTCAGCTCGAACCTGGCCGGCTCGTCGGTGGCCGAGAAGAACCTGGACCGTTACACCGTTCTGGTGGCGATCGTCTGGTTCGCCTGCATCGTCGGCCTCGGCCTCTGGCTCAAGCTGGCGATGAACTCGGCGACCTGATCACCCCTTACGGGCAAGATCCGGAGCCGGCGAAATTTCTGAGAACTCTTAAATTCTGCGCGCGGCCCCTTTCAAAGGGCCGCGCGCAGTTTATTCTTTGCTACTTCCGCTGCACCACCGTCGTGCCGCCACCGGCAGGTGGCGGACCCCCTCCGACGATAGGAGCGAGCAGCCGTGCCAAGTGGCAGCGCCATCCGCGGCACCCGAGTCGGTTCCGGTCCCCTGCGGCCCAGCGAGCGGTGTGAGCCCGCTCCCCGCCGCCCGGTCACCTACTGGTGCGCCAACCAGCACGTGGTGGAGATCCTGCTGGCCGTCGAGGCGGCCCCCCCGGCCACCTGGGACTGCCCGCACTGCGGTCAGCCGGCCGGCCAGGACGCCGGAAACCCGCCCGGCCGGCAGCGCCCCGAGCCCTACAAGTCGCACCTGGCCTACGTGAAGGAGCGGCGCAGCGAGGCGGACGGGGAGGCCATCCTCAACGAGGCGCTCGCCGCGCTGCGCCGCCGTCGCGGCGAGCGGTAGCCCTCTACCGGGCCGCCCCGACCTCGGCCGCCGCCGCCCGGTCCAGCGCCCAGAGGGTACGCGTGACGCCCCGGACCGCGGCCGCCGGCAGCCGCGCCGGTCCGGTGCCGGCCAGCGCGACGCCGACCGCCGGCGCCTTGTCCGCGCCGGTGGCGACCAGCCACACCTCCTCGGCCGTGTTGATCGTCGGCAGGGTGAGAGTGATCCGGACCGGCGGCGGTTTCGGGCTGTCCCGCACGGCGCTGACCGGCTGGCCGGGCTGGTCGATCGGGTGGTCGGGGAAGACCGAGGCGACGTGGCCGTCCTCGCCGACGCCGAGCATCAGCACGTCGAAGCGGGGGAGTGGGCCGGATCCGGCGGTCCTGGCCAGCTCGGCGGCGTACCGGGCTGCGGCGGCCGTCGGGTCCGGTCCGTCCGGTCCGTCGGCGGCCGGCATCGGGTGCACCCGGGCCGGGTCGAGCGGCACCGCGTCGAGCAGGGCCGCCCGGGCCTGGGTCTCGTTGCGGTCCGGGTCGCCGGCCGGCAGGAACCGCTCGTCGCCCCACCAGACGTCCACCCGGCTCCAGTCGACCGCGTCGCGGGCCGGCAGCTCGGCGACCGCCCGGTAGACGGCGGCGGCCACCCGGCCACCGGTCAGCACCACCGACGCCTCGCCGTGGGCCGCCTGGGCGTCGATCAGCTTCACGATCAGCCGGGCGGCGACCGCGTGGGCCAGCACCTCCCGGTCGTCGTGCGTCACCACCGTCGCCCCGGTCATGCCACCAGCCCGGCGGACGGTCCGGTGGGGGTGTCGGCCGGTAGACCCAGGCCCGACTCGTCGTGCGGGGCGGTGGGGTCGCGCCAGACGTGCACCCGCTGGTTGGAGCGGGACGGCAGGCCGGGGATGCCGGCGGTGGCGCCGAGCGCCTCGGCGTACACCTGGTCGGCGTCGAGCCGGCGCAGCTCCTCGGCCAACTCGTCACCGATCGGCCGGCGGGCCAGCGGGAGTTCCCGGTCGTCCTGGCCGGTCCGCTGGAACACCGCCGTGCCGTCGGTCCGGGTCAGGCTGAGCAGCTCACCGCTGGCGCAGCGCAGCTCCACCGTCCGCATCCGGGGCCACTCGGTGGTCGGCTCGAACCTGGGCCGCACCCCGAGCCGGGCGGTCAGCCAGCCGGACATCAGGGCCGCCGTCGGGTCGGCCGGCGGGGCGACCACGGTGGCGGCGTTCACCTGGCTGCCCTCGGCGGTGTCGAAGGCGCCGGCGACCAGGGTCCGCCACGGGGTGATCCGGGTCCAGGCCAGGTCGGTGTCGCCGGGGGCGTAGTCGCGGGCCCGCTGCCGCAGCGCCGCGATCGGGTCGGCGGCCTGGGCGCAGTCGGTGATCCGCCGGTCGGCCACCACGCCGAGGTAGTCGGTGGCGATCTCGTCCGGCGGGGCGCCGTGCCACCAGGTCACCACCGGCACGTCGGGCACCAGCAGCGGCATCACCACCGACTCGGCGTGCAGGCCGAGCCGGCCGTACATCCGCAGCACCACCGCCTCGCCCGGCCCGAGCCGGCCGCCGACCACGATCTCGGCGTCCAGCCGGCTGCGTTCGCGTTCGATGTCGGAGCGGACCACCACCAGCATCCGGCACGGATGCGCCGCCGAGGCGATCGTCACCGCGGCCTCCGCCTCGCGGACCCGCTGCTCGTCGACGATGACGATGAGCGTCAACGCCATCCCGCTGGCCACCCCGCCGCTGCGGCGCTCGGCGGCCAGCGCCTTGACCACCTCGTTGCCGCTGGTGTCCCAGAGACCGATCACAGTGCTCGCCCTTCCTGTCGTACGGCCGGCGGTGGGTTCACGCCCGCCTCCAGTGCCGGCCCTCGCGGGCCAGCATCTTGTCGGCGGCCCGTGGCCCCCACTCGCCGGCCCGGTACGGCTCCGGCTTCGTGCCCTGCCAGGCCTTCTCCAGCGGGTCGACCACCTGCCAGCTCTGTTCCACCTCGGCGGCGTCCGGGAACAGCGTCCGGTCGCCGATCAGCACGTCCAGCACCAGCCGCTCGTACGCCTCCGGGCTGGACTCGGTGAACGCCTCGCCGTACTGGAAGTCCATCGCGATGTCGCGGACCTCCATGGTGGTGCCCGGCACCTTGGAGCCGAACTTGAGCACCACGCCCTCGTCGGGCTGGACCCGGATCACCAGCTGGTTGTTGCCCAGCATCTCCATGTCGGTGGGGTTGAACGGCAGGTGCGGCGCCTTCTTGAACATGATGGCGACCTCGGTGACCCGGCGGGGCAAGCGCTTGCCGGCACGGACGTAGAAGGGCACCTCCGCCCACCTGCGGTTCTGGATGCCCAGCCGGATCGCGACGTAGGTCTCCGTGGTCGAGTCGGGTGGCACCCCCTTCTCGTCCAGGTAGCCGACGGCGCGTTGACCGCCCACCCAGCCGGGCAGGTACTGGCCCCGCACGGTGCCCCGGGAGACGTCCGCCGGCAGGGTGATCGCCCGCAGCACCTTCAGCTTCTCGGCCCGGATCTCGCTGGCGTCGAAGCTGGTCGGCTCCTCCATCGCCACCAGGGCGAGCAGCTGCAGCAGGTGGTTCTGCACCACGTCGCGGGTCGCGCCGGCGTCGTCGTAGAAGCCGGCACGGGAGCCGATGCCGACGTCCTCGGCCATGGTGATCTGCACCGAGTCGACGTAGCGCGAGTTCCACAGCGGCTCGAACAGGTTGTTGGCGAACCGCAGGGCGAGGATGTTCTGGACGGTTTCCTTGCCCAGGTAGTGGTCGATGCGGAACACGTCGTCGCGGGTGAAGACGTCGTCGACCAGGTCGTTGAGCGCCTTGGCCGAGGGCAGGTCGTAGCCGAACGGCTTCTCCACCACCACCCGCCGCCAGCCGCCGCACTTGACGTTGTCGGCCATTCCGGTGCGGGCCAGCTGCTTGAGCACCACCGGGAAGGCGGCCGGGGGGATCGAGAAGTAGAACGCCGCGTTGCCGTGGATGCCGTGGCTGGCCCGCAGCCCGTCCAGGGTGGCGGAGAGCTTGTCGAAGGCGGCGTCGTCGTCGAACGAGCCGCCCACGAAGCGGATGTTGCCGGCCAGCCGGGCCCAGACCTCCTCCCGCCACGGCGTACGGGCGTGCTTGCGGGCGGCCTCGTGGGCCAGTGCCTCGAAGTCGCCGTCCTGCCAGTCCCGGCGGGCGAAGCCGAGGATGACGAAGCCGGGCGGCAGCAGGCCCCGGTTGGCCAGGTCGTAGACGGCCGGGAGCAGCTTTTTCTGGGCCAGGTCACCGGTCACGCCGAAGATCACCAGAGCGCACGGCTCCGGGATGCGCGGCAACCGGCGGTCCTGCGGGTCGCGCAGGGGATTCACAGCGCCTCCTTCCTCCCTCTCGCTCACCTATTGTCAGCCCCGCAGGTTACGAACCGCGTCCAGCAACTGCGCCACCCCGGCGGCGCGATCGGTCAGGTGCAACCGCAGCAGCGGCCGGTCCCGGCCGGTCAGCGCCTGCCGGTCGCCGGCCGCCTGGGCGGCCTGCAACTCCCCGAAGGTGTACGGCCGGCCCGGCACCGGCAGGTCGGCGACGACCGCACCGGTGATCTGCAGGTACGACCCGACCTGCGGGCCGCCCTTGTGGTACTGGCCGGTGGAGTGCAGGAACCGTGGCCCCCAGCCGAAGGTGACCGGCCGGCCGGACGCGGCGGCCAGCGCCGGCCGGATCAGCGCGGCGTCGGCGTCGGCGGCCCGGTCCAGGTAGGCCATCACGGCCAGGTAACCGTCCGGGCCGATCCCGGCCAGCAGCGTCCCGAGCGCCCCCGCCAGGTCGGCCGGCGCCGAACCGCCCGGCACAGACCAGTACGCCTCGATCGCGCCCTCGGTGAAGGTCGGCGACTCGGCCGGTGGGCCGGAGTCGAGGATCCGGTTGGTGTTCTCCTTGGACTCGGTGACGTTCGGCTGGTTGAACGGGTCGATGCCGAGCACCACCCCGGCGACCGCGGTGGCGTACTCCCAGACCAGGAACTGCGCGCCGAGCGGGCCGTTGACGGCCAGGTGCGGCCGGATCCCGCCACCGGGCACCGCCTCCGGCGCCAGCGCGCCACCGTAGGTGACGGTGAGCACGTCCTGGCCGGTGGCGCCGGGGCTGTCCGGGGACTCCACCACCACCGGCAGGATGCCGATGGAGTTCTTGCCGGTCGACTCGGCGATGAGCTGCTCGGCCCAGTCGCCGAGACCGTCGATGCCGGTGCCGTCGGAGATCAGGGCCACCTTGTCGCGGCCGGTGGTGGCGGCGGTGCCGAGCGCGGCGCCGAGCGCCAGGCCGGGGTTGTCGCTCTGCGCCGCGAGCGCCTTGGCCAGCGCCTCGGCCTGGTCGATCAGCTCGGCCACCTCCACCCCGGCCAGCGCGGACGGGACCAGCCCGAACGCGGTCAGCGCGGAGTAACGGCCGCCGACGTCCGGGTCGGCGAGCAGGACGAAGGCCCCCATCTCGGTGGCGGTCTCCACCAGCGGCGAGCCCGGGTCGGTGACGAAGACGAACCGGCGGCCGGCCTCGGCCTCGGTCAGCCCGGCGTCCAGGAACGCCTGCCAGTAGGCCCGCCGGTGGCTGTCGGTCTCGACGGTGGTGCCGGACTTGCTGGAGACCACCACCACGGTGCGGTCGAGCCGGTCGGCAATCGCGGCGGCGACCTGGCCCGGGTCGGTGGTGTCCAGCACGGTCAACGGCCGACCCATGGTCCGGGTGATCACCTCCGGGGCGAGCGAGGAGCCGCCCATGCCGGCCAGCACCACGTGGTCCAGGTCGGCCAGCTCGGCGCGCAGCTCGGCGAGCTGGGGCAGCAGCTCCCGGCTGCGGACGAAGGTGTCCAGCCAGCCGAGCCGGATGGCGGCCTCCGCCTGCGCCTCGGGTCCCCACAGGGTGGGGTCCTTGGCCACCAGCCGCTCCGGCACGTCGTCGGCGACCAGCGCTGCCCGGGTCGACGCGGCGGCCGACTGGTCGATGCCGGCCGCCCCCCAGACGGCCAGGCCGGCGGCCGCTTCCGCCCCGCCGTCGAGCAGGTCGCCGGAGCTCACGCGTTGCCCCCCGCCTGCTGGGCCGCCTCGGCGTTCTCCTCGGCGGCCTCGTTCGGCTCGTCCGCGCCCTGCGCCGCCGCCTCCAGCGACTTGCGTACGCCGTCGAGCAGCTCCAGCCAGCTCGCCTCGAACTTCTCCACGCCCTCCCGCTCCAGCGTGTCGATCACGTCGTCGAAGTCGATGCCCTGCCCGGCCAGCCCGGCGAACACCTCGCGGGCGGCGTCGTAGGAGGCGGTGACGGTGTCGCCGCGGGTCTCGCCGTGGTCGGCGTAGGCGTGGATGACCGGTTCGGGCATCGTGTTCACGGTGCCGGGGGCGATCAGCTCCTCGACGTAGATGACGTCCCGGTAGTCCGGGTTCTTCGTCGAGGTGGAGGCCCAGAGCGGGCGCTGCGGGTGGGCGCCGGCGTCGGCCAGGGCCCGCCAGCGGTCGGAGGAGAAGACCTCCGAGTAGCGCTCGTAGGCGAGCTGGGCGTTGGCGACGGCGGCCTTGCCGCGCAGCGCCTTCGCCTCCTCGGAGCCGATCTTCTCCAGCCGCTTGTCCACCTCGGTATCGACCCGGGAGACGAAGAACGAGGCCACCGAGCCGATCTTGGACAGGTCGTGGCCGTTCGCCCTGGCCTGCTCCAGGCCGGCCAGGAACGCCTCCATCACCGCGGAGTAGCGGTCCAGGCCGAAGATCAGCGTGACGTTGACGCTGATCCCCTCGGCCAGGGTGGCGGTGATGGCCGGCAGCCCGGCCAGCGTCGCCGGGATCTTGATGTAGAGGTTCGGCCGGTCCACCAGCCACCACAGCGCCTTGGCCTCGGCCACGGTCCGCTCGGTCTCGTACGCCAGTCGCGGGTCGACCTCGATCGAGACCCGGCCGTCCACGCCCTTGCTGGCGTCGTAGGCCGGGCGCATCACGTCGCAGGCCCAGCGCACGTCGTACGTGGTCAGGGCGCGCACCGCCTCCTCGACGGCGACCCCTCGGATGGCCAGGTCACGCAGTTGCCAGTTGTACTCGTCGGCGTCGCTGAGCGCCTTGGCGAAGATCGTCGGGTTGGTGGTCACCCCGACCGTGTGCTTCTCCCGGCGCAGTTGGTCCAGCCCGCCGGAGCTGAGCCGTACCCGGGAGAGGTCGTCGAGCCAGACCGCGACACCCGCGGCCGAGAGTTCTGCCAGCCTGTCCGTCATTGTCGTCGTCCCTCCGTCAGTTTCCGGTGGTGTGACCGGTGATGGTGCCGACCCGGGCCAGCGACGCGTGTGCCGCCGCCACGATCCGGTCCGGAGTGAAACCGAACTGCTCGAACAGCACGGTGTGCGGGGCGCTCGCCCCGTAGTGCTCCAGGCTGACGCACTCGCCGGCGTCGCCCACCAGGTCCCGCCAGGACATCGCGATGCCGGCCTCGACGCTGACCCGGGCCTTGACGCCGCGCGGCAGCACCGATTCGCGGTACGAGTCGTCCTGGGCGCGGAACCACTCCTGGCAGGGCATCGAGACGACCCGGGTCGGGGTGCCTGACTCCTCCAGCCGATCCCGGGCGGCCAGGCAGAGCTGCACCTCCGAGCCGGTGCCGATCAGGATCACCTGGGGCTGGCCGGGGGTGGACGCCTCGGCCAGGATGTAGCCGCCCCGGGCCACCCCGTCGGCCGGGGCCAGCGCCTCGCGGTCCAGCACCGGCAGCGGCTGCCGGCTCAGCGCCAGCGCGGTCGGCCGGTCGGTGTGCTCCATCGCCAATCGCCATGCCCAGGCGGTCTCGTTGGCGTCGGCCGGCCGGACCACGTCCAGACCGGGGATGGCCCGCAACGCGGAGAGGTGCTCGACCGGCTGGTGGGTGGGTCCGTCCTCGCCCAGGCCGATCGAGTCGTGCGTCCAGACGTAGGTCACCGGCAGCGCCATCAGCGCGGCCAGCCGCACCGAGGGGCGCATGTAGTCGCTGAAGACCAGGAAGGTGCCGCCGTACGGGCGGGTTCCGCCGTGCAGCGCGATGCCGTTGAGGATCGCGCCCATCGCGTGTTCCCGGATGCCGAAGTGCAGGGTGCGGCCGTACGGGTGGCCGGGGAAGTCCTTGGTGGCGTGCTCGGCCGGCACGAACGACGGCTCGCCCTTCATCGTGGTGTTGTTGCTCTCGGCCAGGTCGGCCGAGCCGCCCCACAGCTCCGGCAGCACCGGCGCGAGCGCCTCCAGCACCTTGCCGGAGGCGGCCCGGGTGGCGATCCCCTTCGGGTCGGCCGGCCAGCTCGGCAGCGCGTCGGTCCAGCCGGCCGGCAGCTGGCGCTGGGCGAGCCGGTCGTGCAGCGCCTTGCGCTCCGGGTTCGCCTTCGCCCACGCCTCGTACGCGGTGGTCCAGTCGGCGTGCAGGCGCCGGCCCCGCTCCAGCACCTCGCGGGCGTGCATCAGCACCTTGTCGTCGACGGCGAAGTGCTGGGCCGGGTCGAAGCCGAGCAGCTTCTTGGTGGCCGCCACCTCGTCGGCGCCGAGCGCCGAGCCGTGGATCTTGCCGGTGTTCTGCTTGTTCGGTGCCGGCCAGCCGATGATGGTGCGCAGGGCGATGAACGACGGGCGGCCGGTCTCGGCCCGCGCGGCCAGCAGCGCGGTGTGCAGCGCCTCGATGTCCTCGCGGTACTCGCCCTGGTCGGCGTCGCCTTTTCGCCAATCCACGGTCTGTACGTGCCAGCCGTAGGCCGCGTACCGGGCGGCGACGTCCTCGCTCTTGGCGATCCGGGTGTCGTCCTCGATCGAGATCTCGTTGTCGTCGTAGATCAGGGTCAGGTTGCCGAGCTGCTGGTGACCGGCGAGCGCGCTGGCCTCGTGGCTGATCCCCTCCTCGATGTCGCCGTCCGAGGCGATGCACCAGATCTGGTGGTCGAAGACCGACCGGCCGGGCTTGGCGTCCGGGTCGAGCAGGCCGCGCTCCCGGCGGGCCGCCATCGCCATCCCGACCGCGTTGCCCAGGCCCTGGCCGAGCGGCCCGGTGGTGGTCTCCACCCCGGGGGTGTGGCCGTGCTCGGGGTGGCCCGGGGTCTGCGAGCCCCACTGCCGCAGCGACTGCAGGTCGGCCAGGGAGAGCGGATAGCCGGAGAGGAAGAGCTGCACGTACAGGGTCAGGCTGGAGTGCCCGGCCGACAGCACGAAGCGGTCCCGACCCGGCCAGTCCGGCGCGGTCGGGTCGTGCCTCATCACGCGGTTGAACAGCAGGTACGCCGCTGGCGCCAGGCTCATCGCCGTACCCGGATGGCCGTTGCCGGATTTCTCCACGGCGTCCATGGCCAGGACCCGGGCGGTGTCGATTGCCCGGCGGTCGAGGTCGGACCAGTTCAGCGAGTCGTGCTCGGATCGGTTGGCAGCCACGATGGTGTGCTCCTCGGCGGATCGGCGGAACCCTCACTGATGACCCTATCGAGCGGTCCTAAACGTACGCGGACGGATCCTCCGCATGCCATTGCGGACGTACGGATGATCAGTTCCGTTCAACCGTCACGGGGTGTGACCGGTCGCACCCTTGCCGGCCCGCCCGGGCAGCGCAGATCACGCCGCGTAGGCTGTCGTCGGCGCCGTGACCGGTCCGAGGGTCGTGCGCCTGGTCTCCTGCGTCGACGCCGGAAGGTGGCAATCCGTGAGCATGATCACCGACCGTCCCGGCGCCAGCGGGTCGCTGCCGGCCGGGCCGGACGCCACGGTGCCGCCGCCGGCGGGGCCTGATGCCTCGGTGCCGGCCCATCGGGCGGCGGGGGACGTCGGCGCGGTGCTGCGGGCCTACCTGTCGTTGACCAAGCCGCGGATCGTCGAGCTGCTGTTGGTCACCACGGTGCCGACGATGATGGTGGCGGCCGGCGGGCTGCCGTCGTTCGGTCTGGTCCTGGTGGTGCTCGTCGGCGGTTCGCTGGCCGCCGGTGCGGCGAACGCGCTGAACTGCTACATCGACCGGGACATCGACCAGTTGATGCGCCGGACCCGGCGCCGTCCGCTGCCGGCCCACACCGTGGCGCCGCGCAGCGCGCTGCTGTTCGGTCTGGTCCTCGGCGCGATCTCGCTGGCGCTGATGGCGGCGTTCACGAACTGGCTCGCCACCGGGCTGACCCTGGCGGCGATCGTCTACTACGACGTGGTCTACACGATGTGGCTCAAGCGGAGCACGCCGCAGAACACCTTCTGGGGCGGCATCTGCGGGTCCGCGCCGGTGCTGATCGGCTGGGCCGCGGTGACCGGCGGCCTGTCGCCGTTGGCCTGGGCGCTGTTCGCGGTGGTCTTCTTCTGGCAGCTGCCGCATTTCTACGCGTTGGCCATCAAGTACAAGGACGACTATGCGCGGGCCGCCATCCCGATGCTTCCGGTGGTCGCCTCGCCGCGCCGGGTCAACCTGGAGATCGTGCTCTTCTCCTGGCTGACCGTGGGCGCGTCGCTGCTGGTCTGGCCGCTGGGGATGAGCGCCATCTACGGGGTCACGGCCGTGGTGGTCGGGGCGATCTTCGTGCTGGAGGCGCACCGGCTGCGGGCGCGGGCCGGCCGGGGCGAGCCGGTGCAGCCGATGCGGCTGTTCCACTGGTCGACCACCTACCTGACGATCCTGTTCCTCGCCGTCGCGCTCGACGCGCTTGTCTGATACATGCCTGTAGATCCGTTTCGTCGCTCTTCGAGGTAGATCCGAGCGTCGAAAGCGCACTGTGCGTTGTCCAACTGTCCGTCCGATTTGGGACTTAATGTCTGGTTAGCATAGGGGTCTATAACGCGAAATTTGGACCTGAAACGCCTGTGGTTCCCCTTAAACACCCAGGTAATTGGCATCACAAATTGTCGACACTTGACCGTGTCGACCAGGCATCCATGCCTAGAGTGCGCGTTATGGCAGATGGTTCCGATACGACGCTGACGGCCGAGCAGACCGTGGTCACCGAGGCCCCGAGCGAGCTGGTCGCCGGCATCAAGTCGTTCGCCGCCGGGCACGGGGGCGCGAAGGCGGTCATCGAGTACGTCGGCAAGCGGGGGGCGCGGATCGTTCTCGTCGGGGGGGACGGTGCGTGGGGCGACCAGTTCGCGGACGGTACGGACGTCGCGCGGCTGGCCTGCTCCCTGGCGGGGGTTGATGTGGAGAACGAATGGGAGCGCGAGCTGATGGACCAGATGCGCCCGAGCAACGACCTCTGGCGGTCGATGGCCCGGCGCACGATGGCCCGTTGAGCATTGTCAGTTGACCACGTAGCGGCCCGGGAGGAATCCCGGGCCGCTCTCATCACCTGCGCCACGCTGCCCGACCTCGACGACGACGACCGGCTGCTGCTCGCGCCGCTGGCCGCCCTCGGCGTCGCCGCCGAGCCGGTGGTCTGGGACGCCCCCGACGTCGACTGGTCCGCCTTCGGGCTGGCCGTGCTCCGCTCGCCCTGGGACTACACCGGCCGCCGCGACGAGTTCGTGGCCTGGGCCGGAACCGTTCCCCAGCTGGCCAACCCCGCCGACGTCGTCGAGTGGAACACCGACAAGCGGTACCTCGCCGGCCTGGCCGAGGCCGGCCGGGCGGTGGTGCCGACCAGCTGGCTCACGCCGGCCGACCGCTGGGACCCGCCGACCGACGGCGAGTACGTCATCAAGCCCACGATCGGGGCCGGCAGCGTCGACATCGGCCGCTACCAGCTCACCGACCCGGAGCACCGCTGGCTCGCCGCCGCCCACGTCGACCGGCTGCTGGCGGCCGGTCGCCCGGTCATGGTGCAGCCCTACCTGCCGGCCGTGGACAGCGTCGGGGAGACCGCGCTGCTCTTCTTCGCCGGCCCGGACGGGCTGGAGTTCAGCCACGCCATCCGCAAGGACGCGATGCTCACCGGCCCCGACGACGGCACACCCGGTCTCTACCGGCCGGAGCGGATCACCGCGCGCACCCCGGAACTGGAGCAGGTGGCCGTCGCCCGGCGGGCGCTCGCGGCCGTGCCCGGCGGCCCCGACCGGCTGCTCTACGCCCGGGTCGACCTGATCCCCGGGTCGGACGGGCTACCGCTGGTCAGTGAGCTGGAGCTGACCGAGCCGTCCCTCTTCCTGGGGTACGCCCCCGGCGCGCCGCAGCGGTTCGCCGAGGCCATCGCCGCACGCCTGCGGACCCACGCCGGCTGACCACCGGCGCCGTCCCGGGCGCTGCCCCCGGCCGCCGCGCCGCGGACCGGCTGCGTCGCCCGGTCCGTGCCGCCAGTCAGCCGAGGACGGCGACGGGCGGGTGGCCGGCCTGGCCGGTCTCGCCGGCGGGCGCCGGTGCGCTCCCGGCATCGGGAGCGACTCCGGCATCCGGGTCGCGGTGCCGCGGGGTGCGGACCCGGGTGGCGTAGAGGGCGTGCAGGACGGCCAGCAGGACCAGGCAGGAGCCGACCATGTGCGCGCCCACGGCGAGCACCGGCAGCCCGGTCAGGGCCTGGACGAACCCGATCAGCCCCTGCGCCAGCTCGACGACGATCAGCACCCCGGCGGCCCGGACGGCGGCCGGCGGGGCACCCACCGCGCGCAGCGCGTACCAGAGGCCGACCGAGAGCCCCACCAGCAGGAAGACCGAGTCGGCGTGCAGCTGGGAGATGGTCTCCGGATCCAGCCCGTTGCGGGCCGCGCCGTGGTCCCCGGCGTGCGGGCCGCTGCCGGTGACGAAGGTGCCGAGCACCAGCACCACGGCGCTGACCGCCGTGATCAGCCAGGCCAGGGCGCGGGCCGGGCCGGGCACCACCAGCCGGACCGGCCCGTCCGGCTCCCCGGTGCGGCGCCAGAACGCGTACGCCGCCGCGATGACCACCATCGAGGCCAGGAAGTGCAGGCCGACCACCCACGGGTTGAGGTTGGTCAGCACGGTGATCCCGCCGATGATCGCCTGCAGCGGGATGCCGAACAGCACGGCGCCGGCGAGCAGCACCAGCGGCCGTCGGCGCGGCCGCTGCAGCAGCGCGGCGACCAGCCCGGCCAGCGCGATCGCGCCGACCGCGAAGGTGAGCAGCCGGTTGCCGAACTCGATCGCCCCGTAGATGCCCATCTCCGGGGTGTTCCGGTACGACTCCTCGGTGCACCGGGGCCAGGTGGGGCAGCCCAGCCCGGAGCCGGTCAACCGGACCGCCCCGCCGGTGCCGACGATGAGCACGTTCGCCACCACGGAGGCGAGCGCCACCCGGCGTAGGACGGTTTCACTCGAAAATCGGCCGAATCGGCTCACGGCCGTCATGGTACGGGTAGACACGATCACAACGGTCGGTCCGGTCGCTGACCGGTGGTCCGGATCACCAGGGCGGCGGTTTGCGGGCGGCCCGGGAAATACGTAACGTGGGCGTAGTGAAAAACATGGCAGTGCTCTCCGAGCCTGACCCGGTGACCGGTCCGGTCGCCGGTGTCGCCATGTCCGCGCCGGCTCACGACGGGCGGACCCGGGACCGGGTCACCCAACTGCTGCTGGCCCACGGCTCGGCGACCGCCGCCGAGCTCGGCGCGGCGCTGGGCCTGAGCCCGGCCGCGATCCGCCGGCACCTCGACGCGATGCTCGCCGACGGCGACGTGGTCTCCCGGGAGCGCTCGGCCCGCGGGCACCGCGGCCGCGGCCGGCCGGCCCGGGTCTTCCTGCTCACCGACTCGGCCCGCGGCCGGTGCGGTACCCACACCTACGACGGGATGGCCACCGCCGCGCTGCGCTGGATTCACCGGCGGGGCGGCGAGCACGAGGTCGCCGAGTTCGCGGCCGAGCAGGTGGCCGCCCTGGAGGCCCGGTGCCGCGAGGCGATGGAGGGCGCCGGCGACGAGCCGATGGCCCGCGCCGAGGCTCTTGCCGGCGCGCTCACCGCCGAAGGCTACGCTGCCAACGCGTCCACGATCGCCTCCGGCGGGCAGCTCTGCCAGCACCACTGCCCGGTGGCGCACGTGGCCGCCGAGTTTCCCCAGCTGTGCGAGGCCGAGACCGCGGTCATCTCCCGCCTGATCGGCACCCACGTGCAGCGCCTGGCCACCATCGCGCACGGCGACGGGGTGTGCACCACGCACATCCCGGCGCAGGCCGCGCGTTCCGGTAAGACAGTCACCACTGTGAGGACAGATAGATGACCGAGCAGATCGTCCAGCCCGTCACCCAGGAGGAGCACCTCGCCGCCCTGGGGCGCTACGAGTACGGCTGGGCCGACCGCGACGTTGCCGGTGCGGCCGCCCAGCGCGGCCTCAACGAGGCGGTGGTCCGCGACATCTCGGCCAAGAAGAACGAGCCGGCCTGGATGCTCGACCTGCGGCTGAAGGGCCTGCGGCTGTTCGGGCGCAAGCCGATGCCGGCCTGGGGTGCCGACCTCACCGGGATCGACTTCGACAACATCAAGTACTTCGTCCGCTCCACCGAGAAGCAGGCCGCCAGCTGGGAGGACCTGCCCGAGGAGATCAGGAACACCTACGACCGGCTGGGCATCCCGGAGGCCGAGAAGCAGCGCCTGATCGCCGGCGTGGCCGCGCAGTACGAGTCCGAGGTCGTCTACCACAAGATCCGCGAGGATCTTGAGGAGCAGGGCGTGCTCTTCCTGGACACGGACACCGCGCTCAAGGAGCACGAGGAGATCTTCAAGGAGTACTTCGGCACGGTGATCCCGGTCGGCGACAACAAGTTCGCCGCCCTGAACACCTCCGTCTGGTCCGGCGGCTCGTTCATCTACGTGCCGAAGGGCGTGCACGTGGAGATCCCGCTGCAGGCGTACTTCCGGATCAACACCGAGAACATGGGCCAGTTCGAGCGGACGTTGATCATCGTCGACGAGGGCGCCTACGTGCACTACGTCGAGGGCTGCACCGCGCCGATCTACTCCTCCGACTCGCTGCACAGCGCGGTCGTGGAGATCGTCGTCAAGAAGAACGCCCGGTGCCGGTACACCACCATCCAGAACTGGTCGAACAACGTCTACAACCTGGTCACCAAGCGGGCGGTCTGCCACGAGGGCGGGACCATGGAGTGGATCGACGGCAACATCGGCTCCAAGGTGACCATGAAGTACCCGGCGGTCTACATGACCGGCGAGCACGCCAAGGGCGAGGTGCTCTCGGTGGCGATGGCCGGCGAGGGGCAGCACCAGGACGCCGGCGCCAAGATGGTGCACGCCGCGCCGCACACCTCCAGCACGATCGTGTCGAAGTCGATCGCCCGGGGCGGCGGTCGCACCTCGTACCGGGGTCTGATCCAGGTCCTGGAGGGTTCGCACCACAGCCGCTCCACGGTCAAGTGCGACGCGCTGCTGGTCGACACCATCTCCCGGTCGGACACCTACCCGTACGTCGACATCCGCGAGGACGACGTGTCGATGGGGCACGAGGCGACCGTCTCCAAGGTCAGCGACGACCAGCTCTTCTACCTGATGAGCCGGGGCCTGAGCGAGGACGAGGCGATGGCGATGATCGTGCGGGGCTTCATCGAGCCGATCGCCAAGGAACTGCCGATGGAGTACGCCCTGGAGCTGAACCGGCTGATCGAGCTGCAGATGGAGGGCGCGGTCGGCTGACCGCCGACCTGCCCCGGTTGCCGCCCCGCGAGACGAAGACCAAGGAAGAGATGACCACACAGGCTTTCGCGCCGCCCACGACCAAGTCCCAGGCGCTGCGCTCGTACCACGTCGCCGACTTCCCGGCCCTCACCGGCCTGGAGGAGGAGTGGCGGTTCACCCCGCTCAAGCGGTTGCGGGAGCTGACCGCCGACACCCCGGTCGGGGACGGCCCGGGGGTACGGCACGACGTCGACGCGCTGCCCGACGGGGTCAGCCTGACCCGGATCGGCCGCGACGACCCGCGGCTCGGCGGCGTGCTCACGCCGTTCGACCGGATCAGCGCGCTGGCCCACGGGGCGGCGGCCGACGCGACGCTTCTCGCGGTGGCGCCGGAGACCCGCCCGGAGCACCCGGTCTCCGTGCGGGTGGTCGGGCTCGGCGCCGGGGCGCCGTCGTACGGGCACACCTACCTCGAGGTGGGCCGGTTCGCCGAGGTCACCCTGGTGCTGGAGCAGACCGGTCCGGTCACCCTCGCCGACAACGTCGAGGTGGCGGTTGCCGACGGCGCGCGGCTCACCCTGGTCACGGTCGCCGACTGGGCGCCCGACGCGGTCCAGGCCCAGCACCTGAAGATCCGGCTCGGCCGGGACGCGAAGGTCAGCCACGTCCAGGTGACCCTCGGCGGGGACCTGGTCCGGCAGTACACGAGCGTCGAGTACACCGGCCGCGGTGGCGAGGCCGAGCTGTACGGGCTCTACTTCGCCGACGCCGGCCAGCACCTGGAGCACCGCCAGCTGGTGGACCACTCGGTGCCGGACTGCCGCAGCTACGTCGGCTACCGGGGCGCCCTGCAGGGCGACAACGCGCACACCGTCTGGGTCGGCGACGTGGTGATCCGGGCCGAGGCGACCGGCACCGACACCTACGAGATCAATCGGAACCTGCTGCTGACCGACGGCGCGCGGGCCGACTCGGTGCCGAACCTGGAGATCGAGACCGGCGAGGTGGCCGGCGCCGGCCACGCCAGCGCGACCGGTCGCTTCGACGACGAGCAGCTCTTCTACCTGATGGCCCGGGGCATCCCGGAGTCCGAGGCGCGCCGGCTGGTGGTCCGCGGCTTCTTCGCCGAAATGATCAACAAGATCCCGGTCGAGGAGCTGCGCGAGCGGCTCGGCTCGGCGATCGAGGCGCGACTCGCGGCCAGCGAGGCGGGCGCGGCCGGCACCGGGAAGGCGGCGGCCTGATGGTCCGGATCTGCGGCACCGACGACGTGCCGAAGGGCGGCGTGGTGCGGGCCGAGGTCGCCGGCGTCGAGATCGCCGTCGTGCACGCCGACGACGGCGCCTTCTACGCCATCCGCGACGAGTGTTCACACGCCGCGATCGCGCTCTCCGAGGGCGAGGTGGACGGCTGCACCATCGAGTGCTGGCTGCACGGCTCCCGCTTCGACCTGCGGACCGGCGAGCCCACCGGGCTGCCCGCCACCGAGCCCGTACCGGTCTATCCCGTCGAGGTCCGCGACGGCGACATCCATCTTTCCGTTGACACCGACGGCCGCCCGATGCCGAGTAATGGAGTAACCGCACCATGAGCGTTCTGGAGATTCGTGACCTGCAGGTGTCGGTCAGGCTGCCCGAGGGGGAGCTCAAGCCGATCCTGGCCGGGGTCGACCTGACCGTGCGGGCGGGCGAGACGCACGCCATCATGGGGCCGAACGGCTCGGGCAAGTCGACGCTTGCCTACTCGGTCGCCGGCCACCCGAAGTACGAGATCACCGGCGGCTCGGTGACCCTGGACGACCAGGACGTGCTGGCGATGACCGTGGACGAGCGGGCTCGCGCCGGCCTCTTCCTGGCCATGCAGTACCCGGTCGAGGTGCCCGGCGTCTCGGTGGCCAACTTCCTGCGGACCGCCAAGACCGCGGTCGACGGCGCGGCGCCGAAGCTGCGTACCTGGGCCGGTGAGCTGCGCGGGGCGATGGAGCGGCTGCAGATGGACCCGGCGTTCGCGCAGCGCAACGTCAACGAGGGCTTCTCCGGCGGCGAGAAGAAGCGGCACGAGATCGTGCAGCTGGAGCTGCTCAAGCCGAAGGTGGCGATCCTCGACGAGACCGACTCCGGGCTGGACATCGACGCCCTGCGGGTGGTCAGCGAGGGCGTCAACCGGGTCCGCGCCACCGGCGAGACCGGCCTGCTGCTGATCACCCACTACACCCGGATCCTGCGCTACATCAAGCCGGACTTCGTGCACGTCTTCGTCGGCGGCCGGATCGTCGAGGAGGGCGGCCCGGAGCTGGCCGACAAGCTGGAGGCCGAGGGGTACGAGCGGTACGCCGCCGGGGCCCGGGCCTGAGACCGGGAGCACCGATGACGACCATCGCGATCCCGCAGGGCATGCCGCAGTACGACGACGTGCCCCGGTTCGACGTGCAGCGGGTGCGCGCCGACTTCCCGATCCTGGACCGCGAGGTCAACGGTCACCCGATGGTCTACCTGGACAGCGCCGCCACCTCGCAGAAGCCGCGCCAGGTGCTCGACGCGCTGCGCGAACACTACGAGCGGCACAACGGCAACGTGTCCCGCTCGGTGCACACCGTCGGCACCGAGGCGACCGAGGCGTACGAGGGGGCGCGGGCGAAGGTGGCGGCCTTCATCAACGCGCCCAGCCCGGACGGGGTCGTCTTCACGAAGAACTCCACCGAGGCGATAAACCTGGTCGCGTACGGCTTCTCGAACGCCTCGGCGGGCGCGGCGGCCGACCCCCGGTTCCGGCTCGGCCCCGGTGACGAGGTGGTGATCTCCGAGATGGAGCACCACTCGAACATCGTGCCGTGGCAGTTGCTCTGCGAGCGGACCGGCGCCACGCTGCGCTGGTTCGGCCTGACCGAGGCCGGCCGGCTCGACGAGTCCAACCTCGACGAGCTGGTGAACGAGCGGACGAAGCTGGTCTCGCTCGTGCACATGTCCAACATCCTCGGCACCGTGAACGCCACCGCCCGGATCACCGCCCGGGTCCGCGAGGTGGGGGCGCTGCTGCTGCTGGACTGCTCGCAGTCGGTGCCGCACCTGCCGGTCGACGTGGTCGATCTGGACGCGGACTTCGTCGTCTTCACCGGGCACAAGATGTGCGGCCCGACCGGCATCGGCGTGCTCTGGGGACGGACCGAGCTGCTGGCCGGGATGCCGCCGGTGCTCGGCGGCGGTTCGATGATCGAGACGGTCACCATGGCCGGGTCGACGTTCGCCCCGGTGCCGGCCCGGTTCGAGGCGGGCACCCCGCCGATCGCCGAGGCGGTCGGGCTCGGCGCGGCCGTGGACTACCTCACCGGCCTGGACATGCGGGCGGTGCAGTGGCACGAGAAGGAGCTGACCGCGTACGCGTTGGACGCGCTGGCGACCGTGCCGGGGTTGCGGATCTTCGGGCCGACCACCCCGGTCGGCCGGGGCGGCACGATCTCCTTCGCGCTCGGTGACATCCATCCGCACGACGTCGGCCAGGTGCTCGACTCGGTGGGGGTCCAGGTCCGGGTCGGTCACCACTGCGCCCGACCGGTCTGCGTCCGGTACGGCGTACCGGCGACCACCCGCGCCTCGTTCTACCTGTACACCACCACCGGTGAGGTCGACGCGCTGGTGCGCGGCCTGGAACAGGCGCGGAAGGTGTTCAGCTGATGGAGATCGAATCCCTCTACCAGGAGATCATCCTGGATCACTACAAGCATCCACACGGGCGCGGCCTGCGCGAGCCGGCCGGCGCCGGGTGCAAGGTCGCCGAGGCGCACCACGTCAACCCGACCTGCGGGGACGAGGTGACGGTCCGGGTGGCCGTCGACGCCGGCCGGCTGGCCGACGTCTCGTACGACGGGCTGGGCTGCTCGATCAGCCAGGCGTCGGCGAGCGTGCTGCACGAACTGCTGACGGGCCGGCGGGCCGGTGACGCGGCCCGGGTGCACGCCGCGTTCGTCGAGTTGATGTCCGGGCGTGGTCAGGTGACGCCGGACGAGGATCTGCTGGGTGACGGGGTGGCGTTCGCGGGGGTGGCCCGCTACCCGGCCCGGGTCAAGTGTGCGCTGCTGCCGTGGATGGCGTTCAAGGACGCCGCGGCACGCGCCGGGGTGGACGTGAGTCCGGAGGTGAAGGCATGAGTTCCGAGGAGACCGCAACCGCTTCGACCGGTGGCCGGGCCGCGGTGGCCGACATCGAGGAGGCGATGAAGGACGTCGTCGACCCCGAGCTGGGCATCAACGTGGTGGACCTGGGCCTGGTGTACGGCGTGCATGTCGATGACGCCAACGTGGCGACGCTCGACATGACGCTCACCTCGGCGGCCTGTCCGCTGACCGACGTGATCGAGGACCAGGCCCGGCAGGCGCTGACCACCGGACCCGGTGGCGGGCTGGTCGACGACATCCGGATCAACTGGGTCTGGCTGCCGCCGTGGGGCCCGGACAAGATCACCGACGAGGGCCGGGACCAGCTCCGCGCCCTCGGTTTCAACGTCTGACGCCGGCGTCACCACCTGCCCGCCGCTGGCGGGCTCGGCCGGTTCGGCCGGCGTGGCGGCGGTCCCGGTGTACGGCCGGTCCGGCCGGCGCGGGGTCCACCCGCGCCGACCGGTCCGAGGGACGCAGTGTTCAGAGGCTGAGGGTCCAGCTGTTCAGGTATCCGGTGTCCAGGGACGCGGCGTCCTGGACGCGCAGCTTCCAGGTGCCGTTGGCCACCTCGCTGGAGAGGTTGACGGGGTAGGTCTGGTCGATGTTGTCCTGGCTGCTGCCGGTCCGGTTGTGCAGGGTGTAGACGGAGCCGTCCGGTGCCACCAGCGACACCACCAGGTCACCGATCCAGGTGTGCACGATGTGCACCTCCACGGTGCTGGCCGCCCTGGCGTTCCCGGCGCAGCCGGAGATGGTCAGGCTGCTCTCCACCGTGGTCAGGTCGACGATCGGCAGGTCGGTGCCGTTGGTCTGCTGGCAGCCGGGTGGACCGTTGACGGTCAGTGCGTACGAGGTGGTCTGGGTGGTCACCGTGCCGGTTCCGGTGATCGTCAGTGGGTAGCTGCCGGGCGCCGCGGTGGCGGTGCTGGTCAGGGTGAGGGTGGCCGAGCCGCCGGAGGTGACGGTGGCCGGGCTGAAGCTCGCCGAGACGCCCGCCGGTAGGCCGCTCACCGAGAGGGTGACCGGCTGCGCCGCACCGACCGTCGTGCTGGTGCTCACCGTGGCGGTGAGTGTGCCGCCGGGGTCGACGGAGCCGCTGGCCGGGGTGACCGCCATGGCGAAGTCCTGGGTGGGTGGCACGATGTCGCCGGTGTAGAGCAGCCGGTTCGGCGACCCGGTACCGGGGTTGCCGACCGCGTTCGCGGTGGCCTGGTTGACGAGCAGGTCGCGGATCTGCTGCGGGGTGTAGCCCGGGTTGGCGGCCAGTGCCAGGGCGGCCGCGCCGGTGACGTGCGGGGCGGCCATCGAGGTGCCGTTGATGGTGTTGGTGGCGCTGTCCCCGCCGATCCAGGCCGAGGTGATGCCGCTGCCCGGGGCGAAGATGTCCAGGCAGGTGCCGACGTTGGAGTAGCTGGCCCGGGCGTCGGTCGAGGTGGTGGCGCCGACGGTGATCGCCGCCGGCAGGCTGGCCGGGGAGTAGTTGCAGGCGTTGGCGCCGTAGTTGCCGGCGGCGATGCCGTAGGTGATGCCGTCCGCGATGGAGCGGGCGACGGCGTCGTTGACGGCCTGGTCGAAGCCGCCCCCGAGGCTCATGTTCGCCACCGCCAACTCACCCGGATCGTGGTCGGCGGTCACCCAGTCGATCCCGGCGATGACCTGCGCGTACGTGCCGTTGCCGCTGTTGTTGAGGACCCGGACGCCGACCAGGGTGACGTTCTTGGCCACGCCGTACGCGGTGCCGCCGACCGTGCCGGCGACGTGGGTGCCGTGCCCGTTGCCGTCGTCGGCGCTGCCGCCGTCGATGGCGTCGAAGCCGCTCACCGCGCGGCCGCCGAAGTCGTTGTGCGAGAACCGGATGCCGGTGTCGATGATGTACGCCCGCACCCCGGTGGCGGTGTTCGGGTAGTTGAAGGTGTTGTTCAGCGGCAGGGCCCGCTGGTCGATCCGGTCCAGGCCCCAGGAGGGGGTGGGGGTCTGGGTGCCGGCGATCGAGACCGTGTGGTTCTGCTGCACGTACTTGACGGCGGGTTCGGCGGCGAGCCGTTTGGCGGCCTTCTCGGTCAGCCGGGCCTCGAAGCCGCGTAGCGCGTCCCGGTAGGTCCGGGCGACGGTGCCGCCGTGCCTGCTGGCCAGCCTGCGGGCGCTGCCGGCGACCGCGTCGCGGGTCACCTTGGCGTCGGAGAAGACCACGATGTACGAGCCGCTTACCGCTGTCGCGCCGCCGGCGCGCAGGATCTGCCCGGTCGGCGGTTCGGCGTTCGCCGGGGCGGCGAACGCCACGGCGGTGACCGCCGCGGTGGCCACGAGTCCGAAGCGCCAGGGGCGCCGGGTGGGCCGGAGGTGTGTCATCGCTCCAGCCTCCTTTCGGGGGTTTCGGTCGCGTGCTTGTGACACGACGGCCGAGGGTGGGGGAGCTGAATGACACAGATGCTAGGCCCAAATCAGATAGATGTTGAGAGATATGATTATCGCTCACGTTCCCGTATTCTGTTTCTTTTGGGCGGCTCTATGAAATTGTGCCCAGCCCTTTTGTTGCCGGATTGTTTCGCTGCACCCCCGCGGCTGGGCGGCTAAACCGGTGGCGGTCGGCCCGCAGCCGGCGGCACGATGCGCCAATGACCGAGCCGTCCGCCGCCTTCCTCGCCGGCCTGCTCGCCGGTTACGGTGTCGCCATTCCGGTGGGCGCGATCGCCATCCTCATCATGGGCCTGGCGGCCCGTACGTCATTTCGGGTCGGCGCCGCCGCGGCCCTCGGGGTGGCCACCGCGGACGGCCTCTACGCGGTGCTCGCGGTCGCCGGCGGCGCCGCGCTGGCCGGCGTCGTCGAACCGGCGGCCGGCCCACTGCGGCGGATCGCCGCGGTGGTACTGCTCGGGCTGGCCGTCTGGACCGTCGTCGGTGCCTGGCGGCGGCACCGCGACCCGGCCACCCCGGCCCGCTCCGCCGCCGGCCTGGACCGGCCGGGCCGGGCGTTCGCCGGGCTCACCGCGCTCACCCTGCTCAACCCGATGACAATCGTCTACTTCGCGGCCCTCGTCATCGGGCGCCAGTCCGCGGGCCGACCCGGCCCGGCGGGCGCGGCCCTCTTCGCGGCCGGCGCCTTTCTCGCCTCGGCGAGCTGGCAACTGCTGATCGCCGGCGGCGGCCGGCTGGTCGGCCGGCTGCTCGCCGGTCCCCGCGGCCGGCTCGGCACCGCGCTGGCGTCCAGCGCGCTGATCGCGGTCCTCGCGGTACACCTGCTGCTGGGCTGAGCCCCTCAGTGGGCGTACACCCGCAGCTCCCACAACGAGAAGCCGTACGACGTGGCCCGGGTCAGGCCCTGCATCCGCAGGTAGCGGGCCGGGGTGGCCGGGAACGTGACGTTGTCGGTGCCGCCGTCGCCGGCGGTGGTGGACCAGACCGGCCGCCAGCCGACCCCGTCGGTGGAGACCTCCACCCGGTAGGACCGGGCGTACGCCGCCTCCCAGGTCAGCACCGCCCGACCGACCGGCCGGACCGTGCCGAGATCGACGGTGAGTGACTGGTTGTCCGACCAGGAACTCGCCCACCGCGTGCCGAGGTCACCGTCCACCGCCCGGGCGGCGCCGTTGCCGAGCTGGCTGCTGGAGGCGGTGACCGGCCGGCCGGCGGCCAGGTTGGTCAGGTCGTCGCCGCGGGCCGCCGGGAACGAGACCACCTGCTGGTAGGTGGGGCGGTTCTGCCAGGCGATGGTGGCGTGCCGGATACCGCCGAGCGGGGACTGCACGATGGCGTCGGCGCACCACTGGTCGCCGGCCGCGCAGGTGTCGTCGCCCGGATAGACCTGGCTCGCCGGCGTCGCCACCGCCGCGCGCAGCGTGTCGAGCAGAACCTGCCGGCAGCCGGCCAGCTCGCCGCCGCCGCAGAACGTCCGGCCGAGGCCGCCCCGGACCGGGTCGCCGAGCACCGCGCGCAGATCCTTGTCCACGTACCCCCACCAGCCGTACTGGAACGACGATCCCTTGTGCGCCTGCGCCTCGTTCGCCGAACTCGGCAGGTTCGACACGTCGCCGCGCTGGTGCCCGGACGGCGACTCGTTGATCTGCAGGGCGTTCACCAGCGCCTGGTACAGGTCGGCACCGAGCGGCGCCTTGAACATCCCCGCGACCAGCAGCGGCCACCAGGCGTCGAACACCCGGATCGCCTCGGAGTGCTGGTAGACCTTCGAACCCCGGGCGGTCTCCACCCGCAGCGCGCCGGCCTGCCGCCACGCCGTCAGCCGGGCCACCGTGGCGGCCAGCTCGGCGTCGCCGACCGGCTGGCTCGCCAGCACCCGGATCAGCTCGTCGAGCACCTCGACGCCGCGCAGATCGGTCAGGCCGGCCCGCTGCACCAGCGCGGTCAGCGAGGCCCGGTCGAACTTCTGCCCGGCCGCCAGCGCGGTCCGCAGCGGCCGGTCCAGCAGGTCGCCGCGGTGCACCGCGCCGAAGCTGAAGTTGCCGTCGGCCGCCCCGAAGTCCCGGGCCGCCTTGTTGTTCCAGCTCACGTAGTAGTCCTGGTCCACCGACCGGGGGTGGCTGGCCAGCGGGGCGTAACTCGCGGTGTTCGTCGCCGGGTCAAAACCCTGCCACTCGTACGCCGGCTCGGCCCGCATCGGCAGGTTCGGATCCGCGCCCGCGGCCCGGACCGGGTTGAGCCCGGAGTTGAAGTACGCCGACTCGGTCGAGTTGACGTAGAACCAGTTGAACGCGTACTCGACGTTCGCCGCCGAGGCGACGAAGTCCGCCGCCGAGCCCATCGCCGCCGGGTCGTTGAACAGCTGGAAGCCGATCGCCGAGTCGGCCTCGTGCCGGTAGGTGGACCGGAGCTGGGTGAAGGCGTGCGGGCGGCCGGCCACCGTCGCCCGCCAGCCGACCAGACCGAGGTTGGTCCGCCAGGCCACCATCCGGTACGACCCGGCGGCGGTGCCGTCGGCCACCGTCGGCCGCCAGCGGTTGACGTGCGACAGCTCCTCCATCGCCAGGCACTGGCCCCGGTACAGGTACCGGTTGCTGGCCAGCGTCGGGGCGCTGCCGTCGGTGGTGCAGAGCGGCACGGCGTAGGTGTCGGTGATGTCGTGGATGGACGAGGTCGCGCTCCACGCGTAGTCCTGGCCGCGACCGAGCAGCACGTAGAGGTTGAGCCCGGCGAACGCGGCGCCCCGGGCGCTGATCCCCGGCCCCTGCAGCTCCTGGACCATCAGCAGCTGCGGGGAGAAGTACCCGGTCTGCGGTCCGAAGACCGCGATCGGGTGGCCGGTCGCGGAGTGCGCGGCCGAGACGACCGCCGCGTTCGACATGCCCCGGCTGGCCGGGGTGACGGTGAGCCCGGACAACGCCGCGGCCAGCTCCGAGGGTCCACCGGCGGCGCTGGTGGCCGAGCCGGTCTGGTCGGTGACCACCGGTTCCACCCGGGCCGTTCCGGCGTCCGGCAGCACCACGCTCGCCGCGTCCGGCGGGGCCGCGCCGTACGGGAAACTCTGCCCGTCGTGCAGGGTGAGCACCGCCTCCGGGTCGTTCTCGGCGCGGAACCCGGCCCAGACCCGGTCGCCCTCGGCGGTGCCGTACTTCGCCCGGGCGGCGATCCGCACCAGCGCGGACTGCATCTCGGTGCCGCCCCCGCCGCCGAACAGGCCACCGACCACGCCGGCGATGGCGATCAGGTCGGTCAGCTGGAACTCCTCCGGCCCGCCGGCGTTCGTGATCGCGTCCAGGTGACCGGTCAGCACGTACTCGCCGGGGCAGTTCCGGTTCGCCATGCAGGTGCGGATGTAGGCGTTGACGCCGGCGATGTACTCCTGCACGTCGGCGTAGAGCTGCTGGCCGCGCGCCCCCTGGTCGCGCAGCGCCGCCACCTGGGCCTGCAGGTCGGCCTCGGTGTACGGCGAGGTCCGCCAGACGCTCTGCTCCAGCGCCCGGTTGCCGGGCGCTCCGCCGGCGAACGGGGTGAGCGTGCCCCGGCCGACGTGCCGCAGCAGGTCCATCGTGAACAGCCGGTCCTCGGCGCCGGCGTAGCCGGCCCCGTACATGGTGCCGGCCCGGGTGGTGCCGGTGATGTGCGGTGTCCCGGTGGCCCGGTCCCGCACGATCCGCACGTCCGACCGGGGCGAGTAGTCGCGCTCGGCCTGGCCGGGCAACACCCCGAAGGAGGCGTCGTTGAAGAACGTGTCGAGCTGGTCGGGGCGCAGGCCGGCGTAGCCGTAGACGAGGTCGGCGTAGCGGCCGAGCTGGTCGCCGGAGTGCCGGGGCAGGGTGCCGAACGCCTGGTTGGCGAGGACCTCGACCAGGGTGGCGTTGCCGTTCTGGCCGGGCGGCAGGATGTCCGAGCACTCGCCCAGGCAGTAGTCGTTCGCGGCGAAGGCACTCGGGGTGAGGGCGTTCACGGCCGGTGCCGCCGCCGGGCCGGCCGGGGTCGCCGGCTGCGGCGCGGCGGCGGCTGGTCCGGCGACGACGGCGGGGGAGCCGATCAGGAGGGCGGCCACGCAGAGGCCGGCGATGCGGGGGTGGGCCATGGCGATCCTCCGGGGGCGGTGGAGATCGGCGGGCATCCGATTACATGAGGAGTATTCGGATACTGGATGGTAACCGCCGGCCACCGGACATGGAAAGACTCAGCTGTCTCGATCCGCCGGCGGCCCTGCGGCCAACGGATAGCGGCGACCCGGCTCCGGCTGGGCCGGAACCGGGTCGCTGAGCCGCTGCTGGGGTGCTGAGGTGCCGGGGTGCTGCGCTGCCGCCGTCAGAGCGCGGAGCCGAAGGTGTCGCAGGCGGTCGGGTCGCCGCCGTCGTAACCCCGCTTGAACCACTCCTGCCGCTGCTCGGCGCTGCCGTGGGTGAACTTCGATTCGTCGATCTGGCCACCCGAGCGTTCCTGGATGGTGTCGTCGCCGATCGCGGCGGCGGTGTCCAGCCCCTCCCGGATGTCCTGCTCGGTGATGCTGGTGAAGATCTTCTGGCCGGCCTCGTCGGCGGTGCCGGTGGCGTTCTTCGCCCACGCGCCCGCGTAGCAGTCGGCCTGCAGCTCCATCATCACCGACAGCTCGTTGGCGGCGCCCGGGTCGCGCTCCTGCTGCCGGCGGACCTGCGCCTCGGTGCCGAGCAGGGTCTGCACGTGGTGGCCGTACTCGTGGGCCAGCACGTACGGCTGGGCGAATTCCCCGCTGGCGCCGAGCTGGTCAGCCAGCACCTGGTAGAAGGAGAGGTCGATGTAGACCTGCCGGTCGGCCGGGCAGTAGAACGGACCGACGCCGGAGTCGGCCTGCCCGCAGCCGGTGCTGACCGCCTGCTCGAAGAAGACCGTATCGGTCTGCTGGTACTGCTCGCCGAAGTGCTCCGGCAGCGCGGTCCGCCACCAGGCCTGGATGGAGTTGACGTAGAGCGTGTTGCGGCAGTCGAGCTGGCTGAGCGCGTCGTCGGCCGCGCAGCGCTGCTCCAGCGCCGCGTTGTCACCCTGCTCCGACCCGCCGCCGGTCATCGCGTTGAGACCGAACCCACCGCCGACCAGCAGCGCCAGCAGCGTGACGATGATCCCCGCCAGGCCGCCGCCACCGCCCGGGATCGGCAGCCCGCCCAGGCCGCCACCGCCCGAGCCGCGACGGTCGGAAATCTGACTGGTGTCGATGCGCGCGTTCTCGTTGAGCTCCATCACGACCCCGATCGGTCAGCGGGCCGGTTCTCCGGCGGCCAGTTCCTGTCTGGTGACGGCCAGTCGATACCCGATGATCTTGATTGGTAATCCGTGCCGGCCGGTCCCGCCCCGCCCGGTACACTTGTCGGCGTGCTGCGCTGCGAAGGCTGAACCGCCCCGCGCCGACGGGCCCCGAGCCCGCCGGCCGTTCCGTGTGCCCTGAGTCAGCCTTCGACCCCGAGAGCGAGTCCCACGAGATGATCACCGCAACCGGCCTGGAACTGCGCGCCGGCGCCCGGATCCTGCTGTCCGACACCACCCTGCGGGTGCAGCCCGGCGACCGGATCGGGCTGGTCGGTCGCAACGGGGCCGGCAAGACCACCACGCTCAAGGTGCTGGCCGGCGAGGGCCAGCCCTACGCGGGGCAGATCGAGCGCCGCAGCGCCGTGGGCTACCTGCCGCAGGACCCCCGGACCGGAGACCTGGGCACCACCGCCCGGGACCGGGTGCTCTCGGCCCGCGGCCTGGACCGGCTGATGGCGCAGATGAAGGAGATCGAGGAGCGGCTGGCCAGCGAGAGCGGCGACGACCGGCTGGTCCGCCGCTACGGCGCCCTGGAGGACCAGTTCGCCTCGCTGGGCGGCTACGCGGCCGAGGCCGAGGCGGCCCGGATCTGCGCCAACCTCGGGCTGCCGGACCGGGTGCTCACCCAGACCATCGGCACCCTCTCCGGCGGCCAGCGCCGCCGGATCGAGCTGGCCCGGATCCTGTTCCGGGACGCCGCCGAGGGCGGCGGCGGGACGCTGCTGCTGGACGAGCCGACGAACCACCTGGACGCCGACTCGATCACCTGGCTACGCGGGTTCCTCGCCGGGCACAAGGGCGGGCTCATCGTGATCAGCCACGACGCGGCCCTGCTGGAGGCCGTGGTCAACAAGGTCTGGTTCCTGGACGCCACCCGGTCGGTGGTCGACGTCTACAACGTCGGCTGGAAGGCGTACCAGGAGCAGCGGGAGACCGACGAGCGGCGGCGGCGCCGGGAACGGGCCAACGCCGAGAAGAAGGCCGGCGCGCTGCTAACCCAGGCGGACAAGATGCGGGCCAAGGCGACCAAGACGGTCGCGGCGCAGAACATGGCCCGCCGGGCCGAGCGGCTGCTGTCCGGGTTGGACGAGACCCGGGTCGCGGACAAGGTCGCCAAGGTGCGGTTCCCGAGCCCGGCACCGTGCGGCAAGACCCCGCTGACCGCCGACGGGCTCTCCAAGTCGTACGGGTCGCTGGAGATCTTCACCGACGTCAACGTCGCGGTGGATCGCGGCTCCCGAGTGGCGATTCTCGGCCTCAACGGGGCCGGCAAGACCACGTTGCTGCGCATTCTCGGTGGTCTACTACCGCCGGACACCGGCGAGGTCCGTCCGGGCCATGGGCTGCGGCTGGGTTACTACGCGCAGGAGCACGAGACGCTGGATGTGGATCGTAGCGTCCTCGACCACATGCGCAGCGCCGCAATTGAGCAGTCGGATACTGAACTGCGCCGAATTCTGGGCGCCTTTCTGTTCTCCGGTGACGATGTCGACAAGCCGGCCGGGGTGCTCTCCGGTGGCGAGAAGACCCGACTGGCACTTGCCACCCTGGTCTGTTCCGGTGCCAACGTCCTGCTGCTCGACGAGCCGACCAACAACCTGGATCCGGTCAGTCGTGAGCAGGTCCTGGACGCGATCGCCCGGTACCCCGGCGCGATCGTCCTGGTCACCCACGATCCCGGCGCGGTGCTGGCCCTCAAGCCGGATCGCGCCATATTGCTGCCCGACGGCGACGAGGACGCGTGGAGTGATGATCTGCTGGAACTCGTGGAGCTCGCCTGATTCTCCGCAATCACTCGATCGGGAAGTCGACAGCGCTGTGCGTGTCGGTTGGCGATGAGTTGATATCTAGCGCATGATCGTTCGAGGCGGTCTAATAGGTGGGACCGTATCGAACCGCACAGTCTGGGACGTGAGGAATCAACATGGCAGCCACCGGCACAGCCACCAGCACTGAGAAGGGTCGCCGGATCGTCGGAGCCGAGCGCCAGACGCTCGCCAAGGACCTGGTCAAGCGGTACACCTCCGGCGAGAGCATCCGTGCCCTGGCGGCCTCGACCGGCCGTTCGTACGGGTTCATCCACCGGGTGCTCACCGAGTCCGGCGTCCAGTTGCGTCAACGCGGTGGCGCCCGCCGCCGCAAGAAGGCGTGACCCGCTCATCAGGTCGCTCCGCCCTCACCCGCCGCCGGAACCTGTGGTGACCGAACCCGTCGGCGTGCGGTTGGATCGCGACGGGCCGGTCGCGACAGTGACGTTGTGCCGGCCCGACGTGCTCAACGCGCAGACCCCCCAGATGTGGTTGGCGATGCGCGACTTCGCCCGCGACCTCCCCGGCGACGTGCGGGTCGTGGTCGTCCGCGGCGAGGGCCGGGCCTTCTCCGCCGGGCTCGACCGAGCCGTGGCGGCCGGCACCGGCCCGGGCTCGGTCGCCGAGCTGACCCGGTTGCCGCCGGCCGAGTGCGCCGACCGGATCGCCGAGTTCCAGGCGGCCTTCACCTGGCTGCACCGGCCGGACCTGATCTCGGTCGCCGCCGTGCAGGGCCATGCCATCGGCGCCGGGTTCCAGTTGGCGCTCGCCTGTGACCTGCGGGTCCTGGCCGACTCCGCCACCCTGTCGATGGCCGAGGTGACGCTGGGCCTGGTGCCCGACCTGGCCGGCACCGGTCGGCTCGTGGAGCTGGTCGGCTACGCCCGGGCGCTGGAGATCTGCGTCACCGGCCGGCGGCTGGACGCCGCCGAGGCGTACCGGCTCGGGCTGGCCACCGCGGTGGTCGCGCCGGGCGAACTGGACGCCGCCGTGGCCGATCTGGTCGCGGCCGTCCTCGCCGGTAACCGCGACGCGGTGGTGGAGATCAAGGCACTGCTGGCCGGCGCCGCCGGCCGATCGAGTGCCGAGCAGCAGCGGGCCGAGCGGGAGGCGCAGACCCGCCGGCTGCGCGATCTGGCGGGTCTCGGCGAGTAGCCCGGCCGCCCCCGGTAAGGACCGCGGGGAAGATCTGGGCTTTCCCGGTGGTTGTGCCGGGTGTCTTTCCGGTCGTGCCCGCCGAGGGCCTCTCCCGGCGCTCCGCGCCCGTTCGATTCGGCTGCCCAGCGGCTGGTTGTCACAGGCGTCCGGAGAATGAACAGGTGACGGTCCGGCGACGCGATGGAGGTGGCGGGTGACCAACCCGATGGGCGGCGGCGGAATGGCCAGCTGGAGCATGCTGCGCGCCATGCGCAACCAGGACGAGCTCGGCTCGCACCGGGTCCGCAGCGGCACCAGCCGGCGCATCCTGGGTTTCGCCCGCCCGTACCGGCGCGACATCGCGGTCTTCCTGCTCACCGTGGTGCTGGCCGCGGTGATCGGCGTGGCGACGCCGGTCCTCGCCGGCGACGTGATCAACGCGATCACCCGGGGCGGCCCGGGAGCGGGCGGCACGGTGGTCCGGATCGCCTGGTTCATCGCCGCCCTGGCCGTCGCCGACGCGCTGCTCTCCCTGGTCCAGCGCTGGTACTCGGCCCGGATCGGGGAGGGGATCATCCTCGACCTGCGGACCCGGGTCTACGACCACGTGCAGCGGATGCCGGTCCAGTTCTTCACCCGTACCCAGACCGGTGCGCTGGTCAGCCGGTTGAACAACGACGTGCAGGGCGCCCAGCGGGCCTTCACCTCGACCCTGTCCGGGGTGGTCAGCAACGTCATCCAGCTGGTGCTCACCGCGGCGGTGATGTTCACCCTCTCCTGGCAGATCACGGCGCTCTCCCTGGTTCTCCTGCCGATCTTCATCATTCCGGCCCGGCGGGTCGGCAAACGGTTGGCGGAGATCACCCGCGAGTCGTACGACCTGGACGCCAAGATGAACGCCACCATGACCGAGCGGTTCGGGGTGGCCGGCGCGCTGCTGGTCAAGCTCTTCGGCCGGCCCGACGCCGAGGCGCGGCGGTTCGAGCAGCGGGCCGAGCGGGTCCGCGACATCGGCATCCAGTCGGCGATGTACTCCCGGACCTTCTTCGTGGCGATGCTGCTGGTCGCCTCCCTGGCCCAGGCCCTCACCTACGGCCTCGGCGGCTGGCTGGCGGTGACCGGGCAGGTCAGCGCCGGCACCGTGGTCACCCTGGCGCTGCTGCTGACCCGGCTCTACGGACCGCTCACCGCGCTGTCGAACGTGCGGGTCGACGTGATGAGCGCGCTGGTCTCCTTCGACCGGGTCTTCGAGGTGCTCGACCTGCGTCCCTCCATCGAGGAGCCGGCCGCGCCGGTCGCCGTGCCGCGCGGCGCCGGCCGGTTGGAGTTCGACGACGTGCACTTCCGCTACCCGACGGCGGCGGAGGTGTCGCTGGCCTCGCTGGAGGACGTGGCGACCCTGGACCGGACCGCCGCCGAGCCGGTGCTGCGCGGGGTCTCCTTCACCGTCGAGCCGGGGCAGATGGTGGCCCTGGTCGGGCCGTCCGGCGCGGGCAAGACGACCACCTCGATGCTGGTCTCCCGGATCTACGACGTGACCGAGGGCGCGGTCCGGGTCGGCGGCGTCGACGTGCGCGACGCCGACCTGCAGTCACTGCGCGACGAGATCGGTGTGGTCACCCAGGATTCCCACCTGTTCCACGAGAGCATCGCGGAAAACCTGCGGTACGCCCGGCCCGACGCGACCGACGACGATCTCTGGGCCGCGCTGCGCGGCGCCCAGGTGGAGGAGCTGATCCGGTCGCTGCCGGACGGGCTGAACACGGCGGTCGGTGAGCGTGGCTACCGCTTCTCCGGCGGGGAGAAGCAGCGCATCGCCATCGCCCGGCTGCTGCTCAAGGCGCCGTCAATCGTCATCCTGGACGAGGCGACCGCGCACCTGGACTCCGAGTCGGAGGCGGCGGTGCAGCGGGCGTTGGCCAACGCGCTCAGCGGCCGGACCGCGTTGGTGATCGCGCACCGCCTCTCCACCGTCCGCGAGGCGGACCAGATCCTGGTGCTCGACCGGGGTCGGATCGTGGAGCGCGGTCGGCACGAGGAGCTGGTCGCGGTCGGCGGCCTCTACGCCGAGCTCTACCGCACCCAGTTCGCGGTCGCCGACTCGCCGCGCCCGTTCGTGGACGCCGTCGGCCCGGAGCCGGTGGTCACCGTGCCGAGCCGCGACTACCAGCAGCCCTGACGGCGATCCGCAGCGCGGCGAAGGCGGCGGCCAGGGTGTCCGCGGTGTAGTGGGCGTTCAGGCCGCTGGGGTTCGGCAGCACCCAGAGCCCGGCGCCGGCGAGCCCGCCGGTCTGCCGGCCCACCACCGCCTGCCGCCGGCCGAACGCCGTCCGGTACGCGGTCACCCCGACCACCGCGACCCACTCCGGCCGATACCGCCGGACCTTGGCCGTCAGCTCCCGCCCGCCGGCCAGCAGCTCGTCATCGGTCAGTTCGTCGGCCCGGGCGGTGCTCCGGGCGACCAGATTGGTGATGCCCAGCCCATGGGTGAGCAGGTCGGCCTGGTCGGCCGGCCGGACCTGGTGCGGGGTGAACCCGGCCCGGTGCAGCGCCGGCCAGAACCGGTTGCCGGGACGGGCGAAGTGGTGCCCGGTGGCAGCCGAGTAGAGCCCGGGGTTGATGCCGCAGAAGAGCACCCGCAGACCGGGCGCGATGAGGTCCGGAATGGTCCGGCCGGCAGCGGCGGCCACCTGCGCCGGCGTCGGCCGCCCCGTTGTCGGTAGCCCGGCCGCCGGTCGTCGAGTCGTCGGTAGCCCAGCCGTCATAGCCGGATCGGGGCCGGTCACCGGGCTCAGAGTCCCCGGGTGGCGCCGCCGTCGACCGGGATGGTCAGCCCGGTCAGGTAGCCGGCGGCGGGGGAGAGGACGAACGCGGCCACCCGGCCGAACTCCGTCGGATCGCCGATCCGGCGCAGCGGGATCGCCGCCTCCGCCTCGGCCCGGGCCCGGTCCGGGTCACCGCTGGCAGCGAAGAGTTCGAGGTTGCGGTCGGTCAGGATCCGGCCCGGCAGCAGGCCCACGAAACGGACGCCGCGCGGGCCGTACTCGTCGGCCATGTCCTTGGATACGCCGGCGAGCCCCGGACGCAGCCCGTTGGAGATGCCGAGCCCGGCGACCGGGCTGCGGGCCGAGGTGGAGAGCACCAGGGCGATCGCGCCGCCGTCGGGCAGCGCGGCGGCGACCGTCCGGGCGGTCCGCACCGAGCCGAGGAAAACGGTCTCGAACGACGCCCGCCACTGCTCGTCGCCGACCGAGGCTGCGGTGCCGGGCGGCGGCCCGCCGACCGAGATCAACGCGCCGTCCAGCCGGCCGAAGCGGTCGCGTGCGGCGTCGACGAGCCGTTGCGGGGTCTCCGGGTCGGTCAGGTCGGCGGCCAGTCCGGCCGCCCGGTCCGCGCCGAGCTCCTCGACGACGGCGTCCACCCGGTCGGCGTCCCGGGCCGAGATGATCACCCGGGCGCCGTCGGCCACCAGGCACCGGGCGGTCGCCAGGCCCAGCCCTTTCGAGGCGCCGGTGAGCAGGTACACCCGGTCGGTCAGTCCGAGATCCATGCCGTCGATCCTGCCGCACCGCCCGAACCGGCGCCACGCGGGCGGGTCCGCCGGACCCACGGTCGCCGGGCGCACGACCTGGCGGATCACGGGCGGCGGACCGCCTCCTCGACCAGGTCCAGCACCGGGCCGAGGTCACCGGCGGGCCGGCCCATCGCCAGGTGCAGCACCAGGCCGTCGTAGGCCAGCTCCAGGAACTGGGCGAGGACGTCGATCGGGACGTCGTCGCGCAACACTCCGGCGGCCCGCTGGCGGGCGAGCCGGTCCCGGGTCGCCTCCGCGATCGCCGCCGACCGCTGCGCCCACCGCTCGGCGAAGGCCGGATCGGTCCGCAGCCGGCGGGAGACCTCCAACTGGCTGCCGAGCCAGCCGGTGGTGTCCGGCGAGACCGCCCGGGCGAGCAGGTCGCGCATCACCTGGACCAGGCCGTTGCGGGCGACGGTGGAGACCATCGTGGCGGCGTCGTCCTCGGCGACGGCGAGGAAGAGCGAGTCCTTGTCCCGGAAGTGGTGGAAGATGGCGCCTCGGGACAGCCCGGTCGCCTCCTCCAGCCGGCGGACCGTGGCGCCCTCGTAGCCGTGCCGGGCGAAGCAGGCCCGCGCCGCGCTGAGGATCTCCTGCCGACGGGCGTCGAGCTGATCCTGACTTACTCTGGGCACGGATCGATCGTGACAGGCCCCGGGCGGCGATGCAATCCGTACGTACGTCTTGGATGCTGCCCGCGGGGATCGTTGTTTACATGTTGGGACTGTTGTTCGACCGGTCACTTCCCGTAGGGTTCGCGAGTGCCGCTGCTCCTCCTCGATCTGGACAACACCCTGCTCGATCGGGCCGGGCCGTTCCGTGTCTGGGCAGAGGGGTTCCTGGCCGAGATCGGGGCTCCGCCGAGCGACATCGACTGGCTGGTCTCGGTCGACGCGGACGGATTGACCAACCGGTGGGACGTGGCCGATGCGATCCGGGACCGCTACCAGCTCCGGATCCCCTCCATCGACCTGGTCGACGCGCTGCACGACGGGGTGGTCGAGCACACCCGGCTGGACCCGCTGGTCGCCTGCGCGTTGCAGATCGCCGACGACGCGGGCTGGGTCCCCGTCGTGGTGAGCAACGGCACCATGCGGCAGCAGGACACCATGATCCGGCGAACCGGCCTGGACCGCTACATCGCCGACTGGGTGATCTCCGAGGAGGCCGGCGTCAGCAAGCCGAACCCGCGGATCTTCGCGCTCGCCGCCGAGCGGGCCCGGATGAGGTTGCGCGGCGCCTGGGTGGTCGGTGACAGCCCCGAGGCCGACATCGGCGGGGCGGCCGCGGTCGGGCTGCCCAGCGTCTGGCTGCGCCGGGGGCGCACCTGGATGGACACCCGGTTCGCGCCGACCCGCACGGTCGACGGACTGCTGCCCGCGCTGGCCACCATTCTCGGCGCCTGACCGAGCCCGCACCGCACCGCGCCGGCCGGCGCATCCCGGCTGCGGGGAATCCGGCCGGGATAATCGGTTGCCCACCCGCCGACGCTGCGCCCATACTGGCCCGCGTCACGTCGGATCCGGGTCCGCCCGGTCGAGCAGAAGGAGGTCAAGAGATGCCTGCGTTCCGCCGCGTCCCGGCCTGCCTTCTTCCGCCTCGATCAAGGGGATCCGACAGTGTACGACCACAACCACGAGCACGACTTCGACCCACCGGCGCGACCGCGCCGTAACCGCTCGCCCCGCCAGTTCGACGATGACGAACCGCGCCAGGAGAAGCGGCTCCGGCGCAGCGGGCCGACCACCATCGACACCAACGCCGACACCGATCTGCCCGAGACCGGCGACCGCTGGTCGAGCTGGGACGTCGCCGAACGCGGTCCCGAGCCGTATCCGGACTGGCTGGTCACCGAGCTGGCCGCGGTCGACACCGACCTGGGCGTGCTGAAGACCGGCAAGGAGGCCGACGTCCACCTGGTCCGCCGGGAGGTGCCGGAGACCGACCGGAGCTGCCTGCTGGCGGCAAAGCGGTACCGCGATCCCGAGCACCGGCTCTTCCACCGCGACGCCGGCTACCTGGAGGGGCGTCGGGTCCGGCGCTCGCGGGAGAACCGGGCGATGGCCGGCCGGACCACCTTCGGCCGGCAGATGATCGCCGGGCAATGGGCCCGGGCCGAGTTCGCCGCGTTGACCCGGCTCTGGCAACTCGGCCGGGAGCTGGGCACGATCGCGGTGCCGTACCCGGTCCAGCTGATCGGCACCGAACTGCTGCTCGAATTCATCGGCGATCCGGACGGCGACACCGCGGCACCCCGGCTGGCCCAGCTGCGGCCGGCCGGCCGGCAGCTGCACGGGTTGTGGGATCAGCTGCTGGACGCGCTCGTGGTGCTGGCCCGTGCCGGCCTGGCACACGGCGACCTGTCCCCGTACAACCTGCTGGTGGACGGGGAGCGGTTGGTGCTCATCGACCTGCCCCAGGTGGTGGACGTGGTCGCCAACCCGCAGGGCCGGGAGTTCCTGGCCCGGGACGTGCAGGTGGTGAGCCAGTGGTTCGTCGCGCGGGGCCTGCCGGCCGACCGGGCCGATCCGGCCGCGCTCACCGCCCGACTGCTGGCCGAGGCCGGGATGCGCTGACGACCCGGGCGACCGCGGCCGGTTCGCCGCGGTCGCCCGGGGACTCACTGCAGGTAGCGTTCCACCTCTTCGCGGGGGCGGACGCCAGCGGCCTCCGGGTCGGTGCCGGCCTGGCGTGCGGCCCGGCGGCGGCGCAGCAGGTCCCAGCACTGGTCGAGGGATTCCTCCAGGTCCCGCAGCCGGGCCCGTTCCTCCTCGCTGGTGCCCTCCACCGCCTGGGCCTGCGCCCGGAGCCGGTGCTCCTCGTCGACCAGTTCGTTGATGCGGCTCAGAATCGTGCTGTCGTCCATCCCCAGAGCCTGTCACAGGGCAACCCGGTACGCCCGTGATCCCGGGCAGCGCCGCCGGCGGGTGGCCACCCTGGTCCCGCGACGGTCCCGGTGAGCTGGTCCCGGCCGGCCTATTCCGGCACCGTTCCGGGAACCATTTCAAACCGTGGTGACAAGCGGCCGCTGATCAGCCATTCCGGTGGGCTGGGGGAACTGACATCGGACGGCCCGGACGGATTGTCGATGAAACCGGGGGTAGCCTGCCGGTCACCGTGACAATACTATGGACCGTGGTTCGGGCGGGTCGCCCGGAACCGCTCTGAAGTCCTGTCCGAGTTCCTCCACGACTCCACCCGAGTTGGCCGGCATATGCCGGCCCTGGCCCGCGTGCCCTGATATTAACTACGGGACCCACGCGTTCCGTCCGCATGCCCGGACGGGCCCGGGTTCCCCAGGATTCCACGATTCGGACCAGGAACGAGAAGAGACCTCATGATGGACCAGAACGGGTTCCCCAAACCGTTGCAGGACGCCGTCACCGTGACCACGGCCGGCGCTACCGGGGTCGCCCGCCTTGTTATTCAGGGTCTATTGGAGATAGTCGATGACCGGGCGGAGCTGCGCCGGGCCACGGACTTTCTCCGCGAAAAGCTGACCGGTTACGCCCCGATCTGGCACCTCACCCGGGCGGCGCACGGCGACGAGCCGGCATCGGCCCTGCGCCGCATCCGCGACGAGCTGGAACAGGCGGTCGACAACAGCGTCAAGGCAGCCGTCGACTGGGTCGGACGCCATGGTGGCGGGCCGGTGGCGGTGGCACCGAGCAGTTCCATCATCGACCGGGTCCTCGCCGAGCTCGGCCCGGCGCCGGCGGGCGAGCCGGCGATCGCGCTGGCCGGAGCGGACGCGATCGGCCCGGACCGGGTGCTGAACATCAAGGGCACCCTCGAACTGGCCCGGCGGCTGCCCACCCTGGTGGTCACCACCGGACTGAAGCTGGTGCCCGGCCCGGTCTTCGAGCAGCTCGGCGCGCCGGTCTTCGAGCCGATCCCGCTGCGTCAGTTCGCCGCGGTCGTGATCGATGGAGAGGTGTTCAGCCCGGCCGCCGCCGGGAGGAGAGCAGCCACACTTCGGGAGTGAACCGCGATGACCACCCCTGCCGCCCTGGAAATTCCCGCCTACCTCTCGACGCTGCCGCGCAAGCGGCTGCTGTACGCCGTGGACACCTATTTCCGGGAAGGCTTCGAGGACCTGACCCAGGTCGCCGACAGCGCCGAGCGGTTCTGTCACGACCACGCCCTGCTGCTGCTGAAGCCGGACGCGGTGGTGGGTCGGCGGCTCGGGGCGGCACTGCGGTGGGTCATCGCCAACGGGTTCACGATCGTCTGGGCGGATGCCGTGACCATCGACCGGCACGGCATCCGCGCCCTGTGGCAGTACGGGCTGAACGCCGCCAGCCGGGACCGCCGCGACGCCGCCGACCTCTACGTGACAGCCAGCGAGTGCCTGCTGGTCATCCTGGCCATGCCCGGCCGGTCCCGGGCCGCCACCCTGCTGCTCAGTGAGGCGAAGGGGCCGGCCGACCCGGTCGGCTGCCGCCCCGGCCAGCTCCGCTACGACGTCGGCAGCGTCAACTACCAGCTCAACCTGGTGCACACCGCCGACGAGCCGGCGGACCTGCTCCGCGAGTTGGCGGTGCTCTGCGACCACGAGACCCGACTCGCGCTCTACCGCCGCGCGCTGGCCGCCGCCGACCGGTCCGCGGAGGCGTTCGACCTGGTGCGGCGGCTGGAGGCGGCGACCCCGGCGGTGCGGCTCGACATCGAGCCCACCCTCGACGAGCTGGCCGCCGCCGCCCGGGCCGCCGCCGATGCGCCCGATCCGCTGCCGCACCTGCTCGCGCTGATCGCCCGGATCCGGGCCGGACAGTCGCGGGACTGGCGCCGGCTGCTGCGACTGGCCCGGGAGTGCGGCGTTCCGGTCAGCCGCTGGCAGCGCATCGTCCTCGCCACCCACCTGCTCGACCCGTACCTGCCCGGGATCGACAGCCTGCTGCCGGACGTCTCGTCGACCGCGGCCTGACGGCGCCCGTCGGGCACCGCCAGGCCGGGTACGACCTCAGGCGGTGAGCATCTTGCGGAGCACGTACTGCAGGATGCCGCCGTGCCGGTAGTAGTCGGCCTCGCCCGGGGTGTCGATCCGCAACACCGCGTCGAACTCGACCCCGGTGTCGGTGCTGACCTTCACCGTGGCCGGGATCTCGCCGTCGCCCAGCGCGGTCACCCCGCTGATCGAGAACGTCTCGGTGCCGGTCAGCCCCAGCGACTCGGCCGTCACGTCGACCGGGTACTGCAGCGGCAGCACCCCCATGCCGATCAGGTTGGAGCGGTGGATCCGCTCGTACGACTCGGCGATCACCGCCCGCACGCCGAGCAGCATGGTCCCCTTGGCCGCCCAGTCCCGCGACGACCCGGAGCCGTACTCGGCGCCGGCCAGGATGACCAGCGGGACGCCGGCGGACTGGTAGGCCACCGAGGCGTCGTAGATGCTGGTCTGCTCGCCGGTGAGGTGGTTGATCGTGAAGCCGCCCTCGACCCCGGGGACGAGCTGGTTGCGCAGCCGGATGTTGGCGAAGGTGCCGCGGATCATCACCTCGTGGTTGCCGCGCCGGGAGCCGTACGAGTTGAACTCGTGCCGGGCCACGCCCCGCTCGGCGAGGTAGTTGCCGGCGGGGGAGTCGGCCTTGATCGAGCCGGCCGGCGAGATGTGGTCGGTGGTCACCGAGTCGCCCAGCTTGGCCAGCACCCGGGCGCCGGCGATGTCGGTGACCGGCGCCGGCTCCCGGTCCATCCCCTCGAAGTACGGCGGACGCCGCACGTAGGTGGAGTCGTCCTCCCAGGTGAAGGTGTCGCCGGTCGGGGTGGGCAGCGACTGCCAGCGCTCGTCGCCGGCGAAGACGTCCGAGTACGCCTGGCCGAAGCCCTGGGCGCCGATCGCCGCGGCGATCACCTCGTCGATCTCCTTGGAGCTGGGCCAGATGTCGCGCAGGAACACCGGCTGACCGTCGGCGCCGAAGCCGATCGGCTCGTTGGCCAGGTCGATGTCCATCGTGCCGGCCAGCGCGTACGCCACCACCAGCGGCGGCGACGCGAGGTAGTTCATCTTCACGTCCGGGTTGATCCGGCCCTCGAAGTTGCGGTTGCCGGACAGCACCGAGACCACGGCCAGGTCGTTGTCGTTGACGGCGGCGGAGACCACCTCCGGCAGCGGGCCGGAGTTGCCGATGCAGGTGGTGCAGCCGTAGCCGACCAGGTGGAAACCGAGCTTCTCCAGGTACGGGGTGAGACCGGCGCGCTCGTAGTAGTCCATCACCACCTTGGAGCCGGGCGCCAGGGTGGTCTTCACCCACGGCTTGCGGGCAAGGCCCCGGTCGACGGCGTTGCGGGCCAGCAGCGCCGCGCCGATCATCACCTGCGGGTTGGAGGTGTTGGTGCAGGAGGTGATGGCCGCGATCACCACCGCGCCGTGGTCGAGCTCGTACTCCGTACCGTCGTCGGCGGTGACCCGGACCGGGTTGGCGGCCCGCCCGCCCGCGCCGGCCGCGGCGCTGATCAGGTCGCGGGGCCGGTCGGCCGGGTCGTCGGCGCCGTCGGCGGCCGGTGGGTCGCTGGCCGGGAAGGATTCGGCGCTGGCCTCGTCGGCGTGCCCGTTCACCCCGTACGGCGGATTGGTCTTGAGGCCGCCCCGGGCGGTGTCGGCGTCCGACCCGGTCTGGTCGTTGGAGACGTAGTCGGCCAGCGCGGAGCGGAACAGGGTCTTGGCGTTGCCCAGCGGCACCCGGTCCTGCGGGCGCTTCGGGCCGGCCAGCGACGGCTCGATCGTCGACAGGTCGAGTTCGAGCCGCTCGGAGTAGTTCGGCTCGCGGTCCGGGTCGTGCCAGAGCCCCTGCTCCTTGGCGTACGCCTCGACCAGCGCGACCTGCTGCTCGTCGCGGCCGGTGAGCGTCAGGTAGCGGATGGTCTCGGCGTCGATCGGGAAGATCGCGACGGTGGAGCCGTACTCGGGGGACATGTTGCCGATGGTGGCCCGGTTGGCCAGCGGCACGGCGGCCACGCCGGGGCCGTAGAACTCGACGAACTTGCCGACCACGCCGTGCCGGCGCAGCATCTCGGTGATGGTCAGCACCAGGTCGGTGGCGGTGGTGCCGGCCGGCATCTCACCGTGCAGCTTGAAGCCGACGACCCGGGGGATGAGCATGCTGACCGGCTGGCCGAGCATGGCGGCCTCCGCCTCGATGCCGCCGACGCCCCAGCCGAGCACGCCGAGGCCGTTGACCATCGTGGTGTGCGAGTCGGTGCCGACGACGGTGTCCGGGTACGCCTGACCGTTGCGCTCCATGATCGTCCGGGCCAGGTACTCGATGTTGACCTGGTGCACGATGCCGGTGCCGGGCGGGACGACCTTGAACTCGTTGAACGCCGACTGCCCCCAGCGCAGGAACTGGTAGCGCTCCTTGTTGCGCTCGTACTCCAGCTCGACGTTGCGGGCGAAGGCGTCCTGCCGGCCGAACAGGTCGGCGATCACCGAGTGGTCGATGACCAGTTCGGCGGGGGCGAGCGGGTTCACCTTGGCCGGGTCGCCGCCGAGGTCGCGGACCGCCTCCCGCATGGTGGCCAGGTCGACCACGCAGGGCACCCCGGTGAAGTCCTGCATCAGCACCCGGGCCGGGGTGAACTGGATCTCCACGCTGGGGGTGGCGTCGGGGTCCCAGCCGCCGAGCTGGTTGATGTGGTCGGCGGTGATGTTCGCGCCGTCCTCGGTGCGCAGCAGGTTCTCCAGCAGCACCTTGAGGCTGTAGGGCAGGCGGTCGTGCCCGGCCACCTTACTGATCTTGAAAATCTCGTAGCTGGCGTCACCGACGCGCAGCTGGGTCTTCGCACCGAAGGTGTCGAGGCTCGCCACGTCGTACTCCCTCACGCTGTTTTCGTCATCGGCCGAAATGTCGCCGCCGGTCGGGGGCGCTACCCGTGCCGGGGTGGTGGTTCGCGTCTTCCTCAGCAGTCTTTCGTACCTGTTACCGCACCGCCGGGCTGAGGTAACACTTACCGCCGACCCGGTCCAACAAAACCGTACGTCCGTCTTGCTAACCGCGCAACCCCGCGCGGTCGTGGATCTTGGTACGAAACGGCCCTTATGGGGGGCCATCGGCTACCAAGATCGGGTCTTTCCTGTGGGTCGCGCGTTGGTAGGCTGCGTCGCAGTTTCGGGGCGGGGTGGGAGTGCGATGCCGGTGCGCGGGTGGCGGGTGGGCGGGGCCGTGGGATTGGCTGTCGCGTTGCTGGTCGGCGGATGCGGGGCGTCGGGCGGCGCCGACCGCGGTGGGGTGCCGCTCGGCGGCGAGAGCGAACTGGTCTCGGCGGAGAGCGGTCAGGCCGACGGAGCGCCGGGCGATCCGGCCGCGGTGGCAGGGCCCACACCCGCAACGACCGGGACGGCCGGGACGGCCGCGGAGCGCGCCGGGCAGGCGGCGACCCCGGCCGTCGGGCAGCCGCCCCGCCGGCCGAAGGTGGTACGCGACCAGGGCGCGCCGATCCGCAAGGACCTCCCACCGCCGATGCCGCAGCCGTCGCCGACCGACTGCCGGCCGACCTACGTCGGGCCGCAGGCCACCCGTGCCGAGGTGAAGGCGGTCCTGACCGACGCCGCCGGGCGTGTCTACCTGCCGGTCTCGGCGCCGCACCTGCGGGTGCCGCTGGACCTGATCAAGGCGGTGGCCTGGCAGGAGAGCGGTTGGCAGTCCAACATCGTCGCCTGCGACGGCGGAGTCGGGCTGATGCAGGTGATGCCGGCGACCGCCGACTGGATGAACGAGATCTTCGACGAGTCCTACGATCTGCACGACTACCGAGACAACGCGCCGCTCGGCGCCAACTACCTCGCCTGGCTGATCAGGTTCTTCGCCGACTCCTACTTCGGCGGCGCCTACGCGCTGACCGCCGCCGACTGCGCCGGCAGCACCGACCACTGCCTGCTGAACCTGGTGATCGCCGCCTACAACTACGGCCCGTACGCGGTCGACACCGACCAGGGCCTGGTCATCCCGAACCCGCAGTACGTGCGAAACGTGCGGGCGCTGATGACCGAGTGCGTCTGCCTCAGCTTCTGACCGGTCCGGTTCCGACCGGTCCGGCCTGCTCCGGCACCGGGCCGGCCACGGCGCGCGCCCGGGTGATGAGGTCGAGCGCCTCGTCGCCGCCGACCGGCCGGGGCGGCTCGGGCCGCAGCGCGGCCAGCCGGTCCAGGTACCCGCGCAGGCCGCTGATCGGCCGTAGCTCCTCGTCGCGCAGCGCGACCGCCGTCACGTCGCGGTGCGGGTCGGCCAGCACCGCCCGCCCGATCGTCACCTCGGCCAACGCGAGATGCTCCCCGCCGAGGGTGGCGTAGAGGCAGGCCGCGTTGTAGAGGGTGCGCATGCTCGCGGCCGGCGACACCCCGGCCGCCGCGAGTTCCGCGGTCACCGTCTTCGCGGCGGCCGACCCGCCGGCCAGCAACAGACACTTGAGGCGCCGCACCCGCAGCCGTTCCCGGTCGTCGGCCAACTCCGCCGGCACGCCGTTGTCGCTCCCGGCCGGAGAGTGGTCGGCCCCGGTCAGGTCACGGGCGGCCGGATTACGGAGGGCGGGCACGGCGACCACCCGACCCGGGTTGGCGGCCAGCGCGTTCTCCGCCTGCCGCCACTCCCGTACCGCGCGACCGAACTGGCGGCGGGCCTCCTCCGGGCGACCCTCCCGCTGGTGGACCCGGGCGAGTTGTTCGCGGACCCCCGCCAGGATCTCCCACGGTCGGTGGTACCCGTTGAGCCCCTCGGCCGCCAGCGTGAGCTCGGCGACGGCGTCCTCGCCGAACGCGATCGCGTACGGCGGGAAGTCCTCCATCGCGGTCCGGCCCAGCCCGCCCGCGAACAGCCGGCGCAGGCCCAGCCGGACGGTCGTCGGGGTACGCCACGGCCAGCGGCGCGTCGGCCGGATGACCAGCCGCAGGGTCAGCAGATGCAGGGCGATCCACCGGGCGGCCGGCTCGATCAGCGCCACCATCCGCTCCTGGACCTGCTCTTCCTGCTCCTCCTGCCCCTGCTGGACCTGCTCCGGCTCGGCGGATCGGGTAGCCGGTTGCTCGGCGGTCGGCGGCGCGCTGGGTGGGGTGACCGGCGGACCGGCGGGTGGTTCCCAGAAGGTGGTGGTGGCGATGGCGGGACCGTCCAGGTGGGACAGTTCCAGGGCCAGGCCGAGACGGGGTCGCCGGTCCGCGCCCCGGGTCAACGGGGACACCCGGACCCGGTAGCCGCGCCGCCGGGGCAGCGCGGCCGACATCGCGCCCAGCAGCCCCTCCGCCTGCTGGGGTGCGATCACCCGCAGGCCCTGCGCCATCGTCGCGAGGGCGTCCTCGGCGGCCCCGCTGATCGCCGCCTCGGCGTGGTTCATGGTCAGATCGACCGGTACCCGGCCGAGGGCGACGTCCCGGCCGAGGACACCGTCGACGATGTGCCGGGCGTCGTGCCGCTGGGCGAACAGCGCCGCCCGGACCCGCTGCCGCAGCCAGGGGGAGAGGCTGGCGGTCGGCGCCTGGCGGTCGGTGCCGGCGACGGTGAGCGGCTCGATGTCGGCGATCACCACCTGCTCGTGCCGGCGGGACCGGACGGCGTTCGCCACCCCGATCAGCACCACCAGGGCGGCCATCAGGGTCAGTACGCCGATCGCGACCTGGGTGACGGCGTCGGCGAGCTCAGCGACCCGGGTCGCGACGTCGGCCACGTCAGGACCAGGTGTCGTCGAGCGGTTCCACGTCGTCGAGGGCCTTCGAGTCCACTCCGGGCGGCCGGATGCGTTGCTGGTCGGGGGGCGACGTCGACGGAGTCGGCCCGCCGCCCCAGCCGCCGGTCGCGCGGTCGGTCCACGGTGCGTACCCGGGGTCGTCGGCGACGGTGTCGTCGATCACCAGCTCCGCCGGTCGGTCCGACGGGACGCGGGTGCCCAGGCGGCGTACCTCCTCGGCGAGCATGATCGGGTCCGCGCCGCCGCCGGACTGGAGGTCGCGCAGCCGGGCGCCGTCCTCTTCGGTCAGTTCGTAGTGGGCGTCACCGACGATTCGTACGATCACCTGTCGCTCCGAGCGGGTTCGCAGTTGGCGGTCGGTAGCGGACCGCGTTGCCTCCGATACGGTACCGAGAGGCCCGCCACAGCTCACCCCGCCCTGTCGCGTGCGATCACTCGGCGTACGGGTCGGTGATCTCCCGCAGCGCGGTCAGCGCGCGGCGGAGCTGGGCCATCCCACGCTCCCCGAGGTGGTCGGCCCACTCGCGCTCGACCTGGTCGGCGGCGGCCCGCGCGACCGGGAGGACAGCCTGACCACGGCCGACGATCCGGACCAGCCGGGCGCGGGCGTCGGTGGGGTCCGGCACCCGTTCGACATAGCCGGTGCGTTCCAGCTGGTCCACCAGAAACCCGGCGGTCTGCTTGGTCACCTGGGCCTGCTCGGCGAGCTCGGTCAGCCGGGTGCCGGCCGGTCCGATCCGGGACATGAGCCGGCCCTGGGCCCGGGTGAAGTCGGTGAAGCCGGCGTCCGCCAGCGCCGAGAAGACCCGGTTCTCCATCGCCCGGTGGGCGATGAACATCAGCACCCCGACGTTCAGGTCGTCGTCGACCATGGACACTCCCTTGAGTTGATCAGAGAGGCTGACTAGTATCGTCAGATAATCTTACCAATAAGGGGTGGCCGGATGGATCGGGAACAGCAGTGGCAGGCGATCGCCGCCGAACGGACCAGCCTCGCTGACCTGCTCGAAGATCGACCGCCGGCCGACTGGGACCGGCCGTCGCTCTGCGCCGACTGGCGGGTCCGGGACGTCGTCGCGCACCTGATCGTCGCGGCCGATCTGCGGCCGCTGCCCGCCACGATCGAGCTCATCCGGGCCGGCGGCAGCTTCAACCGGATGGTCCGCGACAGCGCCCGGCGTCGGGCCGACCGCCAGCCCGGGACCCTGCTGGCCGAGCTGCGGGCGGTCTCGGACGCCCGCCGGGTGCCGCCCGGCACCGGCCCCGAGAACCTGCTGATGGATGTCCTCGTGCACGGCCAGGACATCGCCATCCCGCTGGGACTGGACCGGCCGATGCCGGTGGCGGCGGCCCGAGCGGCCGCCGACCGGCTCTGGGCGATCGGCTTCCCGTTCCACGCCCGCCGCCGGTTCGGCGGCTACCGGCTGGCCGCGACCGACACCGACTGGACCCGGGGCGACGGCCCGGCGGTCGAAGGGCCGATCGACGCCCTGCTCCTGCTGCTGGCCGGCCGGACGGCCAGCCTTCCCCGGCTCGCGGGTGACGGCGCGACCGAACTCTCCACCCGCCTCTCCGCCCGCGGGCCGACCACCTGACCGCGGACCACCTGACCACCGACCACCGACGATCCGGACCGTCCGCCTACCGCCGACCACCGACGATTCGGACGGCACCGTCGGTGACCGACCTGTGGCCGGTGACGGCGAGTGGTCGACCGGCTGCCGACCGGGAGGTTGGCCGGCCCGATCGACGGTGCCAGGTGCGCGGACTACCATGCACCGGTGCCCGGTCAACGGATCCGAATCCCGCTCGTCGCACTCCTCGCCGGCCTGCTTATCGCACCCACGGTGACGGCCTGCACCTCCGACGGTGACGACTCGGACGGCGGCCCGGAGCTGACGGTCACCCAGCTCGACCGGGCGCTGTGGCGGGCGGACGAACTGGGCGAGGCGTGGACGGACCGGGTCACCGACGACGGGACGCCGGCGCCGCCGGTGCTCACCGACTGGTGTGACGGGGTGCAGCAGCGCGACGTGCCCGGCGACGCCAAGGTCAGCCAGGTCCGGCTGCTGGCCAAGGGGACCACCGGCACCGACTGGCTGGACCAGACGGCGCTCGTCTACCCGGACGCGGAGGCGGCCGAGGCGGCGCTGGCGCAGATGCGCGAGCAGGCGACGGCCTGTCCGGCCAGCACCGCCGTGCCCCGCCAGACGCTCGGCCCGGACAGTTCCATCGACGCGCACACCCGAACCGTCGCGGTCAGCGACGTGACGGTACGCGACTGGCACGGCTTCGTCTCGGCGATCGCCTCGGAGTACACCCAGGCCGACGCGGCCCGGGGGGACAACCGGGTGTTCGCGCTGAACCGTGGCAACGCCGTGCTGGTCATCCTGCTGGGCACCCTGCGGGCCGGCAGCGAGACCCGGATGAACTGGACGTCGGTCACCGGGTCGCTCGTCGAACCGATCCTGGCCCGGGCCGACGGCGAGGACCCGGCGCCACCGTCCCCCACCGCCACCGGCTGAGCCCGCCCACGCCCCGCTCGCCACGCCGGCCAGCCGCTGCCGGGCCGGGCTTCGGCCGGAGCCTGCCGCCCGCGTCGGGCCTACGGCTGGTAACGGGTGGCGTCACGGCTGCGGCTGGCCGCCAGCGGCGTCTACGGCTGCGGCTGGCCGCCAGCGGCGTCTACGGCTGCGGCTGGCCGCCAGCGGCGTCTACGGCTGCGGCTGGTCGCCGGCGGCGTCTACGGCTGCGGCTGGTCGCCGGCGGCGTCTACGGCTGCGGCTGGTCGCCGGCGGCCGGCGAGGCGGCCTCCGCGTGCCGGTCGCGCAGCCGTGACCTGATCTCCTCCGGCGTGTACGCCCGCCGCCGCCGTTCGGCCCGGGCGATGACCACCCCGGTCGCCGCCACACCGACCACGCTCGCCAGGCCGAGCACCTTCCACCACCGCATCGGCCCAGCCTAGTGGAGCGACGCTCAGCCGGCCGGGTGCCGGGTGGACGGCTAGGGTGGTCGGGTGCCCGGCGACAGCATCAGCCTCGATGAGGCGCTCGACCTGACCCGTACCGGAGACGTCTGGGTGTTCCGGGGGCGTACGGTCCCGGACCGGGCCATCCAGTTGACCACCAACAGCCCGGTCAACCACGTCGGCATGTCCGTGGTGATCGACGACCTGCCGCCGCTGATGTGGCACGCCGAACTGGGCCGGTCGCTGCCGGACCTGTGGGCCGGCGGGCACCACCGGGGCGTCCAGCTGCACGACCTGCGCGACGCGGTCTGCGTCTGGGCCAACCGGTACGGCCAGCGGGCCTGGCTGCGGCAGCTGGAACCGCCGGTGGACCGGACGATGGAGGACGCCGTGCTGCGTACCATCGCCCGGCTGGACGGCACCCCGTTCCCGTCCACCGCGCAGCTCGCCCTCCGCTGGCTGCGCGGCCGGGTCCCGGCACCGGGCGAACTACCGGGCATCAGCAGGCTGTCGGGAGTCCGGAAGCTGCCGGAGCTGCGCCGGCTCCCGGACGTGCGGCGGATTCCGGGGCTGCGCAAACTGCCGCGACCGCAGCACGGCGGACCGGCCGAGGCCGGCGACCGCGAGCCGGGCGGCGAGCGTCGGTCGGGCGGTGACCGTCAGCCGAGCGGCGAGCGTCAGCCGAGCGGCGAGCGCCAGCCGAGCGGCGAGCGCCAGTCGGGCGGCGACCTGGAGACCGCGTACTGCGCGGAGGTCGTCGCCGTCACCTACGAGGCGATGGGATTGCTGCCGCCGGGGCGCCGGCCCAACTGGTACGACCCCGGCCGGTTCTGGAGCGGCGACGACCTGGACCTGACCGGGGGCGCCAGGCTGGGCAGCGAGATCACGGTACGCACGCCGCCGCGCTGATCAGGCGCTACGCTCTCCGGGCGGGCGGCGTGAGGGAGGCTCATGTACGACGGATCGGGAGCCCGGCCCGAAGCATCCGGGTTCAGGATCGTCGCGGCCGTGCCGTGGATGGTCGTCGGCGCCGGGGTGGGCGCGATGATTTTCCTGCTGGTCGTGGCGGTCGGTTGGGTGCCGCTGTCGGCCAGCCCGACCGCCGCGCCGCCGGCCCAACCCGCTCCACAGTGGCCATTCGCGCCCGGCTCGACCGACGCGTTCCCGTCCGCACCGCCGCTCGCACCCGGCGCACCCGCGCCGTCGCCGACCGGGTCCGCGTCACCGCCGGTCGAAGGCTCGTCGGGCGGTGCGGCGACTGATCTGCCGGCCACCCACCCGACCGCCACCGCGACCCGCACGAAGCCGGCCCCGCCCGCCGCGCCACCGACGGTGACCGGCCACTACCAGTTGATGGCCAGCTACGACGACTCGTTCATCGGCGAGGTGGTGCTCCGGAACGTGTCGGGGGTCGACCGGCAGTGGACCGTCGAGCTGCGGTTCCCGGCCGGGGTCGGTGAGTTGCGGACGTTCTGGGTCGAGTCCGCGCCGCAGGCGACCCTGCGCCGGTCCGGCGGGCTGTTCATCTTCACCAGCACGGTCGCGCTGCCGGCCGGGTCGAGCGTGCCGCTGCGGTTCCACATCGACCGCACCGGCGCGGCGAACGCGCCGTCCGACTGCCGGGTGAACGGGACCGCCTGCTGAGCCAGGTCCCGAAGCCCCCATCCACGGTCTAGCGGTGCTGGTAGGCGGGGTAGGTCAGGTAGCCGGTGTCGCCGCCCGCGTACCAGGTCTGCTGGTCGGTCTCCGCGATGGGCAGGTCCTGACGGAGCCGTTCGACGAGGTCCGGGTTGGCGATGAAGGCGCGGCCGAAGCTGATCAGGTCGGCCCCGAGGCCCAGCCAGCGGACGGCGGCTGCCTTGTCGGTCTGCACCGGTCCCATCGGGAACGCGGGGTTGACCACAAGCGTGCCGGGCCAGGCGGCGCGGAGCCCCAGCAGTATCTCCTCGTCGGTGGTGGCCTCAAGATGGACGTAGGCCAGTCCGAGCGGGGCGAGTTCGGCGAGCAGCGCGCCGTACAGCTCGGGGATTCCGGTCTCCTGGACGCCCCAGATGCCGGCACCGGGCGAGAGTCGGATGCCGGTCCGGCCGGCGCCCACGGCGTCCACCGTCGCGGTCACCGCCTCCACCGCGAACCGGATCCGGTTCGGCACCGATCCGCCGTAGGCGTCCGTGCGCAGATTCGCGTTGCTGGACAGGAACTGGGAGATGAGGTAGCCGTTCGCGCCGTGCAACTCCACCCCGTCGAAGCCGGCGTCGAGGGCCCGCCGTGCCGCCTCGGCGTACGACCGGGCCTGCTCGGGCACCTCGGCCGTCGCCAACGCCCGCGGCACCGGTGCCGGTTTCGGGCCGGTCGGGGTGAAGACCTCGCCGACCGCGGGTACGGCCGACGGGGCCACCGGTTGCCGACCGGTGGTGTCCGGGTGCGATACCCGGCCGCCGTGCATGAGCTGGGCGAAGATCCGCCCACCGTTGGTGTGCACCGCGTCGGTGACCGGCCGCCACGCCTTGACCTGCTGCTCGGTGTGCAGCCCCGGGGTGCCGGGGTTGGACTGTCCCACCAGACTCGGCTGCACCCCCTCGGTGACGATCAACCCGGCGCTGGCGCGCTGGGCGTAGTAGCTGGCCATCGATCCGGTGGCCAGCCCGTCCGCGGTCGCGCGGACGCGGGTCATCGGCGCCATCACCACCCGGTTGGGCAGGGTCAGGTCGCCAAGCTGGTAACGGTCGAAGAGGGTCGTCATCGGTGCTGCCTCCGCACGTCTCGGTCAGTTCCCGTCCGTCGATCGGACGTGTCGCTACGCTAGGACCTGACATTCACGTCAGATGCAAGCGATGCGGCGTGGATCACCATGGAGGAGGCGCGATGCGGATCGGGGAGGTGGCGGCGCGGACCGGGGTGAGTGTCCGGTCCCTGCGCTATTACGAGGAGCAGGGCCTGCTGGGCAGCACGCGTACGCCGAGCGGTCAGCGCCACTACACCGGGGACGTGGTGGATCGGGTTCGGCTGATCCAGACCCTCTACTCCGCCGGGCTGTCCAGCCGCACCATCGCTCAACTCCTCCCGTGCGTCGACGCGCCCGGTGAGCGGACCTCCGACGACGCCTGGGAGCGGATGCTGCGCGAACGGGACCGCATCACCGGGCACATCGAGCAACTCACCCGGACCCGGGCGATGCTCGACCAGCTCATCGCGGTCAATCGCGACAACCGGGCGGAGTTCGCCCGCCGCTGATGGGCCGGTGGTCAACGGGCTGATTCGACTTGCGCAAGATGATGCATCCTGTGCAACCCTCTTGCAAGGTCTTGTAGAGATTTTTCATAGCGGCTAACGTGCGGGCGGATCAGCGACCCGATGAAAGGCCGTCGATGAAGCCCTCCCCCGTCCCGCGCAAGGCCCTGCTCGCCCTCGGCTGCCTGCTGGCTCTCACCCTGGTCGGCACCCCCGTCGTCATCGACCGGCTGGCCGCCGACCCGGCCGGCACCGACCGGACGGTCAGCGTCACCGGTGCCGCCCAGTGGGCCGGCGAACCAGCCGAGCGGGTGCTCGCCGAGGCCGGGGCGGCGAACCGGCCCCGAGCCGAGCAGTTCTACTTCGTCCTGCCCGACCGGTTCGCCAACGGCGACCCTGGCAACGACCGGGGCGGCCTGACCGGCGACCGGCTGAACACCGGATTCGACCCCACCGACAAGGGCTTCTACCAGGGCGGCGACCTCAAGGGACTCATCAACCGGCTGGACTACATCCAGGGCCTGGGCAGCACCGCGATCTGGCTCGCCCCGGTCTTCAGGAACCGTCCGGTGCAGGGTGAAGGCGATGACGTGTCGGCCGGCTACCACGGCTACTGGATCACTGACTTCACCGAGCTCGACCCGCACTTCGGCAGCAAGGCCGACCTGCGGCGGCTGGTCCGCCTGGCGCACCAGCGCGGCATCAAGATCTACCTCGACGTGATCGTCAACCACACCGCCGACATCATCCGGTACGCCGAGGACGAGTACTCCTACCGCGACAAGACCACCGAGCCGTACCGGGACGCCGCCGGCCGGCCGTTCGAGGACCGCAACCACGCCGACGGCGACCGCGACTTTCCCGCGGTGAACGGCGACTCCTTCCCGTACACCCCGACCTTCGAGACGCCGGGCGACGCGAAGGTCAAGGTTCCCGCGTGGCTCAACGACCCGACCATGTACCACAACCGCGGGGACTCGACCTTCGCCGGTGAGAACAGCGAGTACGGCGACTTCTTCGGCCTCGACGACCTGTGGACCGAACGCCCCGAGGTGGTCCGGGGGATGACGAAGATCTACGCAGACTGGGTCACCGCCACCGGCGTGGACGGCTTCCGGCTGGACACCGTCAAGCACGTCAACCTGGACTTCTGGCCGCAGTTCAGCCAGGGGGTCGAGGCCGCCGCGCGCCGGGCCGGCAAGCCCGACTTCTTCATGTTCGGCGAGGTCTACAGCGCCGACGCGGAGGTCACCTCGACCTACGTACGGCGGGGCGGGCTGCCGGCCACCCTCGACTTCGGCTTCCAGGAGGCCGCCCGCGGCTTCGTCGCCGCCGACGCCCCGGCCCGCACCCTGGCCGACCTGTACGCCCGGGACGACCTCTACCGCGCCCGCGACACCGACGCCGGCCGGCTGCCCACCTTCCTCGGCAACCACGACATGGGCCGGATCGGGTCGTTCATCGCCGCCGGCGGCACCGACCCGGCCAGCCACCTGCGCCGCGACCAGCTCGCCCACGAGCTGATGTTCCTCTCCCGCGGGCAGCCGGTGATCTACTCCGGCGACGAGCAGGGCTTCACCGGGCCGGGCGGCGACAAGGACGCCCGGCAACCGATGTTCGCCTCCCGGACCGCCGACTACCTCGACGACGACCTGCTCGGCACCGACCGCACCCACGCCGTCGACCAGTTCGACCGCGGGCACCCGCTCTACCGGACCATCGCCGAGCTGGGCGCCCTGCGCCGGGCACACCCGGCGCTGCGCGACGGCGTGCAGCTCACCCGGTACGCCGCCGACGGCCCCGGCGTCTTCGCGTTCTCCCGGATCGACCCGACCGACCGCACCGAGTACCTGGTCGCGGTCAACAACGCCGACACCGCCCAACAAATCACCGTCGACACCTGGACCCCCGGCGCCACCTTCACCGCCGTCTACGGCCCCGGCTCAACGGTCGCCGGCCCCGGGTCGCCGGCCGCTGGCGCGGGCTCGTCGGTCGCGGCCGGGGCGGACGGGCGGGTCACCCTGACCGTGCCGCCGCTGGCCGCGGTCGCCTACCGGGCCGGCGCCGCCATCCCGGCGCCAACCGGCCGGCCGGCGGTCACCATCGCCGAGCCGGACGCCGGGGGAGTGGCCGTCGGCCGGGCCGCCGTCACCGCCGAGGTGATCGGCGACCCGCTGGCCACCGTCACCGTCGCCGCCCGGGTGGCCGGCGGCCGGTGGACGCTGCTCGGTAGCGCCGACCACGCGCCGTACCGGGTGCACCACGACCTGACCGGGCTGCCCGCCGGCACCCGGATCGAGTACAAGGCGGTGGCCCGCGACGGCCGGGGCCGCACCGCCACCGCCCGCTCGACGGCCACCGTGGGCACCCCCGCCCAGGGCGCCGTCCGGGACTGGCTGGTGGTGCACTACCAGCGCACCGACGGCTCCTACGACGACTGGAACCTCTACCCGTGGGGCGACATCGACCCGGCCTGGCAGACCACCTGGCCGACCGGGCAGCCGTTCGCCGGCGAGGACTCCTACGGCCGGTTCGCCTGGGTGAAACTCAAGCCCGACGCCCGCACCGCCGGCTTCCTGGTCGTCGACGGCGCCGGCAACAAGGACGTGGACACCGACCGGACCGTCGACGTCCGCCAGACCGGCGAGATCTGGCTCAAACAGGGGGATCCGACGATCTATCCGAGCCGCCAGGCGGCCACCGGGGAGCCAGACCCGCCGGCCGACGAGAGCACTGCCGTACTGCACTACCGCCGCCCGGCCGGCGACTGCCCCGCCGACCCCTGCCCGGCCGACCCCTATGCTGGCTGGGGGCTACACGTCTGGGACGGCGCGGCCACCCCGACCGACTGGGCCGACCCGCTGCCCCCGGCCGAGCGGGACGCCTTCGGCATCACCTTCCGGGTGCCGCTGGCCGCCGACGCCACCGGCCTGAGCTACATCATCCACCACGGCGACACCAAGGATCTCCCCGATGACCAGCGGCTCGACTTCGCCACCGCCGGCCGCGAGGCGTGGCTGCTGGCCGGCACCCCCGGCCGGCTGCTGCCGATGACCGCCACCGCCGGGCGCGACCTGGACCTCACCCGCCAGCGCGCACACTGGATCGACCGGTCCACCGTCGCCTGGCCGCCGCCGACCGCCGCCGACACCCTGGAACCGACGAAACACCTGGACGGCAAACGGTACGACCTGGTCGTCGCCCCGGCCGGTGGCATACGCGTGGTCGACGGCGAGCTGGTCGGCGCGTACACGTCGATTCGGCTGTCGGCGGCGCGCAACGGGCTCACGGAGGCCCAGCGGACGCGGTTTCCGCACCTGTGGCGGCACAGCGCCCTCACCCTCGACCGGCGGGACCTGGCCCGGGTGCCGGCGGCGCTGCGCGGGCAGCTCATTGTCACCGAGCGCGACCACACCGGCGCGCTGCTCGCCGCCACCGGCGTGCAGCTGCCCGGCGTGCTCGACGACCTCTACGCCGAGGCGGCCGCGCACGCCCGGCTCGGCCCCACCTTCGACCGGGGCCGACCCACCGTCGCGGTCTGGGCACCGACCGCCCGGGAGGTGGCGCTGGAACTCTTCGACGCCCCGACCGGCACCCCGAGCCGGACCGTCGCGATGCGCCGCGACGACCGCACCGGCGTCTGGTCGGTGCGCGGCGACAAGGACTGGCGGGGCAGCTACTACCGGTACCGGGTGCGGACCTGGCAGCCGGCCACCCAGGAGCTGGCCACCGCCTCGGTGACCGACCCGTACTCGCTGGCGCTGGCGGCCGACTCCACCCACAGCCAGCTCGTCGATCTGGTCGACCCGGCGCTGGCCCCGGCCGGCTGGGCGAAGCTGCGCAAACCGGCGCCCGTGCCGGCCGCCCGTACCCAGATCCAGGAGGTGTCGGTCCGCGACTTCTCGATCGCCGACCCGAGCGTGCCGGCCGACCGGCGCGGCACCTACCTCGCCTTCACCGACCCGGCCAGCACCGGCATGAGCCACCTGCGGTTGCTCGGCGAGGCCGGGGTCACCCACCTGCACCTGCTGCCCACCTTCGACTTCGCGACCATCCCCGAACGCCGCGCCGACCAGGCCCAGCCGGACTGCGACCTGGCCGCGCTGCCGCCGGACTCGGACCGGCAGCAGGCCTGCGTGGCGGCCGTCGCCGACACCGACGGCTACAACTGGGGCTACGACCCGCTGCACTACACCGTCCCGGAGGGCGGCTACGCCACCGAGCCGCAGGGCGCCGCCCGGACCGCCGAGTTCCGGCGGATGGTCGCCGGGATCAACGGCGCCGGTCTGCGGGTGGTGTTGGATGTGGTCTACAACCACACCTCGGCGGCCGGGGCCGACCCGAAGTCGGTGCTGGACCGGATCGTCCCCGGCTACTATCACCGGTTGCTCGACGACGGCACGGTGGCCGACTCCACCTGCTGCGCCAACACCGCCCCCGAGCACGCCATGATGGGCAAGCTGGTGGTCGACTCGATCGTCACCTGGGCCACCGGGTACAAGGTGGACGGGTTCCGGTTCGACCTGATGGGGCACCACCCGAAGGCGAACATCCTCGCCGTACGCGCGGCGCTGGACCGGCTGACGGTCGCCCGGGACGGGGTCGACGGCTCAGCGATCCTGCTTTACGGCGAGGGTTGGGACTTCGGCGAGGTGGCCGGCGACGCCCGGTTCGTCCAGGCCACCCAGGCGAACCTGGCCGGCACCGGGATCGGCACCTTCAACGACCGGCTCCGCGACGCGGTCCGCGGCGGCGGCCCGTTCGACGCCAACCCGCGCCAGCAGGGCTTCGCCTCGGGCCTGTTCACCGACCCGAACGGCGACCCGGTGAACGGCACCGCCGAGCAGCAGCGCGCCGCCCTGCTGCACCAGCAGGACCAGATCAAGGTCGGGCTGGCCGGCAACCTGGCCGGCTACCGGTTCCGGGCCAGCGACGGCCGGGTCGTGACCGGCGCGCAGATCGACTACAACGGCTCGCCCACCGGCTACACCGCCGCCCCGGGCGAGGCGGTCAGCTACGTCGACGCGCACGACAACGAGATCCTGTACGACGCGCTGGCGTACAAGCTGCCGGCCGGCACCCCGATGGCCGACCGGGTCAGGATGCAGGTGCTGGCCCTGTCGCCGGTGCTGCTCGGTCAGGGCGCCGGCTTCGTCACCGCCGGCACCGAACGGCTGCGCTCCAAGTCGCTGGACCGCAACTCGTACAACTCGGGGGACTGGTTCAACCAGATCCGCTGGGACTGCGTCACCGGCAACGGGTTCGGCGCCGGTCTGCCGCCGGCCGCCGACAACGACGACAAATGGCCGTACGCCCGGCCGCTGCTGGCCGATCCCGCCCTGGTGCCCGACTGCGCGGCGATCGACGGCACCGCCGCCCGCTACGCCGAACTGCTGCGGGTACGCAATTCGTCACCGGTGTTCGGGCTGCCGACGGCGGCCGAGGTGCAGCGGCGGGTCAGCTTCCCGCTCTCCGGCCCGGCCGAGACCCCGGGCGTGATCACCATGCGGCTGGACGGGGAGCGACTGGACCCGACGTGGCGTTCGGTCACCGTGGTCTTCAACGCGACGCCGGAGCAGGTCAGCCAGACCGTACCCGGCCTGCGCGGGGCGGACGTCGCGCTGCACCCGGTGCTGCGCGGGTCGGCCGACCCGGTGGTCCGGACCGCGTCGGCGGACCGGCGGACCGGCACCCTCACCGTGCCGGCCCGCACCGTCGCCGTCTTCGTCGAGGCCCGCTGAACCGAACTTCGTCGATCAGGATCCCCCGTTGTCGAGGCGTTCCCGTTCGGCGGCCGCGATCCGCAGCAGACCGGCCTGGGCCTGCCGGCCGTAGAAGCACAGCCCGGTCTCCTCGCCGAGCAGATTGCCGCACCTGCACCGACCGTTGATGCCCGGGGTGTGCTGAGCGAGCAGCATCCGGTAGGCGTCCACCTGGACTCCCGCCGGGATCGCCGCCGGCCCGGCCGTATCCGCGTCGGTGGAGTCCGGACGGCCACCCGAGAGGGTGCCGGTCTCCAACGGCGGCGCGGTGAACCGGCGGGCCTCCCGCTCGACGGCTCCCGTAGCTTCCGATTCAGATCGTCGTCCCTGCTGTTTCCCATTTGCGCTACCTCCTCGATCGGAGATGGTTGTCACTGGGAGCCCTGGTCCCACCCCGGAACGGACGGGATGGGACCAGGTGGCCACCGCCGCGCGTGACGATTTCCCTTCGCCCGGGGCTCTCGCTCCTTGCCGGCCGTGGTTGGAATCCACCCTGGACTACGAGATGCAGGACGGGAAGAATTGGGCGGGGGTACTTGCCGACCACAAGTCGAGAGGGGCGCTCATTTGGCCGACATGAATGAGTTTCGGCAGGCACTCCGTCGAGAGCGGATGGCCAAGGGTTTGTCTCAGGACGCCCTGGGTGCCGAGGTGCACGTGTCTGGGTCGCAGATCGGCAATTACGAGTCAGGCAAATCCATCCCGCCGGACGAGGTTGCCGCGGGATTCGACGCGTTCTTCAGCACCGGAGACCAGTTCCGTCGACTCGTCCGACAGGCGCGAGGCGAAGCGGTCGCCCCGTGGCTACGGCCGTGGAAGGAGAACGAGGAACGCGCGACGATCCTGCGGACCTACCAACCGCTCGTCGTCCCTGGCCTTCTCCAGACGGCCGCTTACGCCAGGGCAGTTGTCGCGGCCGGAGCGCACAGCAGCGTTCAGATCGAAGAGATGACCAGGGAACGGCTGGAACGGCAGGCCGCGACGCTTGATCGACCTGATCCGGTGACGCTCGCCGCGATCATCGGTGAAGCGGTGTTGCGGGATGGCGACCCGGCGACCATCAAGGAACAGCTTGAACACCTGGTGGATATCGGCCACCGGCCGAACGTCCACATCAGGGTGGTGCCCTTCGGGTCTGGGATACACGCGGGACATGGCGGGCCATTCGCGCTGGCGACCCTCCCGGACGGGTCGTCTGTCGCCTACGTGGATGATCCACTGGAGGGGAAAGTGATCGCCGCCGCCCGGGATCTCCGCCGGTTGGCAAGCGCATGGGAGTCCATCAACGCCCGGGCGCTACCCTGTGACCTGAGCCGTTTCCTGATCCTGAGAGTGATCGACGAGCATGAAGAACGAGCCAAGATGGCGTAAAAGTACCCGAAGTGGTCCTAACGGTGGTGACTGCGTCGAGGTCGCGAGCAATCTTCCTGGCCGGGTGCTGGTCCGGGACAGCAAGGATCTGGCCGGTCCGGTGCTGACGTTCGGGCCGGCTGCGTGGAGGTCGTTCGTCGCAGGCGTCCGTTAGCCCGGTGACGCAGGAGCCCCGGTCCCACTGTCCGTGGGGTCCGGGGCTCCGTCCGTCCGATGGACCTGCGCTCTGGCCGGGGTGAGGTGGCCCGTTGCGTTGATCGTGGCGCATCCTGCCGTGATGAATCGCCGTTCTCGACGGATCCGTGCGCCATGATCAAGGGCTTGGGCGGTTACGGGGTCCAGAGGGCCAGGTCGAGGGTCTTGGTCAGGGTGGCGCGGTCGTCGTCGCCGTCCAGGGACCAGACCATCGCGCCGCCGAGGCGCTGGCTGCGGATGTAGAGCGCCTTCTGCACCAGCACCGCCGGGTCGTCGTAGGTCCAGAAGGTGGTGCCGTCGTAGAGCCAGGCGGTGCCGGCCCGCAGGTCGCGGTAGACCCGGAAACCGTCCCGGCCGGCCTTGGCGGCGAGCACCTTGTAATCCTCGTAACCGGCCTCCCAGGTGGCCGGCGCCGGGCCGGTCGAGGCGCCGAACAGGCCGTTGCGGCCGCCGGTCACTCCGGTCCAGCCACGGCCGTAGTAGGGGATGCCGAGCACCAGTTTGCCGCGCGGGGCGCCCCGGTCCAGCCAGGCGTCGATGGTGCGCGCCACCGAGAACTCCGGCTCGGTCGCGCCGGCCGGCACCCGCAGCGCCGACTGCTGGTTGGCCACCGACTCCCAGCCGCCGTGGAAGTCGTAGCCCTGCACGGTGGCGAAGTCGAGGTTCCGGAACACCTTGCGGACCTCGTAGCCGGCGTCGATGGCGGCCGGGTTGGCCGGCACGAACGCGGTCAGCTCGTAGTGCCGCCGCTGGGTGCGCCCGAACGCGTCGAGCTGGCGGCGGAACTCGGCCACCAGGGCGGTGAAGTTCTGCTTGTCCTCCGGCCGGAACACGGTGTCCACATCACCGGCCGAGCCGGGCCACTCCCAGTCCAGGTCGATCCCGTCGAAGACCCCGGCGAGCGCGCCCGGTCCACCGGCGCTGCCGTCCGGGTTGGGCAGGTTGCCCCGCAGGTAGAGGTCGATGCAGGAGGCCACGAACGCCCGCCGGGACTCGGCGGTACGGGCCGCGTCGGAGAAGTGCGTCGACCAGCTCCAGCCGCCCAGCGAGATCAGCACCCGCAGGTCGGGGTGCAGCGCCTTGAGCTTCTGCAGCTGGCCGAAGTTGCCGTTGAGCGGCTCGCCCCAGGCGTCGGCGACGCCGTCGACGCTCTCCGCCGCCGGCACCGGCCGCTGGTAGTCGGCCCACGGGTCGCCCTCGCCGGGTCCGCCGTCGACGTAGCAGCGCCCGTCCGGGCTGACGTTGCCGAAGGCGTAGTTCAGGTGGGTGAGCCGGGCAGCGGCGCCGGAGTCGTGCAGCTTCTTGATGGTGTACGCCCGGCCGTAGATTCCCCACTGGGTGAAGTAGCCGACCTTGAGGTAGCCGTCCCGGTCACCCATGGCGGTCGGCCTGACCGCGTCGGTGGGCCTGGCGGCGGCGGGTGGGGCGGCCGCGAGGGTGGCGCCGAGCGCGGTGACGGTGGCGAGGACGGTGAGACGGCGGGCAAGGCGACCGCGCATGTGCACTCCCGAGAGGACCGGTGCAACGGTAAGGAAACTTTTCTGTAGTCGAACCTAGGGTCAGCCGCACACCGGGTCAAGTGGACGGTCCCGGCCGGGTCGGATCTGGTGATCGCCCCCGGCCGGGACCGGTCGTACCTCTGTCGGGTCCGGCTGTCAGGTCAGCCGAAGCAGTTCGGCACCTCCACCGGGCTGCCCAGGCAGTTGGTCGGCCGGTTGGCGATGATGGTGGAGCCGTTGTCGACCTCGATGTCGCCGGGGACCTCGATCCGGATGCCGCCCGGGGCGGTGGTGGCCACGTTGTCGGTGACCTTGACGTTGACCAGACTGACGACGCTGGTCCCGGTCGACTGGATGCCGCCGGCGGTCGACCCGACGCCGAGCGCCAGGTTTCCGGCCACCTTGCTGTCGCGCAGGGTGAGGGTGCTGGCCACCACGTTGATGCCGGCCGCGTCGCCGTTGGCGATGTTGTCCACGATGGCGCTCTTCTCGATCACCGCCTCGGTGCCACCGGTGAGGGCGATGCCGCCGCCGTTCGCCTCGGCGCGGTTGCGGCTGACCGTGACGTGCCGCAGGTTCACCGTCGATCCGGTGGCGAACAGCCCGCCGCCGTCGTCGGCACTGTTGCCCGAGATCAGTGAATGGGTGACGGTGGTGTTGGCACCGTTGGTGTCTATGCCCCCGCCGTTGTCGAGTGCCCGGTTGTCGAGAATCTTGGTCTTGTTGATCAGCGACGTGCCGGCGTCGGCGATGCCGCCGCCGTCGTCGGCCGCGCTGTTCCAGGAGACCTCGGACTCGTTCATCTTGAGCAGCCCGCCGCCGCCATTGGTGACGCCGCCGCCGCTGCCGAGGGCGCTGTTGTCGCTGATGGTGCTGTGATGCGCGACCGTGATGCCGGAGTTGAAGAGTCCGCCGCCACCGCCCGCGCTGATGTTGCCGGTGACGGTGGTCTCGTTGAGCGCGGCGGTGCCGCCCGGCAGCACCAGGATGCCGCCGCCGTTCGAGGGCACGACGCCGGTGGTCTGGCCGCCGGCCACGGTCGTCTTGTGCAGGGTCAGATGCCCGCCGTTGCCGACGTTGAAGATGCGGAACGGGTCGGCGGTGGGCTCGCGGACGATCGTCGAGTGTTCGCCCTTGATGGTGATGGACTGGACGATCTGCGGCAGGCCGTTGCCGTCGCCGTCGTCGGCCGTGAGCGTGTACACGCAGCCGTGGGCGAGCTTCAGGTGGCCGCCACCGTTGGCGTTGGCGACGGTGATCGCCGCGATCAGGCTGTTGGCGGCGCAGGGGACGTCCTCGACCTCCCGGGCCTTGCCGTCGCTGCCCTTGCCGTCCCAGTCGCCGCCGTGCCAGGGCTCGGCATCGCCCGAGTTGCCGTCCCAGCCCAGGCCGTCGTCCGCGCCGCGGTCCCAGCCCTTGCCGGTCGGTCCGTCCGGACTCTGGCCGCCGGGTCCGGCGTCCGTCTTGCCGCCGGGTGCCGGCGACGGGCCGCCGGGCTCCGGCCCGTTCGTCCCCTGTCCCGGCGCCGCCGCCAGCCGGTACCCGGCATCCCCGATGGCCTGGCGACCGACGACGCCGACCACCGCGATGAGGCTGAACACGCCGGTCACGGCAGCCACCCGGGTGACGATCCAGACAGGTCGTCGCCGCCGTCGGTGGCTCCGCGGCGCCGGGCTGCCGGACTGGCTGGGTAGCTTGGTGATCACACTTCCCCCGTTTCCGAGAAACCTACAGAATCGCCATCAACGATGCTTAAAAGCATCAAAACAGGCCGTAATGCTCGGAAGGTGACCCTAGAGCGCAGGGAAGAGTTATGTATCTGTTATGGAAATTTTCGCCCGAGAGGTTGCGCTCAGTCGGGCGAACGGTCTGGTGAGAAGCCGGCCGCTAGGGATGGAACGGCGATCCGGGGGCGCGGTCGAGAGCCGGCCGGCGGGCGGCGCCCGCCGGCCAGAGCACGGTCACCGGCAGCCCGCGAGCCTGGGCGGAGCGCACCACGTCGGCGGTGTCGCCCAGCACGGCCGACGGACTGCCGTCCCAGACCGCCAGCAGCAGCTCGCTGCGGTCCAGCAGCTCCATGCTGGCCGCCATGTAGGCCTCCCGACCCGAATGTGGATAGTCCATCCGGTGCACCGACCGGGCCAGTCCGAGCAGTTCGTCGAAGCTTGCCAGGTTGCCCGGCTCGACCGAGGCGGCCCGGTAGTCCGCGGCCGGCAGAATCACCTCGAAGGTGCCGTCCAGCGCCAGCACCGCCCGCGCGAAGAGCTGGTCGGCGCCGTCAGCGAGACAGGTCACGCCGTGCAGGTCCGGACCCGCGTACGACTTGAGCTCCTCGGTCAGGCAGTCATAGACCAGTTGGGCGGTGCCCGTCGCCAGCGTCACGTGCCCGGTGACCCCGATCCTCGGCATGGTCCACCGTCCGTTTCTAGTCACCCGCGGGTCCTGAGAAAACCCGCGTCCCCCGTTACCCGCGTTCCGCAGTTCACGTCCCGGTCACGGCATCCGCCGGACCCGGACGATACGGAAGCCCGCGTCCGCCAACTGCACCGGTAGCTCCCGGATCGCGTCATGATTGCGTACCCGCATGTCCTCGCGCAGACTCTCCCATCGACTGAGCGCGGGGTGCAGGAGGTGGACGTCGTCGCGGTCGTCGGCGTACCGCCAGCCGCTGGCGACCTTCTCGGCCCGCCACCGCTCGTGCTCCAACTCCGCCAGCTTCTCGATCTCCTCCTCGGCCAGGGCGTGCTCGTCACCCGGGCCGACCCGCGGCGACAGGGCACAGCCCAGCTCCCGCAGCTTGCGACCGATGTCGCGGGCCTGCGCGCGGTTCGCCCGCCGCTGCGGCTCGGGCAGCTCCTCCCACGGCACCAGCGCCGGGTTGTCGATCGCCTGCTCGCCGCGCCGCCGCCGGGACATCACGTAACTCTCGTGGATCACCCGGGCCAACCGCTCCACCAGGTCGTCACCGATCAGGTCCGGGTCGCAGGCGGCATGCACCACCCCGTAGAGCCGCAGCGCCCCGGACAGGTCGTCGAGCACCCCGTTGCCCGGGTCGCTGCCGAACGCCTCCCGCAGGTTCGCCAACCGGTCCAGCCGGACCAGGACCGACCCGTAGCCGCCGTGCCAGAGCTGCTCGGTGGTCAACGCCGTCTTGAGCGCCTGCTCCTCGTCGTCATAGCAGATGAACACCCGGTCCGGCGGCAGCGGGAAGCCGCTGCCGGAGAGCAGCTCGGGCAGGCCGCCATCGAACGGGTCGATCCGGCACACCTGGCCGAGGAACGGATACCGGTGGCTGAGCTCGGCCGCCGCCTCGGTGGCCTGCTCGTCGATCAGCGCGATCCGGACCTTCGCCGGCTGCTCGGAGTCGATCACCCGCCACCGGCGGGCCAACTCCACCAGCACCGACCGGCCGAACGCGGTGGCGCCGAGGATCACCACCACCGGCGGGTTGCCGCGGACCGGAAGCAACGGCTCCTGGCTGAACAGCTTCCGGGCGGCCAGGTCGTCGATGTTGAAGAAGTCGAGCCGGGCACCGTCCGGTCTGGCCAGCCCGAGATGCCGGGCCTGCAGCGCCAGGCAGAGCTCGGGATCGGCCACCTGGGCGTACGCGGCCAGCGGCGACCGCCCCCGACGGGCCGCCGTCAGCGCGATGGCGGTGTTGGCGGCGCTGTCGTCGGTGCACGCGTAGACCGCGCTGGCCCGCGCGATCCCGGCATCCCGCAGCAGGTCCGGATCGCGGGCGGTACCGGTGATCCGCGGCGACCGGGGCTCGGTGGCCACCGCGTCGGCCGGCACCGCGACCACCCGCCGACCGGTGGCGCGCAGCCGGCGGGCCAGGGTGGCGGCCACCAGGCCGTCGCCGCAGACGATCACGTGCCCGCGGGCGTTGCGGTTGCGGATCCGGCGCAGCTCGTTGGCGAAGAGCAGCCGCCCCGCCTCGGCCAGCGCGTACGCGGTGACGGTGGGGGCGGTGAACCGGGCGAGGTCGAGCAGCACCGGCATGTCCTTGCCGCCCTCGTCCAGCGGCGGCGAACCGAGGACGAACAGCTGCAGGGTGTAGTAGATCAGGTCGAGCGGCCGGTCACTGAACTCCGGATGGGCGTTCAGGAAATCGGCCAGCCCGAGATAGCCGCAGACGAACGAGAAGACGCCGGTGAGCACGAAGAAGAGCCGCAGCACGCTCCACGTCGGTGGGCGGGGCGGCTCGCCGAGAGTGTTCCCAGGCACAACGCCTCCCCTGCGGCTCGGGGGTGATGACGCAGCGCCATCGTACCGTCGCTTACGGACAACGGGAATCGCCGGCGCGGATGCCCAGGTCAGCCGGGCAGTCGGAAACCGGCCTCCCGCTGGGCGGCCAGCCACGTCTGGACCTCGTCGGCGCGCCGGGGCAGCCCGGCCGAGAGGTTCTCCGCACCGGCCGAGGTGACCAGCACGTCGTCCTCGATCCGGATGCCGATCCCGCGCAGTTCCGCCGGGACCAGCTCGTCCTCCGGCTGGAAGTACAGGCCCGGCTCCACCGTCAACACGTAACCCTCGTCCAGGGTGCCGTCCCGGTAGGTCTCCTTGCGGGCGTTCGAACAGTCGTGCACGTCGATGCCGAGCATGTGCCCGAACCCGTGCAGCGTCCACCGCCGGTAGACCGTCGACGACTCGTCCATCGCCTCGTCCACGCTGACCGGCAGCAGACCCAGCTCGGCCAGCCCCTCGGCCAGCACCCGCATGCAGGTCAGATGGACATCCTTGAACGCCACCCCGGGCTTGATCACGTCGATGCCGGCCTGCTGGGCGGCGTACACGATGTCGTAGACCTGGCGTTGCAGCGGGCTGAAGGTGCCGGAGACCGGCAGCACCCGGGTGACGTCGGCGGTGTAGAGCTGGTGGCCCTCCACGCCCATGTCCATCAGCAGCAGCTCACCCGGCCGGGTGGCGCCGGTGTTGCGGATCCAGTGCAGGATCGTCGCGTGCTCGCCGGCGCCGACGATCGAGCTGTAACCGACGCCGCCGCCCTCGTACCGGGCGCGCAGCCCGAACACCCCCTCCAGCAGCGCCTCGGGGACCGGCCGGTCCGCCGGCAGCACCCGGGCCACGTCCTCGAAGCCGCGTACCGTGGCGTCGATCGCCGCCCGCAACTGGGCGATCTCCCACTCGTCCTTGACCAGCTTCAGCTCGCCGATCGTCGCGGCCAGCTCCCGGTCGCGGCCGAGCCGGGCCGGGGCGTCCGCGGCGGCGGCCGGGGCCGGCGGGTCGTAGGGCGCGACCGCCGCGTCCACCGCCGGGTCCAGACCCCGCAACACCCGGGTACGCCCCGGCGCGCAGTCGGCCAACGCCGCCGCCAGCTCCGACAGCGGCCGGGTGGCCAGCCCCAGCTCGGTCGACTTCTCCGCCAGCGTGTGCCGGCGGCCGACCCACAGCTCACCGTGCCGGCTGCGGAAGAACTCGTCGTTGTCGCGGGCCGAGCGGGGCCGGGTGTAGAGCACCGCCTCGTGACCGCCGCCGGTCGGCCGCAGCAGCAGCACGCTGTCCGGGTCGTGGTCGCCGGTCAGGTAGGCGAAGTCGCTGCCCGGCCGGAACGGGTACGCGGTGTCGTTGGCCCGTACCTTCTCCGGGCCGGTCGGGATGACGAGCGTCTCGCCGGGGAAGGCGGACCCGACCGCGTCCCGCCGGCGGGCGTAGTTCGGCACCTCGGGCCGGGGGCCGACCGGCAGCGCGCTGTCTCGCCAGCCGGAGCGCATGAAGGTCAGGAACTGCTCCGGGAAGTCCGGGTCGTGTGACTCGGTGACGACCCGTTCCGTCGTACCCTCGGTCTGCTCTCCGGCCATGATCGGCGCCTCCCGTCGTCGGATCCCGTGCTGCCCTGGACGGTACCGGGTTCCGGTCGGGGACCGTACCGCGCGCGGGCCGCCGGCTGTCGTGCCGGTGCCGGCACGCCCCGGGTGGCTGCGTGGAAAGATGACCGCCATGTGCGGACTTCTGGCCTTCTTCAGCGCCCGCGGCGACGCCGGCGCCTACCGTGACGCGGTCGCTCAGGCACTGGAGTGCCTGCACCACCGGGGGCCGGACGAGACCGGCGTCGAGGTGATCGGCGACCCCACCACCGGGTACGCCGACGCGGTCTTCGCCCACAAGCGGCTCGCGATCATCGACGTGGCGTTCAGCCACGAGCCGCTGCCCTACGCCGACGGCCGCTACCTGCTGACCTTCAACGGTGAGATCTACAACTACATCGAGCTGCGCGAGGAGCTGACCCGGCAGTTCGGCGCCCGGTTCGCCACCCAGGGCGACGGCGAGGTGATCGTCGCCGGCTACCACTACTGGGGCGAGCAGGTGCTCACCCGGCTGCGCGGGATGTTCTCGTTCGTGATCTGGGACCGCCAGCAGCGGCGGGCGTTCGGCGCCCGGGACAACTTCGGGATCAAGCCGCTGCACTACCTGGAGACCCCCGACGGGGTCTACCTCGCCTCCGAGAAGAAGGCGCTGCTGCCGTTCGCGCCGGCCGCCCACGCCGGCGACGCGGGGGTGGACACCGCGAACCTGTCGCACTACCTGACCCTGCAGTACGTGCCCGAGCCGGGCACGCTGCACCAGGGAATCCGGCGGATCGGCTCGGGGGAGTACCTGACCTGGCAGCCCGGCGGCCGGATCGAGGTCCGCCGGTGGTACCAGCCGGTGTTCCGGCCGACGCCGGTCGACGACCCGCAGCGGCTCTACGACCGGATCCGGGAGACCCTGCGGGAGAGCGTCCGGATGCACATGCGCTCCGACGTGCCGGTCGGTTCGTTCCTCTCCAGCGGGATCGACTCGACCGCGGTGGTGGCGCTGGCCCGGGAGTTCAACCCGAACATCCTCACCTTCACGGTCGGCTACGACGTGCCCGGCTACTCCGAGATCGAGGTGGCCCAGGACTCGGCCCGGCACCTGGAGGTCACCACCATCCCGACCAAGATCGGGCCGCAGGACATGATGGAGGCGCTGCCCAAGATCATCTGGCATCTCGACGACCCGGTCGCCGACCCGGCCCTGGTGCCGCTCTACTTCGTGGCGAAGAAGGCCGCCGAGCACGTCACGGTGGTGCTCTCCGGCGAGGGCGCCGACGAGTTCTTCGGCGGCTACACCATCTACCGCGAGCCGCTCTCGCTGGGCGCGGTCAACGGGCTGCCCGACACCATGCAGAAGGGGCTGCGGGCGGTCTCCAAGGCCATCCCGCAGGGGGTCAAGGGCAAGAGCTTCCTGGAGCGCGGCACCACCCCGATCGAACAGCGTTACTACGGCAACGCCCGGATGTTCACCGAGGAGGAGAAGCGGCACCTGCTGCGCCGCTACGACCCCTCGGTGCGCTACACCGACGTCACCGCGCCGATCTACGCCGAGTGCACCGAACTCGACGACGTGACCAAGATGCAGTACGTCGACCTCTACACCTGGCTGCGCGGCGACATCCTGGTCAAGGCCGACCGGATCTCGATGGCCCACTCGCTGGAGGTGCGGGTGCCGTTCCTGGACCGGGAGGTCTTCGACGTGGCCGCCACCGTGCCGGTCGACCTGAAGCTGCCGCCCCGCTCGGACGCCACCAAGTACGCCATGCGCCAGGCCCTGCAGGGCGTGGTGCCGCCGGCCATCGTCAACCGCCGCAAGCTCGGCTTCCCGACCCCGACCCGGGTCTGGCTGCGCACCGAGATGTACGAGTGGGCCCGGCACATCTTCGCCACCTCCGGCGCCGGTGACCTGCTCGACCTGTCGTACGCGATGCGGCTGCTCGACGAGCACAAGCGGGAGGAGGCCGACCACTCCCGCAAGGTCTGGACGGTGCTGATCTTCTGCATCTGGCACGCCATCTTCGTCGAGCGCTCCCTCGACCCCGGCATCCAGCGCAACCAGTCGGCCCTGCTGACCAAGCCCGTGGTCGGCTCGATGGTCGCCTGAGACCCATCGCCTGGTACGCGAGAACGGGCCCGGTGCCGATCGGCACCGGGCCCGTTCTCCGAGCCGTTCCTACCTGCTAGGACCTCGGTCCAGCCGGTGTCACGCGGGGCTGCAGGTCACCGACGGGGCGTTGTTGGCGCCCGTGGAGCTGCCGGTGAAGCCGAACGTCGCGGAGGCGTTCGGCGCGAGGTTGCCGTTCCAGGCCACGTTGCGGACCGTCACGTCAGCACCGCTCTGGGTGTGCGTGCCGCTCCACAGGCTGCCGATGGTCTGCCCGCTCGGGAAGGCCCAACGGGCGGTCCAGCCGCTCATCGCGGCCGTACCGGTGTTGCGGATCGTGACCTCGGCCTGGAAGCCGCCCGACCAGCTGCTGACCGTGTTGTAGGTCGCGGTGCAGCCGGCGTTGCCCGGCGGCGGGGTGGTCGGGTTCGGCGGCGGGGTGGTGGGGTTCGGCGGGGGCGTGGTCGGGTTCGGCGGCGGGGTGGTGGGGTTCGGCGGCGGCGTGGTCTGGCCGTTGCCGATCCCGGTCACCTCACCGTTGCCACCGTCGAAGGTCACGTCCGAGCAGCCGAAGAAGTTCTCCTGGCTGTCCGACCGCACCCAGCGGGAGTAGATGATGTGCCGGCCGCTCTTGCCGGTCGGCAGCCGCCCGCTGAAGTAGTAGTGACCGTCGTTGGTGCCGACCGCGCCCCGCTGCGGCGGGTTCGTCACCGTCAGGAACGGCGTCGCCTCCAGGTCGCTCCAGGCCAGCGCCCGGGTCGGGCTCCAGCTGTCCCTGGTCACGTAGAAGTAGAACGTGCCCGGGTGGTGCGCCCAGTTGCTGTACCGGAACTCCATGTTGGCGCCCGCGGTCAGGTGGGTCAGCGGCCAGTCGTTGCGGGCCAGGTTGAAGCCGCTGAAGCTGGTGTTGCCACCGCTGCAGAGCTGCCCGTCCGGCACGAAACCGGTGGTCCGGCCGCCCGCGTCGGAGCGCAGGACACTGAACCAGTTGTAGAGCGAGTTGGCCCCGCTCTGCGCGACCGCGGCCGAACAGGCCGGGTTCTGCGGGATGATCTGCCCGGTCGGGCTGAGACCGTCCCGCCAGCAGAGGAAGGTGCGGCTGCCGGGCGTCATGGCCGCGCCATGGGCCAGCGCCGGCTGTGGGTTCACCACGGCGAGCGCGCCGGCGGCCAGAGCGGCCGTGGCGGCGAACACCGCGAGCCTACGAAGAGGTTTCACCGATTCTCCTTACCTGGGACCTGAGTGCCGCGAACCGGGCGCGTGGCGCGGTCGCGGACAACGGCGGGGTCCCGCGGATTTGCGGACACCCACGCCCGATACCTGTGCGCGGTGCTCCAGCGGCCTGAATGCCGGCGATGATGGGCTGTCATCCGGGGGACAGGCATGCGAAGGCAGGACGCACAGTCCGATCACGGATGTGTGTCCCTCGCGTGGCCCCAGCCGGCACCCGGCAGCGCGTCAGCCCCCGCGCTTGCTCGGTACCCACCATCGCATCACGGATCGGCCGCCAGCGCAATAGGTCCACTTCGATGTTGCCGCGCTGGCTCCGACGGATCCGCCGGGGTCAGGCAGGATATGCACCGGAGGGTGAGGCGATGGAGGAGCCGATGGGATACGCGGTGGTGCTCGGCGAGGCGCTTGTCGACCTGCTCGACGGCGAGTGCGACGGGGAGCCGGTCTACCGGCAGGCGATCGGCGGGGCGCCCCTCAACGTCGCCGTCGGCGCGGCCCGACTCGGCGCCACCGTCGAGTTCGTCGGCTCGTTCGGCGACGACGCGCTCGCCGGCCGGCTCCGGGCCTTCCTGACCGGCGCGGGCGTCGGCCAGCGGGGAACCGTCACCGTCCGGGCGCCCACCACGCTCGGGGTGGCCACCTTCACCGGTGCCGAACCGGAGTTCCGCTTCTACGGCGAACCCCCCTCGTACGGGCTGCTCGACCCGGACGCCCTCGACGCCGACCTGGTCCGGGGCGCCGCGGTGCTCTACTGCGGATCCATCGCCCTGCTCCAGCCGCCGGTCCGGGCCGCCGCCCGGCGGGCCTGGTCGCTCGCCACCGGGCTGCGGGTCTTCGACCCGAACGTCCGGCCCCGGCTGCTCGACGGCCCGGACGCGGTGGCCGGCCTGCGGGCCGTGGTGGCCGAATTCGCCGCCCGCGCAGACCTGGTCAAGCTCAGCTCGGCCGACGCCGAGGTGCTCTACGACGGCGCGGCACCGGAGCGGGCCGCCGACCGGATCCGCGAGCTGGGCGCCCGTACCGTGGTGGTGACCTGTGGGGCGCGCGGCGCGCTGGTGGCCGACGACGCCGGCACCACGAGCGTGCCGGCGCCGCAGGTGCAGGCCGTGGACGCCACCGGCGCCGGTGACTCGGTGATGGCCGCCCTCATCGCCGACCTGCTCGCCGACGGCCTGCCGGACCGGGCCGGCTGGCCGGACCGGGTCGGGTACGCGCTGCGGGTCGCCGGGCTGGTCTGCGAGTCGCGCGGCGGCGCGGTGTCGATGCCGACCCGCGCCCAGGTCGCCGCCCGCTTCGACGGCTCCTGACCGCGGTCAACGCAGCAGGTAGCCGACGCCGCGCACCGTGTGCAGCAGCGGGGGCGGACCCAGCTTCCGCCGGAGCTGGGCGATCAGCACCTCCAGCACGTTCGAGTTCGGCGGCACCAGCTCGTCCCAGCCGGCCGCGATCAGCTCGGTGCGCGGCACCGGCGTACCGGCGTCGGCCAGCAGCCGGCCCAGCACGGCGAACTCCTTGGCGGTGAGCGGCAGCGGCGCGTCGCCCCGGCTGGCCTGGTGCCGGCCGGCGTCCAGGGTCAGGTCCCCGTGCCGCAGCACCGGCGGACGGTCCGCCCCGCCCCGGCGGCACAGACTGCCCACCCGGGCCGCCAGCTCCGCCACCGCGAACGGCTTGACCAGGTAGTCGTCGCCCCAGGTCAGCCCGTCGACCCGGTCGTGCAGCCCGTCCCGGCCGGTGAGGAAGAGGACCGGCACCCGCCAGCCGCCCCGACGTCGTGCCGCCACGTAGCGCAGCGCGTCCCCGCCGGGCAGAATCCGGTCGAAGACCGCGCAGTCGTACGCGTTGACGGCCAGCGCCTCGTCCGCCTCGTCCAGATCGACGGCGGTGTCCACGGCGAACCCGGCGTCGCGCAGTGCCACCGCCACCGCCAGCCGCAGGTTGTCGTCGTCCTCGGTGACCAGTACCCGCACGCACTCAAACTAGTGGCCGGACCGCCGCGGCGCGCGGCGGCAGGTGTTCGCGGCCCGCCCTGTCGTCCTGGCCCGTCCGTCGGGTCAGTCGGCCCGGTCAGTCGACCTGGTCGGTGAGCCAGCCGCGGTCGACGGCCTTGACGCCGGCCTGGAAGCGGCTGCGGGCGCCGAGCCGGTTCATGATGTCGGACATCATCCGGCGCACCGTCCGCACCGAGATGCCCAGCCGCGCCGCCGCCGACTCGTCGGTCCAGCCGGCCGAGAGCAGCCCCAGCAGTTCCCGCTCCCGCGCCGACAACCCCGGTCCGCGCGGGGCGGGCGCGGCCCGCAGCGGCACCGCCGCCGGCCACACCCGATCGAACAGCTCCCCGACGGTGGCAGCCACGCTGGGCAGCCGGAAGATGGCCACCCCGCCGGCCGGACCGCCGTCGCGGCCGCCGCCGGGCAGCACCGAGAAAGTCGCGTCCACGACGGTGGCGTCGATCGGCACCTCGTCCACGGTGCGGATCTCCGCGCCGGCGGCCGACAACTCGGTGAGCCGCGCCGCCAGCGTCGGCACGCACCGGGCCCGGTCCGGGAACAGCACCCGGTACCGCACCCCGCGGCGCAGCTTGCCCGGATCGATGTGCCGCAACATCGCGGCCGACTCGTCCAGACCGGTGCGCAGCGTCCGGGTCAGCAGGACGTCGTGGCCCGCGGTGGCGAGCAACGCGTCCACCGCGGCCAAGGTCGACAGGGCCACCGGCGGTCGGTTGCAGCTCGCCGGCATCGCCGGCCGGCCACGTCCGGGCGGCGCCGATCCGTCGGGTCGGGCGGGGGAGGTACGGGTGGTCATGACAGGTCCCCTCCGATCGGTGACGAGGCGGCCACGGCCGGGCCGTGCCGGCCGTCCAGTCGCTCCAGGTGCACGCCGAGTTCCCGGCCGAGCGGGCCGCACCGGTCCGCGGCCAGGTCGACGACCGGCGCGGTGCGGGCGGCCAGCCGGAGCACGCCGGTCAGCCCCGGCCGGTCGACGGCGACGGCGACGGTTGCCGCCGCCTGCGGTACCCCGGCGAGCAGCCGGTCCAGCAGCTCCGCCCGGCGTTCGGGCCGGACGTCCGGCCCGGACAGCGCCAGCCCGACCTGGGCCACCGGCCCGGCGTGCCAGTGCCGCCACTGTTCGTCGAGCCGGTCCCGGCCCGGGCCGGTGTGGGTGACCTCGGACAGCATCTGCAGCAGCTCCGCCGCCGGCAGCGGATGCAGGTCCAGCCCGGCCTGCCGGGACCGCCGCCGAAGCCGGCGGACGCCGTTGTCGAGCGCCGCCCGCAGCTCGTGGTCCTCGGCGCTGTCGGCGTCCCGCCGCACCCCGACCACAAGCCAGCACCGGGGCGCCCGCCCCTGGTCGCGGTGCAGCAGCAGGCGCAGCCCCGCCCGGGACGTCCGATCCTCCGGGTCGGGCCGCAGCGAGTCCGAGCACGCCAGGCGCATCAGGTCGCCGCCCCGGTCGGGGTCCGGTCGCAGCACCGTCAGCAGGCCCTCCGGCCGGCTGATCAAACCACCCGACGCCGCCAGGCCACCGCCTGCCCGGCCACCGCCCGCCGTGCTCCCGCTTGCCGTGCTCCCGATGGAAGTGCCCCCCGTGGACGCGCCCCCCGTGGACGCGCCCCCCGTGGACGCGCCCCCCGTGGACGCGCCCCCCGTGGACGTGTCCCCGATGGCCGGGTCGGCCGGGTCGCTGATCCGGGCGGCCGGTGCCAGCGCGGCCAGTAGTGCGGGCCGGTCGATGGTGCCCGGTAGCCGGTACCGGCGCCGCCGCCGCAGCAGCCGGGCACGCCGGACGGCCACGCTGGAGAGCCAGTGGCCGCGTACCCGGGCACCGGAGAGCGCGCCCAGCGCGGTGCCGGCGGCGACCAGCGGCACCGCGACCGGCCACGGCCGGCCGAGCGAGAGCAGCACCAGTACCGCGCAGAGCTGCCAGCAGGCGATCCTCGGCAGGTGGCCGATCAGACGGCGGGACAGCGGGACCGCGGCGACGCGCTGCTGCCGTCCTACCCGGGTCGCCGATCCGGGACGGACCGCGACCGCCGCCGGCCGCGCTGGGTGCGGAGCCGGCCGGGCCGGGTGCGGAGCTGCTGGGTGCGGAGCCAGCCGGGCGGCGGGCCGAGCCGGCTGAGCCGGCGGACGGCGAACGGGCGGGACCACCGGGCCGGGCCGGACCGCGGCCGTGACGATGTGCCGGGGCGCGGTCATGCGGCACCCTGCCGGACGGTCGGGTGCGCGCTCGCGGCGTTCGCGGCCGGCTCCTCGAACCGTCCGGCCAGCTCGCGGATCAGCACGTGGCTGCGGTACCGCCCCACCGGCCCGACCTCGAGCAACCCCTGGTCCACAAGCGCCTCCAACAGCGTCCGGGCCGCCGCCGGGCGCAGCCCGAGCACCCGCGCGGCGGCAGCCGGCCCGAACTCCTCCGGCAGGCCCGCGACGGCCCGCCAGGCCGCCAGCCCGCAGCTGTCGAGCGCGGCGACGGCGGCGCCGACCGACCGCCTCAGCCGGTCCGACAACACCCGGCAGGGATCGTCGGTCAGCTCCTCGACGAGCCGTGCCACCGGCCAACCCGGGCGGCTCAACAGCCGGCCGGCCGCGTCCCGCAGCGCGGCGGGCAGGCCACCGCAGTGCCGGACCACCGCGGCGACGGCCGCACCGTCGGCGTCGGTCACCCGGTCCACGGCCGCGGCGCGGAACAGGTCCGCGGCGGCCGGTTCGGCCAGCGGGGTCAACCCGATCCGCACCGCCGCGTCCGGATGCCAACCCCGGTAGCGGGTGGTGGCCAGGGTCAGGCAGCCCGGAGCCGCCGGCAGCAGCGCGGCGAGCTGCCCGCCGTCGCGCACGTCATCCAGGACCAGCAGAGCCCGACGACCGGCCAGGGCGGACCGCCACAACGCCGACCGGCCGGCCTGGTCGGCGGGGATCTCCGCCGCCGGTACGCCAAGTCCCCGCAGCAACCGCTCCAACACGGTCGCCGGCTCCGGACCGTCGCCGTGCCGGCCGGCCCGCAACGCCACGAAGAACTGGCCGTCGGGGTAGCGGGGCGCCAGCCGGTGCGCGGCGTGCACCACCAGGGCCGTCTTGCCGACGCCGGCCATCCCGTCGACGAGCACCACCGGCGCGGCGCCGGCAGCGGCCCGCCAGACCGCCCGCAGCGGTGTGCCGCGACCCACCAACGCCACGTCCCGGGGCAGCTCCCGCGCCGCCGACCGCCGGGCGGACGACCGCGGCCCGCCGCCGTACGACAGCCCGCCGGCGGCGTACGGGTGTCCGATGTCCACGCTGGTGCCGGCGGACGGCGGTCCGGTGTCGGTTGCCGGCCGGACCGGTCGGCACGGGCCGCGGCCGACCCCCAGCTCGGTCCGGATGATCTCCCGGGCCTTGCGCCGGGTCGCCAGCGCCGCCCCGGGCTGGCCGGCGGCGTGCAGGGCGCGTACCGTCAGCGCCCATGCGCTCTCCCGCAGCGGAGCGGTCGCCGTGACCGGCCGCAGGGCGGCCAGCGCCGGCCGGGGACGGCCCAGCGCCAGTTGCTGCTCGGCGAGCAGTTCCCGCAGGTCCAGGTGGAGTTGTTCCAGCCGGCCGATAGCCTCCGCGGCCCCGACGTGATCGGCCCAGTCGCCGGCTAGGTCCTCGAACGGGCGGCCCCGCCATAACCGCAGCGCCTGCTCACAGAGCGCGGCGGCGGTGCCGGCGTCACCGCCGTCCGCGGCCCGGCGCGCCCCACCGGCCAGCTCCTCGGCCAGCTCGGCGTCGAGCTCGCCGTCGGCGACCCGCAGCCGGTACGCGCCCGGCCGGCGTTCGATGCGGGCACCGCCGGGATGGGCCGGCAGACCGGTTCGGAGCTGCCAGACGTACGTCTTGAGGTTGGCCTGCGCCGACGCCGGCACCGGGCAGCCCGACCAGACGGCCGCGACCAGTCGGTCCCGGGCCACCCACGAGTTGGCGGCGAGCAGCAGGGCGGCCAACAGCCGGCCCGGTTTCCCGCCACTCACCCGCGTCGCCGGCGTGGCCGGGTGGTGGACGTCCAGCGGCCCCAGGATGTGGAAGAGCATGTCGATCTCCCCGTCGTCGGCGCCGGGTCAGCGACCCCGCGCGCCTCTACAATCCACACCCGTACCTGAGGTTTCGATGACACGTCCCGCGGGAGGACGCCGGTGCGGGTGATGGTGGTCGAGGACGACGCGGACCTGCGGCTGGCGTTGACCACCGAGCTCACCGGCGCGGGGCTGCGGGTCGACGCCGCCGCCGACCTCGCTGGCGCCGCCGAGGCGCTGGCCCGGGCCGACTACGACTGCGTGGTCTTCGACCGGATGCTGCCCGACGGGGACTCGGTGGTCGAGGTGCACCGGCGCCGGCAGCGGGGCTGGGCGGTGCCGGTGCTGTTCCTCACCGCGCGGGACAGCGTCGCCGACCGGCTGGCCGGCTTCGCGCACGGCGGCGACGACTACCTGGTGAAGCCGTTCGCGGTCGCCGAGCTGACCGCCCGGGTGCTGGCCCTGGCCCGGCGGGCCGGCACCGGGCGGCCCTCGGTGCTGCGCCACGCCGACCTGGAGGTCGACTCGGCGCGGCGGGAGGTACGCCGGGCCGGTGTGCTGCTGAGCCTGACCGCCAAGGAGTTCGCCGTGCTGGAGTATCTGATCGCCCGGCCGGACCAGGCCGTCGGCCGGGACGAGCTGATCGAGCACTGCTGGGACAGCAGCACCGATCCGATGTCCAACGTGGTCGACGTGGTGGTGCGGCGGCTGCGCGCCAAGCTGCGCGGACCGGAGCTGATCATCGCGGTCCGGGGCCGGGGCTACCGGCTCGCCGGGCCGGGGGAGGCGACCCGATGACGGTCCCGGCGGCCGCCCGACTGGAGGGGCTGCGCCGGCGGCTCACGATCGCGGTCGTCGTGCTGACGGCGGCCGGCTCGATCGGACTCGGCTGGCTGCTGGTGGACCGGGACGCCCGGCACCGGAACGAGGTGCTCGACGGGCAGCTCAGCCGGACCACCTGGACCGTCAAGCGGCTGCTCCAGTACGACACCGCCCTGATCACCAGGTACGTCAGCGGCGACGAGATCAACACCCAGTGTCCACAGTTCACGATCCTGCCCGGCGGCGGTGAGCCGTTCGCCGCCCACGTCAGCGCGAGGACCTGCGTGCCGGTGGACCGGGCCCGGCTGGACCAGCTGGCCGGTTGGGCGGTCGACAGCGGCAACGTGCTCAACACCGACCTGCGGGGCACCGGCGGGGAACTGGTCCGGGTGTCGGCCGACCCGTTCCGCAACACCAGCGGCCAGTACATCGGCGCCGTGGTCGCCGTCCTGGACGCCCGCCCGTCCCGGGCCGACCACCGCCAGCTGGTGTTGCTGGTGGTCGCCGCCGGGCTGGTGCAGGTGGCGGTCGCCGGCACCCTCACCAACCTGCTGTGCCGGCGGGCGATCCGGCCCGGCGTCACCGCGCTCGAACAGCAGGAGGTACTGCTCGCCGACACCGCGCACGACCTGCGGACCCCGGTGGCGGCGCTGCGGGCGCTGGCCGAGACCGCGTTGGGCAACCCGACCCGCAGCGCCGACCTGCTGCCCCGGACCGTCGCGTTGGCGGCCCGGATGGGGGGCGTCATCGACGCGCTGCTGGTCCGGGCCCGGCTGGCGGCCGGGGTCGAGCAGCTCGACATCCAGCCGGTCTGGCTGGACCAGCTCGTCAGCACGGTGGTGGAGGAGACCCCGACCGACGGCGCGCAGGTGACGGTCACCGCGGCGCCGAGCAAGGTCAACGTGGACGTCGGCCTGGTCCAGCGGGCGATCGGCAACCTGCTGGACAACGCCCTGCGGCACGGCCGCCGGCCGGGTGAGGCCGTCGCGGTCGTCCACATCACCGTGGCCGGCGGTCGGGTGATGGTGGCCGACCACGGGCCGGGCATCGATCCCGCGCTGGCCCCGGGCAGCTTCGACCGGTTCAGCAGCGGACCCGGCTCCACCGGCCTGGGACTGCCGATCGTGCGCTGGGTCGCCCAGGCGCACGGCGGGATGCTGCGGGTCTACAACGCCGAGTCCGGCGGGGCGATCTTCGAGCTGGTGCTGCCCGACGGCGGATCATGAGCCGGTTGTACCTTTCCTGTACTGGACTCCCTATTCTCGACGGTGTGTTCTCCATCCGGACTCCGGCCAGGCTGCGTACGCCGGGCCCGCTGAGCCGCCTGCGCGCGCTCGGCGGCCGGGCCTGGCGGCGACACCGCGCCGCCCCACCGGGTCGGCTGCCGCTGGCCCTGCTGCTCGGGGTCTGCCTGGTGGCGGTGACCGCGGCGGTCTCCGGCGCCAGCTCCTCCGTGCCGGGTCTGCGGTTCGCCCAGGCCGGGCACTGGGTGGCCAGTCCGGACCTGGGCGCGGTCTTCCACGTCAACGGCGCCGCCCGCCAGGTCGACGCGCAGTTCGCGCTCGACGAGATCGAGCCGGACAGCCAGGTGGTCCAGGGCGAGACGAGCGGGTACGTGGTGGGCCGGTCGCGGATCGTGGAGTTCGGCAAGTCCGATCTGTCCGTCGAGCGGACCATCACCGCACCGACAGGGGAACGGCCGGTGGCGATCGAGACCGTCGGCGGCCCGTACCTGATCTACCGGAACGCCGGCAGCGTGGTGCGGCTGGGCGCGGACGCCGCGGTCGTCCCGACCGGCGGGGCGGTCGGTGAACCGGTCGCCACCCCGGACGGCACCATCTGGCTGCACCGGCCCGACTCCGGCGCCATCTGCAGCCTGGCCCCCGGCGCCGACCGGATCTCCTGCCCGGCCGCCGCGCCGCCCGGGCACTCCGGCGCGCTCACCGTGGTGGGCGGACGCCCGGTCTTCGTCGACACCGTCGCCGACACGCTGACCCCGGTCGGCGCCACCGGCCTGGGCGAGGCGACGCCGGTCGGGGCGGACCTGCCGACCGGCGCCCGGGTGGCGCCGCAGGACGTCTCCGGCCGGGTGGCCATCCTGGACCCGGCGGCGGCCCGGATGTACCTGGCCGACGCCGCGGACCTCGGCGACCGGCGGGCGACGCCGCCGGTCGAGGTGGCACTGCCGCCCGGGGAGTACTCCGGGCCGGCTGCCACCGGCTCTTCCATCGTGCTGCTGGAACTGGAGCGCAACTCGGTGCTCACCTACAGCGGGACCGGTGCCCAGCAACGGGTCGCGAACGTCCCCAAGGAGATCGGTGAGCCCCGACTGCACCGCGGCGAGGACGGTCGGGTCTACGTCGACGGCGCCGAGGGACGGCACGTGCTGGTCATCGACCCCGGCGGCGGGGTCGGCTCGGTGCCGGTCGGCGGCGACCGCCCGACCCGCCCGGCGACGCCGGCACCGTCCGGCGCAGCGACGCCCGCACCGACCGGTACCGCCGAGGCCCCGGGCCGACCGGTGCGACCCGCCGGCGGCGGCGAGCAGCGCCCGCCGCGCGACCCGGACCCGCCGCGCCGACCCCCACCGGCCGCGGCGCCCGACCCGACGTCGGCCCCGCCGGTGCCGGCCAGCCCGCCCGGGATCCCCCGCAACCTGCGGGCCTCGGCCAGCGGCGCCAACCTGAACCTCAGCTGGGGGGCGGCCGCCGCCAACGGGGCCGCGGTGCGGGCGTACCGGGTCTCCTGGGTGCGGGTCTCCGGCGGCGGCGCCGGTTCGCTGAACCGGGCCGGCAGCGCCCGGTCGGCCACCCTGACCGGCCTGACCCGGGGCGTCGCCTACCAGGTGAGCGTGGTCGCCGAGAACAGCGCCGGACGCGGTGCGCCGGCCACCGTGCGGGCCACGGTGCCGGCGCCGACGCCGACGCGTACGGTCACCGTCAGCCGGGGCGCCGACACCACCCACGGCAGCGACTGCCGGGCGCCGGACTGCGCCTTCATGCGGGTGGTGCTGCGGGGCTTCGCCCCGAACACCACCTACAAGCTCCAGCCGTACGCCTCCGGCAACTACACGAACCCGGGTGCCCGGTTGAGCACCGACGGCAACGGCAATCTGACCACCGAGCGGTTCGCGTTCGGGTCGGCGGGCCAGACCGTCTGGGTCACCGTCGACGGGGTCACCTCCAACCGCTACCGCTGGCCGGCGGGATGACCGGGGTCGGGGCGGCGGAGGTCGCCGCGCGGATCGTGGCCAACGTGCAGCGGGTGCTGCACGGCAAGCCGGAGCTGGTCCGGCTCGCCGTGGCCGCCCTGCTGGTCGAGGGGCACGTGCTGATCGAGGACGTGCCCGGGCTCGGCAAGACCACGCTGGCCCGGTGCCTGGCCCGCAGCGTCGGCGGGCGGTGGAGCCGGATCCAGTTCACCCCGGACCTGCTGCCCGGCGACATCACCGGCGTCACCGTCTACCACCAGAGCCAGGAACGGTTCAGCTTCCACCCCGGCGCGGTCTTCGCGAACATCGTGGTGGCCGACGAGATCAACCGGGGTACGCCGAAGACCCAGTCGGCGCTGCTGGAGGTGATGTCCGAGCGCCGGGTCACCGCGGACTCGGCGACCCACGACGTCCCGCGACCGTTCATGGTGGTGGCGACCCAGAACCCGATCGAGATGGAGGGCACCTACCGGCTGCCCGAGGCACAGCTCGACCGGTTCCTGATCCGGCTGGCGGTCGGCTACCCGGACCTGGAGACCGAGATCGACGTGATCATCAACGACCGGGCCGGGGTGACCCCCGACGACCTGGCCCCGGTGGTGGAGCCGGCGGCGCTGCTCGCCGCCATCGCCGAGGTGCGGGCCTGCCACGTCGACCGGGCCGTCGTCGGGTACGCCGCCCGGCTCGCCGCGGCCACCCGCGAACACGCCGCCGTCCGGTTCGGCGCGAGCGTCCGCGGCAGCATCGCGCTGGTGCGGACCGCGCAGGCCGCGGCGGTGATGGCCGGGCGCGCCTTCGTCACCCCCGACGACATCAAGGACGTGGCCGCCGCGGTCCTCGGACACCGGCTGGTGCTCACCCCGGAGGCCGAGTTGAACCAGCGCGACGTGGCGGAGATCGTGGCCGGGGTGCTGGCCGCCACGCCCGCGCCGCTGGGCAGCCCGGGCCGCTGACCGTGCGCCTGACCGGGCGCGGGATCGCCGTCGCGGCGACCGGGGCGCTGCTGCTCGCCGCCGGCTGGTGGGCCGGCTACCCGCTGCTCTCCGCGCTCGGCGCCATCGGGCTCGGCGCGGTGCTGGCCGCGGTGGCGCGCACGGCGCCGGTCGCGCCGGTCGAGGTCGACCGGTCGGTGCACCCGGACCGGGTCGAGCGCGGTCGACCCGCCCTGGCCACCCTGCGGATCCGTAATCCGGGTGGCCGCCGCCGCGCCGGCTTCCTCGCCGTCGACCCGGCCGGGCCGACCAACCGGTCGGTCCGGGTCCGGGGCCTGCCCGCCGGCGGCGAGGCGACGCACCGCTACGAGCTACCCACCGGGGTCCGGGGCCGGCTGGTGGTGGGTCCACTCACCCTGGTTCGGGTCGACCCGTTCGGGCTGGCCGTCAACCGGGTCTGGGCCGGCCCCACGGCGACGCTGCGGGTGCATCCCCGGCGGTATCCGGTCCGGGTGGCGCCGGGTGCCTACCCACGGCATCACCACGAGGGCAGCGGCACCGACCGCGTCCTGCGCGGCTCGTCGGACCTGCAGGACGTACGCGAATACGTGCCCGGTGACGACCTGCGCCACCTGCACTGGAAGGCGACCGCCCGGACCGGGGCGCTGATGGTGCGCGAGCTGTCCGATCCGGACCAGCCCCGGTTCACCGTGCTGCTGGACACCCGCGCGGGGGTGCTCACCGTCGACGGTTTCGAGGAGGCGGTGGACCTGACGGCGTCGCTGCTGGGCGCGGCGGCCGGCGCCGGCCGCCGCAGCCGGCTGGCCACCTCCGCCGGGCTGGACCTGACCCTGGGCGGCGGCGCGGCGGCCACCCGACACCTGCTCGACCAGCTCTGCGAACTCGGCCAGGACGGGACGCCGGCCGATCCGGTGGTGCCGGGGGCGCTGGCCAGCGAGCGACCGGCGGGCGGAGCCCTAGCGCTGATCACCGCCGGTGCGGTGGGGCACGGCCCGCTGGCGCGACTGCGGCGGGCGTACCCGGAGGTGTTCCTGGTGGCGTTGGCGGGCGGACCCGGGCCGGACCTGCCGGCCGGCGTGCGGTTGATCACGGCCGACGGTGCCGGGCAGGCGGTCCGCCGGTGGAACGAGGCGATCCGGTGAGTCGGCGCACCGCGCCGGCGGTGCGGCCGGGGACCGCGGTCGGCATCGGCGCGCTGGTCGGCGCCGCGGCCGCCGCCGGGCTGTTCTTCGCGCCGGTGTTCGGCCTGCGGGCGCTGCTGGTGCCGGTCTGCGTACCGGCGGCGGTGCTGCTGGTGGCGGCGCTCGCCGGCACGTACCTGCGCGCGCTGGCCGGCTGGCGGCCGTGGCTGACCGCGGTGGCCGGGCTGGTGGCGGTGGTGCAGACCGCGCTCTGGTCCACCACGAAGGCCGGGCTGCCGACGGCGTCGACGCTGTCCGCGCTGGCCGCCGGGGTGACCGACTCGTGGCGGCTCGCGCTCCAGTCGACCTGGCCGGCCAGACCCGACCCGGACCTGATGCTGTTCGTCCCGTTGCTGGTGGTGGCCGCCGCCGTGCTCGGGGTGGAGCTGTGGCACCGCCGGTCGGCGCCGCTGCCGGCGCTGGTTCCGAGCTTCGCGGTCGCCCTCCTCAGTCAACTCTTCGCCCCGTTCGGCCCGGCACCGGCCGGGCTGGCCGCCCTCGGCTACGCCGCCCTCGCCGGGACCCTCGCCGCCGCGAGCGGCGTGGCCGGCGAGGACACCACGCCGGGCGGCGGCGCGGTGGTCGGTGCCCGGCCGGTCAGTGACCGGCCGCCCGGTGCGGGTGCCGGGTCGGGCTCGTCGGGGTGGCGGCGGGTCCCGGGTCTGCGGCCGGTCCTGCTGCCGGCGGCGGTCGCGGTGCTGGCCGCGGCGGGCGGTGGCCTGCTGCCGGCCGGGCCGCCCCGGTACGGGCTGGCGAAACAGCCGGCCGTGGTCACCATCGGACCGGTCAGCAACCCGCTGGACGAGATCGCCGACCGGCTCGCCCACCCCGCCCCGCCGGTGTTCCGGGTGTGGGGGGCGACCGACGTCGATCGCTGGCCGCTGGTGGTGCTGGACAACTTCGACGGAGCAAACTGGACCTCCGGTGACCGGTACCAGCGACTCGGCAGTTCGCTGCCGCCCGGCCCGCCGGTGACCGTCCGGGTCCAGCGGCGCACCGCCGAGATCGCCACCACCGGGGCCACCGGACCGTGGCTGCCCAGCCAGACCTGGCCGGCCGCGGTGCGGGGCGCCGAACCGCTGGTGGAGGTCGCCCACGGCACCCTGCTCCTGCCACCGGGCGCGGTCTCGGCCGCCCGCTACACCCTGACCTGGTGGCAGCCGCAGGTACCGGCCGAAGGACTGGCCGGGGCGGCGATCGACCCGGACGCGCCCGGTGGCCAGGGCGGAGTCGGGCCGGTGCCGCCGGGAGTGGCCGAGCTCGCCGCGGCGGCCGTCGGCCAGGTCCGACCCTCCTTCCAGGCGGCGCTGGCGCTGGAGCGGTTCCTCCGCGACAACTACCGGTTGGCGACCGGGCCACAACCGCCGACCGGGCACTCCTGGCCGCAGCTCACCGACTTCCTGCTGCACAGCAAGCGGGGCACCAGCGAGCAGTTCGCGGCCGGGTACGTGGCGCTGGCCCGGATCCTGGGCATCCCGGCCCGGCTCACCGTCGGCTACCGCACCCCGGCCGGGCCGGACCCGGACGGCGGCTACACGGTCCGCAACGGTGATGTGCTGGCCTGGCCGGAGGTGGCGGTGGCCGGCGTCGGCTGGGTGCCGCTGGACCCCGGCGGCCGACCGTCGACCGACCCGCCCGGTTCGGCCGGCTCGCTGGCCGCCGCGACCGCCCGGGAACGGGTCGACCTGCCCGCCCCGGAACGGCTGCGCGATCCGCCGGTCGCCGCGACGGCGCCGGACGGCCGGGACGGTGCCGCCGACCGGTTCCGGTTCCCGAGCTGGCCGCTGCTGGCGACCGGACTCGCCGTACCACTGTTTGGTTGGCTCGTGGGGGTGCCGACCGTCAGGGCCGCCCGAACCCGGCTGCGCCGGCGGCGGTCCGGCCCGGCCTCCATGATCGGCGCGGTCGACGAGGTGCGGGACCGGCTGCGGGCGTACGGCGTGCTGGTCTCGGCGGGGATGACGCCGCGCGACCTGGCGCGGGAGGCCGAGGCCGCAGCCGGCCCGGAGGCCGCGCGGGCCCTGCGCGAGCTCGGCACCGAGGTGGACCTGGCGCTCTGGTCCGGGCAGGCACCGGCGGGGACGACCGGGCGGGCCTGGGCGGCGGTCCGCGCGTTGTCGCGGGCACTGTCCCGCCGGGGCTGGCGGGCGCGGCTGCGGGCGGCGCTCGATCCGCGCGACCTGGTCCGGCCCGGCCGCTGATCAGCCGCCGACGCAGTTCGCGCCCCGGATCGGCTTGGGCGCGGTCTCGTAGACCCCGACGCCGTCGACGCCCTGGATCAGGAAGCAGTACCTGAGCACCGGATCCACCGGCAGCCGGTAGCTGGTGTTGCGGTGCACGAATACCGTCTCGGTGGGCTTGCCCTCGGCCGCGACGATGATGGCGAAGTCCAGCGGTTCGCTGCTGCGCCAGGAGAGCTCCACGACGTTGCCCCGGTCGACCGGGTCGATCAGCTCCAGTTGCACGGCCCGGGTCGGCGCGGGGGTGGGGCTGGTGCCACCGAACTGGGCCGGCGGGACGGCCGGCTCGGCCGGTTCGCGCAGCAGCAGCGCGGTGACGACAAGCGCGAGCAGGGCCAGGGCGCCGGCGGCGGCCGACACCAGCACCGGTCCGCGGAGCCAGGCCGGCCGCCGCCGCTCCGGCCCGAAGACCAGGATGGGTTCGCCGTCCGGCCGGGGCGCCGGCACCTCGACCGCCGACCCGGGCGCATCGTGGGGCCGGGCCTCCGCAACCGATTCGGCCAGCTCCTCCGACCCGCCCGGAGGCGGGGCGGTAGCGGCCGCCGGCTCGGCGGGGGCGGCGCGGGGCGCGATGCGGGCCAGCCGCCGGGCCACGGTCGCGGCGTCCTCGGGTCGTCCGGCCGGATCCTTGGCCAGCAACGCGGCCACCAGCCGGGCCAACTCCACCGGCAGGTCGGGCCGGTCCAGCGGCGGCACCGGCGTACCGAGCACCCGCAGCAGCCGGTCACCCTCCGGCTCACCGGGCGGCCCGTGATGCGGTGACCGACCGGAGAGCGCCAGGTACAGCACCGCGCCGAGCCCGTAGAGGTCGGTGCGTTCGTCGGCCGTCTGGTCGCGGACCGTCTCCGGCGCGAGGAAGTCCACCGCCGAGGCCGAACCGGGCGGAAACGCGTCCCGCAGGGTCCGACCGAAGTCGGCCAGCAGCGGCTCCCCGGAGGCCCGGAACAACACGTTGCCCGGGGTGACGGCGCCGTGCACCACGCCGGCCCGGTGCGCGGCGACCAGGGCCGCGCAGAGCGCGCTGCCCAGCTCCACCGCGTCCGAGACGGTGAGCGGCCCGAACGAGTCGACAAGCTCACGCAACGACTGCGCGCAGAGCTCCATCCGGAGCGCGCACCGGCCGTCGGCGAGCCGCTCCACCCGGTCGGCCACCAGCACCGGAGCGTCCACCCGCAGCGCCGCCAACCGGGCCAGCTCCCGGTCCAGGCCGGCCCGGCCACGCCGGTCCAGCCGGCCGGGAAAGACCTTGAGGGCGTACGCCTGCCCGGCCGGGTCGGTGCCCGCCAGCACGGTCGCCACCGGGCCCTCGCCCAGCGGTACGAGCTGTTCCTCGTCCGGGTTCGTCGTCATACCTCGGCCCGTCCTCGTGGTGGTGACGCGCCCGCCGGCCGCCCTGGGCACCCGCCGTCCACAGCGGATCGTGGCCGGTACCGGCCGTGCCGCTGGCCGCGACCGGGTCGCCGCCCCATCGTAGGGAGGTGCGCCGGACCGCCGCAGCCGGCGACAGGTTGCTGCCGCGCCGCGCGTCGCGTCCCGACGGCGCCAACGAGCGACCCGGCCGGGTCGGCGGGCGCGGCCAGGTCGGCCGGCACGGTCCGGTCGGCCGGCGCGGTCCGGTGGGCGCGACGAGGGTGGGGAAGGACCGGATGACGACCACAGCCCTGGTACGGGTGACCGTCGCGGCTCCGCAGCGGCGGATGGATCTGGCGCTGCCGGAACGCTCGCCGGTGGCGGAACTGCTGCCCGGGCTGCTGCGGCAGGCGGGCGAGAACCTGGCCGACGACGGGGTGACCGACGGGGGCTGGCTGCTGCGCCGCGCCGACGGGCGGGCCGTGGACGCCGCCCGCACTCTCGGCGGGCAGGCGGTCACCGACGGGGAGGTGCTGCACCTGGTGCCCCGCCGGCTCGACTGGCCGGAGCTGGAGTACGACGACCTGGTGGACGCGATCGCCGGCGGTGCCCGCCGGGCCGGTCGGGAGTGGGGACCGGCGCAGACCCGACTGTCGGGGTTGGCGGTGGCGGCCGGCGCGGTGCCGCTCGCGCTCGCCGCGTTGCTGCGGGCGGGTCCGCCCTGGCCGCTGCCCGCGCTGCTGGCGTTGGCGGTGGCCGGCGTGCTGCTGGTGGCGGCTACCGTGCTGGCCCGGGTGGTCGGTGACGCGCGGGCCGGGGCGGCGCTGGCCGCGCTCGCGTTGCCCTGCGCCGCCACCGGTGGCGCGCTGGCGTTCGGGGGCCGGCTGCCGCTCTCCGCGTTCGGCGCCCCGCACCTGCTGGGCGGCTGCGCGCTGCTGCTGGTCGTCGCCGGCCTCGGTTATCTCGCGGTGGCCGACCTGCTCGCCGTCTTCGCCGGCGCCGCCACCGCCGGGTTGCTCGGCGGGTCGGCCGGATGGGCGGTGACCGCCGGCCTGACCGACGGCACCGGCGCCGCGGCGGTGCTGGCCGGGGTCCTGCTCCTCTTCTCCCCGCTGTTCGGACCGCTGGCGGTAAGGCTGGGCCGGGTGCCGCTGCCGGTGCTGCCCCGCTCGGCCGCCGACCTGGTCCGGGACGACCCGCAACCGCCCCGCCGGGCGGTGTACGCCGCGGTGCTGCGCGCCGACGCTTGGCTGACCGGCCTGCTGACCGGCGCGGCGCTCGTGGCGGCCTGCTGCCAGGTGCTGTTGGCCCGGGCGCCCGGCTGGCCGGCGGTGCTGCTGCTCGGCGTACTCGCGTCGGGGTTCGGGGTTCGAGCCCGGCTCTATCCGGCGGTGCGGCACCGGGCTCCGCTGCTGGCGGCCGGCCTGACCGGGGCCGGTTGCCTGGCGGCCGGTCCGCTGATGGCCGATCCGGGCCGGGCGGTGGCCCTGGCGGTGCCGCTGCTGACGGTCGTCGCGGTGCTCGGCGTCCTGCTCGGCCTGCGCTACAGCGGTCGGCGCCCCGGCCCGGTGCTGGGCCGGTACGCGGAGGTGGCCGAGGTGCTGCTCGTGCTCGGCGCGGTGCCGGCGGTCTGCGCGGTGCTCGGCCTGTTCGCGCTGGTCCGCGGCCTGGGCGGCTGAGGTGGCGACCCGGCGGGACCAGGCCCAGTCCTGGCGGTTCCTCGGCCAGCGGGTGGTCTCGGCGCTGGTGATCCGGGACCCGGACCCGGAGCAGCCGCCGTTCCGGCGGCCGCTGGCCGCGGCCTTCGCCAGCCTGGCGATCACCGTGCTGCTGCTCGCCGGGGTCGGCGTCTACGGTCTGCTAGTGCCGGGCGGGAACCGGTCCTGGCGCGACGGTGACGCGGTCATCGTGGTGAAGGAGACCGGTGCCCGGTACGTCTTCGTGGACGGTCGGCTGCACCCGGTGCTCAACTACGCCTCCGCGTTGCTGGCGTTGGAACGGCACGCGCCGACCCGGACGGTGTCCCGCCGCTCCCTGCTCGACGTACCCCGGGGTCCCCGGCTCGGCATCCCGGACGCCCCGGACACGCTGCCGGGACCGGAGGCCGTTCTGGCCGACGGTTGGAGCCTCTGTTCCCGCCCGCCCGACGCCGGCATTCCCGCCGGCCGCAGCGTCCTGCTGGTCGGCGCGCCGGCGCGCGACGGTCAGCCCCTCGACGACCGGGCGCTGCTGGTGGAGGTGCCGGCCACCGGTGAGCGGCAGCTGATCTGGCGCGGCCACCGGCACGCGGTGGCGGAGCCCGAGACCGTCACCGCCGGCCTGGCGCTCGGCGTCGAGCCGTGGACCGCCGCCGACGCCGAGGTGGTCGACCAGATCCCGGCCGGGACCCCGATCGGGCCGATCCCGGTCGCCAAGGCCGGTCGACCGTCCACCGCCGTACCCGGGCGGTCCGATCTGCGGGCCGGGCAGCTCGTGGTGGCGAGCACCTCGGGCGGCGACAGCCAGCACTTCCTGGTGACCGCCGACGCGCTGCGCCCGATCACCGAACTCCAGTACGACATCCAGCTGGCGTACCCGCGCACCACGGCCGCGTACGGCGGAACCGAACCGGTCGGCATCGCCCTCGGACCGGCGCTGGCGTCGCGGGCGCGGCTGGCCCCGGCGGCCGATCCGGGGCCGGGCGCCCCGCCGGCCAGCCGGCCGGAGTTCGCCGCGCCGGGCCGCGGTCCGGCCGGGGTGTGCGTGACGTTCCGTGGCGGCGAGTTCGTTCCGGAGGTCCGCATCGACGTCCGGCTGCCGGCCGTCGACCCGTTCGGCGACACCGGCGGTCGCACCGCGGCCGGTCTGCCGCTCGCCGACGAGGTGCACGTCCGGCCCGGACACGCGGCGCTGGTGCTGGCGCTGCCGAATCCGCAGGCCACCACCGGTGCTCTGGTTCTCGTGACCGACCAGGGGCGGGGACATCCGCTGTCCGGGCCGGGGGTGCCGGCGATGCTCGGATACGAGCGGGCCGTGCCGGTCCGGCTGCCGGCCGGCCTGGTCGCCCGGGTGCCGATGGGTGCCGGCCTCGACCCGGTGACGGCGCGGGCGGTCGACCCGCCGGTCGGCGCCGCCGGCGGCTGAACCGGCGGGTCAGAACCGGGCCGTGATCGGGTTGGGCAGCGCCCGCCGCTCCGGCGGGATCATGATGTCCAGCAGCAGCAGGTCGAACGGCTCCGCCGCGTGCAGACGCGACAGTGCGATCGTCGGCGCGACGATCCACGGTTGGGTCGGACCGCAGCAGTTGCGCAGTCGGTCCAGGGCCGAGTAGGCGAGCAACGCCAGCCGGCCGTCCTTTGTCGTCCGCATGACGATCCGCGCGTCGGCGGCGTCGGTGACCTCCGCCAGGCAGGGCAGGTAGACAACCGGCGGGAAGTCGTGCGGTAGGCGTCCCGCCGGCCCGAGGTCGTCGAAGGGCGATCCGGTCATCGATTCTTCCTCTGGTCTGGTCGGGCTAACCGAAGATCTGGTGGTAGACCCATTCGGCGCCGTCGCCGATGGCCTCGCCGGCACCGGCGGCGGCGTCGGCGACGGCGGCCGCCCCGTCGTGGATCGCGGCGTTGATGCCGTCGGCGTTCTCGTAGAGTGCGTCCACCGCGCCGCCGGCGAAGAGCCCGGCAACCAGGCCGACCCCGGCTCCGACCACGGTGCCGATCGGGCCGCCGATCGCCGTACCGATCAGCATGCCGGTGCCGGTCGAGGCGAGGAACCCGGCGCTGTTGGAGACGATCGCCTGGTCCAGCGACTCGCCATTGGCCATGTCGACGGGAATCGCAGCCAGGCTCAGCAGGCCGCCCGCGCCCCGCCCGACCATGGTGGCCGTCCGGACGAACTGCGCGTTGTGCCGCGCGTCCGGCAGGAAGTCGTTGGCGATGCTCGGATACAGCGGGTCGTGCGTGTGCCAGCGGGACAGGACTCCGGCTCCGCCGTTGATGGCGCTCGCGGTGACCAGGTACCACTTGTTCTGCAGGGCCTGGGCGACGTTCTCCAGCGTGTCGCCGGTGAAGTTCAGCAGGTGGTCGATGGGGCCGCCGGTCGGTCCCTGCGCGACGATCTGCGCCGTCCCCTCGGTGAGCGTGTTGACCCCGTCCGCCAGCACCTGCACGAACTCGGCCTGGGCGGCCTCCCGGACGCCGTCGGGAAGTGTGAAGGTGCTTGCGTAGCCGGCGACGTTCTGGTCGATCAGCTGGTGAATGCCGGTCTTGACGTGGGTCACCGCGTCGGCGAAGTGCTCGGCCCGGGCGGCCATCTCCCGCATCGCGGCGGCGTTCGCGCCGGCCACGGTGCCGATCTGGCCGGCGCTGTCCTGCATCGCCGCCCCGGCGGCATCCGGCCAGGCGGCGTCGACGCCGGTGGCGCCGGCGCCGGCGGCGGTTTCGAAACCCTGGGCCGAGTTCGCCCAACCGGCGGCGAGCGAGCGGATCGCGTCCTCGTCGGAGTCCGGCCAACCACTGAGCGCCCGCACCTGCGCCCAGAGGCCGGTGGCGTCCGACGGTTCGGGGATCGGCATCTCACCCCACCTCCGGGCCGGCGCCCGGCACCCCGGCCGTCGCGTTCGCCTCGGCGGTCTCGTACCCGCCCACCGCCTGCATGGCGGCGTTGCTGAGGCCCTCGTACATCGGTGGTATCTGGGCGGCGGTCCGCCGGACGGACTGGCTCGCCGCCGTGTACCAGGAGGAGAACGCCTGCCCGAGTGGCCCGCCACCGATGCCGCTCTCGGCGGCCGTGGCCGCCTGCTGGGCCGCCGACCAGGTGTCATTGAGGGTTCGGCCCACGGCGGCGAACTGGCCGATCGCCGCCGCGGCGGAGGTTGTCTCGACGGCCGCGAAGCTGCCGTCAACGGGGCTGGTCATGGCGGTCCTCCTGGCTCATCTCCCGTTCGAGTTGCCGGAGCACCACGTCGAAGCCGAGGTCGGTGTCCGCCCGGTTCGCGCGCGGCGCCAGCACCGCCCGGGACAGCGCGAAGACCTGGTCCGCGGCGAGTGCCCCGGCCCGGCGGATGGTCTCGGTGATCAGCCGGGCCAGCAACCGGGAGTCGGGGTCGCGGTACACCCGGGGATCGAGGGCCAGCTCGACGAGTTCGCCGCGACCGCCGACCGTCGCGGTGACAAGTCCGTCGTCGGATTCGGCGGTGACCCGGACCTCGCCGATCCGGCGCTGGATGGTGAGCAGGTCGGCGTGCAGCCGCTTCCGGTCCGGGCCGACCGGCAGGGGTACCGATGTCACGTCGCGCATGACGTCCCGGCCGTCCGCGACCGGGCGTCGTCCGGTGCTGGCCGCCGGACCTGCCACAACTCGTCGTCGAGCACCTGGTCGGCGTCCTCGTCAGCGGCCGCGGGGCGGCCGAACGGCAGCGACCCGACCGGTGGGCCGGCCCGGCCACCGAGCCGGGGCGGTACCCCGGGCACGGTACGAAGTGGCCGGTCGCGGTGGCTGCGGGACCGGTCGTCCGCGGTACCCGCCGTCGGGGTGCCGCCGCCGGCACCGAGGCCGGCGGCGAGCGGCGGCACCATCCCGAGCGGTGGCCGGACAAAGCCGCCGCCGGTCGGACCGGTCGTCGCCGCACCGGCGGCACCACCGGCGCCGGCGGCGGGTGGGGTGCCGGCACCGGTCGGCGGGACGGCTCCGACCGGCGCGGCGGCGCGGGGAATCGTCGTCGCCCCGGTGTCCGCGACGCCGGCTCCGACGCCGAGGCCGCCCGGCCGGCCGCCGCCTCCGCCGATGGCGCCCGGCAGCACCGGGCGGGGAGTTCCGGCGCCCGGCAGCACCGGGCGGGGAGTTCCGGCGCCGGGCAGCACCGGGCGGGGCGTTCCCGCGCCGGGTACCAGACCGCCGCCGGGCACCGGTGCGATGGCGGGTGGTCGACCGGCGGGCGGGATGACCGGAACCGGCCCGGCCGCCCCGGCCGCTGGTGGGGGTACGCCCGCCCCGCCGATGGTGCCGGGGGACACCCCGGTGACCGGTGCGGGTGGCGCGGCGGCCCGGGCCAGGCCGGTCGGGTCGCCGGCCGCCCCCGGCGCGGCCGCTCCGGCCGGACCTGCGGCCCCGCCCGCCGCCGGTACGGCACCACCGGCCGCTCCGGCGCCGCCGGTCGGCGCGCCGGCCGCGCCGAGGTCCGCCGGCACGGGCTGCCCGCCGGCCACGCCCGCCACGCCGGCCGCCGGGCCGGCAGCCGTGGTCTGCGCCGCGCCGCCAGCGCCCGGACCGGCCGCGCCGCCCCCCGCCGGACCGGCTCCGGCGGCGCCGCCCGGCAGGCCCATCGTGGTCGCCGCGTCGCCCGCGCCGGCGGGTCCGTCCCAGGCCACCCCGGCCGGGGTACGGGCGACCACCCCGGCCGCGTCCCCGAACGCCTGATCGAGGGCCGCCAACGCCGCTCTCGCCTCCGCCACGGTGTTCTCCAACTGGCCGATGTACACCGAGGCCAGCAGCGTCATGTTCCCGGCGGTGACCGGATCCGGATAGGGTCCGGCGATCGAGGCGAGCTGCCCCACCAGAGCGTCGGCGGTCTGCCGGAGTTCCCGGACCCGGGTCACCGTCGCGTCGATCTCGGCGGCCAGGCCGGTCATCGACTCCTGGACGCCGCTGTCGGCCAGGGTCGCCTGCCAGGCGCGCACCACCGCGGTGCTCACCTCCATCCGGTCCAGATAGGACTGTCCGGCGACGTCCGTCCAACCCGGTTGGATCTGCCCGGCGGTGTTCCACAACAGTGCTTCGGTGTCGCGCAGGCCGGTGGCCATCGCGGTCCACGACTCGCGGCTGGCCAGGATCGGGTCGCGGTGCGCGAGCTGCGCCTCGGCCCGGCGGTGCAGTTCGCCGAGTTCGGCCAGGAGCGCGGTCAGGTCAGGCATGGGGGATCCTCGGTCCGGTGGCGGGTGCGGCCGGAATCGCCTGCCCGGCGGCGGCGTCCCGGTCGGTGTAGACGGCCGCGGCGCCGGTGGCGACCGAGGCGTACGCCTCGACGCCCTGCCGGGCCTCGGCCAGGAACGCGGCGAACCGGCCGGCCGCGGTGTGCACCTCGGCGATGTACTGCCGGCAGCCGGGTAGCGCGTCGGCGCAGTCGACGGCACCCGCGTCGAGCTGGGCGGCCGCCGTCTCGGCGGCGGTGGCGGCGGTCGGCTCCAGCTGGGCCGCCCCGCCCTGCAGGATCTCGGTCACGCCGTGCAGGAACGGTCCTGGTGCGGTCACGGCACTCCTTCCGGTTGCGTCGATGTCGGGTCGGGGATCGGTCTCGGGTCGGTCGGTCGGGTCGGGTCGGTCGGGTCGGTCGGTCAGCCGGTCGGCGGCAGCCAGGCCAGTTGCAGCAGCTGGGCCGGTTGCCCGCGGCTGATCAGGCGGCCCCGTCCGGGCGGCAGCGGCTCGGCCTTGAGACCGCCGAGCAGCGGCCCCTCGTCCCGGCTGCCGGCCAGTTGCAGGCCGGGCGATCCGACGTCGCGCAGCCGGGCGAGGAAGGTCTCGTACAACGCCCGCCCGGCGCCACCGCTGCGCCGGGTGACCACGACGTGTAGACCGAGTTCGTGACCTCGCGGCAGGTAGCCGAGCAGCGGCTGGAACGGGTTGTCGCCCGGCCCGATGACCAGGTCGTAGTCGTCGACCAGGAGGAACAGCTCCGGTCCCCGCCACCAGGAGCGGCGGCGGACCTGCTCGGTGGTGACGTCGGGGCCGGGCACCCGCTCGGCGATCGCCCGGGCCGTCTCGTGGATCAGCCGGCGGCTGCTGTCCGGGTCGGTGCCGTGCCCGAGCAGGTGCTCGGCCGGTAGCTCGCCGAGCAGGCTCCGGCGGTGGTCGATCACCACGAAGCGCGCCCGGCCGGGCGGCTGGGCGACCGCGATCCGCCGGGCCAGCAGCCGCAGGAAGCCGGTCTTGCCGGAGCGGGTGTCGCCGAGCAGCAGCAGGTGCGGATCGGCGTCGAAGTCCAGTTCGACCGGGGCCAGGTCCTGCTCGCCGATGCCGATGCTGACCCGCAGCCCGTCGCCGGCGGCGGCCGTGGGCGCCGGCAGGTCGGCGTCGGCCACGACCGCCGGCAGCAGGCGTACGCCCGGGGCCCGCCGGCCCGCCCACCCGGCGCTGACGCCCGCGGCCAGCGCCGTCACCGCGTCGGTCAGGTCGGCGGTGCGGGCGATGCCGTCCGCGCGCGGCAGGGCCAGCAGCATCTGCTGCCCGCCGGCGGTGATCCCGCGTCCCGGCGCGTCCTTCGGCACCCGGGCGGCGGCCGCCCGGTCGATCGCGCTGTCGATCGACTCGGCCAGCCGCAGCTCGATCCGGCTGCCGAACATGTCCCGTACGGCGGGTCGCAGGTCCATCCAGCGCGAGCAGGCCACCAGCAGGTGGATCCCGTAGCCGAGCCCGCGGGCGACCAGGTCGGCGACGGCCGTCTCGACCTGCTCGAAGTCCTTGCGCAGGGTCTGCCATCCGTCGACCACCAGGAACACGTCGCCGTACGGGTCGTCGGCGAACTCGCCCCGGTCCCGGGCGGCCCGGTAGCCGCTGATGCCGTCCACCTCGTGTTCGGCGAACCGCCGTTCCCGCTCGGCCAGCAGCGCGGTGAGCTGGGCGACGGTCCGTTTCACCGCGCCGGCGTTCTGCCGGCCGGCCACCCCACCGAGGTGCGGCAGCCCGCGCAGCGCCGCCAGCCCGCCGCCGCCGAGGTCCAGGCAGTAGAACTGCACCTGCCGTGCGCTGTGGGTCAGGGCGAGGCCGGCGATCACCGTCCGCAGGGCGGTGCTCTTGCCGCTGCGCGGCCCGCCCACCACCGCGAGGTGTCCGGCACCCGCCGACAGGTCGAACTCCAGCAGGTCACGCCGCTGCTCCAGCGGTCGGTCGACGATCCCCACCGGGACGCGCAGCCGGCCGGCCGGCGCCCGGCCCGGCCCGCTGCCGGGTGGGCCGAGCAGCTGGTCCAGGGTGGGCGGTTCGCCCAGCGGGGGCAGCCAGATCTGGTGTGCCGGGCTGCCCTGCCCGATGAGGCGCTCCACCAGGATGTCCAGCAGGGAGTCGCCGTCGGGCTCCGGATCGGTGCCCGGGTCCGGGCCGCTGGGCGTGGCCGCCGGGCCGGGCGGAAGCTGCTCGGTGGTGTAGCTGAGCAGCCGTACCCCGCCGGCCTCGGCCGGGTCGTCGCCGGCCGGGCCGCGGTGGGTGCCGGACACGTACGCGGCCCGGAACCGGATCGGCGGCTCCGCGCCGTAGGTGAGGAAGCCGTGCCCGGGTGCCCGGGGAAGCTGGAAGGCGTCGGTGACCCCGAGCACGGTGCGGCTGTCGGCGGCCGAGAAGGTCCGCAGCCCGATCCGGTACGACAGGTGCGCGTCCAGGCCGCGCAGCCGGCCCTCCTCCAGCCGTTGGCTGGCCAGCAGCAGGTGCACCCCGAGCGACCGGCCCAGCCGTCCGATCTGGACGAAGGTCTCGATGAACTCCTGCTTCTGGGAGAGCAGCTCGCTGAACTCGTCGCAGATGACCAGCAGGGTCGGCACCTCCGGCAGGTCGGCGCCCGCCGCCCTGGCCCGTTCGTAGTCGCGCAGCGAGGAGAAGCCGCCGGCCGCCCGCAGCAGTTCCTGCCGGCGGGTCAGTTCGCCGTTGAGGGCGTCGGCGGTCCGGTCGACGAGCGGCAGCTCCTCGGCCAGGTTGGTGATCACCGCACTGGTGTGCGGGAGGGCGTCCAGCCGGGTGAAGGTGGCGCCGCCCTTGAAGTCGATGAGCGCGAAGTTCAGTGAGCTCGGCGGGTGGGTCACCGCGAGGGCGAGGACCAGGGTACGCAGCAGCTCGCTCTTGCCGGAGCCGGTCGCGCCGATGAGCAGGCCGTGCGGACCCATGCCGTCCTGCGCCGACTCCTTGAGGTCCAGCTCGATCGGGGTGCCGTCGGGTCGCAGCCCGAACATCACCCGCAGGCGTTCCCGCTCCGGGCGGGGGGTCCAGCCGGCGGCGACGTGGTAGCCGCGGGGGTCGCCGAGGTCCAGCAGTTCGGCGAGCGTCAGGTCGGTGGTCAGACCGGGGTCACCGCCGGTCAGGCGTAGCGGCGCGAGCTGGCGGGCCAGCGCTTCCGCGGTCGTCGCGTCGAGCGCGTCGGCCCGGCCGAGTCGGGTCGCACCGTCCCGGGTGGCGGCGGTGAGCGTTCCGTCGGCGTCCAGTTCGAGGACGACGGCCAGCCGGCCCAGCGCCCGGGGTGGGGTGGCGGTCAGGTCGATGACCAGGACCCCTTCGACGCCGCCGGGGCTGGCCAGGTGCTCGGAGCCGGTCCGGTCGCCGCCGTCGATGACGACGACGAGTTGCGGGCCGGTGGCGCGACGGCCGTCGGGGTCGAACCGGGGCCGGGAGGTGAGCGACTCGGCCAGCAGCTCCTCCAGGTCCTGCAGGTCCGCGGTGACCAGCCGGACCGGCCCGGCGGCGTCGGTCCGGTCCGGGTGCAGGGCGTGCGGCAGCCACTTCACCCAGTCCCAGTCGGCTCGCCGCTGGTTCGCGACGCAGACCGCGATCCGCAGGTCGTCCGGGGCGTGCAGGGTGGCGAGCTGGGCGAGCATGGCGCGCGCCAGCGGCACCGTGCCGGTCCGTGGGCCGCGCAGGTACAGCCGGGCGAATCCGGTGAGCGGCAGCGCCAGCGGCAGGTCGGCGACGGCGTGGTAGGCGCGGACGAATCGGCGCAGCGCGAGCGCGGAGAGGGGTTCGAGCTGTTCCATCGGCTGGGTGTCCGGCGGTACCAGCGTCATCGCCGGGGCCTGCGGGCCGACGCCGATCCGGGTGACCGCGAAGTCGGCGTCGTCCGGGCGCCGCTCCCAGAGCCGGTAGCTGCCGACCAGCGACCAGAGCGCGTCCGGCTCGGGGTGCAGGTACTGCAGGGCGGCCCGCTGCCGTCCGATGGCGCGGCGCAGCCGGATCCGCCGCTGGGCGAGCCCGCGCAGGTACAGCCGGCGGGCGTACGCCATCTCGCGCCGGCCGGCTCCGCCGCCGCCGAGCAGGGCGAACACCACCACGCCGATGACCACCACGCCGAGCACCGCGAAGATCACCAGGCGCACCGTCGAGGAGAGCGACCCGGAGAAGACCACAAGCATCACCGCCATCACGGCGAAGAGCGGCAGGATGCCGAGGAACTGGGTCCACTGCCGACCGGCCGGGGGCGGGATCGCGGGCGGGGCCTCCAACAGCAGTTCGCCGGCCGGCAGTTCCGGGGCGGGCTGCCGTGGTTGCCGGCGTACGACGACGATCGCCACGTGCCCTCCCTGCGTGCCCGCTCCGCCCGGCGCGCACCGCGCCCGAGGTGGATCGTGTCGCACGGCGGCGCCGCCCGGCGCGGCCGTGGCAGGAAGGTGCCGGTCCGGGCCGGGTGCCCCGACGCGTGGTTAGCGTCGTGGTGTCCGCCGACGGTCGGCCGGACGCATCGACGCCGTCGCGGCGCGGGCCGCCGACGGGGAGGGAGAGCGGCCATGGGCGCAGAGCAGCTCCACGGCGTAACCGAGACGCTCAGTCAGACCGCCGGCACCGCGGGCACCGTCACGGGGAACATGGTGGGGCATCAGACGACCCTGCGGGGACTGGTGGAGACGATGCGTGGGCAGTGGGAGGGCACCACGCGCCCGGCCTTCGAAACCGCCTACGCCGGCTGGGAGGACGGCGTCACCCGGTTGGTCACCGCGCTGACCGAGCTGGGGGACAACACCCGGACGTCAGGCGTCATCTACGAGGGTGCCGACCAGGGTGCCACCGCCGGTTTCAACGGGCTGCAGGGCGGGGCGCCGTTCGGCGGCGCGACGCGGGCCTGACACGAACGCGGCGACGCGAGAAGGGATCGGGACAATGGAGATCAGGGCCAACTTCGTTGCGCTGGAGGATCTGGAAGGGCGGATCCGGCGCACCGTCGAGGCGGTCGGGGAGGAGATGGCGACCTGGCAGCAGGCCACCGGCGTCGCCCTGACCGACTGGCAGGACGTCGCGGGCACCGAGTTCGAGGGTGTGTCCACGGCGTGGCTGCGGTTGACCGAACTGCAGAACACGTTCCTCACCGAGCTGGGATTTGCGGTGGGCAACGCCAACAACGAGATGCAGGGCGCCCTCCAACAGGCGCGAGCGCTGGTAGGTGGCACCGCGTTGTGATCGGGGGTACGCCGGAGGGGACGACCACCAGGTCGTCCCCTCCGACGTCGCGGGCGATCAGCGGTCGGGTTGTGCTGGCGGTGGGGCGAAGAGCTGATCGGACTCCAGAAACTCGTCGTCGGGTCCGGGGTCCGACGCCACGGCGACCCGCCGGGCCTGCCACCGTTCGCGCCGTCCCCGCCGGATCACCCAGCCGGCCAGCGCCGCCAGCGCGACCAGCAGGACCGAGGCCACCAGCAGCACCCGGGCTGAGGTTCCGGCGGCGTGCCAGGAGGCCGCGGCCCGCACCGCCGCCGGGTCCGCGGTCGGCAGCACAACCGGACGGGGTACGCCCACCGCGGCGACGGTGAGGCCGTCGGTGACCGCGCGGTACGGGTCGACGAGTCCCGCCCCGTAGCCGGGTCCACCGGGTGCCGGGTTCGCGGTGGCGACGATCCGGGCGGCCACCTCGGCCGCGGTCAGCTCCGGCCAGGCCGCCCGGACCAGCGCCGCCGTCGCCGCCACGAACGGCGCGGCGAAGCTGGTGCCGTCGTAGTAGCGGTGCCCGCCGGCCCGGGCCGCCGCCAGCACCCCGCCGCCCGGTGCCACCAGGTCCACCTGCGGACCGGTCCGGGAGCTCGGTAGCCGCAGGCCGTCGGGGTCGACGGCGCCGACCCCGAGTACCCCGTCGTAGCCGGCTGGGAAGACCGGTCCGCCCTGGTCGGACCCGGTGCCGTTGCCGGCGGCGGCGACCACCACAGCGTCGCGGGCCACGGCGTGGGCGACGGCGGCGCGTACCTCGGGGTGGTCCACCCCACCGGCGAGCGACAGGTTTATCACCTTGGCGCCGCGGTCGGCCGCGTACCGGATGCCACCGGCGAGCACGCGCGGATGGATGCCCTGGATCTGTCCGTCGTCGGTCAGTTCGCGTTCGCTCACCCGGACCGGCAGGATCCGGGCGCCCGGCGCCAGCCCGGCGAAGCCGATCCCGTCGGCGGGTCGGGCGGCGATGAGGCTGGCCACCGCGGTGCCGTGCGAGACGCAGTCGAAGTTGCCGGGCAGGTCCCCGATCAGGTGGAAGTCCTGCCCACGCAGCACGGTCCCGGCGGCCTTGAGCTGGGGATGGTCGCTGTCCACTCCGGAGTCCACCACGGCCACCAGCACCCCGGCGCCGGTGCTGTGCCGCCACACCGACGGCGGGTCCAGTGCCCGCTGCGCCCAGGGCAGTGCCGCGACCGGCGGCAGCGGCGGATCCGGCCGCGCGCAGGCCCCGGCCGGCGGCGCCACCCCCCGACCCGTCCCCGCCGGAAGCCGCACGGTCTCCGCCGCGAGCCGCACCGGCCGTGCCGGTTCCGCCGTGGGCTGCGTCGGTCCTGCCGGGGGCCGCGCCGGGCCGGGGATCGCTGTGCCAACTGACGCCAACGCCAACGCCGCGCCGGCCGCTGCCAGCGCCCGCGCCGGGGCGGACGGTCCTGCCTGATGTCGCACCACCCCGTCGAGGCTGCCCGGCCCGACCGCCCGGGACCGGCGGCTGACCGGTTGCGGCCATCCCCGGCCGCCGACGCGTCAGCAGTGGGTGCGGGCGGCCAGCTGGGTGTAGCCGCGGCGGATCGCGGGCAGCGCCGGTCCCGGCCCGAACGGCGCGCGGGCCGCCAACCGCGGCGCGGGTACCCGGTCGGCGTACCCGTCGCGGATCAGCCGGGCCAGCGTGGCAAGGTCGTGGTGCTGGGCGCGTACCCGCGCGGGGTCCAGCGGCGCGCCGTGGCCGGGTACCACCACCGAGCCGGCCGAGCAGCGGCGCAGCAGCGCGGCGACCGTCGCGGGCCACCGCAGCGGGTACGACTCGGCGAAGTCGGGCGGGCCGCTCTCCTCGACCAGGTCGCCCGCGATCAGCACCTCCGCGTCCGGCACCTCGACGACGAGGTCGCCGGCGGTGTGGCCGAGCCCGAGGTGACGCAGCACGACCGGCCGGCCGCCGACGTCCAGCTCGACGGCGTCACCCACCGGGTGGTCGGGGGCCAGGATCGGGGTGTCGAGCAGTTCCACCGCCAGCGCGGGCTCGGTGGGCCGCATCTCGTCGTACGCCTGCCGGCGTACCTCCTCGGGGTGGTCCCGCAGCAGCCGCAGGGTCTCCCGGTGGGCGTGGACCGGTGCGGGTGGGTCGCCGGCCACGGTGGCGTTGCCGAAGCAGTGGTCGAAGTGGTGGTGGGTGTTGACCACCGACCACGGGTGCCGGGTGATCCGGCGGGCCGCGGCGACGAGCTCGGCGGCCTGTGCTGCGGTGGCGAGGGAGTCGACGAGCAGCGCCGCGCCGTCGCCGACCACGAGCGTGACGTTGACGTCGAGGACCGGGTACCGCAGCACGTGGACCCGGTCGCCGACCTCGACGAAGGAGACGGTCACGGGGTCCGCAGGGCCCGCTCCACGAACTTCTGGCGGTCCACCAGCACCCGTTCCACGCGCCCCTCGGCGACGGTGACCGGGCCGGCGGCGGCCTGCTGGGCCGCCGAGCCGGCGACCTCGGCCACGGTCACCTCGAAGAGCAACCGGCGGCCGTCGACCTTGGCCAGCCGGACCAGCGCCGCGACGGTACGCCCGATCGGGGTGGCGGCCCGGTGCTCCAGCTCGATCCGGACCCCGACCGTGGTCGTCCCGGCGGGCAGCCGGGCGGCGGTGGCCGCCACCGTGGCCGCCTCGGCCAGCGCCAGCACCCGGGGCGTGCCGAGCACCGGCACGTCACCGGAGCCGACGGCCTGGGCGGTGTCGGAGTCGGTGACGGTCAGCTCCACCCGGGCCGTCAGGCCGGGACTGAGCCCGTGGCCCGGCCGCTGCTCCGCCCCCGACCCGGCCGGCTGGGCCTGTTCCGGGCCAGGCGGCTGGGTCTGCTCCAGGTTGCTCGGCTGGCGCTGCCCCACCGGTCCCCGCTGCTGCTCCATGGGAACAGGGTAGGCGGTCGGATACGGTCGGACCATGAGCGGTGTCAGCTCCGACCGGGCGGCCGAGGCCGGCCAGCAGGCGACCGATCCGGCGGCCGTCGACCGGGCCGCCGGCTGGCTGGCCTCGGCCGGCCGGGTGGTCGCACTGACCGGGGCCGGGATCTCCACCGACTCCGGGATACCCGACTTCCGGGGGCCGGCCGGGGTCTGGACCAGGGACCCGGCGGCGGCCCGGATGTTCACCCTCGACGCGTACCTTGCCGATCCGGCGCTGCGGCGGCGGGCCTGGCAGGGCCGCCGCGACCACCCGGCCTGGTCGGCCCGGCCGAACGCCGCGCACCGGGCGCTGGTCGAGCTGGAACGCGCCGGCCGGCTGCGCGCGATCGTCACCCAGAACATCGACGGCCTGCACCAGCGGGCCGGCAACTCGGCCGACCTGGTGATCGAGATCCACGGCACCCTCTACGAGGTCGAATGTCTGGACTGCGCCGGCCGGGGCCCGATGGCCGAGACGCTGGCCCGGGTCGACCGGGGCGACGAGGACCCGGCCTGCCTGGACTGCGGTGGCATCCTCAAGGCGGCGACGATCTCGTTCGGCCAGTCGCTGGACCGGGACACCCTGCGCCGGGCCGGCCTCGCCGCGGCCGACTGCGACCTGCTGCTCGCGGTCGGCACCTCGCTGACCGTGCAGCCCGCCGCCGGCCTGGTCGAGGTCGCCGCCCGGGCCGGCGCCCGGGTGGTGATCGTCAACGCCAGCTCCACGCCGTACGATCCGATCGCCGACGCGGTGTTGCGGGAACCGATCGGCGCCGTGCTGCCCCGGCTGCTCTTCGGGTCGCCGCCCGGCTGACCGGCCCCCGGCCGGCGCCGGTTCACCGGGCGGGTGGTCGGCGTTAGGGACCCGGACCGCCGTCGTTAACCTGGATCGCGATGGCCGCCACCACCGCTGAACCCAGCCCGGCTGAGCCCAGCCCAGCCGAACCGCCGACCGGTCCCGCCGACGCCGGCCGGCGCCGCCGGATCGTCGCCATGTCGATCTGGTCGGTGGCGTTCGTCGTCGGCTGGCTGCTGATCGGGCTCCCCACCGACCCGCTGTACGCCTTCGCCTGGCTCTGGACCGCCACCATCGCCTGGCGCAGCGACCGGCCGTGGCGCAGCCATCTGGGCTTCGCCCGGGACTGGTTGCCGGTGGTGCTGCTGCTGACCGCGTACAACCTCTCCCGGGGGTTCGCCGACAACGGCGCCGTGCCGCACGCCTTCGAACTGATCGCGGCCGACGTCTGGATGTTCGGCTGGCTCACCGACGGGCAGGTGCCGACGATCTGGCTGCAGCAGCATCTCTACGACCCGACCGGCGTGCGCTGGTGGGACGTGGCGGTGAGCTGGGTCTACTTCTCGCACTTCGTCGCTGCGCTGGCGGCCGCCGTGGTGCTGTGGCTGACCGAGCGGGCCCGCTGGGCGGCGTTCATGCGGCGGTGGGCGTTCCTGTGCGCCAGCGGGCTGGTCACCTACTTCCTCTATCCGGCGGCACCGCCCTGGTGGGCGGCCCAGTACGGGATGCTGGAGGAGGTGGTCCGGATCTCCACCCGGGGTTGGCGGGCGTTCGGCATGCACGGCGCCGGCAACCTGCTCAACGCCGGCCAGATCGCCTCCAACCCGGTGGCGGCGATGCCCTCGCTGCACACCGCGTTCGCGCTGTTCGTGGTCGTCTTCTTCCTGGCCGGGATCCGGCGCCGGTGGTGGCCGCTGCTGCTGTCCTACCCGCTGGCGATGACGTTCACCCTGGTCTACGCCGGCGAGCACTACGTGATCGACGTTCTGGTCGGCTGGGCGTACGTGGGTTTGACCTTCGCGGTGGTCGGCTACGGCGAGCGGTGGTGGGCGGCCCGCAAGGCCCAGCGCGCCGTCGCCGGCCCGGATTCGGGTGAGCCGCCCGCCCCGGCCGCCCGTGAAGCACAGGACGAGGAGGTCCCGGCGACGACCCGGTGACGGTCAGCCGGTCTGCTGCCGGGCCGCGCGGGCCCGTTCGGTCAGCTCCGCGGCCATCGCCCACGCCTCCGCCAGGTCCCGGTCCTGGGCCGCCGCCCCGGCCCCGCCGGCCGTGTCGGCGTGCACGGTGGCCAGGCCGAGTCGCCGCTGGACGGGGCCGCGGACCACCCGGACGCTCTGGATCCGGGCGTACGGCACGACGGTGAGCTGGCGGGTCAGCACGCCTTCCCGGACCGCGAACACCGTCGGGGTGAAGCCGGCGCCGAGCCGGCGCAGGGCGAACGGGTGCAGCCAGCGGGCCCGGGCCGGCGGCGCGGCCAGCGGCAGCGACACGTCGACGCCCGGCAGCACCTCGGCCATCACCTGCCCGGCGGCGGCCAGGTCACCCACCGGCAGGAGCCGGTCGGCCTGGCTGCCGTTGCTCTGGTCGGCTCCCGAGTAGCCGGCGATCGCCAGCCGGATTCGCAGCCATCCCTTCAGCCGCCACAGCAGCGGCCAGGTCACGGTTATCGACTGCACCCGGTTGAGCGGGACGGTCTGCGAACGGGTCTCCAACAGGCCGTGCCGGACCCGCAGGGTGGTCTCCTCCCGGGCCAGCACGAACCGCCAGTCCTCCAGCACCCGACGGATCGGCTGCAGGATCACGCCGGCCATCGCGGTGATGGTGCTGGCGACCGCGATGAACGACCAGGAGCCCTCGGAGAAGAACTGGAACAGCACGAACACCACCCCGAACGGCAGCAGGAACGCCTGCGGGGTGAGGAGCTGGCTGATCAGCAGGTCGTTGTTGCGTACCGCGTGGACGAGGTGTTCCGGCGCGACCGCGACGGCGCCCGGCTCGGCGGCGTCGTCGCCGGCCTCGGCCTCGGGTGCGCCGGTGGCGGCCGGTGCTGCCGTCCGTCCGGCGATCCGCAGCAGCCGTTCGCGCAGCGTGGTCGCGTCGGCGACGGTGATGTACGCCAGCGGCGCCTCGGTCTTGCCCCCGCCGACCACCTCCAGCCGCAGTTCGGCGAGGCCGGTGAGCTGGGCGAGCAGCGGGCGGACCACCTCGACCGACTGGAGGCGTTCCAGCGGGATCGCCCGGGTGCGCCGCCAGAGCAGTCCCTCGTGGATCCGCAGCTCCCGGCCGACCACGTGGTAGCCGGTGAAGTACCAGCTCACCACCGACAGCACGACCGTGCCGAGCAGCATCACCACGACCATCACGGTGAACCAGGCCAGCCCGACCCGGCCGAGGGTCTGCCAGGAGAGCGCCGCGATGATCACGACGAGGGTCTTCGCGGCGTGCAGCACCGGGCTCAGCGGGTGCAGTCGCTGGCGCGGCTCGGGCGCCGCCGGGTACCCGGTGGCGACGCCGTCGCCGCCGGGTTCGGTGACCGGGTTCACAGCCCCTCCGCGCGATCCTCGCCGAGCGCGGTCAACCGGTCCCGCAGCCGGGCCGCCTCGGCCGGCCGCAGCCCCGGCACCCGGGCGTCGCTGGCCGCGGCGGCGGTGTGCAGTTGCACGGTGGCCAGGTTGAAGGCGCGTTCCAGCGGGCCGGCGGTGACGTCCACGAACTGCATCCGGGCGTACGGCACGATCGACAGCCGGCGGACCAGCAGTCCGTGCCGGACCAGCAGGTCGTTGTCCCGTTCGGCGTAGCCCCAGGCCCGGACGGCCCGGATGATCACCGGAATCCGCCAGCCGAGGAGCAGCAGCAGGCCGGCCATCGCCAGGCCGAACAGCCAGTGCCCGACCAGCGCCCAGCCGATCGCGACCCCGCCGATCAGGACGACCATGGTGACGCCGAGCTGCACCAGCTCCACCCAGATCAGGTCGCGGGAGACGGGCTGCCAGCTCACGGTGTCCGGCCACGGCTCCAGCGGGTCGGTCGGGCCGACCGGCTCGGCGGCGGCTTGTTGGCCCTCGGTCACGTCGCGTCCTCGCTGTCGTCGATCACATGTCGAGCGTAGGCGATCCGGGCACAGGTACCACTTCGCGGAGAAATCCCCGCGCGCCGAGGAACCCGCCGAGGCTTTCCCGGTGACCGGCGCAGGCCGCCCAGGTCTTGCGGCGCTCCGCGGTGTGCAGCCGGGGATTGTTCCACCGGAGCAGGAACTCGGCCGGGAGCCGACAGCCGCGGGCGGAGCAGATCGGACGGGACTCGACACCGCGGGGACGCGTCACACGGGGGAGTTTAAAGCGCCGGGCGGCCACGGGGGGAGCCGCCCGGCGACGGCTGAATGGTACACACGGGAAACCCCCCCATGTCTACCCGCGAGCGACGTTTTCTGGACTGGTGATGGGTCCGAGGCGATTTTCAGGTTCTCCCTGTCCGACCTTTCAGCTTGGCGTGCGAGGCTTGGGGCGGCGTGCCCTCGCCGAACGACCCGATTTCGTGACCCCGCTGTGGAGGACCGGTGGCCCAGCCGACGATGCCCGACGCCCCGACGCCCGCCGAGGGCGGCGGTGGTGGCTCACCCGCCGCGGCCACCACCCCGGCGGAGGATGCCGGCCTGCTCGAACGCGCGTTGTTCGAGATCAAGCGGGTGATCGTCGGTCAGGACCGGATGGTCGAGCGGATGTTCGTCGCGCTGCTGGCCCGGGGGCACTGCCTGATCGAGGGCGTGCCCGGCGTGGCCAAGACGCTCGCCGTGGAGAGCCTCGCCAAGGTGGTGGGCGGCACCTTCGCCCGGGTCCAGTTCACCCCCGACCTGGTGCCGGCCGACCTGGTCGGCACCCGGATCTACCGGCAGTCGAGTGAGAAGTTCGACGTCGAGCTGGGTCCGGTGTTCGTGAACTTCCTGCTCGCCGACGAGATCAACCGGGCGCCGGCGAAGGTGCAGTCCGCCCTGCTGGAGGTGATGGCCGAGCAGCAGGTGTCGATCGGTGGGCAGACGCACAAGGTCCCGCATCCGTTCCTGGTGATGGCGACCCAGAACCCGATCGAGCAGGAGGGGGTCTATCCGCTGCCGGAGGCGCAGCGGGACCGGTTCCTGATGAAGATCCTGGTGGGCTACCCGTCCGACGTCGAGGAGCGGGAGATCGTCTACCGGATGGGGGTGCAACCGCCGGAACCGTCCCCGGTGTTCAGCCCCACCGAACTGGTCGCCCTGCAGCGCAAGGCCGACCAGGTCTTCGTGCACAACGCGTTGGTGGACTACACCGTGCGGCTGGTGCTGGCCACCCGGGCGCCGGCCGAGCACGGCATGCCGGACGTCGCCCAGCTGATCCAGTACGGGGCCAGCCCGCGCGCCTCGCTGGGCATCGTCCGGGCGACCCGCGCCCTGGCCCTGCTGCGCGGACGCGACTACGCCCTGCCGCAGGACGTCCTGGACATCGCCCCGGACATCCTGCGGCACCGGCTGGTGCTCAGCTACGACGCGCTGGCCGACGACATCCCGGCCGACCACATCGTCGGCCGGGTGATGTCCACCATCCCGATGCCCTCGGTCGCCCCCCGGCAGAACGCCAACCCCGGTCCCGGTTCACCCGTGCCACCCGGTCCGGGCGCCGGGTGGCCCGGACGGATGCCGTGAGACTCGGCCCACGCAGCGGCCGACGCGGCTCCGACCCGGCCGGCCCCGCTCCGGCCGGCCCCGCTCCGGGCAGCCCAGCTCCGCCCGGCGCCACCGCGCCGGACGGCGCGGTGCCCCGCACTGCGACCGGGGGCGTCCGGCCCGGGGGCGGCGGGGCCTCGGCGGCCCGGGCCGAGGCGGTGCTGAGCCGGCTGCAGATCACCGTCACCCGCAAGCTGGACGGCCTGCTGCAGGGCGACTACATCGGCCTGCTGCCGGGGCCGGGCAGCGAGGCCGGGGAGTCCCGGGAGTACCGCCCCGGCGACGACGTACGCCGGATGGACTGGCCGGTCACCGCCCGCACCACCGTGCCGCACGTGCGGCGTACGGTGGCCGACCGCGAGTTGGAGACCTGGCTCGCGGTGGACCTCTCGGCCAGCCTGGACTTCGGCACCGGCCGGATGCTCAAGCGGGAACTCGCGGTGGCCGCCGCGGCGGCGATCACCCACCTGACCGTGCGGGGCGGCAACCGGATCGGCGCGGTGGTCGGCAGCGGTGGGGCCGGTGCCGGCAACGTCGTGCGGCTGCCGGCCCGACCCGGTCGCAAGGAGGCCCAGGGGCTGCTGCGGTCGATCGCCGGCACCGAGATCCGGTCCGGCCGGGCCGACCTGGGCGCGCTCGTCGACATGCTGAACCGGCCGCCCCGCCGGCGCGGCGTCGCGGTGGTGATCTCCGACTTCCTGGCCCCGCCGGAGCAGTGGCGCCGGCCGATCCGCAAGCTTGCGGTCCGGCACGACGTGCTCGCGGTGGAGATCGTCGACCCGCGCGAGCTCGAACTGCCCGACGTCGGGGTGCTGACCCTGGTCGACCCGGAGACCGGTGAGCTGCACGAGGTGCAGACCGCCGATCCGGGGCTGCGCCGCCGGTACGCCGAGGGGGCAGCCGCCCAGCGGGCCGCGATCGCCGGCGCGTTACGCGGCGCCGGTGCGGCCCACCTGAGGCTGCGGACCGACTCCGACTGGCTGCTGGACATCGTGCGCTTCGTGGCCGCGCGCCGGCACGCCCGAACCCGTGGAACGACTAGCCGCCCGGCCCGTGTCCCCCGGCCGGGAAGCGAGGGATCATGATCCGCTTTCTGCAACCCTGGTGGCTGCTGGCCCTGCTGCCGGTGCTGGCGATCGCCGGCGCCTACGTCTGGCGGCAGCTGCACCGCAAGTCCTACGCCCTGCGCTTCACGAACGTCGAGCTGCTGCGCACCCTCGCCCCGCGCGGGCTCGGCTGGCGCCGGCACGCCGCCGCCGGGGCGTTCCTGCTCAGCCTGATCGCGCTGGCCACGGCGATGGCCCGCCCGTCGATCGATCGGGAGGAGCCGCTGGAGCGGGCCACCATCATGCTGGCCATCGACGTGTCGCTGTCGATGGAGGCCGACGACGTGGCCCCGACCCGGCTGCAGGCCGCCCAGGAGGCGGCGAAGCAGTTCGTCGCGGAGCTGCCGGAGAGCTACAACCTGGGGTTGGTGGCCTTCGCCAAGTCCGCGAACGTGCTGGTCCCGCCGACCAAGGACCGGCCGGCGGTGACGCAGGCGATCGACGGGCTGGTGCTGGCCGAGGCGACCGCCACCGGCGAGGCGGTCTTCACCAGCCTGGAGGCGATCCGGACGGTGCCGGCCGACGGCGCCGCCGGCATCCCCCCGGCCCGGATCGTGCTGCTCTCCGACGGCTTCCTGACCGCCGGGCGGTCGGTGTCGGAGGCCGCCGCGGCGGCCCAGGCGGCGAACGTGCCGGTCTCCACCATCGCGTTCGGCACCGACTCCGGCCGGGTCACCATCGGCGGCCAGTCGCAGCGGGTGCCGGTCGACCGGTACGCCCTCGCCGAGCTGGCCGAGACCACCCAGGGCCACTTCTACGAGGCCAGTTCGGTGACCGAGCTGCGCGAGGTCTACGAGGACATGGGCTCCTCGATCGGGTTCCGCACCGAACCCCGCGAGATAACCCACTGGTACGCGGGAATCGCGCTGCTGCTGTCCCTCATCGCGGGCGCGATGAGTCTGCTGTGGACCTCCCGGCTGCCGTGACCGGCCGGCCGGCTGCGCCGGTCACGGTGTGCTGCTGACCAGGACGAAGACGACCACCACCCACATGGCGGCGAGGGTGAAGCCGAGCGGGGCGACGTAGCGGTTCATCGGGTTCTCCGGCGGCTCGACGGCCGACCGGTCCGGCGCGTGGGCGCCGGCCGGTGGCCGAGCGGAACGACAGGGGGCGGACGGTGTCGTGACCGGGCCGGGGCTCCGGCCGCCCAGGTGGACGGTCGGGCGCGGCTCGCCGCACCGCGCGGGGCGCCGCGCCGGCCGGGGCCGGGCGGTCGAGCGGGTGCGGTGGCGGGGCGGGACCGGGTCAGTTCACCGGCTGCGTCGTGGCCTCAGTGGAGCGACGACTCAGCGGGACCGGAGGCCGGCCCGGCCACGACTGGGAGGATCGCTATCTCGCACAGCGATCACCTCCACAGCTCGGCCGGATCCGGAACGCGAGTCATCGTACACCCGCCACAGCACGAACCCGAGCACGGCCGCCAGCACCGGGAACCAGCCCAGCCGGGCGGCGATCCAGGCCGGTCCGTCCGGCTCGGCCAGCAGCCCCGGCACGGTCACCGCCCCGCCGACACCGTCGGCCCCCACGCCGCCGACCCCGCTGTCGGCCGGGACGCCGCCCGTCGGGCCGTCGGTCCGGCCGACGACGAAGAGGGCGAGCAGGGCCAGCCCGACCAGGACGGGCTGATGGCACAGGTAGCTGCCGGCGGCCGCCCGGTTCAGCCGGCGTACCGGGTTCCACCAGGCCGGCCGCCGCATCAGCCCGGTCAACCGGTCGCGCAGCAGCAGCGCCACCCCGATCTGGGCGACCGCCAGGCTGACCGCCGCTAGCGACGGCGGGCTCAGGTTCGACGCACCGGCGCCGGGCACCCCCACCGCGCTGGCCGGATAGCCGGCCAGCGTCACCAGCGCGACCAGGCCGGCGGCGCCGCCGAGCGCGAGCCACCAGGCCGTCCGCCGGCGGTCGAGTCCGCCGCCGGCCAACACCAACCCCAGCAGGTACGGCACCAGCCAGGCGGCGAGCAGCGCCACCGGGGTACGCCAGCCGTTGGCGGCCGGCCCGGCGAGACGGCCGACCAGGTCGCTCGCGGCGACCACGGCGATCGCCGGTGCGGCCACCGCGACCGGCCCGAACCGGCGTACCGCGGCCAGCAGCGGCCCGGTCGACGCCGCCAGGGCCGCGAACGCCAGCAGGAACCACAGCGGGCTGACCGCCAGCATGCCGGCCGTGCGCAGGGTGCGCCCGGGCACGCCGAGGGCGTCGGCCGCGACCAGGACGCCGGCCCCGGCGGCGAGCAGCGCACCCGCCGGCAGCGCCAGCCGCCGCAGCCGGTGTACCAGCCAGGTCCGCTGGTCGGTGCCGCGCTCGCCGGCCCGGCGCAGCGAGCGGGCCGAGGCGTACCCGCCGGTGAGGAAGAACAGGCCGAGGGCCTGCAGGAACCAGGTGGCCGGGGCCAGCGCCGGCATCGCGGTCAGCGGGCTGGCCTGGCCGAGGCTGCCGTCCGGGGCGACCACCAGCCCGGTGACCAGCCAGTGCCCGACCACCACGGCGACAATGGCGTACGCGCGCAGCCCGTCGATGCTCCGGTCCCGCGCCGTCGGGTCCCCGGCGGCGGTGTCCCGGTCCGTCGGCCGGTTGACGCCCGGCGACCGGCTGACGGTCGAGACGACGGCCCGGTGCCCGGTCACGGTCGGGCCGGCGGCCTGGTGCCCGGTCACGGTCGGGCCGGCGGCCTGGTGCCCGGTCACGGGCGGGCCGACCGCAGGACGACGCCTGCCAGGGCGTCCAGGGTCGGGCTGCCGGGCACCAGGTAGTCGTCGTGGCCGGCCCCGGCGCCGGTGGGCAGCGGTCTGGCCCCGAACGCGGGATCGGCGGGTCGCACGCCGTGCCCGAGGCCGAACAGCCGCACCGGCGGCAGCCAGCGGATCCAGTCGTCGGCCGCCTGCGCCGCCCAGACCCGGGCCGGGCTGCCCAGGCCGGCGACCTCGGCCGCGCCCATCCCCACCCCGCCGAGCGAGACCAGGTCGGTCACCTGGCAGGGCAGTCGACCGGCGGCCAGCCCGACGACGACGGCGCCGTAGCTGTGCCCGACCACGGTGATCGCCGCGGCCGGCCGGGCCGCCGCCAGCGTCCACACCAGGTCGACCAGCTCTTCGGAGCCGGTCCGGGCGCTGTCGGAGCGGGCCGCTGACCAGCCGATGCCGTCTGGCGGGTCGTAGCCGAGCCAGGCCAGCACGGCGACCCGCGCCCCCGGGTCGGCGATCCGCAACTGCCGGTGCAGTGCCCGCGCCTGCGCCGCCGGTGCCCGCCGGCGGACGCCGCCGAGACCCCGGTCGAAGTCGCGCAGCCTGCTGGCCACCCCGGGAACCAGGATCACGATCCGGTCCGCGGTGTCCGGGTCGCCGAGCGCCTCCACCGCCCGTCCGTCCCCGCGCGGGTCGAAGGCGAGAAACCTCCGGCCGTCGGCCACCCAGTCCGCGTACGGCCCGCCGGCGGCCCGCATCGCGGCCGCCACCTCCGTGCCGGCGGCGGTGTCGGTGGCGGTGTAGGTGCTGCTGCCGATGTCCGCCCGGGCCGCCCCGGTGCCCGCGGCCGCCCGGGCCGCCGCCGGCCCGACCAGGCCGACCAGCACCAGCAGCACCGTGGCGCCCCGCCCGGCCAACCGGGTCCGTCGTCGACTCATCCTGTGTCCTCCGTCCGCCAGGCCGGTTGCCTGCGACGGAAGGATGTGGTTCCGGACGGTGCCGGGGCGTCACCCCACGGGCCCGTTTCCGGGGTGCCTCCGTGGGGCTACTCGCCGGCCGCGACCAACCCTGACTCGTACGCGGTGACCACCGCCTGCGCCCGGTCGCGCAGCCCCAGCTTGGCCAGGATCCGGCCCACGTGCGTCTTCACGGTCTGCTCGGCCACCACCAGATCGGCGGCGATCTCGGTGTTGGAGCGGCCCCGCGCGATCAGCCGCAGCACCTCGGTCTCCCGGGCGGTGAGCGCGGCCAGCGAGGTGGGCCGGGGCCGGTCCCGACCCGGCCGGGCGGCGAACTCGGCGATCAGCCGCCGGGTGACCGCCGGGGCCAGCAGCGCGTCGCCGGCCGCCACCACCCGGACGGCGTGCACCAGGTCGGCCGCGGGCGCGTCCTTGAGCAGGAAACCGCTGGCCCCGGCGCGCAGCGCTTCGTACACGTAGTCGTCCAGGTCGAAGGTGGTCAGGATGAGCACCCGGGGACGGTCCGCGTCGGGTCGGCCGCCGAGCAGTTGCCGGGTGGCGGCCAGCCCGTCCAGGACCGGCATCCGGACGTCCATCAGCACCACGTCCGGATCGAGCCGGCGGGCGGCGGCCACCGCGTCGGCGCCGTTCGCCGCGTCGCCGACCACGAGCAGGTCGGGCTGGGCGGCGAGCAGCGCGCCGAAGCCCTGCCGGACCATCGCCTGATCGTCGGCGATCAACACCCGGATCATCGCCGTCCACCGTTCCGGCGCGGCCGTTCGACCGCGTCGGTGTCCGTACCCGATGATCCGGCGTCCGTACCCGACGAGCCGGTGTCCGTACCCGGTGGGTCGGCGTCCGCGCCTCGCGGGTCGGTCGCGGCGAGCGGCTGGGCGGTCCCGTACGGCAGGTGCGCCACGACCGCGAAGCCGCCGCCGTCGACCGGGCCGGCGCTGAAGGTGCCGGCCAGCAGCCGGGCGCGTTCCCGCATGCCGGTCAGGCCGTGCCCGGCGGGTCCGGCCGGTCGGGCCGGGGCCGGGTGGGCGCCGTTCTCCACCCGCAACGCCAGCTCGCCCACGCCCGGGCGCAGGCTGACCCGGACCGACGTCCCCGGCGCGTGCCGGGCCGCGTTGGCGAGGGCCTCCTGCACGATCCGGTACGCGGTCAGCCCGACCGCCTCGGGCGGGGTCGGTGCGCCCGGCGGTGGCCGGTCCTGTTCGAGGGTGACGGTCATGCCGGCCCGCCGGGCGGCCTCGACCAGGTCCGGCACGTCGTCGAGGCCGGGCTGCGGCGCGGTCTGCGCGGTGCTGGTCTCGCTGCGTAGCACCCCGAGCAGCCGGCGCATGTCGGTGAGGGCTTCGCGGGCCGAGGCGGCGATGGCGGTGAACTCGTCCCGGGCCGGGTCGGGCAGCGCGGCCAGCCGGTAGGGCGCCGTCTCCGCCTGCACCGCGATCATCGACATGTGGTGGGCGACCACGTCGTGCAGCTCGCGGGCGATCCGGGTGCGTTCTTCCAGTACCGCCCGCCGGGCCTTCTCCAGCTCGCTCACCTCGGACTGCACGGCCAGCGCCTGCTGGCTCTGCCGCTGCCGGCGCACCTGGTCACCGAGGATCACGACCACCGCGAGCAGCACGGTGACGCCGTACGCGTTGGCGCGGGTCGGCACCACCAGGAACACCGGTGCCAGGGTGAGCACCGCGGCCCAGACCACCACCCCGGTGTCGGTCCGGACGGCCAGTGAGGCGAGTACCACCAGGAAGCCGAGGATCTGCACCGGGTTCCACGGCCAGGACTCGGTCGGCAGCGCGGAGACGGCGCCAGCGAAGAGCATCGGGTACGCCAGTCGCCAGCCCCACAGCGGGCTGCGCGCCGCCACCGCCACCGGCAGGGTGGAGCCGACCGCCAGCACCGTGGGCATCCCAGGTGGCAGGTGCCGCACGTCGAGCAGGTACTCGTAGGCGGCGAAGGTCAGGCTGAGCAGCACGAAGAGACCCACCGGCACGATCAGCGGCAGCAGCCGGCGCCACCGGGCCGGGGGGTGACCGGCGGGCCGCGGCTCGTCCAGCCCGACCAGCAGTCGGCGCAGGTCACGCAGGGCCGCACGCGGCAGGTCGGTACGGTCGTCCATCATCCGCAGCGTACGGATCGGGCGGCGTGCGGTCGTGCCGCTGCGGAGCCATTGGCTGTCATACCTGGGTAGGGGGTGGCTGGTTTCTGGATACCTGCCGGTAGCGCCTAGTCTGCAACGCGCACCGTCCGCACGCGTCCAGGCGGGTCGCACCCGGTGTGGACCGGCCCGCGATGAGGGGGAGAAGTGGCTCGAACTGTGCTGGTGACCGGTGGTAACCGGGGGATCGGCCTGGCCATCGCCCGGGCCTTCGCCAAGCAGGGCGACCGGGTGGCGATCACCCACCGGGGTAACAACCCGCCGGCCGACCTCTTCGGTGTCACCTGCGACATCACCGACTCGGCGGCGGTCGACGCCGCCTTCGACGCGGTCGAGGCGGAGCTCGGGCCGGTCGAGGTGCTGGTCGCCAACGCCGGCATCACCGCCGACACGCTGCTGATGCGGATGTCGGAGGAGCAGTTCACGGGCGTCATCGACACGAACCTGACCGGTGCGTACCGGGTGGCCAAGCGGGCCGCCCCGAAGATGCTCCGGGCCAAGTGGGGTCGAATGATCTTCATCTCCTCGGTGGTCGGCCTCTCCGGCGGTCCCGGCCAGGTCAACTACTCGGCGAGCAAGGCCGGGCTGGTCGGCGTCGCCCGGTCGATCACCAGGGAACTCGGCAGCCGTAACATCACCGCCAACGTGGTCGCACCCGGCTACGTCGAGACCGACATGACCGCTGGCCTCGCCGACAAGCTCAAGGACGAGTACCTCAAGGGCATCCCGGCCCGCCGGTTCGCCACCGCCGACGAGGTCGCCGGCGTGGTCACCTGGCTGGCCGGTGACGCCGCCGGCTACGTCACCGGCGCGGTCATCCCGGTCGACGGTGGCCTCGGCATGGGCCACTGACGTGCTGCGCAACGCGAACAGTTGGAGGATCTGACCGTGTCTGGACTGCTGGCCGGCAAGCGGCTGCTCGTGACCGGGGTCATCACCGACCAGTCGATCGCCTTCTCGGTGGCGAAGCTGGCCCAGGAGAACGGTGCCCAGGTGGTGCTCACCGGCTTCGGGCGGCTCTCCCTGGTCGAGCGGATCGCCCGCCGGTTGCCCACCCCGCCGCCGGTGATCGAGCTGGACGTGACGAACCCCGAGCATCTGGCCGGCCTGGCCGACCGGGTTCGCGAGCACGTCGACGGCCTTGACGGGCTGGTCCACTCGATCGGCTTCGCGCCGGCGAGCTGCCTCGGCGGCGGCTTCCTCGACGCGCCGTGGGAGGACGTGGCGACCGCCGTGCACGTCTCGACGTTCTCGTACAAGTCCCTGGCGATGGCGGCGTTGCCGCTGATGGAGCGCGGCGGCGCGGTGGTCGGGCTCACCTTCGACGCCAGCAAGGCGTGGCCGGTGTACGACTGGATGGGGGTGGCCAAGGCGGGGCTGGAGTCCACCTCCCGCTACCTGGCGATGCACCTGGGGCCGCGGGGCATCCGCAGCAACCTGGTGGCGGCCGGCCCGCTGCGGACCATGGCCGCCAAGTCGATCCCCGGGTTCGAGGCGTTCGAGGACGCCTGGGCGGAGCGTTCCCCGCTCGGCTGGGACCTGGCCGACCAGGAGCCGGCGGCCCGGGCCTGCCTGGCGCTGCTGTCCGACTGGTTCCCCGCCACCACCGGCGAGATCGTGCACGTCGACGGCGGCTACCACGCGCTGGGGTCGGCTCGCTGAGGTAACCGAGCTCACCCGGGGCGGATTCGGCCCGCCGGGGCCGGCCGGCAAGAATGGCACCATGTCCTACGACGCCGTTGTGCTGGTCTCCTTCGGCGGGCCCGAACAGCCCGCCGACGTGCTGCCGTTCCTCGCGAACGTGACCCGGGGGCGCGGGGTGCCGCCGGAACGGCTCGCCGAGGTGGCCGAGCACTACCAGCACTTCGGCGGGGTGTCACCGATCAACCAGCAGTGCCGGGACCTGCTCGCCGCGATCCGGGCCGACCTGACCGCGCACGGCATCGACCTGCCGGTCTACTGGGGCAACCGGAACTGGCATCCGATGCTCGCCGACACGGTGGCCGAGATGCGCGACGACGGGGTGCGGTCCGCGCTCGCCTTCGTCACCAGCGCGTACGGCGGCTACTCGTCGTGCCGGCAGTACCGGGAGGACATCGCGAACGCCCGGGCGGCGGTCGGCCCGGACGCCCCCCGGATCGACAAGCTGCGCCAGTTCTGGGACCACCCCGGTTTCGTCGAGCCGCACGCCGACGCGGTCCGGGCGGCGCTGGCCACCCTCGACCCGGCCCGGCGCGCCGGCACCCGGCTGGTCTTCACCGCGCACTCCATCCCGACCAGCATGGCGGCCACCGCCGGGCCGGACGGCGGCCGGTACGAGGCGCAGCTGGCCGAGACCGCCCGGCTGGTCGCCGCCGCGGCCGCCCCCGAGTTGCCGTACGACCTGGTCTGGCAGAGTCGGTCGGGGCCGCCGCAGGTGCCGTGGCTGGAGCCGGACGTCAACGACCACCTGGAGCGCCTCGCCGCCGACGGGGTGACCGCGGTGGTGGTCAGCCCGATCGGATTCGTCTCCGACCACCTGGAGGTGGTCTGGGACCTGGACACCGAGGCCGCCGAGACCGCCAAGCGGCTGGGACTGGGCTTCGCGCGGGCCGGCACCCCGGGCACCGACCCGCGGTTCGTGGCGATGGTGCGGGAACTCGTCGTCGAGCGGCTCGACGCAGCCGGATCGGTTAACCCACCGGACACGGCCGCGCGACGTCGGCTCGGTACGCTCCCGGTCTGGGACGCCTGCCCGGCGGACTGCTGCCTGCCGGCCGGCCGGCGTTGACCGTGCCGGCCCGACCGGCTCCGCCGGCCCGACCGGACGACCGCCATGTCAGGAGAGCGATGAACGAGCCCGCCGGAGTGCTGCCGTGACCGACCGGAAACCGGTGGAGTGCTGGCTGACCGACATGGACGGCGTGCTGGTGCACGAGGGCCAGCCGGTGCCCGGCGCGCCCGAGTTCATCAGCCGGCTGCGCGCCTCCGGCAAGCCGTTCCTGGTGCTCACCAACAACTCGATCTACACCCCGCGCGACCTGCACGCCCGGTTGACCCGGATGGGGTTCGAGGTGCCCGAGCAGGCGATCTGGACGGCGGCGCTGGCCACCGCCCAGTTCCTCGCCGACCAGCGGCCCGGCGGTACGGCGTACGTGATCGGGGAGGCCGGCCTGACCACGGCGATGCACGCGGTCGGCTACGTGCTCACCGACTTCGCCCCCGACTACGTGGTGCTCGGCGAGACCCGCACCTACAGCTTCGAGGCGATCACCAAGGCGGTCCGGCTGATCGACGGCGGGGCCCGGTTCATCTGCACCAACCCGGACGCGACCGGCCCGTCGATCGAGGGGGCGCTGCCGGCGGCCGGGTCGGTGGCGGCGATGATCTCGAAGGCGACCGGGGTCGAGCCGTACTTCGTCGGCAAGCCGAATCCGATGATGATGCGCTCGGCGCTGAACACCATCGACGCGCACTCCGAGACGACGGCGATGATCGGCGACCGGATGGACACCGACATCCTCTGCGGCCTGGAGGCGGGGCTGCAGACGGTGCTGGTGCTGACCGGCATCAGCACCCGGGCCGAGGCGGAGCGCTACCCGTACCGGCCGTCGCGGATCGTGGCGTCGGTCGCCGACCTGACCGACGAGATCTGACCCGGGACGGTCAGGGCGCGAGCGGGGCGTTGCAGGCGGCCACCAGCGCCCGCCGGCAGGCGACCGTCAGCGGCCGCAACGCGGCGTCGCGCTGCTGCGCCTCGTAGCCGTTGACCGCGCCGCCGGGCGCCACGTGCTCGGCCAGCGCCAGCACCCGGTCGAGCACGCTCGCGCGGGCGAACAGCCGGCGGGCCCGCGGGTCGAAGCCGGGCGGCAGATCGATGCCGCTGTCCGGCCGGCGCAGCGCGGCCAGCGCGCCGGCCAGCTCGGGCCGCCACTGGGCGACGTCCAGCCGGGTCAGGGCCGCGGTCGCCTCGGCGAGCGCGGTGGCCAGGTCCGCCTCGGCCTCGGCCGCGCCCGGCTCGGTCAGCCCGGCCGGCGGCAGGTCCGCTGGCAGCGGGTAGACCCGCCAGAGCACGGTCTCGAAGGTCACCCCCGAGCCGGAGGTGTGGTTGCGGACCTCCGGGATGACGCCGAGGTCGCGGGCCACCACCGCCTCGCCGGCCAGCAGCGCGGCACCGGCGAAGGCGCCCGGCCCGGGCAGCCCGCGTGGGTCGCCGGGGGCCGGCAGCACCAGCCGGATCTCGTCGGGGGAGAGCTTCGACAGGGCCGACAACGCGTCCCGCAGGGGGATGTCGGTCCAGGCGCCGGGCGCGTCGGCGACGAGGTGCTCCTCGCCGGCGGCGATCTCGTCGGCCACCTCGTCGTAGGGCACCAGCCCGGCGCGCCACGCGCGGACCCAGGCGACGAAGCGGCTTGACCTGCGCGCGGACAGGGTCGCCGCGCCCGTTGCGGGGGACATGAGGGCAAGGGTACGGGTTAGCCGCGCTGCTGTCTCGACTGCCGAGCCGGCGGCGCGTCTGCCGGATTCGGCGCCGGAATCCGGCTAGCGTCGATCGGATGGGCAGAATCTACGGCGACGATGTGCTGTCCGGCGACTGGCGGCGCCGACCGGTGGTCCGCCCGGACGGCGCGGTCCGCGGCCGGCGGGCGGTGCCGGAGGTGGACGCCGAACCGGAACTGGTCGTCGAGGACGCCGACTCCGGCTTCTGCGGCGCGGTGGTGGGTTTCGAGTCCGGTGCGGTGGTGCTGGAGGACCGGCACGGGCGGCGCCGCAACTTCCCGCTGCTGCCGGCGGCGTTCCTGCTCGACGGCGAACCGGTGACGCTGCGCCGGCCGGCGCCGGTGCCGTCCCAGCCGACCCGGCGGCGGACGGCGTCCGGGTCGATCGCGGTGGCCGGCGTCCGGGCGCAGGTGGCGAAGGCGAGCCGGATCTGGGTGGAGGGCGTGCACGACGCCGCCCTGGTGGAGCGGATCTGGGGCGACGACCTGCGGATCGAGGGCGTGGTGGTGGAGCCGCTGGACGGCATCGACGCGCTCGCCGACGAGGTGGCCGGCTTCGCACCCGGCCCGACGCGGCGGCTCGGGGTGCTCGTCGACCACCTGGTGCCGGGCTCCAAGGAGAGCCGGATCGTGGCCGCGGTGAACTCGCCGTACGTGCTGGTCACCGGCCATCCGTACGTGGACGTCTGGCAGGCGGTGAAGCCGGCCCGGCTGGGCATCGCGGCGTGGCCGGTGGTGCCGCCGGGGCGGCCGTGGAAGGAGGGGGTCTGCGCCGCGCTCGGGGTGGCCGAGCCGGCGCAGATGTGGCGGCACATCCTGTCCCGGGTGTCCGGCTTCCAGGACGTCGAGACGCCCCTGATCAACGCGATGGAGCGCCTGATCGACTTCGTGACCGTCGAGCCGGACGCCGGCTGACCCGGTCCCGGTTCAGCCGACGTCGTCGGGGTGCCGGGTGAAGACGAAGGTGGCGATGTCCAGGGCCCGGACCCGGCCGGCGGCGTCCCGGCGTACCAGCAGGTTTTCGCCGTTGTTGATGCCGGAGTGGCCGCGCCAGCGGTCCGGTCCGGTCGCGGTGAACCGCCACACCTCGGTGCCGCCCGGATCGACGTGCCGCAGCACCAGTTCACCGTCGGCCCAGTCGGCCTGGTGTTCGCGCCCCATCCACCACCAGCGGCCGGTCAGCTCGGCGTACTCCGGCGGCGCCGGGGTGGCTGGCCGCCACGGCGCCGGCGCCGGGGTCTCGCCGTCGAGCACGGCGGCGAGCAGCCGCAGCCCGAGCGCGCGGATCGAGTCGCCGCGCAGCCCGTACGCGTTGGCGTAGCCGACCACGGCGGTGCGGGTCGGCCGGTGCACCAGCAGGGTCGCCACATAGCCGGGCATCGAGCCGCCGTGCCCGGCGTACACCCGGTCGCCGTGCCGGATCAGCTCCAGGCCGAGGCCGTGCCCGGCGGTCCAGGATTCCGGGTCGGCCAGCTGCACGGTGGCGCACATCTCGATCAGCGTGTCGGCGTCGAGCACGGCCGGGTCCGGCTCGGCGAGGAAGGCCGCCCAGCGGGCCAGGTCGGCGGTGGTGGACCAGAGCTGCCCGGCCGGGGCCATCGCGCCGGTGTCGGTGCGCGGCTCCTCCCGCAGCGTCTGGTGCCAGGGATGCACGACGTAGCCGCGGGCGTACGGTTCGGCCGGGTGGTAGGTGGTGCGGGTCAGGCCGAGCGGGTCGAGCACCCGGGTCCGCAGCAGCGGCCACCAGGGCTGCCCGCCGACCCGCTCCGCGACGGCGCCGAGCAGGCCGTACGCCAGGTTCGAGTAGTGGTGCCGGCGGTACGGCCGGTGGGCCAGCTTCGCACGCGTGAGCCCGGCCAGCAGCCCGGCCAGGTCGGTGCCGGCGGACCGTTCCCACCACTGATCGCTGTCCGGTTCGCGCTGCAGGCCGCTGCCGTGGCTGAGCAGCTGTCGCAGGGTGACGGCGCCGACCGGGGTGCCGGGCAGGTGCGCCTCGAGCGGGTCGTCGAGCGCCAGCCGCCCCTCGTCGCGGAGCCCGAGCAGCAGCACCGCGGTCATGGTCTTGGTGATCGAGCCGATCCGGTACTGGATGTCCGGATCCGGCGTCGGATGATCGCCGGCGGCGGCCAGGTGGGCCAGCTCACCGTCGCGGACCACTCCGGCCACCAACGACGGGGTACGCCCGGCGCGCTGCGCCTCGGCGACCAGCGCGTCGAGCCGGCGCGCGAGCTCCGGAGCCACCATCACGATCCTCCCGCCAGGCCGTTGGTGATCTTCAAGATTAGCGGTGCGTGCATGGGCGTGACAGGATCGTTTATGTGGAGCCACTGCTGTGGATCGTATTGGGCGTCGTGCTGGTGATCGCCGAGATCTTCACGACGACGCTCTTCCTGATCATGTTCGGTGCGGGGGCGTTCGCCGCCGCTGGCGCCGCGGCGCTCGGCGCTCCGATCGGCATCCAGGTGCTGGTCTTCGCCGCCGTCTCGGCGTTGACCCTGGTCGCGGTCCGGCCGACCATCCAGCGGCACCGGCTCTCCGCGGCGCAGAGCGGTGACCAGCCGTTCGGCGTCGAGGCGATCGAGGGCTCGACCGCGCTGGTGTTGGAGCAGGTCGACAGCGATGCCGGTATGGTCAAGATCGACGGCGAGCTGTGGTCGGCCCGGGCGTACGACGGCACGCAGGTGCTCGCGCCGGGGGAGCGGGTCCGGGTGATCGAGGTCCGAGGCGCCACCGCGATGGTCTGGCGTGACGAGTTCGCCGCCCCCGACGAACTGCCCGGCCCGGCGGCCGGCTCCTAGGCGTACCCCCGGTTCTGCATTTTGGATCTTCCGGTTTCGACATAGAAAAGGTGGGGCGGTATGGATCTCGTTTTCGCGGTGCTGTTCGGCGCCCTGGCGTTGATTGTGGTGATAACGCTCGTCCGGGCGGTGCGGATCGTGCCGCAGCAGCGGCAGGACGTGGTGGAACGGCTCGGCAAGTACAAGCGCACCCTGCAGCCCGGCCTGAACCTGCTGGTGCCGTTCATCGACGCGGTGCGTACCAAGGTCGACATGCGCGAGCAGGTGGTCAGCTTCCCGCCGCAGCCGGTGATCACCTCCGACAACCTGGTCGTCTCCATCGACACGGTGCTCTACTTCAAGGTCAACGACTCGGCCAAGGCGACCTACGAGATCTCCAACTTCCTGCAGGCGATCGAGCAGCTCACCGTCACCACGCTGCGGAACGTGATCGGTTCGCTGGACCTGGAGCGGGCGCTGACCAGCCGCGACGACATCAACCGGCACCTGTCCGGGGTGCTGGACGAGACCACCGGCCGGTGGGGCATCAAGGTCACCCGGGTCGAGATCAAGGCGATCGAGCCGCCGCCGAGCATCCGCGACTCGATGGAGAAGCAGATGCGCGCCGAGCGGGACCGGCGGGCCGCGATCCTGACCGCCGAGGGGCACAAGCAGTCGCAGATCCTCGCCGCCGAGGGTGAGAAGCAGGCGTCGGTGCTGCGCGCCGACGGTGACCGGCAGGCCCGCATCCTGCAGGCCGAGGGTCAGGCGAAGGCGATCCGGACCGTCTTCGACGCCATCCACCAGGCCAACCCGAGCCAGAAGGTGCTCGCCTACCAGTACCTCCAGGCCCTCCCGCAGATCGCCAACGGGCAGGCCAACAAGGTCTGGATCGTGCCGGCCGAGATGACGAAGGCCCTGGAAGGGCTCGGCGGGGCGCTCGGCGGGCTGGCCCGGGCGGCCGGCGACGAGCCGAGCGCGTCGGTCGACTCGGGCGCCGTCGAGCGCGAGGCCGCCGAGGCGGCGGAGGCGGCGGCCGCCGCGGCCGCCGACGTCAACAACGAGGTACGCGCGGCCGAGGCGCAGGTCAACTCCCGGTCCGGCCCGCAGGGGCTGCCCGCCCCGGAGCCGGTGTCGCCGGCCAGCCTGCTCGGCGACCCGGCCACCGACCGGCGACCCGAACAGGCCTGAGCTCCGGCCGGGCGTGCAGCCCGGCCGGCTTCCGGATTCGTCCACGCGACGCCCCGGTACCTGCCACGATCGCCTTAGCGGCGACGGTTGGTCGGGTACCGGGGCGTCGACGCTGTTCGCCCCTCTCTTGCGTGGTTCCACGTGTCGGTCCGTCGCCGCTCCACGACCGGATCGAGGTGACGGCATGACCCAGCTCTCCAGGGCCCGACGAGCCGGCGGTTTCTTCCTGCTGCCGTTCATCCCGGACCGGCCGCCACCGCCGCCGGCCACCGACGCCAGTTGGGCGTGGTCGCTGCGCCGGATCGCCCGGCACGCCCTGTGGCTGCTCCCCGGGTACGCGGTCTGGCTGGGCATCCTCAGCCTGGCCAGCGCCGACGGCGCGAACCCGGCGGCCTACCTGGCCAGCGACCGGCCGCTGCACCTGGTCGGCTGGGTGCTCGGGGTGTGGCTCGGCCTGCTCGCACTGCTGGCCCTGACCGGGCTGCTGGTGGTCACCCGGACCCGCCGGACCGCGTTGACCGGCTTCCTGCTGGCGCTCGGCGGCACCCTGCTGACGCTGCCGTTCGCCGGGGTCTCCGAGCAGAGCCCGGCGTACGGGGCGGACGCGCGGGTGCTGGCGGTGATCGGCGCGATCGGTTACAGCGCGGGTTGGATGGTGACCGGCTGGGCGGTGATCCGCTCCGGGGTGCTCACCTACGGCGACGGGTTGCTGCTGATGATGGCGGGCCCGCTGGTCGGGGTGGTGGGGCTCTTCTCCGACCAGTTGCAGACCCTCGGGGCGATGCTCGCCCTCGCCGCCGGCATCGGCATCGCCTGGCGCAGCGGCCGCCTGCTGCCGGCGGTGCACCGGGCTGCCGAACCGCCTCCTGCGGAGACCATCGGCTCGCCGGAAACCGGGACGCCGCCCGCACCCCAGGTCGGGTAGCTCCCGGTGGCAACCTGCGTCGGGCTAGCCCGGCGGGAACCCGTAGATCACCTGTTCTCCCGGCGGCACTGATCGGACGTAGTTGACGTACTGCAGGTACGGGCTGTCCGCGGGTAGCTCGCCCCGGCGGGAAAGGGCGTAGTAGTCGGCGACGATGTCGCCCTGCTGCTCGTAGTTGAAGGAGAGGAAGCCCCGGCCTTCCGCCGCCGCCTGGGCGAGGCCCGCCGGACCGCCGTAGTCGTAGTTGCCGACGATGGCATGCGGCAGCAGGTTGAGAATGTTGGCTCCGTGCTGGTACTGCCACTGGTGGGTCAACTCGTGAATCAGCCAGTGTTGGAAGTTCAGATTGTTGGTGTCCTGGCTCAGGGTGCCGGCGGGGAAGGTGACCCAGCCGGGCGTCGCACGGGCTCTGTCGTCGAGATCGGCGAGCAGCCCGTCGTCGGTAACCATGATCAGGCTGAGGTCCAGCGAGTCGCCGAACACCCGGCGGGCGATGGCGATCTCCGCTGGGGTGAGTCCGCGTCGGATGGGCGGGGGTTCCTGGCCGGCGGCGAGTGGTGCTGCCCCGGGGGAGTCGACCGGGTAGGCGCGTAGTGCGGCGGCGCGTTCGGCGACCATGGCCTGTAGGGAGGTGGCGATCTGGGTGGCGAAGGCGGTGCGCGCGGCTGGGCCGCCGGCGGCGAGTTGCGGGTCGTTGAGCCAGGTGTTCTCGTTCTGCGCGATGGTGTTGATGATGGCGTTCTTGACCGCGGTCAGTTCGGCGCCGTAGTACTCGGCGTGTGCGGCGCGGTTGGCCACGTACTGCTGGAGGCGGCCGGTGTCGGCGGCGAAGGTGCCGACCCGTCCGTGGAACTCCTCCCCGGCCAGGTCGGGCCAGGCGGCAAGTGACGCGTCGCCGGCCTGGCCGGCGCGGTTCGCCCCTTCGCCGAGCACGGTGCCGCCGGTGCGCCAGGCACCGGCGACCTCGGCGGCGTCCACCTCGTCATCGGCGGGCCAGGGGTCGTACACGGCCTTGACCGCTGCCCACAACGAACCGGTCGGTTCCGGGATCCCCATCTCGCCTCCCAGGGCCTCATCGGAGGGCCGATGCTAGGCAACCGCGGTCCTGCTCCGGGTGGCCCTGACCGCATCCGGCCACCGACGGTACTCACGCCTGGCACAGCAGCCGACTGGTGCCGCCGGTGGACACCATCGGCCCCCCGGAAACGGCGAGGCCGCCGGCACCCCAGGTCGGGTTCCTCCCCAGTAGGATAAAAGTATGACCGTCAAGCTGAGCATCAGCGTCCCGGACGATGTGGCTGCCTATCTTCAGGGGCGCGGTAACGTCTCCGCCGCCGTGACGGAGGCTGTACGTCGCGTGCTGCCCGAGGCGCGTCGTGCCCGTCAGCGTGCGGCCGCGCAGGCGTACGGCGAGTACCTACGTGGACTGACCGCGCAACAATTGGCGGACGACCGGGCGCTTGTCGAATCCAGTAACGAGGTCGCGCTTCGCGATGCGCAGTGGTGAGGCGGGGACAGATCTGGACGCTGTTGCGTGGTGGCAGTCAGTACCGGGTACTGGTCATCAGCAACGATGAGTACAACAGCGTCGAGGAGTTGGCGATCTGGGCACTCACCGTGGTACGCGAGGTCCCGCACCCCAACCACCTGGTGGTTCGGCTCGCCGGCGACGATCCGCTCGCCGGCGCGTTCGTCAGGATCCACAGCGTCGTTCAGATCCTGGACCGCAGCGCGTTGCGGGACAACCACGGATTCGTCTCGCATGCGACGTTGAACGCGGTGGAGGACGCACTCCGAGAGTTCCTGGAGTTGCCGTGACCGGCCCGGCGAGCCCGCTGGGGGAGGCCCCGTTAGTTCTGCGGGTCTGGCGGGAGCCCCAGATACAGTTCCTTACCCACCGGTTGTGATCGGACATAGTTGGCGTACTGCAGGTACGGGTCGCCCTCGGGCAGCTCGCCGCCCCGGGAAAGGGCGTAGTAGTCGGCAACGATGTCGGCCTGCTGCTCGGTGCTGAAGGAGAGGTAGCTTCTGCCCTCGGCCGCGGCCTGGGCGAGGCCTTCCGGGCCACCGTAGTCGTAGGTGCCGGCGATGGCGGCCGGCAGCAGGTTGGTGATGTCGGCTCCGTGCTGGTACTGCCACTGGTGGGTCAGCTCGTGAATCAACCATTTCTCGAAGCGCAAGGTGTTCGTGTTCTGGCTCAGTGTGCCGGCGGGGAAGGTGACCAGGCCGGGCGTCGCGCGGGCGTTACGGTCGAGATCGGCGAGGAATCCGTCGTCGGTAATGGTGATCTGGCTGAGGTCCAGCGAGTCGCGGAATACCCGGCGGGCGATGGCGATTTCGGCTGGGGTGAGTCCGCGTCGGATGGGCGGGGGTTCCTGGCCGGCGGCGAGTGGTGCTGCCCCGGGGGAGTCGACCGGGTAGGCGCGTAGTGCGGCGGCGCGTTCGGCGACCATGGCCTGTAGGGAGGTGGCGATCTGGGTGGCGAAGGCGGTGCGCGCGGCTGGGCCGCCGGCGGCGAGTTGCGGGTCGTTGAGCCAGGTGTTCTCGTTCTGCGCGATGGTGTTGATGATGGCGTTCTTGACCGCGGTCAGTTCGGCGCCGTAGTACTCGGCGTGTGCGGCGCGGTTGGCCACGTACTGCTGGAGGCGGCCGGTGTCGGCGGCGAAGGTGCCGACCCGTCCGTGGAACTCCTCCCCGGCCAGGTCGGGCCAGGCGGCAAGTGACGCGTCGCCGGCCTGGCCGGCGCGGTTCGCCCCTTCGCCGAGCACGGTGCCGCCGGTGCGCCAGGCACCGGCGACCTCGGCGGCGTCCACCTCGTCATCGGCGGGCCAGGGGTCGTACACGGCCTTGACCGCTGCCCACAACGAACCGGTCGGTTCCGGGATCCCCATCTCGCCTCCCAGGGCCTCATCGGAGGGCCGATGCTAGGCAACCGCGGTCCTGCTCCGGGCGGGCCTGACCGCATCCGGCCACCGGCGTTGACCGGGCCGGCCGTCCGCGCACACTCCACGCAGGACCGACGACGAAGGGGCACCGGCATGGACGGCGTCAGCATGGAGACCGACGGGACGACCGGCGCGATGGATCTGATGGACGAGGCGGGTCGGATGTTGAACACCGGCTGGGGTGAGGTCAGCGAGCGGTTGACCATGATGGCCGGTCGGCTCGGTCAGGGCGAACTCGGCGCGGCCTACCTCGAGCGGTACCAACCGGCGGCGACCGAGACGACGGCTGCTGTCGAGGCCCACTGCCGGCAACCCGGCCGGCTCGCCGCGGTGGGTCACCAGTGCGTCGACCTCTACCGGACCGCCGACCAGCGGATCGCCGGCACCTTCACCTCCGTCGACCCCGCCGCCCCGACGGCCGCCCCGCCGGCCGATGCGACCTTGGCCTGATCGCCGGGGTTGACTTTGTCGCATGCTATGACTCATGCTCATGAGACAAAGCTTGCGACATTGGAGGTGCGGTATGCGCGAGGCGGAGCACACGGAGGTCGGCCGGTGGCTTGCCCAACACGGTCTGGAAGGCACCGAGCCGACACAGCTGCTCGCGGCGCGGCTGGCGGTGCGGCGGCGGGCCAAGCTCCTCGACAGCATCCTGCTGGCCGCGTTCCTGATCGGCGCGGCACTCACGCACGCCTGGAAGGGCTTCCCCGCCGGCTCCGCGTCCCGGCTGCCGCTGCTGGTCCTGGTGGCGCTCGCGATCGGATTGCTGGTGGGGCAGTGGCTGCTCGGCTGGTGGGTGCGGCGCGTCGACAGGCGGGCCGGCGCGCGACTGCCCCGGCGGGTCGCCCACCCGGCAGAACTCGGCTGGCCGGCGGTGCTGGGCCGGCCGTACGCCGCCTTCACGGTCGCCACCTACACCGCCGCGCTGCTGCTCACGGTGAGCGTGCTGCCGATCCGCGACCCGGACCTGCGCTTCGGCGCGATCGTCGTGCTGATCGGCCTGGCCGCCGCCGCGACCAGCCTCATCATGCAGCTCCGGCAGGTGCTGACGAGCCCCGCCGTGGCGCAGGACGAGGCGTCGCTCACTGCCGACGTCGTCATGCGGGTCGAGGACGCCCGCGCGCTGGCCACCCCCAGCCTGGTCTGGATGCTGCCGGCAATCTTCCTGTACGGGGACGAGCTGGGCTGGTGGAACGCGGTCGCGCTGGCGCTGGTGGTGGCGGGCGCGGTCACCCTGGGCCTGCTCCAGTCCCGGACCATCGCGGTCGGGAGCGCCGCCCGGCAGGCCCTGGTCGCCCGATGATCGTCATCGACGCCGCCTCGCCGACGCCGCCGTACGAGCAGCTCCGGGTCCAGCTCGCCCGGCAGATCCAGGACCGCACGCTCGCCGTCGGCACCCGGCTGCCGACGATCCGCCGGCTCGCCGCCGACCTCGGCCTGGCGGTGAACACGGTCGGCCGGGCCTACCGGGAGTTGGAGGAGGCCGGGCTGATCGAGACCCGGGGCCGGGCCGGCTCGTTCGTCACCGCCGCCGGTGAGCAGGCCCTGGAGCAGGCCCACCGCGCCGCCCGCGACTACGCGGCGGTCATCACCAGCGTCGGCATCGACCCCACCGAGGCCATCCGGATCGTCCAGGTCGCCCTGGGCCAACCGTCGACCCCCTGATACCTCGTCCGGATCGGCCGGTCTGCCCTGCCTGTTCGGCCCGTGGTGAATGTGCCGGTTGTGGACTGTCGCGTGTTGACGGTGTGTGCCAGGCTTCGTGCTCATGAGTGATGTCGCGGCGCTGGTGCGGCCGGTGCGGTTCGGTGATGTCGAGCTCCAGGTCGAGGCCACCCGGGTGGTGACGGTGGGCGACGAACCGACCGCTACGCCGTCGGAGCGGATCGTCTCCGCGTACGAGGACGCGGAGGCCGCGATCCTGGGGGTCGCCTCGTCGGTGGCGGCGACGATCGGCCGGATGGGGGAGGCGGCCCGGCGACCGCGTGAGGTGCAGGTGCAGTTCGGGCTGAGTGTCTCGGTCGAGGGCACGGTGCTGGTGGTGAAGGGGACGACGGGCGCGACGCTCGCGGTCACGCTGACCTATGACGCGGCCCGCTGAGGTTCCCGGCTACCTGGGCCGGGTGCTGCGCCACGACGATAGCGGTGCCGGCACCTGCTTCCAGGTGGCGCCAGGAGTGCTGGTCACCGCCTGGCACGTGCTCGACGACCTCGGTGCCGGCGGCGTGGGCGACGAGGTGCTTGTCGACCCGCTGGGTGTCGATCCGACGGCGGGCGGGCCGGTGCGGGCGCGGGTGCACGCGGTGGACCCCACCCACGACCTTGCGGTGCTGCTCCGCGACCAGCCGCTGCCGGCAACGGCCGGGGGGCTTGTCGAGTCGGACTCGGTGCGGCCGAACGAGCCGATCGCCGTGACCGGGGTGGCCCACGTCCCGAATACCGCCGGCTACCGCTACACCAGCACGACCGGCGCGTGGTCGGGGCCGGCGATGCGGGACAACCAGGTGCCGCTCGGCCAGTTCAGCGCCGGCGATCTGGTCCGCGGGATGAGCGGCGGGCCGGTGCGCCGGGTCTCCGACGACCGGGTGGTCGGGGTGGTCTCCGGTCGCTACAACAGCGCGGACAACTGGATGCGGAACGCGGTGTGGGTGGCGCGTACCGAGGATCTGGTCGTGTTGTTGGCGGGGGTCGCCGAGGTCGCGCTGACCGGCGGGGTCGGGCGCGGGGCGGCGTTCGACGTCACCCTCGCGGTGTCGGAGACCGAGGTACGGCTCTCCGGCGCGGGGGTGGACGTGACGGCGGCCCACGCCGGGGTGCGGTCGGGGCTTGTCAACGCCCTGCACGACGTACGCCGTGAGCGCTCCCGCCACGGGCATGTCGAGGTTCGCGACGAGGCGACGGCGACGGCGCTGCGCACCGACAGCGTGTCGCTGCGGCAGGCGGGCCGGCTGCTCGCCGAGTCGTTCCTGCCCGACCCGGTCGCGGCGGCGCTCGGCGAACTACTGCGGCGGGCTGAGCGGGCGGACACCCCGGTGCGGCTGGCGGTCCACGTACCCGGGTTGACGATGCTGCCCTGGGAGGCGATGCCGGACCCCGTCGGTCAGCAGCCGCTCGCCCTGCACCGGCTGGTCACCGTCTACCGGCACGGCCGGACCGCGTCGCCGCCGGCCGCGTTGCCGGGTCCGCTGCGGATCGTGGTGGCGATCGCCTCACCGGAGTCCGGCGGCGGCGCGGTGCTGGACTACGAGCGGGAGTTGGCCGCCGTGCTCGACGCGGTGAGGGGCGCCCGGCAGGGCGAGGCGCAGGTCGAGGTGGTGCCGTTCGCGACCACGGGGGCGATCCGGGCCGCCCTGGACCGGGAGGAGGGCGTGCACGTGTTGCACATCTCCGCGCACGGCGGCCCGGGTGTGCTGCACCTGGAGGAGGAGAACGGCGACGCCCGCGCGGTGTCGGCGGACGAGCTGCTGGCCGAGGCGATCCCGGCGGGCAAGCTGCCGCCGGTGATCTCGCTGGCCGCCTGCTACACCGACGTGGCCGGCGAGGAGCAGGGCAGCTCGTACGCGGCGCGGCTGGTCGAGTCTGGAGCCGGCGCGGTGATCGCCACCCAGACCTCGGTCACCGACGCGTATGCCACCCGGCTGTTCGCCCGCGTGTATGCGGAGCTGGCCCGGTCCGCGTCGGCCGATGTGGTGCGGGCGGTCGCCGACGCCCGCCGGACCGTGCAGCGGGAGTTGACCCGCTCCGGGCAACCGCTGGACCGGGTGCTGGCCGCCCTGGACGAGTGGAGCGTGGTGACGGTGCTGGCCGGGGCGCCGGCCGTTCCCGTGCTGGACCCGTCCCGGACCGTCGACGTGCGGCCCCGGCCGACGGTGGACTTGGGCGGCCTGCTGGCCCGGCCGGTCGGGCAGTTCGTCGGCCGCCGGCACGCCCAGCGGGTCCTACCGTCGCTGCTGGACACCGAGATCGGCGGGGTGCTGCTGCACGGTATCGGCGGGATCGGCAAGACCACCCTGGCAGCCGAGGTGCTACGCCGGGCGACCGCCCAAACTCCTGCGTGGCGGGTGCTGACCCTGACCGGGCCGCTGACCGTCGACGGCATTCTCGGGGACGTGTCCGCCGCCGTACGCCGGGATCTGCTGCGCCGGCAGATCCTCGACGGGCCGCAGTTCGTCGCGGCCCAGGTCTGCGCCCGGATGGACGTGCCGTGGCAGGACCGGCTGCATCTGCTGCGGCAGGACGTCCTGGCCGAGCTGCCGCTGCTGCTGGTGCTGGACAACTTCGAGGACAACCTCGCCGCCGACGGCGCCGGTGTCTGGCGGTTGTCCGATACCGGGGTTGCCGGCCTGCTCGCCGCCTGGTTGAACAATCCCGGCCGGTCCCGGCTGGTGATCACCTCTCGGTATCCGTTCGCCCTCCCGGAGCACGCCGGTGACCGGCTGCGCGGCTATCAGGTGCCGCCGATGAGCCTGGCCGAGACCCGCAAGCTGCTGTGGTCCCTGCCGCACCTCGACCGTTACGCGGTCGACCGCGACGCCCAAGACAAGATTTGGCGCTCCGTCGGCGGACACCCCCGATCGCTGGAGTACCTCGACGCGCTCCTCGGCGCCGGCCAGGGCCGGTTCCCCGATATCACCCGCCGGCTGCGCGCCGCCGTGGAGCAATGCCTCGGCGCCGCTCGGGTCGACACCTGGCTGGCCGAGGAACGCACCCTCGACGCCGCGATCGCGCAGGTCGCCACCCTGGCCGCCGACGACGTCCTGCTCACCGACCACCTCACCACCCTCGCCCAGGTGCGGGGAGCGATCCGACTGCTGGCCGGGATCAGCGTCTACCGCGAACCCGTCGACCTCAACGCCGCGCTGTTCCAGGTCGGCACCCCCGACGAGTCCGCCGGATCCGCCGCCGACGGGCCTCCCCGGCCGCCGCTGGCCGCGCCACCACACCTTCCCGCGCTCCTACAGCGCCTGCGGGACGCCAGCCTGATCGGCGCCAGCGCCGACGGTCGTCTCGTGATGCACCGGTGGACGGCCACCGAACTCCACGACCACTGGACCACCGCCGGCAGCCCACACCACGAGCCAGACCTCGTGATGCAGGCCCATCACGCCGCCGCCGCCTACTGGCTGTGGCGGGTAGACGTGTGGCCACAGAACCGGTTCGCCGACGTGCAAGACCTGCTGGAAGCCCGCCACCACCTCATCGCCGCCGGGGACCTCGACACCGCCGGCACCCGCACCGAACACATCTGCGACCAGCTACACCAGTGGGGCGCCTGGGACCGGGAAGCGAGCCTCATCCACGACACACTCCGCTGGCTGCCCGCCACGTCCCCCCGCCGGCCTGCCTGGTATCACCAGCTCGGCATTCTCGCCCAAGCCCGGGGTGACTACCCGGAGGCCGAACGCCGCTACCAGCAGTCCCTCACCATCTTCGAGGAGCTCGGCAACCGCGCCGGTGCGGCCACCGGCTACCACCAGCTCGGCATGCTCGCCCAAGCCCGGGGTGACTACCCGGAGGCCGAACGCCGCTACCAGCAATCTCTCACCATCAAAGAGGAGCTCGGCAACCGCGCCGGTGCGGCCAACAGCTATCACCAGCTCGGCATGCTCGCCCATGACCGGGGTGACTACCCGGAGGCCGAACGCCGCTACCAGCAATCTCTCACCATCAAAGAGGAGCTCGGCAACCGCGCCGGTGCGGCCAACAGCTACGGACAGCTCGGCATGCTCGCCCATGACCGGGGTGACTACCCGGAGGCCGAACGCCGCTACCAGCAGTCCCTCACCATCTTCGAGGAGCTCGGCAACCGCGCCGGTGCGGCCAACAGCTATCACCAGCTCGGCATGCTCGCCCATGACCGGGGTGACTACCCGGAGGCCGAACGCCGCTACCAGCAGTCCCTCACCATCGAAGAGGAGCTCGGCAACCGCGCCGGTGCGGCCAACAGCTATCACCAGCTCGGCATGCTCGCCCATGACCGGGGTGACTACCCGGAGGCCGAACGCCGCTACCAGCAATCTCTCACCATCAAAGAGGAGCTCGGCAACCGCGCCGGTGCGGCCAACAGCTATCACCAGCTCGGCATGCTCGCCCATGACCGGGGTGACTACCCGGAGGCCGAACGCCGCTACCAGCAGTCCCTCACCATCGAAGAGGAGCTCGGCAACCGAGCCGGCACGGCCACCAGCCTGAGTCAACTCGGCAACCTACGCTCGCAGTCTGGCCGCCCTGTCGACGCCGTCCCATTGCACTGCCAGGCTCTCGCGCTCCGCCTCGCCCTCGACGTCCCGCAAGCACGATACGACCTCACCGCACTACACAAGCTTCGCACCGAACTCGGACCCCGAACTTTCACCCAGGCCGCCGGCACCGTACTTGACAACGAATCCCTGGCGACGCTCGCCAGCATGCTCGACGAGTTGGAGCTGTCCGAGTAGGCGAGCCAAACAGGCTCGACAAAGGATCGTCAGGTCGATTGCGCTGGTTGGTTGATGCCGGTCGGGGTTGGCGACCCGCCCCCGGGGCAGCCGACGGCACGTGTGGCGGTCCCGGGGACGGGTCTGGGGTGCCCGTGGCGGACGCGGTTCGGCAGGGGGGTCGCGTACGCGCGGGGCCGGCAGAAGGGCTTATCGGCCGCCGCGCTGGTGTCGCTCGTGTTATTGTGCCAGTAGTGCCATCAACCCGCGCTGTGCCGACCGGCCGTACCAGCACAGCCCGGTCTCCTCGCCGAGGGCGGCGCCGCACACGCAGTGCGTGGCGCTCGCCGGCTCGTGGCGGGCCAGGATCATCCGGAACGTGTCCGCCTGGACACTGGCCGGGACGGCATCCGAGGTGGAATCGAGGCATGCGCCCGACAGCGTCCCGGTCGGAAACGGCGGTGCGGTCCAGCCGGCGCGGGGGGTGTCCGGTTCCGGCTGGTCGTCGTCCGGCGGGCCGGTCACGACGCCTGCTCGCGCGGGGGAGCGGCCCGCAGGACCTTGATGCCGGTGGTCCGGGCGAGGACGGTCCGGGTCTGGACCTCCCGGCCGCTGCGGGGCTGGATCTCGACGCCGGTCAGCTCGGTCCACTCGATCCGGTTCCAGAGGGCCTGGACGTTCGGCGTTGCCGTGAGCCTCAGCTGCAGGTCACCCAGGCCGTACAGGTAGTCGGCCTCGGCCAGGACGAGCAGGGCGTCCTTGTCGATGTCCGCCGGGTGGAACGGCAGGTCGGGGGGAGTGGTCATCGTCGCTCCTCCGCCGCTCTCGGATGGGCGTCCGGCGCCATGGCGCCGAGCCGATCGGGGTACGACGGGCCACGGTTCATCGGCCGGGGGTGCACCGGGTAGGGCATCCGGACCTCCGCCGGATAGCTGTCCGGGCAGCGCCAGCGCAGTCCGCAGCGGCAGTACCGCCAGAGCTTTCGCCAGTCCCTGCGGTGCGTCGGGGCAAAGGGGACCAGTGCCTGCCGTCGTATTCGCATTTCGCCTTCCCTGCTTTTCCGCTCGGCCGGCGCCCGGGGTGCGTCACCACCCATTGGCTGCACCCCGGGCGCCGGGGTCTGACCCGCCGGGGCCACCGGCCTGGTAGGGGAATTCCCCGGCGGGCGGTTCACGCGCGGCGCCCGGGGACTGATGGAACCGCACGGATGGACAACTCCCGGACGCCGCGCCAACTCCACCCTGGACTATCGAACGGCTTTCGGATGAGGATGGGTATGCAGTTCCGGAACCATTGAATTGGGGGTGGCCAGTTGGCGGACGCGAATGAGTTTCGGCATGCGCTCAGGCGGGAGCGGCAGGCGCGAGGTTTGTCGCAGGACGCGGTCGGTGCCGCAGTCCACATCAGCGGATCGCAGATCGGCAATTACGAATCGGGGCGTTCGGTCCCGCCGGACGACGTGGCGGGTGGGCTCGACGCCTTCTTCGGCACCGGCGACCAACTCCGCAAGTCCGCGACCACGGCACGCGGCGAGGCGGTGGCTCCATGGCTGCGCTCATGGAACGAGAACGAGGAGCGCGCGATCCTGCTCCGCACCTTCCAACACTCGGTGATCCCGGGCCTGCTCCAGACCGAGGCGTACGCGCGGGCGGTCATCTCCGTCGGCCCACACACCGAGGACCAGGTCGAAGAGGCGTTGAAGATCCGGATGGCGCGGCAGGCCGTGACCCTGGACCGGGTCAATCCGGTGGAATTGACCGCGATCATCTGCGAACCTGCTCTCCGGCATGGCGAGGACGTCATCATGAAAGATCAGCTCGAACACCTGGTTGACGTCGGCCACCGCCCGAACGTGCACATCAGAGTGATTCCGTCGCGAGCCGGCCTGCACCCCGGCCACGCCGGAGCATTCGCGCTCGCGACGCTGCCCACCGGGGCGCCGGTCGGCTATATCGACGACCAGTACGAGGGAAAGGTGATCGAGTCGGTCAAGGCGCTCCGGCACACATTGATCGTCTGGGAACGCCTCTGCGGGCAGGCACTAACCTGTGAGCAGACCCGCAACCTCCTCCTGAAGGTGTTGAATGACTACGAACAGCCCTGACTGGCGCAAGTCCAGCCGCAGCAGCTCGAACGCCGGAGAGTGCGTGGAGGTCGCCGACAACCTCCCCGGCCGGGTGCTGGTCCGCGACAGCAAGGACCCCGACGGCGGCACCCTGACGTTCGAGCCGGCCGCCTGGTCGTCGTTCGTCGCCCACGCCAAGGAGCGGTAGTCCCGGACCGCTCAACCGGGAAGTCGTCAGCATGTGTTGACGCGGACATGGCCGTCAGCATATGCTGACGGCCATGTCCGCGATCGTTGATCTCGACCACGCCGTCCACGGCACCGACCCCGACGTCGGACTGCGCGCCGTCGCCCGGCTGCGGCGGCTGGTGGAGCAGGTGGAGGCCGAGCAGGTCGCAGCGGCGCGACGCGCCGGCTGGTCCTGGCAGGACATCGCCACCCGGCTCGGCGTCACCAAACAGACCGTGCACCGCAAGTACCACCGCATCCAGGAGGGCTGATGTTCCGAGGCGAGCACCCCGAACTCGGCCGTGTGCTGGGCCGCGCGCTGGCCCAGGCCCGACAGCTCGGGCATCCCCGCGCCGGCAGCGAACACCTGCTGCTCGCCCTCACGGAGACCAGCGCGGTCGGCACCGTGCTGGCCGGGCACGGCGCGACGACGGCAACGCTGCGGGAGGCGGCCGGCCGCGCCGCGCCGGCCGGTGCGGGAGCCGCCGCCGACCGGGACACCCTGGCGCCGCTCGGGATCGACATCGACCGGATGCTCACCGGCTCCTGGCCGGCGCTGGCGGACCGGCCGCCCGCCCGGGAGCCGCTGCTTCCGTTCGGCGCGGCGAAGGCGCGGCGGCGATGCGCCCGGCTCAGTCCGCCCCTCGGGCTGGATGCGCAGGCGGCCTACGAGGCATCCCTGCGACTCGCGCTCGCCCGCCGTGAGCGCGAGCACCGGCCGGAGCACTTGGCGCTCGCGCTCGTCGCGCTCGATCCCGGCGCCGCCTGGGTGCTGACCACCGCAGGCGTGAATGCCCAGGCACTGCTCACCGACCTGGCGGCGGCATTCCCACCGCCGCACCGCAATTCGCTGCTGCGCGCCGAGCGGCGGTTCGGTAGGCGAATCCGGCACCATGACATCGTGCGGCGCTATCAGCACACGACGGGCCGCACCGCCACCGCCGGCGCCACCGTCGCCGCACTCATCAGCGGCTGACCGCGACGCCGGCAACCGGCCCGTCGAGCCGGCCGCCAGGGCGGCGTTCGTCGCCCTGGCGATGACGCCGCCGACCGAGCCGGCAGAATCGGGACCGTGCCCTTCGAGCAGATCACCGACCCCGGCGACGAGCGGATCGCCGACTACCGTGCGCTCACCGACGTGGAGCTGCGGACCCGGTGGGAGCCGCCGCACGGGCTCTTCATCGCCGAGGGGGAGCTGGTGCTGCGGCGGGCGCTGCGGGCCGGCTACCGGCCCCGATCGTTCCTGGTCGACGCCAAGCGGGTCGACCAGCTCGCCGACCTGGACACCGGGGCCGCGCCGGTCTACGCCGCCGGGCAGGACGTGCTGGAGAAGGCGACCGGTTTCCACGTACACCGTGGGGTGCTGGCGTCGTTTCACCGGGGTGAGCCGCTGACGGCGGAGGCGGTGCTCGCGGCCGCGCGGCGGGTGGTGGTGTTGGAGGACGTCAACAACCACACCAATCTCGGGGCGATCTTCCGGGGGGCGGCGGCGCTCGGGGTGGACGGAGTGCTGCTCTCGCCGTCCTGCGCCGACCCGCTCTACCGGCGCAGCGTACGGGTCAGCATGGGCGAGGTTTTCGCGCTGCCGTACGCCCGGTTGGAGCCCTGGCCGGGCGGGTTGGCGCAGGTCCGGGCGGCCGGGTTCACGGTGCTGGCGCTGACGCCGGCCGCCGACGCGGTGCCGATCCAGCGGCTCACCGCCGCCCAGCGGTCCCGGGCCGCGCTGCTGCTGGGCGCCGAGGGGGCCGGGCTGTCGGCGGCGGCGATGGCCGGCAGCGACGTCCGGGTGGTGATCCCGATGCGGCGCGGCGTCGACTCGCTGAACGTGGCCGCCGCCACCGCCGTCGCCTGCTGGGAACTCGGCCGCGACGACCCGCTCTGACCGTGCTCATGCGCGGCGATCCGGTCCAGCGCGTGACGGACCCATCACCGGGTCAGGGTCAGCAGCGGGGTGAGGCGGGGGCGGTTTCGGTGGGCGAGGCGGTGCGGGAGGATCAGGGTGGTGATGCCGATCGCCGCCGCGCCGCCGTCCTTGTTGGGGCGGTCGCCGACCATCAGGGTGCGCTCCGGCCGGGCCCGCAGCTCGCGCAGGGCGGCCCAGAACAGGTCCGGGTCGGGCTTCTGCCGGCCGTGCTCGTTGGAGAGCACGTAGCCGTCGATCAGGTCGCCCGCCCCGTGGAAGCCGAGCAACGGCCGCAGGTCCAGGTGGGTGTCGCTGACCACCACGGTACGCAGACCGGCCGCCCGCAGCCGGGTCAGCACGTCGAGGACGTCCGGGAAGAGCGGCCGGTTCATCGGGTCGCCGTCGAAGCCGTACAGCTCGACGGCGAGGTCGGCGTCGAGGCCGGCGCGGTCATACCAGAGCAGCTCGCCGAAGCGGTGCCGGTCGGCGTCGCAGGCGTGGTCGCGCAGCGCCTCGGCGACCTGCGGCGCCAGCGCGGCCCGCTGCAGCCGGTGCAGCAGGCCGAGCACCGTCCCGTCGTCCGGGGTCCGGCCCAGCCGGCGCAGCGCCCACCGCAACCGGTCGGCCGGCTCGGGATCGAGGACCAGCGTTCCGCTCCAGTCGAGAAGGACACCGTCGTATTCGGACACCAGATCATCTTGTCAAACCCGACCGGCCACCGCTTCCCGCCGCGCGCGGTTGCCTGTCGTCAGTCCGTCGCGGGCACCGCGAGATCGGTGAGGGCCTTGGCGTACGCGGCCGGAACATGGTGCGGGCCACCCGGGGTGAACACATCGGACTCGGCCGCCGCCGCCCACCCCGCCGCCGGAACCGCCGCCGCCAGCGCCCGGACCACCGGTGCGTCATTCCACTCCGGACGCTCGGTGAGCAGCCGCAACGCCACCACCGACTCCTCCACCTCGCCGACGCACTCGAACGGCTTGTGCGCGTCGATGCCGAGCAGCTCCAGATAGCCCGGAAGCTGCTCCGGGTCGGCGAGCAGGTCGGAGCCGAAGATCCGCACCACCCGCTCCCGGGGCATGAACGGCGCCATCGCCAGGAAGACGAACCGGCACTTCGGGCAGTGCCCGCACCAGCGGGCGGTCGGGTCGTGCAGCTTGAACGCGGCGTTGCAGCTCGTCACCACGTCGTCGTAGCGGGTGATCCCGGCGAACAGCCGGGCGATGTGCAGCTCCGACAGCGGACGCAGCAGCGAGAAGTACGGCTCGACCAGCCCGGCGTGCGCCCTCAGCGCGTCCCGCAGCAGCCCCTCGGCCACCACGCCCTTGGACCACTGGTGGTTGATCTCGAACCCGTGCCAGCTCAGGTTCGGGTCGCTCGCCGACCGCTCGTTCGACATCACCACCGGCCCCAGCCCGTGCAGCACGGCGGTGGCGACCGCGATCAGCGAGTTGATCGCGGTCACCGGGATGTGGCCGTTGCGGGCGCCGGCCGCGTTCAGCTCGAACAGCAGCGGGTCGATGCGGCGGCGGGCGGCCAGCGCGGTCAGGCCGCTGGCCTCGTTCACCGACCCGATCACCGGGTTCGGGTTCACCGAGAACGGCACCGGGTCGAACCCGGCCCGGCGCAGCGCCTCCAGGCTGACGATCGAGTCCTTGCCGCCGCCCACCGCGCTCAGCGGCCGACCGTCCCGGTCGTCGACCGGCGCCGGGTCGGCGACCTCGCCGGCCGGCACCTCAGGCACCAGCTCCAGTACGTGCGGCAGGTCGTTGCGGTACGCGTACTCGGCCAGGCCGTGCGTGTAGACGGCGGTGACCAGCTCGACGGCGGCCGACCCCAGCGGCGCCGGCAGCACCAGCCGGCGCGGCGCGGCGGTCTTGTAGTAGCTGACCCCGGCCACCAGGTGCAGCAGCTCCAGCACCCGGTCCAGGGTCGCCAGCGTGGCGGGAGTGGGCGCCTCGGGCGGCAGCGGGAGCGTGATCACCTCGGTGAACCGCAGCTCGCCGTCGGGGCCGGTCAGCGCGTAGTCGAGCGACACCGTGCCGGTGGCCAGGTCGATCCGTCGGCCGCCCGCCGGGGCGGGGAAGGAGAAGGTCTCCGCTGTCCGGAGTTGTCCGTTGAGCACAGGCAATACTAGGCCGCCCGGCGGGACGTCGCCGCCGGGTCCGCCGGCCGGTTCCGCCGCCGGGCCGGCCGCCGGGTCCGCCGGCGCGGTGCGTCGCCGGCCCACCGCCGGGTCCGCCGCCCGACCGACATTTCGGGTACGCGGTACGCGCAGCACGGCGGCGCCGACGAGCCACGCGGCCAGGGCGACCAGCGGCAGTCCGAGCGGTTCCGGCCGGTCCCGTGGCGCGGCACTGTTCACGATCAGCCCGAGGATCAGGGCGGCGTAACCCGCCACGGTGAGCGGCCCGGCCACCGCCGACACGCCGGCCGACCGGGTGCCCGCTCCGGCCCCGGCCGCGGTGCCCGCTCCGGTCCCGGGTCGGGTGCCGGTCGCGGTGCCCGCTCGGGTGCTGGGCGAGCGCCATTCGAAGCGGCCGAAGATCGCTACCAGCCCGGCCAGCACCACGGTCAGCAGGGCCAGCCAGGGCAGTCGCCACAGCCACCAGCCGGCGGTGCCGACCGGCGGGTCGGGCAGCAGGTCGAGCGCGGCCAGCCCGCCGGCCACCAGGATCGCGGCGGTGACGTGCCAGAGGAAGATCGTCAGCACCACTGCGTTCACCGCCACCACCGCGAGCCACGGTCGCCGCCGCCGCAGCCAGCGTTCGGCCGGCTCGCGCAGCAGCAGGATCAGGCCGAGCTGGGCGACGGTCAGGGCCAGTAGCGCCAGGCTCGGCGGCGACATGTTGTGCAGCCGCTCGCCGGGCAGATTGATCATGCTGACCGGGTACGGCCCCCACCGCGTGAGCGCCACGACCGTGACCAGCCCACCGACAAGCATCGCAACGGCGGCCCGCCACCCCATCGGCAGCGCCGCCGGGAACCGCGCCACCCCACCGGCCGCCGGCCCGGCCGGGTTGTCGGCCGAAGGTCCGGCGGTGTCGCCCGCCTGCCCAGTCGGGTTGCGGTTGGTAGGCGGCCCGGCGGTGCTGTCCGGCTGCCCAGTCGGGGTGCGGTCGGTAAGCGGGCCGGCGGTGCTGCCCGGCTGCCGTGCCTGGTTGCGGTCGGTGGGCGGGCCGGCGGTGCGGTCGCGCCAGGCGAAGCCGAGTTGGTGCACGGCGAGCCAGCCGAACAGGAAGTTGCCGGCCGCCAGCTCCGCCGGGCCGGTCAGCCGGGCCAGGTCACCGGCCGCGACCGCGCCGGCCAGCACCACCGGTACGGCGAGCCCGTAGCGCCGGTGCAGCGCGTACATGATCGGGGTGAGTGCGACGACGGCCAGATAGCCGGCGAGGAACCAGAGCGGGACGGTGGCGAACCAGGCCGCCGCGCGTACCTCGGTGGCAGGTGCGCCGAGCGCCCGGGCGGTGCCGGCGGCGCCGGCCAGCACCACCAGCAGGACGGTGGTGGGGCGGACCAGCCGGCCCGCCCGGTTGCGCAGCCATCCGGTGGCGTCGTCGCCGCGCCGGTACGCCGACGTCAGCGAGGCGGCGTTGGCGTACCCGCCGACGAGGAAGAAGATCGGCAGGACCTGGACCAGCCAGGTGACCGGTTGCGCCCAGGGCAGGTCCGGCAGGGCCGAGCGGCCGGTGAGCCGGCCGTCCGGGTCCCGGCCGATCACGGTGACCAGCCAGTGACCGAGCACCACGGCCGTGATGGCGACCGCGCGCAGCAGGTCGAGGTAGCGTTCCCGGCTGGCCGGGGTGTCCCTGGCGAGTCGCCCGAGCCGGCGCATAGGCCCAGGCTATGGGGAACGTTCGGGGCCGGTCCGGCGAACGGCCCAGGCCGTCCCATGACCGGAAAAGATCAGCGGGGGAGCGGCCGGCGACAGGTAACAGTTTGAAAACTTCACCCACCGTCTTGACAAGGACCGCCCTTTAGTAAGAACTTTTACCACTAACAGTTAACTTCCTTTCCCGAAGGCGGGCCAATGGTCGAGCACGAGGCGGACACCGGCGCGTACACCGCGGTGGTCGAGGCTGAGCCGTTCGACCGCCGGTCCCGCGACGGGCTCGGCGACCCGGAGAGCGTGCTGGTCCGGGTCCGCACCCAACTGCCGGAGTTCACCGGGGCGCTGCAGCGGGTCGCCGAGCAGGTGCTCACCGACCCCGCTGCGGCCGCCCGCGCCACGATCGTCGAACTCGCCGAACGCAGCGGCACCTCGCCGGCCACGGTCACCCGATTCTGCCGGGCGCTGGGCTTCGAGGGCTACGCCGACCTGCGACTCGGCATCGCCGCCGAGACCGGGCGGGCCCGCTCCGCCGGCTGGACCATCGACATCGGTCGCGAGATCCAACCGTCCGACCCGCTACAGCGGGTGCTGGACCAGATCATGGCCGCCGACACCCGCGCCATGCAGGACACCGCCAGCCTGCTCGACCTGAACGAGGTCGAACGGGCCGCCGACGCCATCGCCGGCGCCGCCCGGGTGAACATCTTCGGCGCCAGCGGCAGCGCGCTCGTCGGCGGCGAGATGCAGTTCAGCCTGCACCGCATCGGGGTGGCCGCCTGGGCCTGGAACGACGTACACGAAGGGCTGGCCAGCGCGGCTCTGCTGCGCGGCGGCGACGTCGCGCTCGGCATCTCACACACCGGCCAGACCCGGGAAACCATCGAGACCCTCGCCGAGGCGGGCAGCCATGGCGCCACCACCGTGGCGCTGACCGGCTTCCCCCGCTCGCCGCTGGCCGAACTGGCCGACGTCGTCCTGCTCACCGCCAGCCAGGCGACCACCTTCCGCCCGGACGCGCTGTCGGCCCGGCACCCGCAGATGGTCGTCCTCGATCTGCTCTACATAGCGGTCGCCCAGCGCACCCACGACCGGGCGCACTCGGCGTTCCAGCGCACCGCAAAGGCCGTCGACGGACACAAGGCCGCCCGGGAGGCGCGGTCATGACCGGGCGACGGCACCATGTCGCGGGAGAGGTGCCCCCTATCCACCTCTCTCCGGGTGCCCCGGGCCGCCGGGGCACGCACCCACTGAAACCCATTCGCTGCCTGACCGGATTCACCGACTGATCCGATTCCCATCGAGGAGACGCAGATGTCCGCAACCTCCGACCGCCCGTCCGACCGGGCCGACTCGTCGGCCCTCGACTCCCGCCCGACCGGGTCCGCCGAGCCCGGCGCGCTCGCCGGCCTGACCAGCCGGCGGACCGTGCTGCGGCGGGCCGCCGCCGTCGGATTCCTGGCCACCCCCGCCGTCGGACTGCTCGGCGCCTGCGCGACAAGCGGCGACGACGGCGGTGACACCGACCAGGCCGCCGGCGAGAAGACCGCCGAGAACCCGCTCGGCGTGGCCGCGGACGCCCCGCTCGAGGTGGTCATCTTCAACGGCGGCTACGGCGAGAAGTACGCCACCGACGTGCACCAGCCGCTCTACAAGTCCAAGTTCCCGGACGCCGAGATCAAGCACCAGTCCACCCAGGCCATCGGCACCATCCTGCAGCCCCGGTTCGCCGCCGGTGACCCGCCGGAGTTCGTGAACAACTCGGGCGAGAAGCTGATGGACTTCGGCGCCCTGGTCGGCGACGGCCAGCTCCAGGACCTGACGGAGCTCTGGGACGCCCCGTCGGTCGACGACCCGAGCAAGAAGGTCCGCGACACCGTGGTGCCCGGCACCGTCGACGTCGGCTCGTTCAACGGCAAGCCGTACGTGCTCTACTACGTCTCCACCGTCTTCGGCCTCTGGTACTCCGGCAAGCTGTTCAAGGAGAAGGGCTGGGCGCCGGTCACCACCTGGACCGACTTCACCGCCCTGCTCGACCAGATGAAGGCCAGCGGCATCACCCCGTACGCCTACGCCGGCGCGAACGCGGCCTACTACCAGTGGAACGTCATCCTCACCCACGCCGCCAAGATCGGCGGTAAGGACGTGCTGAAGAACATCGACAACCTGGAGGACGGCGCCTGGCAGGTCGACGCCGTCAAGCAGGCCGCCGAGGCGTGGGCCGAGGTCGGCGCCAAGTACATGGACAAGAGCTTCGAGGGGCTCAAGCACACCGACGTGCAGCTCCAGCAGAACCAGTACAAGGTCGGCTTCTACCCCAGCGGCGACTGGATCGAGGGAGAGCAGGCCAAGGACACCCCGGAGGGCTTCGAATACCAGCTCATGCCGGTGCCGAGCCTGTCCGGCTCGGACGCGCTGCCGGCCACCGCGGTGCGGGCCACCGCCGGTGAGGGCTACTTCGTCTCGGCCAAGAGCAAGAACCCGCGCGGCGGCATGGAGTACATGCGCCAGATGCTCTCGGTCGCCGGGGCCAAGGGCTTCACCGAGGTGGTCAAGGCACCGACGGTGGTCACCGCCGGCTCGGCCGGGTACGCCTTCCCGCCCGGGGTGGCCAGCTCGCAGGCCGCGCTCGCCGCCGCCGGGGAGAACGTCTTCAACATCTTCTTCGACGGCTGGTACAAGGAGCTGGACAACGAGGCCCGCACCGCCACCAACGAGCTGATGTTCGGCCGGATCGACGCGAACGCGTTCGTGGAGCGGATCCAGCAGCGGGCTGACGCCATCAAGAAGGACGATTCCGTCATCAAGTTCCAGCGCTGATCGGAGCCTGAAGGTCATGCGGCACGGCAAGTATCCGTTCGTCATCGGTTTTCTGGCCGCCCCGGTGGCGCTGTACGTGGTCTTCGTGATCGCCCCGTACGCCCAGGCGTTCCAGATCTCGATGACCGACTGGCGTGGGCTCTCCGCCCCGCAGTGGATCGGCTTCGACAACTATCAGCGGTTGTTCGACGACGACAAGTTCTGGAAGGCGATCCAGCATCACGGAGTACTGCTGCTTGCCCTGCCGCTGATCACGATCGCGATCGCGTTGTTCTTCGCCTTCCTGCTCAACGTGGGCGGCAAGAGCAGCGGCGGCGTACGGCGGGGGGTCTGGGGGTCGAAGTTCTACCGGGTGGTGTTCTTCTTCCCCCAGGTCCTCGCCGTGGCGATCATCGCGGTGCTGTTCCAGACCGTGTACCGGCCCAACGAATCCGGCCTCATCAACGGCGTACTGATGAAGTTGGGTTTCGATCCGATCCTGTTCCTGGTCCGGCCGAACCTGGCGCTCTGGTCGATCCTGGCGGTGCTGGTCTGGCAGGCGGTCGGCTTCTACGTGGTGCTCTTCTCCGCCGGGATGGCGTCGATCCCGGGGGAGATCTACGAGGCCGCCGAGATGGACGGCGCGACCCGGATCACGCTCTTCTTCCGGGTCACCCTGCCGCTGCTCTGGGACACCCTCCAGGTCGCCTGGGTCTACCTGGGCATCGCCGCGTTCGACGCGTTCGCCATCGTCGCGGTGCTCTCGGTGGACCGGGGCGGCCCGGACGGGGCGACCACCGTGCTGGCGATGGAGATCTACCGCAACGCCTTCGAGTACTCCCGGTACGGCTACGCCTCGGCGATGGGGGTCGCGCTCTTCTTCCTCACCATCACCTTCGCGGCGCTGACGCTGCGGGTGTCCAAGCGGGAAAGCGTCGAATACTGATGGGGTCACCGATGACGACGACGAACACCGCCCGGCCCGGCACCGACCGGCCGACCAGCCCTCCTCCGGGTGGGGCCGACGGCCGACCCCGCGGCAAGGGCCGCAAATCCGAGGTGCGGTTGATGTCCAGCCTCGGTCACGTGGCGCTGGTGGTCTGGGCGGTGATCGTCATCGCCCCGATCCTCTGGACCTTCCTCGCCTCGTTCAAGAACACCACCGAGATCTTCAGCAGCCCGTGGACGCTGCCGGCCGAGCTGCGCTGGGAGAACTACGTCCGGGCCTGGAACACCGCGAACGTCGGGCGCTACTTCCTCAACAGCGTGATCGTGGTGGCCTGCAGCACCTTCGGCACCATGCTGCTCGGCTCGATGGCCGCCTACGTGCTGGCCCGGTACAAGTTCGTCGGCAACCGGTTCATCTACTTCCTGTTCGTCTCCGGGCTGGCGTTCCCGGTGTTCCTCGCCCTGGTGCCGCTCTTCTTCGTGGTGCGCAACCTGGGTCTGCTCGACACCCACACCGGGCTGGTGCTCGTCTACATCGCGTACTCGCTGCCGTTCACGGTCTTCTTCCTGTCGGCGTTCTTCAAGACGCTGCCGACCTCGGTGGCCGAGGCGGGCATGATCGACGGCTGTTCGCACACCCGGCTCTTCTTCCAGGTGATGCTGCCGATGGCGAAGCCGGGCCTGATCAGCGTCGGCATCTTCAACATCATCGGGCAGTGGGCGCAGTACCAGTTGCCGCTCGTGCTGCTCTCGAACGCCAAGGAGAAGTGGGTGCTCACCCAGGGCATCGCGGACATCTCGGTCAACGCCGGCTACGAGGCCGACTGGTCCGGCCTCTTCGCCGCCCTCACCATCGCCATCCTGCCCATGATCGTCGTCTACGCCATCTTCCAACGCCAGATCCAGTCCGGCCTGACCGCCGGCGCGGTCAAGTAGGGATCTTGGTAGTTTTCGGCCCCCCGGGGGCCATCGGCTGCCAGGATCTGGTGCCCCTGGTTGTCGTACCCGGCCGGCAGAATTCGGTGGGTGCAGGTGCTGGTCGAGGCGGAGGCCGACGGGTCCGGGTGGCTGGTGCCGCTGGGGCCGGACGGGGTGCCGGCCGGCCCGGTGCGGCGGGTCGCCGACCTGGCCGCCGCGGTTGCCGAGCGGGAGGCCGCCGACCGGCCCCGCTGGGTCTGGCCGGCCACCGCCGGCAGCTATCCGGCGCTGCTGCGGGCCGGCGTCCGGGTTGCCCGCTGCCACGACCTTGAGCTGACCGAGGCGCTGCTGCTCGGCCACGCCGGCCGGTGGGGCGAGCCGCGCTCGGCCGCCGCCGCGTACGCCCGGCTGACCGGCACCCCGGTCCCGCCCGACCCCCCGCCCCGCCCGGCCGCCCCGCCGGGCACCAGCCAGGGCGCGCTGTTCGAGCTGGCGGCGGGTCCGCCGCCGGTCGGCCCGCAGACCCTGACCCGGGTGTACGCCGACCAGCTCGCCCGCATCGCGGCCACCGAGCACCCCGGCCGGTTCCGGCTGCTGGTGGCCGCCGAATCGGCCGGCGCGCTGATCGCCGCCGAGCTGGGCGTCGCCGGCCTGCCCTGGCGGGCCGACGTGCACGACGCGCTCCTGCTCGACCTGCTCGGCGAGCCGTCGCCGGTCGGCGGCCCGCCCCGCAGACTGGCCGAGCTGTCCGCCCGGATCGCCGCCGAGTTGGGCACGCCGGGCCTGCACGCCGAGTCGCCGGGCGAGGTGCTGCGCGCGTTCAACCGGGCCGGCATCCGGCTGCCGAACACCCGGGCCTGGGTGCTGCGCGAGGTGGATCATCCGGCCGTCCCGCTGCTGCTGCAGTTCAAGGAGCTGTACCGGATCTGGACCGCGCACGGCTGGGCGTGGCGGGACGCGTGGGTGCACGCCGGCCGGTTCCGGCCGGAGTTCGTGCCGGCCGGGGTGGTCTCCGGCCGGTGGGCCACCCGGGGCGGCGGGGCGCTGCAGATCCCGAAGGTGGTCCGTCGGGCGGTGCGGGCCGACCCGGGCTGGCGACTCGTGGTGGCCGACGCGGGCCAGTTGGAGCCGAGGGTGCTGGCCGCCGTCTCCGGCGACCCGCGGCTGGCGGCGGCCGGCGGCGCCGGGGACCTCTACACCGCGCTGGCCCGGGACTCCTTCGGCGGCGACCGGGCAAAGGCCAAGCTGGCCCTGCTCGGCGCGATGTACGGGCAGACCGGCGGCGCGGCGCTGCCGGCGCTGGCGGTGCTGCGGCGCAGCTACCCGACCGCGTTCGACTACGTGGAGGCGGCGGCCCGGACCGGCGAGGCCGGCGGTCTGGTCCGGTCCTGGCTCGGGCGCACCTGCCCGCCGTCCTCGATAAGCGTCCGCGCGGCGGTGGGGGACGGGGCCGGGTTCGACGCGGTGGTCGCGGCCGATGCGGGCGGCGGCGGGGCCGGCCCGGGGTCCGAGTTCGGTGCCCGGGGCGCCGGCGGTCCGGAGTCCGCCGCCCGGGGCGGGGACGGGTTCGGGTCCGAGTTCGGCGACCGCGCCGGTGGCGGACCGGACGGCGGTGCCCGGGGTGGGGCCGCCGCCCGGGCCCGGGGGCGGTTCACCCGCAACTTCGTGATCCAGGCGACCGCCGCGGAGTGGGCGTTGACGTTGCTGGCGGGCCTGCGGGGCCGGTTGGCCGGTGGCCCCGCCGAGCTGGTCTTCTTCCAGCACGACGAGGTGCTGGTGCACTGCCCGGCCGAGGTGGCCGACGCGGTCGCCGAGTCGGTGCACGCCGCCGCGGCGGAGGCCGGCCGGCTGCTCTTCGGCGACACCACGGTCCGGTTCCCGCTCGACGTCTCCGTGGTCGAGTGCTACGCCGACGCGAAGTGATCCGGCGGCGGTCCGCGCCGACCCGCCCCGGGATCCCAACGGCCGGGCGACCCGGGCGGTGACTGATCCCGCTTGGGATTGGTCCCCGGCAGCCGGGTGGGGCGATTCGCCGGATTGGTGGCTTTAGCCCGATACCTGATCGTCGGCCGCGTCGTTGGGTCCGTAGTGCGTGCGACGGGGTCGACGCCGGTCGGGGAGAGGGTGACGGAGCTGAGCCGGATCGCGGGAATGATCATTGCAGCGGGCGGTGGCCGCCGGATCGGCGGCCCCGAGGCGCTGTTGCGCCAGGGCGACCGCCCCCTGGTGAACCAGGTGCTCGACACCCTCCGGGAAGCGGGGTGCGGTCCGGTGGTCGTGGTGCTCGGAGCGGCGGCCGACGAGGTTCAGGAGGCAACCGACCTCTCGACGGCCACGGTCGTGGTCAACCGGGCCTGGGGGACCGGCATCGGCTCGTCGATGCGCAAGGGGCTCGACGCGCTGACCGACCCGCAGACCGAGGCGGTGGTGGTGGTGCCGGTGGACATGCCCGGGCTGACGGTGGCGGCGATCCGCCGGGTGACCGCCCTGCCGTTCTCGGACGCGCTGGTCTGCGCCACCTATGACGGGCTGCGGGCGTACCCGATGTTGTTCGGGCGCCGGCACTGGGCGGGAATCGCGACGCTCGCGAACGCCGACGTGGGCGCCCGGCCGTACCTGATGGCGCACAAGAACGAGATCGTCGACATCGCCTGCGACGGGGTCGCCGACGGCCGCCGGGTGGACACCCCGGAACTCATGGAGTTGTTCGGGCTCACCGTCCCGGCCCAGCGGGTGGCGGTCTGACGGCCGACTCCTGTGGGGGCAGGTCGCGGAGTCGGCGGATCGGCGAGGGCAGGACCCAGAGAACGCCGGCGAGCGCGCCGACGGTGGCGATCCAGAGCGTCGGCCGGACGCCGAGGGCCGCCCCGAGCCCGCCGCCGATCAGCGCGCCGATCGGCCGGATGCCGTAGTTGATCGTGCGTTGGGCGCCGGCCACCCGGGCCCGCAGCGCGTCCGGGATGACGGCCGTCTGCAGCGAGCCCACCGTGATGTCGAGCATCATCACCCCGAGGCCGGAGAGGAACTCCGCCGCGAACAGCATGGCCAGCACCACCGGCGTCGGTCCACCCGCGAGCGGCACCAGCAGCAGCGGTCCGGGGAAGGCCAGGAAGCTCAGCAGGACGGTCGGCCCGATCCCGGCGCCGCGGACCAACCGCCCGGTCACGGCCGCGCCGAGCAGCGCGCCGAACGCGCCGGCCCCGATCAGGGCACCGAGCACGCCCGGCGACACCCCCAACTCGGTGCTCACGTAGAGCACGAACAGTGCGGCGAACATGTAGTTGAAGAGATTGAGCGTGGTGGTGCCGACCAGCGCCGCGCGCAGGATGCCGGACCGGAAGATGAACCGCAGCCCCTGCCCGAGACCGAGCCCCCGGCCGCTGGCCGGCGGCGGCTCCACCGGCCGGATCCGGGCCAGGAAGACCGCCGAGACCAGGTACGACAGACCGTCCACGAGCAACGCGAACGGCGCGCCGACCACCTGCACCAGCAGACCGCCGACGCTGGGGCCGGCCACGAAGGACATCGCCCGGCTGCCGTTGAGCAGGGCGTTCGCCTCGACGTAGTCCCGCCTCGGCACCAGCGACACGAACAGCGTGCTGTGTGCCACCTCGAAGAGCACCGCGAGCGTGCCGGTCAGGAACGCCACCAGGTAGAGGTGCTCCAGGGCCAGGCCGCCGAGCAGGAAGACGGTCGGCACCGCCGCCAGCAGCACCGCCCGCCCGAGGTCGGCGATGACCATGATCCGTCGCCGGCTGGTGGACCGGTCGATCCAGGCCCCGGCGACCAGCGAGAAGAGCAGATTGGGAATCAGCGCGGCGGCCGTCAGGTAACCCATCTCGGCGGGACCGGCCCCGGTGCCGAGCACGGCGAGCAGCGGGAGCGCGAGCAGCGAGATCTGGTCGCCGAACAACGACACGGTCTGGGCCGACCAGTAGCGCCGGAACGGCGTCTGCCGCAGCAACCTGGGCAGCAGTCGCGAGCCGCCGCCCGGCGGCTCCACCGGACCATCGGCGCCAGCCGGGCCGAGATTGCCGTGCGGGTGATCGGAGCCGGCAGGCCCGTCCGAGTTGTCGGCGCCGTTGGTGCTATGAGGGCCGGTGGGGGCGGGGGTCTCGATCTGGTTCATCGGTCCGGTCGGTCCTGGGCGTGGTGCGTCGGGCCGGGTTGGTGTGTCGGGCTTGAGTACGGCAGGACGAGCTGGATGAAGCCGATGCCGCGGGCGTCCGCCGGCCGGGCCGCCGGGTCGGTCGCGCGATCGTCGAACTCGGCCAACAACTCGTCGATCCGGCGCCGTAGGGTGGCCAGCTCGTCCGGGGTGACGTAGACCAGCGAGTCGCCGAATCCGGTGACGTCGCGCCACCGGGCCGGCTCCGCGCTGCGCCGGGCCAGATATGCCTGTGCCCGACGCAGGTAGTGGTCGAGGATCGTCGTGTTGAGCTGGTCGGTCGCGGCCTGGACGGCCGGATCGTCGGAGCCGCTGTCCCACGAGGTGACCCGCGCGGTGGCTCGCCAGGGGCGTTCCCGGGCGTCGGCGCCCTCGACCCGCTCGGCGAGCCCGTACTTGGCGAGTTGCCGCAGGTGGAACGAGCAGCTCGGCACGCTCTCGCCGAGCTGCTCGGCCGCCTGGGTGGCCGTCATCGGCCCCTGCACCCGCAGCAGCCCGACCAGTGCCATCCGCAGCGGGTGGGCGTAGCCGCGCAGGGCGCGCGGATCGGTCAGCCTGATCTCAGATGCCACCATGACTCTAAAGCTATCTTTATAAAGACTCCTTTAGCAACCCCGGGACCGGATGGCACCCGGGTGCTGAGTAGCGTGGGCGCATGCCAGACGCGTTGCTCCTGCTCATCGCCATCGCGCTGATCGCGGCCGGAACCCTGGCGGTGATCCTGATCCGCCGTCGCGGTGGGGGATCCGATCTGGTGCCGCCGGACCTGTCCACCCGGTCGCCGCGCATCGGTTCCCCGCCGGCCCGGCGCGCCGGACCGACCGGAGCTCCGGCGACCTCTCCCGACGGCACGGGACGGTTGGGCGACGGCACGGGCCAGCCGGGCGACGACGGGGTGGCCGAGCGGGCCGCGCTCGTGGCCGAGGTGCAGGCGCTGATGCGGGCCGGCAGGGTGGTGAGCGCCGTCAAGGTGGTGCGCGAGCGGACCGGCCTGTCGTTGGTCGACGCGAAGGCCGTGGTGGACGAGGTGGACCGGTCCGGTCAGCTGCCCGCGCGACTGGGTCCACCGACGGCGGCGGACCAGCTCGCAGCCCAGCCGGACCTCGCAGCCCAGCCGGACCTCGAAGCACAGCTTCGACACCTCAAGCAGCGGGGCCGGACGATCGAGGCGATAAAGCTCCTGCGCTCCCGCACCGGCAGCTCCCTCCGAGCGGCGAAAGACGCCGTCGACCGGCTCTAGTGCCCATGATCAAATGATGAGAACGGTTGCCAGCGGCGGGCTGAGCGACCGTTTTCAACATCTGATCATGGGAGTCGGGGTTTGGGCGGCGGTCAGGGGACGGTGGAGCCGCGGAGGAGGAGGGTGCGCAGTTGGGGCTCGTCGAGTGGGCGGGAGAGCGCGTAGCCCTGGCCGAAGTCGCAGCCCAGGGCGATCAGCTCGGCGCGCTGGTCGGCGGTCTCGATGCCCTCGGCGACGGTGCTCAACCGCAGGCCCCGGCTCATCGCCATGATCGCCCCGACCACCGGCAGGGTCGTGGGGTCGACCCCGTCCAACCGGTCCACGAAGAGCTTGTCGATCTTCAGCTCGTCGATCGGGTAGCGGTGCAGGTGGCCGAGCGAGCTGAACCCGGTGCCGAAGTCGTCCAGGGCGATCCGCACGCCCCACTCCCGCAGCCGGGCCAGCTGGGCGCCGATCGCGTCGTGCTCGCTGGCGAGCGCACTCTCGGTGATCTCCAGGGTCAGGGTGCCGGGCGGCAGGCCGGAGCCGTCCAGCGCGGCCCGGACGTCGGCGACAATGTCGCCCAGGACGAACTGGCGGATGCTGACGTTGACGTTGATCTGCAGCGGTTGCCCGATGAGTCGCTGCCAGATCGCCCCCTGTAGGCAGGCCTGCGCCAGCACCCAACGGCCCAGCGGGACGATCAGCCCGCTGCCCTCGGCCATCGGGATGAACTGGTCCGGGGCGATCAGCCCCCGGTGCGGGTGCCGCCAGCGCACCAGCGCCTCCACCCCGCGTACGGTGCCGCCGACCAGCTCGTGGATGGGCTGGTAGGCGAGGAGGAACTCGCGCCGGTCCAGCGCGTCCTGGGAATCGACCTGCAGCCGCAGCCGGTCGACGGCGGGCTGGTGCAGCTCGCTGCGGTACAGCAGCCGCCGGTCCCGGCCGGCGCTCTTGGCCAGCCGCAGCGCGATGTCGGCCTCGCGCATCAGCCGGTCGGCGTCCGCGTCGCCGTCACTGACCGCGATGCCGACCCGGGCCGAGACGACCCGCAGGTTCCCGGCGACCTCGATCGGGCGCTCGAAGACGGCGAGCAGCTCGTCGGCGGTGCGCTCCGCCGTGCGTACCCCGGCCCGGTTCTTCACCAGCAGCACCGCGAACTCGTCGCCGCCGAGGCTGGCCAGCAGATCCTCCGGTGCCAGCCGGCGCCGGATCAGGATGGCGACCCGGATCAGCAGGTCGTCGCCGGCCAGGTGTCCGAGGGCGTCGTTGACGACCTTGAAGGCGTCGAGGTCGACGAGGAGCAGCGCGACGTCGGTGGTGGTGGCGAGGGCGTCCGCCAGCCGTTCGCGCAGCAGCGCCCGGTTGGCCAGGCCGGTGAGCGGGTCGTGGTACGCCTGATGGCGGAGCCGCTCGATCAGCAGCACCCGCTCGGTGACGTCCCGCAGGGCGAACAGCAGCCCGCGTACGTTGGGGTCGGCCGTCAGGTTCTGCGCGCTGATCTCCACGGTGGTCAGCCGGCCGCTGCCGGGCACCGGGACCCGGCACTGGATGGTGGCCGCCGCACCGGGCTCGGCCAGCAGCCCGGCGAGCCAGCCGCGGACCGCCGGTCGGTCGTCCTCGGCGATCCAGGCCAGCAGCCGGTTGTCGGGCAACCCGTCGTGGAGCTGGAAGACGTCGGCGATCGCCGGACTGACGTAGCTGGCCACCGTGTCGGCGTCGGTGATGACGATCACGTCGCGGGACGACCGGACCACCGCCTCGAAGCGGGCCGCGGTGCCGCTCTCGTAGCGCCGCACGGCGACCAGGACCAGCCGCAGCGCCAGCGAGGAGAGCAGCAGCCCGGGGCCGTACTGGCCCAGCTTCACCTCGGCCAGCGACCCGCCGGCGGCCAGTACGCCGGTGGTCATCGCGGTCAGGGTCAACGCGACCGACACCAGGGCGCCGGGCAGCCGGCCGTAGAGCGCCCGGAAGGAGGTGCCGACGAAGAGCACGCCACCGGCCGGCAGCGCGCCGACCGCCCAGATGACCAGCCCGACGCCGAGGGCGGTGAGCAGGTCACCGACGAGGGTCGGCTCGCCGCGCCGGTAGAGCCGGACGGCGAGCACCATCAGCAGGGCGACCGCGAGCAGCACCGGCCAGGACCGGTCCCGGGCCACCACCGGCGAGATCAACCACTGCGGCCCGATGATGGCGAGGCAGACCAGCAGAAAGGCCAGAAAGGCCCGACGCACCACCGGCAGCAGCGGTTGGTCGCCGGCGACCTTCGCCCAGGAGCGCAGCGCGTCGGACCAGCGGTTGGGCCAGGTGTCCGCCGGTCGGGCCGGATCCGTCACCGGCACTCCAGGACGCTCACCCGCGCCCGGGATCGCCTACCGTGCCCACCGGTCATGTCGTCAGCCTACGGGGTCCGTCCACACCGGGCAGCCGGCGTCGCGTACCAAAGGTCTGGTTTGGACTGTCTGTCACACCTCGATGTTGAACCTGCGCAGTACCGAGGGGGCCAGCAGCCCGGCGGCCGCGAGCAGTGAGACCACGGTGAAGATCCCCCGCAGTACGACGATCTCCGCGGTGCCGCCGGCCTTGATCGCGATCGCGTCCGGAACGCTGATCATCGTCCACATCCGGCGCCTGATCGGGATCGGCCAGAGCAGCGGTACGCCGTTTCGGGTGATCATGTCCCCGAGGATGTGCACGAAGGAGCCGACCCCGACCGCCAGGCCGAGCATCGGATATCCCCGGTCGCCGGGCAGGGTGAGGAAGGTGAAGTAGGCGGCGCCCGCGGAGACCAGGGTGACGATCACCCAGCCGGCCCGTTTGGCCCACTCGTCGAAGAGTCCGCGCAGGGCCAGGCCGATCATGAAGAAGAGGATGCCGATCACGGCCCATTTCCCGTACGCGGCGCAGAGCGCGGTGGTGCCCCAGCCGACCAGCACGGTGAACGGGATGGTGTGGGTCAGGGTGCGGTGCCCGTTGGTGCGGTTCGGGTCCCGGCCGGTCTTGGTGGCGTGGTAGACCCCGAGCGAGACCTTCTCGATCACCTCGGCGATGAAGAGCGAGAACACGCCGAAGGTCCGGGCCACGGTGGCGCCGCCCCGGTTGCGGGTCACCCGGCCGGAGAGGTCGAGGTCGGGGAAGAGCGCGCCGCCGGCGCAGACGGCGGTGCCGACCGCGATCGCCAGCGGCGACTGCTCGTAGTCGGCGAAGTGGTCCAGCGCCCAGGACCCCGCCAGCCACACCGCGGCACCGGAGAGCGCGTGCGACGGCCCCATCATCGGCGATGTCCTCTCCCCAGGAAGATGCCGCGCGGTGTCCACCTCCGCGCGGCCGGTGACACCATCGCAGAGCACCCGAGCATGATCAATCACCATGCCTCCACAGTGGATCTAACGAGGGCGGGACCTCGGCGGACGCGCCGCCGCCCGCGTGTCGTCCCCGGCGCGTCGGCCGGCGGTGGCACCCGCCGGCCAGCCGGCGCTCAGAGCGCCGGGCGGAAGCTCTGCCGGATCATCGGCAGGTAGGCCCGGTTGACCTGCCAGTCGAACTCCGGGGTCAACCAGGAGACGGTGTACGCCTGCCGCGCCGAGGTGTTCACCACCATCCGCCAGGTACGCACCCGCTGGCCGGCCGGGTTGGTCCAGCCGCACTCCCATTCGGCGCCGCCCTGGTACATCTCCAGCGGCGCGATGCTCACCTGCTCGTACCCCGGTAGTGCGCCGCCGTCGGTCAGCCGGGCCTCCTCGGCGCGCAGGTAACCGACCGGGTCCGGCGCGGGCGGCGTGCCCGGGTCGACGGCCAGCACCCGACCGCCGCCCGGCTCCCGGAAGCAGACCGCCCCGCCGTCGGTGTAGTGGCGCCAACCGACCGGCGCGGCGATCCGGAAGCCGGCCGGATCAACGTGCCAGGTCCAACCCCGGACCAGGCCGTACGGTTCGTCCGGCGGGACGGCGGTCGGCGTCACCTCGGCCGTGTCGGCGGGCGCGCGGGTGCACGGGAAGGCCGGCGCGGCGGCGATCCCGCCCTGCCCGGACGGGGTCGGCCCGGCCGCCGGCCCGCCCTGCCGCCGCTGGTTGGCCACCAGCCCGGCACCGGCCGCCCCCAGTACCACGGCGGCGGCCGTCGCCGCGGCGACCAGCCGCCAGGCGCGCCGGTGCCGCCGGCCGGGCGGCGCCGGCTCCACCACCCGGCGCAGCAGCCGTTCCGCCTCGACCGCGGTCAGCCGGGCGGCCGGGTCCCGGCGCAGCAGCCCGGCCAGCACCGGGCGCAGCGGTCCGGCCCGCTGCGCCGGGTCCGGCGGGGCGACCGCGAGCGCGGTCAACGTAGCCATGGTGGTCGGCCGGTGGTATGGCGAGCGCCCCTCCACCGCCGCGTACAGGGTGGCGCCCAGCGACCAGAGGTCGGCCTCCACGGTCGAGGCGCCCTCGGCGGCCCGCTCCGGTGCGACGTACTGCGGCGACCCGAGCACCACCCCGGCCCGGGTCATCGCCCCGTCGCCGCCGTCGACCGTGGCCAGCCCGAAGTCGGTGAGCACCACCCGGCCGTCGTCGGCGATCAGCACGTTGTGCGGCTTGACGTCGCGGTGCAGCACCCCGGCGCTGTGCGCGGCGCGCAGCGCGGCGAGCACGGCCAACCCGATCTCGGCGGTGCGCTCCGGCGGGAACGGACCGTCCGACGCGATGATCTCCTGCACCGACCGGGACCGGACGTACTCCATGACGATCCACGGGGTCGGGCCGGCGTGCACCACGTCGTAGATCTGCACCACGTGCGGATGGTTGAGCCGGGCCGCGCTGCGTGCCTCGCGCAGGGTGGAGATCCGCAGGTCGTCGCGTTCCTGCTCGGTCATCCAGTCGGGCGGGACGACCTCCTTGATGGCGACGTCGCGGCGCAGCATCTCGTCCCGGGCGAGCCAGACCCGGCCCATCCCACCGCTGCCGACCGTCCGCAACAGCCGGTAGCGGCCCGCGACCAGTTGCTGTTGCACCGGCAGGATCCTCCTCCGTCACCCGCTGTACACGATAGCCAGCGGATTCCGGATTCTGCATCCTCCGTGCGTGGTGTTGTATCCGATAACCGCTGGTCGCGGCCCTGCGCGCCGATCAGCAGGCGGCCCCGTCGAGGGCGAACAGGTTCCCCTCGGGTACGACGATCCTGCGGCCGCGGGCGCCGACGGGGTTGCCGACCGGCGGGCCGGCCCGGCGCACCCCCGCCGAGTCCCGGACGGCCGCCGCGTAGCCGGCCGCCGTCCGCCCGGCGATGGTGGTCCAGCCGTAACGCTCGCTGACCATGCTGCGCGCCCGGCGGGCCACCCGGCGCGCGAAGACCTCGTCGGCCAGCAGCGAGCCGACCGCCCCGGCCAGCGCGTCCGGGTTGCTGTGCGGGAAGGTGACCCCGGTGACGCCGGGTTCGACGATCTCGGCCAGGCCGCCGGTGGCGGCGACCGCGAGCGGGGCGCCGGCGGCGGCCGCCTCCAGGGCGACCATGCCGAACGGTTCGTAGAGGCTGGGCACCACCGTCGCGTCGGTGGCGCCGAGCACCGCCGGCAGCTGGCTGGCCGTCATGAAGCCGGCGAACCGGACGGTGCGTTCCAGCTTGAGCCGGCGCGCCTCCTCCTGCAGCTCCGCCCGGTACGGCCCGTCGCCGGCGATCACCACCCGCAGCCCCGGGTGCCGGTCGCGCAGCTGCGGCACCGCGTGCATCAGGTGCTGGACGCCCTTCTCGTAGACCAGCCGGCCGGCGTAGCCGATCAGCGGGCCGTCGCCGGCGAACCGCTTGCGGGCCGAGGCGACCGCCCGGGGCCGGGCGTGCCAGGCCCGGTCGTCCACCCCGTTGGGGACCACGTCCACCCGCTCCGGCGAGACGTCGAAGAGGTGTCCGACCTGTTGGCGCATGTATTCGGAGCAGACGATGAGGCGGGTGGATTCGTGGCTGAGCCAGTGTTCGACGGAGTGGATGGTCTTGTTGAGGTCGTCGGGGAGCCAGCCCTGGTGTCGGCCGGCTTCGGTGGCGTGGATGGTGGTGATCAGGGGGAGGTTGAGGTGTTCTTTGAGGGTGACGGCGGTGTGGGCGACGAGCCAGTCGTGGGCGTGGATGATGTCGTACCCGCCGCTGGTGTCGGCGGCGCGGAGGGCGGCGCGGGTGAGGGTGTGGTTGAAGGCCATGGTCCAGGCGAGCAGGGTGGGGGTGGCCAGGGCGAATCCGACGGGGTCTTCGGGGGCGCGGATGACGCGGACGCCGTCGGTGTATTCCTCCAGGGGGGCGCCGTCGGCGTGGCGGGTGATGACGGTGACGTCGTGGCCGGCGGTGGCGAGGCTGGTGGCAAGGGCGTGGACGTGTCGGCCGAGTCCGCCGACGAGGACCGGCGGGTACTCCCAGGAGAGCATCAGCACCCGCTGCCGGCGGGCCTGCTGGATGTCGAATACCTCGGCGTCAGGTGACAATGCCCGGCCCCCTTTAGTTGTCGCATGGCACGCAGCGGCAGGCACCGCGAGGTGCGGGTGCCGGTACGTCGTTGGGTTGTGGCCCATCCTGCCGGTAGCTGGATAACCAGGGAAGACATGGCCGTTGCAGGTATGTAACGGGCACCAATCAACTCGGCCGGACGCGTAGAAGTTCCGCCACCGACCAGGCCTGGAAGGGGCATCCGGTGGCCCCGTGCGGGGCCGCGCCGTCGGCCGTCTCGCTCACCGAGCCGAGGCCGTACTCGGTCAGGTGCGCCTCCAGACCGGCGAGCAGGTCGCCGGTCGGCAGGCCGGCCCGCCGGGCGGCGTCGACGTACGGGCCGATCAACCACGGCCAGACGGTGCCCTGGTGGTAGGCGCCGTCCCGCTCCGCCGGCCCGCCCCGGTGCCGGCCGGCGTAGCCGGGGGAGTCCGGGGCCAGGCTGCGCGGCCCGAGCGGGGTCAGCAGCGCCGCCGCGAGCTGGCCCAGCGCGGCCGGGTCCGGCCGCAGCGGGGCGTGCGGCAACGACCAGGCCAGCAGCTGGTTGGGGCGGACCAGGTCGTCGTCGTGCAGCGGCGCACCCCCGAGCGGGTACGCCGGGGCCGGCGCGTCGACCACGTCGTGCAGCAGGCCGCCCGGTGCCGGGAACCGGCGCCGGAACGACTCGACGGCCCGGCCGTGGGCGGCCGGTGCGGCGCCCGGGTCGCCGCCGACCAGGGCGGCCAACTCCGCGACCGCGGCCAGGCCGTTCACCCAGAGCGCGTTGACCTCCACCGGCTTGCCGGCCCGCGGCGTCACCGGCACCCCGTAGACCCGGGCGTCCATCCAGGTCAGCGCCTCGCCGGTGGCGCCCTGGGTGAGCAGCCCGTCGGCCGGGTCGGCGTGGATGCCGTACCGGGTGCCGGCCAGGTGCCCGTCCACGACCGTGCGCAGGGCCGGCAGCAGCTCGTCGGCGAGGTCGGTGTCGGAGGTGACCTCGACGTGCCGGGACACCGCGTGCAGGAACCAGAGCGTCGCGTCAGCGGTGTTGTACTCCACCCGGCCGGTGTCGGCGGTGTTGGCCAGCATCCCCTCCGACAGCGTCGCCGCGTACGCCCGCAGCAGGTCCCGCCCCTCGTCGTGCCGGTGGGTGCGCAGGAACAATCCCTCGTACGCGGTCATGGTGTCCCGCGACCAGGCCCCGAACCACGGGTAGCCAGCCACCACGTCGACGCCCCCACCGCCGCTGCCGGTGCCGCCGCCGAGCGGGCCGGTGCGCACTACGAACGCGTCGGCGGCCAGCGCCAGCGTCGCGTCCACCGCGTCGCGCGGCCGGGCGGCGGCCACCACCCGACGGTTGCGCCGCCGGGCCGCCTCGATCACCTCGGCCGCCGGCGGCGGCGGCTCGGCCAGCCCGGCCGCGTCGCCGGCCCAGGCGAGCACCGCCACCGTGTCGCCCGGCCGGGCCAGCTCACCGGCGAAGCCACCGGCGTACCAGAGGTCCTCCTCGGGGGCCAACCCGCGGGCCGCCTCCGCCCGGTGGTGCACCCCGTGCCACCAGTGCCCCTCGCCGACCCAGCCCGGTCCGGCCAGCCGGTACGCCCCCTCGATCACCGCGCCGTCGGCGGTCGGTTCCACCCGGGGCGCCGGCCCGTCCGCGCGCCGCTCGCCGTGCGCGTCCCGCCAGGTGCAGGCGGCGGCCAGGGTCAGCCGGGCCGGCCCGCCCGCGACCAGCCGGTGCAGCACCGCCACGCCCGGCCGCCCGTGCGTCATCGCCAGCTCCCGCTCGATCACCAGGTCGCCGATCCGCCAGCGCCAGCGCGGCACCCCGTCGACCAGGTCGAAGCGCTCCAGCAGCTCGTACCCGGCGGGATCGACCTCGCCGGTGCGCCACTGGTGGGCGCCGAGCCGGACCCGCGCCCCGGACGGCAGGTGCACCGCCGGGTCGAGGCTGGCCAGGCCCAGCCGCCGGGCCGCCGGGATCTGGTCGGCGACCACCAGCAGCCCGTGGTACCGGCGGGTCCGCAGGCCGGCGACCGTGCCCATCGCGTATCCGCCCAGCCCGTCCGGGACCAGCCACTCCCGGGATGCCGCCGACTCCAGGTGACCGCAGAACTGCGGGCCGAAGCTGATTTCGAGCAACGTTCCTCCAATCGGCGCCCGGTGAGGCTGCCTGTAACACGGTTCGGGGACAATGGCCGGTGTGGTCGAGCGGGAGAGGATGATCGAGGACGCGGAGCGGGCCCGACTGGCCCAGGCCGATTCCGGGGAGTTCAACTGGCGGGGTTGGGGCCCGTACCTTGCGGAGCGGGCCTGGGGAACGGTACGCGAGGACTACAGCGAGCACGGTACGGCGTGGGACTACTTCCCGCACGATCATGCTAGGTCGCGGACCTACCGCTGGAACGAGGACGGGATGGCCGGCGTCTGTGACGAGCGGCAGACGTTCTGCTTCGCCCTCGGCCTCTGGAACGGCGTCGACCCGATCCTCAAGGAGCGGATGTTCGGCCTCGGCGGCGACGGCGGCAACCACGGCGAGGACGTCAAGGAGTACTGGTGGTACCAGGACTCCACCCCGACCCACTCCTGGATGCGCTGGCGCTACCACTACCCGCAGGCCCGTTTCCCGTACGACGAACTGGTCTCGGTGAACGCCGAGCGCGGTCGGGCCGACAACGAGTACGAGCTGGTCGACACCGGGGTCTTCGACGACGACCGGTACTGGGCGGTGACCGTCGACTACGCCAAGGCCACCCCGACCGACATGTGCATCCTGATCACCGTCGCCAACCGGGGTGACCAGCCGGCCCGGCTGCACGTCCTGCCCACCCTCTGGTTCCGCAACACCTGGTCGTGGGGGCTGCCCGGCCGCGACCAGGTGCCGAAGATCACCGCCGACGGCGCCCGGCTGGTCGGTCAGCACTGGGTGCTCGGCCAGCTGGTGCTGGCCGGCGACGGCGAGCCCACCCCGCTGCTCTGCGACAACGAGACGAACACCGAGCGGCTGTGGGGGCTGCCGGGCCGCAGCCGGTTCCCGAAGGACGGGATCAACGACCACGTGGTGGACGGCGCCGACACCGTCAACCCGGCCGGCGAGGGCACCAAGGGTGCCCTGCACTACGTGCTGGACGTGCCGGCCGGCGGCCAGACGCAGATCCGGCTCCGGCTGCGGCTGACCTCCCCGCCGCCGGGCACCGCGCCCGCGCCGGCGCTCGACCTGGGCGCCGGCTTCGACGCCACCGTGGCGGCCCGCCAGCTGGAGGCGGACGCCTTCTTCGACCGCCTCATCCCCGCCGCCGCGAGCCGCGACGAGGCGTCGGTGGCCCGGCAGGCGATCGCCGGGCTGATGTGGGGCAAGCAGTTCTACCACTTCGACGTGCACCAGTGGCTGCACGGCGACCCGGGGGCGGCGCCGCCGCCGGCCGGCCGCCGGCACGGGCGCAACCACGCCTGGTGGCACATGAACAGCTTCGACGTGATCTCCATGCCCGACCCCTGGGAATACCCCTGGTACGCGGCCTGGGATCTGGCCTTCCACTGCGTCACCATCGCCCGGGTCGACCCGGGCTTCGCCAAGGACCAGCTCCTGCTGCTGCTGCGCGAGTGGTACATGCACCCCAACGGGCAGGTGCCGGCGTACGAGTGGGCGTTCGGCGACGTCAACCCGCCGGTGCACGCCTGGGCGGCGTTGAAGGTGTTCGAGATCGACGGCGGCCGCGACTACGACTTCCTGGCCCGGGTGCTGCACAAGCTGCTGCTCAACTTCACCTGGTGGGTGAACCAGAAGGACACCGGCGGCAACAACGTCTTCGAGGGCGGCTTCCTCGGACTGGACAACGTCGGCCCGTTCGACCGGTCGGCGGCGCTGCCGGTGGCCGGCACGCTGGAGCAGTCCGACGGCACCGGCTGGATGGCCATGTACGCGCTCAACCTGCTCGACATGGCGCTGGCCCTTGCCGTACACGATCCGTCCTACCAGGACGTCGCGACGAAGTTCTTCGAACACTTCGCCTACATCGCGGCGGCCGCCTACCACCAGGGGCTCTGGGACGAGGACGACTCGTTCTTCTACGACGTGCTGCGGCTGCCCGACGGCAGCCAGGTGCCGCTGAAGGTCCGGTCGGTGGTCGGGCTGCTGCCGCTGGCCGCCACCACCCGGATCACCTCGGCGACGCTGAACCGGCTGCCGGAGCTGGCCGCCCGGCTACGCTGGTTCCTGGTCAACAAGCCGGAGTACGCCGAGGTGATCGGCGCCCGCCGGCTGGCCGGCGACGGCCGTCAGCAACGCCTGCTGTCGATGGTCGGCCCGGACCAGATCGTCCGGCTGCTGGCCCGGATGCTCGACGAGGACGAGTTCCTCTCCCCGTACGGGCTGCGGACGCTGTCGCGGTATCACCTCGACAAGCCGTTCACGGTCTCGCTCGGCGGCCAGGACTTCACCGTCGGCTACGAGCCGGCCGAGTCGACGAGCGGCCTGTTCGGCGGGAACTCCAACTGGCGTGGCCCGATCTGGATGCCGACCAACTTCCTGCTGATCTCGGCGCTGCGCGACTACGCGGCCTTCTTCGGCGACGACCTGCTCATCGAGTATCCGACCAGGTCCGGCACGAAGCAGACCCTCACCGCGATCGCCGACGACCTGTCCAACCGGCTCATCTCCCTGTTCACCCGGGACGACTGGGGCCGGCGGGCGATCTACGGCGCCTGCGACCTGTTCCAGCGGCACCCGGACTGGCGGGACCTGATCGCCTTCCCGGAGTACTTCCACGGCGACAACGGCGCCGGCCTGGGTGCCTGGCACCAGACCGGCTGGACCGCCCTGGTCGCCGACCTGATCCTCACCGTCCGCCGCTGACCGGATCGGGGGAGGGCCCGGCCTCCCCCTGAGGCCGGGCCCGGATGGCTACCCGCCGCGCCCCCGTTGGCGGCCGGCGCCTCCCGATCGAGGGTAGAAACCACCCGGCTCGGGACGTAGAGCCAATTCACGGCCAGTTGGCCGGTGCCACTCGCCGATGACCGCGAGCCGGGCCGCGCCGATCGGTCGTCCGAGCCATAGGGCCAATTTCGGCCGATCTGTTGTGGGCCATTTAGGATCGACGGGTGGATCTGCATGTCCGGCTGACCGGACGGACCAATCTTGTCGCGCAGATCCGTGAGCAGCTGCGCGCCGCCGTCCTGGCCGGGCGGTTGCGCCCCGGCGACGTCCTGCCGGCGAGCCGGACGCTGGCGGCCCGCCTCGGGGTGTCCCGCAACACCGTCAGCACCGCGTACGAGCGGTTGGCCGCCGAGGGTCTGCTGACCACCCGGACGGGCGCCGGCACCTTCGTGAGCGGTCCACCGCCCGCGGGGGAGCGGCCCGGGCCGGCCGTCCCCGGTCCTGAATCGGAGCCGGCACCACCGACCGATCCCGGGACACGCGGAGCACTGGCTCCCCGGGCGGTCTGGAATCGGATTCCGCCCGCGCCGGACCTGTCCCGCTCGCCCCGGTTCGACTTCCGGCCCGGCATGCCGGACGTGCGGCAGTTCCCGTTCGCGACCTGGCGGCGGCTGTTGAACCAGGACCTGCGGGCCTCGCGGGTGGGTAACGGCCTGCCCGACCAGCCGAGCGGGCACGCCGGGCTGCGGTCGGCGATCACCCGGCACATCGGGCTGTCCCGGGCGGTCCGGGCCGAACCCGATGACGTGCTGGTCACCAACGGCACCCAGCAGGCGGCCGACCTGGTGGGCCGGGTGCTGCTGACCGCCGGCGACACGGTGGCGGTCGAGGAACCGGGTTACCGTCTGATCCGCCTGCTGTTCGAGTCGCTCGGCGCCCGGGTGGTGGGGGTTCCGGTCGACGACCAGGGGCTGGTGGTCGACGCGCTGCCGCCCGAGGCGCGGCTGGTCTACGTCACCCCGTCGCACCAGATGCCGACCGGGGTCGCGATGTCGCTGCCCCGGCGGCTGGCGCTGCTCGGCTGGGCGGGCCGGCACGACGCGGCGATCCTGGAGGACGACTACGACAGCGAGTTCCGCTACACCGATCAGCCGCTGGAGCCGCTGCAGTGCCTCGACGTCGAGGGCCGGGTCGTCTATGCCGGCTCGTTCTCGAAGGTGCTCCTGCCCACCCTGCGGCTGGGCTTCCTGGTCGCCCCGCCGACCCTGCGACACGCCCTGCGGTCGGCCAAGTTCGTCACCGACTGGCACACCAGCCTGCCGACCCAGGCCGCGCTGGCCCGCTTCATCGACGAGGGCGGGCTGGCCCGGCACCTGCGCCGCAGCCGCAACGTCTACCGGCGGCGGCACGAGCTGGTCGCCGCGGCGCTCAGCGGCGACCTGGCACCCTGGCTGGAGCCGATCCCGTCCGCGGCCGGGCTGCACCTCGGCGCGTTCCTGCGCGACGGAGTCGCGGACCGGATCGGCCGGGTCCTGGCCGACGCCCGCGCGGCCGGGGTCGAGGTGCTCACGTTCTCGCACGTGGCCGCCGCCGGGTCCAGCCGGCCGGGCCTGGTCTTCGGGTACGGCGCGATCCCGGCCGAGCGGATCGAGGAGGGGCTGCACCTGTTCCGCCACCACCTGCGGAACGCCTCCGCCGCCTGACCCCCCAGGCCCTGTCAACCCCACCCAACGCCCGTACACGCCCGCACTGCCGACCGCCATGATCATGGCGCACCCAGCCGTGTATCTCGTCCATTTTGAACGACTGAGCGCGACATGATCATGAGGACAATGGCCGGTACGCCCCCGATCAGCGCGCCTTCTACTCGCCGGTCTTGCCGTCGATGAGTTCGCGGGCGATGTCGAGGTGACCCAGGTGGCGGGCGTACTCCTGCAGCAGGTGGAACAGGATCCGGCCCAGCGCCGGCGCCTGGTCGGCGGTGGGGAACCGCCCGCCGACCCGCGCCTGGTCGGTCAGGTCCGCGGCGGCGATGATCGCCCGCGACCGCTGCACCTCGTCCAGGTAGCCGGCCAGCACGGCCCGGGTGGTCTGGCCGCTGACGTCCCACTCGGCGGCGTCCCCGCCGGGCGGGTAGCCGGCGATGTCCTCGGCGGTGAACCCCCACCGCAGCCAGCGCCGCTCGACCCAGCCGAGATGCTTGACCAGGCCGAGCGGCGACCAGCCGAACGGCTGCACCGGGGTCTGGAGCTGCTCGTCGGAGAGCCCGGAGATCTTGCGCCGGAGCGCGTCGCGGTACCAGTCGAGGTAGCCGGTCAGCAGTTCCCGGGGGTCGGTGACGTCGACTGCGGGGCCGTCGAGGAGAGCGGGCACCCGCTCCGATGGTGTCTGCACGCCCCAGACCGTACCGCCCATAATGGATCCACGGGTGCCGCCGTCAGGTTCAGGCCCCGGTGACACGGCGTACGCTCCCGGGCACCCGCAGCGCGGCCACCCGGATCAACGCCGCCCGCTCCGGCCCGGCCGGGCGGCTGCTGACCAGCGGAGTGCCGACCAACTCGACCCATTCCAGTCCGGGGATCTGCGCCGACGCCGGCACGACCGTGATCCGCATCCGCAACTCGCCGATCCCGAAGCAGTAGTCCTGTTCGGCCACCCGGATCACGTCGCCGACCTGGACCAGTGGCCCGCTCACCGCTTGGCGCGGTCATCGGCGCGTAGCGGAGCCGGCGCGGAATCCATCGGCCCGTGGTTCGTCCGCCCGTCCCGGCCCGTCCCCGCGCCGGCGGGACCCCGGTTCGTGGGTCGCACGCGCGGCGGCCGGGGCGGCAGGCCGGTGACCATTTCCCGAACCGGGTACGCCCACCGCGTCCCGCCATCAGCGGAGGCGGTCGACGGGTACCGAGGTACAGCCACCCCTGATGCCTTAACAGTCAGTGCGGGTTGGTGCGTCTGGCTGACCTTCGTGCGTTCGGGCCTTCCGAGTCGGGCGCGCCAGCGTTCCTCGATGGCGGAGTCGGGCCGGTCGGGGCAGCCTTGCCAGCGCAGGCCACAACTGCACCAGCGGCCCCTGCGCGACCAGTCCCGCCGGTGCCGCAGCTTCGTCGGCACCGGACCGGAGTCGCGGCGCGGACGCCACCACGGAATGCGAAACATAATTCCCTCCCGATATATCGGACCGCGTCGTCGGGAAATGCGCGGCGGTCTGGATGCGGCGCGACGGGCACGGGCTTGCCGATGCTCGCGTACCCGCCGCCCCGCTACCCGTGATGCTTTGTCGTCTTCAGCGGTCTCAACAACCCCGCCGCCAACGGAATCGCCCACAAATATTGACTTGATCTCTTATTCCGAAAAGGATTACGAGGTGCTGAGACATCGCCTCCGCCACCTGCAATTCCCGGTCTTCCAGAATGGAAGGGAAGTGATCATGACGACGGAGGTCGGATCGACGGTTCCGCGTCGACAACTCGGTCGGCACCTGCGCCTGTTGCGTGAGCGGGCGCATGTCACCGTCAAGGACGCCGCCGAGCGGTTGGAGATCTCCCCGCAGAAGGTCTGGCGGATCGAGACCGGCCGCGGCCAGGAGCGCATCCGTTCGCTGGACGTCGAGGGCATGTGCCGCGTCTACGCCGCCCCGCCGGACCTGACCGGCGCCCTCGTGGCGCTCGCGAAGGAGACCAAGGCCAAGGGCTGGTGGCAGTCCTACCTGGATGCCATCCCCGAGTGGTTCGAGCTCTACGTCGGCCTCGAAGCCTCCGCCAACCACATCCGCAAATACGAGCAGGTGCTGATCCCCGGCCTGCTGCAGACCCGGGCCTACGCCGAGGCGCTGTTCAGAATGCATCAGCCGGCCATCACCGCCGAGGACCTCGACCGGTCGGTCACCGTCCGGCAGGAGCGCCAGGCGCTGCTGGTCCGCGCCCTGCCCGCCCCGCCGGTGTTGCGGGTGATGCTCTCCGAGGCCGTGCTGCGGCAGCCGCTCGGCGGGGCCGCGACCATGACCACCCAACTCCGGGCGCTGCGGGCCGCCTCCGAGGCGCCGCACATCTCGATAAGGGTCCTGCCCTTCGCCGCCGGCCCCACCCGCGCGGCGGTGGCCGGAGCGTTCACCATCCTGGAGTTCCCGACCAACTTCGCTGGCGACCCCACCGAGCCACCCACCGTCTACAGCGAGGCGTTGACCGGCGCGCTCTACCTCGACCGGCCGGAGGAGATCGCCGCCTACGAGACGGCCTGGCAGGACCTGGAAATCGCCGCGCTCGGCGAGGGAGAATCGCGGGAGATGATGGGATCGATCATCAAGGAGCTGTCATGACCGATCTGACCGGCGCCGTCTGGCGCAAGAGTTCCCGCAGCGGCGGCAACGGCGGAGATTGCGTGGAGGTGGCGGACGGACTGGCCGACCTGATCGGCGTCCGCGATTCGAAGGACCCGACCGGCCCGGTGCTCGTCTTCACTCCCGCCGCCTGGTCGACCTTCGTAACCGACCTGCGTCACCCCCCGTCGACCTCCCCCTGAATCCCGTCCATCCGCAGGTACCCGTCGCCCCCTGACACAGCGCTTCCGCCACGCCCCCACCACCGAAACCGCCATCACCTGCCCGGGCAACACCAGCACGCCTACAACCCCGGAGCACCACCGCACCCGTGTCCTGGCGGCGCCACCGCTCCCGTGTCCTGGCAGCGCCACCGCTCCCGTGCCCTGGCAGCGCCACCGCTCCCGTGCCCTGGCAGCGCCACCGCTCCCGTGCCCTGGCAGCAGACTGTGGTCGCATTTGGCAGTGCCACTGCGGCCGTGCCCTGGCAGGACTGTGGTCGCGCTTTGGCGGCGCCGGTGCGTGGCCCCGCTTCGGGAGCGCCACTGCGGCCGTGCCCTGGAAGCACGACTGCGGCCGTGCTCTTGGTAGTCCCAGCGCTGCGGCGTCCTGGAGCGTCGGTAGAACCATGCGTCGTGCCGGCGGTCGAGGCGCCCAGCGCAACCGGAGCGCCGGCCAGCGGCCAAGGCACCCAGTTGCGCTCCTACGGTTGGAGCGCGTCATCCAGAGAGCCGATTCGACCTTGCGCATGTTTCGACGGGCCCGAGTTCCGTCAGAATTGCAAGAATCTGTGGAACGTTGCTGGCTGCCAGAAGATGGCGCCCAAGCGGCGGTAAAAAATCGCTCCCAAGCCGGTTCGGGACAGCGAAAGTCGCGTCGACGCGAGATAATATCTGCTATGCGGCAGTTGCAATTGTTCACCGGGTCGGAGCTGGCCAGAATGCGGGATCGGAAGGCGTCCCGCAACTACTGCCCCGGTCATGAAGAGTTCCGCCGCGTCCATGAACGGCACCGGGCCTGGGGCCTCAATCGTCGACACGCCGAACGCGCCCGCAACGCCCGAGCCAGGTCACATGCCCTCGCGACAGCGAGCGGAACCGTGCAAATCGACCAGCCGACAGGCCGCGATCGCGCTGGTGCTGCTGCGCCGGTGAACTCGGCTGGCAGCCACCACAACCCTCACGGCACTCGCATCGCCTCGACCTCCACGAGCCTGACTCCGACAACCGCAGCTCCTGTGGGTGGGGTTTCTGCGGGTCGGGCTCCTGTGGGTCGGGCTCCTGTGGGTCGGGCTCCTGTGGGTGGGGTTCCTGTGGGTCGGGCTCCTGCGGGCGGGGTTCCTGCGGGTAGCGCACATGTTGGCTCGGGTGTCGCGGGTCCGGCTTCCGAGAGCGTGGCCTTCCCGAATCGCTGTGGTGGCCCTTGCCTCAGCTCCAGAAGCGGACCGTCCCGCCGACCAACCGCTGCCTGCCGCGATCGACGAATGCCTCGGGTTCGGCCGAACGCGGTGACGTGTCATCCGACAAGGGACAGGAAACAATCAGCAACCGGCATCCGTCGCGCCGTAGCCGGCTGTTGTTCATCCAGGGGCACCGGAACGGTCGCCTCGAAGGTCCGCCGTGGCCGCAGCTCGTCATTGCCGCGCCTCATGACGCGCGCTGGCCGCTACCGGCCTGCGCCGCCGGGGCGATCACCGCCGCGACCAGCATTCCGGATCTTCGACCGTCGGTCCGCCGCCGATCGCCGCCACGTCTACCGAACCCGACGACCCGACGACCTCGGCCGGCGTGTCTTCCTGGATGTTGAAGGGCCGCCCAAAGGTCGGACGGTGCCTGGTGCCTGCGGAGGTCGGGCGGTGTCTCAGCGTCAGGGAGATGGGGCGGTGTCTCAGCGTCAGGGAGGTGGGGCGGTGTCTCAGCGTCAGGGAGTTGGACGATGCTGGGTGCCTTCGGAGGTCGGACGGCGCCTGGTGCCTTGAGAGGCGGGCGGTGTCTCGACGCCGTGGGAGGCGGGCGGTGTCTCGACTCCACGGAAGTTGGACGGCGGCTGACGATTCGGGAGGTTGGGCGGCGCTATGGGACGGCTCGGAGGGCTGTGGTTTGGGGCTCGGGTCGGGGTGGCTGATGCGCGGACGGCGTTAATCCTGGAGGGGTATGTCAGATAGATGCCATAAGGCAACTTGCGGCCCATTGTCCGGCATGGCCGCCTAATGTCCCGGTAGTCGCGCCGGCGCCGGGTCGGCGGGCTGAGAGGACTGTCATGCGGATCAGAAGTGTTGTCCTGGTGGTCGCGGTCGCGGTGAACGTTGCCGTGCAGGCCCTGGCTCCGCCCGCGCGGGCCGGAGGGCTGGAGGCGCCGATCGTCGCCGACCTCAACGGGGACGGGATCGCGGACCGGGCGACGCCACAGGGCCGGTCGACCGACGCGGGTGGCTGCACCATCTCGTTCGAGGCCGGGCGGCCCGGCGGCGGGTATGAGCCGGCGGTGGCCCGCGACTACGTCAAGATGGTCGAGGGCGGCGGCTACTGCCCGGACATGGGCACCGCCGCCGACCTCGACGGGCAGGACGGGCCGGAGCTCGTGCTCGGCTGGTTCGCCGGCAGCCCCACCCGGGACAACCTGCTGATCGTGCGGAACTTCGAGGTCGTCGGCGCGGTGCAGGGCGCCATGTTCCAGCCGAGCTTCATCGGCACCGCCGACTTCAACGGCGACGGCCGCCAGGACATCTACCAGTACACCGACCAGGGCGAAGGGTTCGCCAGCTACCTCAGCGACGGCGCCGGCGGGTTGGTGCCCGGCCCGGTGGCGTGGTGTGCGTGGTGGGTGACGCCGACCGTTCGCGACTTCAACCACAACGGTGCCGCCGACCTGCTGGTGGCCGGCGTCTCCGAATGCGGCGGATTCGCCAACGGGGTGGCGGTGGTCCGCGACGATGGCCACGTCAGCCGGCTGGAGAACGACCCGGACGGGGAGCACCACTGGACCGCACAGGTCGTGCACGCCAACGGCGACCGGGCGCCCGACGTGCGGACCCGCAACGCGATCAACGGTCGCGTCACCCACCACCTCAACCGGGGTGACGGCACCTTCCAGGCCGCGCCGGCGGCGGTCGCCGACTGGGCACCGTGGACCGACGCCGAACTGATCAGCATCGACGTGCTCGCCAACGACTGGGTGACCAGCCAGGCCACCCTCACCATCACGGTGGCGCCCCGCCACGGACTGGCGACGGTGACCCCGGACCGCCGCATCAGCTACCGGCCGAACCCTAACCACCTAGGCACCGACCGGATCGTCTACCAGATCACCGAGCCCGGCGGCCGGAAGGCCGCGAGCTCGGTTCAGATCCGAAGCAGGTATTCGCACGCCGGGGCGGGCAGTTAGGTTTCACTCAGCCGCCGTTGGTGTTCCGTCCAGCTTGCCTGGGCAAGGTAAGGCCATGGAATCCGACAGCCGGCCCCGGCTGACCCGCCGCCGCCTGCTCACCGCCGGCGGCGGCCTGGTCGCCGCCGGGGCGGTCGGCGCCGGCGGGTACGCCCTGGGCCGGCAGACGACCACAGCGGAGACCGGTGCCGCCCCGGCGGGCGGCCAGATCCACCAGTTCGCCACCCGGGCCGACCTGCGGGTGCCGGTCGTCTCGGTGACCGTCTCGGGTGCACCGACACCGGGGATGACCTTTCTGACCCCGGCCGCCGGGGCCGGTGGCCGGGGTCCGCTGATCGTCGACGACACCGGCGCGCCGGTCTGGTTTCGGCAGGTCTCCGGGCCGGCCGAGGTCGCGGTCGACCTGCGCGTCCAGACCCTCGCGGACGAGCCGGTGCTGACCTGGTGGGAGGGGGTGATCGCACCCGGACTCGGGGTGGGAGCCGGCGAGTTCGTGATCGCCGACACCTCGTACCGGGAGATCACCCGGATCCGCGCGGACGGCGCGGTACCGGCGGACCAGCACGACTTCGTCCTCACCGACCGGGGGACCGCACTGTTCTTCGTCTACGAGCCGGTCTCGGCAGACCTCTCGGCCGTCGGCGGGGTGGCCGACGGGGCGCTCTACGACGGCGTGATCCAGGAGGTCGACATCGAGACCGGTGAGGCGGTGCTGCGGTGGCAGGCCCGCGACCACGTCGACCTGGCCGAGTCGTACGCCCCGGTGCCGACCGGGGAGCAGGGCCGCCGGCCGTACGACTTCTTCCACGCCAACTCGGTCGCCGTCGACCACGACGACCACCTGCTCGTCTCCGCCCGCCACACCTGGACCATCTACAAGATCGACCGGTCCACCGGCGAGGTGCGCTGGCGGCTCGGCGGCAAACGCGGCGACTTCGCCATCGCCCCGGGCGCCGAGTTCTCGTGGCAGCACGACGCCCGGCGACGGGCCGACGGCACCCTCGGACTCTTCGACAACCGGGCCGGCATCACCACCGAGGCCGACCAGTCCCGCGGGCTGATCCTGGCGGTGGACGAATCGGCGCGCACCGTGGCCCCGGTCCGTGAGCTGCTGTACCCGGAGCCCGCACTCGCGCCGACCCAGGGCGGGGTGCAGGAGCTGGCCGGCGGTGCGTCGTTCGTCGGGTGGGGACAACAGCCCTACTTCTCCGAGCACGCCGCCGACGGGTCGGTCCGGCTCGCCGGGCGGTTGCCGGCCGACAACGGCTCCTACCGGGCGTACCGCTTCGGTTGGAGCGGCCGGCCCACCGACCAGCCGGCGGTCGCGGTCCGGGCCGGCAGTGGTGCGGCGGTCACCGTTCACGTGAGCTGGAACGGCGCCACTGAGGTCGCGAGCTGGCAGGTACGCGGCGGGCCGCAGCCGGACCGGCTCGCCGTGCTCGGCGAGGCCGACCGGACCGGCTTCGAGACCGCGATCACCGTCGGCGGCCCGCTGGCCTTCGTCGTCGCCGACGCCCTCGACGGCACCGGCCGCCCGCTGGCCTCCTCACCCGTCGTCCCGGTCCCGCCGCCGACCGCCGACGAATAGCCGCGTGCCAACGAGCAGCCGCGCGCGAACGAGCAGCCGGGCGCCAACGAACAGCCGGGCGCCGAGGAACAGCCGGGAGCAGCCGCCGGTGGTGGCGGCGCCCGCGCCGGGCGGCGGCCGTCCTATGCTCGGCGGATGGACTTGCGGATCTTCACCGAACCTCAGCAGGGCGCCAGCTACCAGCAGTTGCTCGCGGTGGCCCGATGCGCCGAGGACGCCGGCTACGACGCGTTCTTCCGCTCGGACCACTACCTGGCGATGGGGGACGGGTCGGGGTTGCCGGGGCCGACCGATGCCTGGACGACGCTGGCCGGGCTGGCCCGCGACACCAGCCGGATCCGGCTCGGCACCCTGATGACCGCCGCCACCTTCCGGTTGCCCGGGCCGCTGGCGATCGCCGTCGCCCAGGTCGACGAAATGAGCGGCGGTCGGGTCGAGTTCGGCATCGGAACCGGCTGGTACGACGCGGAGCACACCGCGTACGGCATCCCGTTCCCGCCGGTGGGGGAGCGGTTCGATCGGCTTGCGGAGCAGTTGGCGATCATCACCGGGCTGTGGGAGACCCCGGCCGGCGCCACCTTCGACTACGACGGCCGCTACTACCAGCTCACCAATTCGCCGGCCCTGCCGAAGCCGGTGCAGCGGCCTCGCCCACCGGTCCTGCTCGGCGGCAAGGGCGCCAAGCGGACCCCGAAGCTGACCGCCCGGTACGCCGACGAGTTCAACGTGCCGTTCGTCGGCCTCGACGGCTCCGCCACCCTCTTCGAGCGGGTCCGCGCCGCCTGCGCGAGCGGCGGGCGGGACCCGGACAGCCTGCGGCTGTCCAACGCGCTGGTGCTCTGCTGCGGGCGCGACGACGCCGAGGTCGCCAAGCGGGCCGAGGCCATCGGCCGGGACCCGGCCGAGCTGCGCGAGAACGGTCTGGCCGGCACGCCGGCCGAGGTGGTCGACAAGATCAGCCGGTACGCCGAGATCGGCTCCGAACGGATCTATCTGCAGGTGCTGGACCTGGCCGATCTCGACCACGTCGAGCTGGTGGCGGCCGAGGTGGCCCCGCAACTGCGCTGACCGTCCCGCCCCCAGCTCCTTGGGGCACGGCGCCCCGGTTACCGGTGGCCACCGCCGGGGTGATGTAGGAGGCAATATGTCGTCGTCGGGTGCCGGGGCGGCCGCCCGAGGGCCGCTGGGCGGTTTGCGCGTCGTGGAGCTGGCCGGTCTCGGACCGGCGCCGTTCGCGGCGATGCTGCTGGCCGACCTCGGCGCCGACGTGGTGCGGGTGGACCGGGTCGACCCGGTGTTCCGGCTGCCGGCCGACCCCCGGGTCGACCTGCTCAACCGGGGCAAGCGCTCGATCGCCGTCGACCTGAAGCAGCCGGCCGGCGCCGAAGTGGTGCTGGCCCTGGCCGAGCGGGCGGACGTGCTGATCGAGGGCTGGCGGCCGGGGGTCGCCGAACGGCTCGGGGTCGGGCCGGCCGAGGTGCTGGCCCGCAACCCGGCCCTGGTGTACGGCCGGATGACCGGCTGGGGGCAGGACGGGCCGCTGGCCGGCACCGCCGGTCACGACATCGACTACATCGCGGTGGCCGGGGCGCTGCATCCGATCGGCCGGGCCGGTGGGCCGCCGCAGATCCCGCTGAACCTGGTCGGCGACTTCGGTGGCGGCGCGCTCTATCTGGTGGTGGGCGTCCTGGCCGCGCTGCGGGAGGCCGAGCGCAGCGGGCGCGGCCAGGTGGTGGACGCCGCCATCGTCGACGGGGTGGCCCACCTGACCACGATGATCTCCGGCCTGCTCGCCGGCGGGGCGTGGCGGGACACCCGGGGCGGCAACCTGCTCGACTCGGGCACGCCGTTCTACGACGTCTACCGGACCGCCGACGACGAGCACATGGCCGTCGGCGCACTGGAGCCGAAGTTCTACGCCGAGTTCCTCCGGCTGCTCGGGCTCGCCGACGCGGTGGCACCCGACGACCAGTACGACCCGGCCGGCTGGCCGGCGCTGCGGACCCGGATCGCGGCCGCCTTCGCCGGTCGTACCCGGGCGGAGTGGACGGACGTCTTCGCCGGCAGCGACGCCTGCGTGTCGCCGGTGTTGGCGCTGACCGAGGCGCCGGACCACCCGCACCTGGCCGCCCGTGGCACCTACGTCGACCGCGACGGCGTGCGGCAACCGGCGGCGGCGCCCCGGTTCTCGGCCACCCCGACCGCGCCGGGGGGCGCCCCGCCGCTGCCCGGCGAGCACAGCCGCGCGGTGCTCGCCGACTGGGCGGTGGCCGACGCCGAGAGCTGGCTGGCCACCGGCGCGGTCGTCACGCACCACGACTGAGCCGTAGCCGGCCGCGCCTCGTCGCCGCCGGCGCTCAGTTGTCGTCCTGAGCTGCGAAAATGTGAAAGGCGGCGGGGGTAAACCGGGTGGGCGTCCGGCGCGTCGGACCGGTATGAGAACTCATCGCCCACCGCTGTCGTGGGCGGCCGTCCTGGTCGCCGGGGCCGCCGTCCTGCTAACCGCCGGCTGTCCGGCGTCCGTCGAACGGAGGTCCGACGGCCCGCCGGACACCACCGTGTCCAGTCCCGCCGCCCCGCCCGGCCCGACCGGTTCCGGACCGCCGATCGTCGAACCGGCCGGCGGGTCGTCGCGCGATCCGGGGACCACCCCGGCCGGCGGGCGGGACGACCCGGTGACCTTCCGGACCGCGTACCCGTGGGGGGTGCCGGCGGAGCCGGTCCTGATCCGTCACCCGGTACGCCCGCCGGTGGCGTCCCCGCCGGCACCGCCGCTGCCCTGGCTGGTGGCGATCAACGCGGCCGACCACGGCGGCCAGCGGCCCGCGTACAGCCGGATCTCCTTCTATTTCCGGGGCGGGTTCCCCTCCTACGAGCTGGGCTACGTCGACCGGGTCCGGGCCGAGGGGACCGGCGACACCGTGGAGTTGCCGGGCAACGCGTTCCTGCGGATCCGGTTCGTCCAGGCGCAGGCGCACGACGAGCGGGGCCGCTGGACCGTCGCCGACTCGCCCGACCCGGCGCTGAGGTTCCCGACCCTGCGCGGCTACGGCTTCGGTGGCGACTTCGAGGGCTACCTGACCTACGGTCTGGGGCTGCGGGTCGCCGCCGGCTCGGACCAGGCGCTGCGGGTCCGGGTCCTGGAGCTGACCCGCAGCGACGGCAGACACGTGATCGCGTTCGACGTCCGGCACGGCTGACGGCGGGCGCCGCCGTCAGTGGGTGAGCTTGAGACCGATCACGCCGGCCACCACCAACAGCAGGCAGAGCAGCCGGGCCAGGCTGGCCGGCTCGTCGAGCACCAGCATGCCGACCAGCGCGGTGCCGGCGGCGCCGATGCCGACCCAGACGGCGTAGCCGGTGCCGACCGGGATCTCCCGCAGCGCGTACCCGAGCCCGGCGATGCTCAGCAGCAGCGCCACCCCGAAGACGGCGGACGGGACGGGGCGGGTGAAGCCGGCGCTCTTGGCGAGCGCCACCGCCCAGATGGTTTCCAGCATGCCGGAGATGACAAGAACGGCCCAGAACATGACGAATCATCCTCGCGCGCGCCGTCTTTGCGGGGCCGGGTACGGCACGCAACTCGTCCGGGACGGTCGCGGGACGGCGGCCGTCTGATCCCAGGCTAGCCGCCGGGGGGCCGCGGACAAGCGTCGGTGGCCAGGGTCACCAGCCCCGGGGTCAGCCCGCCCGGCCGTCGACGATGGCGGCCGCCACCCGGCAGAACTCGTCCATGTGGGGGGTGAAGCCGTGGGCGATGTCGGGGTGCAGCCCGCGCCGGGTCTCGTCGAGCAGTTGCTGGCAGACCTGCTCGACCGGTTCACCGGCGTACTGCTCGCGGACCCGTTCGGTGGCGGCCCGCAGCGCGGAGGTGAGCTGGTCCTCCAACGGCCCGTGCAGTTTGCGCTCCGTCGGCCCGAGCCCGTCCGGGTCGAGCGTGACGTGTGGTTCCGACATGGCACTCCTCGGTCGCGTCCGGCGCCGCCCGCCGTCGTGGCTGGCGATACCCCCGCCCGGCGCCAGCTCAAACCGCCGGGGCCGGCTGTCAGCCCGGGCGCAGCGCGGCGACCCGGACCAGGTACGACGGGGCGTCGGCCGGCTCCTCCCGGTAGGTGAGCTGGCGGATCTGTCGGTCGTCGAGGTAGAGGGCGACGTCGGCGAGCGCGCCGAGGTGGGCCAGCGCGACGCTGGCGACCCGCCGCTTGTCCTGCAGCACCGCGCCGATTCCGCCCAGCAGGGTGACGGCGTCGTAGCTGTGGTGTTCGGCTGGGCAGCGCAGCACCACGTCGAGTTCGACCGGCTCGGCCAGCGGGATCCACCCGGTCTGTTGGGCCGCCGCGCAGGCGGCTTCGAGCAGGGTCCGGACCCGGCCGGCCTGCCGGTGCCCGGCGGAGAAGATCGACAGCGCCTCGGTCCGGACCGGGGGCAGTCCATTGACCTCGAACGACAGCGTGAGGGCCTGGGTGTCCTGCACGACGGCACCTCCTCAAACATGAAGAGCTTGTCGGCGGCGACGGCGACCTGCTGGGCCGGAAGGTTACCGACCACCGTAGCGGACCCGGCCGGCCTGCCGGAATCCCACTGTGGATCGAGGATTCGGTCCGGGAGTACCACCCCGCCGCGCCAGGGCGCGTCCGGCGGCGACGGCCCGTCGGCAATCACAGTAATCAGAGTATATACGGCTACATGTCGTTATAACTGGCTTCGTTACCGCCAGGTTTCGTCACCTGGGCGTTTGGGCAGTGGTTCCGCACGACACGCTGCGGCGCCGGCCCGGTCACCGGGCGCGACGGCCGAGCGGTCGCCGTGCGCCGGGGCACGGACCCGCCCCGGCTGTGCTCGGAGGAGGGCTAGGCGAACATGGGCGAGGATCCGATATGAGGGCCCGGACCGCCATGGCGGCCGGGGTCGCGGCTCTGGTCGTCGTACCGCTGGGGGCCTGTGGCTCCGGCGGGGACGGCGGCGTACCCACCATCAACCTCTACTACCCGCCGGAGCAGAACCTCCAGCAGGTGGTCGACAACTGCAACGCCGAGGCCGGCGGCCGGTACGAGATCGCGTACCGGGTGCTGCCCCGGCAGGCCGACGACCAGCGGGTGCAGATGGTCCGCCGGCTCGCGGCCGAGGACACCGGCATGGACGTGCTCGGTCTGGACGTGACCTGGACCCAGGAGTTCGCCAGCGCCGAGTGGATCCTGGAATGGACCGGCGAGCGGGCCGCCGCCGTCGAGGAGGGCACGCTGGAGGGCCCGCTGGAGACGGCGCGCTACTCCGACAAGCTCTTCGCGGCGCCGAAGAACACGAACGTGCAGCTGCTCTGGTACCGCACCGACCTGGTCGAGCAGCCGCCGACCACCTGGGACGAGATGATCCAGATGTCGCTGGATCTCAAGGCGGCGGGCCAGCCGTACCAGGTGCTCACCATGGGCGCTCAGTACGAGGGCCTGGTCGTCCTCTACAACACCCTGGTCGCCAGCGCCGGCGGCGAGATTCTCAACTCCGAGGGGACCGAGGCGGTCTTCGACGAGGGCGCCGTGCGGGCCCTGGAGCAGCTGAAGCGGTTCGCCACCGCCGGCGTCACCGCGCCGTCGTTTTCCAACGCGGTCGAGGACGAGGTCCGGCTGGCGTTCCAGTCCGGCGCGGGCGCGTTCCAGCTGAACTGGCCGTTCGTCTACCCGGCGCTGCAGGAGGCCGACCCGCAGCTCGCCGAGCAGGTCCGCTGGGCGCGCTACCCGGGCATCGAGGCCGGTACCCCGAGCAAGGTCACCATCGGCGGGGTCAACCTCGCGGTCAGCAGCTACTCGGAGCACCCGGAGGAGTCCTTCGAGGCGGCCGCCTGCCTGCGTAACGCCGAGAACCAGAAGTTCTCGGCGATCAATGACGGGGTGCCGCCGACCATCGAGAGCATCTACGCCGACCCGGAGATGACCGAGGCGTACCCGATGAAGGACACCATCCTGGCGGAGCTGCGGGATGCCGCGGTGCGGCCGCGGACGCCCGCGTACCAGAACATCTCGACGGTGATGTCGGCGACGCTGTCGCCGCCGTCCGCGATCGAGCCCGAGCAGACCGCCGACGAGTTGCGCGAATCGACCCAGGACGCGCTGGAGTCGAAGGGAGTGCTGCCGTGACTCAGAGTGGGACGCCACTGGGGTCCGAGGTCACCATCGAGGAGACCGAACGGACCGAAAACACCGACCGGACCACCCCGACGAAGCGGGGCAAGGCGCCGCTGAGCGAGGGGAAGCGGGCCGAACGCCGGCTCGGCTGGCTGCTCTGCGCGCCGGCCGCCTTCGTGATGGTGGCGGTCACCGCGTACCCGATCCTGTATTCGGTCTGGCTGTCGCTGCAGCGCTACGACCTGAAGTTCCCGGACGAGCGCGAGTTCGTCGGGCTGGCCAACTACGTCACGGTGCTGAGCAACGAGTACTGGTGGACCGCCTTCGGGGTCACCATGTTGATCACCGTGGTCACGGTGGCGGTCGAGTTGGTGCTCGGCATGGGCCTCGCGATCATCATGCACCGCACCATCGTGGGGCGCGGCCTGGTCCGCACCTCCGCGCTTATCCCGTACGGCATCGTCACGGTCGTGGCGGCGTTCTCCTGGCGGTACGCCTGGACGCCGAACACCGGGTATCTGGCGAACCTGTTCAGTGACGGCGCGCCGCTGACCGAGCGGGCCAGTTCGCTGGCGATCATCATGCTGGCGGAGATCTGGAAGACCACCCCGTTCATGGCGCTGCTGCTGCTGGCCGGCCTGGCACTTGTTCCCGAGGACCTGCTGAAGGCGGCGTCGATGGACGGCGCCACCGCCTGGCAGCGGTTCGTCAAGGTGATGCTGCCGGTGATGAAGCCGGCGATCCTGGTGGCGCTGCTGTTCCGGACCCTGGACGCGTTCCGGGTCTTCGACAACATCTACGTGCTGACCGCCGGGGCCAACGAGACCTCAAGTGTGTCGATGCTGGCCTACAACAACCTGATGCGCGGCCTGAACCTCGGCATCGGCTCCACCATGTCGGTGCTGATCTTCCTGACCGTGGCGATCATCGCGTTCATCTTCGTGAAGTTGTTCGGCACCGCTGCCCCGGGCAGCGCCGATGAAGGGAGGCGCTGATGGCCGCGCTGGACACCACCTCCGCCACCAAATGGCGCTGGGGACTGCTCGACCTCGTGGTGGTGGTCTTCGCGCTGATCCCGGTGCTCTGGATCGCCTCCCTGTCGTTCAAGACCCCGGGCACCCTGACCGACGGCAACTTCATCCCCCGCGAGTGGACGCTGGAGAACTACCGGGCGATCTTCGACACCGACCAGTTCGTCCGGGCACTGATCAACTCGATCGGCATCGCGCTCATCGCCACCACGATCGCCGTGGTGCTCGGCACGATGGCGGCGTACGCGATCGCCCGGCTGGATTTCCCCGGCAAGCGCGCGCTGGTCGGGGTCTCCCTGCTGATCGCGATGTTCCCGCAGGTGTCGCTGGTGTCGCCGCTGTTCGAGATCGAGCGACGCCTGGGGCTCTTCGACACCTGGCCCGGCCTGATCCTGCCGTACATCACCTTCGCGCTTCCGCTGGCGATCTACACGCTGTCGGCGTTCTTCAAGCAGATCCCGTGGGACCTGGAGAAGGCGGCGAAGATGGACGGCGCCACCCAGGCGCAGGCGTTCCGGCGGGTGATCGCCCCGCTCGCGGCGCCGGGGGTGTTCACCACCGCGATCCTGGTCTTCATCTTCTGCTGGAACGACTTCCTCTTCGCGATCTCGCTCACCTCGACCGAGCGGTCCCGCACGGTGCCGGTGGCGCTGTCGTTCTTCACCGGCGAGTCGCAGTTCGAGGACCCGACCGGGGCGATCTCCGCCGCGGCCGTCGTGATCACAATTCCGATCATTCTGTTCGTGCTGTTCTTCCAGCGCCGGATCGTCTCCGGCCTGACGTCGGGCGCAGTGAAGGGTTAGGTGGGTGAGTCGTGGCTGACATCGTGCTGGACAAGGTGAGCAAGAAGTTCCCGGACGGGACCATGGCCGTCCGCGAGGTGGACCTGGAGATCGCCGACGGTGAGTTCGTGATCCTGGTCGGCCCGTCGGGGTGCGGCAAGTCGACCACCCTGAACATGATCGCGGGGCTGGAGGACATCAGCTCCGGCGAGCTGCGCATCGGCGGTCAACGGGTCAACGACAAGGCCCCCCGGGACCGGGACATCGCGATGGTGTTCCAGTCCTACGCCCTCTACCCGAACATGACCGTGCGGGAGAACATGTCGTTCCCGCTGCGGCTGGCGAAGCTGGACAAGGCGACGATCGAGCAGAAGGTCAGCGAGGCGGCGAAGGTGCTGGAGCTGACCGCGCTGCTGGACCGCAAGCCGGCCAACCTCTCCGGCGGGCAGCGGCAGCGGGTGGCGATGGGGCGGGCGATCGTCCGCAGCCCGAAGGCGTTCCTGATGGACGAGCCACTGTCCAACCTGGACGCGAAGCTGCGGGTGCAGATGCGGACGGTCGTCTCCCGGCTGCAGAAGCAGCTCGGCACCACCACCGTCTACGTGACCCACGACCAGACCGAGGCGATGACCCTCGGCGACCGGGTCGTGATCATGAGGGGTGGCGCGGTCCAGCAGGTGGGCCCGCCGCAGGAGCTGTACGACAACCCGCGCAACCTCTTCGTCGCCGGCTTCATCGGCTCGCCGTCGATGAACTTCCTGCACGCCGCGGTGGACGACGGCAGGTTGCGCACCGCCGTGGGCGAGCTGCCGATCGACGACCGGGTACGGCAGCAGCTCTCCGGTGCCGACGCGCCCCGGGAGCTGATCCTGGGCATCCGTCCGGAGCACTTCGAGGACGCGTCCCTTGTCGACGACGAGACCCGGGCCCGCGGAATGGAGTTCGAGGCGCCGGTCGACATCGTCGAGTCGATGGGCTCGGACAAGTACGTCTACCTGACCGTGGAGGGGGAGCGGGCCAGCGCCGCCGAGTTGGAGGAGCTGGCCGCCGACGCCGGGGCGGACGAGTTGGGGGGCAGCGGATCCAATCTGGTCACCCGGCTCTCGGCGGAGTCGTCCGTGCGCGAGGGGGAGAACCGGCGGGTCTGGTTCAACCTGGAGAAGATTCACCTGTTCGACCCGGCCGACGGCCGCAACCTCACCCTCGCGGAGGGGGTGGACCCGACCGGCTGACTCGCACCGTACGGCATGAGTGAAAATGCCTTCACCTTTGTCCGGCGTCGCTTCCGGGACATTAAGTGATCAACCGGATACCATTATTGGTCCGAGTTGAAGGTGGTGGTGGTCATGCCGGCGGTGGGGATGTCCGCGCAAATTAGCACAGGTGTTCGATAGAATGGCTGGCGTGTTCAGCAACCAGAGCCACGCCACCGCCCGCCGGGCGACCGTCAGCCGTCTGTACGACATCACCGCCGACCACGCCGGTGGCCTTCGGGAGGGCTTCACCAGGTCGCAGGCCCTGACCGAGCTGGCCCAGGTCTCGACGGACCCAGAGCTGCTCGCCGAGGCCGCGGCCCGGCACGCCACAGCCGACAACTGGTACGCCATCAACGCGGTCGACCTGCTGCTGGCGGCCGGCGCGGACCAGGAGCTGATCGACTGGTACGTCGACGACCTCGGGCCGGCCGGCGCGGGCCTCCCGGCGGTCGACCTGGCCGCACCGGAGCACCGGGCGAGCTGATCGCGAGGCAAGCGGGCCGTTCGGTGAAGACCGGGCGGCCCGCTTGTTTGTCACCGCAAGGATCGGGTACGTGCTTCCCGGGACAAAAGGGACGTGAACTCGAGAGGGGTGCCCGATGGCTGACCGTACCAAGGCTGCGGTGATCTACTACAGCGCGACCGGCACGACGTACCAGATGGCGCGGGCGGCCGAGGAGGCGGCGTCGAAGGCGGGCGCCGACGTACGCCTGCGCAAGGTCCGGGAGTTGGCACCGGAGGAGGCGGTCCGCTCGAATTCGGGCTGGCACGCCCACCGCCTGGAAACCCAGGACGTTCCGGAGGTCGAGCTCGACGACCTGGACTGGGCCGACGTGGTGATCTTCGGTACGCCGACCCGCTACGGCGTGATGGCCGCCCAGCTCAAGCAGTTCATGGACAGCAGCGGTCCGCTGTGGGGACGGGGCGCGCTGGTGAACAAGGTGTTCGCCGGGTTCTGCTCGACGGCGACCTCGCACGGCGGGCAGGAGGCGACGCTGCTGTCGATGTTCAACGTCTTCTACCACTGGGGCGGGATCGTGGTCACCCCCGGCTACGTGGAGGACAGCCAGTTCGTCGCCGGCAACCCGTACGGCGCCTCGCACACCAGCAACAACGGCGAGGTGCCACCGGACGAACTGGCCCTGGGCGCGACGGCGCTCACCGCCCGCCGGGCGGTGGAGATCGCCACCGCCCTGCGGCACGGCCTGCGCCAGGGCTGACCCGCCCGGCGCACCGACCATGGACGGACCGACGGTCCGGGCGAGGGCTCTCAACTCGTCCGGACCGTCGGCGTCTACAGTGCTACCCCGCCGGGTCCCGGCCATGCACCGAATCGGCGGCCGGTCACGACCGCAGCGTGCCCACCGGCAACAGCTCGCCGAGCAGTTCGGCGAGGACCGCCATCCCGTCGGTACTGAGCACCGACTCCGGATGGAACTGCACCCCGGCGAAGAACGGCCCCCGCAGCGCGTGGACCGCCCCGTCGACCGGGTCCCGGCAGATCCGCACCGGCCCGAATCCGCTGGCCAGCTCCGCGGCGTCGGACAGCGGGGTGTAGGTCGAGTAGAAGCCGACCCGGCGCCGGCGGTCGAACAGGTCGATCTCCCGCTGCAGCCCCTGGTACGGCGACCTGCGGCGGTGCAACCGCAGGCCGAGCAGACCGCTGAGGATCTGGTGGCCGAGGCAGACGGCGAGCAGCGGCCGGCCGGCGTCGAGCCGCTCGCCGACGAGCCGGCGCAGGACGGCCATCTTGGGGTCGTCGGTGCGGCCCGGGTCGCCCGGCCCCGGCCCGGCCACCAGCAGGTCGTACCCGGCCGGGTCGCCCGGCCGCTGCCAGGGCCGCACGGCCACCGTCAGCCCGAGAGCCCGCAGTTGGTGGGCCAGCATGCCGGTGAAGGTGTCCTCGCCGTCCACGATCAGCGCGGTGCGCCCGGTCAGCCCCGGTCGGGCCTCCGCTCCCGGCCGCCGCTGCTCCAGCCAGAACCGGGCCAGCCGGTCGTTGCGGGCGGCGAGGGCGGCCCGCACCAGCGGATCGTCGGCCAACCGCGCCACCACCGAGGTCGGCCCCGGCTCCGCCGCCGGCCGGCCGGGGCGCAGGCCGAGCGCGGTGAGCACCCCGGCGGCCTTGGCGTGCGTCTCGGCCACCTCGCCCTCGGCGGTGGAGTGCCGGACCAGCGTGGCGCCCACCGGCACCCGCAGCTCGCCGGCGGGGGAGATCTCCACCGACCGGATCAGGATCGGCGCGTCGAGGGTCTGCCGGCCCGCGTCGTCGGTACCCAGCAGCGCCAGCACCCCCGAGTAGTAGCGTCGCCCGCGCCGCTCGTGCCGGGCGATCACCCGGCAGGCGTTCTCCATCGGGCTACCGGTCACCGTCGGCGCGAACATCGTCTCCCGCAACACCTCGCGGACGTCCAGCGAGCTCCGGCCGGCGAGCAGGTATTCGGTGTGCGCGAGCTGCGACATCTCCTTCAGGTACGGGCCCACCACCTGGCCGCCGTGCTCGGCGACGGTGGCCATCATCTTCAGCTCCTCGTCGAGCACCATGTAGAGCTCGTCGATCTCCTTCGGATCGGCGAGGAAACGCAGCAGGGCGGCCCGGTCCGCCGGCCCGCCCGGGTGCCGGAAGGTGCCGCTGATCGGGTTCATCATCGCCAGCCCGTCCTCGACGCTGACGTGCCGCTCCGGACTCGCCCCGACCAGCGTGCGGGTCCCGGTGTGCACCAAAAACGTCCAGTACGCCCCGCGTTCGGCGGTGAGTAGCCGGCGGAACGCGGCTAACGCACCGGCCAGCGGCGGCCCGTCGAGGACGGCCCGGAAGGTCCGGTGGATGACGAAGTTGGCCCCCTCGCCCCGGCCGATCTCCTCGCGCAGGACCCGGCCGACCAGCTCGGCGTACTCCTCGTCGGAGATGTCGAAACCGGCACCGGGGGCGGTCCGGACCCCGACGTCGGGCAGCGCGGCGAGCACGTCGGCCAGGTCCGCCCGGCCGTGTTCGGCGATGGTCAGGTACTCCATCGGCAGACCGTCGTCGACGCAGGCGAAGCCGCGCTCGGCGATCTGCCGGTACGGCACCAGCGCGAGCGTGCGTGGCCCGGCGCCGGCAGCCGGGAGTGGGAGGTCGGCCAGCCGGCCGGCGGTGCCCACCGGGCCGCGGAAAACCTCGACGTGGTCGCTGCCGTCGCGCCGGATCAGCGCGAACGGGCCGGGATCGGTGCCGCTCAACGCATCGGTGAGCAGCCGGTCGTGCAGGGTCATGGCGTCAGTCCTCGGCTCGGGGCCGCCGGTGGGCGGTCGGCGGGCGAGGAGCGCCCGCGGCCGCCAGAGGCGGCCGCGTGGATGGCTACGCGCGGAGGTTGGCCGCCGGGATGGCGGGCCACCAGAAGTTGAGTCGCGCGAGCATGACCGAAGGGTACGAGATCGGGGGCGGCCGGGGAAGGGGTTCGGCTCGGTAGCCACCCGAAGGCGCCGGTGAGTTCGGACGACCGACCGGCCGGGTACGGTGTCCGGCGATGGACATTCTCGCTCTCGACCTGGGCACCTCGTCGGTCCGGGGCCTGGTGCTCGACCAGGCCGCGGCGCCGCGGCCGGGTGCGCTGGCCCGCCGGCGGGTCCGGGTTCAGCTCGGCGACGACGGCAGTGGCACGCTCGACGGCCCCGGCTACCTCGCCGCCCTGATCGAGTGCCTGGACGAGTTGGCCGCCGGCAGCCACCTGAACAATGTCGGACTGGTCGCCACCGCCGCGCAGTGGCACTCGCTGGTGCCGCTGGACCCCGGCGGCGCGCCGACCGGCCCGGTGCTGACCTGGTTGGACACCCGCGCGACACCGGCGACCGGGGTCGCCGGACCGGCCGACGAGGACGCCTTCCACCAACGAACCGGCGCCTGGTGGCACCGGTTCTACTGGAACATGCGGCTGCCCTGGCTGCGCGAGCGTGGGTCCGGCACCCCGATGCGCTTCGCCGGCCTGGTCGAGTACATCTTCGGTCTGCTGCTCACCGAGTCGCCGATGTCGGTGTCCCAGGCGTCCGGGACCGGCCTGCTCGACCTGCGCCGGCTCGACTGGGATCCGGAGGCCTGCGACCTGGCCGGGGTCCGACCCGGCGAGCTGCCCGATCTCGCCCCCCGACAGTGGCGTGGCCGGCTCCGGCCCGAGTTCGCCCGCCGCTGGCCGGCCCTGCGCGAGGCCGAGTGGGCGCCGCCCGCCGGCGACGGCGCCGCCTCGAACATCGGCTCCGGCTGTGCCGACAGCCGCCGGGCGGCGGTGACGGTCGGCACCTCGGCGGCGGTCCGGCTGGTCCAGCCGGCGCCCGCGCACGCGGACCTGTCGCCGCTGCCGCAGCGACTCTGGCGGTACCGGGTCGACCACGACCACGTCGTCACCGGCTGCGCCTACTCTGCCGGCGGGAACCTGTTCGCCTGGGCGCGCCGGGAGCTGCGCCTGCCCGAAGGGCCCGCGCTGGACGCCGCCCTGGCGCTGGTGCCACCCGGCGGTGGTATCCGGGCCGACCCCCGGCTCGGCGGCGACCGGCCGCCCGGCCTGGCGCCGGCCGGCAGCGGGGAACTCGGCGAGATCGGTTTCGGAACCACCGCCGTCGAGATCTTCGCCGGCCTGATGGCGGCGCTGTGCCGGCAGGTTGCCGAGGGGGTTGCCGACATCGAATCCACGCTGGATCATTCGGTGGAGGTCGTGCTCGGCGGCGGCGCGGTCGCGGCCTCCGGGTGGTGGCGGCGGTCCTTCGCGGTCGCGCTCGCGCCGCGTCAGGTCAACTACATGAGTGATCCAGAGATCGGCGCGACCGGCGCGGCGCTGCTGGCAACGGGCCAGCATAGCGACGCAGCCGGCCGCTATCGCATCGTCCGGACGGATGAGGGCGAGTCGGCGACAGCGACAGGATCTGCCCGCCCACAGTATCCTTCGTGAGTCGCGCCGCAGGCAGGGCCGTTGACAGCGACACCATGCCTGATTTGGATGGACTCCGCTCCTCGGCGCGTCCGGCATCGAGGAATCGAGGAGGCATGGTGGATGCTGCCCCGGATCCGTCGCACGGTGCCGTGTCCCGCCATCGTCGCCGCCGCCTCGACGTCCGGGTGGTACCGCACCGCCGTCGCTCGCCTCTGCGACCGCGGGACTGGCGGATCGGCACCAAGCTCGGCGCCGTGCTGGTCGTACCGTCGCTGGCCTTTCTCGTGCTCGCCGGAGCGCAGACCGCCACCCTTTTCGGCCAGGCCGACCTGCTGGGCGACTTCTCCGACCAGGTCGGCGTCGCCGGCCACGTCAGCGTGCTGGTGCACGAACTGCAGAACGAACGGGACCGTACCGCCGGTGAACTGGCGGCGTTGGGGGCCGGGGGCGGCGAGCCGAGCCAGGCGGTCACCGCGCTGCGCCCGGCGCACGACGCGGTGGACCGCGCGTTGGCCGAGTTCCGGCGGGCGGCGCAGCCGCTGGCCGACACCGACGCCTCCTGGCGGATCTCCTACTCCCGCGCCGAGGAGCTGCTGGCCGAGTTGCCCGAGGTGCGGGCGGCGCTGCCCGCGGCGGTGCTCAACGCCAACGCCGTGCTGAGCAACTACAACCGGGCCATCGAGTCGCTGCTGACGCTGCTGGCCGAGCCGTCGCCGGGCGCCGACGAGCCGGAGCTCACCGACGCGGTGCTGCGGCACGTGCAGTTCGCCCGGGTCAAGGAGACCGCCTCCCGGATTCGCGGCCAGCTCTACGCGGCCGCCCGGGCCGGCCAGTACGCCCCCGACGACCTGGTCGAGCTGACCGACCTGCGCGCCCAGCAGCTCACCGCGCTGGCCGACTTCCGGGCCTCGGCGACCGAGATCCAGGTGCGCCGCCTCGACCAGCTCTCCACGACCCCGGACTTCGTGGCCGCCACCCAGCTCGAGCAGGGCACCGTGGCCAGCGGCGAGGCCGCACCGGTGGTGCTCGACGCGGGCCCGTGGTGGGCGGCGAGCGAGCAGCGGCAGGAGCTGTTACGGCAGGTCGAGACGACGGTGCTGGCCGACGCCATCGACCAGGCGGAGAACCGCAGCACCGGCCAGTTGAACCGCACCATCCTGACCGCCGGGGCGGTGCTCGCGGTGCTGCTGATCGCCCTCGTCGGCTCGATCGTGGTGGCCCGGTCGCTGGCCCGGTCGCTGCGGGTGCTGCGGGGCCAGGCACTGCAGGTGGCGCAGATCGAGCTGCCGGAGGCGCTGGAGCGGCTGCGTACCGTCCGGACCGGGGTGGCCGAGATCGAGGTGTCGCCGGCGCTGGTCCGCTCGATGGACGAGATCGGGGAGGTGGCCGAGGCGTTCGTCGCGGTGCACCGCAGCGCGGTGAGCGTCGCCGTCGAGCAGGCCGTCATGCGCCGCAACGTCAACGCGATGTTCGTCAACCTGGCCCGCCGCAGCCAGGTCCTGGTGGAACGGCAGTTGGAGCTGCTCGACGAGCTGGAGCGGGACGAGGGGGACCCGGACCAGCTGGAGAACCTGTTCAAGCTGGACCACCTCGCCGCCCGGATGCGACGCAACGACGACAGCCTGCTGGTGCTGGCCGGCACGGAGGCCAACCGCCGGTGGAGCCGGCCGGTCTCGCTCTCCACGGTGATGCTGGCCGCGGTTGCCGAGATCGAGCAGTATCAGCGGGTCCGGCATCAGGTCGACGACCACCTGCACATCGTCGGGCATGCCGTAGCCGACCTGGTGCACCTACTCGCCGAGCTGCTGGAGAACGCCACCGCCTTCTCCCGGCCGGACACCTCGGTGCTGCTGTCGGGTCGCGCCCACAGCGCCGGTTCGGCGGTGATCGAGATCTGTGACGAAGGGCTCGGCATGAGCACGGCCGCCCTGGACGAGGCGAACGCGCTACTGGCCGAGCCGGCGGTGGCGGACGTTGCGGCCTCGGAGCGGATGGGCCTCTTCGTGGTGAGTCACCTCGCGGCCCGGCAGCAGATCCAGGTCCAGCTGCGGCCGGCCGAACGAGGTCTGGTCGCGGTGATCTGGCTGCCGACCACCGTGCTGGCCCCGCCTCCGGCTCCGGCGGAGGATCCGGCCGACCCGTCCCCGCGTCGGCTGACCGCTGCCACCGGCGCGGTCGCCGACGGCACCGGCCCGGACCTGAGCGCCGCAGCTGCCGGCCCAGGAGTCAGTGGCGGCGCGGCCGCCGGTGGCCTCAGCGGCGCGGCCGCCAGTGGCCTCAGCGGCGGAGTCGCCTGGCGCGTCAGCGGTGCGGCCGCCGGTGACTTCAGCGGTGCGGCCGCCGGGGATGTCGGTCTGGGGGTCGGCGTCGGCAACGGCGCCGTGCCGGTGGGCCTGCCGGCACTGCCGGTCGCCGGCCGGCCACCGGCACCGGCACCGGCCCAGCGCACCCCGCCTCGGCAGGTGCCCACCCGGGCCGAGGACGTGTTGGCCACCGCCACCGGGATGACCCCGACCACCACCGGCAGCACCTGGTGGTCCAGGCCGGGCCAGGGCCGGCCGACCGTGCCGGCGCCGCTGCTGCCGGCCACGCCGGCACCGCCAGCGGTGCCGGTCACCGGCGGGATCAAGCCCAGTGGCCTGCCGGCACGGGTGCCGATGGCCCAGCTTCCCGGGGCACAGGCCGCGCCGCCGAGCGCCACCCCGTTGCCACCCGAGCCGGATCCGGATGCCGTCGGCGGCATGTTGTCCCGGTTCTACGGGGGCGTGCGGCGTGCCGAGGCCGAGGAGACCATCGTTATGCCCATGGCGCCCGCCGGCGCGCGCAGCGAAGAGGAGCAACCGTGACGACACTCAGTCAAGAGGCGAAGGACCTGAACTGGCTGGTGAGCGCGTTCACCGAACGCGTACCCGGCGTGGCGCACGCCATCGTGGTCTCCGCCGACGGGCTGTTGATCGCGGTCTCCGAGCACCTGCCGCGCGACCACGCCGACAAGCTCGCGGCGGTCACCTCGGGGCTGATGAGCATCACCGTCGGCGCCGCCCAGATGTTCGACGGCGACGTGGTCAAGCAGACCGTGGTCGAAATGGGCCGTGGGTTCTTCCTGGTCATGCAGGTCCGGGACGGCTCGATCCTGGCCACCCTGGCCGCCGCCGAGGCGGACATCGGAGTGGTGGGCTACGAGATGGCGCGGCTGGCGAAGCAGGCCGGCGAGATGCTCACCCCGGCGCTGCGAGCGGAACTCCAGCAGGCGCTGCCGCGCTGAGCCGGGCCGGGGGTGCTGCCGCGCTGGGCGACGGTCAGAGCTGGCTCAGCTGGGTCGCCAGCAGGTCCCGGAGCCAGTCCTCGAACTCGGCCCGCTCGGGGCCGACGTAGCCGCGCGGGCTGCCCTCCACGATCATGATCAGGTAGAGATAGCTGGTGTAGAGCGCGAGGCGTCGCCGGACCGATCCGGTCAACTCGATCCGCTCCGGACCGGCCACCTCGGCGTATCCGGCGAGGATCGCCGGCTCGTCGGCGATGTCACGCAGCAACGCCAGTGAGACGAGCTCGGCGACCGGGTCGCCGAAGAAGGCCCGTTCGCCGTCGATCAAGCCCGTCACCCGGGCGCCGCCGGCCCCGTCCGGGGTCACGAAGACGTTGCCGTCCCAGAGGTCGAAGTGCACGAGCGCCGGCCGGGTGACGTCGTCGAGCAGGTCGGCGTGCCGGCGCAGGAGCTCGCCGATCCGGTCGGGACCGGCCGGCAGTACGGTGCCGAGCCGGGTGGCGTCGGCGAGGATGTCGTCGACCATCGCCCCGAACGCGGCCCGCCAGGTCGGCTGCCAGGTCCGGCTGTCGCGCAGCGGATAGCCGTACGCCGGTCCGGTGATCGTGTGCAGACGGGCCGCATGTCCGGCGAGTTCCGCGCGCACGGCGGCGAGGCCGGCCGGTGCCAGGTCGTCGCGGACGCTGTCGAGCCCGACCCCGGACACCCGGCTGAGGAACACGAAGTCACTGCCGACAAGGGAACGGTCGAAGCCGGCGTGCTCGACCTGGGGAACCGGCACCCCGGCCCGGCCGGCCCGCCGGTAGAAGTCGACCTCGGTGCGCATCAGGTCGACCTCGTGGGTGAGCAGCTTGAGGTCCGGCGGCGGGGCGACCTTCAACACCAGCTCGGTGCCGTCGATCAGCCGGACCCAGTAGGCGGCGTTGAAGGTGCCTCCGGTCAGTTCGTGCCAACGGGAGATCCTGGTCCCGCCGAAACCGTGCCGCACCAGGGCGCGCAGCTCGTCCTCGGTGATCCGCCGTCTGGTCAGGCTCTCCACAGATCCTCCAGGGGGAGCGGGAACGCTCAAGGTGCGCGGGTACGTGGCGGGTCGCTGCCCGCCCCGGTGCGGCCGGCGGTGTGGATGTCAGACGCAGTTCGCGGCGATCACGCGACGGTACCAGTGCGCGCTGCGCTTGAAGGTGCGCTGCTGTGTCGGGTAGTCCACGTAGATCAGGCCCCAGCGTTCCTGGTAGCCCTCGTCCCACTCGAAGTTGTCCATCAGCGACCAGACGTGGTAGCTCTCCAGCGGCACGCCGTCGGCGATGGCGCGGTGGGCGGCGGCGAAGTGGTCGCGCAGGAAGCGGATCCGGCCGGCGTCGTCCACCGTGCCGTCGGCGGCCAGCACGTCCGGGGTGGGCAGCCCGTTCTCGGTGATGGTGAGCGGGACGTCGCCGTAGTCACGGGTCACCCGGGTCAGGGTGTCGTACATGCCGGCCGGGTAGAGCTGCTGCCAGAACGCCTCCGACGTCGGCCACTTCTGCTCGGTGGTGCCCTCGCCGGTCACGTAGATCGGGGTGTAGTACTGCAGGGCGAGCACGTCCACCGGCGCCGAGATGAGCTTCATGTCGCCGTCCCGGATGCCGCGCGCGAGCCGGCTGTCCGGGCCGAGGTCGGCAAGCACGTCGGCCGGGTAGCTGCCGTAGAAGATCGAGTCGAGGTAGAGCCGGTTCTCGTAGCCGTCGTAGAGCCGGGTGGCCTCCCGGGCGGCGTCGCTGTCGTCGGCGGGGTAGCAGGGGTGCAGGTTCAGCGCCGGGCCGATCCGGCTGGCGCTGCCGGTGTCCCGCAGCGCCCGTACCGCCAGGCCATGGGCGAGCTGCAGGTGGTGGGCGACCAGGTACGCGGCCTCGGGATCGCGGTGCCCGGGGGCGTGCCGGCCACTGAGGTAGCCGTTCTGCACCACGGTCTTCGGCTCGTTGATCGTCAGCCAGGTGGGGACGTCCTCGCCCAGCGCCTGGAAGACGGCGTCGGCGTAGTCGGCGAACCGGTACGCCACGTCCCGGGACTCCCAGCCGCCGGCGTCCTGCAGCGCCTGCGGCAGGTCCCAGTGGAACAGGGTGGCCATCGGGGTGATGTCGCGTTCGCGCAGTCCGTCCACCAGCCGCCGGTAGAAGTCCAGGCCGCGCTGGTTCGGGGTGCCGGTGCCGTCGGCCTGGATCCGCGGCCAGGCGATCGAGAACCGGTAGGTGTGCAGGCCCAGCTCCTTCATCAGGTCCAGGTCGCCGGCGTACCGGTGGTAGTGGTCGGCCGCGATGTCGCCGGTGTCGCCACCGTGGGTGCGCCCCGGGGTGTGGCTGAAGGTGTCCCAGATCGACTCGCCGCGGCCGTCGTCCTTCGCGGCGCCCTCGATCTGGTACGCCGAGGTGGCCGCGCCCCACGCGAAGCCGTCGGGGAAGCGCAGCCCCAGCGACGCCTCCGGGTCGGCCTCCGGCTCGCGTCCCGGATCACCTACGCCGAGCAGTCCCGCTTCGGGGCCGTCGGCCGGTGCTGCCACGTCGGGCCGGCTGCCGGCTGCCGGCGCGGGCGTGGTGGCGGTCCCGACCGGGCCGCCGGCGGGCGTCCCGGGCGCGGCGGCGGAGGCGGAGTGCGCGGCGCGGCGCAGCAGGTGCCGCCGGGTCAGTACGGACATCTGGTAAGTCTCCTCGTGAGTGGGGCCCCTTCACATCGGTGCCCGGGAGCGCTCCCATCGAGGGTAGCGATCCACCGGGGCGTTGCGAAGGGCTTGTTCGGTGGCGATGTCGGGTCTGGGCCTCGTCCATCGCCCGTCCCCACGTGCACGGTGCTCACGGCTGCCACCCGACAACGTTCGGATGGGGCGGGCCGCCGAAGCCGCGGTGGGACCGGCAGGTCCCGGCGGGTACAGCGGCCGGTGCCGATGACGCGGTAGGTCGGCCGGTCGGGCGCGCAACGCCGGACCGGAAGACCGATTCTCCCGTTGTTGCCGGGGGGTTAGCGTGGGGACGGGGAGGGCAACCCCCGTCCCCACCATCAGTTACAAACACGTACGAGCGGAGTTGGGTCCAATCTCGTGCGTGCCGCGCGGGAGCCGGGCCACGCGAGTGGCTCTGGTTCCACCTCCTCTCGACAGTGGTGAGGTGGCTGGCGGTGGAGTCCGGGCTGGCCCACCGTCAGCCCTGTGGCTGATTCCCCGGAGCTACGCTAGGTTGCGCGTAGCACAGGGTGTTCCATCACTTGGATCACTGTCAATGGAAGCGCTCCCATCGACGTTGGTTGGACTGTAACCCGCGTCACGGGTTTGTGAAAGACCCAAAATAAGATCGAAACATCTCGCCAACCTCGGTGAAACCCCGGCGTGCTCCTCCTCGATCGACAATCTCGCAGCTCAGCGGCCCTGTGGGGTGCTCCCCAGTGGAGCCGGAAGTATCACCACTTGCCGCGGGAGCGCTCCCATGCAACACTGTCGAACTATCGCGGTAGGGAGCCACACCGCGCGACCGTGGGCCGCCGAGGGCATCCGAGCTATCGGTACGGCGCCCCAGCATCGACCTGAGCCGCCACGTCCGGCGCCTCTGCCGTCGCACGCCGACCCCGGTCCGGGACGGGTCAAGACCACCTAAGCGGGCGCCTGCCGTCCCATGCGCACCCACCAGCACATCGCGCAGGAGGCGCCCAGCCAAGGCCCGTGAGGCCGTGGCCCGGTTCCGCGAGGAGAAGTCACCAGATGAAACTGACCGTAAGGAAACGCCGGCTGGCGATGATCGCCGCCGGTGTGTTGGTGGTGGGAGGGGTGACCGTCGTCAACGGCACCGCCCACGCCGCCACCGCCTGCAACGTCACCTATGCCGCGAACAGCTGGAGCACCGGATTCACCGCCAACATCACGATCAACAACGTCGGCGATCCGCTCACCAGCTGGCGGCTGGGCTTCACCTTCCCGGGTAACCAGCGGGTCACCCAGGGCTGGTCGGCGACCTGGTCCCAATCCGGCGCGAACGTCACCGCGACCAACGCGGCCTGGAACGGCAACCTCGCCACCGGCGCCTCGACGAGTATCGGCTTCAACGGCTCCTACTCGGGCACGAACGCCAGCCCCACCAACTTCACGATCAACGGTGTCGCCTGCAACGGCCAGCAGAACACCGCGCCCACCGTGGACATCACCAGCCCGGCCAACGGCGCCACCTTCACCGCGCCGGCCAACGTGACCGTCGCCGCCACCGCCACCGACGCGGAGGGCCCGGTCGAGCGGGTCGAGTTCTACCGCAACGGCATGCTGGTCGGCACCGACACCTCGGCGCCCTACAGCTTCGCCAACACCGGGCTACCGGCCGGCTCCTACACCGCGCAGGCCCGCGCCTACGACGCCGAGGGGCTCACCGGAACCGACGAGGTGGCCTTCACCGTCACCGGCACCGCACAGCGCAGCGTCGTGACCCCCGCCACGGTCACCGTCGCCGAGGGCGCCAGCAGCGCGCTGAACGTCAAGCTGAGCGCCGCGCCCACCGGCAACGTGACCGTCTCGCTGGCCAAGACCGGCGACGCCGACGTCACCCTGGGCGCCAGCACCGCGACGCTGACCACCAGCAACTGGAACACCGGTGTCAACGTGCCGGTGAACGCCGCGCAGGACGACGACAGCACCAACGACACCGCCACCGTCACCGCAAGCGCCACCGGCCACACCGCCTCGGTCACCACCGTCACCGTCCAGGACGACGAGGGCAGCGGACCCAGCGGCGAGTACGGCGAGGAGTTCCTGGAGCTGTATCGCAAGATCAAGGCGCCGGCGAACGGCTACTTCAGCCCCGAGGGCGTGCCCTACCACTCGGTGGAGACGCTGCTGGCCGAGGCGCCCGACCACGGCCACGAGACGACCTCCGAGGCGTTCAGCTACTGGCTCTACCTGGAGGCCATGTACGGCCGCACCACCGGCGAGTGGGGGCCGTTCAACAACGCCTGGCAGGTGATGGACCGCTACATCATCCCGTCCGAGACGCAGTCGGGCTACAACGCCAACGACCCGGCCGACTACGCCCCGGAGGCGAACCGCCCCGACCTCTACCCGCAGCAGGGCGGCAAGCTGGACTCCAACGTTCCGGTCGGCCGGGACCCGCTCGCCGCGGAGCTGCAGTCGACCTACAACAGCGGCCGGGTGTACGGCATGCACTGGCTGCTCGACGTCGACAACGTCTACGGCTTCGGCAAGTGCGGCGACGGCACCACCAAGCCGGCGTACATCAACACCTTCCAGCGCGGTCCGCAGGAGTCGGTCTTCGAGACCGTGCCGCACCCGTCCTGCGACACCTTCGCGCACGGCAGCGCCAACGGCTTCATGCCGATCTTCATCGGTGACTCCTCCTACGCCCAGCAGTGGCGCTACACCAACGCGCCGGACGCCGACGCGCGCGCCGTGCAGGCCGCCTACTGGGCGCTGAAGTGGGCCAAGGAGCAGGGCAACGAGGGTCAGATCTCGGCCACCGTCGCCAACGCCGCGAAGATGGGTGACTACCTGCGCTACGCGATGTACGACAAGTACTTCAAGCGGCCCGGCTGTGCCTCGCCGAGCTGCGCGGTCGGCACCGGCAAGGACAGCGCCGCCTACCTGCTCTCCTGGTACTACGCCTGGGGTGGCTCGCAGGGTGGCAGCAGCAGCTGGGCGTGGCGGATCGGTTCCAGCCACAACCACGGCGGCTACCAGAACCCGTTCGCGGCCTGGGCGCTGTCAAACGTCACCGAGCTGATCCCGCGGTCGGCGTCGGCCCGGGCGGACTGGCAGACCAGCCTCGACCGGCAGCTCGACTTCTACACCTGGCTGCAGACCGCCGACGGCGCCATCGGCGGCGGCGCGACCAACAGCTGGAACGGCGACTACAGCGCCCGGCCGGCCGGCGTGCCGACCTTCTACGGCATGACGTACGACGAGAAGCCGGTCTACCACGACCCGCCGTCCAACCAGTGGTTCGGGTTCCAGGCCTGGAGCCTGGGCCGCGTCGCCGAGCTCTACAACGAGACCGGCAACGCCAAGGCCAAGGCCATCCTGGACAAGTGGGTCCCGTGGGCGATCGCCAACACGACCGTCAGCGGCTCCAGCTACCAGATTCCGTCGACGCTGCGCTGGTCGGGTCAGCCCGGCGGTAGCTGGTCGGCCGGCACCACCTCGGTCAACAACGCCAACTTCCGGGTCAGCGTCGTCGACTACACCCAGGACGTCGGCGTGGCCGGTGCGTTCGCGAAGGTCCTGATCCACTACGCCGCCCGGTCGGGCAACACGCAGGCCGCGGCGACGGCGAAGGCCCTGCTCGACGCCCTGCTCACGCACAAGGACGAGAAGGGCGTGGCCGTGCCGGAGACCCGGGCGGACTACGAGCGGATGGACGACGTCTACAACAGCAGCACCGGCCAGGGCCTCTACATCCCACCGGGCTTCAGCGGCACGATGCCCAACGGTGACCAGATCGCTCCCGGCAAGTCGTTCGTGGACATCCGGTCGTTCCTCCGGGACGACCCGGACTGGCCCAAGGTGGAGGCGTACCTGAACGGTGGCGAGGCGCCGACGTTCACGTACCACCGCTTCTGGGCGCAGGTCGACATCGCCATGGCACTGCACGACTACGACCAGTTGCTCGGCTGACTGGTCCACAGGCGGCCTGATTCCCACGGTCAGGCCTACAGGTGGTGAGCCGGTCGGGTCGGCCGACGCAGCGATGCCGGCCGGCTCACCACACCCCTCGGCGGTGAACTGACCGCCGGTCCGACTTCCGGGCGGGTGGCACCACGGTGTCACTCGCCCGGCTCCATGTCCGACATCGACACCCCGGCGGCGGCCCGCGATCCGGCGGGCCGCCATTGCCCTGCCACGAATATCGGCCCCGGGTACCCAGCCGCTACGGAACAGTAGTATCGTTTGAGTCGGGAGGGGCCGCTTCCCCCGTGGCGGCCTCTCCCACCTTCCTGTCCGGCCCGGCTCGCTGCCCGCGGCCGGCTTTTTCGTCGGACCCCGCGTTGGTGTCGGACCCCGGGTCCTACGTCGGACCGTGGTGCACCTCGGGACCCGGGCTCATCCCGGCGCCCGGATCCGCGGCCGGGCGTTCGGCAGCCAGCGGATGACGCAGTCCCGGATGTCCCGCCGGTAGCGACCGCCGGACCACCCACCAGCTCACCGCCAGGCAGGCGGCGACCAGCGGCCAGGTCAGCGCGGCCCGGGCGGTCACCAGCGCCAGCACCAGGTCGGCCTGGTACAGCGGCAGGAACACCGCCAACCGGAGCACGTACTGCGCCACCCAGACCCAGCTGCCCCGCTGGTAGGCGCGCAGCAGGGCCGGATCCCGGCGCCACCGGCCACGCTGGCCGAGCACGGCGCCCACCACCACCCCCAGCAGCGGCCAGCGGATCACGATGCTGGTCACCCAGGCCAACGCGCTGGCCGCGTTCGAGACCAGTTGCAGCAGGAAGAAGTCGCTGGCCCGGCCGGTACGCAGGGCGAGGAGCGCCGCCACGCAGACGGCGAACAGCCCGATCAGCACCGACCGGGGCCGGTCCCCACGACGCAGCCGCCACCCGGCCACGGCCGCCCCGGCGGCCACCGCGGCGATCACCCCGCCCCAGACCGACGGACCGGTGGCGAGCCACCCCACCCCGAAAGCCACCGGCGGGACGGTCGCGTCCACCGCCCCCCGTCGCCCGCCGAGCAGGTCACCGAGGGTCTCCTGGCCGTCGCCGGACCTCGCCATCCCCACCTCCCACGTTGGCTTAGGCGAGCCTAACCTAGGGGTACGGTGGCGCGGCCCGGGTACGTCGGTGGACAACGCGGACACCGCCCTCGGGTCGCTCAATGTCTGCCGCTACGGTGTGCGCATGCGCGGGCGGAGCAAGGCACTCACAGTCGGCTGGTTGTTGCTGCTGGCGGCCCTGCAATGCCTGGCTTTCGTCGCGCTGTGGCAGTTCGCCGTCGGCACCGAGCGTGGTCAGTTGCTCGACACCGTCGCCCTCACCGGCAACACCATCGGGCAGGACCGGGTTGACGAGCCGGTCGGCACGGTGCTCAACGCCGTGTCGGCGGTGTCCCTGCTGGCGGCGACCGTTTTCATCGGCTTCATCGCGCTGATCCGCGGCCGGATCCTGCTGGCCGTCGTCACCACCGGCCTGATCGCCGGCGCCAACGTCACCACCCAGGTGCTCAAGTACGTGATCGAACGGCCCGACTTCGGCGCCGACCCGGAGCGGGACGGCGCCGGTAACAGCCTGCCCAGCGGGCACACCACCGTGGCCGCCGCGGTCGCCGTGGCGCTGGTGCTCGCCCTGCCGCGGCGGCTGCGGGCCTGGGGCGCGATGCTGGCGGCCAGCTATGCCGCGATCACCGGTGCGGCCACCCTCTCGGCGGGCTGGCACCGGCCCAGCGACGCGATGGCCTCGATGCTCGTGGTCGGCGCCTGGGCCGCGGTCGCCGGCATCGTGCTGCTGCTCAACCACCGTGAGGACGCCGAGGTGAACTCGGAGGACGCGCACCAGCTGGCCACCACGCTGCTGCTGCTCACCGGCGTCGCGCTGCTCGGCGTCGCCGCGCTGGCCGTGGACTGGACCGGTGAGGTGCTCTCCATCCCGGCCGACGAGCTGAGCCGGCGCCGGCTCTTCGTCGCGTACGCCGGTGGCGGCGCCGGCATCGCGGGCGTCGCGTTCCTGATGGTGGGGCTGGTGCTGGCGACCGTCCACCGGGTGGTGCCCAGACACGTCGGCTGAGCCACGGCCGGGTGCCGATCTTGCCGATCGGCCGGCGACCCGGCACGATCGAGCCGTGACCAGACGCTGGGGAATGACGGTCCCGCTCGGCGGCATTCCGCTCGCCGAGCACGCCGGGGTCTACTCGGCGCTGGCCCGGGCCGGCTTCACCGACGTCTGGACCTCGGAGGTCGCCGGGACGGACGCGTTCACCCCGCTCGCGCTGGCCGCCGCCTGGCAGCCGGAGCTGCGGCTCGGCACCGCGGTGGCGCCGGTGTTCACCCGCGGCCCCGGCCTGCTCGCGATGAGCGCGGCGGCCCTGGCCGAGGCCGCCCCCGGACGGTTCGCGCTCGGCATCGGCGCCTCCTCGCCGGTGGTGGCCACCGACTGGAACGCCGCGCCGTTCGTCGAGCCGTACCGCCGCACCCGCGACATGCTCCGCTTCCTGCGGACCGCGCTGCGCGGCGAGACCGTCGACGGCGGTTACGACACCTTCGCCGTACGCCGGTTCCGGCTGGAACGCCCGCCGGCCGTACCGCCGCCGATCCTGGTCGCGGCGCTGCGCCCCCGGATGCTGCGACTGGCCGCGGCCGAGGCCGACGGGGTGCTGCTGAACTGGCTGGCCGCCACCGACCTGCCGCGGGTGCTGGCCGCGGCCGGGCAGCCGCGAGCGGGGTTCGAGGTGGCCGCCCGGATCTTCGTCTGCCCGACCGAGGACGTCGAGCATGCCCGCCGGGTCGGGCGACGAATGATCACCAGCTATCTGACCGTGCCGGCGTACGCGGAATTTCATCGCTGGTTGGGACGCGAGACGGTGCTCGGACCGGTCTGGCGCGCCTGGGCGGCCGGTGACCGCGCCGGTGCCGTCGTGGCCGTGCCGGACGACCTGGTCGACGAGCTCATCCTGCACGGCTCACCGCAGCGGTGCCGCACCCTGCTGGGCGAGTACGTCGACGCCGGTGTACACACCCCGGTGATCGCGCTGCTGCCCACCCCGGAGCTGACGACCGGCGGCGCGGCGGCGCTGGCGGAGACGATCGGACAACTGGCGCCGGGCGCGCCGCTTCGCCCGGGGCCAACCGCCCCATTCGTCGAGGCCAGCTCAGAGTCCGCGGCGGACGCGACCGGGACGGGCTGAGGTGGAGCTGGCCGGCCGGGTCGCCGTGGTCACCGGCGGGGCGGGCGGGATCGGCGCGGCGCTGGCCCGCCGCTTCGTCGCCGAGGGCGCGACGGCGGTGGTGGTCGCCGACCTGAACGGCCCGGCGGCCGAGACGCTGGCCGCCGAGCTCGGTCCATCGGCCGCCGCCGTACCGGTGGACGTTACCGTCGAGGCGCAGGTCCAGGACCTGGTCGACCAGGTGCAGCGCCGGTTCGGCCGGATCGACCTGTTCTGCGCCAACGCCGGGATCACCACCGGCGCCGGGTTGGCCGCGACGGCCGATGACTGGTCGCGCAGCTGGCAGGTCAACGTCCTGGCCCACGTGTACGCGGCCCGGGCGGTGCTGCCCGGGATGCTGGCCCGGGGCGAGGGCTACCTGCTGCAGACCTGCTCCGCCGCCGGCCTGCTGACCGCGGTCGGCGACGCGCCGTACGCGGTGACCAAGCACGCCGCCGTCGGGTTCGCCGAGTGGCTCGCGGTCAGCTACGGCGACCGCGGCATCCGGGTCAGCGCGCTCTGCCCGCAGGGGGTCCGGACCCCGTTGCTCGACCACGGACTGGCCAGTGGGCACGCCGGAGCCCTGATCACCGCGGCGTCCGGCGCGGTGCTCACCCCCGAGCAGGTCGCCGACGCGGTGGTGGCCGGCCTCGCCGACGAGCGTTTCCTGATCCTGCCGCACCCGGAGGTGGCCGGCTACGCCCGGCGCAAGGTCGCCGACCCGGACGCCTGGCTGGCCGCCATGCGCTCGCTGCGGGACCGCCACGGCTGACCCGCTGTGCTGGCTGTCTGGCTCGGCGGCTCGGACGGACGGCTGGCTGGTCAGTCGCGGGGCAGGTGGCTGCCTGGTTCCGTTCCGCCGACGGCGGTCCGGCCTCGGTCGCCTGCGGTGACGAGGAGATGGACGCCTCCTCGCTCTGGATCGGCCTGTCCGGGCGGCCGCGGTGGCGGGTGCGGGACCGTCAGCGGCGCCAGCGCAGCGGGCCGGGGTGCAGGGACCAGAGCAGCCGGCGCCACCAGGGACGCCCGGCCCGCAGCCCGTCCGCGTACGCCACCGCGAGCGCGCCGGCCCGGTTGGCCTGCTCGGGGCTGGCCTGGCCGGGCGCGAAGGCGGCCAGGTTGACCAGCCCGGCCAGGTCGTCGATGGCGTGCGCGGTGGCCGCGGCGGCGCGGGCGTGGTCGGCCACCTCGGTCGCCGCCAGGTGGCCCGGGACCGGGTGCCCGGCCAGCCGCAGCGCGTCGGTGACCTCCCGCCAGGCCCCGGCGATCCGCTGGTCCGGCGGGCCGCCGGACAGCCGCCGGTGCCGCAGCCCGCGGCGCAGCCAGAGCACGGTCAGCGCCAGCCCCGCGAGTAGGAGCAGCAACCCACCGGACCCGCCGCCGATCAGCACCGGCGTCGACACCGCGTTTCGACCGGGCGGCGCGGCGACGGGCGCGGCGGTGGCCGCCGGCGTCGGGCTGGCGCTCGGGGTGGATTCCTCCGGTGGCGGTGGCGGATCCTCCGGCTGGGGTCGGAAATCCTCCTCGACGGGTCGGGGCACGGTGTCGGGGCGGGGGAGCGGGTCGAACGGCACCCAGCCGAGACCTTCGAAGAGCACCTCCGGCCAGGCGAGGGCGTCGGCGGCCCGGACCGGGCCGGAACCCTCGGTCCGGAAGCCGACCACCACCCGGGTCGGCAGTCCGGTCAACCGGCCCAGCACGGCGAACGCCGCGGCGAACTGTTCGGAGGTGCCGCGCTGGCCGCCGCCGTTGCGGGGCCCGAAGAGGAAGAACCCGAGATTCGGGTACGCGTGTCCGCTCGGCGCGTCGGCGACCACCCGGTAGTGCTCGGCGAGGAACTGCTCGATCGCGGCGGCCCGGGCGTACGGCGCGCCGTTCTCGGCGGCCAGTTGGTCGGCCAGCCGGCGCATCGGATCCGGTACGCCCTCCTCGATCCGCAGCACCCGGGCGACCTGGTCACCGGCCGGCACGTTCGCGGCGGAGAGCAGGTTGAGGTCGGGCAGTTCCTGGCGGGAGGTGACCGAGTAGCGCAGTCCCGGCGCGAGCCCTTCGGGTCGGATGATGGTCCCGCTGTCCAGGTCGTAGGCGACCCGGGAGCCGGTGATCTCCGACGGGGTGGGAATCGCCGGCAGCAGCCGGCCGGTCAGGTCGGCGATCGTGATGTCCTGCCGGACGGTCCTGGTGGTGGCTCCGGGCAGCGGCTCCGGCTCCGGCAGAATCCGGCCGGCGTTGCGGTAGGTCGCGCCGACCCGCCAGGTCACCCCGTCGTAGTCGGGCAGTACGGCCAGCCGGATCCGCCCGCCGACGGCCGCTCCGTCGGCCTCGGCCCCGTCGGCCTCAGGTCCGGCATTCCCGGGTCCGGCGGCCCCGGTCTGGTCGGCCTCGGTCTGGTCGGGCGCCGGTGCTTCGGTGGCCGGTTCGCGGGTGGCCGGGGCGCTGGTCTCGACGGTGAGCAGGACCTGATCCGGATTGAGTGCCCAACCGGAGATCCGGATGAGCGGGTTCTCGTCGAGGCTGTCGAGTTCCGGCGGGCGGACGTACCGGCGCGGGTCGACCGGGGCCTGGTCCACCCGGGCGGCCACGGTCGGGGCGATCGCGGCGGAGAGCCCGATCACCACGGCGAGTCCGGCGGCCGTGCCGGCGACGGAGCGCAACCGGAGGGCGGCGCGGACCGGATCGCGACGGCTGCCGGGTTCCCCGGCGTCCGGTGGCGGCTGACCGACCGGCGCGGTGCCGTCGCCCGTCGCGACCGCCGACAGGCCCCCGGCCGGGCCGGCGGGTGCGGTCCGTGCGGTGGCCGCCAGTCCGACCGCGAGCGCCGCGGCCACCGCGACGCTCGGCCAGATCGCCGGGTCGGCGTTCGGGCCGACCACGTAGACGGCGCCGGCGTAGAGCAGCACGGGCGGCAGGAAGCCGAGCAGGGTACGACCCGCGCGCAGCGCCACCTCCGCGCCGGCCAGCCCGGCCAGCCAGGTGGCCACCAGCGGGACCAGCACGGTGTCCGGCACGGGCTCGACCGGGATCAGCGCGGTGAGCAGCCGGGGGATGCCGTTGCGGGCGGCCTCGGCCAGCACGTCGGCCAGGTCACCGGTCAGCGCGGCGCGCCGGGCGGCCAGCAGCAGCGCCAGCGTGGTGTAGCCGGCCAGCGCGCCGATCGACACCGGCGCCACCAGCCAGGACGGTGCCCGGCGGGCGGCGGCGCTCACCCCGACCGAGCCCATCGCCGCCCCGAGCACCAGCTGGGTCAGCAACGGGTCGGCGTAGATGCGGCCGAGTACCAGGCCGGCCAGGCCGAGTACGGCGATCAGCGCGAGCGGCACCGGCAGCGCCCGCAGCACCCTCACCATCGGCGGACACCGTCCCACTCGGCGGCGAAGGCGGCGCCGTCCGGCACGTCGAGCAGCACCATGCCGGCCGCCGCGGCCGGCGCCACGCCGGCGGCTCCGAACATCCCGACCACCACCGACGGGTACGCGCCGCGCAGCCCGCCGAGGTAGCCGAGATCCGGCGCGGCGCCGGGACCGGTGAGGAAGACCAGGGTGTCCCCGAGCCGCTCCTGGCGGAGGCGGTTGGTGGTGGCCCGCAACGGATCGTCCGCCCCCTGACCGGCCGGGCGCAGCTCGACCGCGGCGAGCCGGTCCAGAAAGTTGGCGTCGGCCGGGGTGGTGCCGGTGTCCGTCGGGGCGGGCTCGGGGGCGACCAGGGCCAGGGTGACCGGCAGGTCGTCGCGGCGGGCCGCCACGACCACCGACGCCGCGGCCTCGCAGGCCGACTCGAACGTCTCGGCCACCCCGGCCACCCGGTCGGGATGGGCGGCGGCGCGGTTGTCGAGCAGCACCACGATCCGCGGCAGGCTGGTGTCCACGTGCTCGCGGACCATCAGTTCACCGATGCGCGCGCTGGTGCGCCAGTGCACCCGCCGCAGCTCGTCGCCGACCACGTACTCCCGCAGTGAGTCGAAGGTGATCGAGCCGTGCGGCACCCGGTCGATCCGTCCGTCGAGGCTGCGGGCCACGCCGGACGGTACCGCGGCGAGGTGGTGGACGCGGGGGTGCACCCAGATCTCGACCGACCCGCCGTGCGAGCGGGCCACCCGCACCAGACCGAGTGCGTCCTCGCCGGTGACCAGCAGCGGCCCGACGGTGATGACCCCCCGCCGGTGGGTCGGGACCGGGTAGCGCACGACGGTGTCCCGGCCAGGGCGCAGCTTCAGCAGCGGTACCGCCACCCGGCGGCTGCCGCACCGGTCCTCGGCCACCAGGCTGGCCGCGCGCAGCCGGTCGCGGTTGCGGACGGTGAGCGTCATGGCGGCCGGTTCGCCCCGGCCGACCCGGTCCGGGTCGGCCGTCCGGTGGACGGCCAGCCGGGGCCGCCAGGCCGCGTATCCGATCGCGCAGGCGGCCGCGACGGTGGCGGCGGCCCCGAGCAGGGTCAACTCGACATAGCCGAAGCCGAAACCGGTGCCGAGCAGGACAGCGGCGGCGACCAGCAGACCGATGCCGCGGGCGGTGATCCTCATCGAGGTGCTCTGGCCATCCGGTCAGTACGGTTCCGAGGTGCCGGCGGCGGCGAGCGGACCGCTAGTCACCTGACCCAGCGGACGGCTGGCGACCGGATTACTGGCGACGGTACGGCCGGCACCCGCGTGTCCGGCGCTCACATGACTGGCGCCCGCGTGTCCGGCGCTCACGTGACTGGCGCCCGCGTGACTGGCGCCCGCGTGACTGGCGCCCGCGTGACTGGCGCCCGCGTGACTGGCGCCCGCGTGTCCGGCGCTCGGGGGGCCGGTGGGTGGCGGCTGGGCGGCGGCGGGCTGGCCGGCGGCGACCTGGCCGGTGGGTAGCGGCACCGGCACCGAGTCGACCGCCTCGCGGAGCACCTCGCTGGCGGTGAGTCCGCGTACCTGGGCATCCGGGGTGAGCAGGATGCGGTGCGCGAAGACCGGTTCGGCGAGCGTCTTGAGATCCTCCGGCAGGATCCAGCCCCGGCCGTCGGTGAGCGCGTACGCGCAGGCGGCCCGGGTCAGCGCGATCACCCCCCGGGGGCTGACGCCCACCCGCACCTGCGGGTGGCTCCGGGTCGCCGCCGCCAGCCGCACCGCGTACGCGTAGAGCGGGTCGGCGATGTGTACCCGCTGCGCCATCCGGACCATCTCGCCGACGGTCGCGGTGTCGGTGATCGCGGGCAGCGCCTCCGGCGAGCGGACCGGGGCGCCGCGCAGCACCTCGATCTCGATCGCCTCGTCCGGGTAGCCGATCGAGAGCTTCATCAGGAACCGGTCGAGCTGCGCCTCCGGCAACCGGTAGGTGCCGTCCATCTCGACCGGGTTCTGGGTGGCCACCACCAGAAACGGCTGGGGTACGCCGTGCCGCACCCCGTCCACGGTGACGGTGCGCTCCTCCATCACCTCCAGCAGCGCCGACTGCGTCTTCGGGGAGGCGCGGTTGATCTCGTCGGCGATGACGATGTTTGCGAAGACCGGCCCCGGGTGGAACTCGAAGCCGCGGGTGGACTGGTTGAAGATGGTCACCCCGGAGACGTCGGAGGGGAGCAGGTCCGGGGTGAACTGGATCCGTCGCCACTGGCCGTGCACGGTGGCCGCCACCGCCCGCGCCAGGGTGGTCTTGCCCACGCCCGGCACGTCCTCCAGCAGCACGTGACCCTGCGCGAAGAGCGCGGTGAGCGCGAGCCGGACCACCTGTGGCTTGCCCAGCACCACCGCGTTGACGTTCTCGGCGAGCCGGGCGGCCAGGTGGGCGAAACCCTGCACCTCGTGCTGGGTCAGCGGCTCGTGGCTGTTCCCCATGGACGCTCCTTCGTGGCGGTGCGGTCAGCAGGTCGGCAGGACGTTGATGTCGTCGCCACCCTCCAGGTTGAGCCAGGCCCACGGGATGTAGTTGCGGCCCTCGTACTCGACCCGGACCCACCAGGTGCTGCGTTTGTCGTTGTTGTAGATGTAGGCGTAGACCTCCTCACCGCGCGCCTTGCAGAACGCCTTGAGTCGGGTGCCGGGGCGGGCCCAGCCGACCTGCCGGTCGTTGTCCTGCCGGGTGACCGAGAAGATCTCGTTGCCGTTGCGGCCGGCGACGTCGCGGTCACAGTAGGTCGCGGTCTCGCCGGACTGGCCGTTGCGGCAGGTGGCGACCCCGAAGACCGACGCGGTGGTCTGCGACCGGGTGGCGGTGGCGCTGCCAGCCGCGTTGGTGGCGGTGACGGTGAGGTTGTACGCCGTACTCGGGGTCAGTCCGGTGGCCCGGATGCTGGAGCAGTTGCCCGCCACCGCCGGCCGCCCGGCCGGGGTGAGCGTGCAGGTGGCCTGGCCGCCGCCGGCGTCCACCGTGAAGCTGACGGTGACCGAGGTCGGGTCGGCGGAGCTGCCGGTCACCGTCACCCTCGGCGGGGCCACCGTGCGGGCCGTGGTGGTCCCCACCGTCCCGGCGCCGGCCTCGTTCACCGCCTGCACCCGTACGGTGACGTTCTGACCGTCGCCCAGCCCTCCCACGGTCGTCTGGGTGCCGGTCACCTCGGTGCGGTTGTCGCCGACCTGGACCAGGTAGCCGGTGATCGGGCGGCCGTTGTCGGCCGGCGGCGTCCAGGCGACCGAGATGGTGCCGCGTGACCCGGCCACCGTGGCGGCCCGCAGCCCGGTCGGTGCGGCCGGGGTGGTGAACGGTACGACGCTGTTGCTCACCGGCGACGCCTCCGAGCCACCGCCCTTCTCGTTTATCGCGATGACGGTGAAGGCGTACTGGTTGCCGTACTCCAGGGCGCCGGCCGGGACCACGAACTCGGTCCTGGTCGACTCGCCGGCCGGCGCGCTGCTGCCGGCGGAGACCGCCGTCACCGCGTACCGGGTGATCTTGTAGCCCTGGCCGTTGGCGGCCGGCCAGCTCACCAGTACCGTGCCGTCCGGGCGTTCCTGGGCGGTGACGCTCTCGGGTGCGTCCGGCACCTCGGAGGTCGGCACCACCGGGTTGCTCATCCTGGTCGGGCCGGCGCCCTTGCCGTTCACGGCGTGTACCGAGAACCGGTACGTCTCGCCGTTGGTGAGCCCGGTGATCTCGATCGACCGCTGGTCGGCCCCGACGTCGAAACTGCGGCCGTCGCCGGTCACCACGTACCGGGTGATCGCCGAACCGTTGGCGGCCGCCGGCTGCCAGCTCACCCGCGCCTCCCCGTTCCCGGCGGACGCCTTCACGCTGCGCGGCGCACTCGGCTTGCTGACCGTGGGCTTGCGCGGCGGTGGCGGCGGTGGCGGGGCCGGTGGCGGGTCTCCGCCGAGCACGTCGTTGGCGAACTTGTCGACCTCGCGGATCACGTGCTTGTCGTCGATGACCCGGGCGGTGGCCGCGTTGGGCGCGTTGACGAAGAGGTGGTTCTCCCGGATCTCCAGCTCCAGCGGACCGTTGGCGCCGGGCAGCGTCACCGGCGCAACCGGCCGGCCCTCGCCGTCGAAGGCGTGCACGGTCCCGGTGGCCCCGTCCGCGCAGTAGAACCGGCCGGCCCAGGGCACCGCCGGGTCGATCCCGGTGCCGTCGCCGGGCACCTCGAACCGGAACCGTTCGCCGTCGGCGCCGATCACATGGACCCGGCGCTGCTCGGGGACCGTGACCAGCACCAGATCACCGCTGGTGTGCGGCGGCAGATCACCCAGTGCGCCCAGTTCGAGCTGGAGCTGCCGGGGATCGTCGTCGCCGCGGGCCAGGGTCAGCACGTTCGTGGTGCGGTCCAGCACCGCGACACCGTCGTCCAGGGTGGTGATCCGCAGGTCGTGGCTGGGATCGGCGACCGTGATCGTGCGTACCCGCTCGGGGTTCGCCCCCGCCCCCGCCCCGCCGGCCGGGCTGGTCGGCACGGCCGGTGTGATCGCGGTGACGGTGCCCTCGCCGGGCACCGCGACCCAGAGCCGGCCGGCGCCGTCGAAGGAGCCGGCGGTGGTACCGGGTGGGAAGCGCACCGGCTCGCCGACCGGCACCAGCGACCGGGGATCGAGCTGCCGGACGATGCCCTGCACCGAGTCCACGACGAACGCGGACTCCTCGTGCAGCACCACGTTGACGCCGAGCCCGGCGGTGGTCTTCGTGGTGGCGGTGATCTGCAGGGTGGCGAGGTCGAGCGAGCTGACCTGCCCGGTCCGCAGGTCGCGCAGGACCAGCAGCCGGTCGGTCTGGGTGATCTGCACCGGGTGGCTGCGGGCCTGCGGCACCTCGGTGCGGGTGTCCACCCGGCCGGTGATCCCGTTGACCCGGGCCAGCTCGCCGCGGGCCGTGCTCCACAGCCAGGAGCTGGCGTCGTAGCTGGCCACGGCGTTGTCCGCCGCGCCGAGCCCGAGCACCGTCAGGCCCATCGCGGCGACCAGCGCCGCGACGGTGGCGACGGTGACCAGCCCACCCCGACGCAGGCCCCGGCGGGCCGCCGGGCCGACCGGTGTCGGGTTGCCGTCACCCGCTCCGGACCCGCCGGCGAAGGCGTCGCCCGCGGCCTTGCCGTCGCTGTCCATGCTGCCGTTGCCCGTGGTGACCACAGCCGGCCGCCCCTCCCACCGCTCGCGATCGGGCCGGATGGGCCGCCGTTGACAGCGGACCTCCCCCCGAGACCGGGTGCCATCCTATGACCTGGGTGGAACGGGGGGGAACCCGCGCGTCGGGGCTGTGGATACAGATGGTGCGTGCTGTGGATAACTTTCACACTCCACAGTCGGTGTCCCAGGTCAGCGGGGTAGTGGTGCGGCCCGCCACTGTGGATCATCCTGGGCCGTCAGCGCGGGCTGGGTGAGCCGGTCCGGGAGGTGCAGACCTGTTCGGAGGTCGAGAACTCGTCGGTGCCGTAGACCGCCAGCACCGTGAAGCAGTAGTCCAACCGGGAGTTGAGCCCGTTCACCGTGAAGCTGGTCTCGCCCGGATCGACCGTCGCCAGCGCGCCGAGCGACTGACCGGCCCGGCCGCCGGCCACCACGAACGGCACCGTCCCGCCGGTCGGATCGACCCAGCTGATGGTGATCGTCGCCGAATCGTCCCGTAGCCGCAGCCTGGTCGGCGGTTCCCCGACCGGGCTGGATCCGCCATCCGGCCCGGCGGTCTGGCCGGCGTCCGGACCCGGCGTCGGCGGGGAGTTGCCGATCACGGCCACGACCACCACCACCGCGGCGGCGAACACGGCGGCCGCGGCGGCCACCGAGGCGGCGATCGCCGCGCCCCGGCCCCGGGACCCGGCCGGCGCGGGCGGGCCGGCGGACAGTGGGGCGTCCGGCATGACCATCGGGTACGGCGACAGCGGCTGGACCGGCCGCGCCGGCTCCTGCCACGGCACCGGACCGGCCTGCGGCGGCGGCTGCTGCTGCCACGGTGTCGGCTCGGTCGGTGGCGGCTGCTGCCACGGTGCGGGGTCGGTCTGCGGCGTCGGTTCCTGCCAAGGTGCCGGATCGGCCTGCGGTGGCGGCTGCTGCCAAGGTGCCGGATCGGCCTGCGGTGGCAGGTCCTGCCAGGGCGGCGGGTCCGCCTGGACCGGGGCGGGGGTGTCGGTGTACGCCGTCGGCCCGGCCTGGGCCTGCGTCGGCCCGGCGTGGACCTGCGGCGGCCCGAGGTGCTGGTCGGGCGGGGCGGTGGCGGGCTGGGGGGCGGCGTCGCCGAGGTAGTCGCGGGCGGCGATGACCGTCCAGTGATCGGCGCCGAGCACGGCCGGGCCGACGCTGGCGACCCGGGCGAAGTTCTTGCGCGCCTCGTGCCGGTTTCCCAGCTCCTCCGCGACGGTCGCCAGGTCGAACGAGATCCCCAGCAGCAGGGCGTCGGAGTCGCCCCACCGTCGTTCGCCGGCCGCCAGCGCCTCCTCCAGCACCCGCCGGGCGGCGGCCGGATCGTCGGCCTCCCGGTGCAGCCGGGCGAGCAGGTGCGCGGTGGCGAGCAGTTCCGGGTGGTCCTCGCCGTACGCCGGCCGCGCCGCGTCGATCGCGTCGGCGAGCAACCGGCGGGCACCGGCCGGGTCGCCCGCGTCGTAGAGCTGCTTGGCCTCCGACGAGGCGCTGGCGAGGAAGGAGGGTTGAGACACGCAGCCATGCTGCCGGTACCCGGCCGGACACGCCAGTCGCCCCGCCCGATGTCCCGGGCGGAGCCGGATTCACGGCGCGGCCGACCGGCGGCGGTCAGCCCAGCCGGGCCAGCCGGGCGCGGACCTTCTCGGCGGCGGGATGGCCGAGCTGGTCCAGGATCTCCTGCGCCCGCCGCCAGACCTGCCGGGCCGCCCCGGGCTGGCCGGCGACGAGATGGGTCTCGCCGAGTCGGGTGAGGGTGTCCGCCTCGTCGTACTGCTCGCCGATCTCCCGGTACATCGCCAGCGACCGCTGATAGCAGCGCACCGCCTCGGGGTAGTCGCCGAGCTGGTGGTGGGCGTACCCGAGGCTGTCCCAGGTGTTCGCCTCGCCGTGCCGGTCGCCGGTGCGCCGCAGCAGCGGCAGGGCCCGCTGGCAGTAGGCCAGCGCCTGCCGGTTGTCGCCGAGCATGGCGTGCGCCCAGCCGACCGCGTTCAGCGTGCTGGCCTGCCCGACCAGGTCGCCGGCGGCGCGGTAGAGGTCGAGGGCCTGCCGGGCGTGGTGCAGCGCGTCGTGATGCCGGCCCTGCACGTCCAACATGGAGCCCAGCGCCCGGTGGGTCCGGGCCTTGCCGGGCAGGTCGGACAACTCCTCGAACAGGTCCAGGGCGTACCGGAAGTGGGTATCCGCCTCGGCGTACCGGTGCAGCCGGGCGTAGGCGCGGGCCAGGTCCCGGTGCGTGTTGGCCTGGCCGGCCCGGTCGCCGGCCAGTCGGGCCGCGGCCAGTCCGGCCCGCTGGGTGGTGGCCTGGTCGTGCCAGTGACCGCGACGCTGGAAGAAGTCCACCATCGTCCAGGCGAGCTGCCAGGCGTACGCGTGGTGTCCGGTCTCGGCCGCGTAGCCGGCGGCGGCCAGCAGGGTGCGGTGTTCGGCGGTGAACCAGGCGAATGCCTCGCGGTAGTCGGCGGGGCGCTCCGGCCGACAGCCGGGCTGCGCGGCGGCGATGACGATCGGGTCCCGTCCCGGCTGCAGGAGCAGGGCCGCGGCGTGTGCGGTGTGCAGCAGGTGGTCCAGGAATCGGCGGGCCGCGTCGCGACGGTCGTCGGCCGGATCGGTGCTCCCGGCCAGTTCCGCGGCGTAGGCGCGTAGCAGGTCGTGGAAGGTGAACCGACCGGGAGAGTGCTCGGCCACCAGGTGGGCCCGGCCCAGCTCGGTGAGGAGCCGGCGGCCGCGGTCGAGCGGGATGCCGGCGAGGCTGGCGGCCGCGGCGGTGCTGATGTCGGGTCCCGGTGCCAGCCCCAGCAGCCGGAACAGCCGCCCGGCCTCGGGCGACAACTGCCGGTACGACCAGGAGAACACCGCCCGGACGTCGGTGCTGGGGTCGCCGCCCTCGAACGGGGTCAGGCCGTGGCTCGACTCGGTGAGCTCCCGGGCCAGGACTGCGAGCGGGAACCGCGGATGGGCCGCGGCCCGGGCGGCCACCACGGCCAGCGCCAGCGGCAGCCGGGCACACCGCTCGACGATCTGGCTGGTGGCCGGTGCCGCACCGGTCATCCGCTCCGGGCCGAGTCGGTTGGTCAGCAGTTCGCCCGCCTCGGCGGGGGTGAGCAGGTCCACCTCGATCGGCCGGGCGCACTCGGCGGCGACCAGGCCCGAGAGCTGGCTTCGGCTGGTCACCACCACCAGGCAGGTGTCGGTGCCGGGCAGCAGCGGCCGGACCTGATCGGCGTCGTGCGCGTTGTCGAGGACGATCAGCACCCGACGGTCGGCCAGCAGGCTCCGGTAGCGGCCGACCTGCGCCGCCAGGTTGACCGGTAGCCGCTCCGGCCGGACGCCGAGCGCCTCCAGGAAGCTGCGTACCGCCTCGTCGGCCGCCATCGCCGGACCGCTGGGGGCGAAGCCGCGCAGATCGAGATAGAGCTGACCGGCGGGGAAGCGGTCGCGGACCCGGTGCGCCCAGTGCACCGCGAGGGTGGTCTTGCCGGCGCCGGCGGTCCCGGAGAGGACGGCGACCGGGGCGGCCGGCCCGCGTCGGTCCGGATCCAGCAGGGCGTCGAGTTGGGCGAGCTGGGCCTGGCGGCCGACGAAACCGGACGGGGCCGGCGGCAGTTGCCGGGGAATGCCCGGTTCGTCGGGCCCGGCGGTGGCGCGGGCCGGCCGGCGGCGTTCCTCCTCGATCCGGTCCCGTGCCGTGGCCAGTGCCCGCTGCTCGGCCGGGGTCGCCCCGAGCACCCGGATCAGTACGTCGAAGCGGTCGGTGGGGGCGAGGACCTGGCCCCGGAAGTACTCGCCGAGGATGCCCCGCGACCAGCCGGTCTTCGCGGCCAGCGCGCGGTAGGTAAGCGGCGCTGCGCCCTCCTGCCGGGCTTCCCGCCGGCGCAGTTCACGCAGCAGCCGGGCCAGGTCCTGCGTGGTACGGACCTCGGCCGCGGCCGGTACGAACCCGCTCGACTCCGCCTCCGCCCGCCGATCGGCCATGCATCACCTCCCCAGGCAGGAGGTTACGCAGGCGGGTCCACTTTCGACGGGGGTGAGGATGATGTCCGACACTCCACATGAACCAGTGGTGAGTCAGGCATTTCCGGGCTCGCCGGACGGCCGGACCGCATCAACAAGCAATCGTTTGCACAAGCACCTGTTTGTGTTAAGGTCGCGTCATGACCACGCTCGACCTGGCCTTCGCCGCGCTCGGCGACCCCGTCCGCCGGGCACTCGTGGCGCGCCTGGCGCTCAGCGACGCCACCGTCGGCGAACTCGCCGAACCGTTCGACCTGACCCAACAGGCGATCTCCCACCATGTCGGCGTCCTGCGCCGGTGCGGCCTGGTCGAGCAGCGGCGCGAAGGCACCCGGCGGCCCTGCCGACTGCGCGCCGAGCAGCTGTCGCTGCTCGGCGCCTGGATCGACGAGCAACGCCGCACCTGGGACGACCGGCTGGACGCCCTGACCAGACACCTGACCGACGAGGAGCGCGCCCGGTGACCGCCGAGCTGCGCGGCGACGAGCTGATCGCCGAGCGCCAGCTCCCGGTGCCGCCGGAACGGGTCTGGGCCGCCTTCGTCTCACCGGCGAGCATCGCCGCGTTCTGGGGTGGTTCGCATGCCACCGTGGACCCGGAGTCGGTCACCGTCGACCTGCGTCCCGGTGGTGAGTTCGCGCTCGACACCCAGGCGCCGGACGGCGCGACCCGCCGGCTCCGGTTCGTCTACGTGACCATCGCCCCGCCGCGCGAGCTCGTCTTCGACGAACCGGTCACCGGCCTGCGGACGACCGTGCAGATCCGCCCCGTCGCGGACGGCACGGTGCTCACCGTGCACCAGCGCCGGCTCCCGCCCGAGCTGCGGACCGCCCAGGCGGCCAACGGGCTCGCCTCGATCCTCGACGCCCTCGCCGCGCACCTGCGCCGACCACCGAGCCACACCGAGACGGAGAATCCGATGACCCAGCCATCCCAGCGCGACCTCGTCGCGGAATACTTCGCCGGCTTCCGCGCCAGCGACCACCCGCGGATCCTCGCCACCCTCACCGACGACGTCGAATGGGTGATCCACGGCCACCGGACCACCCGCGGCAAGGTGGCGTTCGACAGCGAGATCGAGAACCCGGCGTTCACCGGCAGCCCCGAACTCGACGTGCACCGGGTCCTCGTGGACGGGCCGGTCGTCGTGACCACCGGCGAGGGGCGCGGGGTCAGCGTCGACCACGGGCCGTTCCGGTTCGCCTTCAACGACCTCTTCACGTTCCGCAACGGGCTGATCGCCCGCGTCGACTCCTACGTCGTCCCGCTGACCTGAGGGCCGGTCGGCTTCACGATCCGATCAGGGGCGCTCGCCCACCCCGGTGCCGGCCTCGGCGAGCCGGCCGCCGGTCAGCTGCGGCGTCAACGGCGCCGTCGGCATTCCGTCGGTGGTCCGCAGTCCCTGCAGGAACTCCCCGAGCGCCTCCCGGGCGGTGTGCCGTGGGGTCCAGCCGAGCTCGGTGCTGGCCCGGGTGGTGTCCATGATCGGCACCCGGAGCACCGCGTCGAACAGGTGCGGCGACGCCGGCACCAGGTGCAGGTGCCAGGCGAGCGCGAGCGCCGCGCGAATCGGACCGGACGGCAGGCGTACCGATCGGGCCCGCAGCAGGTCGGCGAGGAGAGCGCCGTCGACGACCGGCCCGGCGGCCAGGTTGAACGCGCCGCGCACGTCGCGGTGCACCGCCAACCGGTACGCCTCGGCGGCATCCGCCGAATGCAGCGCCTGGAACCGCAGCCCCGGCAGGTCGGGAAGGATCGGCACCAGCCCCGCCCGGGCCAGCCCGCCCGGCAGCAGCGGGCCCATGAAGAGCCGGCGCTGCTGGCTGGCCGCCTCCCGCTTGAAGATGAACCCGGGCCGCATCCGCACCACCCGGGTCTGCGGATACTGCCGCTCGAAGGCATCCAGAACCCGCTCCAGGTACGCCTTCTCCCGGGTGTACCCGGCGATCGGCCAGCCGTCGGTCGGCCAGCTCTCGTCCACCGGCCGGTCCTTCGGCCCCGGCGAGTACGCGCCGACCGACGAGGCGTAAACCAGCGCCGGCACGCCGGCCCGGGCGGCCGCTGCGAAGACCCGGCGTCCGCCGACGACGTTGACCCGCCAGGTGGTCAGCGGCCGGTGGGTGGGCTGGAAGAGCCAGGCGAGATGCACCACGACGTCGGCCCCGGCGAAGATCTCAGCCAGGTCGGCGGTGACGATGTCGGCGCTGGTCCACTCGGTCTTCGGCGCTTGCCACCCGGGCGGTCGCCGGGCGACCCCGATGATCGTGCCCACCGCCGGGTCACTGCCGAGCCGCTCGACGAGACTCGTCCCGACGTTTCCGGTCGCGCCGACCACCACCACCCGCAAGCTCATCGGTTGGCCGTTCCCGCCGATCGGGTCGGTAAACGCAGATGGCGCACGTGTCTCCGCAAGCGGCACTACGCCCGACCGCCGACCGCCCGGTCACGCCCGGTGCGGTGCGGTGTCTGGCCGGGTGCGGCTCAAGGGTCCGTCACCCGTCGTCCGACCCCGAGGTCTGCGACGGCGCCGGGTTGGGGGGGATCGGGCCAGCCGAGGAGCTCGACGACCGCGCGGCCGCGTGGTGAAAGCCGGTAGCCCACGTCCAGACTCTCGGTCAGCCCGAGCTCCTTGAGCTTTCGTACGTCCCGTTTGAAGACCTCGGTGGCCGGATACCCGGCCAGCTCGGTCAACTCGACCGCGCGTCGACCCGGGTGTGCGGCGATCGCGGCCAGCACACGGCGGGTCCATCGGCCGCGGGCGGTGGAGCCGTCCAGCCGGGCCAGCCGGGTGGCGATCAACGCGAACTCGTCCGGGCTGAGCTGGTCCTGATCGCGCAGGATCACCCGGGGATCGGATCCGGCGTACCCGATGCCGATGCGGAACAGCAGCAGGTCATCTCGGTCAGGCAGGTCGGCGCGGAGCGCGTCGGTGGACGGATAACCGGCCTGGCGTGCCTCGTCTTCGGAGATCGCGTCCAGGCTCGCCTCGTGCACGGACCGAACCTCGACGATGCCGACCGCGGTGCGGATTCGGCTGCCCGGCCGTACCCGGGCCTGCCGCCACCGGCGGAACGCCACGGAGATTCGGCCCGCTCGGATGCCGTCGAGGATCTCGGATCGGAACAGCACCGGTTCGTCGGCCTATCCGGTACCGACGCGGGTGGTCCCGACGTCGGACGGCAGCTTGGAATCCGTGCGAGCCTGCGCCAGGACGGTGGGATGGGACAAGCGGGCTCCCCGGTGCGAAGCGGTCTCGGCAGGCCATCACGATCGTAGCTGGTCCAGCCTCTTCCGGGACGAGGTACGCCGCCTGGGTACCGGGTCACGAGCCTGGTGACGGTAATCGAAGCATTTCCCTCTGTCTCTAGGCGTGCCTATCCGAAATGTGTAAAGTGAGCGCACCGCCGGCCGGGCCGACGTCCCTGGCCGGAGGGCGTGTGTGACTCGGGGCAAGACGGGGAGGGCCCGCCGCGCACCGGGACAACTTTCCGATGACTGCGCGGCCGAGGCGGCCTGTGACCACCGATCGTCCTAGTGTGCGGTTCGCAGGTGTCTACAAGGGAGGCGGCAGGCTTCCCCCTTCGGCGCGTGGCGGCGAGACGAAGGAGGCAGGGCCATGAAGGACAACCTGGTGCGGTCCCGGCGCGAATTTCTGGGGCTGGGGGTGGGGTTGGTCGGTGCGGCCGGACTGGCCGCGTGCGGAGCCGGTTCCGAGTCGACCCCGCCGCCGGCGGCGGACGTTCCCCAGGAGCTGATCGACGCCGCCGGGTCGCTGAAGGGCTCCTCGATGGGGATGCTGTCGCAGCGGCTCTACTCGGAGGCGGCCAACGCGGCGCTCGACAGTTCGGTCAAGAAGTTCGCCGACAGCACCGGCACCACGATCGAGAACAGTCTGGTGCAGGCGGACGCCGGTGACATCGTCGCCAAGATCGACGCCGAGGTGAAGGGCGGCGTGGCGCGGGACCTGGCGTTCATGACCAACTCGCGGTTCGTCGCCCAGTTCCACGCGCTCGGCGACCTGGAGGATGTGACGGACGTCGTCGAGGCGCTGACCGCGAAGTACGGTGAGCCCACCGCCGAGTCCAAGAACTTCTGCGTCTTCGACGGCCGGTGGTTCGCCATCCCCTACCACTTCATCGGGATCGGGTCGTTCCTGCGCAAGGACTGGATGCAGGAGAAGGGCATCACGCCGAAGGAGATCTACAGCTGGGAGGAGCTGCGGGACCTCTGCCTGGAGATCTCCGATCCGGGCAAGCGTCGGTTCGGCTGGGGCATGACGGTGAACCGGTCCGGCGACGCCAACGGCATGATCGAGGCACTGATCAACTCCTACGGCGGAGCGATCGCGTCCAACGACGGTACGAAGGTCATGTTCAACTCTCCCGAGACCGTGCAGGCGGTGACCTTCCTCGGCGACCTCTACACCAACGCCAAGTACCAGCCGATGCTGCCGCCGGGGGTGGCGGCCTGGACCGACTCCAGCAACAACGAGAACTGGCTCGCCGGCATCCTCGGCTACACCCGCAACCAGTTCAGCGTCTACGCGGACTCCAAGACGAAGAAGAACCCCGTCTACGACAACACCCACGTCTTCGCGGACTGCATCGGGCCGGCCACCGACAACCCGCTGCTCCTCGGCCAGTCCCAGGCGTTCGTCATCTTCAAGGGTGCCAAGAACCCCGACCTGGCCAAGCTTCTGGCGCAGTACCTGATCACCGCGCCCGCGCTGGCCGGGGTGGCGAAGGAGGCGCCCGGTCTGGCGTTGCCGGCCTGGCAGAAGGTCTGGGACGCCGATCCCTTCTTCACCAGCGGCGACCCGGCGTTCCCCATCATGCGCAAGATCACCGAGCTGTCGCTGCCGCTCACCACGAAGAACGGCCTGCAGTTCCCGCAGAAGGCCAGCGCCGGTCAGCAGGCCGCGGTCGGTGCCTACGTCCTCACCGACATGATGCAGGAGGTCATCCAGGGCACGTCGCCTGCCCAGGCCGTGCGGACCGCCCACGACAAGATGGTGCAGATCTTCACCCAGCAGGGGCAGCCGCAGTGACGTCGGTCCGTCCGGCACCGGCCCCGGCGGCGGGTTCGCGTACGCCGCCGGGGGCCGGCTCCCTCACTGCGACCCAGCGCCGGCTGGGTCGCGACTGGCGACTGGCGGCCCTGTTCCTGGCCCCCACGGCAGTGCTGGTCGGTGTGCTCGTGCTGCTGCCGATCGCCTGGTCGGTGGTGACCAGCACGACCGAACGGCACGGCCAGGAGAGCGTCTTCGTCGGGCTGGCCAACTACCTCGCCCTGATCGACGACAGGCAGTTCCACACCGGCGTGGTGAACTCGTTCGTCTTCACCGCGTACGCGGAGATCTTCAAGGTGGTGTTGGGGCTGGGTGCGGCCCTGCTGCTGCACCACCGGCGTCGGGGCCGGGCCGTGCTGGCCGGGCTGCTCCTGCTGCCGTGGGTGGTGCCGACCGTGGTCACCGCGTTCAGCTGGCGCTCGCTGCTCGACCCGATCTTCGGCAGCGTCAACCTGCTGCTCACCGAGTCCGGGATCGGGCCGCTGCTGGTCACCCTGCACCTGGTCGACAGCTGGCCCGCCGGCTGGCTCTCCGACGCCTCGCTGGCCATGCCGTCGGTGATCGGCGTCAACGTGTGGAAGGGGGTGCCGTTCTTCACCGTCGCGTTCCTCGCCGGGCTGAAGGCCATCCCGGCGGACCTGTACGAGGCGGCGACCGTCGACGGCGCCTCGCCCTGGCAGCGGTTCGTCAACGTGACCCTGCCCGGGCTGCGCCACGTGATCACCGTGACGGTGACGCTGTCGTCGATCTGGACGTTCAACAACTTCGACCTCATCTGGCTGCTGACCCAGGGCGGCCCGGGCAACGCCACCGCTCCGTACGTGCTGGTCGCCTACTCCAAGGCCATCCTGCAACTGCAGTACGGCGCCGGGGCGGCGGTCACCCTGGTGATGCTGCCGGTCATCGGCGGGCTGGTGTTCCTCCTGGTCCGGCTGCTGCGCCGGGATGCCGGCAACGACCTGCCCCGGCTCCGGGCCCGGCGGGCGCGCCCGGCCCGGCCACGACGGGTCTGGACGGCGCGGCGGGTCACGGCGGCGCGCCGGGCCCTGCCGTGGGTCATCACCGCGGTGGTCACCGCCCTGCTGGCCTGGGCGTCACCGGACATCTTCTGGAAGTCGGCGGTGGTCCTCGGGGTGCTGGCGCTGGTCCTGGCGGTGGTCGGCCGGGTGGTCTCGGCGCTGGCCGCCTGGGGACGCAGCCGGGCATCATCGGTGGTCTCGGGGCTGGGGAGGGGCCTCGCGCTGGCCCTGCTGCTCCTCTTCGTGCTGGCCCCGCTGTACTGGATCGCGGTCACGGCCTTCAAGTCCGAGGGCCAGATCGTCATGCGCGCCAACGACCTGTGGCCGACGCCGTGGACGACGCAGCAGTTCACCGACCTCTTCGCCACCAAGCCGTTCGGCCGCTGGTACGTGAACACGCTGCTGGTCTCCGCGGCCTCCACCGCGGCGGCCCTGGTCTGCGCCGCCCTGGCCGGCTACGCGCTGGCCCGGTTGCGGTTCCGCGGCGCGCAGAACTTCACCGTCACGGTGCTGATCACCTACGTCATGCCGGGCGCGCTGCTGTTCATCCCGCTCTACCAACTGCTCATCGGGGTCCGGCTGACCGACTCGCTGTGGTCGCTGGTGGTGACCTACCCGACCTTCACCCTGCCGTTCGCCACCTGGCTGCTGACCGGGTACTTCGCCTCGATCCCCGTCGAACTGGAGGAGGCCGCGCTGGTCGACGGCTGCACCCGGCTGCAGGCCTTCGGTCGGGTGATGCTGCCGCTGGCCAAGCCGGGGCTGCTCGCGGTCGCGCTGTTCACCCTGACCAACGCCTGGAACGAGTTCCTCTTCGCCTTCGTGTTCATCACCAAGGACGAGTACAAGACGCTTCCGGTCGGAATGCAGTCGATGATCGTCGGGGACGTCGTACCGCAGGGACAGCTCGCCGCCGCGTCGCTGCTCGTCAGCATCCCGGTGGTGGTCATGTACGCCTTCGGCCAGCGCTTCCTGACCGAGGGGCTCACCGCGGGCGCGGTCAAGGGCTGAGCCGCGGGGAGGGTGGCTACCCGGAACGGCCGGGCAGCGGTATCTCGAAGTGGACGGTCTGGTAGGTGTCGTCACGTCCGTCGCGCGGGTCGTGGATCGGCGTCGCCATGCTCCGCCAGAACGGTTCGGCGCCGTCGATGCGGGTGTCTGTGTGCAGATAGAGCGCCCGGTAGCGGGGTTGCCGGGTGACGAACTCGATGGCGAGGCCGACGAGTGCCCGGGCGAGGCCGCAGCGCCGGTGTTCGGGCCGGACGTAGACCCGGAACAGTTGCGCGGTGGTCTCCTCGGGGTAGCGCTGGGCGAGGAAGCGCGGGTGGGGTGGGCTCTTCGGTGCGGCGGCGCGTACCGCGGTGGTGCCGACGACCTCGTCGCCCTTGGTGGCGACGAACAGGGCGTGGTGTTGCGGGGCAAGGTAGGTGCCTTCGAGATCGATGACGTCGGCGTGCCAGTCGGGCCGGTAGCCGTAGCCGAAGTCGCGGTAGAAGGTGTCGAGCATGACGCTGCGCGCTCCGGTGACGTGCCCGCGGCCGGCCATCTGAACCTCGTACGGGCCGACGCTGTGTCGGTGGTGCTGCATGGTTCCTCCGGTCATGGGTTCGACGGTGCCGCGGCGGTCGCCGGGTCGGTGTGCAGTAGCGCGCGGGTCAGCGGGTGGTGCGGGTGGGTGAGCAGGGCGTCGGCCGGGCCGCGGTCGACGACGGCTCCGTTGTCGAGAACGACGATCTGGTCGGCGAGGTGTGCCACCACGTCGCGGTCGTGGCTGATCACGACGACGGTCAGCCGGAGGCTGCGTCGCAGGTCGTCGAGGAGTGTGAGGATGCCGTGCTGCGTGACCCGGTCGAGCCCGGCGGTGGTCTCGTCGCAGATGAGGACGCGGGGCTCGCAGGCGAGAGCGCGGGCCATCGCCGCGCGGTGCAGCTCGCCGCCGGAGAGCCGGTCGGGCCGTTGGGTCACGGTGGGTTCGGTGAGGCCCACCAGTTCGAGCAGCTCCAGGGCGGCGCGGCGGGCCCGCTCCGGTGCGGCGTCGCGCAGCCGTCGCGCCGGACCGGCCGTCTGGTCCAGGACGGGCCGGTGCGGGTCGAAGCTGGCGCGGGCGTCCTGGAACACGTACTGGATGGCGGCGAGCTCGTGCGGCTGCCGCCGGTCGAGGTGCGCGGCGAGGCGCTGCCCGGCCAGTGACACCTGCCCGGTGCGGGCGGCGTGCAGGCCGGCGAGGCAGCGGGCGAGGGTGGTCTTGCCGCTACCGGACCGGCCGACCACGGCCAGGCACTGTCCGGCGGCGACTGCCAGGTCGACGTCGCGGACCACATCGCGCTGCCGACCGCCGTCGCGGTGGGCGGCGCTCAGGCCGGTGACCAGCAGCAGCGGCCCGTCGTCGCGGACCGCTGCCGGTGGCCGGGGCGGTGGCGCGGCCAGCAGTTCCCGGGTCTGCCCGTGCCGCGGGGTGGCCAGCACCTCGGCGGCCGGACCGTACTCGACGGCGGTGCCCCGGTCCAGTACCAGGATCTGGTCGGCGACGGCCCGTACCAGGTGCAGGTCGTGGCTGAGCAGGACCACGGCGATGCCGTCACGGGTGAGCTTCGTCAGCTCCCGGGCGACGTCGTCGCGGGTGAGTGCGTCCTGCCCGGTGGTCGGTTCGTCGGCGATGAGCAGGACGGCGCGGGCCAGCAGGGCGTGCGCGATGACCAGCCGTTGCTGCTGGCCGCCGGAGAGCTGGTGGGGGAAGCGGCGCAGGAACCGGCGGTCGGCGGGCAGGCTGACGCGTTCGAGGACGGCCGTCACCGCCCGCCGGCGCGCGCTGCGGCCATCGGCGGGAAGCCGGCGCCGGGCGATCTCGTGAAGCACGCTCCCGATCCGGCGTACGGGGTTGAGGGCGGCGGCGGGTTGCTGGGGTACGTAGCCGACGGTGCCGGGTTTCGGCGGAGTGGCGGCGGTGACGGACCGACCGGCCACGGTGATGGTGCCGGTGCGGGTGACGCCGGGGGTGACCTCGCCGAGCAGGGCCCGCCCGGTGGTCGTCTTGCCGCTGCCGGACGCGCCGATGACGGCCAGGATCTCCCCGGCCGTCAGGTCGAAGGAGACGCCGTCGACGAGCGTCCGGTCGACGGTGGCGGCCGTCAGGTCCCGCACCCGCAGGAGCGGCCCGCCCGGTGCGGGGGCGTCTCCGGCCGCGGCTGGTGTCGGCCGTGGTGCCGGCCCGAGGGTGGTGCCACCGGTGGCAAGCATCCGGTCGGTGACCAGGTTGAGACCGACGGCCAACGAGATGATGAGCGCGGCCGGCACGGCCACCGCCCAGGGCTGCAGGAACAACCCGGCGCGGTTGCGGTCCACCATGACGGCCCAGTCCGCGGCGTCGGGTGCCACGCCGATGCCGAGGAAGCTCGCGGTGGCCACCAGGTAGATGGCGCCGATGAACCGGACCCCGGCGTCGGCCAGCAGGACCCGGCGGATGCCGGTGCCGACGTAGCCGGGGCCGCGCCGCCACCAACTCTCGCGGTAGAGGCGCATCGCCTCCATCGCCGGCCCGTGCGCCAGCGGCAGTGCGGCGGCCCGGGTGATCCGGGCGATCTCCGGCAGCCCGATCAGCGCGACGATCCCGACCAGGGTTGCGGGTCCGGGCGGCGCGGTGGCGGCCAGCAGGATCAGCAGCAACAGCGACGGCACGGCCAGCGCCAGGTCGAACGGGCGCATCAGAAGCTCGTCGACCCACCGGCGGCGGGTGGCCGCGGCGAGCAGACCAACCGGCACCCCGACGAGGTACGCCAACAGCGTCGCGCAGACCGCGACCACGACCACGGATCGACCGCCGAGCAGGACCTGCTGCCCGACGTCGCGGCCGACGAAGTCGGTGCCGAGCGGGCCGTCGCCGGCGAACGGGAAGGTGCGGGCGCCCGGCTCGCCCGCCAGCACCGGACCGAGCACCGCCAGCGCGAGCGGCACCGTGAGTAACGCCGCCCCGATCAGGGTGCGCAGCCGCCTCATCGCCCGGTCCCGATCCGCGGCGCGAGGCGGAACGCGACCAGGTCGGCGGCGAGGTTCACCACCACCGTGGTGACGGCCACCAGGACGCACAGCGCCTGCACGGTGGGGATGTCGCGGGCGGCGACGGCATCGACGAGGGCGGTGCCGAGGCCGGGGATGACGAACACCGCCTCGACCACGATGACGCCGCCGAGCAGCCAGTCGGTGGTGCGGGCGAGCTGCTGCACGACCGGCGCCAGCGCGCCGGGCAGGGCGTGGCGCAGCCAGAGCCGGCTGCCGGTGATGCCGAGCCGCCGGGCGTGGCGTACGTGCTCGCCGCGCAGCGCGTCGAGCAGGCCGGCGCGGGTGAGCCGGCTGATGGTACAGATCGGTCGGGCGAGGAGCACCAGCAGCGGCAGCACCAGCACGGCCGGTTCGGCGAGCAGGTCGGCGCCGAACGCGGTCGGCGGTAGCCAGCCGAGCTGGACGCCGAAGACCGCGATGAGCAGGATCGCCAGGGCGAACTCGGGCACCGCGTACAGCGCGACCGACAGCGCGGAGATCACCCGGTCCAGTCGCCCCCCTTCCCGGCGGGCCGCCAGCATGCCCAGCGCGACGGCGAGCGGTACCAGCACCAGGAGGGTCACCGCCGCCAGCAGCAGGGTGGCGCCCGCGCTGCCGGCGAGCCGGTCCACGATCGGCTGCTGCGAGATCAGCGAGACGCCGAGGTCGCCGCGGAGCAGATCGGTCAGCCAGTCCAGGTAGCGCTGCCAGACCGGCCGGTCGAGGTCGAGCTCCGCCCGGATCGCGGCGATCCGGGCCGGGTCGGGCTGGTCGCCGGCGATCACCACGGCGGCGTCCCCGGGCAGCGCCTCGGTGAGCACGAAGACGATCGTGGTGATCCCGGCGACCTGCCCGAGGCCGAGCAGCAACCGCCCGGCCGCGTAGCGGAGCAGATTCACCCCAGCCAGACCTTGTCGAAGCGGGCCCAGTCGAGGGTGTTGGCCGGGGCGTTGGCGGACACCCCGCCGACGCCGGGCGCGGTGGCGACGAGGAAGTCGGCGAAGCCCCAGATCAGGAAGCCGCCCTCGGCGTGCAGGGTGCGCTGCATGTCGCCGTACGCCTGCCGGCGGGTCGCTTCGTCGGCGCTGGAGATCGCCTCGGCGTAGCGGGCGTCGAACTCGGGCCGCGCCCACCGGGTGGCGTTGGTGGTGGAGTTGGTGAGCAGCCGCTGTGAGATGTGTGTCTCGATGGGCATCGCACCGGAGCGGTACGAGGCCAGCACCCCGGAGGTGAGGATGTCCTTCCAGTAGGTGTCCTTGTTGCCCATCGCGGGTTCGATGACCAGGCCGGCCTGCCTGGCCTGTTCGGCGAAGACACTGGCGGCCTCGACGAAGCCGCTGGCCACCGAGGCGGTGTCGAGGGTGATGCGCAGCCCCTTGGCGCCGGCCTTGTCGATGAGGAACCGTGCCCGGTCGAGGTCGCGGGTGCGCTGGGCGATGTCGTCGGCGTAGTACTGGTAGCCCTTGCCGAACAGGTCGTTGCCGATCTGCCCGGAACCGGCGAGGACGGTGTCGACAAGTTGCTGTCGGTCGGTGAGCAGGAACATGGCTTCGCGCAGGTCGCGGTTGTCGAACGGCGGCCGGTCGACCTTCATGGCGAACGACTGCATGGTGCTGTTCGGCATCCGGGTGACGTTGAGCCGCCCGTTGCCGGCGTGGGTACGCGCGGTGGTGGGGGTGATGTCGTGCGCGTAGTCCACCTGGCCGGCGAGGAGGGCGTTGACCCGGGCCGATTCCTCGTTGCTGATCAGGTACTCCAGTTCGTCCAGGTGGGCGGCGCCCTCCCAGTAGCCGTCGTACCGCTTGAGCAGCAGCGACCGGCCGGGCTGCCAGGAGTCGAAGGTGAACGGCCCGGAGCCGACGGGCCGCTCGAAGCTGTCGGCGCCCTCCGGGACGATGTACGCGCCGAACGCGGCCAGGGCGTTGGGAAACTCGGCGAAGGGCCGCTTGAGGACCAGCTCCAGGGTGCGGTCGTCGACGGCCCGGCTGTTCGGCAGGTCGAGCAGGTCGAGGCTGGCCTTGGCGCGGAACGCCTTCTTCGGGTCGGTGATCCTGGCATAGCTGTAGAGCACGTCGGCGGCGCGGACCGGTCGGCCGTTGTGGAAGGTGGCCGTGCGCAGGGTGATCCGCCAGCGGGTCAGGTCGCTGCTGGGCTCCCAGCGTTCGGCGAGGCGGGGCTGGATGGAGACGTCCGGTCCGTAGTCGGCGAGCTTGTCGAACATGGCCTTCGCGCGGGATGCCTCGTTGAACAGGTTCGCCAGGTGCGGGTCCAGCGTCTCGTTGACACCGCCGCCGGCGAACGCCGCCCGCAGCCGGCCGCCGCGCCGGGGTTGCCCGGTTGCGGTGGCAGCCGGGTCGTTGCCCGAGCCACAGCCGGTCAGCAGGGCGGCGGAGACGGCGGCGGCACCGCCGAGCAGGCTGCGGCGGGACAGTCCCGGCGCGGCGAGGGGCCGGTGGATCATGATGAATTTCCTTCCGGTGCAGGGTGAGTTACGCCGCGTCGTCGCGGCGGCGGGCGACCAGGTGCAGCCGGTCGCCGGTCAGGGCGCTCGACAAGGTGGCTCCCGGCTGCCAGGGCGGGTCGGTGCGTGGGCCGGGGGTGTCGAACAGGGCCACCACGTCGAACCCGGCGGTGTCGAGCAGGTGCCGCAGCTCGGCGGGGAAGAGCAGCCGCCAGGCCGAGGTCTGCACCAGCGGTTCCGGGCAGGCTGGCCAGGTCCAGACGCGTTCTCGGCGCAGCAGCTGCTCGCGGTGGTCGATCCAGAGTCTCGTCTCGGAGGTGTACCTGACGTCGCGCCAGAGCACGGTGCGGGTGCGGGGGCCGTCGAGCAGTTCGGTGTTGCCGAGGAAGAACGCGCCGTTGCGCATCTCGGCCAGCAGTAGCCCGCCGGGGCGCAGCTGCCGGTGGCAGCAGCTCAGGAACGAGGTGAGGTCCGCGTTGCGGTGGCAGTACAGCAGCGCGCTGTCCAGGCAGGTGATGACGTCGAAGCGGTCGGCCAGGTCGAAGTTGCGCAGGTCGGCGCGGAGGAACCGGACCGACGGGTGGCGGCGTCGCGCGTAGGTGAGCATCGGCATCGAGGTGTCCAGGCCGGTGGCGGTGTAGCCGAGGGTGGCGAGGTGCCCGGCGTCGCGGCCGGTGCCGCAACCGACGTCGAGCAGCCGGGGTGCGGTGCCGACGCGGTGGGCGAATCGGCGTACGAGGTCGTCGACGAACCGGGCGGCGGTCCGGCCCGGGTCGGGGAACTGTTGTTCGTACAGCTCCGGGTTGTCGGTGAGGAAGTTCTCGCCGGTCATGACACTCCTGCCGAAACCGACGCCGGGCCGGGTGCCGGCAGGCCGCCGCGGCGCAGCAGCCACACTCCGCCCGCCGACGCCATCCCGACTCCGGCGGTGAGCAGCCACGCGACGGCCGGCACGCCGGCCCCCGTCGAGCCGCCCACCGCCGCGCCGACGGCCGCGGTGCAGCCGGCGGCGAGGACCCCGGAGACCAGGTAGAACAGGCCGAAGTAGGTGCCGGTCAGGCGATGGCCGGCGAAGGCGGGGATCAGCTCCAGCACGAATGGCTGGGCGATCATCACCCCGAGGGCGAGCAGGACGGCGGCGGCCAGCACGGGCATCAGCCGCAGCGCCGGCGAAGCCGATTCCACCCGCAGCAGCGGCAGTAGGAAACCGGCCCCCATGACCGCCATGCCGACGGTGATGCTGGCGCCGCGGCTCCACCGGCCGTGCAGCCAACCGGTCAGCGGCAGTTGCAGGGCGAGCGTGACGACGGTGGAGACGACGAACAGCACGGCGACCGCCACCGGCGCCCCGGTGACATGCTCCGCCTGCACCGGCAGGATCAGGTACAGCTGGGTCTGCAGCGCGAACATCCCGGCGAGCGCCACACTGAAGGCCAGGAACCGGCGGTCGGCGAGGCCGGTCCGCCAGTCCTGCCAGACGGTTGCCTCGCTGACGGTGACCGGTTGGGCGGGCAGCCAGATCGCCTGCGCCACGGTGAGCGCGGCGAACACCGCCGCGCCGGCCAGCGCGGCGACCCGGAAGTCGACGAGCAGCAGGGCGGAACCGAGCAGCGGTCCGAGCAGCGCGCCGGCGCTGGCGAACACGTTGAACAACGCGAACGCCTCGGCCCGCCGGTCGGCGGCGGCCCGTGCCACGTACGTGCGCACCGCCGGGTTGAACAGCGCCCCGGCCAGTCCGGACAGGATCGACGCGGCCAGCAGCGCCGGCAACGCCGGGCTGAGTGCGAACAGCCCGAAGCCGACGGCGCGCAGGGCGCAGCCGGCGATGATGACGCCGCGGGCGCCGAGCCGGTCGGCGGCCGATCCGCCCAGCAGGAACAGGCCCTGCTGGCTGAGGTTGCGCACGCCGAGCACGATGCCGATCACGGCGGCGGAGAGCCCCACGTCGCCGGCGAGGTAGCCGGCGAGGTAGGGCAGCAGCAGGTAGAAGCCGAGGTTGACGCCGAGCTGGTTGACCACCAGCAGCCGGATCGGCACCGGGAAGCCGCGCAGGCTGGCCCAGGTGTTCACCGGACCGCCCGTACGCCGAGACCCGGTTCGTCGGGCAGCCGCAGGACGCCGTCGTGGCCGCCGATGCCGGTCCACGGGTCGTCGGTGAGCAGCAGGTGCCCGTCCAGGTCGATCCAGCGGGCGGTGCCGGTGAGGTGCACCGCCGGTGCGATGCCGAGCGAGCTTGCCACCAGGCAGCCCAGCATGAGGTCCAGGCCGAGGGCGCTCGCCGCGGCGGTGATCTGCCGCGCGGCGTGGATACCGCCGCACTTCGGGAGCTTGACGTTGATGCCGGCGACCGTGCCCGCGAGGGCGTCCAGGTGCGCCAGCGTGGCCGCGTCCTCGTCGGCGATGACCGGTACGTCGGTGCGGGCGCTGATCCAGGCGAGGAGCCGCGGTGTCCCCGGCGCGATGGGTTGCTCGACGGCGTCGATGCCGTGTGGGCGCAACGCGTCGAGCAGCCGCACGGTCTGCTCGGCTGTCCAGGCGCCGTTGGGGTCGATCACCAGCCGGGCGGCCGGCATGGCGGCGCGTACCGCCGCGACCCTGGCCAGGTCCGCGGCGTCCCCGCACTTGACCTTGACCAGCTGGAAGCCGCGCCGGGTCAGCGCCCGGGCGGTGGTGGCGGCGTGGTCGGGCCCGACCAGCCCGATGGTGTGGGCCGTCGCCACCGCCGGGGGGGCCGGCCGGCCGAGCCACCGGTGCAGCGGAGTTCCGGCCCGGCGGGCGAGCAGGTCGTGAACGGCGGCGTCCAGGGCGGCCAGTACCCCGGCGGGCAGCTCCGCGGCGAGCGCCGGCAGGTTCGCCAGCAGCGCCTCGGGTTCGCCGTAGTCGCGGACCCGGTGCCGGAGCCCGGCCAGCAGCTCGACGATGGTGGCCAGGTCGAGGCCGTAGTAGACGCTCGTGACGACCTCGCCGTGTCCGGTGACGCCGTCGTGGGTCAGGTCGACCTGGGCGGCGTCGCGGCCCGGCATCGTCGAGCGGGAGATCCGCAGCGGCTCGCGTAGCCGCAGCGGGTAGGTGCGCCAGCCGAGCCTCATCCCGGCACCGCCAGGCTGCGTAGCGGGTCGAGGACGGTCCGGCAGCGGCTCCACCGGGTCACCTCGACGGCGTTCGGGTAGGGGATCTCGATCGGGTGGTCCGGAGCCGGGGCGAACAACCCGTGGGCGGCGCAGAACGCGTCGTCGAAGATCGAGCCGAGGTAGCGGTGCGGACCGTCCGGGAAGACGGTGACCACCCGGGCGCCGGGCTGCATGCGGCTGATCCACGCCGCGACCCGGGCGACGGCACCGGTGCTCCAGCCGCCCGTGACGAACGCCGAGCGCGCCAGTCGCCGGCAGGTGTCGACCGCCTCCACCGGGCCGACCCAGTGCACCTCGTCGAAGGCTCCGTAGTCGACGTTGCGGGGGAAGATGCTGCTGCCCAGCCCGCGCATCAGCCGCGGCCGCGCGGGCTGTCCGAAGATCGTCGACCCGACGGTGTCGACGCCGACGAGCCGCATCCGGGGCCAGTGCCGCCGCAGTGCCCGGGCCAGGCCGGCGCTGTGTCCGCCGGTGCCGACGCTGCATACGAGCACGTCCACGGCCTCGACCTGTCCGGTCAGCTCCTCGGCGAGGGTGCGGTAGCCGGCGGCGTTGTCCGGGTTCCGGTACTGGTCGGGCCAGTAGGCGCCCGGAATACCCGCCAGCACCTCGCGCAGCCGGTCCACGCGGGCCTGCTGCCACCCGCCGACCGGATGCGGCTGTTGCACCGCCTCGACCGTCGCGCCGTACGCGGTCAGCAGCGCCCGCATCGGTCGTTCGATCTCGCGGTCCACCACCAGGACGACCGGATGGCCGAGGGCCTGCCCCGCGAAGGCCAGGCCGATCCCGAGCGTGCCGCTGGTGGACTCCACCACGGTGGCTCCCGGCCGGAGGTCACCGCGTCGCCGGGCGGCCTGCAGCATCGCCACGGCGGCGCGTGCCTTCATGCCGCCCGGACTCAGGTACTCCACCTTGGCGTGGAAGCCGGGGTGGGGGTGCGGCAGCGGGGTGTCCACGAACGCCACCGGGGAGCGGCCCAGCAGACCCAGCAGGTGCGGCGTGCGGGTGGCCGGGGCGGGGACGGTCAGCACGGCGACCCGGCCGTGACGCGGTAGCGGTAGACCGTCGTCGGTCCGCCGTCGAGCCAGAAGAACGGGTACGGCTCGGCGGAGACCGCGCTCAGCCCGGCGCCGAGAAAGCACGGCAGGACGGCGCTGCCGGTCTGCGCGAAGGTCACCATCGGCTTTCCGGTCAGGCGGGCGTGCCGCAGCAGCGGCTCGAAGGTGCCGTTGCCCAGGGTCATGCCGGACACCAGCAGCGCGTCGCAGCGTTCCAGCAGGACGGTGGCGTCCGGCAGGCACGGCTCGTCCCACTCGGTGCGGCCACCCGCCAGGTCGCAGGGCAGGTAGCTGGCGCCGCGGCGGCGCAACTGCTCCAGCAGGGAGTTCACCACCCCGACGACCAGTACGGTCTGCCCGGGCGTGACGGGTATCAGCTCCACCACCGCGGCGGCTCTGGCGGTCGACTTGGCCAGCGAGGTGCCGGCGGGGATGACGACCGTTTCGTCGGCGGCGTGGGGGTGCGGCCGGACGGCGGCGAGATAGGCGTCGAGGGCCGCGACCCGGACCGCGGTCAGCGGGTGGGCGAGCAGTTCCGCGACACTGCGGCCGACGCAGTCGTAGGCGACGTCGTCGGTCAGCTCGCCGGGCTCCGCCGCGCAGGAACCGACCGCGGTGCCCACCCGAAGGCTCAGCACCTGGTTGCGGTAGCCCTGGACGCGTCCGGCGTGCCGGGCACCCTGCCGGGTGGTGAAGGCGACGCTCACCTGCTCGGTGGCCGGGTCGGGACCGAACCGGGCCGCGCCGACGGCCTCGATCAGGGCGGCCACCGATGTGTACGGCGTACCGGTCCTGGTCGGCGTCGGCGCCGTCACGCCAGGGCCTCGGCCAGCTCGTCGGCGTACCGGACGCCGAGCCCGGCGACCAGTTCCTCGGCCCGGGCGCGGGCGCCGGCGCCGACGGTGTCCACCGTCATGACATGGCCGAGGTAGGTGTTGTTGCTGACCGCGTCACCGGCGCGGTGTCCGTCCGGCTTCACCGCCCAGTCGACGACATCGGGAGCCGCCGCCAGGGCGGCCGCGCCGTCGATCCCGGCGACGGTCCCGGCGCGGGGCGGCAGCAGGAACGAGATGGCCGCACTGCGTACCCCCGTGTCGGCCACCGTCAGGTCCGGCTGTTCGCCCAGCGCGAGCTGGGTGAAGACCATCGGCAGATCCACTCCGGTCGCCCGCCGTACCAGTTCGGTGATCTGGTTTCCCGCCGGGCGGGGGTTGATCTCCACCACCCGCGGCCCGGCCGCGGTCAGCCGGAGCTCGGTGTGTGCCACCCCGCGGTCGAAGCCGACCGCGGCGAGGGCGGCGACCGCCATGTCTGCCACCGCGGTCGCCGTCGGGGCATCGAGCGCGGCGGGGAACATGTGCCCGGTCTCCACGAACCACGGCTCACCGGCCAGGCTCTTGTCCGTCACGCCGAGCACCGTCGTCGTCCCGTCGACGGTGACCGTCTCGACGCTCACCTCCGGGCCGACCAGCACCTCCTCCAGCAGTACCAGCGGTGAACGCTGCTGGCCACGGGCATTGACCGGGAAGTCGTCGAGGGCGTCGAACGCCTCGCGCAGTTGGGTCCGGTCGGCCACCAGCCGGACGAACATCCCGGCGCACAGGTCGACCGGCTTGATGACCAGCGGGAAGCCGAGCCTCCGCGCGGCGGCCTCCGTGCCCGGCCAGTCCTCGGCGATCGCGAACGCCGGGCCGGGCAGGCCGGCCGCCCGCATCCGCTGCCGGGCCAGGTCCTTGCGGTAGGCGTACTCGACGGCTTCCGGCCGGGCGCCCGGCAGGCCCAGGTGCGCGGCGAGCCGGGCCACCGTGCCGAGGTAGTAGTCGCACGAGGTGATGACCGCGTCGAACCGCAGCACCTCGTGCAGCCGCCGCACCCGGGGCAGCAGCGTCTCCAGGTGGTTGGTCTCGGCGGTGAGCACGTTCTCGGCGGTGAGCAGCGGATGCACCCGGTCGCCGCCGTCCTGGCGCAGGTAGTGGTGCAGGTTCCTGGTCAGGAACGTGAACTGATGCCCGGCTTCCCGGATCGCCCGGGGCAGCAGGGTGCTCATCGCCCCGACCCAGCTCTCGACCAGCAACACATGCCCCACCGCGCACTCCCGCCGTTCAGAGGATCTCCGGACGCCTAGACGATAACGGTTGTCATTTGCGATGGCTAGCCCGATCCCGGCCCGGGGTCGGTTAGGGTCGCCGCAGAGCTCCCACGTCGAGCACTACACGCGACGGCGCGCGCGGTTCGCCGAGGTGTACGACGCGCTCGTGCCCGGCTGAGGGACCGCGGATTCTCGGCCCGGACCCGGAGCGGCGTCCCGTCGGGCGCGCCACCGCAGCCGTGGCCCGGGGCCGCGCGGACCGGCTGGCCGGGCGGCGGCCCGTCCGCCGGATCGGCGATGGTGTCCCGCCTCACCACCGTCTCCCTCGCCGGTTCACCACAGCGGCCCGGTACCCTTGACTAGGACAGAATGTGACTTTATGTCCGCTAGTTGAGGGGTTCCCATGCCCGATCACGCATCCGACCACATCGAGCTCGCCCGCCTGCGGAAGGTGCTCGACGGACCGTGGGCCGCCGTGCGCGACGCGCACCGGGATCACCTGGACACCAACTTCCTCCCGGTTTACGGCGAGACCGGCGACCAGGCACGGGAGCGGATCTCCCGGCTGCTCACCGAACTCCCCGCCGAGCTGGGCATGTCATCCGCGTTCCCCACCGAGTACGGCGGCAGATCCGACGTGGGGGGCTCGATCGTCGCCAGCGAGATGCTGGCGCAGATCGACCTGTCACTGATGGTCAAGGCGGGCGTGCAGTGGGGCCTGTTCGGCGGCGCGGTCGCGGCCCTGGGCACCCGGCGGCACCACGACGCCTATCTACGGGACATCATCTCGGGCCGACTCTTCGGTTGCTTCGCGATGACCGAGACCGGCCACGGCTCCGACGTCCAGCAACTGCGCACCACCTGCGCGTACGACCCGCAGACGCGGACTTTCGAGCTGCACACCCCGCACGAGGCGGCACGCAAGGACTACATCGGCAACGCGGCCCGGGACGGGCGGATGGCGGTGGTCTTCGCGCAGTTGATCACCAAGGGGCGACGGCACGGCGTGCACGCGTGGCTGGTCCCGATCCGTGACGCGCAGGGCAACCCGCTGCCCGGCGTGACGATCGGCGACGCCGGGCCCAAGGCCGGCCTGCTCGGCGTGGACAACGGACGGCTCACCTTCGACCGGGTGACGGTGCCGCGTGACATGCTGCTGGACCGGTACGGACAGGTCGCGGAGGACGGGACGTATGCCAGCCCGATCGAGAACGACTCACGGCGCTTCTTCACCATGCTCGGCACCCTGGTCCGCGGCCGGGTGAGCGTGGGTGGCGCCGCGTCGGCGGCCACCAAGTCGGCGCTGACCATCGCGGTGCGCTACGGCGACATCCGCCGCCAGTTCGACACGCCGGGCGCGGACCGGGAGGTGCTACTCAACGACTACCTGGCGCACCAGCGCAAACTGCTCCCCGCCCTGGCCACCACGTACGCGTTGCACTTCGCCCAGGCCGAACTGGTCGCCGCGCTGCACGAGGTGCACGGTGGCGGTGGCCCGGTCGACGAGCACCGGCAACGGGAGCTGGAATCCCGGGCCGCCGGTCTGAAGGCCGCGCAGACCTGGCACGCGACCCGCACCATCCAGATGTGCCGGGAGGCGTGCGGCGGCGCCGGCTACCTGGCCGAGAACCGGCTACCCAGCCTGAAGGCCGACACCGACGTCTTCACCACGTTCGAGGGCGACAACACCGTGCTGCTGCAACTGGTGGCCAAGGGGCTGCTCACGGGCTACCGGGACGAGTTCGGCTCACTGGACGGCTGGGGGCGCGCCTCCTTCGTCGCCGAGCAGGTCCGCGAGATGGTGATCGAGCGCACCGCCGCGCGGTCGGTCATCGAACGGCTGATCAGCGCCGTCCCGGGTCACGACGAGGAGGTTGCCGTCACCCACCGTGGCTGGCAGCTGACGATGTTCGAGGGCCGTGAGGGCCACCTCCTCGACGGCGCGGTCCGTCGCCTCCGCAACGGCGCGGCAGCGAAGAAGGACCGTCCCTTCGACATCTTCAACGACGTTCAGGACCACGTCCTGGCCGTTGCCACCGCGCACATCGACCGGGTCACCCTTGAGGCGTTCGTCGCCGGCATCGCGGACACCGCCGACCCGGCGGTCCGGGCGCTGCTCTCCCGGGTCTGCGACCTGTACGCGCTCAGCGTCATCGAGGCCAACAAGGGGTGGTTCCTGGAGCACGACCGGCTCACCCCAGCCCGATCGAAGGCGATCACGGGGGTGGTGAACGGACTGCTCAAAGAGCTGCGCCCGCACCTGCGGACGCTCGTGGACGGGTTCGCCATCCCGGAGGTGTGGCTGCACTGCGCCATCCTGCGCGAGGAACCCGACCGGCAGGAGACGATGGCCGCTCATGACGCTGCCGCCAGCTCGCAGGCGGTCCCGGTGTAGCCGGGAGGACCCGGGTACGGCGGGCGGTGGGTCGTCAGCTGATCCACGCGGTCACGGTGTCCGTCACCGCGCTGTCCGCACAGCGGCGACGTCGGAGTCCGTAGCGAGGGCCTGCGGGTCACCGGCCCCGTCGTACGACTCGATCGCGGCAAGGTGCCCTTGATGTACGACGAGGAACATCGCGGCGCCATCGGCAACGACCGGGCTGTTGTTGAACCGCAGGCCGGAGATCCGGACACCGTCGACGGCGATCGGAAATGGTTCGTGGTCCCGGTTCGCCAGGATCCGCTCGGCCTCACCGGCCAGTTGCGCGCCACTGAGAGTCCGAGGACGTGCACCCCCGCCGGTGTGGGCGCCGGCCAGCAGGTCCGTGAGGAGTTCACCCAGTTGATCGCGGACGGGTCCGTCGGCTGCCAGGCAGGTCGCCAGGTCGAGATCCTCGACCGGTGACGCCTGGGTACGACATTGCCACCATCCCGTACCGTCCCCGGGCAGGCGCGTCGTCGTCAGTGCGCCGGTCACCGCACCGGAACCGTCGAAGTCACCACCCGTGAGGCGGGTCGTGCCGGACGGTCGGGAAACCCGGTACACCCGTTGCAGCGGAGCGTTCACCGTGTACTCCTTCTCCCCGGGTGACGTTGTCAGGGCCGCCTGCCGGACTCAGCCCCGCTGGTCGCCGAGCGTCACCCGGAGGATTCTCTCGTTGCTGTTGTTCGGGACGCTGTCCTTGTCCCCGCCGGTGCTCGTGGTCAACCATAGATTCCCGTCCAGGGTCGGCTCCACCGTGCGCAGCCGCAGGTACCTGCCGACGAAGTACTGCTGGACGTCGGTGAGCGTGTCACCGCTGATCACCGCCCGGTACATCCGGTTGCCACGCAGACAGGCGGTGTACAGCACGTCCCGTACGATCGCGATGCCGCTGCACGACGCGTCGGCGACCGGGTAGGTGTGGATCGGGGCGACGAAGTTCGGGTTCGCGCAGTCGCCGACCGTGCCCTCGCAGGCGGGCCAGCCGTAGTTGCCGCCCCGCACGATGATGTTCGTCTCGTCCAGGACGTTGTTGCCGAACTCCTGCTCGAAGAGCCGGCCCTGGGAGTCGAACGCCAGCCCCTGCGGGTTGCGGTGGCCGTAGCTCCACACGTGGTTGCCGAAGGGGTTGTCCGGCGGTACGGCGCCGTCCGGGCTGAGTCGCAGCACCTTGCCGGCCAGGTCGTCGACGTCCTGCGCCCGGTCCGGAGTCTGACCGTCCCCGGTGGCGGCGTAGAGCATGCCGTCGGGCCCGAAGCGCAGCCGGCCGCCGTTGTGGTACTTGTTGCGCGGGATGCCGGTGACCAGCACCTGCGCCGTTTCGGTGCGCAGGGTGGTGTCGTAGCGGATGCGGACGATCCGGTTGTCGGTCGTGGTGGTGTGGTAGATGTACAGCCACCGGTCGCTGGCGAAGTCCGACGACACGGCCAGACCGAGCACGCCCCCCTCGCCGTCGGTGCCCGCGGTGTCCGGCACCGCGCCGATGCTGCGCTTGCCGGTGCCGTCCGGATTCATCGCGACGATGTCGAACAGGTCGCGCCGCCCGTAGAGCACGCTGCCGTCCGGCAGCTGCACCAGCCCCCAGGGCAGGTCCCGCTCGGTGCTGACCACGCTGGTGCCGCAGACCGCGCTCGTGCAGGCCGGCCCGGTGCGCGCGCTGGCCGGGTCGCTCGCCGCCGAACTGTTGCCCTGGGCGTCGCGGGCGACGACGGTGTACTCGAAGTCCGTGTCGACGGCCAGCCCGGTGTCGGTGAAGCTGGTGCTGGGCGGGCTGGCGGCCGTGCCCGCCGTGGAACCGACCGCCGCGCCGTCGCGCATGACGGTGTAGCCGGTGACCGCGACGTTGTCGGTCGATGCCGACCAGGTGAGGGTCACGTCCGTGCCGTTGACGCTGGCGGCGAGGTTGGTCGGCGGGCTCGGTCGCTGGGTGTCGCGCTGGCAGAACGGGGGCGTGACGGTGAGCGTGGCGCTGGCCTGCGACACGTTGCCGGCGGCGTCGCGGGCGTTGACGTACCAGCCCCAGGTGCGGCCCTCCACGGCGGTGAGGGTGGCGGTCCGGGTGCTGCCGCTGACCGAGGTGACGTGCTGACCGTCGTGGTAGACGTCGTAGAACGCGACACCGACGTCGTCCCGGGACGCGGACCAGGTCAGCGTGACGGACTGGCAGGTCGTCCGCGTGCTGCGCAGGTTGCTCGGCGGGGTGGGTGGCGTGGTGTCGGCGGCGGCGTGCACGGGCGTCCCGGCCAGGACGGTTCCGACGCAGGTCAGCAGGGCGAGCGGAGCGAGATTTCCGGGACGGCAGGGCCTGGTCCGCACGGGGGCATCCTTTGGTCAGTACGGGTATCCGGGGATGTTAAGCCGTACGCTGTACAGGCCGGAGTCGTTCCTCGGGCCCGAGGTGATGTAGAGGGTCTGCCGGTCGGGGCCGCCGAACGCCACGTTCGTCGTACCGGAGGTGCCGGCCCGGATCGTGCCGAGCTGGGCGCCGGTGGGGGAGTAGACGTGGACCAGGGCGTCCGAACCTGACGCCCAGTACACGTTGCCGGCGCAGTCGATCGTGCCGCCGTCCGGACCGCCGAGGTAGTTCACGAAGACGCTGCGCGCGCCGGTGCTGCCGTCGGGGTTGACGGCGTACCGGTAGATTCTGTTCTCGGAGTAGGCGCCCACGTAGAGGGTGCTTCCGTCCGGCGAGAGCGCGATGCCGTTGGGCTGACGCAGCCGGTCGTCCACAAGCGACACCTGACCCTCGGCGACGCGGAAGACGCTGGTCCGCCCGCTCATCTGGTCCGGTCGGTTGCCGCGCTGGAAGTTGGGGTCGGTGAAGTAGCCAACGCCGTCCGAACGGACCGCGACGTCGTTCGGCGAGTTGAACGCCCGGCCCTGGTGGTTCGCCGCGACGGTGCTGCGGGTCAGGTCGTCCAGCCGGTACGCGGAGACGTTGCGCTGGTCGTGGGTGGCCGCGATGATCTGCTGGCCGTCGGCGCTGAGCGCCAGACCGTTGCTGCCGGCGTCGGCGATGAAGGTGTCGAAGGTCGCCGGTGGGGTGAACCGGTGGATCGTGGACGGCTGGACGTTGTCCGGTCCGGTCCCCGCGGCCATGTCCGACATCAGCAGGTAGCCGCCGTCGGCGACCCAGAGCGGCCCTTCGAGAAAGGAGAACCCGCTCTGGATCCTGGCGGCGGTCAGGGAACTGGCCGGCAGCGGTGAGCCGTACTCGGTCCCGGTCGGGCAGACCCCGGGCGGTGCGCCGGGTGGACCGGCGAGCGCGCCAGGAGTGACGCCGGCGGTTGCGTCAGCGCCAACCTGGACAGCGTTCACCGCCACCGGCGGTATGGCGGCGGCACTGGTGGGAAGTGCGGCGGTGCCGAGCGCGACGGTCAGGCCGGCCAGCGTGGCAATGGTCGGACGCCAGGTCATCGGATACTCCAATCGGCGTCGGTGGTTGCGAGGACCGGCGGTCGACCGGCGTGCGTGGTCGGTGGAGCCGGCCGGCCCGGCATTGATGCAAGGCCATCGATGTGACCATGAGGCAGCATATGTGAGGAACTAGATGTATGCATCTGTTTGATGACGGTCATCCAATCTGAGACCCGGGAGAACATAGAGGCGACCTCGTGTGCGGAACCGACCCCGTGACCGGGTGGCCGAGGACCGCCTGGCGGGCGGCGGACGACGTGACGAATGGATGACGGTTCCTGCCCAGCACTGTGACGATCCGCGCGCGACGGTGGTCCGAGGGTTTGTGGCAGGGGGGTTCGGGTAGCGGACCAGCCAGGGCGCGGGATCGCGCCGCCGCTCAACCGCCGGGGAGGACATGACCGTGATCTGCCGATCGCGCTGGGTGGCGCTGCTGGGCAGCGGGGCGATGTTGGTCGCCACCGCTGGTTGCACGGCCGACGACGGGGGCGCGGCACCGGCCGCCACGTCGCCGGCCGTGCCGGCGCCGGTCGCGGCCGAGCTGCCGCAGATCGTCGCCCGCCTGCAACCGTCGGTCGTCACCGTTCGGGTCGGGCAGGGTTTCGGCTCCGGGGTGGTGTTCCGTGACGGTGGGCTGATCCTGACCAACGAGCACGTCGTGAGTGACCAGGAGAACGTGGAGGTCGCGCTCGCCGACGGGACCCGGACGCCGGCCCGGGTGGTCGCCGCTGACGCCGTCACCGACCTGGCCGTGCTCCGCGCCGAGCGCGCGGACCTGCCGCCCGCCCCGTTCCGCACCGACCTGCCTCCGCCCGGCGAGCCGGTCCTCGCGCTCGGCAGCCCGCTGGGCTTCCTCAACAGTGTCACCGCCGGCATCGTCTCCGGCGTCGGTCGGGAGATCCCCGGGTCGGCGAGCCAGGGCAACGCCCTGGTCGATCTGATCCAGACCGACGCGGCGATCTCGCCGGGCAACTCGGGCGGGGCGCTCGTCGACTACTCCGGGCGCGTGATCGGCATCAACGACGCCTACCTGCCGCCGCAGACCGGGGCGGTGTCCATCGGGTTCGCGATTCCCGCCGCCACCGCTCTGGACATCGCTGACGACCTGCTCGACGACGGCCGGGTCACCCAGCCGTACCTCGGGGTGGCAGTGGCCCGGCTGACGCCGCAGATCGCCCGGTCGCTGAATGCCGGCACCGACCGGGGGGTCCTGGTTCGAGACGTCGACCCGGACGGTCCAGCGGCCGCCGCCGGCCTGCGCCCGGCAGACATCGTCACGCAGGTGGCGGACGAGCGCATCGACACGCTCGAGGCGTTCCTCGGCGCGCTGCGGTCGGTCGAGCCCGGCCAACGCGTGTCGGTTACCTACCTGCGCGACGGCGACACCCGGCAGGCCACTGTCGTACCGACCGCCGCCACCCGCTGAGAGCAGCGCGTCGACGCACGCACCGCCGAGTGCCCGGAGACAGGACGAGGGGCAGCTGACCGCCCGCCGGGGGACCGTCCGGTAACGGGAAGCTCGTGCCCGGTGGCAGTGGGTGAGTGACGGGTGTGACAGTACCGCGACAGTTCGCCGTCAGACGTCGGGAGGTGCGTTCGTCGGCGGGCGGTTCGGGCAAGATACGGGTATGCCGGCCGTACTGCTGATCGAGGATGACGACCGGATCCGGCTGTCCCTGGTCCTGGCACTCGAGGACGAGGGATACGCGGTGCAGGGCGTTGCGACGGCTGAGGAGGGCCTGTTGCGGCAGCGGCGCGACCCGGCCGACACGGTCCTGGTCGATCTGATGCTGCCGCAGATGGATGGATTCGAATGCATCCGGCAGTTGCGCCACGGTGACGACGTGCCCATCGTCGTGGTGAGTGCTCGTGACGACACGCATGACATCGTCGCCGCGCTCGAGGCCGGCGCAGATGATTACGTCGTCAAGCCGGTCGCGGTCAAGGAGTTGGCGGCCCGGCTGCGTGCCCTCCGGCGGCGGGCGCGGGCTGCCCCTTCGGACGCCGTGCCGAGCCTGACCTTTGGCGATCTGGAGATCCGGCCGGCGGCCGGTGAGGTGAGTGTGCGGGGAAATCCGGTGGGGGTGACCCGGACCGAGTTCCGGCTGTTGTGTGAGTTGGCCGAGCATGCCGGCCGGGTGCTGTCGCGCCAGCAGTTGCTGCAACGAGTCTGGGACTACCAGACAGGCGACGAACGCATCGTCGATGTTCACGTCGGCCGCCTGCGCAACAAGATCGAGGACGACTCTGGCAGTCCGCGTCACCTGGTGACCGTGCGCGGGCTGGGGTACAAGCTGCAGCGATAAGGCCGCGGGTACCCGTCCGCCAAGCCGCGACCGATGCCAGGGGCCAGCCATCCCGTTCCGGCAGCGACGGTGGCACGAGGCGGGACCGGCCGTCGACCCTCCTGGCCGGGTGACCGTGATGTCACACGTTTGTCACTGGCCGGCGGAGCCCCCGTCACACCGGCGCAGCACGATGACTATTGGCACCCGACGGCACCGAGGACGGGAGAACGAAGTGGAGTGGAGCGGCACGGCACCGTCTGTTGAACGCGACGCCGTCATCAGGTCCACGCCATCGGGTCGCGGCGCCGTGACTGTGGTCGAACTGCGCGGCGAGATAGACCTCGGCGTGCGAGAATCCCTGCGCCGCTCACTGGTCCGCGGCGTCGAGCGGGGCACCGACATCGTCATAGACCTGACCGACGCCAAACTCATCGACTGTGCCTCGCTCGGTGTGTTCGTCGAGGCTCGCCTGCTGGCCGATCACCGGGGGCACCTGGTCTGCCTGGTCGCACCGTCACCGGCGGTACGGCGTACCCTGGCCGTCACGGGACTCGACACCGTCTTTTCGCTTTTCGCCGACCGGGATCAGGCCCATAACCGGCTCACGAGGAGTCGGTCTGTCCCCGCCTGACCCCGATCCGATTCCCGCGGCCCGACCCCCCGACTCCGCCGCCTGCGCAGGGGCTGGGCCAGCGTCGAGGCTCACCGCACGGAACGCGGATTCCTTATCGGGATGAGTGGGGAAGATCGCGTCCAGACGCATGGTGTGCAGTACGGTGAGAATGAACCGGGACGGCGCCACCAGGTGGAGTAACCCGCCGTTGTGCTTGGCCTCCTGACGGGCGCGGACGAGCAGGCCGAGTCCCGCGGAATCGATCAGGTGGACGGCGTGCAGATCGAGCACGATGTGCCGACAGGTGTCGGCGGCCGTTTGGAGCCCGTCGCGGAAGGTCTCGGCTACGCCGGCGTCGATGTCCACCAGTGGCGTGACAACGACGGCGTCGATGTCGTGGTGGACCTGAAGGTCGTATGACGCTCCGTGGGCGGGAGCCGGCAGCTCGTGGACGGGCGTGACCGGTTCGCTCACCACATCTGCGCACCGCGGACAGCTATGCGGTCCGGTCGCGAAAGGGGAGCCGGTCCAGCCGACGCTGGCCACCAGCGGCCACACCAACTCGCTGTCGTCGATGACCCCGGCGGCCTGGTCCTGCGTGCCACACCGGTCGCAGATCAGGACCGAGGTGTCCGCGGTGGCGGGTACGACGGTCATCGGGGCCGGCCAGCCTTGCCGTACCGGTCAGCCCTGCCGCGTCGGTTCTTCGGAGGCTGCCGGTCGGCGGTCACGGTGACGGCGGCGATGCCCAGCCCGGCCAGGACGACCTGGAGGATCAGTTCGACCCGACTCACCTGGGCAGTGTTGACCCCGGCGAGGCGCGCGGAGACGGTTCCCAGCATGGCCGCCCCCAGCCCGACCGCCGGGGTCAGCCAGAACGGCACACCGCGGCTCGCGGGCACGAGCCAACGGGCGAGTACGCCCAGGACGAGTCCGACCGTCACCGCCGTGACCAGGCTGGTTTCCGTCACCGCGACGGATCCTTCCCGGCCCGGCGGCGGGAAAGGCTCTGGTGTCGGTCCGGGTGCCGCCGGGCCGCGTCCCCAGGGGAGATGAGGCCAGTCATGCCGAGAAGGCTGCCTGGTGTATTCGGCAGAGTTTCCGCAGGCTCATGACAGTTGGATGACAAAGGGCGAGCCAGCGGCGTGCCGCGACCGGCTCATCGGGGCATCATGCGGATATGACGCGCGTGCGGCTGACCGGGATGCCCGGCCTCATCCCGGTGCTGCCGCGATGAGCCGGATGGGACTACGTACGCGGGTGAGTGCCGCCTTCGCGGTCGGCGCGTTGCTGCTGTCCGCGTGTGTGGCCCTGATCTCGTACGAGCTCGTCCGGAGCACGCTGTTGAGCGAGCGGGAGCGGACAGCGGTCCGGGCGACCTACTTCGACGCCGCAGTGGTCGACGCGGGGTTGGCCGGGAGCGATTCAGAGGTGATCAAGCTCCTGCAGACGCTTGACACCGGCGCCGACCGGTACGTGCTGCTCGAACTCGACGGCCGGTGGTACTCGCGCGCCGCCGACACGGACGCTGGCTCTGCCGTCCCCGCCCGGCTGCAGGCGATGGCAGAGCGCGGTGAGGCCGGGGCCCAGCGTGTGCGTAGAGACGGGCAGCCGGCGCTGGTCGTCGCAGTGCCGCTGTCATCAACGGCGGTCTTCTACGAGGTGGTGTCCCTGCGCGAGTTGGAGCGCACACTGCAGGTCCTCGCGCTGGTCCTGACCGCTGTCGCGATCATGGTGGCCGGCGCAGGCGCGGCCCTCGGCTGGTACGTCACCCGGCACGCCCTGCACCCGCTGACAGCGGTCGCCGGCGCGGCCCGGACGATCGCCGACGGTGATCTGGACGCCCGACTCGACCCGCACGCCGAGCCTGATCTAGCCGAACTGTCCATGTCCTTCAACCACATGGCCGACGAGCTGAATCGGCGGATCGAACGCGATCGCCGTTTCGCGGCCGATGTGAGCCACGAACTGCGTTCACCGCTGCAGACCCTGGCCGCGGCGGCCAGCGTGATAGACCGGCGTCGTGCCGGTCTGGATCCCAATGCGGCTGCGGCGGTCGGTCTGCTCACCGGCGAGATCACCCGTTTCCAGGCGCTGGTGGAGGATTTGCTCGAGCTGGCTGGCGGTGACCGGCCAGCCCACCGCGAGTCCGTCGACGTCGCGCAGCTCATCGGGCGGGTCTGCCGGTCGCGGGGAATCGGCGAGGAGGTGCTGCAGGTGCGGGCCGGCACGGCAACCAGCTGGCAGGTGGACCCGCGTCGGCTCGAGCAGGCGCTCGGCAACCTCCTCGACAACGCGGTGCGCCACGGAGACAAGGTCATCGCGGTACGCATCGGATGCGCCGGGGCCGAACGGTGTTTCATCGAGGTGGACGACGCCGGACCCGGCGTCGCCGAGGAGGACCGAGAGCTGATCTTTGGCCGGTTCGTCCGCGGCCGGGCGGCGCATTCGCGCGGCGACACCGACGGCACCGGGCTCGGGTTGTCCATCGTCGAGCAACACGCCGCAGCGCATCAGGGCTCGGTGACCGTGCACGACCGTCCCGGCGGTGGCGCTCGCTTCCGGATCGAGCTCGCCGGATGCCTGCCATGACGAGCCGACCGGTCCGCCTCGCGGCACTGGCCATCGCCGGCCTTCTGTTGGGTGCCTGTGGCGTGCCGCCCGAGGACGAGCCGCGCGCCGTCGACCTGCCCAGGCGATCGTTGACGTCGGCCTCTCCGAGCGCCGGTGACCAGGGCCGCCCGGGTCAGGTCACCGAGGTGCACTGCCTGGTCCGCGACGGCCGGTTGGTGCGGGCCGTCCGACGCATCGAGTCGATACGGAGCCCGCAGCACCAGGTGGAGGCCCTGATCGCCGGTCCGACCAACGCCGAGCGGGAGACAGGATTGACGAGCGCACTCGCCGGTCTTTCCCTGGCCGTCCAGGTCTCGAGCGACACTCTTGTGGCGCAGGTGGAGATCACCGAGGCCGACGAGGGCAACGCCCGCATCGACGAGATGATCGCGTACGCGCAGATCGTGTGCACCCTGACCGCGCGTTCAGACGTCGACTCGGTCGTCTTCACCCGAGGTGACGAGCGGCTGGACGTGCCGCGTGCCGACGGCTCACTGTCCCGCGGGCCGTTGTACGGCAGCGACTATTCGTCGCTGCTCGAACCGGGGTGAGCGCACGTCCAGGTTCCACGGCGGTCAGGGCCGCTGCGGTGCGCCCGGGGCTGACGCTCGGCGAGAGAGCGACCAGCCGGTTCCTCGGCCGCATCGCGTCCGCCCCGGCCGTGGTCGTCACACCCCTCGTCGAGCTGTCTGTGGCACTTCCCCGACCGGTCCGGGTTACTCACCTTCTGCCTCCGATCAGGTGCCGGGGAGGTGTCGTTCACGCGCACTGGTGGGAATGCCGCGACGCCCGGTGCGGCGAACGCATCGGATCGATGCCGGTGGTTGAGCCCGCGCAATGGCGGAAATGCGAAAGACTGATGGAACGCGTCCCTGCCTGCTGCTATGCCTGGCTCATCGAAGGTCTGTGCTGGTGGCGGTTGTCGTGACCCGGTCGACGAGGTGGTGGGCCAGAGCCATGCCGGCCGCGGCGGGACCGGCCGGACCCAGATGCGCGGCGCTGGTGTAGGCGCCGTCGACGAGGGTGGCGAGCTGGCCGGCGAGGGCCGCCGCCTCGTCGCGTTGTTCCGGCATGATCCGGACCGCCAGGCGATGAAGACGGTCGTGCAGCGCGAGGCGGTAGTCGCGCGCCGCGACCCGGGCCGGGTGCTGCGGGTCCGCGTACTCGATGCTGGCGTTGTTGAAGGCGCACCCTCGGAAGTCCGGCCGGGCGAGATCGGCCTGGACCGACGAGAGGACGGCGTGCAGGGCGGTCGCCGGGTCCGGTGCGCGCTCGGTCCCGGCGTCGATCTGGTCGAGGATGTCGCCCGCGGCCCGCCGTAGGTACGCCGCCACCAGGTCGTCCTTGGTGGGGAACAACCGGTAGACCGTCGCCTTGCCCAGGCCGGTCTCGCGTACCAGTTCGTCCATCCCGACCTCGTGGACTCCGCGGGCGTAGAACAGCCTCGCCGCGGTGTCCAGGACGATCCGTTGCCGCTCGGCCCGCTCCCGTCGAGGCGCGCGCTGCGCCTGCTGATGCGCCATCATGCTGACATGATACGGACCGGTCCGTTACGCTGCCTCCACAACCCCGACCGAAGGAGCGCACGGTGGACAAGACGGTGGTACTGGTGACCGGAGCCGCGCGCGGTCTCGGTCGCGAGGTCGCACGGCAGTTGGCCGATACGGGCCGCCACGTCGTCATCGGCGCGCGTGACCCTGAGCAGGCCAAGCGGGCCGCGGCCGAACTCGGCGAGAACGTGACCGCGCTGCCCGTCGGACTCGACATCGGCAGCGACGACAGTGTCCGGACCGCCGCCGCGGCACTGTCCGCCGAACCGGGCCGGTTGGACGCCCTGGTGAACAACGCGGCGGCCTTCGTCGACTGGACCGAGGTCGTCAGCCGGGCCGACCTCGCGGCAGCCAACGAGGTGATGCAGACAAACCTGTTCGGCACCTGGCGTCTCATTCAGGCGCTGCTGCCGCTGCTGCGACAGAGCCCCGCGCCGCGCATCGTCAACGTCAGCAGCGGCGCCGGCAGCCACGACGATCAGGCCTTCGGCCTCCGCGTACGCGGCGGAGCGGCCGCCAGCTACGGCATCAGCAAGGCGGCTCTCAACGCCCTCACCAGCACTCTCGCCGCCGAACTGGCCGGCACCCCCGTCCTGGTGAACTCGGTCTGCCCCGGCCTGACCGCCACCTGGCCCGGCGCCGAGACCATGGGCGCGCGACCGATCCCCGACGGCGCCCGCGGCATCGTCTGGGCCGCCACCCTGCCCGACGACGGACCCACCGGCGGCTTCTTCCGGGACACCAAGCCGCTGCCCTGGTAGACGCAGCCCGGAACCTAGTGACCCCGGCCCTGGCGGAGGTGGCACGACAGCAGGTGCCGGAACTCGTGCGGGTGCTCGAGGGCCGGTACGTGCCCGCACCGGCCGAGCACGTGCAGCCGGACGTCGGCCAGGTGTCCGAGCAGGGGCAGGGCCGCCGTCCCGAGTGGGGTGACCCGGTCCTGGGCGCCGTGGACGAGCAGCACGGGCGCGCGCACCGCCGCCAGCGTCCGCGCCGAGAGGGTGAGGTCGTCGGCCCACCGTGCCCTGGGTGGTGGGAACACCGATGCGAAGGTGGCCGCGCCCGCGCGCATCGCGGTCGCCCGGGCGTCGACGGCCGAATCGGTCACGAGCGTCTGGTCGTGGACGAGGCGGCTCAGCATGTCCCGGGCCCCGAGCGGATCGGCGGGGGCGGCCCAGATCGCGTCGAGATCGGGGGACAGCGGCGCTCCGGGGGCGCCCATCGTCGAGACCGCGACGACCCGGGTGACCTGCTGGGGGCGGGCGGCGGCCAACGCCAGCGCCACGGCGCCGCCCATGGAGTGACCAACCACGGCATAGTCCTCGATGCCGAGAGCGTCCATCAGGCCCGCGGCCTGCTCCGTCCACAGCCGGAGCCCACCCCTGGTGCCGGCCGGGAGCGGCGTGCCGCCGAACCCCGCCTGATCAGGCGCCACCAGGTGCCAGGACCCGCCGAGCGCCCGCGCCGTCGTCGCCCAGGCGCCGGACCCGGTCGTGCCGGGTCCGGAGCCGTGCAGCATGAGCACCGTTGGCCCGGTGCCGCTCTCCAGCACCTGGACGGGGGAGTTGCCGACCGTGACGGTCCGCAGCGCCGTCACCCGGGCAGGCCAGGGGCGCTCATGCCGGGTCGACGGACTTCGAGAAGAGCTCCATCATCGCCCGGCCGAACTGTGGCATGTCGGGCCAGCCCCGGCAGGAGACGAGGTTGCCGTCCACGACGTCGGGTGCGTCGATGACCGTGGCGCCCGCGTTCTCCATGTCGCCGGTGATGGGGGGGAAGCACGCCGTCTTGCGGCCCTTCAGCAGCCCGTACACCGCTGGCACCTGCGCGCCGTGGCACACCAGCGCGATGGGGAGGTTGCGCGCGAAGAAGTGCTCGGTGATGCGCCTGACGTCGCTGTCGACCCGGATCCATTCCGGGGCGCGTCCGCCGGGGATGATGAGGGCGTCATAGCGCTCGACGTCGACCTCGGCCCAGGGCACGTCGACCGGCAGCTTCCGGCCGTTCTTCTCCACGTAGGCGTCGGAGTTGGGGTCGAACTCGTGGATCACCAGTTGCACGTCACGCGTCGTCCGCGACGAGACGTCGACGTCCCAGCCGCCCTCCTGCACGCGGTAGTAGGGATACATGGTGTCGAGTTCCTCGGCGGCGTCGCCGGTCAGGAGCAGCGCTCTGGGCACCTGCTTCTCCTCGCATCTGGGGACGGGTGAGGTAGATCCAATCCGATCCGATCCGGTTTGAGCTAGCATTCCCTGGGCCCGCCCGCCCGTCAAGCCTCCACCGCCGTTGCGCCCGCGTCCTTGACCTCGTCGAACAATCGTCGGAACCGCTCGCCGGAGCGCAGGATGTGCCGGCGCATCGCGTAGGCGGCGGCGTCGGGGTCACGGGCGGCGATCGCGGCCACGATGTCCTCGTGCTCGGCCATGGCCAGGTGCGTGACCTGCGTGTCGTGGTGCAGCCGGAAGAGGTGCACGTGGCTGTGCAGGCGCGCGAGCGCTTCCCGGATGACCTGGTTCTCGGCGCTCAGCGCGACGAGATCGTGGAAGGCGGCGTCGCGTAGCCCGAAGGCGCCGTAGGCCATCGGCCCGTTGCCACCCTCCAGTTCGGCCATCTCCGCCAGCATCTGCCGCAGCCCGGCCACCTGCTGCAAGGAGGCCCGTTCGGCGGATCTGCGGGCCGCTGCCGGCTCGAGGAGCAGGCGGACCTCAAGCATGTCCTCGAAGCGATGCCGGGTGATTTGGGGGGGAATGCGGTAGCCGGCATGCGGTACCCGCACGACCAGGCCCTCGGCCTCCATTCGGTTCAGCGCGTCCCGGATCGGCGTCTGCGAGACCCCCAGCTCTCGCGCCAGGACGTCGATCGTGACGCGGGAGCCAGGCTCGATCCGTAGCGACATCAGCTGTCCGAGCAGGGTGTCGTAGACCTCGTCGGCAAGCCGGCCGCCGGATCTCCCCGGCGGCACGCCGCCCGGGACGGCCCGGCGGCCCCGCGCGATCATCGCTTCGTCGTCCATCGTGACGTGAGGTCCCTTCTTGCGCCTTCGTCAATCTGTTGACAGCAGTCACGGCGCTGCGGCATGCTGACGCCCCAAGCGGATCGTATAGGAAAAGTTTCCGGCCACTCGCCAACCTGCGCCATCGCCGGACCGCCACCCATCGCTCTACTTCGATCATCGGCAGCTCCCGTGGGTATCCGCGACGTCCCGCGAGACCCCGGCACCACGCCTGAACAACCCAGCAACTGTTCGACGAAGCGCATAGCGAGGTTCTAGAAGTCCCTACCCAGAAAGCAGGCACTAGATGCGGCATACAAAGCAAATGAGACAAACCTCCCTTCCTTGGCGAAAGATGCAGCTGGCGACGGCGGCCATGCTGCTGCTGGCCACCACCGTGACGGCGTGCGGCGACGACCAGACCGACGGCGGCAGTGCGGGCGCCCCTAAGGCGCCGGCGACCATCCCGGAGCTCACCACGGACCCGCTGACCCTCAGCTTCATCTGGTTCGAGTGGCCCCCCGCCCAGGCGCTGGAGGCCTTCGCCAACGCGGAGTACACCAAGGAGCGACCGAACGCGACCATCAAGGTCAACACCGTGCCGAACGCGAACTGGCACGACGCGATGTTCACCCAGTTCGCGGCCCGCAAGACCGACTTCGACATCGCGATCCTGGACTCGCAACACATCGGCGAGGCCGTGACGAACGGCAACATCCTCGACATCACCGACTTCGTCAAGAACAACATCGACGTCAACGCCTACAACCCCTACCTGCTGGCGGCCTACGGCCAGTTCCCGCAGGCCGAGACCGGCAAGCGCGACGAGAACGCCAGCCTGTACGGACTGCCGCTGCTCGGCGACACCTGGACGATGATCTACCGTAAGGACCTGATCGGCGATCAGCCACCGCAGACCTGGGACGAGATGATCTCAGCCGCCGAGAAGTGCCAGGCGGACAACCCCGGGGTCAGCGGGCTTGCGTTCCACCAGGCCAACGGCTCGGACGCCGCGGCCGTCACCTACAACACGGTGAACGGCGTCTACGGCGGCAACCTCTGGGACCCCAAGTCGCGCAAGATCGAGGGCGTCCTCAACGACGCGGCGGGCCAGGAGGCGATGGACGTCCTGGTCAACAGGATGAAGCCGCTGACCGCCAAGGGCTCCGGCAACTGGTTCATCGACGAGGTGAACGCGGCGGTCGCCCAGGGCAAGGCATGCATCGCGTTCAACTGGATCGCCGCCAGCGGCGGCCTGCTCGACCCGAAGCAGTCCACGCTCGGCGGCACCCGGGAGCAGATTCTCGACAAGCTGGGTTTCGCCACCCTGCCGAGCCAGAAGACCAACCTGGTCCCGCTCGGCGGGATGGGGATGCACGTGTCGGCCTACTCCGCCGAGGCGAACCAGGCGGAGGCGCTGAACTTCATGAAGTGGTTCCAGCGGGCTGACATCCAGAAGAAGTGGGCCGCCGCCGGTGGCGTGCCGTCGCGTACGGACGCCCTGCAGTCACCCGAGTTCCTCAACGCCGGGCCGTTCAACCAGGTGTACGCCGACTCGGTTCCGCGGATGCGGGACATGTGGAACGTGCCCGAGTACGCGCGCCTCGTCGACATCGAGAACACGAACGTGAACGCGGCTCTCAACGGTGCGAAGAGCCCGACGGACGCGCTCAACGACATCGCCAGGGAGCAGCAGAGCGTGCTCGACTCGAGCGGCCGCAAGGGCGGCGGCGGACTGTGAGCGATCCCGCCCCGCTGGCGACGGACCACCCCGGGCAGGTGGCGTCCCCGGCGCCACCCGCCCCGGGTCGGTCCGGCCGGCTGAGCGACCGCGGGCTCGCGGTGGCCTTCATCTCGCCCGCGCTGCTGTTGTTGCTGGCGATGTCGGTGTTCCCGTTGCTCTGGGCGTTGTACCTGTCCTTCACCGACTACCAGGCCACCCGCGGGGGACCCGCCAACTTCGTCGGGTTCGGCAACTACACCGCCATCCTGACGTCCGCGCAGGTCCACCAGCGGGCCCTGACAACGTTGATCTACGTGGTCGGCGCGGTCGGCCTGCAGACCGTGCTCGGGTTCGCCATCGCCTACCTGATCTCCCGGCGCACGCACGGGCGCGGGCTGCTCACCACGCTGTTCCTGGTGCCGATGATGCTGTCACCGGTCGTGGTCGGGCTGTTCTGGCGGTTCATGCTGGACGCGCAGTTCGGCGTGATCAACAGCATGCTCGGCTCAGTCGGTCTGGGGCAGGTGGAGTGGCTCACCCGGCAGCGCACGGCGTTGATCTCCCTGATCGTGGTCGACACCTGGCAGTGGACGCCGTTCATCATGCTCATCGCGCTCGCGGGCCTCACCGCGGTTCCCAAGTACCTGTACGAGGCCGCCGCGATCGACCGGGCGTCCGAGTGGTTCCGGTTCCGCACCATCACTCTTCCGCTGGTCTGGCCGCTGCTCCTCATCGCCGTGCTGTTCCGGTCCATCGAGGCGTTCCGGCTGTTCGACCTCGTCTACATCCTCACCAGCGGAGGCCCGGGGGTCTCCACCGAGACGTTGTCGTTCCACGTCTACAAGGTCGCGTTCCTGGGCTTCAACACCGGAACCGCCTCGGCGTACGGAATCCTCATGGTCCTCGTCGTCATCGTCCTCACCCAGCTGTACCTGCGCTACCTGAACAAGCTGAAGGAGGACTGATGGCCGTCTCCGTCAATGATGCCGTCTCCACCGGTCCGGTCCAGGACCACCCGCCCCCTGCGCGGCGCCCCAGCGGCCGGGGCCGCGCCGTGCTGGAGGTCGCGCTGCTGACCGTACTGGCCGTGGTGATGCTCTTTCCGGTGCTGTGGATGATCGAGACCTCGATCAAGGAGAACCGCGACGTCTACGCGATCCCGGCCAAGTTCCTCGACTTCCAGGTCACCCTGGACCATTACCGGGACGTCTTCGTCGCCTCCGATGGTGGTCGTTCCGCCCTCTCCGTCGCCTTCCTCAACTCCGTCGTGGTCGCCGGCGTCTCCACGGTGCTGGCGACCGTGCTGGGGGTACCGGCGGCCTGGGCCTACTCCCGCTTCGCCGTGAAAGCCAAGAAGGACCAGCTGTTCTTCATCCTGTCCACCCGCTTCATGCCGCCCGTGGTGGTCGTGGTCCCGATCTTTCTCATGTACCGGCAGGTCGGACTCATCGACAGCAAGCTCGGCCTGATCCTCATCTACACCGCGTTCAACGTGCCGTTCACGATCTGGATGATGAAGGGCTTCGTCGACGAGGTGCCCGCGGAGTACGAGGAAGCCGCCATGCTCGACGGCTACACCCGGCTACAGGCGTTCTGGCGCTACACCCTGCCGCTGCTCGTGCCCGGCATCGCCGCGACGGCGGTCTTCGCACTCATCTTCTCGTGGAACGAGTTCGTCTTCGCCATCTTCCTCACCTCCAGCGACGAGGTGCGGACGGCCCCACCCGCCATCGCCGGTCTGATCGGCGGCACCACTGTGGACTGGGGTCTGGTGGCCGCCGCCTCCGTGGTGTTCGCCCTCCCGGTGCTCGTCTTCGCCTACCTGGTACGCAAGCATCTCGTCGCCGGTGTGACGCTCGGGGCGGTGCGCCGCTGATGGCGGGCATCGAGGTGACAGCGCTGCACAAGCGCTACCCGGACGGGACGGTCGCGGTCGATCATGTGGACCTGTCGATCGGCGACGGCGAACTGTTCGTGATGCTCGGCCCGTCGGGCTGCGGCAAGACGACCACCCTGCGGGCCATCGCCGGCCTGGAGAGGCAGACCACGGGCGACATCCGGATCGGCAACACGCTTGTCAACGACCTGTCGCCGGCCGACCGCGACATCGCCATGGTGTTCCAGTTCTACGCCCTCTACCCGCATCTGAGAACCCGTGACAACCTGGCGTTCCCCCTGCGGGCCGAGGGACTGCCCAAGGCCGAGGTGCGCCAGCGGGTCGACGAGGCCGCCCGGCTGATGCGGCTCGGCCCGCTCCTGGACCGGCGACCGCGCCGGCTCTCCGGCGGGGAGCAGCAGCGCGTCGCGCTCGCCCGGGCCCTGGTGCGACGACCGCGCGCATTTCTCATGGACGAGCCGCTCACCAACCTGGACGCGGAGCTGCGGGCGGACATGCGTACGGAGATCAAGCACCTGCAGGGCGAGCTGGGGACGACGATGGTCTACGTCACCCACGACCAGGTCGAGGCGATGTCGCTCGGTCACCGGATCGCCATCCTCAACCAGGGCCGGGTCGAGCAGATCGGCACGCCGCTGGAGGTCTACGAACGTCCGGCGAGTCTCTTCTGCGCCGCGTTCATCGGCTCCCCGCCGATGAACCTGATCGAGGTCGAGGTGGCCGACGGGAAGCTGCGTGGTCGGGGCGGGTTGGCCCTGCCGCCACCGCCGGGCCTGCTGCGCGACCGTTCCCTGGTCGCGGGCGTCCGACCGGAGGCGCTGGAAGTCACCGCACCAGGGGCGGAACGCTCGGTCCCGGCCCGCGTGGTCTCGGTGGAGTGGTTGGGCGACGAGATCATCTACGTGGTCGACCACGGTGGCGAGCGCGAGGTGCGGGTCCGGATGCCACCGACCGGCCGGTTCGCCGCTGACGCGCCGGTCGGACTGCGGCACACCGGTGGGACCCCGGCGGTCTACGACCTGCGCACGGAGGAGTTGGTGGCCTGATGGGAACCGTGTCAGTGCAGGGGCTGCGCAAGTCCTTCGGCAAGGTCCAGGCCCTCGACGGGGTGACCCTGGACGTGCCGGACGGCTCGTTCTTCGTCGTGCTCGGACCTTCCGGCGCGGGCAAGACGACGACGCTGCGGGCGATCGCCGGCCTGGAGAAGCTCGACGCCGGGTCGGTGCGGTTGGACGGCAGGGACGCGACCGGTGCCGCCCCGGCCGCGCGTGACCTGGCCATGGTCTTCCAGAACTACGCCCTCTACCCGCGACGCACGGCGTACGAGAACATCGCCTCGCCGCTGCGGGCCCGCCGCTGTTCCCCGAGCGAGATCGCCGCCGCCGTCGAGCAGATGTCGAGCCTGCTGCACATCGAACGGCTGCTGCAGCGCCGTCCCGCGCAGCTGTCCGGCGGTGAGATGCAGCGGGTCGCCCTGGCCCGGGCGCTGGTCCGTCGCCCGCGCGCATTCCTCATGGACGAGCCGCTGACGAACCTCGACCTCAAGCTCCGCGTCGAGATGCGCACCGAGCTCACCCGCATCCACCGCAGCCTCGGCGCGACCTTCGTGTACGTGACGAACGACCAGGTCGAGGCCCTCTCCATGGCCGACCAGGTGGCCGTCCTCAAGGAGGGGAAGGTGCAGCAGGTCGGAACGCCGACCGAGGTGTACGAGCGGCCGGCCAACCGGTGGGTGGCGGGATTCGTCGGCAGCCCGCCGATCAGCGTCCTCGCCTGCCGCGCCGAGGGGGATCGTCTGGTCGGTGCGGAAGGCTGGACGCTGCCGCGCCCCCGCTGGGCCACCGCGCCGGAGGGTCGTCCGCTGCTGCTGGGTCTGCGGGCGGAGGACCTCTCCGTCGAGCAGCGGGGGAACGCGTCGTTGTCGGGAGAGTTGTACGGGCTTGAGCCGCTCGGTGACCGCACGGTGGTCGACGTCCGGGTGGGGACGGAGATCCTCAAGGTCAAGGCCCGACCCACCGTCACCGGTACCCCGGGTGAACGGCTGCTTGTCACGGTCAACCTGGACCGTGCGCACCTGTTCGACGCGGAGACCGGGGTGTCGCTGTCCGAGGCCGGGCGGTAACCGCGCCGGGCGGCGACGGCACCATGCGACCACACGTGACGATCGAGGCCAGCACAGCACAGGAGCCGACGCAATGAGTGACCCGATGAACGTCCTGGCCCCGGAGCACCGGCGGCTCCGGATCGGTGCCGACTGGCGTGATGCCGCGAGCGGGGCCACCTTCGCCGTCGAGGACCCGGCCACCGGCAGGACCATCGCGGAGGTGGCGGACGCCGACGTCGCGGACGGGCTCGCCGCGCTGGACGCCGCGAGCGAGGCAATGGCGCAGTGGGCGGCGACCCCGCCGCGGAGACGGTCGGAGTTGTTGACCGCGACGTACCGGGAACTTACCGCGCGATCCGAGGGACTCGCCCGGCTGATCACGCTGGAGATGGGCAAGCCGCTCGCCGAGGCTCGGGCGGAGGTGGCCTACGGCGCCGAGTTCTTCCGTTGGTTCGCCGAGGAGGCGGTGCGGATCGAGGGGCGCTACAGCACCGCTCCCGCAGGTGGATACCGCATCCTCACCGTGCCGAAGCCGGTCGGGCCGTGCGTCTTCGTGACGCCCTGGAACTTCCCGCTGGCCATGGGCGCCCGCAAGATCGCTCCCGCGCTGGCGGCGGGCTGCACGACGATCACCAAGCCAGCCGCGCAGACACCGCTCAGCATGCTGTTCCTGGCCCGCACCATGGCGGAGGTCGGCGTTCCCCCGGGCGTGGTCAACGTGGTGACCACCAGACGGGCCGGCAAGGTGGTCTCAGCGCTGCTGGCCGACAGCCGGACCCGCAAGCTCTCGTTCACCGGGTCCACCGAGGTCGGGCGGGTGCTGCTCCGACAGGCTGCGGACAACGTGCTGCGCACCTCCATGGAGCTGGGCGGCAACGCGGCCCTGATCGTGTGTGCCGACGCCGACCTGGACGTCGCGCTCGACGGCGCCATGGTGGCCAAGATGCGCAACATCGGCGAGTCCTGCATCGCCGCCAACCGGATCTATGTCGAGGAGCCGGTACGCGAGGAGTTCACGGCGCGCTTCGCCGAGCGGATGGGCGCGCTCTCGGTGGGCCACGGTCTCGACGACGGCGTGGACGTCGGGGCATTGATCGACGAGGCCTCGGTCGCCAAGCTCGACGAGCTGGTCACCGACGCGGTCGGTCGCGGCGCCCGGGTCCTGGTGGGCGGGGAGCGTCCGGACCGGCCGGGCCACTTCTACCCGCCCACCGTCCTCGTCGACGTACCCGACGACGCCCGGATGCTGGCGGCGGAGATCTTCGGCCCGGTGGCGCCGATCATCCCGTTCACCTCCGACGACGAGGTGATCGCGCAGGCCAACGACACCGAGCACGGCCTGGTCGGGTACGTCTTCACCCGAGACCTGCAGCGGGCGCTCCGATTCGTCGAAGGGCTGGATACCGGCATGGTCGGCATCAACCGTGGGCTGATCTCGGACCCGTCAGCTCCGTTCGGTGGCGTGAAGCAGTCCGGGATCGGCCGGGAGGGGTCGCACGAGGGCATCCTCGAGTACCTCGACCTCACCTACGCGGCGATCGACCTACCGTGACCGGCCTGCTGCCCCGGGCGCCCGCCGAGGGCGCTCCCGCCGACGTTTCGGAGAGGCACGGAGATGCTTGAGACCGTTCGCGGACCACGCCAGCTGATAGTGGGCGAAGGGGTGGCGCAGAACATTCCACGAGTGGTGGCCGAAAGTGGCTCGCGGGTCCTCGTGGTGACCGACCAGGTGCTGCTGGGGCAGCCGGGCGTGGCCGGGATCGTGGCTGCCGTGCGGGAGCGGACCGAGGTCGTCCAGGTGTTCGCCGACGCGACCCCGGACGTGCCGCTTTCCGATGTCGCCCTGGCCGTCTCGGCCGCCGCGGAGGTGGACGCCGACGTGATCCTCGCCATCGGGGGCGGCACGGTGATCGACCTCGCCAAGATCGTCGGCGTCATCCGGCGCCACGGTGGGACGCCGCGCGACTTCTACGGCGAGTCGAGAGTGCCCGGACCGACGATTCCCCTCGTCGCGGTCCCGACCACCTCCGGCACCGGCTCCGAGCTCACCCCCGTCTCGGTGTTGACCGACCCGGACCGGGCGCTGAAGGTGGGGGTTTCCAGCGTCCACATCGTGCCCGACTTCGCGATCGTCGATCCCGAACTCACCTACACCTGCCCGGCGACCGTCACCGCGCACTCCGGCATCGACGCGTTCTGCCACGCGGTGGAGAGCTACACCGCGCGACCCCGGCCGCACGGACCGCGCGACCCGGTGGAGCAGGTCTTCCTCGGCCGTAACCCGATCACCGACCGGTACGCGCTCCTGGCCGCCGAACGGATCGCCGGTAGCCTGCGTCGTGCGGTCACCGACGGCGGCGACACCGACGCGCGGGCGGACATGTCCTACGGGTCCATGCTCGCCGGGCTCGCGTTCTCCCACGCGGGCAACGCGGCCCCGCACGCTCTCCAGTACCCCATCGGCGCGGCCACCCACACGCCGCACGGCCTGGGCGTCGGGCTGCTGCTGCCCTACGCGCTGGACGCGGCCAGGGATGCCATCGGGGACCGGTTGGCCATCCTCGCCCGGGTGTGTGGGCTGGACGTGGCCGATGCCTCCGACGCCGAGGCCGCGGAGACGTTCCTCACCTGGCTCGACGGGCTCCTTGCCGACATCGGCATTCCGCCCACCCTGGCGGACATCGGCGTGGTGCGCGCCGACCTCCCGCGCTTCGCTGAGCTGGCCAGTGGCGTCACCCGCCTGATCCAGAACCATCCGGGCCCGACCGACACCGCCAGCCTGACCGCGATCCTCGAAGCCGCCTGGGCCGGGGACCGCACCCGAAGCTGACAGCCGTTCATGTACAGGGTGGTCGAGCGGGGCGGGCATCGATCTCCCGCTACCACCGGCATGATCGACGTGCGCTGACCTACCGGAGGCACTGCGCGTGACACTAGCCTGTGGCCAAGGCGGCCACACCGTCCGGCTGCCGATACTGTCGAACGCCAGGGAGGCTCCATGGTCAACGCCGACGGCACGCCCGACCTCGTCGGCGCGGTGAACGTCCATACTGCGCTGTTCAACGCGTGTGTCCGCAGCGGAGACTGGACACCGTTCGTCGCCACGTTCACGCAGGACGCCCGCATGCTCGTGACGAACGCGCCGGGTGGGCCGCTGGTGGGCCGCGAGGCGATCGCCGGCGTGTACGCGGCCCGGCCGCCGCGGGAAGCCATGCGGTTGGTCGAGATCGAACCGGTCGACACCGATACGGTGCGGGTGCGATTCGACTGGGAGTCGGGACGGGCCGGGAGCATGGTGGTCCGTTGGCGCGGCGACCTGGTCCAGGACGTGGAGCTGACGCTGTGACGGGCGACGGCGCTGGCGCCGAGGGGTCGGATCGCCCGGCGCGGCCGGTGGCGATCGTGACCGGCGGGTCCCGTGGGATCGGCCGCGCCGTCGTGCTCCGGCTCGCCGCCGACGGGTACGACGTGAGCTTCGCCTATCAGGCCAACGCCGCCGCCGCCGAGCAGGTGTGCCGGGAGGCGATGTCATTCGGCGGGCGAGTCGTGCACCATCAGGTGGACGTCCGTGACTTCGATGGGGTGAAGAAGTTCTTCGCCGTCTCGGAGGAGCAGTTGGGTCCGGTCGACGCCGTGGTCACCTGCGCCGGGATAGTGCGGGACAATCCGTTGGTCCTGATGACCCTGGATCAGTGGCGGGAGGTACGCGACGTCAATCTGGACGGCACGTACCATGCCTGCCGGGCGGCGGTCTTCTCGATGATGAAGCGCCGGGCGGGCAGCGTCGTGGTGATGTCGTCCGTGGTCGGGGTGCGCGGCAACGCCACTCAGGCGAACTACGCCGCCACCAAGGCCGGGATCATCGGTCTGGCGAAATCGCTGGCCAAGGAGGTCGGGGGGTACGGCATCCGGGTCAACGCGGTGGCGCCGGGCATGATCGACACCGACATGACCGGCGGGCTGTCCGAGGCGGTGCGGGACCGGATGTTGACTCAGATCCCGCTGCGTCGGATGGGAACCCCGGAGGATGTCGGCGACGTCGTGGCGTTCCTCCTCTCCGACCGGGCTCGATACATCACCGGGCAGGTGCTCGGCGTGGACGGCGGGATGGTGCTGTGAGCGCCGCCGTTCCGGCGAGCGGCTACCCGCAGCCGCCGGCGTGGCCCTGGTCGGCCGCTGGGCCGAGGCCCGCCCCGTCGAGCGGCGCGGGTGGCCGGTCCGGTGTGGTGGCTCGACCGGTCTGATGGGCTTGGCCGGGCGGCTCGCCGCGCACCTCCGCCACGAAGTCGGGCAACCGGTCGACGCCCCAGTATTTCTGTCGGCCCTTGATGAAGAAGGGCACGCCGAAGACACCGTCGTTGTCGATTGCCTGCAGGGCGCGCAGCCCCTCCTGGCGTACCCGGGGATCGTCGACGGCGGTGGAGAGCGCGACCGGGTCGAGGCCGAGGTCCGCGGCGATGTCGGCGACGACGGCGGGGTCGGTGATGTCGCGACCCCGCTCCCAGCGGGCCGCGTACGCGCTGGCGATGAAGCGTTGGCCGGCACCGTGTCGGTGAGCCTCCAAATAGGCGAGGTGGCAGACCTCCCAGCATGGCTTGCGGTCCACCGGCCAGACGATGGTCAGCCCTCGGGCACGAGCGAGCCGGCGCACGTCCGCGAGTATGTAGCGGGCCTTGGCTCGCGACATGTCCACGTAGGGAAACGACCCGTCCGCCTCGGCGAGCAGCCGCTGGGACTCCTCGTCGGGCTCCCAGAACGGTCGCCACTCGACCCGGCGGACCACGTCCGGGTAGTGGGTCATCAGGTCCTGGTAGGCCAGCCACGAGTAGGGGCTGCGTAGGGAGAAGTAGAACCGTGCGTCGCTCATCCTGGCTCCCGTCCGGCGGTCGGCCCCAGCTCGCTCGCTGGGCGCAGGGCGATGATGATCCGGCCCACCCGCAGGACCTGCCGGCCGTCGACCGTCGACTCGCCCTCCAACACCGCGGCGTCGGACACGATCTTCTGGGCCAGCACCCGGTGCCGCAGGACGTCACCCGGCCACACGGGCGCCACCAGTTCTAGATCGGCGATGGCGGCGAACAGGGTGACCTGACCGGTGAGCACGTCGGGATTGGGACGACCGAGGACGGTCAGCACGCCGGCCGCCTGACACCAGGACTCGATAAGCAGGGACGCCGGGTACGCGTGGTCGGTGGCGCCCTCGGGCAGGCCGGCGTAGCAGGGCTCGTTGGCGGTGACGGCCTTGCTGGCGACAAGCCACTCGCCGGGTTGGACGTCGTGCACCTGGTCGACGAGCAGCATCGGGTACCGGTGCGGCAGCAGCGCCCGGATGTCAGCGATGTTCACGGTCGTCCCGCTCCCGATAGCGCAGGCGGATGTCGGCGGCGTTCAGCGGCTGGTCGACGCCGGGCCGTCGGACCGTCAGTCGCGCCGTGCCGGTCCGGTCGGCGATGGTCAGACGGACGGTGATCTCGTCGCCGGGGAAGACCGGGGAGTGGAATCGCACCCGCTCGACCGACGCGAGTGTCATGCCGGGCGGTAGGGCGAGTAGCGCGGCCTGGTGGGCGCACTCGATGAGACAGACGCCCGGGAAGATGGCGAATCCGGGAAAGTGTCCAGATAGTACTAGCTCGTTGTCATCGACCAGATACGTCGCGGTCAGTCCGTCGGAATGTCGTTCGCGAACCTGAACCCGTTTGCCAAGTGGAGTGGCGAGGGCGGTGAGGTCTGTCATCACGTCGCCTTCGGCCACCGGTAATCGCCTCCTCGATCGGGGGCCACTCTACCGCAGCGGAAGCCAAATATCGAAGCTCACCGTGTTAGCATGACGCGGATCCAGGATTCGAGATGTCGTGCTCCACACTGGTGCGATAATCCCTGTTAGGTGGGTGGGCGGATGGGGAACCAGGCGGCGGCGCCGCGGGCATCGCGGTTGTTGGATGTGCTTTCCGTGGTCACGGTGGTTCCGGTGGCGCTGACGGTGGCGCAGATGGTACGTGCCGCCTGGCGGACCTATCACCCGAAACGACGGCCGGTGCGGCAGACGCCCGAGAAGTTCGGGATGTCCGCCGAACGATTCACCGTCGCGGGCGCCGACGACGTGCGGCTGGCATGCGTGTTCATTCCGGCACCGGCGGGCGGCGACGTGGTCGTGGTGCTGGGTCACGGTCTGGGCGCGAACAGCGGAATGGTCATGCCGCTGGCGAAGGTCCTGCACGACGCCGGCTACCACATCCTGGCCTTCGACATGCGCAACCATGGCGAAAGCGCGGACGACGGGCTGCTGCGTGGCCAGTCGCCGCGGTACGCCATCGACCACCACCGGGTGGTGGCCGCGGTCCGGGACCGGCCGGGTCTCGGCGATGTCAAAGTCGCCTGCCTGGGCTTCTCCATGTCGGCCTGGACCTCGCTGGAGGCCGCCCGGCTGGAGCCGGACCTGGTCCGCGCGGTGATCTGCGACAGCGGGCCGACGCTGGAGATCGAGGGCACTCTTCGGCGGATGTTCGACGCCACCGCCGCGCGGCTGCCGCGCTTCATGCGGGGGCCGATGATGTCGGCGATAGCCCGAGCCAGTTTCGTCCGCGCCGCGGTGTTCTTCCTCAAGCCCGCACCGTGGCCGCAGGAACTCGGAGACCACTCGATCCGACTGCTCTTCATCGCCGGCGAGGCCGATCCGGTCGCTCGGCCCGCGGACATCAAGGCGCAACTGGCCTGCTACCCGAAGGCCGAGGTGTGGTTCGTGCCCGCTGCCGGGCACACCCAGTCGTACGTCCGGGCCGCCGACGAGTACGGTTCGCGGGTTCTCGCGCTGCTGGCCGAGACGTTCCGTCCGGCGGCTCGGTGACCCGACGGCCATGCGTTCGTACCTCTTCATCGAAACCCGGGGCGCGCACGAGAGCCCGGACGTGTTGAACCTGTTCGAACTCGGTGGAACGCTACGCGAGTCCGGCCATGAGGTGACGATCTTCCTGACCCAGAACGCGGTGCTGGCGCTCGGCCGATCCGATCCGCTGGCGGACCTGATCGCCCGCGGGGTCGGGGTGTGGGCCGACGACTATTCGATCGCGGCCCGCGGTCTGGATCCCGATCGGCGTCCACCCGGGGTCCGACTCGGTGGGGCGGCGGATCTGGTGCGCCTGCTGATGGCCCCGGACGCCGTGCCGGTCTGGCACTGAGATGGGCCGGTCGCTGTTCCTCGGGCTGATCGGCGCCCCGTACGAGTCTGACCTGCTGACCACCACGGTGCGGGTCGCCGAGGAGGCGGTTCGGCAGGATCATCGGGTGACCATGTGGACGTGTGGTTTCGCGACCTCACTCACCATGTCGAGCGTCGGTCCCGACAAGCCGCGCAACGCGCTGGCCTGGGACGGTGACTTCCCCTCCCCGGCCGCACTCGCCACCCACCTGATCACCTGGGCTGACGGCAGGCTCTCCTGGTTGGTGTGCCGCTACTGCGCCGAGGAGCGCGGCGCGATGGACCAGATCCCCGTCGTGCGAATCAGACCGCCGTACGAGTTCTCGCAGCGGGCCAACGCCGCCGATGTCTGCCTGGTTCTGGGTACGAAGTGAACGGGTCCGCCAGGACAACCCTGGCCATCGTCGAGCGGTCCCACCGGGGCACTGTGGAGCAACAGTACGCGCATGTGCTCTGGTTGATTCACGGCCTGCACCGGCAGTCGCCGATGACGCTCCTCCTGCGTTCCGGCGCCGCGGTGTACGCCCTGGCCGCACCGGAGGTCGAGCCGGTCGTCCTCGGCGGACGAGCCTGGGGCGTCTTTCCCGACTACCGGGCGGCGCTGACTCGGCTGCGCAGCGACGGCGGTGAGATCTTCGTGTCGGAGTCCTCGTTGGACGCCCTCGGCCTGACCGGCAATCCGCTGTTGCCAGACATTGCCGTCGTCCCGGACAATCAGATCGCCGACCTCGTCGTGCGCTCTGACCGGATATGGTTTCTTTGAGGGTTGATGGTGGTCTCGAACGCGACGTGCGACGGCTAGTACGGCGCTACCGCGTCCGGTAAAGTCAAGGCCGTATATGTGCCGGCCCTCCTATTCGTGCCGGCCCAGGAGGTCATCCCTTTCCGCAACCTGACGGAGGAGTCGGAGTATGTCGACGAGCGTAAAGACCCTCGATCCCGAAGAGCTGCGCCGATTTGTCGCTGACGTGCTTGACGTGGACACCGAAAGCGTTACCGACGACGCGCACTTCGTCGCGGAGCTGGGCGTGGATTCGCTGAAGGCGCTCGAGGTGCTGGTCGCGCTGGAGCGCAAGTACGAGATCAAGATCTCCGAGGAAGAGGTCAAGGACATGACCACGTTCTCCGAGGTCCGGGAACTGGTCGAGGGCAAGCTCGCGGCCTAGCGGGCGGAGACAGCGGCGGTCGAGCGGGGGCGACCGTATCCGGTGCCCCCGCGCGACGTTCGATGCCCGACCCATGTCCTTGGCGGGCGCGCGGTGCCGGCGCAGGTCAGAATTCGACCGGCAGCGCGATCAGCCCCCGGTTGCTGGCCGACGGCATGAACCGGAGCTTGGCGTCGGTCAACCGCAGGTTGGGCGCACTGTCGAGTAGCGCTCCGAACGCCGCCTGCGACTGCATGCGCCCCACCGCGGCGGCGACGCAGTAGTGCAGCCCGTGCCCGAAGCCGAAGTGCCTCGGGTTCGGGCGCGTGACATCGAGCCGCTCGGCGTCCGGGTGCCATGCCGGGTCGCGGTTGGCCGAGGCGAGACAGAGCCGGACGAGTTGGCCCCGGCGCAGCGGCACCCCGAACAGTTCCATGTCCTCGGTGGCAACCCTGTCGTTCATCTGTGCCGGGGCGTCGTAGCGGTGCAGTTCCTCCACCGCTCCCGCCAGGAGCGTCGGGTCGGCCCGCAGCAGGGCGAGCTGGTCGGGATTGCGCAGCAGGGCGAGGGCACCGAGCGCGATGAGACCGGTGCCGGTCGGGTGGGCGGCCTGGTAGAGGAAGACCACGCTGTCCAGCAGCTCCTCCTCGCTGAGCCGGACGCCGTTCGCCTCGGCGGTGGCCAGCCCGCTGAGCACGTCGTCCCCGGGCGCCTGTGCCCGCTGCGCGGCCAGCGGCCGCAGATAATCCGACATGCCCTGCACGGCCTCCTGGCCGGCCCGCAGAACCTTGCTGGTCAGCAGCGGCTCGGTGGTCGCCGCGAGGGCCCGCGACCAGGCCACGAACTGGTCCCAGTCGGCGCGGGGCAGGCCGAGCAGGTGATTGATCACGTAGACGGGCAGCTTGTCGGCGAACTGACCGACCAGGTCCATCCCACCCGCGGCGACCCCGTCGGCCAGCAGTTCGGCGATCAGCTTTTCGCTGACGGGCCGGGCCGATGCCATCAGGTCGGCGGTGAACACCTGATCGTGCACCTCACGCAGCGCGGTGTGCCTGGGCGGATCGATCATGACCAGCCAGTTCGCCATCATGCGTTCCAACGGGCCATCCGCACTGCCCCGCCGCCAGTCGGTGAAACCGTCCCATTGTCGGGTATCGCGAGAAAGGGCGGGATGTTCGTATGCGGCGAGTACCTCCCGGTATCCGGTAAGCAGTAGAAAGCCGAACTTCGTCAGGTGTACCGGATTTTCCGCCCGTAGCTCTGCGTAGTGCGGATAGGGATCAGCAAAGTACCCTGGCGTCAGCGGGTTGTACGTGATCGACCCCATTTCGTGGGTTCCTCCTCAGCTCGCTTTCCAGCGCGGGTCACCCAATCTATACTTGCCGATCAGGCGTACGGAATCCAGCGCTCGCGGCGGGGGGACCATGGATCGGATACTGGTGACCGGCGTCGGTGTCGTCTCGTGCCTGGGCGGCACTGTGGACAGTTACTGGTCCGGCCTGCTCGGCGCCGACAGCACCCCGGCCCCGGTTGCCGACCCGCTGGCCAACATGGACAATCGACTGCTCTACGGGATCGACGGATTCCCCGAGCCGATGACGCCCTCCGTTGCCGGTCGTCCCGGGCGTACCTCGACCTTCGCCCTGGCCGCGGCCAGGGCGGCGATGTCCGACGCCGGGTTCGAGGGAGCCGGCCCGATCGAGGCGGGCGTCAGCGTGGGCACCGGCGTCGGCGACGTGAGTCTGTTCGAGTCCGTGCCGGCCGGCGCCGCCGTGCCGACGGGCGTGGACGCGTTTCCGTTCAAGGTCTCCTCGGTGCTCGCCGCCGAACTGGGACTCACCGGGCCGGTGACGAGTGTGAGCACCGCCTGCTCGGCCTCCGGATACAGCGTCAGCCTGGCCGCAGACATGATTCGCGACGGCGAGGCCGACGTGGTGCTCACCGGCGGCGCCGACGGATACACCCGGGTCGGCGTCGCCTGCTTCAACCGGATGGGTGCCCTGGACCCCGTCCGTTGTCGACCCTTCGACGCCAGCCGGCAGGGCACGGTGTTCGGCGAGGGCGCCGCCATCCTGGTGCTGGAGTCCGAGGCGCACGCCCGTCGCCGTGGCCACACCCGGGCCTACGCCACCGTCGAGGGAGCCGGTTGGAGCTGCGACGCCCACCACCCGACCGCGCCGGACGGCAGGGCCGTGCAGATCGTCCGCGCCATGCGGGACGCGCTCGACGAGGCCGGCATCGACCCCGACGAGATCGGCTGCGTGATCCCGCACGGCACCGGCACCCCGCTCAACGACGTGGTGGAGAGCCGGGCGCTGGAAACGGTGCTCGGCCCGGCCCGGCAAACCGTGCCGATCTACAGCCTCAAGGCACTGCTCGGGCACACCGGCGGCGCGGCCGCCGGGTTCGCGTTGCTCACGGCGGCGTTGATCGTCGAGCGCGGGGTGGTGCCGCCCAACATCCCGCTCGACCGGCCCGATCCGGACTGCGCCCTGTCGCTGCCGGCCGGTGCGCCGCTTCCGGCGCGCGTCGAGCACGCTCTGGTCAACGCGTACGCGTTCGGCGGAAACAACATCTCGGTCCTGCTGGGACGACCGTGATGACCGGCGTGGTGATCACCGGCACCGGACTGGTCTGTCCCGCCGCGTCCGGAGTGCGCGAACTGCTCGCCGCCGGGCCGACCGGGCCAGAGTCGGACCCGAACTGGTTCGATCCGGTGCCGCACCTGGGCCGCCGTGGCTGGAAGTACCTGACCCCCGCCACCCGGTTCCTGCTCGCCGCGGCCGGACTCACGCTCGCCGACGCGATCTGGGATCCGGCCCTGCTGCCCGGCGAATCGATGGGCGTCGTGGTGGGCACCAACTTCGCGGCGAACCCGGTCGTCGGACGGCTGGACGACGTGGTCCGGACGGATGGCGCGCAGTGGCTCAGCCCGGCGGAGGCGCCGAACTTCTCGGTGAACATCCCCGCGAGTCACATCTCGATGAAGTACGGGATGCGGGCGTTCAACCTCACCCTCACCGACCCGATGGTGGCCGGACTCGCCGCCGTCCTCACCCTGGCCGCGGCCATCCGTCGCGGCCGGGCCAGGCTCGGTCTGGCCGGTGCCACCGAGGAACGCCCGGCCGCCGGCCCGACCGGCGAGGGCGCGTGCTGCCTGGCCGTCGAGTCGGCCGACCACGCCCGGGACCGAGGCGCGCCGGCCCGGGCTGAGGTGACCGGCGGGTTCTGCCGGTTCCTGCCGCCCGGGGCGGACCCGCAGCTCCTCGGCGGCCCGGTCGACGCGCTGCTCGCCGACGCGGCCGACCCGCTGCCGTACGCGGTCACCGGCGACGACGAGGTGAGCCGGCGGGTTGGCGACTTCGTCGCGGCGAGGTCCGGCGTCCCGCTGGTCCAGCGGCGCTACCTCGGCGCGGCCGGGCAGTACGCCACCGCCTCGCCGCTGCTGCAGACCGTCGGCCTGCTCGCCGAGTACGGCCAGGGCCTGGTGGTGGCGGCCAGCCCACACGGACATGTCGCCGCCCTGCGGCTCGCACCGCCCGACCCGCAACCGACAAGCTGAGGGGTGACGTAGGTGGAGAACAGCCTCGCCGGAACCTGGAGCCTGATCCTGGGCGCGTCCGCCGGCATGGGCCGAAGTTGTGCTCTCGCCCTGGCGGAGGCCGGATCCAACATCGTGGGTGTCCATTTCGACACCGCCTCCCGGCAGTCGGCGGTCGACGAGTTGATCGACCAGATCAGGGCGCACGGGGTGCAGGCACACTTCTTCAACGACAACGCCGCCAGTGACACCGTGCGCGCCCGGGTCGTCGAGGAGATGGTCAAGCTGGTCGGCCCGGACGGCGTCCGGGTGATGCTGCACTCGCTGGCATTCGGTTCCCTCGTGCGGTTCCTGCCTGAGCCCGGTGGCTCCGGCCCGGTCGTCAGCCGGAAACAGATGACCATGACCCTCGATGTGATGGCACACAGCCTCGTGTACTGGTTCCAGGATCTGCTCACGGCTGGTCTGTTGCCCAGCGGCTCGAAGGTGTTCGCGATGACCAGCGCGGGGACCGCCCGCATCTCGGCGACCTACGGGCCGGTGTCGGCGGCGAAGAGCGCCCTGGAATCCCACGTCCGCCAGCTCGCCGTCGAGGCGGCACCGTACGGCATCGCGGTGAACGCGATCCGGGCCGGCATCACCCTCACGGAGTCGTTCCTGCGCATCCCAGAGAGCACCGAGCTGGGCGAACGGGCCCGGCAGGGCAACCCACATGGCCGACTCACCACCCCCGACGATGTGGCCGAGGCGCTGGTCCTGCTGGCACGGGCACGCCCGTCCTGGCTGACCGGCAACGTGATCGGGGTCGACGGCGGAGAGATCCTGACCGTGTGACGCGACGGGCCGGTCAGGAGTGGCGGCTGGCCGGCATCAGTCCGGTTCGCACGAGCAGACCGGCGACGTTGGTCAGGGACGAGAACTCCTCCGGATGGACGCTGCCGGCCAGCACGCCGAAGAACCGGCTCCGGGCCTCCTCATCGGCCTCCAGAGCCCGCAGGACCAGGGTCTTGAGCCGGTCCAACGGCTCGTACCTGGCCTGCTCGATGGTGTACCGGAACAGCGGCTCGGCCAACTCGTTGCGTCGACGTTCGTAGGAGCCGAGCGCGTCCTGCTCCGCTCGCTCGCCGGCGAGCACCTGGTCCAGCGCGTCGGTCAGCAGCTCCACATCCCGGAACGCGTCGGAGATGCCGAGCGCGGTCACCGGATCCTTGTGATAGCCGGCGTCACCCACCAACGCCCACCCCGGGCCGTAGGGCTTGCGGAAGAAGTTCGGTGCGTGATGGGAGCCGATGATGCGGGCCACCCGACGCGCACCGCGGACCCGTTCGGCGAACTCCGGCGAGGCGTGTCGGTAGATGGTGTCGAAGTAGTTGCCCTCGACGTCGCTCCGATAGGTCCGCCACTCGTCGTGCGACCACCCGCAGAGCACGACGGTGAGCCCGTCATGGGTCGGGATCGCCGGCACGCACCTTCCCGGCCGCCAGTGGATCAGCAGCCGATCCATCGGCAGGTTCTCGAAGTAGGTCAGGAACGTCGTCGTCAACGACGGGATGGTGTGGTATTCGGCCGCCCCGACGGTGCGCGCCACGAACGAGCGCATCCCGTCGGCACCCACCACGTACCGGGCGGTGACGGGCACCGGGCGGCCCCCTTCGCGGCGGAGTCGGACGCCCGTCACCCGGTCACCGTCGACGAGTAGGTCGGTGACGCCGACGGCCTCCTCGAACTCCACTCCCGCCTCGATCGCCGCGGTGAGCAGCAACTGGTCGAGTACGATGCGGCGCGGGCAGACGCCGAACTGGATCCCCTCGTACGGCGGGGGGGTACCGGTCAGTCTGATCTCGCCCCAGTCGGAGGCGAGCAGGCTGACCGGCGGACATCCCGTGGCGAGCAGCCGCGGCAACAGGCCCCACCGGGCCAGCCGGGCCACCCCGTACGCGTGGATGAAGTGCGACGACATCACGTCGCTGGGGAACCGCATCCGGTCGACGAGCAGTACCCGGTATCCCCGGCGGGCGAGCAGCATCGCGGTGGGGGAGCCGGCCACCCGAGCGCCGACCACGACGACGTCGTAGTCGGTCGGGCGGCCGGCCGCCGGAGCCCCGGCCATCTCAACCGCCGCTGATCGCGGGGAGGATCAGCACCTCGTCCGCCTCGGACACGGGCGTGTCCAGGCCGGCGCCGTGTCGGACGTCCTCGCCGTTGACGTACAGGTTGACGTATCCCCGGAGCCGGCCATCGACACCGACGATGCGGTCGGTGGCGCCCGGGATCTGCTTCTCGATCTCGCCGAGCACCACCCGCATGGTCGCCGATGGAGGTATGTCGAGATCGACCATCCCGGACCTGCCGCGTTGGCTCAGTGACGCCGGCACACGCACCTTCATGGCTACTCCCTCGACCGGTCGAGACGTCAGTCGGACCAGAACTTGTTGACGAAGATGTCGTCGTACACCCAGATCCGCGATTCGATGACCTTGTTGTTCTCCGGGTTGAACTTGAAGACCTGCACGCCGGGCATCTCGAGGACCATGCCCTTGCGCTCACCGCGCCAGGTGGCCAGGACCACGGCGGTGTCGCCGTCTGCCATGATCTTGTGAGTGTCCGCCCGGAAGGTGCCGTTGGTGACTTCGGCGCTCCGGCGCATCCACTCCTTCACTCCTTCCAGCCCGACGATCCGGCCGGAAAGTGGGTGGTCACCGGGCGTGTACCACTCAACGTTCTCGTCGATGCCCTCGTCGAGTCGCTCCAGGTGGGCCGCGTAGAACCGTGCGTGGCCAAGTCGGAGCAGTCTGACCATCGGGCTGGCTTCGGCGTTCATGCTGGCTACCCCTTTCGAATCTGCACCACTGACATGGGCCATCAGAAGGCCCAGAACTCGTCCGACGCGGGCTGGTCCTCCATGAACAGCTCGCGTTCGACGACCTTCCCGTCCTCCGGACGGAGCTTCCACACGTTGATCACCTTCTGGTCGAGGCGCCGGTCGTGTCGCCGCGCCTGAACCCGCATCATGCAGAACACCGCCCGTTCGGTGGCGGCGATCTCCAGGACCTCGGCGCTGAAGGTGCCACCCGTCTCGACCTGCACCCGCCGGAAGAACTCCAGCACGTTGTCGATACCGACGATGTCGGCCGCCAGTGGGTTCTTGTGCGGCACCTTCCACACCACATCCTCGGCCAGCATGTGTCGCATCAGCTCGACCTTGCCGGCGTGGAACAATTCGATCGCCAGCTTGGCGGCGTCCAGATTCATCGTCGTACCCGCCATGACTAGCCCTTTCCCCGCAGGGCGGCGAGCGTCCTGCTGTCGAACGACACCAGCTTCCAGTCCCGGCGGTCGAGAACCTCCGCGTAGCCGTGGGTGATCCGACCGGTCGCGGTCTGCACGAGTCGGCCGTCCCGGCGCACGTAGCAGTCCATCCGGGCGGTGTAGGTGAAATCCTTGAATATCTCCTCGACGGTGAAGACCGTGTGGATCTCCTCCTCCATCAGCGCGTCCGCGAGGATCGTCACCCGGGCGTGCGGCACCACCGGAATCCACCGCTGCCCGTCGAGCATGGTGCGGATCGAGATTCCCCGCTCGGCGAGGAACACGTCCACGACCTCCTCCATCAGGCGCAGGTAGCCCGAGTGCTGCAGGGTCCGGGAGAAGTGGCAGTAGAAGTAGGGCACCCGCCACCGCCAGACGATGGCGTTGTCGTCGCCGACGAGAGCCGCGACGTCGTCGTCGACCACGTCCACGCCGCCGCGGCCGTCGGTGGCGCCGACGACGAAGGCCCGCCCGTCCGGGGAGTCCTGGTCGGCTGGGCGCACCTGGACCCGGACCGTGGCGCTGACCGCCTTGATCCGGCCGGTGGGGCGCTGGACATGGCTGGTGGTGCGGAACACCAGGGTGTCGCCCTCGCTCGGCCGGCTGACCACCTCGGTGTGCACCTCGTCGTCCATGTGCAGGGCGCTGGCGATCCGGGCGTCGCTGTCCACGATCTCCACCCCGAGACCGTGCTCCTCGTACAACTGCCGCGGCACCAGGCCGCTCTGCCGGAGGTGGTCGAGCACCGCCTCCTCGACCAGGTACATGACGTGTTTGAAACCGATCCAGGTACAGATGTTGGACCCCTCGTAGCGGGGCCGTCCCACCACCTCGGATCGCTCCCGAAGGGACAAAGGCGTCGTCATATGGCTGCTCCCTCCGCCGCCGGATCCCGCCCGGCGGGACAACCGAGCTGGTGTAGAAAGTCCACCACCAACTCGGCCACCCGGGCGGTCTCGTCGATCATCGTGAAGTGCCCGCAGTCGGGCAGGATCTCCAGCCGGGCGTTCGGCAGGGCGGTCGCCAGGCTTTCGCAGTCGTGCGGATAGGACGCCGTGTCCCGGCCGCCGCCGATCACCAGGCAGGGCACATCCACCGCCCGCAGGTCGAGGAAAGGGGTCCGGGTGAAGAGGTCGAAGAACCGCATCCATCCGTACGGCCCGATCCGCTCGCGGACCTTCGCCACCATCGCCTCGAGTAATTCGTCAGGCGGACCGCCTCGGCGGGCCCTGATACCCGAGCGGACGAGGTCGTCGAAGTCGTTGAGGTAGTGGGTGATCGTCGCCCAGTCGAACGCCAGTGGCGAGGGCCGGTAGAACGGCGACATCAGGACCAGCCCGCGACAGTTCGCGGTGCCCGCGGCGACCAGCCGATCCAGCAGCACGTTCGCGCCGAACGAGTGGGCCAGGTAGACGTCCGGTTGGGGGGCCAGGCGCAGGGCCCGGTCCAGCCAGACCTGGCTGTCCCGCTCGGTCGCCCAGCCCGAGCCGTCCGTGGCGTCCCACGGCAACCGGTAGGCCCACACCCGCACCGGGGACGGCAGCGCCTCGGCGAGCCGGGTCCAGACGCTGGTGCTGGAGCCCAGCCCGTGGATCAGGCCGACGGTGATGGCAGCCGGGCCGACCGCCTCCCGGATCACGTCGACGCTGACGGTGCCGGTCACGGTGTCCCTCGCAGGCGGAGGGTGGCGTAGTCCGCACCCCAACAGCCGCCGGCGCCGATGATGGCGTTGCCGCCGGTGTCGGCCGCGCGGGCCGCCTCGACGACGCACTGGACCACCCCGTACGCCCCGGACGCCTCGCCGATGGCGCTCCTGAGTCCGGATGTCGGCCGATCGGCCGCCGAGGAGTCGCCGTGGCCCGCGCACGGGGGTGCCCACCGCCAGCCAGCGGGTACGGACAGCGCATCCAGGTCGCGGTGCCGGGCGTATCCGTCGAGCCGGGCCAGGATCGGCGCACCACGGTCCCGAGCGGCACCGGCGCCTTCGAGAACCACCGCGGCAGCCCCGTCGAAGGCCGGCGGCGGTTCGGCGGCACCGTGCCGGCGCGCCGTCTCGGTCAGCAGCCGGACCGCCGCCTCGTCGGCCGGTTCCACCCCGATGACGAGCATCCGGTCGGCCCGACCGGCGCGGATGGCCGTCGCCGCGTGGTGCAGCGCGTCGATGCCGGAGGTGGGACCGGCCGACAGGGTGAGGTTGAGACCGCCGAGCCGGAACCAGATCGCGACCTGTGCGGACGCCACGTTGCCGGACGCGTTGGGCAGGTCCATCGGGCTGGACTCGGCGACGCCGCCGGCGTGGATCGCGCCGGCCACCCGACAGACCGTCTCGACGAGGCCCAGTTCGGTGCTCACCACCACTCCGAACCGGTCGTGCACGGGGCCGCGGACCGGCCGGCAGATCCCGTCGGCCGGCGTCACCATGCCGGCCGAGGTGAGGGCGCGGGCGGCCGCGCACAGCGCGAGCAGGGTTGCGCGATCCTTGTAACGCAGGCCACGACGCCCGAGCGTGGCGGCGGGATCGAAGGGTCCGCGCGGGACCGGAGCGCCCGCCTCCACAGCGGCGAGCAGCGCATCGACCGTGGCCCCGCCGGGGATCTCCAGACCGATGGCGGTGATCGCCACGTCGCCCTCGGGCGGCGCCGGGCGGTCGGCGGGGTCGTCGGGGGCCGCCCGGTCGACCAGCGCCACCGCGTTGACACCGCCGAAGCCGAACGCGTTCACCTGCGCAATGTTCAGCGGTGCCCGCCTGGCGGATCCGGTCACCACCGGAAAGTCTCTGATCGGCGGAATCGGTGTGGTGTGGCCCCGCGTCGGGGGCACCTGGCCGGCCCGTAGCGAGTGCACCGCGGTCACCAGGCTCATCAGCCCCGAGCCGCCGGAGGTGTGACCGATCAGCGACTTGAGCGCGGTCACCAGCGGGCGGTGGCCGCCGAAGACGTCGCGCAGCACCTCCGCCTCGGTCTGGTCGTTTAGCAGCGTTCCGGTGCCGTGCGCCAGGACCAGGTCGACGTCGACCGGGTCGACGCCGGCCCGTCGGTACCCGTCGTGAAAGGCCCGCCGCACGCCACCGGCCAGCGGCGCGGTGAGATGATGGGCGTCGCAACTGGTGCCGACGCCGCGCAGCCCGGCGAGGGCGCTCGCGCCCCGGGCCCGGGCCCGGCTCGCCGGCTCGATCACCACGGCCGCGGCGCCCTCGCCGAGGATCACCCCCTTGCGGTCGGCGTCGAACGGCCGCACCTCCGTCGGCGGTTCCCCGTTCACCCGGTCGAGCAGGCCGAACATGCTCTCGCTGAGCGCGTCGGTGCCGGCCACGACGACCGCGTCCGCCTCCTCGACGAGCAGTAGGTCGGTGCCGACCGCCAGGGCGTAGAGGCTGGCCGCGCAGGCGTTCACCAGGGTCACCGTGGGTGTCAATCCGGTGGTCGTCTCGACGGCGCCGGCAAAGTGCAACTGGCTCATCGACGCGTCGGCCTGGCCGCTGGCCCACAGCTCGACCGACCGTTGCTCGGCCAGGCCGGTCCCGATCAGGACCGGAATGCGCAGCCTGCCACGCCGGGCCGGAGTGTCCAGGCCGGCCTGGACGACGGCCTGGCGGATCGCCTCGCACAACCATCGGGTGGCCCGGCCGGGCACGTCGGTCCCGCCGTTGCGGTCGTCGCGTTCGTAGGCGTGCTGGACGCGGTACCGGGTCGGGTCGAACGCCCGCAGCGGGTGCCGGCTGGTGGCGCCCGCGCAGAACGCCGCGAACGACGACTCGGCGTCCTCGCCCAGACTGCTGACCAGGCCCATCCCGGTGATGGTCCAGGTCACGCCGGCCCGCCAGGGCTGGCGAGGACGAGGATCGCGTTGTTACCACCGAAGGCGAAGGCGTTGTTCTGCACGATCTGCAGGTCGGCGGGGCGGGCCCGGTTCGGCACGCAGTCCAGCCCGATCAGTGGATCGGTGCGTCGGTGGTTGATCGTCGGTGGAATGAACTTCCGGTCGATCGCGAGCGCGCAGCCGATGGCCGCGAGCGCGCTGGCCGCGCCCATGGTGTGTCCGATCATCGACTTGATCGACACGGTGGGCGGGGCCGACTCGCCGAACACCTCGCGGATCGCCGCAGCCTCGGTCAGGTCGTTGGCCTTGGTCCCGGTGCCGTGCGCGGAGACCAGGTCGATGTCGGCCGGCCGGACGCCCGCGTTCTGGTGCGCCCGCCGGATGCACTCGGCGATCCGCGTCTGGTCCGGCGCGACCGGATGCTTGGCGTCACAGGTCATGCCGTAGCCGAGGATCTCGGCATAGATGCGTGCGCCGCGCTCCCGCGCGTGGTCGAGCGTCTCCAGGAACAGCATCCCGGCGCCCTCACCGGTGAGGATGCCGCAGCGGTCGGCGTCGAACGGTTGACAGACCTCCGGCGCGATCGTGCCCAGCCGGTAGAAGCCGGCGAACGTCTTGCGGCACATCGCGTCGGCGCCGCCGCAGAGTGCGTACTCGGCCTCGCCCAGTCGCAGCACGTCGTAGGCGTACCCGATGGCGTAGTTCCCGGCCGCACAGGCGGTCGGCAGGGTGACCGCCTCCGCGGCGCGCAACCCGTACTCGTGGGCCACCGAGACGGACAGCCAACTTGCCGGCACCCGGGCCATCACCTGCGCGGGCAGGGTGTCCGGCCCATCTCGCACGGCCATCTCGGTCAGCAGGTCGAGATCCTGTGACTCGCCGTCGGTGGTGCCGACCGAAACCACCCCGGGCCGGTGCGCCAGGTCGGTGGGATCCACGCCGGCGTCGGCGAGGGCGAGACCAGCGGCGGCGACCGAGAACTGCGCGGCCCGGCCGATCCGGTCTGGATCGACCCGGGTGAAGCTCGGTGAGAACCCGGTGACCGGACATCCGTTGGCATGGGCGAAGCCGGTGGTGTCGAAGGCCGAGATCGGCATGACTCCACTGCGGCCGACGGCCAGGCCGGCGGCGAAGTCATCGACGCCGATGCCGATGCTGGAGACTGGACCGACCCCGGTGACCACCACCCGGACGGTCGAGGACTCGCTGCCAGTCCGTCGCGTGGTGGCCATCACGACTTCCGCGCGACCGCCTCGGCCACCACCTCGTAGATGCCCTGGAGATTCACCATTCGGGCGAGTTCCGCCTGGTCGATCTCCACTTTGAAGGTGCGTTCCAGCGCGGCGAGAATCTCGATGGCGCGCAGCGAATCGGCCTCGTGGTCCTCTTTGAAGAGGCTGGTATCGGACATCTCGGAAGGTTCGATCTCAAGGATTTCAGACACGATTTGGACGATTCGTTCTTTGTCGATGTCGGTGAGGACCGGCACGGAGCAGCACCCCCGTAGATTCATGTGCAAACAGGACATTGTCACGGTGACTCGGGTGGTCGGTCGCAGCCAAAGCGATGCAAGCGAATGTATTATGCGCAAGGCTGGCCGGCATTCTCAAGTCGACTGTTCAGCCGAGTTGACGACTTATCTCTTGTATGCGCGCACGCCGGCCGCGTGCTCCGAAGGAGGCAGATGATGACGCGACCGGGAAACGGGGCGCGGACGATCAACGGGCCGTGTGTCGTCGGCTGGTCGGTGGTCTCCCCACTGGGTATGGGTCGCGAGTCCTTTGTGGCCGGTTGGCGCTCCGGGCGGACCGGCCAATACCCACCGGACGGCGCCGCTGCGACGGTCGGGTACCCGTTGGCCGACTTCGACCCGACCCGGCTCATCGGCACGAAGGGCACCCGGACGCTGGATCGGATGACCCTGATGGTCATCGCGACGACCGCGATGGTACTCGCGGAGCACGGCCCGGCTGCGGGTGACGAGCGGAACCAGGTCGGACTGGTGCTCGGGACCAGCACCGGCAGCCTGGCCAGCATCACCAACTTCCTGCGGGACACCTTCGTGCAGGACAAGCCGTTTCATGTGGACCCGGCGGCGTTCCCCAACACGGTGATGAACGGCGCAGCCGGCCGTACCGCGATCTGGCACGGGCTTCGCGGTCCGAACAGTACGGTCTCCGGGGGACACGTCACCGGGCTGTCCGCCCTCCGGTACGCCTCCCGGATGATTCGCCGTGGCTACGCAGACACGTTGCTGGTCGGCGCGGTGGAGGAGTTGTCCGAGCCGGTGGCCTGGGCGGCTGCCCAGCTGCGCGGCGATGCGGCCGGACGCGACCCGGCGGAGTTCACCCCGATGGGGGAGGGGTGTGTCGCGTTTCTTCTGGACGACGCCACCGCCGCCGAGCGCAGCGGCCGCCGGCCGCTCGCCGAGCTCGTCGACTTCGAGTTCGGCGTGACCGATGTGGACCGCGACCGGCGGGCGCAGTCGAGGCGGCTGGCCGCTGCCATCGAGACTCTGCTGACTCGGACCGGGACCGATCCGGTGGACCTGTGGCTGGTCAGCCTGGCGGGCAGCGGCGACGGTGGGTTGGACGAGGCCGAGCGGTCCGCCGTCGACCAGGTGCTGGTTGGATCCGACCGGCCACGCCGGGTGGCCGTATCGGGGCAGGTCGGCAACACCTTCAGCGCGCTCGGCGCGTTCCAACTGGCGGCGGTCCTGGCCGAGGCTCAGCGCGCCGGAGGTGAGCCGCTCGGCCGGCCGGCACTGATCACCTCGCTCGGCGTGGACGGCGCGGTCGCCTGCGCGTTGGTGCGGGTCTGACAAGGCATCCGCGCCCAGGCCCGGCACCTCGGCGGATGGCCCGCGCCAGAAGCAACGACCCCCACCCGAACCGCTCGAAACATGAACGGTTGTGGTAGGGGTTGACGTGTCCGAGGGGGGACTTGAACCCCCACGCCCTATACGGGCACTAGCACCTCAAGCTAGCGCGTCTGCCATTCCGCCACCCGGACCTGTGCGACCACTGTACCGAACGACCGCAGCCGGGCATTCGCCCAACGGCCTCGCACGGGGCCTCACTGTACACGGCGCCGCCGGGCGACGCACATCGCCTTCCCGCCGACGGCATCCGAGTGGAGTCGGCGTCGGGCCGGCGTCTGCCATCCTTGGATGGGTGACGGTCAGCCCGCGTTCCCGGCAGGTTCGAAACCGCGTCCTCCTGGCGGCTCTCGCATTCGCTGTCGTCGGGGCGGTGACCGCCGCCACGCTGGTGCTGGCGCCGCTGCTGCGGCCGCCCGGTCCGCGCCCGCTGTTCCAGCTGCCGGTGGCGTGCGGCGAGACCTGGCAGCTGGGCACCTACCCGGGGCACGGTGACTACGACGTCGACCTGTTCCCGACCGAGGGGGAGGCGTGGGGACGGCCGGTGCTCGCCTCCTACGCCGGCACCGTCACCGTGGCGGGGATCAACGGCTCGCTGGGCGGCCGTACGCCGGCAAACCCGAACGGTCCGCGGGGTCGGGGCGGTGGTTACTGGGTGAAGATCGATCATGGTGGCCGCTGGGAGACGCAGTACCTTCATCTGCTCGAACCGCCACTGGTGCAGGCGGGTCAGCGGGTCGCCCAGGGTGACCAGCTCGGGTTGGTCGGCAGCACCGGCAACTCCGGCGCCCCGCACCTGCACTACGAGCAGCGGCGCGGCTGGGAGAAGGTCGAAGCCCACTTCGACGGTACGCCGTCGGGAATCACGGACGACGATACGGAATACATCCGGCACCGGACCAGCAACAACTGCCTGGCGGCGCGGTAGCGGTCAGTCGCCGGCTGATGCGGCGGCGTCGTCCGGGGCCAGCTCCGGAATCGGCAGCTCGACGGCGGTGGCCGCGGCGACGGTCGAGCCGCCGGCGACCGTCGAGTGGGCCGGCGCGGGGCGGTCGCCCGATGCCGGTGTCCGCGAGTACCGCCGGCCCGCTCCACCCGGACCCGGCCGGCGGCTCACCGCGCAGGTCACCAGGTGCACCGGGGGCGGCGGGGCGGCGAAGGGGCCGGTGCCCCACCGGACCCAGATCGCGATCCGGCCGGCAGCCGCCTCCGCCGAGAGCTTCTCGACGGTCCGGGCGCGGTCGGTGCGGTCGACCTCGATGACAAGCGGCGGCCCGTCGGGGCGGGCGCAGGCCACATCCACGACCGAGTGCCGTCCGGACAGCGGCGGCGGCAGCGGCAGCACACTTGCCGCCCGGCGGTAGACCCGCCAGCCCTGACCGGTTGCCCAGTCGACCGCTGACCCGATGATCAGCGCCGTCACCTCATCGGCGGAGAGGTTCGTGAAGGTCACCCGGTCGAGCTGTTCGGCGAGGGAGGCGGTCACCCGCTGCCCGTCCTCGACATCCACAACCGGCAGGGTAGCCGGGTCCGGGAGCGGTAGGCGCGGTCAGTCCGCGAACGGCAGCTCGATGGTGTGTGCGGTGTGCGCGGCCTTCGCCGTGAGGTACCGGACGTTGGCGGTGGAGACGTGCACCCCGGTGGGGACCCGCTCGGCGACCTCCACCCCGAGGTGGCTGAGCTGTTCGGCCTTGTCCGGGTTGTTGCTCAGCAGCGCCACCCGGTCGGCGCCCAGTGCCCGCAGCATCTGGGCCGCGGGGGTGTAGTCCCGTTCGTCCTCGGCGTGCCCGAGTGCGACGTTGGCCTGATAGGTGTCGAGCCCGGCGTCCTGCAGCGCGTACGCGTCCAGCTTGGCGTACAGGCCGATGCCGCGGCCCTCCTGCCGCAGGTAGAGCAGCAGCCCACCGGCGTCGGCGATCCGTTCGACCGCCTCCCGCAGCTGCGGTCCGCAGTCGCAGCGCTGGCTGCCGAAGACGTCCCCGGTCATGCACTCGCTGTGCGGCCGGACCAGCGGCGCCGCGCCACCGCGGGTGCTGCGGTCCAGCGACGCCCGCCAGTCGCCGAGCCCGAGCGCCAGATGCTCCCTGCCGTCGGTGAGGCCGTCGAAGGTGAAGACCCGGGCCGTGGCGCGGTAGCCGTCGGGAAAGCGCAGCGGCACGGTGACCTGCTGCCGGATCCTCGCCGGCGGGGCGACGCCCCGGTGTCCGTTCGTCGACGGCGCCGGTTCGTCGATTCGTGCCGCGATGACGGCCGGCGCGGTCCATGGGCGGGCGACCGACTCGGTGGCGACGGAAACTTCAGGTGACGGTTGCGACATCGACACTCCCTGTGCTTGGACGCGGTTGACCCCGACGGTGGTCGGGACCGGGCCGGTGAGCCGGGACGGGCTCGACGGCCATCGGGCGGGGATCCGGGTCACGGGCCCCGCCCGGGGCGGACCGGGTCGGTGGATGCTGGTACCGGTTCGGTGCTTCATGATGATCTAGAGTGCCTCTGTCGGGTGACGGAACGGGCGACGGAGAGCCGGGAGCGTCCGTCCCGATCGGCTTACCCGGGAATTGAGCCGATTGAACGGATCCGGGTTCCATACCGGCAGGGAGGTTCCAGCGGTGGTCGAGCGACCGTACGTCCTGCTCAGCTGCGGCATGTCGATCGACGGCTACCTGGACAACGCGACCGGGAACCGGCTGCTGCTATCCAACGACGCCGACTTCGACCGGGTCGACGCGGTCCGGGCGGACTGCGACGCGATCCTGGTCGGCGCCGAGACGGTCCGCCAGGACAATCCCCGGCTGCTGGTGCGCTCGGCTGCCCGCCGACAGGCCCGGGTGGCGCGTGGCCTGCCCCCGACGCCGGTCAAGGTGACGGTGACCGGTCGCGGAGAGCTGGACCCGGCCGCCCGGTTCTTCGTCACCGGCGAGATCGACAAGCTCGTCTACTGCGCGCGGCCCGCCCTGGCCACCACCCGGCAGCGGCTGGACCAGGTGGCCACCGTGGTCGACAGCGGCGACCCGGTGGATCTGCACCGGGTGGTGGCGGACCTGCACGAGCGGGGCGTGCGGCGGCTGATGGTCGAAGGCGGCGGGACGATCCACACGCAGTTCCTCACCGCCGGTCTCGTCGACGAGTTGCACCTGGTGATCGCTCCGTTCTTCGTTGGTGACTCCCGGGCGCCGCGCTTCGTGCGGGACGGCAGCTTCCCGTGGGGTCCGGACCGTCGCGCCCACCTGGCCGAGGTCCGGCAGATCGGCGACGTGGTCCTGCTGCGCTACGCGCTCTCCGACCGGTTCGACGACGAGGCCTGACGGACCGGGCGGTGGCCCCGGCGCCAGATCCGCAGGCTGCGTGGCGCGGCCCGGCCGCCCGCCGACGGCCCGCCGGGTGTCGGTCCGCCGAGCACCGAACCGGGACGGCGGCGCCGGACCAGGCCCGCCAGCCGCCGCCGGTCAGCCGGCCGGCGGGCGGCGCCGACCGGGGCCGCGGGCGCCGGTTCCGGTGCTGACGGCGGCGAGTCGGGCTCGCCGGCCCGCACCCCGACCCGGGCCGGCCGGCCGGTCCGGGACCGGCTGAGCCACCGGTACGCCAACACCCCGGCACCCGGCAGGCTCGCCACGAGGGCGAGCAGCCCGTACACCACCGCGACGGTCAGTCCGAGATCGGCGCTGAGTCCGGCCGCGCCGAACGACCACGCGAGCACGCCCTCCCGGGGACCCCAGCCGCCCACGTTCAGCGGCAGCGCCATCGCCAGCAGCGCCAGCAGCAACAGCGGAGCCAGCAGGGCGACCGGCGCCGCCGAACCGGCTGCGCGCGCCGCGACCAGGAAGGTCGCCAGGTGCCCCGCGAGCACCACCGCGGAGGAGAGCACGATGCCCGGCCAGTTGCCGCGCGACAGCAGCCCCTGCCGCACGTCGGTGGCGACGGTACGCAGCCCTCGGACCAACCGTGAGCCGCGCCGGCGCAGCCAGACGACCAGACCGGTCACCAGCGCCGCGGCCAGCGCGGCGGCCCCCGCCACGGCCATCCCGGCCTCGGCGAACCGACCGAGCAGCGCGGGCGAGAGCACCGGCGGCGGAATGGTCAGCAGCATCGTCAGCCCGACGGCGAGCAGCACGACCTGGCCGGCGGAGCGTTCCAGCACCACGGCCCGTACGCCTCGGCCGAGGTCGTCGACGTCACGGCCGTGCCGCACCGCCCGGTGCACGTCGCCCAGCACCCCGCCCGGCAGCGCGGCGTTCAGGAACAGCGCCCGGTAGTAGTCGGCCACGGCCCCGACCAGCGGGAGCCGCAACCCCAGCCCGCGGGCCACCAGACACCAGCGCCAGGCACTGAACACCGTGGTCAGCAGGCCGATCCCGCAGGCGAGTGCCAGGGTCTGGACGTCGATCACCCGGATCCCGTCCAGGAACGCGCTGGTGCCGAGCCGCCACAGCAGCAGCGCGAGAATGCCGAGCCCGCCGAGCATCCGCCCCCAGGCCCAAATCTTCCCCCTCACGATGCCGCACGGCCGGCCGGCGCCGGATGTAGCGCCCTAGCCCCGCGCATACGTGTCCTCCCTCGGGTGAGCCTCCGGAGACTGATACGCGGGGCGGGGGTCCTCTGGTTCATTTGAATTTCGCGAGTAGGTCACAATGCCCGACCTCGACCCGCAACTCGCCCGCCGAGGCGGCGGCCAACCGGCGCTTCAGATAGTCGTCCGCGCCGTCGGCCAGCTCCGGTTGCTGCTCGCAGGCCGCCGCCACCCAACCGCGTAGCCACTGGGCGGTCAGCGCGGCCTGGTCGGGGCCGAGCCGCCACGGGCTCGGCCGGACCAGCACCGACGCGCCCGCCCGTTCGAACGCCGCCGTGCTGGCCTCGACCGCGCCGGCGCCGAGCAGCGTGCGGTCGCCGTCCCGGCGGCTCTGATGGGCGTTGAAGGCGGCGCCCATCGGCGCGTCCAGCGGGTCGGCTGGGGTGAACTCCACCGCACCGACCACCGTCAGGGTGAACAGCGCCGGTACGCCGGCGCCCGCGCACGCCTCGGCCAGCGCCGCGACCTCCTCGGCGGTCAGCAGGTCCAGCAGCGCCGACGCGGTCACCAGCGCGGCGCCGGTGAGGTCCGCGGCGGTCAGCCGGCCGATGTCGCCCTGGCGGGTCTCGACGGTGACCGGGGCGCCGTCGGCGCCGCTGCCGACCATCCGGGTGCGGGCGTGGTCGAGCAGTTCCGGGTCGCGGTCGTACATGACCCAGTGCTGCGGCCCGGCCAGCCGGGTGGCCAGCCACCGGCCCATCGAACCGGTGCCGCAGCCCAGGTCGCGGATCAGCGGCCGGTGGTGACCGGCCAGCAGATCGGGTACCAGGTCGAGCAGCTCCCTGGACCGGGCCGCCGCGTCGGCCGGCTCGCGCAGGCCCAGCCAGGCGGGGCTGTAGGGGGAGTCGTCTGCACTCATCGGTTCCTCCGGGGTTCGTGGTCGAGCCGCTCCAGCACCTCGGCCACGGTCCGCGCCGTCGCCGGCCAACGGGGCAGCCCGTCCCGTCGGGCCGCGGCCGCGGCCCGCCACCGCCGCCTGGTATCGGGCTCGGTCAACCAGCGCCGCAGCGCGGCGCCGAGGGCGGCCGGCTCGCCGGGCGGCACCAGCATCCCGGGTACGTCGCCGTCGGCGCCGCGGCCGAGCGCCTCCGGAACACCGCCGACCCGGGTCGCCAGCACCGGGATCGCGCGAGCCAGTGCCTCGGTGACCACCATGCCGTACGTCTCGGCGTGGGAGGGCAGGATCAGCAGATCTGTGCCCGCGTACTCGGTGGCCAGGGCGGTGCCGGCCAGCGGTCCGGTGAACCGGAGCCGGTCGGCCACCCCGGCCCGGGCGGCGGAGCGGCGCAGCCGGTCGACGTGGTCCGGCGCCGCCGCGAGGGCGCCGACGAACCGGCAGTCCCAGCTCAGGTCGGTCAGCCCGGCCAGTGCCTCGACGAGGACGTCCTGGCCTTTGCGGGGGGTCACCGCGGCCACGCAGAGCAGCCGGGAGCCGGCGGTCGATCCGGGCGCCGGTGGTGCGGGCTCGACGCCCGGTACCGCCACGTGTACCCGGTCGGCGGGCAGCCCATGCTGGTCGACCAGGCGTCGGCCGGTGGCCGCGCTGGTCGCCACCACGGCGGCGGCGGCGCGCAGGGTGCGCCGTTCGAGGGCGTCGAGTTCAGCGGCCTCGCGTGGTTCGAGACCGGTCTCGTCGCCCAGCGGCAGATGCACCAGGACCGCCAGCCGCAACCGTTCGGCCGCCGGTGTCACCAGCTCCGGTACCGCGCAGCCGACCAGACCGTCGAGCAGCAGCACGGCGTCGTCGGGTACCGCCGCGAGGGTGGCCGCCAGCTCGGCGCGCCCGGCCGGTCCCGGCCGCGGCCAGGGCCCGCCGACCAGACGTTCGTCGACCCGCCAGCCGGCGGCCGCCAGCCCGCGGCTGAGCTGCCGGTCGTAGCTGTTGCCGCCGCTCGGCGCCGCCGGATCGTCGATCCCGGCCGGCACCACCAGATACACCCGCCGTCCGCCGGTCGGCGTCGGGCCGGTCACCACCGTCGCCCGCTCGCCGGCCGTCACAGGGTCCGCTCGTAGCTGGCCCAGGCAATGTGCGACTCGTGCAGGGTGACCGTGAGCCCGGCCAGGCCGCGGGCGCCCTCGCCCAGCGCGCCACTGTGCACCCGGTCGGCCAACCGGTCGGCGATCACCCTGGCCAGCGCCTCGGTGGAGGTGTTCACCCCGGCGAAGGCGGGTTCCTCGTCGAGGTTGCGGTAGTTGAGCTCGCCCAGCACCTCGGCCAGCTGGCCGCTGGCCAGACCGATGTCGACCACGATGTTGTCGGCGTCCAGCTCGACCCGGCGGAAGGTGGCGTCCACCACGAAGGTCGCGCCGTGCAGCCGCTGCGCGGGTCCGAAGACCTCGCCGTGGAAACTGTGCGCGATCATGATGTGGTCACGGACGGTGATGCTGTACAAGGTTTCATCCTTCGGGTCGGTAGGTGACCAGGTGGCACAGGGCGGCCAGGTCGCCGCTGGCGAGCCTGGCGTGCACCTGCGGCAGCTCGTCGAACTCACATTCCCCGGTGACCAACGCGTCGAACGCGGGGTCGGCGAGCAGTTCCAGGGCCAGCGCGAGCCGGTCGGCGAAGCTGCGCCCGCGGGCGTTCGGCGAGACCGTGCCGACCTGGCTGGCCCGGATCACCAGCCGGCGGGAGTGGAAGTTCTCGCCCAGCGGCACGCTGACCCGACGGTCGCCGTACCAGCTCAGCTCGACCACCGTACCCTCCGGCGCGAGCAGTTCCAGGCAACGGGCCAGTCCGGCCTCGCTGGCGCTGGCGTGGAACACCAGGTCGCAGTCGCCGGCGGCGGTCTCGGGTGCGGCGAACTCCACCCCGAGCGCGGCGGCCACCGACGCCCGGGCCGGGTCGGCGTCGACGAGTTGCACCCGGGCGCCCGGCAGCCGGGCCACCACGGCGGCCACGCAGCAGCCCACCATGCCGGCGCCGACCACCGCGATCCGGTCCCCGACCAGGGGAGCGGCGTCCCAGAGCGCGTTCACCGCCGTCTCCACGGTGCCGGCCAGCACCGCCCGGGCCGCCGGCACGGCATCGGGTACGACGGTGACCGCCGAGGCCGGCACCACGTACCGCGTCTGGTGCGGGTACAGGCAGAAGACGGTCCGGCCGAGCAGCCGCGGCGGGCCCTGTTCCACGACGCCGACGTTGAGGTAGCCGTACTTCACCGGTGCCGGGAAGTCGCCCTCCTGAAAGGGCGCCCGCATCGCCGCGTACTGGCTTGGCGGCACGCCGCCCCGGAAGACCAGCGACTCGGTGCCGCGGCTCACCCCCGAGTGCAGGGTGCGCACCAGGACCTCGTCGGGGCCGGGCCGGGCCACCGTGACCGGTCGGATCTCGCCGTGCCCGGGCGCGCGGAGCCAGTACGCACGGTCACCCAGCGTCATCGTGCCTCCTGGTTGGATGGGGGCGGTGCACCGCCGGCCGACCGGGCCGGTCGGGCCCGGTAACGATACGTGGCACCGGCTGCGCCCCGGTCCGACCTGGTCACACCGGCGGTGACAGCCGCCGGCCCGTCCCCGGGTCAGCCGCCGGCGGTCAGAGCCGCCGAACCCTCCCAGGGTCAGCCGCAGGTGGTGCCGTTGAGGGTGCCTCCGGCGGGGCTGCCGGCGGTCCCGTCGTGGCTGGCCAGGAAGCCGAACGAGACCTCCCCGCCGGCCGCGATGGCGGCGTTCCAGGCGGCGTTGGTGGCCGTGACGGTGTTGCCGCGCTGGCTGACCGTGGCGTTCCACGCCTGGCTGACCCGCTGGCCGGCCGGCAGGGTGAAGCTCAGGGTCCACCCGTTGACCGTCGCCCGGCTGGCGATGCTGACCTCGGCCACGAAGCCGTCGGACCACCGACTGCCGACCGCGAACTCGACCGCGCAGGCGGCCGTCGTGGCGGTCGGGCTGGCCGCCGGTGGCGTGGTCGGCGGCGTGGTCGGCCGGTCGGTCGGGGTCGGTCGGCTGGTCGGGGTCGGTCGGCTGGTCGGGGTCGGCCGGCTGGTCGGGGTCGGTCGCGGCGGCGGGACCACCGCGCCGGCGGGCGGCCGGCCGGTGGTCGGCGCCGGTGCGACCGGCGGACCCGTCGGCCGGTCACCGGGCGCCGGGGCGCCGGCGAAGCTCAACCCGAAGCCGTACGGGAACAGCTCGGCCCGTCCGGAGCGGGCCGCCGCCCAGGTGACCGGCAGTTTCGCGGTCGGGTTGTGGTCGCCGAAGAGCACGTCGGCCACCCCCTGGCCCTCGGTGCCGGGCAGCCAGGCGGCCAAGAGTGCGGCCCAGTCGTCGACCCGGTCCGCGACGTCCAGCGGGCGGCCGGAGACCAGCACCACCACCACCGGTACGCCGGCGGCGCGCAGCCGGTCGAGCATCCGGGCGTCGGCGCGGTCCAGGGCCGGCAGGCCGGCGTCGGCTTCGGCGTACGGCAGCTCGCCGACCACCGCGATCGCGGCCCGGTACGACCGGTCGATGCCGGCGCCGTCGCGTTGGTAGGTGATCCGGGTGCCGTCGCCGACGGCCTGCCGGATGCCGGCCAGGATGGTGGTGCCGGTGGTGACGCCGCCGCTGGCGCCCTGCCGCGTGAGGGTCATCCCGCCGGCCTGGTTGCCGAGGTCGTCGGCGCTCTTGCCGGCGACGAAGATCTTGCCGCCCGCCTTGGCCAGCGGCAGCACGTCGTCGTCGTTCTTCAGCAGCACCTGCGAGGCGCGGACCGCCTCCCGGGCCAGGTCCCGGTGGGGCTGGCTGCCCACCATGCTCAGCAGCGCCGGATCGGGCAGCGGACGCTCGAACAGGCCCAGTTCGAACTTGCGGGTCAGGATGCGGGTGTTGGCGTCGTCCAGCCGCTGCGGGGAGATCCGGCCGGCGTCCACCTCGACCTGCAGCAGGGCCAGGAACTCCCGATGGTCGGTGGCGACGGCGACCATGTCGATGCCGGAGTTGATCGCGGTGGCCACCTCGGCGCCGGTCAGGCCGGGCGAGCCGTCGATGGTGTCCAGGCCGGCGCTCTCGCTGAGGACGAAACCGGTGAAGCCCAGCTCGCCTTTGAGGAGGTCGTTGACGAGTCGCTGGTGGGCCGGGGCGCGGGCGCCGGACCAGTCGGCGAAGGTCAGCAGCACCGAACCGACGCCGTGCGAGACGGCGGCGTGCAGTGGCGGGACGTGCACGCTGCGCAGCCGGTCCTCGGTCAGTTCACCCGGCCCGACCTGATGTTTGGCGGTGGCCAGCACCGAGGTCGGCTCGCCGACGGCCGGCCCCTGCAGCCCGGCGACCATCGCCGCCATCGACGCCGGGATCTCCAGCCGCTCACCGAACGACTCGTAGCCGGCCCGCCCGCCGGCCTCGCCGGTCAGGCAGAGGCAGGGCGCGAAGGCCCAGTCGATGCCGGTGCCGGCGATCTCCTCGGCGGTGGCCCGACCGATCCGCTGGACCAGCCCCGCGTCCCGGCTGGCGCCCACGCCGATGTTGTGCGGGAAGATGGTGGCGTCGCGTACCACGCTGTGTCCGTGGGTCGCGTCGACACCGTAGATCAGCGGAATCCCGAGCGGCGTTCCGGTCGCGACGCGCTGCACCTCGGCGTACGCCTGGGCCCAGCCGGCGGCGGTGTTGTCGGCCGGCGCCCAGCCGCCGTCGGCGCGGACCGAGCCGATCCGGTACGTGCCCAGGTCGGTGGCGTCGGCCAGCGCGCCGTGGTCCACCTGGACCAGCTGCCCGACCTTCTCGGCCGGCGACATCCGGGTCAGCAGATCGGCCACCCGCTCGGGAACCGGCCGGGTGGGATCCCGGTACGGCGTCACCCCGGCGGTGGCCCGCCCGCCACCGCCGCTGGAAGGGCCGATCAGCCCGAACATCGACGCGGCCAACGTCATGGCCACCAGCAGCAGCGCGACGATCGTGACGCCGACCAGGGTGCGGCCGTACCGGTCCAGCCGCTCCACCAGGCGGTGGCGGACCGGGCCGGACCCGCCACGGGGACGGCGGGCAGGGGGACGCTGCGGGTCGGGGCTCGGGCGGGTCGGTGCGGGCATTGCTGGGCACTCCTCAGGGGGCCACCGGGAACCGCTGGTCCCCGGCGCACGACGATCTCAGGCTTGACGTCCCGACCGTTCGCAGCGTCGATCGGCAAGGCTGCCCGGACCCCGCAATCACCCCAATCTATGTGGATCATCACGATCGGGTCAAGTGCCGGTGGCCGCGGGATGCCGGTGGCAAACTCTGGGAGCCGGGTGTCCGGCCCGCGGCGGCGGCACCGACATCTTCTGTGCACGGCCCCGCAGGAGGGCCGACGAAGAGGAGCGACCGTGAAATACATGATCATGATGGCCGGCTCGCAGCGCGACTACGACCTGCTGTCCGGCAAGCCCACCGACGCCCCCAGCTGGTCACCCGAGGAGCTCGCGGCGATGCACGGATTCATGGCCAACTGGAACAACGAGCTGGTCGAGTCCGGCGAGTTCGTCGACGCCCGGGGTCTGGCCGCGCCGGTGCACACCCGCCGGATCCAGGTGCGCGACGGCGTGCCGGTGGTCACCGACGGGCCGTACCCGGAGACCCAGGAGGTGCTCGCCGGCTACACCATCGTCGAGTGCGCCAGCTTCGACCGGGCCACCGAGATCGCCGCGAAGCTGGCCCAGACCCCGTATCCGGCGCACGCCGCCGCGCTGAGCCAGCAGTGGTACGTGGACGTGCGGCCGGTCGTCGAGGGCGTCGACGAGTTGTCGGTCTGACCCGTCGTGCCGAACTCCGACGTCGAGGACCTGCTGCGCGGCTTGGCGCCGCAGGTCCTCGGCGCGGTGGTCCGCCGGTACGGCCACTTCGACGCGGCCGAGGACGCCACCCAGGAGGCGCTGATCGCGGCCGCCACCGGGTGGCCGGTCGACGGCGTACCGGACAACCCGCGGGCCTGGTTGATCACGGTCGCCGCCCGCCGGCTGACCGACCTGCTCCGGGCCGAACAGGCCCGGCGCCGACGGGAGGAGACCGTCGCCCGCCGGGTGCTGCCCGACGAGTGGCTCGCGCCGCCGGCCGACCGGCCGCCGCCCGACGCCGACGACACCCTCCTGCTGCTCTTCATGTGCTGCCATCCCGCTCTCCAGCCGGCCGCCCAGATCGCGCTCACCCTGCGCGCGGTGGGCGGCCTGACGACCGGCGAGGTGGCCCGCGCGTTTCTGGTGCCGGAGGCGACGATGGCCCGGCGGATCACCCGGGCCAAGCAACGGATCACCGACAGCGGCATCGGGTTCCGGGCGCCGCCGGCCGCCCAGTGGTCGGACCGGCTCGGCGCCGTGCTGCACGTGCTCTACCTGATCTTCAACGAGGGGTACGCCAGCACGTCCGGGCCGCGACTGCAGCGCGTCGAACTGTCGACCGAGGCCATCCGGCTGGCCCGCCTGCTGCACCGGCTGCTGCCGGCGGACGCGGAGGTGGCCGGGCTGCTCGCGTTGATGCTGCTGACCGACGCCCGCCGCGCCGCGCGCACCGGCCCGGACGGCGCGCTGATCCCGATGGCCGAGCAGGACCGGAGCCGCTGGGACGCCGACCAGATCGCCGAGGGAGTGGCCCTGATCAGCACGGCGTTGCCGCGAGGGCCGACCGGTCCGTACCAGATCCAGGCGGCCATCGCCGCGCTCCACGACGAGGCGCCGACCTGGTCCGACACCGACTGGCCGCAGATCCTGGCGCTCTACGAGGTGCTGCTGCGGTTCGCCGACAACCCGGTGGTGGCCCTGAACCACGCGGTCGCGGTGGCCATGGTCCGCGGGCCGGCGGCCGGGCTCGCCCGGCTCGACGGGCTCGGGGCGGACGGCCGGCTCGCCGCCGGGCACCGACTGGCCGCGGTCCGCGGCCACCTGCTGGAGCTCGCCGGCGACCGGGCGGCGGCGCGCGAGTGCTACCTGACGGCCGCCGGGTCGACGACCAGCCTGCCGCAGCAGCGTTATCTGTACGCCCGCGCGGCACGCTGTTCGGACAGCCATTGAGGAACGAGCCAAGCGGCATTTGCGAGCAAAGCAGGCATCCGGTCTGGACCGGGTGGCCCGAGTGGACAATAGACGCTACCTTCGGGTCGCGAGACACGGCGCATGAGCTTTCATGCGACCCAAGGGGAGGCTCCCCTGGGCGGGGGGCGTAACAGAGGAGCGGGGTGAATCCACCTTGACGGATACTCCAGGCGTTGGACAGGTACACGCCACCCAGGAGCAGCTCAATGCGATGGCGCAACGGTGCCAGGACACCGGCGAGCGGCTCGCGACGGGGATGGCACAACTGCTCGACCGCATCACGTCGTTGAGCGGTACCGGCATGGCCGGCTCGGCCAACAACGCGCTGCAGATGGTCTCGGGTGACCTCAACGAGGGTCTGACGAAGATCCTGAATGCGTTGGACGGCCTGTCCGGCAAGATCAGCGACGCTTCGACGCAGTTCGGCGTTCAGGACGAGGACGCGGCCGCGGAGATCCGGGCCGCCGCGGAGGGGACCGGCAACAGCGCCGTCATCAGCGCCCTGCGCGGCTGACGACAGCGTCCCCAACTGGTGGTTGAGACAGTCGAGAGGTGACTAAGCGATGAGCATTACCTACAACTTCGGCGCGATCGGCGACGTCGCGACCGCGATCGGCACCTACCAGGGAAACCTGGACGTCGAGCTGGGCGAGCTCTACCAGGCCTTCCAGCAGATGTTCGCCAACGACTGGTCCGGTGCCGCCGGCCAGGCGTGCGACCAGGCCCAGGCCCAGTGGAACCAGGGCGCCACCGAGATCAAGGAGGCGCTCGCCCGGCTCGGCATGAAGCTCGGCGCCTCCGCCGAGCGGATGCAGGAAGTGGACAACCGGATCTCGGCCAACTTCTGAACCAGGCCGGTCGGCATCGGCCGACGGTCCCGGCGGGAACGAACGCGTCTCTCCGCCGGGACCGTCGGCTGCCCTTCGTGGCCGCCGGGTAATACGCTGTAAGGTGCGCGTCCGAGACGGATCGGCCGGGTGCGCGGCAGTCTGATCGGGGGAGGCACAGTGGGGTTACCAGACGAGGACACCGGCGGCGGTACGCAGTCGGACTACCAGTCGTTCGGTGACAAGGTCAACGTCGAGGTCACCGACCTGGTCAGCTACTACGAAGAGATGACGATGCTCTCCGCGCAGGCGGCCGGCGCGGCCAACACCGCCATGTCGCAGATGAACATGCTGATCACCACCGGTCTGGCCACCTCCGACGACGGCGAAGCCTTCCCCGAAGGACTGCAGGCCGCCCGGTTCCTCAACCACCGGCTCAGCGACTTCCAACACTTCACCGCCGACGTCACCGAGGGCGTGCGCAACATCGGCTCGGCTGCCGCGGTGGTCGCCGAACTCTACGAGAACTCCGACTCCGAGAACGCGGCGAGCGTGAACGACATCGGCTTCGTCTTCTCCGACCCCGGCGCCCGCCCACCGGGCAATTTCCGCAACGCGGAGACCTGGTCGGAGTACGAGCAGCGGATGGCGGAGGCGACCGGCAGCAACGCCATGGCGGCGATGGGCGACGGCGTCCCGGTCAGCTACTCCTACTCGCCGGCCGCCGGCCTCACCTACTACCACTACTCCGACGGCTCCTACCGGGTGGTGCAGAGCAGGACCGAGCCGGGCGTGTCGAGCTGGACCAGCGACTCCCAGGTCCTCACCACCACGGTCTACGGCGCCAACGGCCAGGTGCTCTCCCAGGTGACCGACCGCAGCTACTCGGTCCGCGGCAGCTCGAACGTCAACACCACCACGACCAGTCGCGGTGACGACCAGAACGGCAGCACCTCGACCACCACCACGGTGGACAACCCCGACGGCACCATCACGGTGACGAACGAGACCCGCACCACCACCGACGGTCAGCAGGGCGAGCCGGTCACCAGCACCACCACCATCCAACGTGACCAGCACCGCGACAGCGGGCCGCAGGGACCCGTCGAGGACGCCGTCGAGCAGCTCGACTCGCACGGCCAGGAGCACACGGTCCGCAGCTACGGCGTCGGGTACTGAGGGGACGGGCCATGCCGGGCGAAGAGGAGTACTTCGGCTACTCGACGGCGCAGAACCAGCAGCTCATGGATAACCGGCGGCTCGCCAACCGGATGGGCGAGGACATCCGCTACTACCCCGCCCCGCCCAGCGGTGACTACATCGAGCCGACCACCAACTGGGACACCGAGGAGGGTCGGGTGCTCTCCTCGGACGAGGAGAAGCAGGCCTTCTACCAGGACAGCATCGAGAAGATCTACAAGCGGATCATGGGGCAGGACGCCACCGTGGTCCGCCAGCTAGCCGACCGCTGGTACGAGGTGAACCAGGTCCTCGACGACCTGCGCACCCGGGTCTACGACGCGGCGTCCAAGCTCAAGGACGGCAGCGGCGGCAACGGCGGGTGGACCGGCCAGGGAGCCGACGCCTTCCTGGCCCGGGGCCCCGGCGCGACGCTGCTGTCGATCGACGCCTGGGAGGATGCGGCCGTCACCAACTGGATGGGCACGCTCTCGCTCGCCGCCGTCATCGAGAACCGGCAGCGGGAGATGTCCCAGCTCTGGGATCGCTACACGCAGGGCATGGTGGACGCCAGCACGCGATACCTGGAGAACAAGGGCTACCAGTCGGTCGACGACCTGGTTCCCGGCACCCCCGGTGCCGACCAGTACGTCACGTTCATGCGGGACAACCAGCTCGCCTGGAACTGGGAGGCGCAGAAGGTCCAGTTCGGCATGGCCCGCGACTACTGGTCGGTGATGAACGAGGACTTCGCCGGCGGTCGGGCCACCGTCTACGAGGGCCCGAGCGACGCCGTCCGGCCGAACCCCGAGTTCATCGCCCGGCACAAGCTCGACGGCCTGGGCGTGCCGAACATCTCGCCACCCCGGTTGACCCCGAACATCAACCGGCCGAACATCACCGCGCCCACCGCCGCCCCGGACATCGACGCCCCCGATCTCTCGAACGCGAACCTGACCGGACCGAACATCACCGCGCCGAACGTCGTACCCGAACTCACCGCACCCGACGGCTCCGGTGCGAATCTGACCGGTCCGGACATCACCGCGCCCAACGTCACGGCGCCGCCGGTCGCCCCGCCGGTGCTGCCCCCGGTGCTGCCGAGGACACTGCCCGGCGGCCTGCCGTCCACCTCGCCCGCGCTGCGTCCCGGCGGCCTGCCGGCGCTGCCCGGCAAGGGCCTGCTGAGCAACCTGCCCACCGGCGGGACGCCCGGCGTGTTGCGTGCCGGTGTGACGCCGACCGGGGAGGGTCTGCCCCCGTCGATGCCGCAGTCCCGGGCGGGCCAGCCGCCGCCCCCGCCGCAGATCCGGCGCCGCGGACCGGCCGAGGGCGCACCCGCCGCGCCGGCCAACCCGCAGGGCAACCGGCGCGGCCCGGAGACCCAGACCCCGGCCGTCCCGACCGCCCGCACCGGCGGAAACCAGTTCGGCTCGCCGCCGGCGGCGCCGTCCTCGCCGGTGCTGCGCAACCCACGGGCGACGCCGCCCACCCCCCGGCCGGGCGGCCCCCGCCGCGGCGACCCGACCACCCACGGCCCCGGCGGAGGTTCGCGCGGTCCAGGCTCGTCGGCGTTCCGGCCGGACGCGGCGCCGCCGGTGCTCGGCCGACCGCGCCCGAAGGACACCCGCGCGATCCCGCCCATCCGGCCCGCGGTGCCGACCAGCGACCCGAACGCGCCGGCCAATCCGCTGGCCCCGCCGCCGCGGCGCACCACCCCGATCGTCGGGCGTCCCGCCCGACCGGCACCGGGCCAACGGGTGCCGACCGAATCCGCCGGCGTGTTGCGCGGGCTGCGGAAGGCCGCGTTCGGCAGCCAGCCCGGCGAGATCACCTCCCGCAAGATCGCCCCGGAGCAGCCCGAGGTCAGCAGCACGGACCGCGAATTCGAGAAGATCCGCAAGATTCTCGACAAGGAGGGCGCGTGGACCGTCGAGACCCCGGGCGGCGGCGTGTTGGACGGCGCCCGTCCGACGACTCCCGCGGCCGAGCCGAAGCCCACCCTCGGCGCGTGACCGGCCGTCCCGCCCCGCGCGCCGCCCGACCGGCCGTCCGGTTGTCAGTGGCCGTGCTCGCCGTTGCCGCGCTGCTCACGGCGGCGGCGTGCGGCGGCGGCGACCCGGCCGGCGACCCGGACTCCGGCCCGGTGCTGACCCTGCCACCGTTGCCGCCGAGCACGACCGCACCCGCCACCACCCCCGCCGACCAGGGCCCGACCTACGTGATGACCGGCTCGCTCTGCCGGCGGGCCGACCTGACCCCGATCGCCGAGATCTACCCGACGGCCGATACCCCACTGGCCGATAGCGCCCGGCTCTGCGCTGTCTCCCACTCCTCGGCACGGTCCCTGGTCGCCTTCACCCTCGACGCGGAGCTGTTTCCAGACGGGCGCTGGGCCAGGGAGTACTTCGACACCGCGCGGCGCAAGGCACGCAGCCAGCCCACCGACATCGCCGGCGCCGGAACGGCCGCCTTCTGGTTCGGCGACGAACGCGCCATGGAACTCAACAGCCAGCACGGCAATCTCATGCTCCAGATCCAGATACGGGTCATCCGGGACGCCGACAAGCTGCCCGACGACACCCCGGAACGGCTCGCCCGGGTCGCGGCCGGGACATTCGCCCGCCTGGCACCATGACCGGCACCGCGCCGGCCGGACCGCCCGGAGCCAGGTACGCGCTGAGCGTCATCCACCCCGGCTCGCCGGTGCTGCGGGTCCGCTACCGGCAGGGCGTGCTGATCACCCCGCACGGCTACCCGGACTGGCCGCTCTGCGCCCGAGCGGTCCTGGAGCTGCCCCCACCGCCGCCCGGGCTGACCCGGCACGAGGTACGGGTGGTCGACGTGCTGGCCGCGAACCTGACGATGGCCCGGGCCGCCGCCGAACCCGACGGCGACCCACTCTGGCCCGCCCGCCCAGCACCGGCCGCGCCACCACCCGCGGCCGATCCGGCTGGCCCTCGGTCATTGGCCGAGCCGGCGGTGTCGACGCCGGCCGGCTGGTGCTGGGCGCACGTGGCGATGACCCGCGAGATCGCGCTGGTCCCGATCGAACTGCACGGCGCCTTCCGGCACGGTGGTGGACTCAGCACCGTGGCGGTGGCTGGCTCGGGGGTCCGATCCGACGAGCCGGCGGCGGCGGTGCCACTGGCCGGTGCCGAAGCCGTACCGGAGGAACTGCTCACCCTGCTGGAGCAGGCGCTTGGCCGGCCGCTGCCGGTGGCGTACCGGCGATTTCTGGCCGCCACGAACGGTGCCGGACCCGCGGGCCCGGCCGTGCTGCCCGGTCACGGGTTCCTCGCCGACCAGCAGCTGTTCGGGATCGCCCGCACCGACCGGCACCAGGACCTCTCCTACCTGGTCGACTGGCTACGCGACCGGCTGACCGTCGACTTCCTGCCGATCGGATACGTGCAGGGCGGGCTGCTCGCCGTGCGGATCGCCGGCGGTGACCTCGACTCGGTCTGGTACCTCGACGACGACGACCCGCGCGACCGGGACGACCTCGACGCCGACCACATCTGCGCGAACCTCCTGACCCGGTGCGCGGACAGTGTCGAGGACCTCTGCGCGCGGCTGGTCGAGCCGCCACGGACGCTGCGCGCGATGGCCCAGCACCAGGTCGACCAGGGCCAGCTCCGCGAGCTGCGCGACGACCAGATCGGCGCAGGTCTGCCGGCCCGGATGAAGGCGCCCTGGCAACCACCGGACCGGGTCGGCCGGGACGCCCTCGCGGCACTCTTCGAGGCCCGATGACGGCGCCGATGAGCGAGGATTCCGGGGCGGCGCCCTGGACACCGGCGAACGAGGTGGAGCGTCGGCTGCGTGCCGCCGCCGACAACAGCGACCTGGCCGAGCTGCTGGGCATCCTGGCCGGCGTCCCGCTCTACCTACCCGGCTTCCAGGACGGCGGTGAGCCGGCGGACACCGGACGGCAGCGGCTACTCACCCGCGACCGCGACGGCGTGCCGTACCTGCCGGTGTTCACCTCGCCCGAGGGCCTGCACCGGACCGTCACCGCCGACGGCTGGCGGGCGACCAGCCTCGCGGAGCTGGCCCGGACCACCCCGGCCGGGTGGGGGCTGGCGGTCAACCCGGTGACCCCGATCGGGGTGCTGGTGGCACCGGACGACCTCGCGGCACTGCTGCCGGACGCGACCGAACTGGCCGGCTTCACCCCCGCCACCGAACTGGAGCGGCTGCTGCGCGACGCGCTCGCCGCGCTCGACGGTGAGGTGCTGCTCGACCTGCTGGTGACGGCGCGGGTGACCGTCCCGACCCAGGCGGTGGATGTGGACGGGGTGGCGACCATCCCGGTGTTCACCTCGCCGCAGCGGTACGCCGACTTCTTCGCCGGGCGCGGCCTGGACCTGCCGACGGTCACCCTCGACCTGGTCGAGGTGCTGCGGCAGTGGCCCGACGCCGGCTTCCGGCTCGTCGTGAACCCGGCCTCGCCGATCGCGATATCGCTGCCCGGCCACCGGGTGCCGGGGCTGCTGGCGCACGCCGCCGCACTGGCCGCCCGACAGACCGGACCCGACGCCGACCCGGCGGACGGAGCCGATCCCGATCCGGCGACCCGGTCCGACGCGGCCGGCGTACCCGTGGATCCGACCCGGGACCCGGCGCGGCCGGCGGCGGACCCGCCACCGGTGCCCCCGCCCATCCCGCAACAGCGGGCCGGCGGGGTGGCTGATCTGCTCCGCGGGGGCGAGGGCTGAACCCCGCACCGCGCCACCGTCATCTATTGTCGAAACCAGAGGACGCCTGGTCGGCGCCCTCGCGGCCCCGGGGGGAGGCGAGGAGATGGAACGTCCGCAGTGGTCGGCGATCCACGGCGTGCTCGACGGGCTGAAACGCACCCTCGACGACGCCGCCCAGACCCGCCAGCAGGTCATGGAGATCACCGGTACGGCCTGGTCGGACGACCGCCTGGTCAAGGCGGTGGTCGGCCCGCGCGGCCAGCTCATCGAACTGGAGATCGACCCCCGCGTCTACCGCAACCCCAACTCGAAGGCGCTCTCCGCGACGATCCTGGCCACCGTCCGGGCGGCCGTCGAGGACGCCAACCAGAAGACCCGCGAGATCATGGAGCGGGTGCTGCCGAAGACCGACGGGCTGCTCGGCAAGACCGACTTCGACGTGATGCTGGAGCACCACGACGCCGACCTGCCGCAGGCACTGCGCAAGAAGGACGAGGAGGGACATGGGTACGTTTCTTAACGTCGACGGCGACCCCAACGAGGTCGCCGGCACCGGCGCGGTCCTGCGCTCGATCGCCGAGTCGTTCAAGACCGAGACCCAGGCGGTGCTCTGTGAGATCAACGCCGTGCACGCCGAGCGGCCCTGGGGCTCCGACCAGTACGGCAACGCCTTCGAGACGACCTATTACGCCGTCCCCGACGGTGCCGAGGAGTCGTTGCCGGACCTGGTGGAGACCGGCATGAACCGGGCCGGCGAGGGACTGTCCCGGGTGGGTGACGGCACCATCCTGGCGATGACCGAGTTCCAGGGCACCGACATCGACAACGCCACCAGGATCAACGAGACGAACATCTAGTGGGCACCTGAATGGGCGACACCGTCGAGATCTACCTGCGGCACCCGGGTCCGGGCCAGCTCCTGGCCCACCGGGTCGCCGAGGCGCTGGACCTGATCCGGTACTTCGACTCCGGCGAGGACTACGTGCTGCCGGTCGACGCCCACGCGCTCATCGGCGCCGACGGCTGGGGGCAGTTGACTCTGGCCGCTACCGACCTGGACGACGCGGAATCGGCGTACGCGGCGTACGACTTCGAGCTGTCGCTCGACTACCGCGGGCCCCGCGAGCAGCTCGGCCGGGCGATATTCGACCGGCTCACCGGACTCGACCTGCCCATGGTGTACGGCGACTACCTCCGGGTCTTCGCCGACTTCCAGCCCGGCCAGGGAGTGCGGGAGTTCCCGGCGCAGACCCCGGCCGGCGCGACGGGCCGGGATGTCTGGGCGGATCGGGGACCGATCGACGTCCGGCCTACGTCCGCAGCTCCCACGGCGGGTGGACGGGTGGTCGTCTTCGCCACCGGGAGCCTGCTGCAGATCGTGCCGATGGCGGACCGGGGCGGGCGGTGGGACTGGTCGGGGCCGGTCGCCGCGTTGTTGCGTACCGTCAGTGACCGACACCTGGGTCTGCTGTTGACCGCCGCATTGCACCCATCGACCAGCTCCAGCCACGTCGGGGGAGCGGTCCTGGTCTCCGCGGCCTCCGGTGCCCGGCTCTCCACGGTGGAACTGTTTCAGGGCCGAAGTTGTGTGGAGATCCGGTCCGAGAGCGGACAACTGGTCGTGGCGGCGCGCGGCCCGGGCGTCGCGGACACGCCCGGGGCGCTGATCGTCGAGTTGACCGGGCATCGGCCGGCCGACATGCCGCCGGAGGCGCTCGGCGAAATGGTGCGTCATCTGCTGGATCAACTGGCCGCTCGGCTGGAGACGGCCGGCCGCGAATAGCATGACCAGCGGCCGGCTGACCGCCGGCGGCGGACTCCAGACGACGCCACCAGTAGGTGGCCGGGACGAGGGGGGAGGGACGTTGGACGGTGACCGGCTGATGGCGGCGTTCGAACGCCACATCCTGCACCCTCAGCACGAGGATATCCGCAGCCGGCGGGACCATCCCGAGGGCATGACCATCGAGACGAACTGGGGCTCGTACTACTTCAGGACGCAGGATTGGCTGATCGCACAGGAAGCCTGGGTCGCTGATGCGGTCCGAGTGGTCCTCAGTTCCTATTCCGAGTGCGTGCCGGCGCCGACCTACGGTCTGATCGTGCCGACCGAGGGCGAGGTGGTCCCCATCAACTCCACTGCCGCCGCACACGAACTGGGACGCCGGTTGGGGGAGAGTCTGGACCCACTCGCCTACGCCGAACTGCTGGCCGAGTTCTATTCGGTCCCCGACATTGAAGGGCCCGTAGTCGATGCCGTTGCCGTCAGCGAATTCACCAAGTCAGGTTGGCTGGTTCGTGACGTCGACCAGATTCTCGCCGAATTTCCGTTCCTCGACCCGGCGACCCTGTACCCACCAGCCGTTCGTCAGTCAGCGGACCGGGTAGAGATGAGCTTTACGTCATGCCATTATCACCAGGCGTTCTTGGGTTCCGCGGATGTCCTCGAATGGACCGTCAGCGGATCGCCCGATGGCGACGTCCGCTGGCAGCGCGGCTACGCTGCCAGGTGCGTCAGCCGGCCGGCGGTGGTGTTCCGTGCACGGTGACCGGTTGGTTGCGGCGCTCGAACGTTACGTCTTGAGGTCTCCCCACGAACGCATCAGTGCAAGACGGGACTGGCCGGACGGCATCACCGTAGGGACGAACTGGGGCTGGTACGACATCGAGCCGGTTGGCTGGTTGATCGCTCGGGAGTCCTGGGTCGACGAAGCGGTGCGGGTCATCCGGAGCACTCCGATCGAGGACGTCATGCTGGAGTCGTACGGCCTGGTTCTTAACCGCGACGGCAGCGTGCTCTACGTCAATGACCTGGCAGCGATGCGGGATCTCGGCCGCCGGCTCGGCGGCGACCTGAACCCGCTTGCCTACGCCGAGTTGCTGGCCGAGTTCTATTCCGGTGCGAAGATCGATGGGCCGATCGTCTCCGCGCCCACGGTAAGCGAACGAACTCCATCCGGCTGGCTGGTTTGCGACGTCGCAGCTACCTTGGCCAACCACCCGCAACTCGCTCCGGTTGAACCCAAACCACCGCGAGTGACTGATGAACTTAGCTTCGATTCCTGTCACTACTACTTCAACCCGGCCGGCATCGGATCAGCAATCGACGTGCGTCGGTGGCTTGTGAGTGGTGCTGAGGACGAGGGAGTTTCCTGGCGCCGAGAGCGCCTGGCGGGGAGGGTGTCGGGTGGACGTTGATCGGCTGGCGGCGGCCTTCGAGCGCCACATTCTGAACCCTCGCGAGCAGATTCGCGGTCGACGGAGCTGGTCCGACGGCATGACCCTCCAGACGAACCTGGGATGGTACGACTTCGAGCCGGCGGACTGGCTAGTGGCCAGGGAGTTGTGGGTTGAAGAAGCGGTAAGGGTCGTTCTGAGTTCCCCGATCGACCACGTGCCGGTACCGACATATGGTCTGATTGTCCCGACCAAGGGCGAGGTGTTGTTCGTCAACAAGGTCGATGTAGCACGGGAGCTGGGACTTCGGCTGGGAAAGGAGCCGGATCCTCTCGCCTACGCTGAGCTGCTGGCCGAATTCTACTCGGTTCCCGATATCGACGGCCCTGTCGTTTACGCTCCCGCGGTTAGTGAGAGCACCAGATCCGGCTGGCTGGTCCGAGAGGTAAGTCAGATTCTCGAAAAGTTTCCCTTTCTCGATCCGGCCCTGATGGAACCCCCGTCTGTCCACACAACCACCGACCATGTCGAGTTGACCTTCAGCTCCTGTCACTATCATGAGGCATTTCGAGGGTCCGTCGACGTACTTCGATGGAAGGTGTTCCGCGGTCCGGCTGGCGAAGTGCGGTGGGTCCGGGACTATGTCGCAAAGTGCGTGAGCCGACCATGAGCGACATGGGTGCCGATGCGGTTGGGCGACGGTGGCGGCTCGGCTACGCGGCCGGGTGCGTCAGCCGGGTGGGCGCCGGAGGTGCGCGGTGAACGGTGACCGGATGGTTGCGGCGCTGGAGCGCTACATCTTGAACGCTCCCGACGAACGCATCACCGCGCGGCGGGACTGGCCGGACAGCATGACCGTCCGCACCAACTGGGGTTCCTACGGGTTCCAACACTCCGACTGGTTGATTGCCCAGGAGAGCTGGGTCGATGAGGCCGTCTGGGTTGTGATGCGCACCCCGGTCGAGGACGTCATGCTCGAGACGTACGGGATGCTCGAATGCTGTGACGGGACCGTCCTTTGTGTGAACGACCTGGCCACCATGCGCGACCTCGGCCGCCGGCTCGTCGATGACCTGAATCCGATGGCGTACGCCGAACTGTTGGGCGAGTTCTACTCCGGACCCAGGATTGATGGGCCCGTCGTCTCCGCGCCCACCGTCAGTGAGCTGGCGCGGTCCGGTTGGTTCATCGACGACGTTGCCAGTGCTGTGGCCGCGCATCCACAACTCGGCGCGATCGCACTCGAACCGCCCCGGCTGAGCCGTGCGGGCGGCCGGGTCGAACTCGGATTCGACTCATGCCACTACTACCTGGACCACTTCGGCGTTGGCGCAGCAATTGACGTCCTGCGGTGGAAGGTCACCGTCGATGAGAGTAGGGAGGTCTCCTGGCGCCGTGAGTACGTGGCACAGCGGGTGACCAGGAAGTAGAAGTCGTCACAAGCGCGGCCGGTCCGATTGCCGGCTGCGATGAGGGTGCTGAGGGGAGGTTGACGTGGCGGACAATGCCGTCGGCGATGGCGCTGACTATGCACTTGAGCAGATACGACAGTGCATGATCCAGATCAACGAGTGGATCCCCGTCCTCGGCGACTTCCTCGAAATGATCACCCAGTGGCCGGAGGCCCGCCACGACCGGCTGTTCGACCTCTCCGACTCCTACCTGCACGCCGCTGAGCTCTACCAGGCGCATCTGGAGGAGCTGCAGGACTACTTCGGCGACTTCGACGCGTGGCAGGGCGACGGCTCGGCCCAGGTCGCGCGCGCCCACTTCCAGGCGTACTTCGACGAGATCGCCGGGATGGGCGAACTGCTCGGCGCGGTCCAGCAGACCGTGCACGTCAAGGCCCTCGAGATCGAGACCATGAAGTGGATGGCCGTCGTCACGCTGGTGATGATGGCGATCGCGCTGATCCAGGCCATCATCACCATCTGGACCGGCATCGGCGGGTTGGCCGGACTGGCCGCCATCGTCACCGCCCGGCAGAGCATCGTCGCGTTGGCCCGGCAACTCGTCACCCGGCTCTGGCAGGAGACGGTCCGGGCCGGGGTCCGGCAGTTCACCCAGAATCTGGCCCGCAACGTCGGCCGGGCGGCGCTGCGCGGCGGCCTGATGTACGCCGGCGTGATGGGCGGCATCAAGGGCGGCATCCTACTGCTGCAGGCCGCCGAGGGGCACGACCCGTTCACCGAGGGCTGGGCCACCAGATTCGGCGTGGAACTTGTCGACAGCTTCATCGCGGGCGCCATCGGCGGACCGCTGACCTTCGGCATAAACAGCCGCGTCGTGGAGGCGGTCGCGTTCGGCGTCGGCCAGTTCGGCGACAACGTGCTGCAGTACGGCCGGGACCGGGCGCTCGACGCCGCCGGCCTGACCGACTGGGCACAACGCAACCACCTCTACAGCGGAATGACGCTCGGCAATCTCACCAACTCGCTGACCCCTGCCGCGCTGCTCGGCGAGATCCTCAGCGAGACCCGCCGCGGTGGTGCCCGCCCCGACCTGATCACCCCGACCGTCGGCCAAGCCGCGCAGAACCTGTTCGGCAACTCCGGCGCGAACCTGCCATCCGGCGCGAACCTGCCGTCGGGCGCCAACTCCGCGCCGCCCGCCGTGCTGCCCACCCCGGCTCCGGTGCTCACCCCCGCCGGCGCGAACACGCCCGTACCGGTGGGCGCCACCACCCCGACCGGCGCCAACGCGGGCGGCACCGGCACGAGCACCGCCACCGCACCGGGTTCCCGCACGGCCCCGGCCGGCGTCGTCTCCGCACCGTCCGCCACCTCCACCAGCCCGACCACGACCGCCAGCACGACGACCACGACCACCGGCTCCACCACCACCGGCCAACCCACAACGGGTACGCCCACAACGACCGGAAGCGGCCGGGACAGCGGCACCACCACCAGCACACCGGAGTCGCGCACGCCCACACGGGAAGATTCGGCCCCCCCGACACCGGCCGCCCCAACCCCGGCGACGCCGACCCCGGCCACGCCGACGCCCGCGACGCCCACCCCCGACTCGTCCGGACTGGCCACCCCCACCCCGGCCAGCCCGAACAACCCCACCCCCTCGTCGCCGACGCCCGACGGCGGCCCTCGCCCGGACGCCGACACCACCATCCGGCCCGACCCGCCGATGGCGGACCCGGTCCGTGGCGACGGCACCCGGGCCGACAACGCTCCGACCACACCAGACCCGACTTCGCGCACCCCGGACCAGGCGACCCCCGAGGGCGACCGCACCCGGGATCAGGACCCGCTGAACACCACCGGGCCGGCGCCGAACGTCGACGGATCCCCGCCGCTGGACTCCACCGCGCAGACGACGCCGACCAGGGACGCCGCTGACGGCGTACCGCCGGGGGACCGGACGCCGGACGGTGCCGGAGCCGACGGTCGCGCGCCTGACCAGCGGGCCGGCGACGGTCAGCCGCCCAGCCCGGTGACCCCTCTGCCCGACAGTGGCCGGTCTGACTCCGGCCGGTCCGACGCGGACCGCTCCGACCCGGCCCGGAGCGAGCCGGCTGCCGATCCGTCCAGGTCTGAGCCCGACCCGGGTACGGGACGCGACGAGCCGCGCTGGTGGGAGTGGCGGCAGCGGATCGAACAGCGGATCGAGACGCAGTACGCCGGCGGCGTCGCCGCCCACCTCGGCGGGCTGCGAGGCGACGTGGACGCGGTGGTCGGTTCGGCCCCCCGGCTCACCCCCGACCTCGTACAGCAGGCACTGAATACCAGACCGGACAGCCTCAACCGGTACGGCGAGCGGCTGCGCGGCTTCATCGAGCAGAACTTCACCCGGGTCGACGAGAGCGGTAACCGCCGCCCGATGACGGCGACGGAGATCGACGCCCGGCTGGACCAGATGCGCATCGAGGCGCGCCCGGCGCCGTCGCCCACCCGTCCCGACGCCCCGGAGCCGGACGCCGCCGAGCGGGACACCCCCGAGCCGAATGTTCCCGAGCGGGGCGCTCCCGAGCCGGACGCCGCCGAGCGGAACACACCGGAGCCCAGCGCCCTCCAGCCGACCGCTCCGCAGCCCGACGGCGCCAACCGCGACGACCGTCCCGACCGCACACACCGGTCGGACCTGCCCGACGGCGGAAGGTCGGATCTGCCGGACGGTGGACGTTCCGAGCTGCCGAGCGACGGTCGCGCCGACCTCGCGGAAGGGGGCCGATCCGATCTTCCGGAGGGCGGCCGGGCAGATCTCCCCGAGGGCGGCCGATCCGACCTGCCCGACGGGGGCCGATCCGATCTGCTGGATCGGGGCCGCACCGATTCGGTCGGACCGGACAGCCGTCCCGACGGCGCGCCCCGCCCGGACGGCACCCGCCCGGACGTAGACCCGCGCCGGGACGGGGATTCGCTCCGGGAGGGTGTGGTGCGGGCCGAGGGGAGGACCCCGCCCGACGGCACGGTGCGGCCCGAGAGCGCGGTGCGCGGCGACGGAACGACGCCGGCCGAGGGGCGGGCGCGGCCGGAGGAGGAGGTACGGGCCGAAGGCACTGTTCCGGTCGAGCGGCCGCGAACCACGCCGGACGTCACCGCGAGCACCAACCCGCCGCACACCGGTGACGGGCCGCGTAACGAGGATCCGTCCCGGGACACCGAGTCGGAGCTGCGACCGACCGACAACCTCGGCCCGAACTACCCCACCCGGGACGGCCGGACCGGCGCCGACCTGCCGCAGCAGGTCCGTGACATGGTGGACCAGGCCCGGCAACGGCTGATCGACAACTACCCGGAACACGCGATCGCCGGCCGGCTGCGCGACCTGGACGACATCGCCCGGATGGCTGACCGGTTGCAGGACACCGTGGCCCGCGCCCGGTCCACCGGCGACACCCGCGACCTGGTACGCCAGGTGCGCGAACTCAGCAACGCGGTCAACCGGTACTCGGACCGGTACCGGAACTGGCACCACCCGACCCGGCCGGACATCCCGGCCGACCCGGGTTGGCGTGACCTGGACGGCGTCGACCCGCTCAACTCCGTCGAGATGGCCAACCGGGCCGCCACCATCGACCCGGACACGCACCGCTTCCACGTCATGGACCAGGCGATCGCCATCGCCAAGATCGGCGACGTACTCGGCCCCGAGTTCGAAGCGCACGCCCGGCGCACGTTCGAACGAACGGTCCCGATGGACATCCAGCACGCCCAGCACCTACTGCCGTCAGACGAGGTGAGGCGCCTCTCCAGAAGTATCGCTAGGGATAGCCGTGGCTTTTTCGAACCACGCAGCGGCGCCGTTTTTGTCAACCCGACCACCATGGTCCAGCACCCGGTGACTGGTGGTCCGATGTCGGTACCTCGTCCAATCAGCGGGATCGCCACGACGATCGTGCATGAAGGCATGCACGTCCTGCAGCCGAACAACGCAGTCATCGGCAATCTCGCGGAAGGCAGCCTTCCGGAACCCGAGGTGGCTCGGACCATGGGAATGCTTCGCTTCGAGCGGGAGTTCCAGGCGTTCTCGGTCCAGCAACGGTTCCTGCACGGACTGGCCGGGTTCCGGTCTGCCGACCCGCAGTCGGACCCGCGCATCCCAGCTGCCGACGGTTACCGCGATGTCGCCGCCTACAGCGTGCGGCAGACGATGGACGAGATTTCGAACAGGTACAACGTTCCCCGGTCGATCCTGCCCGACGACCTCGTTGCGCGGCTCGCGGAAATGACGCCGGAGCGGGTCACCGAACAGGCGCGCAGCGCGATCGCCGAGGCGACCCATCCCGATCCGTCCCAGCGGCGGCAGGGTGGACTGGTCGGTCCGATCACCACTCACGTGTTCGACACCCACGGTTGGGACCTCGACACCGTCCAGGGCAACCCGGCGGCGTCGGATGTCGGACCGTCCCAGGACGGGTCGGGTCGCTCGACCGAACCGGAGACGGGCCCGGATCCCCCCAACCAACCGGCCGAGCAGTTCGGGCCGCACGATCCGCAGCAGCCGGGTCCGCTCGGCGAGCATTTCGCACCGGGTGTCCACGATCCGCACGCCGGCACGCCGCAAGGCTTCGACCCCAAGGAGCAGCGCACCGCCGCCCTGCGCGCCAGCGAGGGCCGGCAGGTCACCCGGCTGCCCGTACACCCGGAGAACCACGCCGGTTACCGGTCGCTGGAGGCGCTGGAGCGGTCCGGCCCGGACGATCCCGGCCGGGGTGTGGAGTACAAGGAGGTCGGTCACGACACCCGGTCGTCGGTCGACGATCAGATCCGGCGGGGCCTGGCCAAGTTCCAGGCGCAGCCGGACGGTAGCCGCCTCGAAGGCGACATCGTCCTCGACGGTCGCGAGGCCGGCCTGAGCCGGGCCAACGCGGAGGCGTCGCTGCGCTCCCGGATCGGCCGGATGCTCGCCAACGGCGATCCGCGGCTCGACCAGGTCGGTCGCATCGACATCTACCTCGGCGACGGCAGCCGGCTGAGCTACGCCGACGGGCGCATCACCCACCACACTCCGCAGGGTGACCGAACCGTCGGCACCTGGGACCCTGACGCCCGCAGATTCGTCGAGCCGCCGACCGTCACCCCGGACGAGCTCGATTTCGAGCACGGGTCGCCACAACCGCCCGACGGGGGAACGCCCGAGGCCGACGGACCGGCTCCGGAGGGTGGACCGCCCGACCCACGGTCGGTCGAGCAGCGCTATCTGGACGCGCTCACACCGGAGGAGCGGGCCGAGCTGCAGGCCGCCCTGGACCGGGCCACGCCGGTGGCGGAGCAGATGCGGTCGGACCTGCTCGACGTGGAGGCGGCGCTGCGGGAGCAGTTCCAGACCCGCGACGTCGAGGTGATGGGCGACGGCGGCAGCGACGTCAAGAAGCTGGTGTCGCTGGCCCGCAAGTTCCTCATCGAGGGCGACCGGTTCGGCCTGGACGCCTTCCTCGGCGAGGCCAACGACCTCGCCCGGTTCTCGCTGCGCGTCCCCGAGGGACCGCACTACAACGACGTCGTCACGGCAGCGCTGGACCGGCTGCAGCAGGCCGGCTACCGGTACGACCCGGCCCACGACAAGAGCTTCTGGCGGCCCGGCAACCGCTTCTACGGCCGCAACGTCACGCTCTTCAACGCCGACGGTCACGCGATCGAGGTGCAGTTCCCGACCCGTTCTTCCTGGGACGCCGGCACCCACACCCACCGGCCCTACGAGACCCTGCGGCTCGACGCCCCGGACCCGGTCACCGGCGAGTCGCAGCCGCCGCGCGCCAGGATCGACGCCTTCCTGGAAATCCTCAGGACCAACCGGGAGTTCGGTCTCGCCGACCGGGTTCCGGGCGGTGTGGACCCGGCCGGGTCCAGGGACACCAGCTTCGCCAAGTGGATCGCGAGCCGACCCCAGGTGTGGGCCGCCTACCAGGCGGCGCTGGCGGCCGACGGACGCACCTTCGCCGACGAGGTGCGGGAGCGTGGGCTCGGGGTGGAAGACTTCCCGATCGACCCGAAGCTGCTGCAGGGGGGACGGCTCGATGCCGCAACAGTTCAGCTACTACGTTCTCTACCGCCGGGACCATCGGACGGATCCGCCGGTTGGCCTGCTGGCCGAGGGCCGGACGGACCCCAACTACCCACTCCGGGTGATCGGGTGGAGTCACCGGTCCAGGACCTGGACGGAGGCGGCCGACACACTGGCGGAGATAACCATCAATCCGGAGTACGAGGACCGGTTCCGGATGGTGGATCGGGCGACGGCCGAGGCGATAGCCCGGGAGCATCTGGGCGCGACGCTGCCGACCGAGGAGGAGATGCAGCGGATCGGGGACCAGGCGGCGACGGACCGCCGCGAGACCCGTCCGTAACGCCAACGCCTGATCCGGGTCCGCCTGGTCCGGGTCTGGCCGACGGCGTACCGCCCTTGGAGTCGACCCGGACGGTCGGGCCTCGCAGCTTGGCGCCGATCGAGAGTCCCCAGTACCAGCGGGACGTCGAGGACAGCCTGCGGACCGAGAACGGCGGTTACCAGGTCGGCGCGGACCCGTCCACCCATCCGTACGGCCAGCTGATCAATGATGGTGGCCCGGGAGTGGTCGGCCGAGGCAACAACTGCCTCGACAATTCACTCGCCGCGCTGTCCAGCTTCTACGGACAGCCCGAGGTCTCCGCGCCGCGCTGGCCGGACCGGCGTCCGGACGGTTCGATCGACCGGACGACCGGCGAGGCCGATGGACCCGCCCGAGCCGGCCAATGGCTCAACGCGGCCTGGACTCCGCCGCCCGTCAACATGCCCACCGACCCGGTCGGCCGGGCCGCGGCCGTCGCCGACCAGTACCGCCAGCTTCATCAGCAGATCGCGGATGCCGGCCCGGGCGCCTCAGCGCTGGTGGTCGCGGAGTGGCTCGCCGTCGACCAGGTCACCGGCCAGCCGGTGGTCGACGCAAATGGCGCGGTCCAGATGGAGAACTCGCACGCGTTCGTGGTGGTCTACCCGCCGGGAGCCGACGGCCCGGTCTGGTGGGACCCGCAGCACGGCCGCACCTCCAGCGGCCCGCCGGCCGGATACCAGGCGGCCACCCACACGCTATGGTCCATGCGCGGCGAAGGGCTGGCCCGCGGGCCGCTACCGATGCCCAACACGACGGGCGTCGCCGGTAGGCCGGACGACGTCGCACCGAACAGCGAGGGTACGCAGCATGAGCCAGGAGCAGGAACTGACCGAGGAACAGGCGCTCGACCTGATCACGCGGCTGATCGGGCGGGGCGGACAGGTGGCTCTGCACCCGTTCGCGCACGGCTGGCTGGCTCGGGAGATCCTGACGGCGGAGGAGCGCAGCCGGGGGATGCAGATCGGCATGGGCAGCTACATCATCGACCGGACGGGAGTGATCACGGTCCACTCGAGTCTGCCGATCCCGATGGTGATCGAGGAGTACAGCGAGGCGCGGACCCAGGGGCGGATAACCGGCCGACAGATCTGGCCCGAGCCGACCGAGACCTCCCTGACGGACCCGCGACCCTAGCCGATACCCATCCGGGCGAGCAGCGGTACCTGGACGCGCTGACGCCGGATGAGCAGGCCGAGCTTCAGGCCGCGTTGGATAGCCCGGGAGCATCTGGGCGCGACGCTGCCGACCGAGGAGGAGATGCAGCGGATCGGGGACCAGACGGCGACGGACCGCCGCGAGACCCGTCCGTAGCGCCGCCCTCCGATTCTGGCCCGCCCGGACCGGGTCTGGCCGACGGCGTACCCCCGTTGGAGTCGACCCGGACGATCGGGCCGCGCAACCTGGCGCCGATCGAGAGCCCCCAGTACCAGCGGGACGTCGAGGAGAGCCTGCGGACCGAGGACGGCGGATTTCAGGTCGGTGCGGACCCGTCGACCCATCCGTACGGCCAGCTGGTCAACGACGGCGGTCCGAATGTCGCCGGCCGAGGCAACAACTGCCTCGACTGTTCGCTGGCCGCGCTCTCCAGCTTCTACGGACGACCTGAGGTCTCAAGTCCTCGATGGCCGGATCAACGCGCGGACGGGTCGCTCGACACGCACTCCGGTGAAGCGGATGGGCCGCAACGAGCTGCCGGATGGCTTGGCCAAGACTGGACCGCTCCCTCGCCGGACACCCCCAGCGATCCAGTCGGTCGGGCCGCTGCCGTGGCGGATCAGTACCGGGCACTGCATCAGCAGGTCGCCGACGCGGGACCGGGAGCCTCGGCCTTGGTCGTCGCGGAGTGGCTGGAAGTTGATCGCGAGACCGGCCACCTGGTGACGGCCGCCGACGGCGCGGTCCAGATGGACGGTTCGCACGCCTTCGTTGTGGTCTATCCGCCTGGTGCGGACGGACCGATCTGGTGGGATCCGCAGACAGGCCGGACCTTCACCGGCCCACCGTCCGGATATGTCTCCGCGACCTTCGCGCTATGGTCGATGCCCGGCGGAGGTCTGGCCGGTGGCCCGCTGACGAGGTCGGGCCTGACGGGTGACGCCGGTGGACGCCACCACGTCGCACAGCACAGTGAGGAATCGCAGCGTGAATCAGGACCAGGAGATAACCGAGGAACAGGCGGGGGATCTGATCACCAGGCTGCTCGGACCCAGCACAGAGATAGTACTGCATCGATTCGAGTTCGGCTGGCTGGCTCGGCCGAAGCTCACCCCACAGGAAATCAGCCGGGGGCAACACATCGGTCTGGGCAGCTACATCATCGACCGGACGGGAGTGATCACGGCCCACACGAGTCTGCCGATCCCGATGGTGATCGAGGAGTACAGCGAGGCGCGGACCCAGGGGCGGATAACGGGCCGGCAGATCTGGCCCGAGCCGACCGAGACACCTCCGGCGGGGTAGATGAATCCGCCGCTTCGCCAGTCGATCGAGGATCCGTAACAGACAGCGGCACGCGCGAATCGGTCGGCGACGGACCGCCGCGAGACCCGGCCGTAGGGTCGCCGGTGGATCCGGCTCGGTCCGGTTGGGGTCTGGCGGACGGGGTGCCGTCGGTGCGGGCCGGCCGGACGTTCGGTCCGGGCGGGCTGGCGCCGATCGAGAGTCCCCGGCATCAGCGGGACGTCGAGGAGAGCCTGCGGACCGGGTCCGGTGAGTTCCTGGTCGGCGCGAATCCGGCTACGCATCCCTACGGCCAGCTCATCAACGACGGCGGCCCGGAGGTGGCCGGCCGGAGCAACAACTGTCTGGACAGTTCGCTGGCGGCGCTCTCCAGCTTCTACGGCCGGCCTGAGGTCTCCGCGCCGCGTTGGCCCGACCAGCTTCCGGACGGTACGCGGGACCACTTCAGCGGCGAGGCGGACGGGCCGAACCGGGCCGTGGCGTGGTTGGGTTCCGGCTGGTCCGGGCCGCCGTCGAACATGCCGACCGATCCGGTCGGGCGGTCCGCCGCGGTGGCCGACCAGTACCGGGCGCTGCACCAGCAGATCGCGGACGCCGGACCGGGTGCCTCGGCGCTCGTCGTCGCCGAGTGGCTGGCCGTCGACCGGAACTCCGGCCAGCTCGTCACCGACGCCAACGGCGCCGTCCAGATCGCCGGGGCACACGCCCTGGTCGTGGTCTACCCGCTGGGCGCCGACGGCCCGGTCTGGTGGGATCCGCAACGCGGCCGGACCTCGACCACCCCGCCGAGCGGCTACGTGGCGGCCACCCACACGCTATGGTCCATCCGCGGCGACGGCCTCGCCAGCGGCCCGATACAGCGCACAACGGGCGCGGTCGGATCCTCCGACGGCGTCGTGCAGAACAGCGAGGGAAGACGGCATGAGCCAGGAGATCACCGAGGTACAGGCGGAAGAACTGGCGACCCGATTCCTGGGGACCGGCACCCGGATAGCTCTGCACCCGTTCGAGCACGGCTGGCTGGCTCAGGCGATCCCGACGGAGTCCGACCGCAGCCAGGGGAGGCATATCGGGCTGGGGAGCTGCATCATCGACCGGACGGGCGTGGTCACGGTGCAGTCGAGCCTGCCCATCCCGATGGTGATCGAGGAGTACAGCGAGGCGCGGACCCAGGGGCGGATCACCGGCCGGCAGATCTGGCCCGAGCCGACCGACACGCCACCCAACCCCTAACCCAAAACCAAACCCCGGCGGTACGCCCAGAGCGCCCCGGGCCGCTGCGGCGGATGGTCGACGGCCTGCGGCGCCTGTTCGGCCTCGCCGATCCGCCGTCGAGCGGCGCCCGGCCGGAGCCGCCGACAACCATGCTGCCCTGGCCGGACCAGCCGACCACACCACCGGTCTGGCCGGAGCCGACCCGCTCGGTCTGGCCGGAGCCGACGCCCCCGGTCTGGCCGCCCGACCAGTTCACCACCGGCCCGGTCCGGCCCGATCCGCAGACCACCGCCCCGGTACGGCCGCATCAGCAGGCGGCGAGCCAGGTCTGGCCCGACCAGAGCCAGGTCTGGCCCGACCAGAGCTATGGCTGGCCAGACCAGGGTCACGGCTGGCCAGACCAGGCGAGCAGCGCGCCGCCGCGTGCCGTGCCGTCGACCGTCGACAGCACTCCCGTACCCGAGGAAAGCTCGCCGGCGGTGGAGCCGGCGCCGGCCCCGGAGAGTTCCCACGACGAGGTCTGGAGCGACCCACCGTGGCGGCGGGAAGGTCGCGACCCGTCGTTGGACGAGTTGATCCCCGCCACGGACGCGGAGATCGCCCGCTGGGAGGGCGCGGTCCGGGAGGAGTTCGCGCGGCACCTGGACGGCCTGGAGTTCGCCGGGATGCGGCTGCGGCTCGACCCGACCGTGCCAGAGAGCTTCAGCGTCTACCGGGACAGCGTGGTCATCCGCGCCGACATTCTCGACGGCGAGCGTGGGTACGTCGGGCAGGCCGTCCGGGAGTTCCGCCGCGACCACGACGGCCGGCTGATCGCCGAGCACGTCTCGCTGAAGCTGTCGAAGTCCGTGCACGGCCGGGGCTTCGCCGACCAGTTCAACGAGGCGATGCGGGACTGGTACCGGTACTCCGGCGTCGACCACATCAGCCTGCGGGCCGCGTCGACCATCGGCGGCTACGCCTGGGCGCGGGCCGGCTTCGACTGGCAACCGGAAACCGGCCACCACGCCCGCAACGTGATGCAGCGGCTCGGCACCGAGCTGCGTGCCGCCCGCGCGGACGCCGAGGCGGTCGCCGCGTGGGCGGCCGGCGACGCGAATGTCGACATCGCCGCACTGCGCGCCCGGTACGGCGCCACCGACCCGGACGCCATCGTCGACGAGATCCAGCGGCAGCAGGAAGGGGCGCGGGACATCCTCGACCGGGCCGCCCGGCACGGCTTCGGCAATCCCGGTTATCCGACCCCGTACGAGGTCAGCCGGGCCGGCTGGAACGGGCAGCGCGGCCCGGAAGCGAGCTGGCTGGGCAAGCGCGCGCTGCTCGGCGCCGACTGGCGGGCGTACCAGCGGATCAGCGACGGCGGCCCGTTCCACCCCCGCAGCGCCCACGCCAACCCGGAGCCGTCCCCGCCTGCCGGCGGGGGCACCGATCGCGTATTCGACCCCCGGGACGCTGAGCGGCGCCTGCTGGACAGTCTCGCGCCCGAGCACCGCGAGGTGCTGGAGTCCTCGGTGGCCGAGGCGCGGGTTGTGGCCGACGGGGTGCTGGCCGACCTGCGGGCGGTGACGGCCGGGCTGGACGGGTTCACCGAGTCGGACCGGCCCCGGGTGGTGGACGAGCAATATCGGCCAAAGAGCCTCCCGTCGCTCGCCCGGAAGTTCATTGCCGTATTCGAGGCCAAGGGGCAGACACCAGAAGCGTTCCTCAACTCGGTTGCCGATCGGGTCAGGTTCAGCGTTCAGACCCCGGAGGCCAGGTACGGGGCGGTAATCGATGCCACCCTCAGGGCTCTCGTCGACCGCGGGTACCAGATCACCGAGGTCAAGAACTTCTGGCTAGCGGGCAATCGTCATAACGGAGTCAACGTCACGGTACGATCTTCAGCCGGATTCGCGGTGGAGGTGCAGTTCCCCACGGCACTGTCCCGGGACCTGGGAAAGACGACCCATGAGCTTTACGAGATTGTTCGCCTTCCGTCGGCCAGCTCTGTGGACCGGGTCAACGCATTGCTCGAAATTTCCCGGCTGAATCGGCAGGCGGGAATATTTGACCGGATGCCGAGCGATATGGGGTCGCTGCCCCGGCCCGTCGACACCAGCTTTGAGGCGTGGACCCGCCGGAAGCCGAGAGCATGGGCGGAGTATCAAGCCCATCTGGCTGCGTCCGGACGGACGTTCCCGCAGGTAGTCGCGGAACTTGGCCTCGGACTCAGGGACTTCCCACGCGGTGAGAGATTGGGGTTAAGCGGTGCAGCCGAGAACGTTCGACTACCACGTGGTGTACCAGACCAGCCGAGGGAGCCCTCCCGCCAGCCTGATCGCGTCGTGGCTGGAGACCGACCACCCGTTGCGCGCGGTGCTATGGAGCGTCCCGAAACAGCGGTGGATCTGGGCACCGGAGATCGCGGTGACACTTCTGTACGACGACTCGGAGGAGGAGGGGATCGACCCGGTGGACCGGTCGACGGCGGAGCGGATCGCGCGGGAGTACCTGGGGACCGAATTGCCGACCGAGGAGCAGCTGCATCGGATGTGCGAGGAGGGCGTCCGCCAGTCCGAGACGTAGACGAGCAGGGCTTGCCGCAGGATGAAAGCGCGGATGGCCGTACTGGTGGACTTCGAGAAGACCTGGGAGAGCCGTCAGATGGTGGAGTACGCGTTCGGGGTTCGCTTCAGCTATCACGCGATGCTCAAAGCGCCGGCGACACCACCGTCCGGCCTGATCGCGGTTCGGGCGTGGTCGGGTCCGTTACAGGCAGTAGTTTGGCACATTCCGAAGCGCCGTTGGATCTTCGCGCCGGCACTCGCGGCGCCGAGGATCTTCGACGACCAGTACGCGGACCGGAACCGATCCGTGGACCGGCCGACGGCGGAGCGGATCGCACGGGAGTACCTGGAGACGGAGTTGCCGGCGGAGGAACAGCTTCACCAGATTTGCCAGGAGGGCGCCCGCCAGTCCGAGGAGTAGACGAGCAGGGCTTGCCGAAGGATGGAAGCGCGGATGGCCGTACTGGTGGACTTCGAGAAGGTCCGGGAGAGCCGTCAGATGGTGGAGTACGCGTTCGGCTTCCCGGAGATGGATCGCCGGATGGTGATCGAGACGGCGACCCAGCGCGGCACACCGCTGGACGGGTTGGAGAACCTGCTCTACGAGAAGGCGTACCTGAAAATCGTACGGACCTGGCTAGCCGATGGAACGTGGCCGGAGAGGGGCGGGTACGCGGCGTAGCGGACGCAGGTGGGTCGCCCACGCCGGCTTCCGTGCCGCAGCAACGCTCCGACCCGGCCGCCGCTCCGACCAACCCGGCGGGCGCTCCCGGCGGCGCGGCCCGGGTGCCGTTCGACTTTGAGCGGTTCTTCACGGATTCCCGGTGGGCGGACGAGGCGACCCGCTTCGAGCAGCGGCTGGGCGCGTACTACTTCACCGACCCGGCCACCCTCGACGTGGCCCGGGAGGCGCTCGGCCGGCTGCGGGACGTGCTCACCGACCTGACCCCCCGGCGGCCCGACGAGAGCCCGGCCGCACACGCGCGGCGGGTGGAGGGCGCCTTCTTCCGCGACGACGCCGCCGACAGCGCCGGCCAGGTCGGCGCCACCGTCCGGCTCGACGACCTGCTCGCGCATGGCAACCTGCGGGAGCTGATGACCGCCTTCTACAACGCCGCGTACTTCAACCGGTCGGCCCCCCACACTCTCGCCGCCACCCTCATCGACATCTTCGACGGCGGCCGGTGGGACGCCGCGCGGGACGCGGGCATGGACGTCGACCAGCTCCGGACCATGCGGCACCAGCTCGACGAGAGCGTCAACCGGGCGATCCTGGGCCGGCTGGAGGCCCGCTTCGACCCCACCGGGTTCCGGTTCGGTCGGGACCCGTTCGGCACCGGCAACGTGGTGATGCTCTCCGATCGCGGCATCCGCGACCTCGCCGACGTGATCCAGAGCCAGGCGAGCCGGCACGACCGGACCCCCGAGGAGCAGGAACGGCTCGGCCTGATCAGCAACCCCGGCCGGTACGACGCCCTCGGCGTGCCGCTCGGCCGGTTCGAGCGGGCATACCTCGAATCGCGGCTCGGCGGGCCGCTCACCCCGGACACGCCGCTGCCCTGGCGGGAGGGGGTGGCCGCGCACGAGTCCACCGGCAGCCGCTGGGCCAGGCGGGTCGCGGGTGACGGCTTCCCCGTTGTCGACGGTGTCTCCGCGACCACCACCCGGATGCTCACGGCCGCCCGGTTCCTCGGCCTCGACCCGGCCCGCGTGCAGGGGTTCCTCGGCGCGTTGATGGGCTGGATGCTGCCGGGGCGGGACCATTCGCTGTTCGAGATGTTCCGCGGCGCGCAGATCGCGGGGATCGCCCGCACCGAGCTCCCGCCGGGTGGCCGGTTCACCGCCGTCGACCTGCACCGCAACCTGCCCGGCCTGGACCTGCACACGTTGCGGACCCGGATCCTGCCGGACGGGCTGTTCCCGCACGAGGCCCGCTACCTGCAGCACGCCACCGACCCGGACGGCTTCACCGAGACCCGGCACCCCATGGTGCGCGACACCGCCGCCCGGCTCTGGCCGCAGCTGCGCGACGGCCGGGTCACCGACTCTGATCTGGCCGACTGGCTGCGCCGCAACGGCATCGACCCGGCCGACCAGCCCGCCGTCCGGGCACTGGGGGAGCGGCTGTCCGAGCCGCACGTGATGGCGCTCACCGTCTACACCCGACACAGCCACTACCTGATCAACAACGTGATCCGTACCCAGCTCTGGACCGCCGGGGTGTCGGAGTCGGCGGTCCGGGCGCGGATGGGCTCGAAGGTCCGCGAGCTGGTCGGCAACTACCTGGAGAACCTGCGCGCCGGACGGAAGGCGCTGCCGTTGCCGCTGGCGTTGCGCCCGGTACTGCACGTCGGCGAAGGCCACCTCGACTCCCGGTCGGCGTTGAGCCCGTTGACGCGGGACTGGATGGCCGCCGCGGACCGGGCGGACGCGGCGAGCCGGCTGGCCCACGAGCACCAGACCGCCGGTCGCGCCAGCGAGGCGCGCCAGGCTCGCGCCGCAGGGGTACGCGCGCAGCGCGAGCAGTCGATCGCCTGGCGACGGCTCACCGCGGCACTGCAGGCGCCCACGGCCCGGCTCTTCGACGAGGTCCGCTGGCACGCGGACATGGTGCACGATGCGCTCACCCGGTTGCCCGCGCTCGGCTCGCCCGACCGTCCGGCACTCGCGTTCCGCGGGGACTGGCTGACGCCCGGTCACTCACCGATCTACGGGTCGCGGCTGCGGCCACAGGGCACGGCGAGGGAGTTCCTCAGCGTCAGCCGCCGGCTGGACGTTGCGGTTCGGTTCATGGCGGAGAACCCGGCCAGCGACCGGCGTGTCCTCGTCGTCTATCGGCTGACCGGCGGCCAGGCTCGGGACATCTCGGTCTTCTCGTCCTTCGCGGAGGACCAGGAGGCGGTTCTCCCGCCGCGGTCGCGGACCCGACGGGTCGACGACCGCGACCTGATCGAGCGGGTCCGCGCAGACCTGGCCGGAACGATCGACAGTATGGTCCGCGACGGGGTGATTCCGAACGCGCCCGAGGGCTACCAGGTCATCGTGATGGAGGAGGAGTGACGTGGCGGACGGATCGGAGCTGGACGAAGCGGGCTGGCGGGTGTGGAGCGGGCTGCACCGGCTGCTGTTCCGGTTCGCCGGCCGGGTGCCCGACGAGTGGCTCACCCATGCCCGGGGCATGCTCGGCAGCGGTGATCTGAACTATCTGCCGGACACCATCTCGGGCTCGCTGCTGGAACTGGATCTGCCGCTGCGCCCCGCCGAGGCGCAACTGCTCCGTGACACTCTGGTGCTGCTGGGCGTCGACGGAGATGAACCGGCCGGACTGGCCCGGGTCCGGATCTCGGACGAACCGACCCCGGCCACCGGCCACCGGTTCCACCCCGCGCCGCCCGCCGTGCTGGCCGAAGCCGGAGCGCGCATCCCACCGAGCCTGGACCTGACGGGCGGCGACCCTGACGATCTCGCGGAGTTGCCGGCCGACCTGGCACACCTCGACGATCTCGCCCTCGACCTGACCGACCAGACCGATGACCGGGCACTCGGCAACGCCACCGGCCAGGACGGGACGATCTCGCTCTGGCGTGCCTGGCGGTTCGGCCCGCAGGGGCCGCCAGTGGGCGGTCGGCGCGTCTACCTGATCGAGGTCACACCCGGGACCCCGGCCTGGGACATAACCCACGAGCTGCAGCGTGAGCTCATCTGGAAGGGTGAGGAGTCGCCGCAGGTGGAGGTCTTCTGGACCGGTGACGAGCTGACCCCGTACCACCGCGCGGCGCTGGCCGGCGCGGCCCGGCTCTGGGTCAGGCCGTGACCGGCGAACGGAACCGGGGGCCGGCGTAGCGGCGCAGCGCGTCGGCGACCTGCTCCGGACTCTCCACCAGCTCGCTGATCTCGATCAGTCGATGACCGCGGCGGCCACCGGCGGAGAACCGTGGTCGGCCCTGGGCCGGCACCAGATCGGAGAGCCAGAGTACGAGGTGGTTCTGGGTGCCGTTGGGCAGCACCACCGGCTCCACACTGATCCCGTCCACCTCCGCCCAGGTGCCCTCGAAGTCGCAGCCGCCGGCGTGCACGACCAGGCCGGTCTCGCTCAGCACGAACTGGAACCGGCGCAGCGTGGACAGGAACAGCAACGCTCCCACCAGGAGAAAGAAGCCGCCCGAGCCCCACAGCAGCACGGTGATGATGGTCAACCGCGATCCGATCAGGGCGAAGACGCCACCGACCAGGAGGGCCGCCAGGGCGTAGCCGGCGGCGATCCCGGCGAGCTTGCGGCTGCCCCGGTCGTCGCGGTGCAACTCCATCAGGACTCCCCGTTTCACCATGCCCGGCCCCTGCCCGGCTCGCGGTCCTCAAATTATCAAAGCGGTGCCGTCCGGCGTGGACGCCGGCCCGGCCCGGCGCCGGGCCGCTGCTAGATTGACGGGCGGACGACGGTCGACCAACGGGGAGGTGGGCATGGTGCTGCCGATCGCCCGCAGCCGGGACGAGGTGGACCTCTACCTCAGCCTGCACCCGTGCGAGCGGTGCCAGACCGCCGACGCCGACTGGCGGATGTCGACCGCCAGGGACGGCGACGGCAGACGGATCTGCCGCTACCAGGGCGCCTGCCGGCGCTGCCAGGCCGCGCGCGAGTTCACCTTCCTGGTGCCCGAGCGGCCCGCCGTGCCCGGTCCGGACGACCTCATCTTCTTCGGCGGACCGGAGCCGTCCCGGCTCTTCGACGCCGGCGAGTGGCGGCTGATCTCCGACGCCGGCATCCACGAGGGTGGAGCGCCGCCGAGCCACGGCCCCGCCGCCGAGCGCCGGCGGGCGTTCACGCTCGGCGTTGCCGCCCTGGCCGAGGTGCTCAAGTTCATTCCGGACGGTGCCGAGGCGGTGCCCGAGTCGGCGTTCTGGACCCCGCACGGCCGCGCCGCGTACGACCAGCATCCGGACCGGTTCACCCGGGACTACGTGCAGCGTCGGCTGGACCAGTTCCGGGACGAACTGGAAGCCCGGTTCCCCGACTGAGCGCGCCTAGGGAGACAGCCATGCGTCGTACGATGGCCGCCGTCGTCGCCGCGGCCGCGCTGGCCGGGGTCCTCGCCACCGGTGGGCCGGCGGCCGGCCAGACCAACCGCAACTGCGCCGAACCCGGTCAGCCGATCAGCCCGATGCCCTGGCCACAGCAGATGCTCGGCCCGGAACGCGCCTGGTCGTTCACACAGGGCGGCGGGGTGACGGTCGCCGTGCTCGACTCCGGCGTCGACGCCGACCATCCCCAACTGGCCGGTCGGGTGTCCGCCGGCTTCGACGCCGTGGACGGCGGCACCGGCGACGACGACTGCCTCGGCACCGGCACCCACGTCGCCGGCGTGATCGCCGCCGTCCAGACCGGCTCGGTCGGCTTCGCCGGCGTGGCGCCCCGGGTGCGGATCCTGCCGGTCCGGGTGGTGGCCGACCGGCCGGGCCGCGGCATCGCCGAGCCGGACGCGCTCGCCGACGGCATCGACGCGGCGGTGGAACGGGACGCCGACATTCTCGCGATCTCGGCGGTCACCTACACCGACGACACCGCCCTGCGGCTCGCGGTCGCCCGCGCCCTCGAAGCCGGTGTCCTGCTGCTCGCGGCGGTCGGCGACCGGGGCGACGAGGACGGCGAGATCGTCCCGTATCCGGCCGCCTACCCCGGCGTCGTCGGCATCGGCGCGATCGACCAGAACGGCGAGCACTGGCGGGGTTCGCAGCGGGGCGACTTCGTGGACCTGGTCGCGCCGGGCGCCGCGGTGCCGACCCTGCAGACCGGCGCGGGCATGGCTCTGGTCGACGGCACCGGCGTGGCCTGCGGCTTCGTTGCCGGGGCGGCCGCGTTGGTCCGGGCCCGGCGGGGCGATCCCACCCCGGACGAGGTGGTACGGCAACTCTTCGCCACTGTCATCCCGGCGGCCGGTGGGCCGGCGTACGGGCGGGGGATCGTGAATCCGCACGGCGCCGTGACCGACCGGATGGCGGTCGACGAGCCCGCCGCCCTGCCGGCGCTGGTCCGGCCGGTCCGGGAGAGCTCGCCGGCCTGGGAACGCAGCCGCGACCTGGCGCTGGCCGGCAGCCTGGTGGCGCTGATCGTCGTACTGGTGGTGCTGGTGTCGGCGATGGCGTTGCCGCGCGGGCGGCGCCGGCTGTGGCGGTCCGGCACCAGCAACCCGCCGGTCGTCCGCCCGGAACCGGAGGAGCCGGCCCCACCGGTGCCACTGTTCCCCGCCGGCTGACCTGGGCCGCGGTCAGCCGCCCCGGGCGGTGCCGTCGGTGGCGGCCGGCGCGAGGGCGGCGGCCGGGTCGAGGGTCGGGCCGGTCGGCAGCCGGCTGACCAGGGCGGCGGGCACGTTCACCGCCAGCTCCGGCGGGTAGCCGAGCATCGGCAGCACGCTGGCCTGCGGGACCGGATACTTCACCCCCACGTCGGTGATCACGTAGTACGGTCCGGCCTGCGCGTTCGGTGAGCCCAGCACGCGTACGGTGGTGACCCGGCCGGCCGGCACCAGGACCAGGTCGGCCAGCGGCACCCCGTCGGCGGAGACCGCTGGGGTGGGCACGGCCGCGGCGAGACCCGGAACCTCGCCGCCGACCTGGACCGTCGGTGGGGTGGCGCCGTCGGCGGTGACCGCGCAGAGCGGGTCGGCGCCGCCGGGCACGGCCAGCGCCGGCGTGGTCGGCGGCGGTTGCCCGTCGCCGGCCGGTGCCGGCAGTTGCCGGCTGACCGGTGCCGCGTTCGCCTCCGCGACGCTCATCGGCACCGCCTCGGCCGGTGACTCGGCCCGCAGGATGTCCCGCTGCAGGGCGGTGATCGGCGCGAGGCCGTCATCGAAGACCAGCCGGAACTGGGTTCCCGAGCCGGTCTGCGTGCTCAGCACGTCGCCGATCCGGCGGCCGTTCACCGCGCTGGACGGCTCGCCGCGGTCCGGGACGGCGATCGGCTGGATGTCCGCGCCGGCGGGCAGCGCGTTGAGCCAGGCGGTGCCGACCGGCACCGGATTCGCCGCGCCGAACAGCGCCGGCACCAGCGCCTCGGGGTTGCGGATCTGGTGCCGGCGGCCCTGCCAGACCAGGTACCGGGCGTTGAGTTTCGCGTCCCGCACCAGCACGGCGCCGTCGCCGAGCGGCTGGCCGCCGGCGGGCGTCGTCGCCACCGCCACCGCCACCACGCTGACTCCCTGGCCGGCGGCGTTGGTGCTGGGGATCGCGCACGTCGTCCAGGGCAGGCCGACGTGCCGCTTGATCCCGGGCAGCGAGTCGGGCGCGCCGGGGATGCCGACGGTGGTGCCGCGCGGCGCCTTGCTCAGCGAGTTGGCCGCCACCCGGTGCACGGGTGGGTTGGCCCGGCCGGCGGCGAGCAGCGCCGAGGCGTAGTTCAGGGTGGGATAGAGGGTGCCCCGCGCGTAGACGAAGCTGGCCCCGGTCTCCTTCTCGATGACGACCGAACCGTCGGCCCGCCACCGGTCGGCGCCGACCTTGGTGAGCAGCCCGTAGATGCCGAAGCCGGCGGCCACCAGCACCGCCACCATCACCCCGCCGAACAGCGCGCCGATGCCGCGCCGCAGCGGGGACTGCTGGGGGTCGGTCTCGCGCATCACGAAGGCGGAGATGACCCGCTGGGTCATGAACTGGTACGAGTGCAGCTGATCCCGTCGGGTCGCCATCTCCTCACCCGCCGATCGACGCGAAGAGCCCCTGGATCGCCCCGAAGACGCCCAGGACCGCGCAGGCCAGCGGGATCAGCGCCATGATGGCCAGCACGTCGAGGATGTCGGCGGCGCGACCGACGTACGGCGACGGGCTGCGCCGGCTGTAACGCAGCCCGGCGGCGAGTACCACGCCGGCCAGCGCCGCGAACAGGAGCAGCAGCAGCAACCGGCCACCCTGGTCGGCGTCGAGCACGTACCCGAACAGCAGCAGGGCCAGCCCGATCGACCCGCTGGCCAGTAGCGGCACCCGCTGCTGCGGCAGGGCGAACAGCCGGGCCCGCAGCAGCAGCGCGGCGGCGGCGGCCAGCGAGAGCAGCTTGCCGGCGGTGGTGCCGTCCACGACGATCAGGAACGCGATCGACAGCGCGCCGGTCACCGCCGCGGCGAGCAGCATGCCGGAGAGCAGCTCGGTGGCTCTCGCCACGGCCGCGAAGACGTCGGAGCGGCGGGGGACCGGACGATCCTCCAGGATGTCCTCCGGCCGGTCCGGCAGCTCCGGCACCGGCAGCCGCCCCAGCGAACTGGCCATCAGCGGGTAGCCGGGCAGCAGACCGATCACGGTGGTCAGCGCGACCGCGGCGGCGCCGACGGACGAGACGCCGGCCAGGCAGAGCAGGGCGGCGAGCAGCCCGGTCAGGCTGCTGGCCAGGCCGGCCATGAAGAGCCGCTGGACGGCGGCGACCCCGGTGTAGCCGATGACGCTGAACACCAGCAGCAGGGCGGAGCCGAGCAGCAGGCTGGCGGCGCCGAGCCGGTTCAGCGGGGTGTCGCCGGGCGCGGCGAGCAGGGCGCCGCCGACGAACGCGTACGGCAGGCCGGCGGCCGAGACCAGCGCGCCGACGGTCGCGTCCGCGAACGCCCGGGACAGTACGATGCCCAGCACCGCGAGCAGGCCGGCCAGCCCGAGCGCGGTGGCGGCGGGCAGCGGCCACGGCGGGCCGGCGGTCAGCAGGACGACAAGTCCGAGCCCGAGGACGCCGGCGGTCACCACCAGGGCGCACCGGCGGGTCGCCGCGTTGCCCCAGGACCGGCCGGCCCGGCGGGCGCCGCCGGCGATCACCTCGACCACGTCGTCGTACGCCAGCTCCGGCCAGTCGTCGCGGCGCGGTGAGAGATGCAGCAGCTCGCCGTCGCGGACACCCTGGACGGCGAGGTTGCGGGTCGGTTCCAGGACCGCCCCGGTGGCCCGGCGCAGCACCCAGCCGCCGTGCCGTTCACCGACGTCGCCGAGATCGTCGCCGGCGTGCCGCAACAGGTGCGGCAGCAGCTCCGCGACGAGTAGATTGTCGGGCAGCGCCACGTCCATCCGTCGCTTGGGCGCCGCGACCGTCACCCTGGCCAGGCTCAGGCTCCCGGGGACCGACATGCTGGTTACCTCCCCGCCCCCATGCGATAGCAGCGCTCAACCTAGCATGGCGGTTCCGGTCCCCGACGTGTCGGTTCCGGCCCATTATGCAGGGTCGTTCGACCTGGCTGGGCCGATCCGCGGCGCAGGTCCAATGTCTATATGATTTGCCCGCCGAATCCGGTCGTACGGGGAGGTCGAACGGTGACATCGGTAATTGTCAAGCGCCTGCCGCGCCGGGTCGCGCCGGTGCTGCCCTCGGGCGAGGTGGTGCTCGAACCGCCGCCCGAGGTGCCGCAGGCGTCCGGCAAGGCCTGGATGCGCATGTTGACGATCCTGCCCATGGTGGCCGGCGGCGCGGCGATGGGTCTGATGATGGCCGGTCAGCGTGGCGGCGGCGGCCCGCTCACCTACGTGGCCGGCGGCATGTTCGGCATCTCCATTCTCGGCATGATGGCGATGATGGTGATGAATCAGTCCGGGCCGGGCAAGAAGGAGATGATCGAGAATCGGCGCCAGTACATGCGCCAACTCGCCCGGCTCCGCTCCCAGCTGCGTACCACCATCGGTCAGCAGCGTGAGGCGCTCCACTACCGACACCCCGACCCGGCCGCGCTGTGGTCCACCGCCAGCGGTGGCCGGCTCTGGGAGCGCCGCCGTGCCGACGTGGACTTCAGTGTGGTCCGGATCGGGCTCGGCGCGCTGGAGGTCGCCACCCCGCTGATCCCGCCGCAGACCCGGCCGGTCGACGAGCTGGAGCCGCTCTGCGCGATGGCGCTGCGCAAGTTCGTCGCCACCTACGCGATCGTGCCCGACCTGCCGGTGGCGATCGCGCTGCGCGACTTCTCCCACGTCTACCTGCGCGGCCCGGAGGCCCCGGCCCGGGACATGGCCCGCGCGCTGCTGGCCCAGGTGGTCACCTTCCACGCACCCGACGACCTGCTGGTCGGGATCTGCGTCGCCAACGACCGCCGGTCGGACTGGGAGTGGGCGAAGTGGCTGCCGCACGCCCAGCATCCGGCCAAGCTGGACGCGGTCGGCCCGATCCGGCTGTTCGCGCCGTCGGTGGCCGCCCTGGAGGCGATGCTCGACGACGTCCTGGACAACCGGCCGCGGTTCGATCCGGCCCTCGCCCAGGCGGCCGTGGGGCAGCACGTGGTGGTCGTCATCGACGGCGGGTCCACGGCCGGTTCCGACCACCTGATGACCGACGGCGGCGTCGCCGGGGTGACCATCCTCGACCTGTCCAACCCGCCGCCGCGACTGCTGGACGACACCTCCGTCACCCTCGACCTCGCCGACGACGGCACGATTTCCGGCACCACCATGGACGGCACCACCGAGGTGGGAACGGCGGACGCGCTGAGCCCCACCGAGGCCGAGGTGCTGGCCCGCGAGCTGGCGCCGCTGCGGCTGTCGGCCACCTCCTACACCGACCAGTCCGCGCCGGTCGCCATCGACCTCGGCCTGGCCGAGCTGCTCGAACTCGGCCCGCCGCACGACCTCGACCTGACTCGGGCCTGGGCCGGCCGGCCCAACCGGGACCGGCTTCGGGTGCCGATCGGCGTCGGCCAGGACGGCCGCCCGATCGAGCTGGACCTGAAGGAGTCGGCCCAGGACGGGATGGGTCCGCACGGCCTGCTGGTCGGCGCGACCGGCTCCGGCAAGAGCGAACTGCTGCGTACGCTGGTGCTGGCGCTGGCCGTCACGCACAGCTCCGAGATCCTCAACTTCGTCCTGGTCGACTTCAAGGGTGGCGCGACCTTCACCGCGCTGGACCGGCTGCCGCACACCAGCGCGGTGATCACCAACCTTGCCGACGAACTCTCCCTGGTCGACCGGATGCTCGGCGCCATGCAGGGTGAGCTGGTCCGCCGCCAGGAGCTGCTGCGCCAGGCCGGCAACTACGCCTCCCAGCGCGACTACGAACGCGCCCGGGCCGCCGGGGTGCCGCTGGCGCCGCTGCCCAGCCTGCTGGTGATCGTGGACGAGTTCAGCGAACTGCTGACCGCCCGGCCCGACTTCATCGACATGTTCGTCCAGATCGGCCGGCTCGGCCGGTCGCTCGGCATCCACCTGCTGCTCGCCTCGCAGCGGCTGGAGGAGGGCCGGCTGCGTGGCCTGGAGACGCACCTGTCGTACCGGGTGGGTCTGCGGACCTTCTCGTCGATGGACAGCCGGGCGGTGCTCGGCGTCTCGGACGCCTACGAGCTGCCCCGCGCCCCCGGCCACGGCTACCTGCGCACCGGGACCGAGGGTCTGATCCGGTTCAAGGCCGCGTACGTCTCCGGGGTGGTCCGCCAGGACGGCTACCGGGCCACCGTCGGCGGTCGACCGGTGGACCCGGTCCGGGAGTTCACCACCTACTACGTCGCGCCGCAGCGCGAGGAGCAGTCGACCGACCCGGCCGAGGCGGTCGAGGAGCCGGAGGAGACCGTCGTCGGCGACACCCTGCTCGACGTGCTGGTGCAGCGGATGGAGGGGCAGGGGCCGCCGGCCCACCAGGTCTGGCTGGAGCCGCTGGACGCCCCGCCGACCCTCGGCCAGATGCTCGCCCCCGTGGTGCACACGCCGGAGCGCGGCCTGACCACCCGGTCGCTGGACCCGGAACGGACCCTGCACGGCCTGGTCGGCGTCATCGACAAGCCGTTCGAGCAGCTCCGCGAGCCGATGTGGCTGGAGCTGTCCGGCAGCGCCGGCAACGTGATGGTGGTCGGCGGCCCACAGAGCGGCAAGAGCAACTTCCTGCGTACGCTGATCGGCAGTCTGATCCTGCGGCACACCCCGCGCGAGGTGCAGTTCTACTGCCTCGACTTCGGCGGCGGCGGGCTCACCGCGATGGCCGGGATGCCGCACGTCGGCGGGGTCGCCACCCGCCGCGACGTGGACCGGGTACGCCGCACCATCGCCGAGATGTACGGGCTGATGCAGGAGCGGGAGGCGATGTTCACCGCCCAGGGGGTGGAGGGCATCGCCGGGTACCGGCGGGCCAAGCGGCAGGGCCGGTTCGCCGACGACCCGTTCGGCGACGTCTTCCTGGTGGTGGACGGTTGGGCGACGCTGCGCGCCGAGTTCGACGACCTGGAACCCATCATCAACGAGCTGGCCAGCCGGGGGCTCGGCTACGGCGTGCACATCCTGGCCGCCACCAACCGGTGGATGGACATCCGGGCCGCGGTCCGGGACATGTTCGGCACCAAGATCGAACTGCGACTCGGCGAACCCAGCGACTCGATGATCAACCGGCGGGCCGCCGTCAACGTGCCGGAACGGACCCCCGGCCGTGGTCTTACCCCGGACGGCTTCCACTTCCTGGCCGGGTTGCCCGAGCTGGACGCGGAGCCGCGCATCGAGGACCTCTCCGACGCGGTGGCGGAGTTCGTCAAGCTCACCCAGGCGCACTGGACCGGGGGGCGGGCGCCGGCGGTGCGGCTGCTGCCGGCCGAGCTGCCGTACGCGGCGCTGCCCGCCCCGCAGGGCGGCAAGCTGCCGATCGGTATCGCCGAGGCCGACCTGCAGCCGGTGTTCCTGGACTTCGACGCCGAGCCGCACGCGCTGCTCTTCGGCGACATCGAGAGCGGAAAGAGCTCCTTCCTGCGCAGCCTGGCCCGGATGGTCGCCACCGGGTACGAGCCGAGCCAGGCCCGGCTGATCCTGGTCGACTACCGGCGCAGCCTGCTCGGCTGTGTGGACACCCCGCACCTGATCGGCTTCGGTACCGCCCAGCAGTCGACCACCGACCTGATCAAACAGGTGACCACGGTGATGCGGGAGCGGCTGCCCGGCCCCGACGTCACCCCGGAGCAGCTGCGCAACCGCAGCTGGTGGAAGGGTCCCGACCTGTTCCTGCTGGTCGACGACTACGACCTGGTCGCCAGCGGGACGGTCAACCCGCTGGCGCCGCTGCTGGAGTTCCTGCCCCAGGCCCGCGACATCGGCCTGCACCTGGTGGTCACCCGACGCATCGGCGGCGCCTCCCGGGCCATGTTCGACCCGGTGATCAGCCGGATCCGGGAACTCGCCTCGCCGGGCCTGATGATGTCCGGCCCGCGTGAGGAGGGCGCCCTGTTCGGCACGATCAAGCCGCAGTTCCTCCCGCCCGGCCGGGCCTGGCTGTTCACCCGCCGGCACGGCGCGCGTCTGATCCAACTCGCCTGGACCCCACCGGCGCACTGACCGACCGCCCGTCCGCCGACCCCGCCGCTCGCGGTGGGGTCAGCGGCGGGGGGCGCCCGCGTACTGCCGTTCGATGTCGCTCTGCGCGAACCAGACGTAGCGTTCCGCGCCGTCGCCCACGACCGCGACCATGTCGTCGGCCATCACCTGGAGGAACTGGGAACTCGGGCCGGGCAGCCGCAGCGCGTTGGCGGCCAGCGACGCCTCGGCGCTCGCCAGCCGTTGGATCAGCACCAGGTCACAGTCCTGCAGCGCCGGTACGCCGGACTGGTCGAGTTGGCGTAGCACGGTCAACTGGGTCTGCCACGGGCCGAGCGGCGGTGGTGCCGTGCCGCCGACGAAGCCCTGGTCGTACACGATCAGGACGGGCTGGTGGGCGGTGCCGGTCAGGGTCAACGGCTGCTCGGCGGCGACCACGGTGACCCGGTCGGCCTGGCCGGTCGCGCGCTCGCCGAAGCTCTGCCAGGCGTACGGGTCGGTGGTGACCACGGCGACCCGGGCGCCGAGGGCCAACGCCCGGAAGGTGAAGAGCTGCCCGGCCCACACCCCGCCGACCAGCGAGATCCGGGTCGGCTCGGGCCGGAAGAAGCGCACCGACACCGGCAGTTGCTGGCGGTCGGCACCGAGGATCAGGCCCGCGCCGGCCGAGCCGACCCGCAGCTGGGCGAGCGCGGTCCGGGTGGCCGTGTGCGAGCCGATGCGCAGCCGGGCCAGCCGGCCGGAGATCGTGTCGCGTCGGCGCCGCTCCGGCGGCCGGTGGTCCTGGTCGAGGTCGGGCGGTCCCGAGTGGCCGGTGTTCGCCAGCGCGATGCCCTGCGCCGACAGTTGCGCGGAGCCGGCACCGGCGGCTTCGGCGGAGACCGCCGCCTGGGTCGCGGGCCGGGCGACGGTGGCCGCCCCGGGGTACGCGGTGACCGGCGGCGCCGGGATCGAGTGCGCCGGCCGGACCGCCGGTGGCGGGGCGGCCACCGCGGGCGGAGCGGACGCGGCCTGGGTCGGCCGCAGCGCCGGCACCTGGGGTACGGCGGGCGGGGCTGGGACGGCCGGCGGCGCGGGCACCGCGGGCGGTGCCGGTACGGGGCGCTGGGTCGGGATCGCCGGTGGCGCCTGCAGCGCCGCCTGTCCAGGTGTGGGAGGCGGGGCCACGGGCGCCGGCCTGGTGGCGGCCGGCGGCCCGGTGACCGGCGCCACCGGCGATGCCGTCGCCGACGACGGTCCAGATCGGACCGGCGGTACGGGCGGTCCAGTTCGGACGGGCGGTGCGGGCGGCCCGGTCCGGGTCGGCGGTGCGGGCGGGCCGGGACGGTCTGGTGCTGCGGATAGGCCGGCCCGGTCTGGTGATGCCGAAGGACCGGTGCGGGCCGGTGGTGCGGGTGGCCCGGTCCGGGTCGGTGGTGCCGGCGGTCCCGTCCTGGTCGGCGGTGTCGGGGGAGTGGCCCGGGTCAGCGGGGTGGCCGCGGCCGGCGGGGCCGAGGTGGGGCTCGACGCGGCGGTCGGACCGGTCGGCCCCGGTGGCGGGGCGCCCGGCCCGGTTAGCGCTGGTGGCGGGCCGGGCGGCGGCAGGTTTGGGGGTTGCGGAGGAGGTGGCGGGTAGGCCCGTGCCGGGCGGATCGTCGGCGGCGGAGGCACCGTGGGCGGGGGTGGGATCGACGTGGCCGGAGGTGGCGGTGGCGGGGCGCTCGCTCCGGTCCGGCCGGCCGAGGATGCGGTCGTACCCGGCTGGTCGGCCTGCGGCGGTGGGGCGCCGTGGCTCGGCGCCCAGGGGCTCGACGGCGGCTGGCCGGGCGGCCAGGAGCTCCGGGCCGCCCGGCCAGCGGGCGGTGGTGGAGTCCACTGTGTCGGTGCCGTCTGCTGTCCGGGCCGGGCCCACTGTGTCGGTGCCTGTTCGGCCGGCGGTGGCTCGCCCGTCGCAGCCGGTTGGCCAGGTACTGGACCGGCCTGGTCCGGCTGGGGCTGGTCGGACTGCCCGGCCGCGGAGCGTGGGGTGATGACCGGCCACATCGCCGGTTGCCCACCGGTACGGCCGGTGATCGTGCCTCCGGCGATGGCGGCGATGTGGGACGGCGGCGGTGGCGGTGGCACCGGGCGGGCCGGGTCGCCACCGCCCGATCGCGGCACGGCACCCGACCCGTGCGGCCCGCCCACCGGTTGCCCGCCCGGTGTCTGCCCCACGGGTGGTACGACCGAGGCGCGGCCGGTGGCCCGGGGAAGCGCCGGCCGGCCGGCGGGCGGCTGTCCCGGCTGATCACCGGTGGCCGAACTGCGCCGTTCCTCCCGCGGGTCGAGCGTCTCGTCGCCCGGACGGGTGTGGTCGTCTCCCGGCCTGGTCATCGTGCCCCACCCCCGGTCGGCGCGGACGCGTACACCGCCGGTCCCTGCTCCCCGTCGAGGGGGAAGAGTTCGGCGTTGGCCCGTTCGGCGCCACGGGTCAGGGACTGGCAGATCGGCCCGAGGTCGGCGCCGGGGGCGGCCACCCGGACCAGGGCCCGCAGATCGACCGTCCGCGCGTCGTCGTCGGGGGCCAGGATCACCGCCACGCTCGTCATCGCCGCGGTGGTCGCGGAGACGCGGGCGAGCAGCGCGGAGCCGTCCGCGAGACTCGGCCAGCCGCGGATCCAGAACGACCGGTGAGCCAGCCGGGCCGAGTGCCATTCGCCCCAGTTCTCGCGTGGCCGGACCGGTTCGGTGCTGTGCCCGGACTCCAGGTCGCAGGAGTGCGCCAACACCACGACCAGCTCCTCGGCGTCGAGTAGCCGGTGGGTGATGCCGATCCAGCGCAGCGACTTGGCGACCCGGCGGACCAGGGTCGCCACCACGGCGGGCGCGACGTCCAGTTCGGCGCCGCCGGACGCGCCGGCCTCGGCCACGGTCCGCGCGTCCAACCGGACCGCGATCCAGGTCTGCTGATCGGCGGGTACGGCGCCGTACCGGCCCAGCAACTGCTGGTACGACTGACGGGCCGGAGCGGCCGGCGACAGGGTCAGGCTGGGCGCCGGCACCGCCTGCGTCACCACCTGCAGTACCGCGCCCGGTTGTTCGGCGTCGACCAGGGCGGAGACGAGCCGGTCCAGCGGCAGCCCGCCAGGTTCGCCCCGGGCGGGCGGCTTCAGGGTGACCTCGGCGACCGCGAACCAGCCGGCGTCGTCGCGGGCCACCCCGACCCGCTGGTCGCCGGCCACCTCGACGTTCTCCACGGTCAGGCCGGGCGCGAGCACCCGCAACGCGACGAGGCGGGGGTCGTCACCGTTGGGGACCCCGGCCGAGGTCCGCTGCCGGCGGCGGTAGTGCCAGGTCATCACCCGCTTCTCCAGCCACCACCGGCCGTGGTCGCGGGCCAGGGCCAGCAGCAGGAGCAGGGCGCCCACCACCCCGGCCACCGCGGCCGCCAACGCGCCGCCGGTCAGGGCCAGCAGCACCGAGATGAGGACCACCTCGGCGATCAGGAGCTGGACGAGGTGCAGTGGGCCGAGCCGGCCGGGCCGCCGGCGGGGGAGCAGGATCGCCGGCTCGGGCCGGTCGGCCGGTTCGACGGACGACCGGGTCTGCGCGCCGATGCCGCCGGTCGGCACGTTGCCGACCCTGGGCGGCAGCGGACCGTTGCGTGGCGGCTGGGCCCGCGGGTCCCGGGCCGCCGGCGGTTGCGTCTGCGGCGACACGCTCATGCGATTCAGTTCCCCCTGACTGGTTCGCCGCCCGTGTCGGGCGTCCCACCATCATAGGATCGACGGTCGTGTCAGCACCGCCGCCGGGGCACGAGGGTACGCCGGTCGCTACCTGGCGGTGGCAAGTATCTCCGGTACGGCGTCGCGGCGGACCGCGTCGTAGAAGGTCTTGACCTTCTCGGTATCGGCGAAGACGACGCTCTCGGTGCCGACCCGGCCGGTGCCGCTGGTCGGGCTGGTGAAGAAGGTCAGGTCGTCCGGCCGCAGGTCGCGCAGCTCCATCGCCAGGTCGAAGATGGAGAGGGACTCGTCAATCGACACCGCGTCGGCAGTGGACTTGACGAAGGCGTTCAGCCGGCCGGGGTTGGTCAGCACGCCGGCGGTGGTGCCCTTCTGCAACACGGCCTTGATGACCTGTTGCTGGTTGCGGATGCGGGCGAAGTCGCCGTCGGCGAACTGCTTGCGCTGCCGGGCGTAGTCCAGCGCCGTCGCCCCGTCCATCTCCTGCCGGCCGGCCTTGAAGGTCCGGAACGGCTCGTGCAGCGAGGTGAAGTTGCGCGGTACGTCGATCTCGATGCCGTCGAGTGCGTCGATGATCTCCTGGAAGCCGGCGAAGTCGATGGTCACCACGTGGTCGATCCGGACCCCGGTGAAGTCCTCCACCGTCTGCACCATCAGCGGGATGCCGCCCCAGGCGTACGAGGCGTTGATTTTCGCCTCCTGGCCCCCCGGCTGGCCGTTCGGCCCTTCGGGGACCTTGACCCAGGTGTCCCGGGGGATCGAGATCAACTGGGCGCTGGACCGGTCTTCGGGCAGGTGCGCGACGATGATGGTGTCGCTGCGGGAGCCGCCCAGGTTCTCCGGATCGCGGGAGTCGCTGCCGAGGATGAGCAGGTTTTTGGCCTCCTGCACCACCTTCTCCGGCCGGGACTCCTCGGGCACGTTCTCGAAGGCGTCGATCCGGGCGATGTCCGACTCCACCGACCGCACGTAGAACCCGGCGGCGACCACGCCGCCCGCACCGAGCAGGACGAGCGCGAGCAGGCTGATGCCGAGACTCAGCAGGGTGCGACGGCGGCGGCGCGACCGGCGCCGAGTCCCCGGTCGGGCGGCCGCCGCCTGGTCCGAAGGCCCGACCGGCTCGGTGGGCGCGGCGGGCTCGGTGGGCGCCGCCGACCCGCTGGGTGCGGTCGGCTCGGTGGGCGTGGCCGACCCGGCCGAGGCCGTCCGATGGGCGGGTGCCGTCGGGCGGACCGACCAGGCCGGAGCGCCCGGGTCGGTTGGTTCGGGCGTCCGGTGCGCCGGCGTCGCCGGGTGGTGCTCGCCCGCTGGTCCGTTGTGCATGCGGCAGATCGTACGCACGCCGGTTTTGTCGCGAGTACGGTCGTCCGGCGCTGGTCACGGGGCCGGCCGGATGATCCGCACCGGGCCGGAGTGGATGATCGACGCGACCGCGGACGGACCGGCCGCGCTGGCGATTCCCGGACGGACGGCCCGTTGTGGGATTCGCCGGTCGACTCGCTACGATTCCGGGAAGGGGGAGGCCGACGGGCCGGGACGCAACGTCGACACCCCGACCGAAGGTGTAGGGGAGCCATGGCCCGGATATTTGCCGTTTCGTCGGAGCGAGCGGGGGCCTACCCGACCATCCGGGACGCCCTGGAAGTCGCCGACGACGGCGCGGTGATCTCGATCGAACCCGGCGTCTACGCCGAGGCGGTGCGGTTGTCCGGCCACCGGCTCAGCCTGGTCGCGGCGAAGGAGCCCGGGACGGTGACGATCGACGCCACCGGCGCCAACGGCTCCGCGGTCGAGAGCCGCGGCGGTGAGGTCACGCTGCGGGGACTGGTGCTGAAGTCCGCCGACTATCCGGCGGTCCAGGCCGCCGGCGGCCGGTTGACCGTCGAGAAATGCGAGGTCGGCGCCGGGTACGCCGCCGCGGTGCAGGTGGGCGACGGTGCCGAGTTGACGGCCACCGATGTGAAGGTCACCGTCGGCCAGCACGGCTTCGTCATCGAGGACGCTGGCGGGATTCTGGACAAATGCGAGATCCGGGACACGGCTGACGACGGGATCATCGTCCGGCTCGGCGCCAATCCCACCATCCGCAACTCCACCGTGGCCGGTTGCGGCTTCCGGGGCATCTACGTCTACCAGGCCGGCCGCCCGACGATCGAGCGGTGTGACATCTCCGGCACGGGTGACATCGGCATTTCGGTCGCGCACCAGAGCAGCCCCACCATCACCGACAGCTGGGTGCACGACACGCAGGGCGTCGGCATCCGCTTCGACCGCGGCTGCGGTGGCCTGGTCCAGGGCACCCGGGTGGAGAACACCGCCACCCCGGGGATCGAGGTGGTCGACGGCGCCACCCCCGACGTCCGCCCGGTGGACGACGGCGGGCACCGGCCGAAGGTCGGCATCGGCGCGATCGAGGGCGCCACCCGGCAGGACACGGCCGAGGTGGACAAGCTGCTCGCCGAGCTCGACTCGATGATCGGTCTGGCCGGCGTCAAGGCCGAGGTGCGCGCCCTGATCGACGAGATCCAGGTCAACGAGTGGCGCCGCAGCGCCGGCCTGGCCGTCGGCGCGGCCAGCCACCACCTGGTCTTCACCGGCGCCCCCGGTACCGGTAAGACCACCATCGCCCGGCTATACGGTCAGCTGCTGCGGGCCCTCGGGGTGCTGCCGAACGGCCAGTTCAAGGAGGTCTCGCGGCGCGACCTGGTCGGCCAGTACATCGGCCACACCGCCGAGAAGACCACGTCGGTGTTCGAGGAGGCGCTCGGCGGCGTGCTCTTCATCGACGAGGCGTACACCCTGTCGCGGGCCGGCGGGGCGAGCGCCGACTTCGGCCAGGAGGCGATCGACACCCTGGTCAAGCTGATGGAGGATCGCCGCGACGAGGTCGCGGTCATCGTCGCCGGCTACACCGACGAGATGCGCGACTTCCTGAACGCCAACGCCGGTCTGGACTCGCGGTTCGCCAAGACCCTGGAGTTCGAGAACTACGACCCCGACGAGCTGGTGCTGATCGTCAACCGGATCACCCGCAACGACGACTACATCCTGGGTCCCGGTCTCAGCGACGCTCTGCTGGAATGGTTCGGCCAGATCGAGCGGGACCGCAACTTCGGCAACGCCCGCGAGGCCCGCAAACTGCTGGAGGGCATGCGCAAGGCCCAGTCCGGCCGCCTCCGCGCCCTCGGCCGGATGCCCTCCCGCGACGACCTGCGCACCCTAACCCTCGACGACCTCCTGACCGCCACCCGCTAACCCAACGCCGCCCCACAAACGCCTCCGCGGCCTCCTCCCTCCATTCCTCCCCTCCCAGGGCACCCGGTCAGCCTCGGCCGGCCAGACCACCGGCCGAGGTGGCGCCACCGCATCCGCGCCTCGCGGAGAATTCCCCGACCCGCCCATCCGAAAGCTTGATCAAATGATGAAAACGGTCGCTGCACGCCTTGGCAGCGACCGTTTTCATCATTTGATCAAGGGTGGAGAGCGGGTGGCGGTGGGGCGGGCTGGGCTGTGGGTGGGTGGGGATCCGCGGGTGGGTGGGGTGTCCACAGGTGGGGGAGTTGTCCACAGGCGGGGGTGGGGTGGGTGGCGCGGCGAGGTGTGGGCGGGCAGCGTCGGCGGCCATGGAGTCGGGCGGTGTGGAGCGGTCCGCTTCGGCGTGGCGGCCGAGTCGGTCGGAGGGCATGAGCCCGGTGCTGAGACAGGCGCTGGAGGTCGGCGGGGGGTTGGTGCGGCGGGGGGAGGTGCCGGTCGGCGCATTACGGTGGGCGGTGCGGCTCGGCCAGGTGCGGCGGGTGCTGCCCGGGATCTACGTCGGTGTTCGGAACCGGGAGCCGCCAGCACCGGACCTCCTTCGACGCGCCGGCCTGGCGTGGACGGACGGACGCGCCGCGCTGAGTCACGCCACCGCCTTGGACGTCTGGGGACTGCGTCGGCAGGTCCCCGGTGAGCCGGTGCACCTCATCGTCGCGGCGGGTGAGGGGAGGCGGAGTCGACCAGGGTTCGCCGTCCACCACCGGGACGACTTCGTACCGGAGCCGCCGCAGTGCCGGTGGCGAGGTGGCCTGCCGATCACCACCATCGAGCGGAGCCTGGTAGACGCCTGGCCGTTGGTGCCGCCGGCCGATCGCCCGGGGCCGGTCATTCAGGCGGTGAACGATCGACTGACCACACCGGCCCGGGTCGAGGCCGTCCTGCGGGACCTGCCCAGGCTCGTTGGCCGGGCCGGACTGATGACCTTGCTGGACAGGTTGACGGTCGGCTGCCGGAGCTGGTTGGAGATCTGGGGACACGATCATGTCTTCAGCGGCCCGGGGATGCCGCAGTTCCAACGGCAGTTCCGGGTCGAGGTCGGTGGCCGGGTGATGTATCTCGACCTCTATGCCGAACGGGAACGGGTCGACTTCGAACTTGACGGCGCCACAACCCACGGGGATCCCCGCCAGCGCGAAATCGACCTCCGCCGGGACGCCCTGCTGGCCACGGTCGGCATCCTGGTGGTCCGCTACCCTCACCGCAGGCTGGTGCACGAGGCGGCCGAGGTCCGCCGGGAGATCCGCGCCATCCTGGCCAGCCGGCGCGGTGCCCGCTGATCGCCGTCCGGCCAGCGGCCTCCAGACCGGCCACTACCCGTGCGGGATTTCGTGACCCCCGCCGCCCTCGGCCACATGGTCAGGGGTGTCTCGCCTTCGGCGGCCCTGCTGACCTGGGCGGACGGTCGGCTGCGCTGGGACGCGTGGTCGGAGGTACCTCCTGGTGGGCGGCGCTGCCGCTGCGGGCATGGGCGGCCCTCAGCGGGAGAGCGAGTGTCGGCCAAACACGGCGGCCGGGTGGTGCCACTTGCGACCCGCGTGGTCAAGGGCGGGGGGTGCGGAAGCGCTCGACGGCCGCTTGGATGGCCGGGCCGGTCGCCGACGACGCCTGTGCCCACGCCTCGAACTCGACGCTGGTGGCGAGGTCCGACCGGACGGCGGTCCGGACCGAGGTTTTCACGTCTCGGGCCAGGGCCGGGTCCAGCGCGGCCCACCGCTGCGCCCGCTCGTGGGCGACCGCGACCGGATCGTCGGCGAGGGTGCCCGCCAGGCCGATCCGGACCGCCTCCGGCCCATCGACGGTTCCGCCGTCGAGCAGCAACTGTAGGGCCCGTTCCGGCCCGAGCGCCCGGGTCAGGAACCAGGTGCAGCCACCGCCCGGGTGCAGGCCGATCTTGGTGAACGAGGCGATCAGCCTGGCGTCCGGTCCGACGACGCGGTTGTCGCAGGCCAGCGCGAGGTTGAGACCGGCGCCCACGGCCGGGCCGTGCACCGCGGCGATGGTGGGGATCGGCAGGGCCAGGATCCGCAGGAAGCTGTCGTAGATGCGGTGCAGGTCGGCGCGGATCTCCTGTACCGAGCGGCCGGTCTCGCCGAACATCGCGGGCAGGTCGGCCCCGGCGCAGAAGGCTGAGCCGGCACCGGTCACGACAAGCGTCCGGGCCTGCCGGTCGGCGGCCACCTCGGCGATCGCGTCGGCGAGGGCGTCGCGCATCTCGGCGTCGATCGAGTTGCGCCGGTCCGGGTTGTTGAGCGTCAGCGTCCAGCGCCCGTCGGCGACGGTCAGTTCGACCTTGCTCATCGCGAATCCTCCTGAGTCAACCAGGTCCACACGCCAGCGCTGCCGCGCGGCACCAACGCTTCGGCAAGCATCGTCTCCCACCGGCGCTGGCTGCCGTCCTCATCTCGCCAGGACCAGAGCCGCCGGCTCGCCAGGTGCAGCGGGTGCTCCCGGGTCACCCCCATTGCGCCGTGCAGTTGGTGGGCGCCGCGCGCCACCTCGGTCGCGGCCTGCCCGCAGAGCACCCGCGCCACCGCCACCCGCAACTTGAACTCCGACACCCCAACCCCGGGCGCTCCAGCGCCGACGCTGGCGTCCGCTCCCGTGCTCGCGTCCGGTCCCGGGGGAGCGTCCGGTCCTGGGCTGGTATCCGGTCCCACGGGAGCGGTGGCGAGTGCGTCGGTGAGGGCGGTGCGGGCCAGTTCGAGTTGCGACGCCATCCGGGCCAGCGTCTGGGCGACCGCCTGGAAGGCCAGCAGCGGGCGGCCGAACTGCTCCCGGGTGGTGACGTGCAGCCGGCTGTGCTCGACCGCGGCCTCGGCGGCGCCGACCAGCCCGGCCGCCGTCAGCAGGGCCGCCTCGGCCCGCACCTGCGGGGCCGGCGCCGCCCCGGCGAGGACCATCGCATCGGTGACTGCAACGTCGAACTCAACCGTGTCGCGCGGCTCGCCGGCCAGGTTGCGGCCGGCGGTGATCCGCACGCCAGGGGTCCCGGCCGGGAGCGCCAGGGCGGTGCTGTCGGCGTACACCAGGAGGGTTTGTGCGGCGGTGGCCCACGGCACGCGGGTGACCGTACCGCGTAGCCGGCCGTCGGTGATCGTCAGGCCGGCGGTGGGCGCGACGAGGACGGTGGCGCCGTCCGGGATCGGGCGGCCGGCGGCGGCGAACTGCCGGCCGGCCAGCGCGGTCCCGGCCAACGGCAGCGAGACGGCGTGTCGGCCGAGCCCTTCGACGAGCGCGGCCAAGTCGCCGAGCGTGCCGCCCGAGCCGCCGGTCTGCTCGGGTACCGACACCCCGGTCCAGCCCAGCTCCCGGATCGTGTCCCACACGGCGGGCACCCCATCGGGGTCGCCGCCGTGCCCGGCGAGCACGTCGTCGGCCAGTTCCCGCAGATCGTCGGGGTCGCGGCGGGGGGGCGCGGCGACGTCCCGGGCGATGATGGTCCGCAGCACCTCGGTGCTGCCGCCGCGGATGGTGAAGCCGGGCGCGGCGAGGATGCCCTGGGCGAGCAGCCCGGCCGGTCCGGCCGCGTCCGGGTCGGGTTCGGCGTCGAGCAGGGTTCGGGCCGTCTCGTTCACGTCGCCCTCGAACTCGGTGCCGAGGTCCTTGAGCATCGCGGCGGCCCGTACCGGCGCGGCACCGGCGTCCAGGTCGGCGGCGATCCGCCAGGCCAGGCCGCGCAGCCCGGCCAGCCGGGCGAGCAGCGCGCCGAGCGGCGCCGCGTCGCCGGTGCCGGCATCGACCACCGAGGCGAGCAGCGGGTACGTGCTGAGCACCCGTTCCATTCCGCCGCGCTCGAAGGCGAGCTGCTCGGTGACCTGCGCCCAGCCGTTGCCGGGCTGGCCGAGCACGTGGTCGCCGGGGACCCGGACGTCGGTGAAGGTGACCTCGTTGAAGTGGTGTTCGCCGCGCAGGTCGACGATGGGACGCACCTCGATGCCGGGGGCGGACATGTCGACGATCAGTTCGGTGAGTCCGTCGTGCTTCTTCTCGCCGCGCCCGGTGCGGCAGAGCACGTAGGCGTGGGTGGACCGGTGCGCGTGGCTGGTCCAGATCTTGGCACCGGTGAGCAGCCAGTCGTCGCCGTCGCGGCGGGCGGTGGTGCATACCGAGGCGAGGTCGCTGCCCGCTTCGGTCTCGCTCATCCCGAGGCAGAAGGTGACCTCGCCGCTGGCGATCCGGGGCAGGTAGGCCCGCTGCAGGGCGGCGGAGCCGTTGCGCAGGATCGCCGGGCCGATCTGCCGGTCGGCGATCCAGTGCGCGGCGACCGGCGCCCCGGCGCGGAGCAGCTCCTCGGTGACCACCAGCCGGGCCCGGTTGGAGCGGGCCTGCCCGCCCAGCTCCGCCGGCCAGGTGAGCCCGATCCAGCCGCGGCCGGCGAGGGCCGCGCTGAACTGCGCGTCGTAGGAGCGCAGCCAGGCGTCGCAGGTCGGGGTGAACCGGCCGTTGTGGGCCCAGTCGGCCACCAGCTCGCGCACCTCGCGGCGGAGCTTGTCGAGCTCGTCATTGCTCATGATGCCCTCCCCGAGTCGTCGGTCGAGCATACGAGCCGGAGGAGAAGATGTATACAACCACCGCCCGACCCGCTGTCTAGCTTGGGACTTTTGACGTGATCAAGGTAGGCGCTAGCAGGGATAATGTTTCTGCCACGTGAACTATTGACACAGCGAGAGCGCGGTGCCTACGTTCGATTGCGTACAAAGCTGAGGTGCGGATCACCCAGGCGCCTCGCCGCGGGTTGCGATCACCCCACGACTCGTCGACTTCACGTCCCGCCAGCGGGCCTCTTGTAGGGAGTGGCACCTTGACCCAGACCTTCGGGGCCGGACGGCTCCGCATCTTCGCCGCCGCGCTCGGCGTGGCCGGGCTCCTCTTCACCGCCGCCTGCGGTTCGGACGACGCCGGATCCGACGCCCCGGCCGAGGTGAACGACGCCTACACCCAGCAGGCCGCCGAACTGATCGAGGCTGGCACCAACGGGATGCTCTACTTCGAGGGCGCCGAAGCCGACATCACGCTCGACAAGATCAAGGTCTACCAGGACTGGTCCGGGCCGACCGAGTCGGTGAAGCCGCCGGCCGGCAGCAAGCTCAACATCATCGTCTGCCGGATCGGCACCTCCTGCGAGGAGGTCGGCAAGAAGGCCGCCGAGATCGCCACCAGCCTCGGCTGGTCCGCCGAGGTGCTGGACGGGCAGGGCACCCCGGAGGGCTTCCAACGGGCCTTCGCGACCGCCGCCGCCAACAAGCCCACCGCCGTGATCACCGTGGCCATCCCCGAGAACCAGGTCGCCGACGGCGTCGCCGAGCTGCAGAAGTCGAACATCCCGGTGGTCGGCGTCTCCGCGGTGGCCGAGGGCGGCGCGGTCGGGTACGACGCCCACGTCTCCAGTCGGGAGACCTTCCAGGCGGTGCTGGAGGCGACCAAGGCGGTCGCCGACTCCGGCGGCACCGCCAAGGTGGTCTTCCTCTGGGACGTCGGCTACCCGCACCTGGTGGAGGCGCTGGAGGCCAGCAAGCGGGTGCTCGCCGGCTGCACCGGCTGTGAGCTGCTGGAGGTCCGCGAGCGGACCTTGACCCAGGCCACCGACCCGGTGGAGATGCAGAACATCACCACCTCGCTGATTCAGAAGTACGGCGACGACCTGGAGTACATCCTCACCCCGTACGGCAACGGGGTGGAGTCGATCATCGCGGCGCTCAAGGCGGCCGGCCGCGACGACATCAAGGTGATGTCCAAGAACGCCGAGGCGGAGCGGCTGGCCAGCGTCGCCGCCGGTGACCAGTTCGCCGACTTCGGCGCGATCCGCGGCTGGAACGCGTACGCGGCGATCGACCAGGTGGGTCGGCTCGCGGCCGGGCAGCCCGCGCTGCCGGACGCCGAGCAGGGCATCCCGGCCACCGTCTTCGACGCCTCGAACGCCCCGGCCGACGGCACCGTGGACTGGAGCAGCTACGTCAACTACGCCGAGCGGTACGAGCAGATGTGGGCAGCGGCCCAATGAGCGGGGCCGGACCGGTCCTCGAGGTGGCGGGCGTCTCCAAGTCGTACGGCCGGGTCCGCGCCGTCAGCGAGGTCTCCTTCGACGTACGCCCGGGTGAGATCCTGGGCGTCGTCGGGGACAACGGCGCCGGCAAGTCGACGCTGATGGGCATGGTCAGCGGGGCGGTGGCCCCGGACAGCGGGCGGCTGCGGGTGGCCGGGCGGGACCTGCGCCCGCACACCATCGGCACCGCCCGCTCCCTCGGCATCGAGATGATCTACCAGGATCTCGGCCTGTCGGACAACCTCAGCATCGTCGAGAACGTCTTCCTCGGCCGCGAATGGACCGCCGGCCCGCGCGGCCTGCCGGTGCTGCGCAAGAAGGCGATGCGGGCCCGGACCCGGGCCGTGCTCGAAGAGCTCGGCATCGACCTGCACGACATGAACGTGCTGGTCGAGGGGCTCTCCGGCGGCCAGCGGCAGATGGTCGCGATCGCCCGTGCGCTGGTCACCGAGAACGAGCCCCGGGTGATGGTGATGGACGAGCCGACCGCCGCGCTGGGCACCACCGAGTCCCAGGGGGTGAGCGACCTGATCCGGCGGCTGCGCGACCGGGGGTACGCGGTGATCGTGATCAGCCACCGCATTCCCGAGGTGCTCGACCTGGCCGACCGGCTGCTGGTGATGAAGGGCGGCCGGTGCGTCTACCACGGAACCACCGAGGTGCTCGACGTCGAACGCTGCGTGCAGCTCATCGTCCAGGGCGCCCCGGCGATGGCAGGGGAGGCAGCGCGATGACCGATTCGGCGACCAGGACGGCCCCACCGCCGGCCGGCGACCGCGCGGTGGTGCGGCAGAACGCCGACCGGTCCCGGGTCAGCGGCGGTGAGCGGCTGATCGAGGGGGTGAGCCGGTTCGGCCTGCTCGGGATGTTGGTGCTGGTGATCGCGTTCTTCTCGGTGCTGAGTCCGGAGTCCTACTTCACCACCACGAACTTCCGGCTGATCCTGGTCAACCAGACCGTGACGGTGATCGTGGCGCTGGCCGCGACGCTGCCGCTGCTGGCCCACTACCTGGATGCCTCGGTCGGTCCGATGCTCGGCCTGGCGCACGGCATGGCCGTCTGGCTGGTCGCGGTGCACGGCCTGCCGATCTGGTTCGCGCTGCTCGCCGTCCTCGTGCTGGCGGTGCTGGTCGGGCTGCTGAACAGCCTGCTGGTGCTGAAGTTCCAGATGAGCTCGATCATCGCCACGCTGGCGTCGGGGAGCCTGCTGATGGGCTCGCTCTACGCCATCACCAGCGGTCGGGTGATCTTCGAGAACGTACCGGCCGGGTTCACCGAGATCGCCCGCGGCGAGCTGGCCGGTATCCCGCTGCCGCTGTTCTACCTCGTCGCGGTCGTGCTGGTGCTGGAGTTCATCGTGGTCTGGACGCCGTTCGGCCAGCGGCTCTACTCCATGGACGGCAACCTGCGCGGCGCCGCCCGGGCCGGCATCGACATCCGCAGCTACACCATCCGGGCCTTCGTCGGCGCGGCCGTGCTCGCCTCGATCGCCGGGGTGCTGCTCGCCTCCCGGGTCGGGTCCGCCCAGCCGACCGTGGGTGAGCAGTTCCTGCTGCCGGCGTTCGCGGCGGCGTTCCTCGGTGCGGCGGTGCTGCGGCCGGGCCGGGTCAACATCCTCGGCACGGTGATCGCCGCGTACTTCATCACCTTCACCATCGCCGGGCTGCAGCACCTGGGCGCCGCCACCTGGATCGAACGCATCTTCAACGGCCTCGCGGTGATCGTCGGGGTCTCGGTGGCGGCCTGGTCGGTCCGCCGCCGCCGTCAACTCGCGGTCCGGCACGTCGAACGGCTGGAGCAGGACCACCCACCGAAGGGAAGTGCCGCATGAAGAACGACTACTTCGTGTTCGACAACGCGATCCACATGTACAAGCTGACCGACGAGAACATCGACTTCAACCACGGCGGCCGCAAGTCGACGAACGCCCTGGTCGAGTACGCGAAGAAGTACTCCGGGCCGGGCTACCCATACGACGACATCTCCGGGCGGGAACTCTCCGTCGAGGACGCGTACCGGCTGATGTTCGCCGAATCGGACACCGACCTGGCGATGGCCCAGACGGTGCCCAGCCACGGCGGTTGGAAACTGGGCTTCTCGCCGGCCGAGAACAACTGGCGGCTCAAGGAGGCGTACCCGGACCGGGTGTTGTTCTGCGGCGGGGTCGACCCGATCACGCACGGCCGGTACGGCGCGGTCACCGAGATGATCCGGCAGATCACCGAGTGGGGCGCGACAAGCTTCAAGTTCTACCAGGCCCACTCCGGCGGGGTGTCCTGGCGCATCGACGACCGCAATACCGCGTACCCGCTGTGGGAGACCGCGCTGGAGCACGGCGTCAACAACGTGCAGTTCCACAAGGGACTGGCGTTCAACACCCAGCACATCGCCGACCTGGCGCCGTACGACCTGGAGCGGGCCGCACAGGACTTCCCGGAGATGAACTTCATCGTGCACCACCTGGGTGAGCCGTTCATCAACGAGACGATCAACATCGCGGCCCGCTACGAGAACATCCACCTCGCGCTGACCGCCTGGATCAATCAGTACCCGGTCGCGCCGCGGGCCGCCCTGCACGCGATCGGCAAGTGCCTGCTGCACGTCGGCCCGGACCGGCTGCTCTGGGGCTCCGAGGCGTTCGTCTGGCCGAAGGTGCAGGCCTACATCGACCTCTTCGCCGACATGCGGATGCCCGACGACCTGCAGGACGGGTACGGCTACCCGCCGCTCACCGACGAGGTCAAGGCCAAGATCTTCGGCCTCAACTTCGCCCGCCTGATGGGCGTCGACGTCGAGGTGAAGAAGAAGGAGCTGTACGGAAACGGCTCCGCCACCGTGACGAAGAAGGGCAGGAAGTCCGAGAAGCTCGGCAAGTCCGAGAAGCTCGGCAAGTCCGGGAAGCTCGGCAAGTCCGGGAAGTCCGGCAAGAAGGCGCGGAAGGCGGCCGAGCATGCCCGGTAGGAAGAAGACCAACCGCGCCGCCGACCGGGCGCTGGACGGCAAGGTACGCCAGCTCGTGGAGGCGCACGGCGGCGGAGTGTCCGTCGACGTGGACGCCGACGGCGACGCCCACGTGACCTTCCACGGCCGCTGCGCCGCCTGCCCGTCCGCGCCGGTCACCATGGGCTCCCTGGTCCGCCCCGCCCTGCTGAAGATCGACGGGGTGCGCTCGGTCTCCCGCGACGGCGCGGTGTCGCGCTACGCAGAGGCGCGCATCGAGGCGATGTTCCGTGTGACCGGGGACGCCCGATGACCGGCACTCCCGGCAGCGGGCCGCTGAACGGTGCTCCCGGCGACGGACCGCTGGCCGGTGCTCCCGGCGACGGACCGCTGACCGGCGAGGCCGGCGACGGGGGCCGGACCGGCGGGGCCGGGGATGGGGGCCGGACCGGCCGGTTCGCCGACGGGCCGTTGACCGGGCTGCGGGTGGTCGAGGCCGGGGTGCTGCTGGCAGGCCCGTTCTGCGGCCAGCTGCTGGGCGACTTCGGCGCCGAGGTGATCAAGGTCGAGGAGCCGGCCAACGGCGACCCGATGCGCCAGTGGGGCCGGGAGAAGCCGCACGGCAAGTCGCTGTGGTTCCCGGTGGTCGGCCGCAACAAGAAGTCCGTCACCTGCAACCTGAGGGTGCCCGAGGGGCAGCGGGTGATGCGCGAGCTGCTCGCCGAGGCGGACGTCTTCGTGGAGAACTTCCGCCCCGGCACCCTCGAACGCTGGGGACTCGGCCCGGACGAGCTGCGCGAACTCAACCCGAAGCTGGTGATCGTGCGGGTCACCGCGTTCGGCCAGAGCGGCCCGTACGCCTCCCGCGCCGGCTACGGCTCGATCGGCGAGGCGATGGGCGGCATCCGGTACGTCACCGGTGACCCGGCCACCCCGCCGAGCCGGATCGGGGTCAGCCTCGGCGACTCGCTGGCCGGCACCTTCGCCGCGCTCGGCGCGATGATGGCGCTGCGGGTGGCCGAGGCCACCGGCCAGGGCCAGGTGGTCGACAGCGCCATCTACGAGTCGGTGCTGGCCCTGATGGAGTCGCTGCTGCCGGAGTACGCGCTGACCGGCTATGTCCGGGAGCGGACCGGTTCGATCCTGCCGAACGTGGCGCCCAGCAACGCGTACCCCACCCAGGACGGCGCCTCGATCCTGATCGCGGCGAACCAGGACACCGTGTTCCGCCGGCTGGCCGCCACCATGGGCCGCGCCGACCTGGCCACGGATCCCCGGTACGCCAGCCACGCGGCCCGGGGCGAGAACCAGGCCGCCCTGGACGAGCTGATCGCCGCCTGGACGGCCACCTTCGACCAGGAAGCGTTGCTCAAGCTCCTGCACGACGGGGGAGTGCCGGCCGGCCTGGTCTACACCGCCCGGGAGATGCTCGCCGACGAGCACTTCGCCGCCCGGGAGTCGATCATCGAGCTGCCGCATCCCGAGATGGGCGCGTTCCCGATGCACAACGTGGCACCGCGGCTGTCCGGCACCCCCGGCCGGCTGCGGTGGGTCGGCCCGAAGCTCGGCCAGCACACCGACGAGGTGCTGCGACAGGTGCTCGCACTCTCCGCCGACCGGATCGCCGAACTGCGCGCCGCCGGCGCCATCTGATGAAGGAGAAAATCATGCCGAAGAACCCGAACGTGGTCCGCAAGCAGTCCATCTCGGCGCGGGCGGCCCGCAAGATGATCGACGCCGCGGTGGCGAAGGCCGAGGAGATGGGCTTCGCCGTGACCGTCGCCGTTTGCGACGAGAGCGGGGTGCTCAAGGCGTACGCCCGGATGGACGGTGCGGCGATGGTCAGCGTGCAGTTGGCGCAGGACAAGGCGTACACGTCGGTGGGTTTCGGGTTGAGCAGCGACGGCTGGTACGACTTCATCAAGGAGGACGGCCCGCTGGCGATGGGGGCGCCGGCCGGGATCGACCGGCTGGTCACCTTCGGCGGCGGCTACCCGGTGAAGGTCGACGACCAGGTGGTCGGCGGGATCGGGGTCAGCGGCGGCCACTACACGCAGGACATGGAGGTCGCCCAGGCCGGCCTGAAGGCGCTGTCTTGAGCGTCGAGATCATCGAGGTCGGCCCGCGCGACGGCTTGCAGAACCATCCCCGCTTCGTCGCCACCTTCGACAAGATCGAGCTGGTCCGGCGGGCGGTCGCGGCCGGTTCCCGCCGGGTCGAGGTGACAAGCTTCGTGCACCCCGCCAAGGTGCCGAACCTGGCCGACGCCGAGCAGGTGGTGGCCGGCCTCGGCGACAGCGGCGTCGACTCGATCGGGGTGATCATGAACGCCCGCGGCCTGGACCGGGCGATCGCGGCGGGGGTGGCCGAGGTGAACGTGGTGGTGCTGGCTAGCGACACCTTCGGCCAGCGCAACCAGGGCATGACCACGGCCGAGGCGGTCGCCGAGGCGCGGCGGCTGCTGCCCCGGGCGCACGACGCCGGCCTGCGCGCCTCGGTCACCGTCGGCGCTACCTTCGGCTGCCCGTTCGAGGGGGAGACCCCGCTGTCGCGGGTGCTGCACATCGTCGAGGACGTGTTGGCGGCCGGGCCGGACGAGGTGGCCCTGGCCGACACCATCGGCGTGGCCGTGCCGGAGCAGGTGGAGCGGGTTTTCACCGCCGTCCGGGCGGTCACCGACGCGCCGCTGCGTTGCCACTTCCACAACACCCGCAACCTGGGCTCGGCCAACGTCCTGGCCGCCGTCGGAGCCGGCGCCACGGCGGTCGACGCCAGTGTGGGCGGGCTCGGCGGCTGCCCGTTCGCGCCGAACGCCACCGGCAACGTCGCCACCGAGGACGTCGTCTACGCCCTGCACCGGTCGGGGTACCCCACCACGATGTCGCTGGACGCCGCGATCGACAACGCCCGGTGGCTCGGCGGGGTCCTCGGCGAACAGGTGCCGGGCCTGCTCAGCCGGGCCGGCGGGTTCTGATGGCCGCGCCACTGGACGGGCTGCGGGTGCTCGACCTCACCAGCACCTTCTCCGGGCCGTACTGCACCCTGATGCTGGCCGACCTGGGCGCCGAGGTGGTCAAGGTCGAGCCGCCGGGCGGGGACATCGCCCGCCAACTCGGCGCCAGCCGCACCCCCGGCCTGGCCGCCGTCTTCCTGAACATGAACCGGGGCAAGAAGAGCGTCGTGCTGGACCTCAAGTCGGCGGCCGGCCGGGCCGCGCTGGCCCGGCTGATCCCCACCGCCGACGTGCTGGTGCACAACATGCGGCCGGGCGCGGCGGACCGGCTGGGGCTGTCGTACCCGGAGGTCGCTGCCCTGCGCGCGGACATCGTCCACTGTGTCATCCCCGGGTTCCGCAGCACCGGTCCGGACGCCGACCGGCCCGCCTACGACGACGTGATCCAGGGCGCCTCCGGGATGGCCTGGCTGCAGAGCATCAACCAGGACCGACCCGGGTACGTCACCACCCCGCTCGCCGACAAGCTCGCCGGCCTGACCGCCGCCACCGCCGTGCTGGCCGCGCTGCGGCACCGCGACGCCACCGGGCAGGGCCAGCGGGTCGAGGTGCCGATGCTGGAGACGATGATCGCGTTCGGGCTGCTCGAACAGCTCGACGGCTGGACCTTCGAGCCGCCCACCGGGCCGCCGGTCTACCCCCGCACGGCGGCCCCGAACCGGCGCCCGTACCGCACCGCCGACGGCCACCTCTGCGTGCTGATCTACACCGGCGAGCAGTGGGACCGCTTCCTCACCCTGGTCGGACGCGCGGACCTGCTGCGCCACCCCGACTTCGACACCGTCGGCAAGCGCATCGCCAATGCCGACCGGCTCTACCAGGTGGTCGCCTCGGTGCTCGTGGAACAGCCGACCGGGCACTGGCTGGCCGCACTGCGGGAGATCGACGTACCGTGCGCGCCGCTGGCCGACTACGAGGAGATCCTGCGCGACGCGGACCTGCGCGCCGCCGGCTTCGTCTCGGTGGTCGACCATCCGGCCGCCGGGCGGCTACGCACCATCGCCTCACCGATCTCACTCTCCGCGTCACCGGTCACCGGCTACCGGCACGCGCCAACCCTGGGCCAGCACACCGACGAGATCCTCGCCTCCGCCGGCATCGCTCCCGCTGCCGGGAGCGGAGCCGGCCGTGACCTCGGCAACGGCCCTGGGAGCGGTGTCGGGAGTGGCCTCGGCAGCGACCTCGGGAACGGTGCCGGCAGCGACCTTGGCAGCGGCGCCGGTAGTCACCTTGGCAGCGACGTCGGGAGTGGCGGATGAGCGACGGGTTGGCCGGACGGATCGCGCTCGTCACCGGGGCCGGGTCCGGCATCGGGCTGGCGGTGGCGCGGAGGCTGGCCGAGGCGGGGGCCGAGGTGGTCTCGGCCGACCTGGACACCTCGGACTGCGCCGGCTTCGCCGTCACCGCAGACCTGGGCACCGCGACCGGGGTGGACGACCTGGTGGCCGCCGCGACGGACCGCTTCGGCGGGGTGGACGTGCTGGTCAACAACGTGGCGGTGGCGCCGTACCGGGACGGGTTCACCGATATCGACGACGCCTCCTGGCAGCGCAGCTGGGATGTGAACGTGATGTCCGGCGTACGGCTCTGCCGGGCCGTCATCCCGATCATGGTGGACCGGGGCGGCGGCAGCGTGGTGATGATCGGCTCGGAGGCGGCCCGCCACCCGACGCCGCGGCTGCTCGACTACTCGGTGACCAAGGCCGCCCTGCTCAGCCTCGCCAAGGCCCTGGCCTTCGAGTACGGCCCGCACGGCGTCCGGGTCAACACGGTGGCTCCCGGCCCGACCCGCACCGCCACCATGGACGCCTATCTGGCGTCGCTGGCCGGTGGCTCCGACCTCGACGCCGCCGCCGACCACCTCGTTCGGGACGTGCGCAAACTGCCGCTCGGCCGGATGAACGACCCGGAAGACGTCGCCGAGGTGGTGCTCTTCCTGGCCGGCGACCGCGCCCGCCAGGTGACCGGCTCGGAGTACGGGGTCAACGCCGGTTCCACGGCGTCCATGTAGGTTCACCCTCGGGGAAAGCAGGTGAGGACATGGTTCGTGCCACCCGAGGGGTGTACGAGTCGATCAAGACCCGGATCCTGGACGGCTCGTACGAGCCGGGAGCCAAACTGTCCGAGGAGGAGTTGGCCGCCGCCGTCGGGGTGAGCCGCACCCCGGTCCGGGAGGCGCTGCGCCGGCTGCACGCCGAGGGCCTGGTCGACTGGGAGGCCAACCGGGGCGCCACCGTGCCAGCCTGGAGCGACCAGGACCTGGAGGAGATCTTCGAGCTCCGCGCCCTGCTGGAGGGGTACGGCGCCGAGCTGGCCGCGGCCCGGATCACGGCCCAGGAGATCGACCGGCTGCGCGAGCTGTGCGCGGCGATGGAACGGCACGCGGCCAGCTCGGCCCCGGACCGGGCGGATCTGATCGCGGTCTGCAACTCCGAGTTCCACGAGATCATCCTCAGCGCCGGCCGGAACCGCCGGCTGAGCGCCCTGCTCGGCGCGGTCGTGCAGACTCCGCTGGTGAACCGCACCTTCCGCCGCTACGACGAGGCGGCGATGACCCGCAGCATGGCCCACCACCGGGAGCTGATCGACGCCTTCGCCGCCGGCGACCGCGCCTGGGCCGGCTCGGTCATGCGCGCCCACATCCTCGCCGCCCGCGCCACCCTCGGCAACGGTGCCTGACCCGGCCACCCCCCTTGGCTCCTTGATCAAATGATGAAAAGGGTCGCCCAGGAGGTCTGAGACGACACTTTTCATCATTTGATCAAGGGAATCGTGGGGCGCGCTAGGCGGGCGGCGTCACGGTGGGGGTGGGTGTACCGCGTCAGGTGTTGGGGTTGGGGCGGGAACCAGGGGCCGGGGGTTGGAGCATCGGCGAGCCGGCTGGCTCGGGGACTACCAGTGGCCGGTGTTGTTGCGGAACTGGTCGGGGGCCGGGCGGGTGTGGGTGGCCTGCCAGTCGCGTAGGGCTTGCCTGAGGCGGGTGTTCTCGGCGTGGAGGGCGCGCAGTTCCTGGTGCAGCAGGGCCAGTTCGTCGGCGAGGTGGCGCTGGAAGGCGCGTACCTGCTCGGCGTCGAGGCCGCGGCGGCGGGGGTCGAACTCGTGGGTGCGTACCTCGTGGGGGGTTGGTCGGTGGGGACGGCCGGTGCCGATCGGCCGGCCGTTGCGGTACACCTGGGCCACCTCGGTCCTTTCCGGAGCGGCGAGGGCGGGGGAGTGCCGGTCACCCTGGGTGGGTGGAAGGGGGGGCCGCCCACCTTGCCGGTCGTGGGCGGCCCGCCCGCCCTGCCACCGCAGCCTCATTCGGCGGTACGACGACAGAGCTGGCCGGACGGGCCGGGGGCGGGATGCCCCCCACCCCCGGCCATTGGGTGAGCCACCCAATCGTTGCCACGCGAGGAGAGCGGCTCGGACTCCACTCTAACGACTAAGCCGTGAGAGTCAACCCTTGGTTGTTGATCCGGATCGCCTCGTGATCGAATTGGCGTGCCACGCGCAAGGAGTGCCATGCCGACGACCCCGGACTACATCCGCATCGCAGACGAGATCGTCAACGGCGTGCGGACCAGCAAGCTGAAGCCAGAGGACAAGCTGCCGTCGATCACCGACCTGGCGGCTCAGTACGGCGTCGGCACGTCCACGATCCAGATGGTCTACGTGCGACTCGAAGCGCTGCGGGTGATCCGGCGGCACCAGGGCAAGGGCGTCTACGTCACCGACCCGAAGACCTGGATGCGCGAGCCCTGACCAGCTCTGACCGTGCGCGGGTTAGGGGGTTTCGATGGCGGTTTCGATCTTGTCCAGGTAGTTGAACCACCACTCGCCCTTGCTGGGCTGGGAGGTGGTGGTGACCAGATTGGTGGCGACCAGGATCGCGGGGATCATGATCGTGTCGGCCAGCAGTGGTGCGCGGGTCGGTTCGCCGTTGAGCATGCCGCCCAGCAGCGACTCGACGTCGTCGGTGGTGAGGCCCATCCACGCCTCCTGGCGGCTGATGCTGGCGGCCAGCTCGGCGATCTGCGCGGCTGACGGTTTGCCGCTGTACATCTGGAACAGGACGAAGGCCGAGATCGCGAGGGCGAGATCGACCGCCTTTCGGACACTCTCGGCGTCGCGGAACTTCCTCAGGGCTTTCTCGAACCGTGGGGTGTCCCGGTGCACCGCGGCGTCCATCGTGGCCCGCAGCAGCCGCTCAATCCGATCGTCGATCCTCATCGTCGGCTCTGTCCTCCAGCCGTCTCGCCCGCCATGCCTGGTACGCCCCGATCGCGCCGGCCGTCGCCAGGAGGGTTCCGACGACGGTCTTCGGGAGCGTAGGCAGGAACTCCTGAAAAGTCGCGTACGCCGCCGCGGTGGCCGAAGTCCACAATCCGATCGTTTCGCTGCTGACCCGTTGGCGGACTTTGGCCGGCGGTGCGCCCTGTTCTCGGATTTGCTCGTCTCGTGGTCGTGGTAATGAAGTGCTGTCGTTCGGCTCCGCTGGAAGATCAGCGGGTGGCGGACCTGTCGCGCTGCCACCACCCGGGTCTAGTTTCCCAGTGCCTGGACTTTCGTGATCGTTTTCTTGACCTGATCATTGACCGCTGGGGTGCGGCCGGCGACCTGGGACAGGATATCGACCAGACTGTCTATCTGGCCAGTGAGCTGGGCTGAGCTTCCCTCCAGTGCGGTGGCGATCAGTTGCCTGGCTTGTAGTGCGTCCTGCTGCGCGGAGCGCAGCTTCGCCTGCGTCTCGTCCAGCTTCTGAGTTGCGGCGGACAGTTGCGCGATGATCTGGGCGGCACTCATGGTGCTCCTCCCGGGGCTCGTCGCGAATGCGAAAGATGAATCACCATCCTACTTATTGTGAGCTCGCCTCTCATTGTTGCAGCACGGAACTGCTGGAAAGCAGACATTGACCGGCGACGAGGCGTGGAAGTTTTGCGGGTGAGGTCACCGGTGAGGATTCGGGCGGAAGTGGTGGCGGCTGATGTGTTCGGCGACGCGGCGGCCCAGGTCGGCGCCGTCGACGTCGGCGGTCCGGAAGTGCACGCCGCCCCAGATCCGCGCCTCGATGACCTCGGCCAGCGCGTCCGAGAAACCGGTGAAGTGCCGCCGGGCGCCGGCATCCACACTGTACGAACTGAACGGCACGTCGTCGCGGCCGAAGAAGAACGCCAGGATCGACATCCGGCCCCCGGTGCCACAGGTGTGCCCGGAGGGGTACTCCGGGAACGACGGCGTCACCAGCAACGGTGTCCACTCCGGATCGGGTTCGGTGGCCGGATTGCCGTCGGTGCCGGCGAGCTGGATCGCGCTGAACGGGCGCCAGAAGTTCCACCGCTCCTTCTCCCGGGAGCAGGCGATCTGGGCGTCCGCGCCGGTGATGTCGACCATCGCGAGCATCCGGGCGGTCTGCAGCAGGTCCAGTCGCGCAGTGGTGGCGAGCTGCCGGCGGACCTCCCAGGTGGTCGAGCGCCGGTCGTGCCACCAGAGCGCCGCCTCGGTCTGGTCGGCGGTGCGGGTGGTGCTGGCCGCCGATCCCACCTCGCGTACCTCCTCGACGTCCCGGGCGTACGCCCGGCTGTCGAGGGCGGGCGGTCCCGGGGTGCGGAACAGGGACGCGTCGGGAATGGCGAACGGCCGTACGTGCCCGATCCACGCCCCTTCCACGGGGAAGGTGGGCGGGGTCGGCAGCCATTCGCCGGGCTCGGTGCCGACCTGCCACTGCCGGTCGCCGAAGGCGCCGTCACCGCGCCGGGCGGCGATCATCGCCGCCGAGGTCCGTTCGCCGACGGCGATGCCGCCCCGCTTGGCCCAGCCGTCCGCGATGCCGGCCAGCGCCTGCTCGTACTGGACCCGCAGCCGGTCCCGCTGGTCGGGGAAGAGCGACCGCAACACCCGGTGCGCGGCGGTGGCGACGGCCGCCTCGACCGACTCGCCGCCGCGGGTCCGGGGCGCCGACAGGTACGGCTGGTACGGGCGGCCGGCGATCGCGTTCACCGCGTCGTAGACCGCGCCGTTCACCATCGCGAAGCTGCGACCCTGCACGTTCGGCTGCTGGCCGGCGACGTCCCAGATCGCCTCTTGGGCGTACCGGTCCCAGACCAGCACCGGGTTGGCGCCGCCGGCGGCGGACGCCGGAAGACCAACGGGCACCCCGACCGCGAGGACCAGGCAGCAGGCAAACCAGAACCGGAACCGACGGTACGCGTCGCGACGTCTCATGACACCCTCCCGGGTACGATCACAGCGACGATTCTCGATGCCAGATGCTGTCGCGAACCTAGCCGTGGCCGTGCCATGAATGCAATGCGTGCGGGCTGGACCGCTTTGCGTGATCTGAAGCGATCACTCCGGCAGAGGTGTGACCCGGCTGTCGGCACCGGTCGCCTCGATGAACCAGCGGCGGCCGAACGCCTGTAACCGGTCGATGCGGATCGTGCCCAGCTCGGCCGGCACCTGCGGTAGCACGGTGAGCTGCCCGTCGCGGGCGTCCAGGCCGAGGATCGAGCCGATCAATTGCAGCGGCGCACCGGACGCCCACGCCTGGGGGCTGCACGGCGTCGGGTACGGCACCGGGAACGGGCCGTCGTCGCGGGAGAACCCGGCGAAGACCTCGGGCAGCCGCTGGTCGAAGTGGTCGGCCGCGGCCAGCAGCGCCAGCGCCAGCCGGTTCGCCTCGTCCCGCAGCCCGTACTGGGTCAGGCCCTGCACGATGAGCGAGGTGTCGTGCGGCCACACGGTGCCGGTGTGGTAGCCGATCGGGTTGTAGCCCGCGTCGTCGGTGGAGAGCGTGCGGATACCCCAGCCGGAGAACATCGCCGACGACATCAGCTGGCGGCCCAGCAGCGGTGCCCGTTCCGGCGGCACGATGCCGCTCCAGAGCAGATGCCCGATGTTCGAGGTCAGCGAGTCGATCCGGTTCTTGTCGCCGTCCAGCCCGATCGCGTAGTAGCCCCCCCGCTCCTCGATCCAGAAGTCCCGGTTGAACCGCTCGAAGAGCCGCTCGGCCTGGTCGCGCAGCCGGGCCGCCAGCGCCGGGTCGGCCATCGGCCCGGCGGCCAGCTCGGCGAGCCGGGTCTTCGCGTCGAACACGTACCCCTGCAGTTCACAGGTCGCGATGGGCAGCACCGGAATCCGCCCGTCGGCGAACTGCACGCCGTCCCACGAGTCCCGCCAGCACTGGTTGCCGAGCCCGTGCGGCGAGGCGGTGGCGTACTCCACGTAGCCGTCGCCGTCCCGATCGCCGTACCGGTCGATCCAGTCCAGCGCGGCCCGGGCCTCGTCCCACAGTCGCCGCACCAGGTCGTCGTCGCCGGTCCACCGCCAGTACTCGGAGAGCAGGATCAACCAGAGCTGGGTGGCGTCGGCGGTGCCGTAGTAGGGGCTGTAGGGCAGCTCGCCGAGCCGGGTGAGCTCGCCCTCGCGGCTCTCGTGCGGAATCCGGCCGGGCTGCTCGTCGGTGAAGTCGTTGCAGCGCCGGCCCTGCAACCGGGCGAGCGAGGTGAGCGCCCCACGGGCGAGGTTCGGGTTCCCGCCCATCGTCTGGTAGGCGGTGATCAGGGTGTCCCGACCGAACAGGGTGAGGAACCAGGGCGCGCCGGCGGCCGGCAGGATCACCTCCTGGCCGCCGATGCGGGTCCGCACCCGCAGCGCCAGCAGATCCTCGGCGGACTGGTTCAGCACCCGTTCGAGCAGCGGCGAGCCGCACCTGATGTGGGCCCGGTCGGCGTCCCACTGCTGCGCCGGGTCCTGCACGTTCAGCGGCGTACCGGGTCGGACCCGCACCGATGGCAGGTCCATCGGCCCGAGTTCCAGCGGCACCTGCAGGTCGAACCAGTGCCGCTCCTCGCGACGCAGCATCAGCTCCCAGACCAGGTCGTCACCGTCGATCCGGTCCGCGGGCGGGTCGACGAGAACCTGGGTACGGGTTTCGAAGCCGCCGTTGCGGTACTCGAACGACAGCCGGGATCCGTCGGCGGCGTGGTCGCGCCGGACCATCCCGGACCGGTCCCGGATCCGGTTGGCGCGGATCTCCAACAGGTCGGCGAAGTCGACGCCGGTGCGCAGCCGCAGCTCGACCCGGACCGGATCGGCGGCGTACGACCGCAGGCTGATCCGTTCGCGCAGGCCGTCCCGGCCGACCAGCCGGATCCGCCGCAGGTCGAGGGTGCTCGACGGCAACCCCCGCCGGCCCTGGTTGGTGAGGAAGAAGGTGGCGGAGTAGTAGTCGGTGGCCTGGGCGCGTAGCGCCCGCGACAGGCGGCCGTCGACAAGCAGCTCCCAGCGGTTCAACAGCCGGGTGTCGTTGGCGATCAGACCGCCCATGCCGGCGGGCGGTACGTCGCCGGCGCCGTCGGAGTACATGAACGCCCGCCCGTCGAACACCCCGATCGCGTTCGGCAGTCCGGACGGTAGCGGGGCGTCCTCGTGCTCGCGTACGCGTACGTCGGTGGTGATCCCGGGCAGCGGGTTCGCCGGCGTCGGTCGATCTCGCGTGGCGTCCACGGGTCCTCCTCGTCCCGCCCGATCATCGCCGAATCCGACCGGCCGCACTGCGCGTATCGACCGTTTGACGTCTCCGGGGTTGATCAGTGGCCGAACTCGGGCAATTATTGATCGATTTCGGTTCCGCGCCGATCTTCGGGCGGCAGGCGTGGGGAGAGTCATGGACGTCGGGCTGGTGGTCTGCGTATCGCCGGACGCGGACCTGCGCGGACGGATCGTCCGCCGGGTCGACGGGTTGGCGCCGGTCCTGGTCTGCGCCGACTTCGACGAGCTGCGCAGCACCCTGTTCGGCGCGCAGCCGGGGTCGCGGCCGGTGCCACGGGACACTCCGGTGCCGGGGGAGCGGCCGCCCGCCGAGTCGTCGCGGCCGGTCTCCTACGGAGATCTGATGGTCGATCCGGTCGGCCACCTGGTGACCTGGCGCGGCGGCCCGCTGTCGACCACCCGCCGGGAACGGGAACTGCTGGTGCGCCTGATCCGTCCGCCGGTCGTGGTCTGGCCGTACGAGCGGCTCTTCGTCGAGGTGTGGGGTGGCACCTATCTCGGCGACACGTCGATTCTGCACTCGGCGGTGAAGCGGCTGCGTCGCAAGCTGCGGGCCGTCGCCGGTGCACCGCTCGTCGAGACGGTACGCGGGGTCGGGTACCGGCTGGCGCCGGTGGGCTGACGGGAAGCGCTTGCGTGCCCGGTCCATAATCGCCCCCATGGGACCGGAATCGCCGCTCGGCATCGAATTGGGGCCGGACGAGGCTCTTGCCGACACAGTCAAGACAATCGTTCTGCCGTGGTCAGGACAGTCGGTAAATATCAGGATCCCGGCCGGGACGGCGGACGGTACGGTGCTGCGGCTGCCGCAGCTGGGTCCGGCGGCGGCTGACGGGTCGCGCCAGGACGCGTACGTCCAGGTCCGGGTCGGGGCCACACCCGGTCCGGCCCCGACGGCCGGCCCGAACCCGGTGGAAGCTGCCGGGTCCGGCCAGGCTGAGTCCGGTCTGCCGCAGTACTCGCTCCCGCCCGAGTCCGGGGCAACCCAGTTCGCGCCGCCGCAGTCCGGGCCACCGTCCCAGTCCGGTCCGCCCCAGTTCGCCCCGCCCCAGTTCGCGCCGCCGCAGTCCGGCCCGCCCGCTCCGCCCGGGTCGCCGCAGTTCGCCCCGCCGCAGTCCGGCCCACCGGCTCCGCCCGGGTCGCCGCAGTTCGGCCCGCCGCAGTTCGGGCCGGCCCAGTTCCCGGTCGCCGTGCCGCCGCCCGGCCCGGCTTCGCCGTGGCGCCGCAAGCGGTTCATCGCCGCCGGGGCCGCCCTGGCGGTGCTGCTGCTGGCCGGCTGCTGCGCGGTGCCGGTGATGTTCTTCCGCGACGACCCGGCCACCGAGGCGACCGGCGATCCGTCCAGTTCGCCGAGCGCGGCCGCCCCGCGGCCGAGTGCCACTCCGGTCGGCCCGGACGAGTACCAGGCCCTGCTCACCGCCGCCGACACCGAGCTGACCAAGGAGTTCCAGACGCTGACCGCCGCGAAGAACCCGAACGTGATCGAGGTCGCCGCGCTGGACGTCCGGGCCGGCATCGACAAGCACTACCGGGCGCTGGTCGCGGTCACTCCGCCGCCGGCCATCGCCACCGCGCACACCCAGCTGCTGACCAGCCTGGCGGGCCTGCGGGAGGCGCTGACCGACGCGGGACGGGCCGCCGACTCCGGTGACATCTGCCTCGGCCCGTCGGCCCTGTCCCGGGTCGGCCGCAGCGAGGCCGCCGGCGCGGTGCGGGAGGCGGCCCAGGCGCTGGCCACCGCCGATCCGACCCGGGCGTACCGGGTGGGGTCCTTCGTCCCGAAGAATGCCGGCGACGGCAGCCGGCGGTTGGCCAACGGCACCTACGTCAAGCGGACGCAGGGGGGTTCCGGCCAACTGAAGATCGAGAACGGTGGCGGCGACGCGGTGATCAGCATCGTGAAGGGCAGTGCCAAGAGTCCCGTGATCAGGGTCTACGTCCGCAGCAAGAACAGCTTCACGGTCACCGGCATCACCGACGGGACGTACCGGATCTTCATGACCAACGGCCGGGACTGGAACCCGGGACTGCGGGCCTTCAGCCTGGAGTGCCGGTACCGGAAGTTCGACGACTCGTTCAAGTTCACCACCACCTCCCGGACCTTCACCATCTGGACGATCAAGCTCACCCCGCAGCTGGGCGGCAACGCGAGCACCAGCGGCGTCGACCCGGACGAGTTCCCGGGCGGTTGACCGTCGGCGCGCGCTCCCGGCCGGCCAGCCGGCCGGGAGCGCGCGGGTCGGGTCAGCCGGGGGATGCCGGCAGCGACCGGCTTGGCTTGATCTTGGTCAGTTCACCGATCAGCGCGCCGGCGACGATCCGGTCGACGCCCGGCAGCCGAGCCAGCCGCAGGGCGACCCGGCGGGCCGACAGTTGCCACCGCCGCTCGGGGAGGAACCACCGGGTACCGGCGCGGGCGACCCGCTGCTTCTCGGTCACCACCGGCCGCATCGTGGCCTCGTACCGGGCGAGCGCGGCGCCGACCGAGTCGGTCCCCGACGAGCCGGGGTCGACCCGGGCCAGCTCCTCGGCGAGGAGGTAACCGCCGGCGACGCCGAGCGAGGCGCCCTGGCCGGCGAGCAGCGACACCGCCTGGCAGGCATCTCCGACCAGGACCACCCGACCCCGGCTCCAGCTCGGCACCTCGACCTGCGCCACCTGGTCGTAGTAGATCTGCCCGGCCGGTGGGCAGGCTCGCAGCACGCGGGGGACGATCCAACCGAGCCGGGCGTACTCGGCCCGCACCGCGGCCCGGGGGTCGGCGGGCAGCCCGGGGTCGGCGGTGCGGTGCACGGTGAAGACCGCCACCCGGCCGTCGCGCAGCCCGTAGCAGCCGAGCTGCCGATCCACCGTGTCGGTCAGGCAGAACTGGTCGCGGACCAGGGCGTGGAGCTCCGGTACGTCGACGACGAACGCGGCGGTGTGGAAGCCGAGGTACCGCAGGAATCGCGACTCGTCGCCGAAGGTCAGGGCGCGGACCGCGGAGTGGATGCCGTCGGCCCCGACGAGCAGGTCCGCGTCGAGGGTCGAGCCGTCCGTGAGGGTGACCCGGACCCCGTCGTCGCGGTTGTCGATGGCGGTCAGGCTGGTCGCGTACCGCAGGTCCACCCGGCTGCTGACCCGTTCGCGCAGGGCCCGCTCCAGGTCCGGACGCATGATGCTGACCAGCCGACCGTCCACCAGGTTCGCGAACCGGTCGAGGCTCAGGCCGGCCCGCCGCCGGCCGGTGGCGTCCCGGTACGACATCTCCTGGACCCGGTAGCCGAGTTCGTGCAGCCGAGGCAGCACGGCGAGCGCCTCGGCCGCGTCGTAGCCGGGTCCGAAGAAATCGATCATGTATCCGGTGCCGCGGGGAGCCGGTGCCTGCTCCAGCACGACCACCTGCCAGCCGTGCTGGTCGAGTCGCTGGGCCAGGGTGAGCCCGGCTATCCCGCCGCCGCAGATGACCGCCCTCATGCCGGGTCACCCGCCGTCCGTCCGCCGGGGCGCCCGCTCGACGCGGGTGCCAGGGTCCTTTCCAGTACGGGCGCCACGGCCTCCCTGGTCAGGCCGGGCACGAGCGGGCGGTGCAGCAGTACGCCGTCGATCGCGGCGGTGAGTACCGCGGCGGTCTCCGTCGGCCCCGGTACGCCCCGGTCGCGCAGCCAGTCGGCGAGCCGGCCGCGGACCTCCTCGACGACCTCGCCGACCGCCTCGCGTACCTCGTCGTCCCGGGCTGCCGCCAGGTAGGTCTCGGCGAACAGCAGCGACGTCGGATCCCGGCCGGTGTGGGCGTCCAGCATGGCGAGCATCTCGTCCAGCGCCTCGGCCGGCGTGCCGGCGCGCTCCAGCAGCGCGATCAGCTCGGCCGTGAGGGTGCGCATCACCCCGGTCGCGGCCTCGACCAGCAGCGTCCGTACCGAGGCGAAGTGGTAGTGCACCAGCCCCGCCGCGACCCCGGCGCGCTCGGCCACCAATCGGGTGCTGACCCCGGCCCAGCCGCGCTCCGCGATGAGTTCGGCCGCCGCCACCATCAGCCGGCGACGGACCTCCTGACCCCGCTCGGCCGCCGTGCTCGCCATCCCGCGCCGCCCCCTCCCGCTCGTTGACCCGAATCTGTTGGGCAAACGCCCTGTGCGATCGCCTTGGGCACTCGCCCAAGATAGCACGGACGTCGTCGACGGCAGGGCTCGGCCGCGCCGATGCAGGTGGGTAGAGGGACTCAGCCGCGCAGGTAGGCCAGGACCGCGAGCACCCGGCGGTGGACGTCGGTGTCCGGCGGCAGGTCGAGCTTGGCCAGCACTCCGCCGATGTGCTTGGCCACCGCCGCCTCGCTGACCACGAGCGAGCGCGCGATGGCGGCGTTCGACCGCCCCTCGGCCATCAGCGCCAGCACCTCGCGTTCCCGGGGGGTGAGCCGGCCCAGCGGATCACGGCGACGGCTGAGCAGCTGCCGGACCACCTCCGGGTCGACCACGGTGCCGCCGGCCGCGACCCGGGCCAGCGCCTCGACGAACTCCTCGACCTCACCCACCCGGTCCTTGAGCAGGTAACCGACCCCGCGACCCCGGCCGGAGTCGAGCAGCTCCGCGGCGTAGGTCTGCTCGACGTACTGGCTGAGCACCAGGACGGCCAGCGACGGCCGGGCGGCCCGCAGCTCGACGGCGGCCCGCAGCCCCTCGTCGGTGAAGCCGGGCGGCATCCGCACGTCGGTGACCACCACATCGGGCGGGTCCGCCAGCACCGACGCCAGCAACGCCGGGGCATCCCCGACTGAGGCGACGACGGTGTGCCCGAACCGGTGCAGCAGCCCGGCCAGGCCCTCCCGGAGCAGCACCGAGTCCTCGGCCAGCGTCACCCGCAGGGCGGACACGGGATCTCCGCCCGGATCAGGGTCGGCCCGCCGACCGGGCTGGACAGCAGCAACCGGCCGTCGAAGGCGGCCACCCGGTCGGCGAGCCCGGCCAGCCCGGTGCCGGCTGCCGGGTCGGCGCCCCCGGCACCGTCGTCCTGGATCTCCACCACCAGCCGGTCGCCGTCGAGCGCGCCGCGCACCGTGGCCCGGCCCGCCCGGCTGTGCCGGGCCACGTTCGTCAGCGCCTCGGTGACCACGAAGTACGCCGTCTGCTCGGCCGCCGCCGGCAGCCGCCCGGTCAGCGCCAGCTCGACGTCGACCGGTACCGGAGACCGGCCGGCCACCTCCTCGACCGCCGCCCGCAGGCCCCGGTCGCTGAGCAGCTGCGGATGCACCCCGCGAATCAGCTCCCGCAGCTCGGCGAGGGCCTGCCGGGCCTGCTCGTGGGCGGTCGCGACCTGCGCGGCGGCGGGCGAGCCGGCCGGCAGGTCGAGCCGGGCCAGACCGAGCGTCATGCTCAGCGCCACCAGCCGCTGTTGCGCGCCGTCGTGCAGGTCCCGCTCGATGCGCCGCCGCTCCAGCTCGAACGCGTCGACCAGCCGGGCCCGGGACCGGGCCACCTCGACCAGCCGCTCGGTCAACTCCGCGTCGCGGGGGGCCAGCACGGCCCGGGCGATGGCCGCCCGGGCGCCCGCCCAGGCCATGATCGGGTACGTGGCCAGCGGCAGCCCGGCGAGGCCGACCAGCATGGCCCCTATCAGCAGCACCGCGGGCGTCTCGCCGCCGGCGTACAGCGGCGCGGCCAGCAGCACCAGCGGCAGGTAGAGCACGGCGAAGACCAGCATCGCGTCCACCCACCAGAGCGCGAGGGTGGCCACCAGCAGATAGCCGAACTCGCGCCAGGTCACCGGCTCGCGGGCCCGGGTGGTCAACCAGCCCCGCCAGCCCGGCCGGTCCGGCGGCCGGTGCGGGTCGACCACCGGTTCGGTGTCGACCAGCCGCAACCGGCGCCGCTCGTAGCGGGCCACCACGATGCCGAGCCAGACCATCGCCGGGAACGCCAGCAGGCCGACCAGGCCGACCAGCAGGATCACCCCGAGGAGACCGAGCGCGAACAGCGCGGCGGCGGTGACCGCGCCGAGCAGCGCGCCGGACGCCAGGTACGCCAGCGACCGCCACGGCCAGGCCGAGCGGAGCAGCCGCAGCGGCGGCAGGGTCAGCGCCTCCAACGCGGTACGGGGAACCACACTGCGACGCTACCGGTGGCCGACCCGTAGCGCGGTAGCGCTGGATATACCTTCGGTCCGGCAGGCCACGACGTCGGTTTACCGGACTCGGACGCCGGGGTAACTACCCGCTCGTTACTCCTCGACGAATGGAGCGTCCCGTGGAAGTGACCGGCCTCTTCGCCGCCATCATCATCGGCCTGATCATCGGGGCACTCGGCCGGTTGGTGGTGCCCGGAAAGCAGGACATCCCGATCTGGCTCACCCTGGCCATCGGCGTGGTCGCCGCGCTACTCGGCACCATCGTGGCCGACCTCGCCGGCGTGGCCGAAACGCCCGGCGTGGACTGGATCGAGATTTTCATCCAGATCGCCTTCGCCGCCATCGGCGTCATCCTGATTTCCCGGTTCTACAAGCGCACCTGACCCGCACCTGCATCGCGATCGGCCCGGCACCGGATGGTGCCGGGCCGATCGCTTTCAGCAATCTCCCAGGTAGGGCCGTTAGCCTCGCTGGCTGGTGTGTGCTCCACGGTGGATGGTCCACACCGGGCAGCGGCGGGACTCCGCCCCATCACAGGAGTGGTTCCATGGTCTTCAAGAAGATGTTGAGCGCCTTCGGTGTCGGCGGGCCCAGCGTGGACACCGTCCTCGCCAACCCCAACACCCGGCCTGGACTGACGCTCGCGGGGCAGGTGAACCTGATCGGCGGGGACAACCCCGCCGACATCGAGCAGATCACCCTCTCGCTGGTGGCCCGGGTGGAGATCGAGAGCGGCGACTCCGAGTTCGCGGCCGGCATGGAGTTCTACCGGCTGCCGGTCAGCGGCCCGATGCGACTGGACGCCAAGCGGGACCTTTCACTGCCGTTCGAGCTCCCGGTGCCGTGGGAGACCCCGATCACCGACGTCTACGGCCAGCGCCTGCGCGGAATGGTGCTCGGTCTGCGTACCGAGGTCGCGGTGGCCCGGGCGGTCGACAAGGGTGACCTGGACGCGGTGTCGGTGCACCCGCTGCCGGTGCAGCAGCGCATCCTCGACGCCTTCGCCCAGCTCGGCTTCCGGTTCAAGAGCGCCGACCTGGAGCGCGGCCACCTCTACGGGGTGCAGCAGACGCTGCCGTTCTACCAGGAGATCGAGTACTTCGCCGCGCCGCAGTACGCGCACGCGATCCGGGAGGTGGAACTCACCTTCGTGGCCAACCCGCACACCGTCGACGTCATCATCGAGTGCGACAAGCGCGGCGGCATGTTCAGCGCCGGCCACGACAGCGTCGGCCGGTACGTGGTCGACCACGCCACCGCCGACCAGGTGGACTGGGCCCAGCGGGTGCAGGAGTGGATGGGGCAGACGGTGGCGAGCTACAGCAGCATGGGCGGCTACGGCCAGCCGGCCGGCTATCCGGGCGGCTACCACGGTCACCGCCATCGCGGCGGGCACCGCGGCGGCGGGATGGGTGGCGTGGTGGCCGGCGCCGGCCTCGGCTTCCTGGGCGGCATGGTCGCCGGTGAGATGCTCGACGACGCTTTCGAGGGCGGCGACGACGGCGGCTTCGAGGAGTAGCCCGCCACCAGCGCCTGCGCCGGCGTGTCCCCCCGGCCGAAGCCGGGGGGACACGCCGGGCAGCCGTTACCGGCCGCGGCGGCCGTTACCCGCCGTGCCGCCAGGAACTACCGGCCTTCGCCAGGCCCCGGCTGACCAGGTAACCGATGGTCAGTAGGGCGATCAACCACCACGCCCGGTCGGCGCGGAAGATGTCCACACCGTCGGCGTTGCGGCCGACCAGCTGCGAGGCGAGCAGCGTGCCGCCCACCGCCAGCAGGTAGATCCAGAACTCGGTGCTGCGAACCGCGGGCTTCGTCTCGCTGCCGCGCATCAGCCCACCACGCCTGCCACCGCGCATCTCGGGCTGGTTCTCCGAGTGCATCGCCGGGATCTGCTGCGTGTTCATGTACTGCTCGTCCGGCATCTGACTGTTAGACGCCCGGTACGGGGTCTGCGTACTCATCTGTCCCTCCTCGGATTCGATGAGACTGCCGGTGCGATCTCCCGGTATCCGCCCATGGCGCAGCGAACTGCCGGGCACCCGCTGGCTACCCGCCGGCTCCGCCGGCAAACGACCGCCCGCCGGCCGGTTGATCCCGTCCCGCCGGGGAAGTCGACGGCCGGCGCCCCGAGGGTGGGCGGCCGGCACGACGGAGGGGGTGGCGGCGTGGGCGATCAGGAGCGGTCGCGGGATGCGGTACGACAGGCGCGGGACCGGGTGACCGGGGACGACTACGGACCCGACGCCGCCGAGGAGGTGACCCTGCCGCCCGGCGACGAGCTGATCGAGGCGGCGGAACGGGACCTCGACGATCCGGCCGACGCGCAGGCCGATCCGGACACGCTGCGCGACGGCGGCCCGACCCGCCACCGGGGCGTGATCACCACCACCGGCGGCCGGGCCGGACCGGCGAGCGTCCGACGCCGCCCCCGCCGTCCGGGCGGCAAGGTCGCGCCTACCACCACCGGCGACGCCAACACCGGGGGCCTGAGCACCCCGGCGGGCGGCAGCACCAGCGACGGCGCCAGCCAGGCGAGTCAGGTCGGCAACTTCACCGATCGACGTTGAGCACGCCCAGCCGGCGGGTCGCCCGGGTCAGCGCCACATACAGGTCGTTGTGCCCGCGCGGCGACTCGGCCACGATCCGGTCCGGGTCCACCACGACCACCGCGTCGAACTCCAGGCCCTTGGCCTGCGCCACGGTGAGCATCACCACCCGGCTGGTCAGGTCCGGCTGGTCACCGACGGCGGTGTCGGGCACGGCGGCGGCGACCGCCGGCCCGAGCTGGCCGGTGAGCGCCGCCGGGACCAGCACCCCGACCCGGCCGTCGCCGACCTCGGCGAGTTCCCGCCCGGTCAGCTCGGCGAGCCGGTCGGCCAGCCCGTCGGCCGGTACCCGCAGCTCCCACGGCGACACCCCGGCGCGGCGGACCGCCCGGGGCGGGGTCAGCGCCGGATCGATGCGGGCCAGCACCTTCGCCGCGACCGCCATGATCTCGGCCGGCGTGCGGTAGCTGACCGTCAGCTCCTCCAGCCGCCACCGGTCGCCGACGTAGCCGGCGAGCACGTCGTCCCAGGAACCGGCGCCGGCCAGCGCCCCGGTCTGGGCCACGTCCCCGACCACCGTCATGGACCGGCTCGGGCACCGGCGCATCAGCACCCGCCAGGCCATCGGGGAGAGCTCCTGCGCCTCGTCCACGATGATGTGCCCGAACGTCCACCGCCGATCCGCCGCGGCCCGCTGCGCGGTGGTCAGCTGCTCGCGGTCGACCTGCCGCTCGTCGAGGCGGTCGGCGTCGATCAGGTCGGCGACGGTGAGGATCTCGCCCTCGTCCTCGTCCTCCAGGTCGATCGACCGGGAGCCGTGGGTGATGTCGAGGACGCCCTCGGCGTACTCCAGGCGGGCCCGGCGGGCCAGCTCGTCGCGGCGCGACCCGGACCGTTCGCGTTCGCCGAGCAGTTCGGCCGCCTCGTCCAGCAGCGGCGCGTCGGACGGTGCCCAGCCGCCCGGTTCGCGCCGCAACAGCCGGCGCTGCTCGTCGGTCAGGTCGGGGGTCGCGGCGGCGATCCGATCCTCGTCGCGGAACAGGTCGGCGAGCAGCCGTTGCGGGGTCAGCCGGGGCCAGAGCCGGTCCAGCGCGGCCCGGACCTCGGGTTCGGCGCGCAGCTCGCGGCGGATCTCGGCCAGGTCGGCCTCGTCGAGCAGGTTCTCCCCGCCCAGCGGGTCCGCCCCGATCCGGTCGGCGACCTGACCGGCCAGCGCGTGCACGATCTCGATGTCGAACAGCTCGCGGGCCAGGTTGTGCGGCCGGCCGGAGCGGCGAGCCCGGTCCCGGGCCGCGACGCAGGTGGCCCGGTCCAGCCGCAGCGTCTCCCGCTCGACGACGATCTCGACGGCCTCGTCCGGCACCTCCTGGCGGTCCCGGATCGCCGCGGCGAGCACCTCGGTCATCGCCAACCGGCCCTTCAGCGCGGCGGTGGCGGCCGGCTCGGCGCGGGTCGCCACCACCCCCGGATACAGCTCGCCGACGGTACGCAGCAGCACCCCGGTCTCGGCGAGCGCCGGCAGCACCTGGGAGATGTAGCGCAGGAAGGTCGCGTTCGGGCCGACCACCAGCACACCCCGGCTGGAGAGCTGCTGGCGGTGGGTGTAGAGCAGGTAGGCCGCCCGGTGCAGCGCGACCGCGGTCTTGCCGGTGCCCGGCCCGCCCTGCACGACAAGCACGCCGGGCAGCTCCGAGCGGATCACCCGGTCCTGCTCGGCCTGGATGGTCTGCACGATGTCGCTCATCCGGCCGGTCCGGCCGGCGGAAACCGCGGCCAGCAGGGCCGCCTCGCCGGTCAGCTCCACGTGGTCGGAGGGGCGGACGCTGCGCAGGTCCAACACCTCGTCGTCGAGGCCGACCACCGTGCGGTTCCGGGTGCGGATGTGCCGGCGGCGGCGTACCCCGTCCGGGGCCGCCGCGGTGGCCAGGTAGAACGGCCGGGCCGCCGGTGCCCGCCAGTCCATCAGCAGCGGTTCGTCCGGATCGCGGTCGGCGCCGTCGGCGGCGTCGGCGGCGTCGGAGTCGGAGTGGTCGAAGATTCCGATCCGGCCGATGTAGCGGCGGGTTCCGTTGTCGAAATCGAGTCGGCCGAAACAGAGCCCGCTCTCCACCGCGCCGAATCGCTGGACCTGCTCGCTGTACATGGCGACCGTGCTGTCCCGCTGGGAGCGGGCCTGCTGGGTGCCGCCGGTGTACCGCAGATGTTCGGCCAACCGCCCGGCGGCCAGCGCGCGCAGTTCGTCGAGGCGACCGTAGAGCATGGTCACGTACCGCTGCTCCTGGGAGATCTCCCGGTCCTGGCCCTCGGGCCGCGGGTCGCGGTCCGGTTGTGCCAGGCCGGCGCCGTCGTGACGCTGGTCCGGCCGCTGAGGTGCGGAACGGGTGTCTGTGCCGCCGGATTGCCTTGACAAACCAACTCCCTGTCGAATAAAATCGGTGCTCTGAACGGCATTAATTTGCCGTTCTTTTTTGTGTCCCAAAACGTCGAAGATAGCCTGCCACAGCGCGTCCGCCAAGACGGAGGCACGGGTAGGCGGCTGTCGGCGGGATGCCGACAGCCGCCAGGGTGCCTGAGCCTCAGCGGGCCGCGGCGACCTCGTACAACCGCTGCGGGGTGACCGCGCCGACGAGCAGCCGGCCGTCGTCGGTGAGTAGGGCGCTGAACAGGTTCGAACTCAGCAGCCGGCCGCTGCCCCAGTCGCCGGAGACGGCCGGGAGCTGCTCCAGCAGTGCGGTCAGGGCCGGCTCGCGGTCGGCCGGCGCGCTCGCGTCCCCGGCCTTCGCCGGACCGTCGCCCTGGCCCGTCCGGGCCACCAGCACGGTGGTCCAGCCGGTACCGGCCGTGGTCCAACCAGCCCCGTCGGCTCCGTCGGGCTTGCCGGCCTCGGAGCCCGGGATGCCGGGCTTGCCGGCGTGGGGATCGCCGGCGCCGTCGAGCGGCTCCTCCTCGGTCACGGTGGTGCCGGCGGGCGGGTTGAACACGAACTGCTCGGGGTCCGGCCGGGCGAAGTCGACCTGGGTGAAGGCGACCTCGAAGGCCGCGTCGTCGGCGCCGGTGGCGAACACCTCGAAGCGCAGCGGAACATGCTCGGTGGCGTCGATGGCGATCCGCACCTGACCGATCAGGGAGGTGGCGTCGCGCGGATCGAGAACCAGCTCGTACGCCTCCCGGCCGGCGATGGTGGCCGACCGGCCGACACTCACCTCGGTGCTCGGGTCGATCGCGGCCAACGCGCGATCGGCGGCCTGCTGCGGGGTCAACGCCAGCTCCGCCGGGCCGGCGATGTGGCCGTCGGGTTCGGCGCGGTTGACCAGCACCCGGTGCTGCGCCTCGTTGGTGCGGCTGTTCCAGACCCACACGTCCGATCCGTTGCGGATCACGTCGGTCTCGCCGAGGGTGCCCAGCACCGCCACCCGGACCTGTTCCGGACCGGCGTACCAGACCCGGACCGTGTTGCTGCCGGCCACCAGCGCCGAGAGGTTCTCGGTGGCCTGGGCGCCCAACCCCGGCAGCGCCGGCAGACCGAGGTCGGCCCGCTGCACGACGGTGCCGGAGAGCCCGCCCAGCCGGGCGGTCTGCAGATCGACGAGGAGCTGCGCGGCGCTGCGGGGCGGCAGGCTCGGCTCGGCCGACGCGGTGAAGACGCCGACCGCGGCGCCGCCGCCCACCAGGACGGCCGCCGCGCTCACCGGCACCAGCCAGCGCATCAGGGGCCGACCGCGGGTCGGCGATTGGTCACCGGCCACGGGCCGATCGGGTCGTTCGGACATCGGGCACCTCCTGCGTTCATCCTGCCTCGGATTCCAGCCTGCGTCGCGACCACTGTGAGAGCCCTGAGAGCCGGGCCGGCCGGTTGGCCCGGGATGGCACTCTTGACGGGTGCGGTTGCTGTTGGTGGAGGACGAGGCGCGGCTGGCCACCGCGCTGCAGCGCGGGCTGCGGGCCGAGGGATTCGTGGTGGACGTCGCCGGCGACGGACCGAGCGGTCTCGACCTGGCCCGGCACGGCGGCTACGACGCCATGATCCTCGACGTGATGCTGCCCGGGCTGTCCGGTTACCGGGTGGTCCGACAGCTGCGGTCCGAGGACCGCTGGCTGCCGGTGCTGATGCTCTCGGCCAAGGACGGCGAGTACGACGAGGCCGACGGGCTGGACTGTGGCGCCGACGACTACCTGACCAAGCCCTTCTCGTACGTGGTGCTGCTGGCCCGGCTGCGGGCGCTGCTGCGGCGCGGCGCGCCGCAACGGCCGGCGGTGCTGACCGCCGGTGACCTCAGCCTGGACCCGGCCCGGCGGCGGGTGGCCCGCGGCGAGGTCGACGTCGACCTCACCGCCCGGGAGTACGCGCTGCTGGAGTACCTGATGCGTCGGGGTGGGGCGGTGGTCTCCAAGACCGAGCTGCTCGACCACGTCTGGCAGGCCAGCATGGAGACCACGCCGAACACGGTCGAGGTCTACATCGGTTATCTCCGGCGCAAGATCGGTCGGGACCTGCTGCAGACGGTCCGCGGTGCCGGTTACCGACTAGCGGTATGAGCCGGCGCGCGGCCGGCGACACGGCCGGGTCCGCCCGCCGGCGGGTCCGGGGGATACCGGTGCCGATCCTGGGCCTGCGCGCCCGGCTGATGGTGATCAGCGTCGCCGGGTTGGCGGTCGGCCTGGCCGTCGGCGGCGTGGTCCTGCTGGCCGCGCTGGGTTACACCCTGCACCGCACGGTCGACGCGGAGGCGTTCAAGACCGCCGACGCGGTGGCGATCCTCGCCGGCCAGGAGGCGCTGCCCGATCCGCTGCCGGTGGCCGGCGGCGAGGTACGCGTCCAGGTGGTCGACGCATCCGGCCGGGTCCGGGCCGCCTCCATCGGCGCCGACCGGCTGGTGCCGATGCTCTACCCCCGGGAGCTGGCCGAGCTCGGCACCCGGGACGGCCGCTACGTTCCCGGCGAGCGGCTCGGCATCGCCGGGCCGGTGCGGGTCGTGCTGGTCGCCACCGGATCGCCCGACGACCCGCAGACGGTCCTGGTCGCCAAGTCGCTCACCGACGTGCGGCACAGCCTCAAGGTGGTCCGTGGCATCCTGTTGGTCGGGTTCCCGCTGCTGCTGGTCGGGCTGGCCCTGGTGGCCTGGCGGATGATCGGCGCCACCCTGCGGCCGGTGGAGCAGCTGCGGGCCGGGGCCGACGAGATCACCGGCAGCGCCCGGTCCGGCCGGCTGCCGGTGCCGGTCTCCGGCGACGAGATCCACCGGCTGGCGGTGACCCTGAACGGGATGCTGGACCGGCTGGAGGGCGCCCGCCAGCGGCAACGCGCGTTCGTCGCCGACGCCGCGCACGAGCTGCGCAGCCCGTTGGCGAACATGCGGATCCAGCTGGAGGTGGCGCAGCGGCTGGCCGACCAGACCGACTGGTCGGCGGTCGCCGAGGACCTGCTGGCCGACAACCGGCGGTTGAGCCGGCTGGTCGACGACCTGTTGCTGCTGGCCCGCGCCGACGACGCCCCGACCGGCCGCCGATCGGCCGCGGCGCCGGTGGAGCTGGCCGACCTGCTGGCCGGCGTGGCGGCCGGCTATCCCGCCGACCGGCTGCGGGTCGCCCCGCCGGCGGCGCCGCTGTGGACCACCGGTGAGCCGGAGGAGCTGCGGCGGGTGCTGGCCAACCTGGTCGACAACGGACTGCGGCACGCCGCCGAGGAGGTGGTCCTCGCCGCGGAGCCGGCACCCGACGGGTCCGGCGACCACCTGGTGACGGTCACCGACGACGGGCCGGGCATCGCGGTCGAGGACCGGGACCGGGTCTTCGACCGGTTCACCCGGCTCGACGACGGGCGAGCCCGCGACGGCGGCGGCGCCGGCCTGGGACTGGCGATCGTCCGCGAGCTGGTGCGCCGGCAGGGCGGCGAGGTGCGGCTGCGCGACGCCAGGCCCGGAGCGGACCGGCCGGGCCTGCGGGTCGAGGTGCGGCTGCCCGGGTACGACCCGGCCGCGGACCCGTCCGACCCAGTGGGTCCGGTGGACCCGGTGGACCGGCAGGGTTCACCGGTCGGGTGAGGCGCCGGACCGGCTGGTGCAGACCGGGCGGGCCCGGCCGACCGTGTCGGTGGAGTAGACCACCGCGACCGAGAAGCAGAAGTCGGTGTTCTGGTCGAGGCCGTACACGACGAAGCTGGTCGCGCCGGCCGGCAGCTCCTGGATGGCGCTCGGCTCCTGGCCGGCCCGCCCGCCGGAGACCACCACCGGCCCTTCGGCGCCGGCCGGATAGACCCAGTCCAGCGTGACCCGGTCCCGCCCGTCCACAAGCGTCACCTCGGTCGGCGGGCTGCCGGGTGCGGCGGCGGTGGTCGGCACCGGGGTCGGGCCGGCGCTCTCGGCGCCCGGCGGTGGGCCGGCGCTGCGGCCGCCCGGCTCGGGCTCCTCGCCGTCCACCAACGCGAAGCCGGCGATCACCGCTCCCGCGCCGAGCAGGACCACCACCAGGCCGGCCAGGATGACCGGGGTGTTGCGGCGTTGGGCCGTGGGCGGCCGGTGGATCCGTACCGGCAGCGCCGCGTGCCGCCGGGCCGGCAGGTGCTGCACCCGCCGGACGCCGTCGCCGCCGTCCGGCGGGTCGCGGTGGGTTGGTGGTGGCAGCGCCCGGGTGGCGCGGGCCAGCGACGCCAGCGCCGGCACGGTGGGCGGCAGCGGCGGTACGGCGCGCGGCTCGTCCGCTCGGGCGGCCGGGTCGGGGCCGCCGCTGGACGGCTGATCCTCGTACGGCGGCCAGTCCTGCCCGGTCGCCCGGCCGGCCCAGCCGCCGCCGTTCTGCCCGGCCGGATGATCGCCGGCCCCGGTCCCGGCGGGGGACCGGTCCCAGCCGGCGGCGTCCGGTTGCGGCGGTATCCGGTACGACGGGTGCGGGGGATCGTCATGAGCCGGCGGGTACGCCGATCGGGTCGCGAGGCCGGGGGCCGGATGGGTGGTCACCCCGGTGTGGCCTGGCGGGTGATCGCCCGGCGGTCCGGGCACGTACCGCCCGGCAGCGGCCTGACCGGTCGGATGGTCCGCGACCCGGCCGGCCGGGTGCTGATCTCCGGCCTGGTTGGTGGGGTGATATTCCCCGGCCCGGCTGGTCGGGTGGTCTCCGGTCCGGTCGGCGCCGGCGGCATGCCGCCCGGTCGATTCCGCGGCCGATCCGACCGGCCGCTCGCCGCCGTGACCGCCGTACTGGCGCGGATGGCCGAGGTCGGACGGGTGGCCGGGGGTGGCCTGTTCGGTGGTCGGCCCGGCCAGCGGCTCCGGCCCCGCCACGGCGTCCTCGTCGGCGCAGACGTGGTCGGGGTTGGCCGCGGCCCGGGCCAGCGCGGCGACCTGGGTGGCCAGCGGGTGGTCGGCCGGCAGGTGCTCCCGGCAGAGTTCCCGGGCCAGGGCGAGGTGCCCGTGCCCCTCGGTGAAGTGCCCGCAGTCGCGCTGCATGGCGCCCAACCTGGCCAGCATCTTGATGCCGCTGAGGTGGCCGTCGCCGTACACCTCCCGGTGCAGCTCCCAGGCCTCCTGCAGCCGGGTCCGGGCGACCTCGCACTCGCCGCGGGCGTACTCGACGGTGGCCAGGTCCGCGTGCGCCGCCAGCACCCGCAGCGACTCCGGGCCGTCGGTGGCGGTCAACTCGATGATCACGTCGCGGTAGAGCAGCGCCGAGCGGTCGTGGCTGCCGACCCGGTGCAGGACCGCGGCGAGGGTGGCCGCGGCTGCGACGGTGCGCTGGTCAGCGGGGCCGTGGAGCCGGCTGGCCGCGGCGTACGCGAAGGCGGCCCAGCCCCGGGCCGAGTGCGGCTCGCCGAGCGCCACCAGGACCCGGGCCTGCAGTCCGGCCGCGTCCGCGAGCTCTGCGGAGGCGTTGGCCGGACTGGGATCGGCGTTGGCCAGGGCCGCCCCGAGCAGTTCCTGGGCACCGGCGAGATCGCCGGCGGCCACCAGCTGGTTGGCCTGTCTGGTCAGATCGCCGAAACCGGAGGACACGCCCCATCGTGCGTGTCCGGCGACGATGAGTACAAGAGCCGGTTGGCGACAGTTTAGTCATGTTGTCGGGCGATCCGGGTCGAGATGGTCGGCGAGCGCCTCGCTGATCCGCCGGAGCTGGTCGATCTCCGCCGGGCTGAGCTGATCGAAAAGGTGTCTCCGTACCCCCTCGACGTGGCCGGGGGCGGCCGCCGCCAGGGCCTGGAAGCCGGCCTCGGTGAGCACCGCCACCTGGCCGCGCCGGTCGGTCGGACAGCTCTCCCGGCGGACCCAGCCGGACTCCTCCAGCCGCGCGGCGGCGTGCGACAGCCGGCTGCGGGAGGAGCTGTTCAGCTTGGCGAGTTCGCTCATCCGCAGCCGTCGGCCGGGTGCCTCGGAGAGTCGGACGAGGATCTCGTAGTAGGCGTGTGGCATGCCGGCATCGCGCTGCAGTTCGCGGTCGAGGGTCTCCATCAGTCCGCGGGAGGCGGTCAGGAACGCCCGCCAGGTCCGTTGTTCGTCGGGATCGAGCCACCGGGTCATGACGCCGATCATACTCGGACTGGTTGAATTCTCAACTAAAACGCGCTACGGTCGTGGTCATGGGCATCCATCGACTCAACCACGCGGTCCTCTACGTCAGTGATCTCGCCCGCAGTGTCGCCTTCTACCGCGACGTGCTGGGCTTCCGGCCGATCCCGATGACCCCGGACGGCTTCGCCGGCGCGGCCTTCCTGCAGGCACCGGACTCCACAAACGACCACGACCTCGGCCTGTTCGAGATCGGCTCCGCCGCCGGGCCGTCGCAGGCCGGCCGGTCCACGGTCGGCCTCTACCACCTGGCCTGGGAGGTCGACACCCTCGACGAGCTGTCGGCCACGGCCGCCCGGTTGGCCGACGCCGGGGCGCTCGCGGGCAGCTCCGACCACGGCACCACCAAGAGCCTCTACGGCCGGGACCCGGACGGACTGGAGTTCGAGGTGGTCTGGCTGATCCCCGCCGACCTGCTCGACGACCGGGCGGTCGAGGCGCGCAAGCGGATCGGTCGGCTCGACCTGGCCCGCGAGAAGCAGCGCTACGGCGGACAGACCCGCGGCGGCGTCGGCGTCTCCGTACCGTCCTGACCGGGTTCGGGTGACAGCGGCCCGGCCACCGGGGTAGAACCTCTGCATGACCGCCGCCCCGATCGCCGTGCTGAAACGGGAGCTGCTGGTCCGCCTGCTCGACTCCTGGACCCCGTACGCCGCCCACCGGTCCCGGCGGCTGACCTACGCGCAGGTCGGTGCCGACCCCGACGGCGCCCGCACCGATCTGCCGCTGCGGGTCTTCGCCGAGTTCGCGGACCTGCTGCGGGGGCGGCGGATGGCGGTGTTGTCGCTCGGACCGGTCGCCGACGAACCTCTCGACCGGGTCGGCACCGCGCAGGCCGAGTTGCCGGCGGAGGTGGGCGTCCACCTGCTGGCCGGGACCGCCGAACGGCTGCCGGTCGCGCTCACGGCCGCCGGGGCCGCCGGCGCCCCGATCCTGGCCTTCGTGGACGCCGAGTTGGGTGCGGCGCCGGCACCGGCCGTGCTCGCCGCCCTGACCGATGCCGGCCGACCCGCCGAGTTGCTGCTGGCCCTCGGCCCCGAAGCGCGGCGGCAGTGGCGGGAGATGTCCGGTGGGGACGACCGCGCGCCGCTGCTGACGGCCGGGTTCCCGTTGGCCACGGCGGTGGAGCTGGTCACCGGCGTCGACCCGGACGCCGCCGGGCCGGTCGAGCTGGTCGTCTACGGCACCGGGTCGGGCAACCGGCTGACCGCCTTCAAGGACGCGATGTGGGCGGTGGACGAGTTCGCCGGGGTGCGCTACCGCGATCCCGGCGACCCGGACGCCCACCCTTTGGACATCTCGCTGAGCCCGCATCCGGGTCCGCTGCGCCGGGAACTGCTGGCCCGGCTCGACGTGGTCGGCGGCGCGTCGCCGGTGGTCGAGTTGCGCCGCTTCACCCTGGAACAAACGGTCTACCGCGCCGCCGACACCACCCGGGCGTTGACCGCGCTGCTCGCGGCCGGCCAGGTGACCCGCGAACCGACGCACGGCCGGCTCGGCGGCGACGTCGTCATCCGGCTCGCCGGCTGACCGGCCGGCCCAGCGGCGAAGAACGGCGGAGACGTCGGTGGGCGCCACCCCGGCCGGGGTGGCGCCCACCAACGCGATATCCGCCCGTCAGCTGCGGGACTTGTCCTGCTTCCAGGAGAGCGGGCCGGGCAGGTCCACACGGTGCGCGCGGGCCCGCGAGTTCCAGGACCAACGGCCGATCTTGATGCTCCACGACGAGAAACCGTTCTCGGTGAAGTTCAGGATCAACGGGCCGTACCGCTTGCGCTTACGGAACATCAGACCCATCGCTGTGCTCCCTTCGTTCTTGTCAGATGTCGACCGGGGTGCCGGGTAGATGCCCCGAACGCCTGTTCGCCAAACCTGCGCGTCGATCTTGCGCAGCGGAGCCGCCAGGTCCTGATCGGAGGGTCAGCGTGGCTGCCAGGCGTCCGGGCGGGCGGTGAGCTTACGCACGTGCGCCGGCATTCGGCCGCTGACCAGTTCGGCGAGGCTCACCTCGTCGACCACCTCACGGACCGCCGCCCGCACCGCGACCCAGAGCCCGGGGAGGTTCTCGGCCGCACCGGCGTACGTCGTCTCCTCCGGGCGCAGACCGCGGACCCCGGCGAGCGGGCCGTCGACCGCGCGCAGCACCGTACCGATGGTGATCTCCCGGGGTGGCTGCGACAGCGTGTAGCCACCCTCGGCCCCGCGTTGGGCCCGGACGACCCCGGCCCGGCGCAGGTCGGCGAGGACCGCCTCCAGAAACTTGCGGGGCATCTCCTGCTGCTGGGCGATCGCCAGGGCGGACAGCAGTGACGGGTACGCGGCGGCGAGGCTCAGCGCCGCCCGGACCGCGTAGTCCCCGCGCGCGGATATCTGCACCTGCCCATCATGCCCGCTCGGCTCACCCGCTGTGACGCTGGCCGGGCAGCCGCGGCGGGCGGGGCTCGGCGGCGGGCCGCCCGGCCGGGTCCGACCGGCCGCCGCCCAGGGTGGCCCGGAACGCTCCGGGACTCTGCCCGACCTCACGCTGGAAGAACCGCCCGAAGTTCGTCGGTTCGGGGAAGCCGAGCCACCGTCCGATGTCCGCGATCGGCGTGTCGGTGGCGGCCAGCAGCCGCATCGCCTGCAGGGCGACCCGGTCGTCGATGACCTGTTTGGCGCTGCGTCCGGTGACGGCCAGGCAGGCCCGGGTGAGGGTCCGGACCGAGCAGTCCAGCCGCTCCGCGTAGTCCTCCACCCGCCGGGTGTCGCGGTGCGACCGCTCCAACTCGTGCCGCAGGCGCTGGTACGTACCGGCCATGCCGCCGCTGACCGCGCCGTTGCCGGAATCGCGTACCGGCGGGCCGTCGTTGCGGGGGCGGCCGGGCGCGGTCGCGCCGCCCGGGTACCGGTCCAGGGTGAGTAGCCGGCCGGCCGCGGGACGCCCGGCGCCGGCCCCGGCGCGGTCCCCGGTCCGGGCCGGCGGTCGGTCCGCGCTGCCGGTGCGGGCGCCGTCGGTGGGCAGCAGGGCGAGGCGCAGGAGCAGCACCGCGAGCTGGTGGCGTAGCAGGTCGGCGGCGGGTTCGCCGGCGCGGTGCCGCTGGCAGTCGACCACCAGTTGGCTGACCTCGTTGATCACCGCGTCCTCGTCCTCGCCGGCGAGCTGCCAGTACCCGGTCCCGTGCCGGATCGTGGACGGGTCCGCGGAGCCGAGACCGGTCAGCACCTCCGGACGCCAGGTCACGATGATGGCGTCCAGGCCGGGCTGCCCGCCGGAGCGGACCACCTGGCCGGGCCGGGCCCAGATCAACGTCCCGGGCCGGCAGGGGTGGACCTGGAAGTCGACCTCCTGGGTTCCGTGCCCGACCGTGCAGAGCAGCAACAGGTGCTGGTCGAGCAGCCGAGGTCGGCGCAGACGGCTGGTCCCGGAGAGATCACGCAGGGTGATGGTGGCAATGCCGGCGTCGCCGTGGACGGGCGGTTCCCCGTCCGCCTCACCGGTGTGCTGACCGAAACGGACCATCTCCCCGACGGTAACCGGAGGCGCCCACCCGCGCACCCCCGCGCGCCGATGCGGACCGCCCGCCACCTGCGGCTTTCCGGATTCATCCCGAGGTGTCGTCGATGCCGTACACGCGCAGTTCCTGGCGGCGACGGGCGTCGAAGATGGCCGTCGCCGCGGAGAGCGTGTCGGGATCGATCCGCCTACCGGCGTGCAGCAGCAACTCGGCCTCCTCCTCGCCGACGTGCCGGGTGAACACCATGGTCAGCTCCCGCAGCGCGCGGTCGAACTCGGCGTCGTCCGGATCGGCCGCCCGCAGGATCCGCAGCCGCTCCTCCACCTCGCCGCTGGCCGGTACCCCCCGGTGCACCTCGCCGTACTCGACCGGGTCGGTGCCGGCCAGAATCGGGTACACCTTCTCCTCGGCCCGCAGGTGGGCGGTGGCCCGGGCGACCGTGTCCTCGACGAGCGTCGCCCGGTCGGCGGCCGGATCCCGCATCCGGTCGAGAAGCGCCGCGAGCGTCCGATGGTCCTGTTGGATCAGGGTTACCGCGTCCGACATCGCAGACCTCCTCCGGTTACCCGTCATGGGCGGGGGCGCGCGCCACCCGCCGACCGGTGGTCGTCGGCGCTGGGTACCCGGCGGGTCCGCCGCGAAACGCGGTCCCGCGCCATCGGGGCGCTGACCGCAGCGGCACGTCGACCCAGCTGCCATCGGTGATGGTCACCCCGGCTCCCGGGGGATTGGTATGCAGATTCGCCCGCAGGGCAGGCCGTCGTGACCGGGAACGTCGAGGAACCGCCAGCCGGTGGTCGCCGGGGCCACTGCGGCGGCGGCGGTCGGCTCGGTGTTTGATGGTGGTGCGGCGGCGGCCCCACCGCCGGCGAGTGCCAGGGTGAGCAGGGCGGGCAGGGGCGGTAGCTGAGGTGTTGGCGCCGTCACCAGAGTGATGCCGAACGATTTTCAAGGGGTGCGCATGGCGGGACTCTTCTCGGTCGAAGGCAAGACGGTGCTCGTCACCGGCGGGTCGCGGGGGATCGGCCTGATGATCGCGCGCGGCTTCGTCGAGGCCGGCGCCCGGGTGATCGTCTCGTCCCGCAAGGCCGAGGTCTGTGCCGAGGTCGCCGATCAGCTCTCCCAGCTCGGCCACTGCGAGGCGATCCCGGCCGACCTGTCCAGCGACGCGGGCGCCGCCCGGCTGGCGGCGGACGTGCTGCGTCGCGGGCCGGCACTCGACGTGCTGGTGAACAACGCCGGCGCGACCTGGGGAGCGCCGCTGGAGGCCTACCCGGAGAGCGCCTTCGACAAGCTGTGGGCGGTGAACGTCAAGGCGGTCTTCCGGCTCACCACGGCACTGTTGCCGGCGCTGCGCGCCTCGGCCAGCGCCGACGATCCGGCCCGGGTGATCAACATCGGGTCGATCGACGGCATCCGGGTGCCATGGATGGAGGTGTACGCATACTCGGCCACCAAGGCGGCCGTGCACATGCTCACCCGCAGCCTCGCCCACCAGCTCGCGCCCGAGCACATCACGGTGAACGCGATCGCTCCCGGCCCGTTCGAGAGCAAGATGATGGCCTTCGCACTGGACGATCCCGCCAGTCGCGCCACCATCGAGCACCAGGTGCCGCTGGGTCGGATCGGTCGTCCGGACGACATGGCCGGGGCGGCGATCTACCTGGCCTCCCGGGCCGGGTCGTACCTGACCGGGGCGGTGATCCCGGTCGACGGCGGGATCACCACGCACGGTTGACCCGGTGAGCGCGACCGGGCGCCGTACGGAGTCGGCAGCTCCGTGCGGCGCCCGGCTGGCGCTGTGCTTCCCGGCCCGCGCCGGGTGGTGGTCAGCGACCGGCCAGCAGCCGGTTGACCGCCGCGTCGACGTCCAGGTGCTCGCTCTCCCGGCCGCGGGGCACCACGACGTAGGTGCGGCGGAGGAAGCGGACCAGAACGCTGCGCGGAACCTCGAAGAGGGCGTTTCCGTCCGGCGACGAGAGAGCCAGCGCAACGAAGTCTCCGCGCGGTGTCGCCCAGGGCCACACCCGGACGTCACCAATTCCGGCCGGTTCGTCCAGCCCGGTCACCAGAAGTTCACGGGCGAAAGACCAGCTGACCGCCTCACCCCCGGCAGATTCGGCATGAAACAGGACATGAACCGCATATGGATCGGCTGGGTCGTACCGTAGACTGGCGCGCACCGGCAGTGCCGTGGCGTCAGGTGCGACGAGTCTCAACGACGTCTCTACCTCGACTGTCGTGGGTCGGATGACACTCATGGACGTTCTCCCCCCGGCACCGCTGCGGGACGTATGTGTCCCGCTTTTCCCATCCTCAGGTGATACTCGTGGTTACGCTCCGCCATACGCCGATCTCACCCAGTAGTGGGAAGACGATCCCTAAACGCCGCTCGAAATCCAAGATTTAGGTAGGATGTCTAGTTCTATCCAGGTAACCGATCCCCACCCGGTGCCGGATGGTTCGGACGTCGACTCACTCCGGTAACGTCCAGTCGTCCTGTTGAGTGACGGGCTGGCGTGACACTGGGGGTCGAATGACCACGAAAGCATCCTCAATGGATCGCCTCACCGCGGCGTCGGCGGCTGCGGTTGGCTCGCCGCCGGACGGGGTAGCCGGTCAGGGGGAGCCGATAGGGGACCTGGCGCATGGGTCCGCCGGGGCGGGGAGGAATGCCATGCCGAAGGACAAATGCGCCGGACCGGGACACGCCCCGGCCGATGAGGACGGGGACACCATGCTCGCGGCCCCCCGGCAGCGCAGCACCGTGCGGCAGCGACTGCGGACCACCCTGGAGCTGATCCGTTCCAATCCCACCGGCCGCCTCGCCCTGAAGGGCGTCGTCTCGATCGCCGGCGCGCTGGTGGTCGTGATCGGCATCGCCCTGATCCCGTTGCCCGGCCCCGGCTGGCTGCTGGTCATCGCCGGCCTGGGCATCTGGGCGATCGAGTTCCACTGGGCCAAGCGGCTGCTCGCCTTCACCCGGCGCAACGTCCAGGGCTGGACCAGGTGGGTGACCCGGCAGTCCTGGCCGGTACGCATCATGATCGGACTGGTCGGCGTGGTCTTCGTCAGCGGCGTCGTGCTGCTGTCGCTCAAGTTGAGCCTGGGCATCGACGTCATCGCCCGGGTACTGGCCTATCTGGCCACCAACTGAGGCCCGGCGCGCGGGGGACCCGGTGGTGCGGGCGGCCGACCGGATCGGGTACAGTCAGGCGCGCTGAGGGCGATTAGCTCAGCGGGAGAGCGCTTCGTTCACACCGAAGAGGTCACTGGTTCGATCCCAGTATCGCCCACCAGGTCAGAGGCCGTGCCCCATCGACGGGCATGGCCTCTGCTCATCCCTGGGTGACAGCATGGGATGACGAAGCTTTACCTCCGTCGTTGTGTCGTCAGTACTGCAGGGTCAGCAGGCCCGGCCGGTACGGCAGCGGATCGTAATCATTGCCGGATCTTGGGTCTCGTCCCGCTGTTGGCCTTACTGGTGGCCGTGAACGAACGGAAGTAGCGGCCATTCGCTCCGATCGCCTCGACGAGCATGAGGTACCGGCTCTGGCCCCGGAGCTTGCACCGGCGGAGAAGAGGTACCTGTTGCGGTCGTCGGCGATGAGCGCCTGGTAGGACGATGGCAGCGAGCAGGTGGCCGGCGGCGGGGTGGCCGGCACCGGGGGCGGACGGCCGTCGCGTCGAGGTCGAGCCTCTGGCCCGGTACGGCTCCGCGTGAGGGCTTCCACAGTTCACCAGTGACCTGCGAAAGCCCTCGTCCGGCGCCGCGCGGCGTACCGTTGGCGCACCTCACGGACCTGTTGTCCGCAGGCGCACCGCTACGGACGGACAGCCGCCACGGTGAAGGTCCAGTCGTCGAGCCACGCCGCCGTGGCGCCGCCGACCACCGCGACCTGCACACCGAAGCGGTAGCTACCCGGTGCCATGACCGCCGAGGTGCGTTCGATGGCATGCCCCTCGCCGGTGTCCGCCGGCGCCGAGTCGAACGCGAAGTCGGTGCCGACGACCGGATCCAGTTCGGTGATCACACCGGCCGGGGTGACCAGGATGATCCGAACCGAGCACCAGCCGGCGTTTCCGGCGCACCGCGCCTCGGCGGTGAACCGGGCGTCGAACATGTGCGGGCTGGTGATCGTCATCGAAGTCCACGACGTGGGGACGGTGACGAAGGCCGCCGAACCGGTCGTGAACGGGTTGGTGTCGTGGACGAACTGCTGCTGGTCGGTGACCGAGCCCGACCGCACGGTCACGATGGCGTAGGCGGCTGTGCCGGCCAGCAGCAGCGAGCCGGCCAGGGCTGTCACCACGAGCAGCCTCTTGAACATGGACATCGGCATTCCTCCGATCGGTGGTGGGATCCGGGGGAGCCGGACGTGGCCGGCCTAACCGTGACTGATGCGGTAGCCGCGTGATTGATACCGCCTGGCGGTGGTTGTGACTGGACCGTGGCCGTGGAACTCGCAGACGCGCGCCGCATTTCCACTGATCAGGGCTGTCCTGTGGAGGGCTGGCCGATCATGGTGTTCTTCTCGGCGCGCAAAATGACATAGCCGGACGTCCGGCGGAAATAGCCGCGACCGGTGTCAGCTGGTCAGCGCATCAAGGGCGAGGTCGACATCGGCCTCGGTGGAGTAGAGGTGGAAGGAGGCGCGGATCCGGCCGGCGCGGACCGCGGCGCGCACACCGGCTTGTTGCAGCCTCTCCTGCGCGCCCGGTACCTCCACGGTCACGATCGCACTGTCGCCGGACGGCCGCCCCAGACCGGTGAGGAGCCGGTTGGCCAGGGCCACGTTGTGCGCGTGGACCGCCGGCACGCCGACCTCCAGCAGCAGTTCCAGGGCCGGAGCGGCGCCGACCCAACTGAACCAGGCCGGGGAGATGTCGAAACGCCGCGCGTCATCGGCGAGGCGCAGCGGCGGTCCGTAGAAGGTGGAGTACGGGTCGGTGCCGGCGTACCAGTTGCCCGCGTCGGGGCGCATCCGGTCACGGAGGTGCGGTGCGTAGTAGGCGAGGGCGGCGCCGCGCGGGGCCATCAGCCATTTGTACGCGGCGACGACGACGGTGTCGGCGAGTCCGGCGTCGAACGGGAGCCAGCCACACGCCTGGGTGGCGTCGACCGCGACCAGGGCGCCGTGCGCGCGGGCGGCGGCCACGATCTCCTCGTACGGGGCTATCGCGCCGTCGGACGACTGCACCAGACTGAACGCGACGAGATCGGTTTCGGTGTCGATCGCGTCGCGGAGACCGGCCAGCGGGACGGTACGGACCCGGACCCCGCGCTGCTCCTGCACCAGCCACGGGAAGAGGTTGGAGGTGAACTCGACCTCGGGGACCACCACGGTCGCCCCCGCCGGTAGGGCCGCCGCCACCGGGGCGAGCAGCTGCGACGTCGCGCTGCCGACCGCGACGTCCGCTGCGCTGACGCCGATCAGGTGCGCGAACGCGGTACGGGAGCGCGACGTGGACGTATCCCAGCCCTCCCATGACGTACGCCCCACTCGCCAGTCGGCGAGCGCCTTCTGCAGGGCCTCCCACGCCGGTTCGGGCGGCAAGCCGTAGCTCGCCGTGTTCAGCCAGCCCTGGTTGGGCCGCCACAGCTGCTGTGCCCGCTGAATCTCCACGCCACCGACGCTAGTCATCGCGGTCTCCGGCGAGCAGAGCCACATCGCCGGCTCTGGCTTACCGGGCGCACAAAGGCCACTCGAAACGCGTACCCATGCGGTCGCGGGGCGGCTGGCCGCTGGTCAGGCCGTTTCTTCGGGCGGTTCACGCCGGCCCGAGTCGGGGCGGTCCGCGAAGGCGCCGGCTCTGGCCGCGGTGGCGGTCGCGCGGGCCGTCTGTTCGGCGACGTCCGGGCTGATGGACGTCCGAAGCAGAACGATCTCGTGGTAGATCGGTGCGGTGGCGGCGACCAGCAGCCGGCGGGGATCGGTGTGTTCGGGGATCTCACCGCGTCCGGCGGCCCGGTGCACGATCCTGGCGCAGCGTTCGTACCGGTCCGTCCAGAAGATCCGAAGGGCGTCGGCCGCCTGGGTGGATCGGAACGACGCGGCGATCAGGGCGGCGGTTACGGGCGGGTCCGCGGTGAGCGCGGCGTGGACCTCGAGATTCACCGCGACGAGGTCACCGTCGAGGGAACCGGTGTCGGGCGGGCGCCAGTCGTCGTTCGTCGCCTCGGTGAGGACGTCGGCCAGCAGTCCACCGACGTCACGCCAACGCCGGTAGACGGTGGTGCGGTGCACCCCGGAGCGGTCCGCCACGCCATCCACGGTCAACGCGTCATAGCCGCCCTCCACCAGTTGGGTGCGGACCGCGTCGTGCACGCGCCGACGGATCTGGGCGCTGCGTCCGCCGGGCCGGCGCACCGGGGTGGCGACTCTGCTGTCCGGCCCCGTTCCCGGTTCGCCGGGGAAACCGGTTGTTGACCGTCGAAGGACCATGCCACGATCTTATCGCTACAGACGTCGCACTAAGGAGCTGGGCGACGACGGCTCGCCGGTTCCGCCGACCCGATTGGAAGTCATGTCGCAACCAGATCCCACGGCTCTGCACCCGCTGCCCGCACATGAGCGGGTGGTTTTCCTCCGGCCGCTGGTCGAGTCCCCCCGGATCGTCGTCGGCGAGTACACCTACTACGACGACCCCGAGGACCCGACCGGCTTCGCCCACCGCAACGTGCTCTACGGATATGGCCCGGAACGGTTGATCATCGGCCGGTACTGCGCCATCGCCGCCGGCACCCGCTTCCTGATGGCCGGCGCCGACCATCCGATGATGGGCGTCTCGACCTTCCCGTTCGCCATCTTCGGCGGTGCCTGGGCCGAGCGGACTCTCGATCTGATCACCGGCATGCCCAGCCGCGGCGACACGGTCGTCGGTAACGACGTCTGGTTCGGCTACCAGAGCATCGTGATGCCCGGCGTACGCATCGGCGACGGCGCCATCATCGCGGCCGGTTCGGTGGTCACCGCCGACGTGCCGCCGTACACGATCGTGGGTGGCAACCCGGCCCGGCAGATCCGGCGTCGTTTCGACGACGCCGACGTCGAGCGGCTGTTGCGTGCGGCCTGGTGGGACTGGCCGGTCGAACTGGTCACCGAGCACGCCCGGACGATCATGGCCGGCAGTCCGGCCGAGATCGAACGCGTCTCGGTCGAGCACGGTCTGGAGCGGACCCGATGACCCAGGTGACG